>CAZQWC010000001.1:0-273212 GCA_964597055.1 uncultured Sphingorhabdus sp.
CCAATGCTCCGCTAATTTACGCAGCCATCAGTGCCAAATGTTCTGACGACGGACAGGCGACACTGCGTTCAGGTCAGTATCGATGGTCTTCTTTTCATAATTGTAACGCAGGCCCAGCGTCAGCGACAGATTGTCACTGATGTTGATGATGTTGTGCGTGAATAGTGCAATCGCATTGGTATCGACGCGATATTTGTCCGCCAACTGGCCGGCACCGGCCGGAGTGCGCGGCAACGGGCTGTTGAACAGCGTGAACAATGCCGGGTTGCCGAGCGCTGCCGCAAGCAGTGTCGGGTTGGTTGCAAGCGCAACTTGACCAAACAGCGGAACACCAGCGCCCAACGTACCGTATAATTGCAGTCCGGTTGGCAGGGCCGCCGAGCGGCTCAGGCCGTTAATAACAGCATCGGTATATTGATCAGCTTGCGTCCCGAAACGGATGGTGTCGGTCATCGTCAGCTTTTCATTCATGTAGAATGCGCCAACAAGCCAGTCGACCTTGTCGTTGAATGCCGAACCCTGCAGACGGATTTCCTGAGTGAAATCCTTCATGCCGGTGCGGTAATCGTCGCGATAGGCGCGATCGAGACCCGAGAAATCGACGTCCTGGTCGCGTAGGGCCTTCCAGTCACGATAAGCGGTGATGGAGGTCAGCGTTGCGCCGCCGAAGTCCCAGTTGAATTCGCCCGAAATGCCCCATTCGTCGACCTTTTCGGTCAGGCCGCGGCCCGGCGTTGTTGCCATGACACGACCCTTGGCGTCGAACGGACGGACGATGCCGTCACGGCCAACTGCGCCACCTGCCAGCGGGTTTGCCGACAGAGCTTCGATCGCATTGCTCGCGATGAAGGCGATGGCGTTGTTGGTGCTGGTCAGCGGCAGCGAGAAGCCGCTTCCGGTGTTCAGCGCGCCGCAGCAATCTTCGTTAGTCTTGGCGACATCCGCAATTACACGGAAGTTGATGTCGTCATTTTCGAAATAGGCCTGACCACGGGCGAACCAGCGGTTGATGTTGTTGACGCGGCCATCTTCATTAGCGAGTTTGATGTAGCCGTCACGCTTGTGATAACCGCCATCCAGACGCAATGCGACCTGCTCTGAAACCGGGCCGGTCACGCCAGCTTTGGCTTCGATTTCGTCGAGATTCCCATAGCTGAATTCGGCATAACCGCCGAGCTCGAACTTCGGCTTGGTGGTGGTGATGTTAAGTGCACCTGCCGAGGTGTTGCGACCGAAAAGCGTACCCTGCGGGCCGCGCAGCACTTCGACACGATCGATCGGGGGCAGCTCAGCCAGTGCAACGCCTGCACGTGCGCGGAAAACGCCGTCGATGAACACGCCGACGGCGGGTTCAAAACCCGGGTTATCGCCCGCGGTGCCGATACCGCGAATGGTCAGCACAGCGCCGGTGGCTGACGACTGGCCGGTTGTGGTTTTCAGCGAAGGCGCGAGCTGCTGGATACCGCGGATGTCGACGACACCGGCATTGGCAAGCTGCTCGCCAGCGACAACGCTGACTGCAAGGGGAACGTCTTGCGCGGCCTGATCGCGGCGCGTTGCAGTCACGATGATTTCGTCGAAGGCGACGTCTTCTTCGGCTGTTGCTTCGGCAGCTTCGACACTTTCATCCTGAGCCTGAGCGGCCGAGGCGAGCCCGATTGAGGCAACACTAATCGTCGACAGCAGTGCGGCACGCACTGCAGCATGTGCAAACTTCATAATTTAACTCTCCACTTGATCATCACAAATGTGCCGGAAATCGGCGAACTTCCTTGGGAGTGGGGATGGTGAACCATCCTTGTCTTATATTTTTTATGGTGCATTCTGCACTGGTTGCGGCTGTAACCAGTCCGAAAGCAGCCCGCAATGTGCTTAGATGTGCTAACGTAAAATCTTTGATAAACGCGGCAAAATTGCCACAATTTGTAACAATCCGTCGCGGAAACGGTGTTTGAATTCACTTTTGGGGGGAGGGCAGCATGCGAAAATCTGCAAAATGGCTGTTGGCGTTGCTTGGGGTGGCTGCAATCGGTGCGGTTGGGATAAGGCATTTTCAGGAACAAATCGGTCTTTCGCTTTTTGAACGCGCCGTAAATGCTCGTGTGGGCCGTGACGTCACGGCGTCGCTGCCCGACGGTTTGCATGTCGGGTTGTGTGGAACCGGATCACCTTTGCCCAACGCCGACCGGGCAGGGGCCTGCACCGTCATTGTTGCGGGCAAACGGATTTTCGTAGTCGATGCGGGTGAAGGCGGTGCGCGCAATATTTCGCTGATGGGCATACCCAATGGGAAAATCGATGGCTTGTTCCTGACGCATTTCCATTCCGATCATATGGATGGCTTGGGGCCGATGATGTTGCTGCGCTGGACGGGCAGTTCGGCCAAGGCACCCTTACCAGTCTTTGGCCCTGCCGGTGTCGAAGCGGTGATTGCAGGTTTCAACGCCGCCTATGCGCAGGATAACATCTATCGCATTGCCCATCATGGAGAGGACATCGTGCCGCCGTCGGGAGCAGGGGCAACCGCAATGCCATTTGCTATGGATGGTAACAGTAGGGTGGTTCTTGAAAAAGATGGCCTGACCGTCACTGCCTTCAAGGTTGATCATGACCCGGTTTCGCCTGCGGTCGGATATCGTTTCGATTATAAGGGGCGGTCGGTTGTCGTCAGCGGCGACACAGCCAAATCGGCAGTGTTGGAACGCGTGGCAAAGGACGCAGACCTGCTGTTGCACGAAGCGCTCCAACCGAAACTGGTGTCCAAAATGACGGCGGCGCTCGACAAAAAAGGATTAGGCAACACAGCCAAGATCACCAAGGATATTCTGGATTATCATGCCTCGCCAGAGGAGGCTGCGGACAGTGCGCGTAAAGCGGGTGTCGGCCAACTTGTGTTTACCCACATCGTTCCACCTTTTCCGTCGCGCTTCTTCAATCCGGCCTTTTTGGGTGATGCCCCCAAACGCTTCAAAGGCGAAATTGTGGTCGGGGAAGATGGCATGCTCTTCAGCCTGCCAGCAGGCTCCAAAGCGATCAACCGACAGGAGTTGATGTAATCCCCCCGACGCGTGTAATAGGCTGAAAATCGGGGAGAGGCATATATGGCATTTCGGGTCACCGCATTTGACGTCGCGCAGCGGGCAGGCGTAACCCAGCCTACCGTATCGCGCGCCTTGAACGGCAGCCCGAAGGTCAGTGACGAAACCCGCGCCAAGGTGCTGCAGGCCGCACAGGAACTGGGCTATGTCATCAACCAGAACGCCACGCGGCTCCGGCGTGGCGAGACAATGACATTGGCGGTGGTGCTGATCGGCCGGGCAGGGGAGAGTGCCACCGAGACCAATCCATTCTACTTCTCCTTGCTGGGCAGCGTGGCCGCCGCCGCCGCCGCTAAAGGCTATAATTTGCTGGTGTCCTTTCAGGACAGCCCCGGAAATTTCTTTGGCCAATATGATGATGCCCGCCAGGCCGACGGTATGATTGTCATCGGCACGACACAAAATCCGGAAGCTTGGGCCTACTTCCGCGGGCTCGACCATCCGGACAAGGCTTGGGTCTGCTGGGGCGCGCCCGATGATGATCTGCGCTGGGTACGCAGCGAGAATGAAGGTGGCGGCCGGATTGCTGCCCGTTATCTGATTGAACGAGGGCGAAAGCATCCGGTTTTCATCGGCGCTCGCGCCTCGCAACAACGCCAGTTTGGCGAACGCTATGACGGATTTGCTGAAGAGTTGCGCACGGCGGGGCTATCCGCTCCCGCGATCGAGGTCGACGAAAGCCTGTCGCGTGAGGAGCAAGGCGTCGAGGCCGTTCGGGCTTTGCTCCAATCCGGTCAACCTTTTGACGGCATATTTGCAGCCTGTGATCTGACCGCGCTGGGCGTGTTGCGGGCGCTGTCCGAAAGCGGGATATCGGTTCCTGAACTGGTTTCGGTCATCGGTTTTGACGGGATCCGGGCCGGTAATTATTCGTCGCCGCCGCTGACGACGATCGAACCGGATTTCGAGCAGGCAGGCGACCTGCTAGTCCAGAATGTGTTGAATCGGATATCAGGCGAGCCACTGACCCACCGCCGCGTGCCGGTGCAACTGGTGCGTCGCGGGAGTTAGCCTTACAGCCCGAGCACTTCGGGCATCGTGTATCGCCCGGGCTTTTGCTGCATCAGCCAGATCGCGGCCTTCATGGCGCCACGGGCAAAGATCATCCGGTTTTCGGCACGGTGTGACAGGGTGATGCTTTCTTCATTGCCCGCCAGTATCACATTATGATCGCCCGCCACCGTGCCACCGCGCAGCGAGGCGAAGCCGATGGCGCCTTCTTTGCGCGCCCCGGTGATGCCGTCGCGGCCACGCTCGCTATTGTCGGCAAGGTCGATATAGCGTCCGGCAGCGGCGGCTTCACCCAGTAGAAGGGCTGTGCCCGAAGGGGCATCAACCTTCATGCGGTGATGCATTTCGACAATCTCGATATCCCAATCGGGTCCAAGCCGGGATGCCGCTTCTTTCACCAGAGCAGCGAGCATGGTCACGCCGAGCGAGGTGTTTCCAGTCTGAAGCACAGCGATGTCCTGCGCGGCATCGTCAATCAGCCAGTGATGCCGTTCCTCAAGTCCGGTAGTGCCTATAACAATCGGTTTCTTGGCAAAGTTGCACGCGGCCAGATTGGTTTCCAGCGCATGCGGGCTGGAAAAATCGACCAGCACATCGGATGCCGCAGCAAGGCCTGCGATATCGTCACCCTTGTCGACCCCGCCTGCATGGATGTGGCCAGCTTCGTTGATCGCAGTAATAAGGGCGGTTCCCATCCGGCCCTTACTTCCAATGATACCAATTGCAGTCATCAAACAACCTCGTCATGCTGAACTTGTTTCAGCATCCATTTGTCAGCCGAGACCGAAGCTCTATGCGGCGAAATGGACCCTGAAACAAGTTCAGGGTGACGGCTTATTTTGAAGCAGAGAGAAGAATGAAAAATATCGTAATCCTCACCGGAGCTGGTGTGAGCGCCGAAAGCGGGATCGACACGTTCCGCGATGCAGGCGGGCTTTGGGAGAAACACAGGGTTGAAGATGTCGCGACGCCCGAAGCGTTCGAACGCGACCCCGATCTGGTGCACCGCTTTTACGACATGCGCCGCGCGGCTATCCAGACCAAGGAGCCGAATGACGCACATTATGCACTCGCCGAGCTTGACCGGCACTGGCGCGGCGATGGGCGCAATCTGTTGATCGTCACGCAGAATGTCGACGATTTGCACGAACGGGCAGGGGCCGAGCGTCTGCTCCACATGCATGGCGAGCATCTGAAGGCACTGTGCATGGCTTGCGAGATCCGCAGCGATTGGCGCGATCCGATGCAGCATCGCCCGCCTTGCCCGATTTGCGGCACCCCATCTTTACGTCCCGACGTGGTCTGGTTCGGCGAAATGCCTTACCATATGCCCGAAATCTACGCAGCGATCCGCACCGCCGACCTTTTTGTCAGCATCGGCACATCGGGTGCGGTCTATCCGGCGGCGGGTTTTGTACGCGATGCAAAACAGCAGGGGGCCAAGACCCTTGAACTCAATCTGGAACCTTCGCAAGGCAGCCATTTTTTTGACGAGGCGCGGCACGGCTCAGCGACCGAAATCGTACCTGATTGGGTGGAGGAACTGCTCGACTGTTAGTCGCAGCAGCTCCGGCACTCGGGATCTTTGGCGAGGTTCAAGGTGCGCATCGCCGGCTTCAATCCATCGAAGATGTGCAGCTTGCCCTTCGTTTCGTCGCCAAAGCCGGTGAGCGCGCGGATGGCCTCCATCGCAGCGAAGCTGCCCATCAGGCCGCACATCGCGCCGAGCACGCCTTGTGTCGCGCAATCGTCGCAGTCATCAGGATCATGCGCGTCGCCGACGAAACAGCGATAGCAGGGGGCATCGGCTTCCCAGCCGGTGAAGGTGCCAATCTGGCCGTGGAACTGGCCAATGGCGGCGCTTACCAGCGGCACACGTGCGGCGATGCAAAGATCGTTGACGATCAGCCGGGTGGCAAAATTGTCGCTGCCGTCGATCACGACATCAACATTTTCCAACATCTGGGCAGAGGTTTGCGCCGTAATACGCTCTTTTATAGCATGAAAGGTAACATCAGGATTTAGGCGTGCTACCGCTTGGGCCGCTGCTTCCACCTTGGGTTTGCCGATTTGCGCTTCGCTGAAAAGCACCTGTCGCTGCAAATTGGATAGGGAAATGTCGTCGTCGTCGACTGCGCTGATTGTGCCAACACCGGCGGCCGCAAGATACTGGATGGCCGGGCAGCCGATGCCACCCGCTCCGATCAACAGTACATGGCTGCCGAGCAGTTTGCTTTGGCCAGAACCGCCAATATCGCGAAGGACGATATGGCGGGCGTAGCGATCAAGTTGGGCGTCGGTCAGGTTGGTCATGATTCAATCGTCGTCCTGAACTTGTTTCAGGACAACAAACTGCCGTCGCGCGCTATGCTGAAACATGTTCAGCATGACGAATGCTTTTTGTTCATACCCCGGTCGAGCCGAAGCCGCCCGAACCACGCACGGTATCGTCGAGAGCGTCGACCTCGCTCACTTTGGCCTGCGGTGCGGCTGCGACTACCAACTGGGCGATCCTGTCACCGCGTTCGAAGCTGACATCCTCATCACCCAGATTTGCGAGGATAACCTTCACCTCACCGCGATAGTCGCAATCGATCGTGCCAGGCGTGTTGAGGCAGGTAATGCCGTGCTTGAGCGCGAGGCCCGAACGCGGGCGGACCTGAATTTCATAGCCGTGCGGAATAGCAAAGGCGAAACCAGTCGGCACGGCTGCGCGCTTGCCCGGTTTCAGGGTGATTGCCTCGGCCGCACAGATATCCATGCCAGCCGCACCTGCGCTGGCATAAGCAGGCAGGGGCAGGCCTGCGCCATTGTTGAGCCGCTTGACCCTGATTTCAACCTTGTCCGACGGCATCGGCAATCTTCTCCATCAATTTGCGGGCAATCACATCCTTGGGCGCATCGGCCACGCTTTCGACGCCGTCCTTGGTGACGATATGCACCGCGTTGTTCGCGCCACCCATGACATCGCCCGAGACGTCATTGGCCACAATCCAGTCGCAGCCCTTTTTGGTGAGTTTGGCTTGGGCATGCTCGACGACCTTTTCGGTCTCGGCGGCAAAACCGATCAGCAGGGTAGGACGTTGCGCATGTTTGCCGAGCGTCGCGAGAATATCCGGATTCTCGGCGAGTTCGAGCGGTGGAATCGCCTTGCCATCCTTTTTGATTTTCTGCCCAGCCTCATCGGCGGCGCGCCAATCGGCAACGGCTGCCACCATGATCGCGACATCGGCGGGCAGGGCTTTTTCGACCTCGGCGAGCATTTCGCGCGCGCTTTCCACATCGATACGAATGACGCCCGGAGGTGTCGTCAGGTGGACAGGGCCAGCGATGAGTGTCACGTCCGCGCCCATCTCAGCGGCGGCCTGTGCAATCGCAAAGCCTTGCCGCCCTGACGAGCGGTTGGCGATATAGCGCACCGGATCAATCGGCTCATGCGTGGGGCCCGCCGTCACCAGCACATGCTTGCCAAAAAGAGGGCGGTGCGCGGGTTCGGCAAAATCGGGCTGAGCGGCCATCACGGGCGTCGCGGTCGCCAAATGATGGCTGATCTCGGCAAAGATACGCTCGATTTCGGGCAAGCGGCCCGGCCCGAATTCACCGCAGGCCATTTCACCCGCATCCGGATCCATCACATGCACGCCATCGGCGCGCAGGCCCGCCACATTGCGCCGCGTCGCTGGATGTTGCCACATGCGGACATTCATCGCCGGAACAGCCAGCACCGGCTTGTCGGTGGCCAGCAGCAGGGTGGTAGCCAGATCGTCAGCAATGCCCGCATGCATCTTGGCGAGCAGGTCGGCAGTTGCGGGGCAGACGACGACCAAGTCTGCCTGACGCGACAGCTGGATGTGCCCCATTTCGGCCTCATCCTTCAGGTCGAATAGGTCGGTATAAACCTTGTCCTCGGATAACGCCCCTAATGTCAGCGGCGTGACGAACTGCGAACCGCCTTTGGTCAGGACGCAGCGCACGGCATGCCCGGCTTTACGGATCGTGCGCACAAGCTCGCAGGCCTTATAGGCCGCGATGCCGCCCCCGACGATCAACAGGATGCGTTTCTGGGTCATGGCCCTATCCTAACGCCCACATGCCCGCAGCGCCAGCGGCAGCGGCGAGGATGGCGATAGCGGTATAGCGCCAGCCATTTCCGCCCCGGCGTTTCTCCCAGATCAATTCGATCTCGGGCAGTGGTGGCGGGGGCGGGGCGCCGCCTTTTTTAGGGAGTTGGTCGTCGAGGCGCTTGATAAGGTCGGGGATCAGCGCGAGTGTTTTCATCCGGTCACGCAGGCCATCGGCGAGCGCTGCTTCGGGCCCCAGTTCGCCGCGAATCCATTCGCCGACATAGGGGGCGGCAACGTCCCACATGTTGATGGCGGGGTTCAGGCTGGTGGCGACACCTTCTACCATCACCATCGTTTTTTGCAGCAGCAACAGATGCGGTTGGGTCTGCATGTCAAAATCGCGGGTGATCGCAAACAGGCTGTCGAGCATCTGCCCAACCGATAGTTCGCTCACTGGTTTGCCGCGTGTAGGTTCTCCCACGGCGCGCAGCGCGGTCGCGAATTCGTCGACATTGTGATAGCTCGGCACATATTGCGCTTCGAAATGGATTTCGGCGACGCGGCGGTAGTTGCCTGTGGTCAGGCCGTAGAGGATTTCGGCCAGCCATAAACGCGCCTGGCGGTTGATTCGGCCCATGATACCGAAGTCGATCGCAACGATGCTGCCATCGGGGCGGACGAAAAGATTGCCCTGGTGCATGTCGGCGTGGAAAAAACCTTCGGAAATGGCTTGTCGTAGGAAGGTTAGAACCAGTTTTTCAGCTAGTTTGCCGGTATCATGGCCGGCAGCCTTCAAGGCCTCAACATCCGAAATCTTGATGCCATCGACCCATTCGAGCGTCATCACCCGGCCCGAGGTGCGGTCCCAGTCGATCGCCGGGATATGATAGCCTTCGACCGCCGCCATTGCTTCCTTGAGTTCCGACGCGGATGCCGCTTCGCGCCGCAGATCCAACTCGCGCAAGGTCCAGCGTTTGAGATTAGCAATGACAAGCTGCGGGCGTAGGCGCGCGGCTTCCCCGCCTAGGGCTTCGAGATGCGCCGCCGCCCATTCATAAGTTTCGATGTCGCGCGCAAATTGTTCACGGATACCGGGACGAAGCACCTTGACTGCGACTTCGCGTCCGTCGGTGGTGCGTGCACGGTGCACCTGTGCGATCGAGGCGGCACCTACCGGCTCTGGATCGACATATTCGAACAGCTCGGCAGCGGGTTTATTGAGGCTATGGTCGATCTCGTCATAGATCCGCTCGAATTTTTCCGGCGGCAATGAATCCTGCAGCGTCAGCAAATTGTGCGCCGCTTCCTCGCCGACCAAATCGGGCCGGGTGGCCAGCGTCTGCCCGAGCTTGATCGCCGCAGGGCCGATTTCGCGGAAAGCCCCCGCATAGTCCGGCACCTTCGGTTGGATCGTTCCCAAACGTGCAATCCGACACAGCCGCTTAACCTGCGGCGGTGTATTTCGGTCCTTCTCGATCCCGCGCAGTGCCCCGTGGCGCGCCAGGATGCGGCCCCATTTGAGCAGGCGAAGGATATGCGTGGTAGGGCGCGTCATTGCTAAGGCGTTAAACCTTCCAGCCGCTGTGGATCGCGACAAGCCCGCCCAATATCGGCTCGACCTTGGTCTGCACGAACCCTGCTTCGCGGATCATACGCTCGAACTGTGGCATCGGGGGGAATTTGCGGATCGATTCGGCGAGGTAGCGATAGCTGTCTTCATCGCCTGCAATAACTTTGCCCATTTTGGGCAGCAGGTGGTGCGAATAGACATCATAGACCTTCGAAAGCCCCGGCCATTCGACCGTCGAGAATTCGAGGCAGAAGAAACGCCCGCCATAACGCAGCACACGGTGCGCCTCGCGTAGTGCTGCCGGGATGTCGGTTACGTTGCGGATGCCAAAGGCAATCGTATAGGCGTCGAAATGCCTGTCCGGAAAAGTCAGCTTCTCGGCATTCTGTTCGCTCCACACCAGCGTATCAATGCCGCGCTCGACCGCACGTTCCATGCCGACCGACAGCATGTCGGGATTGATGTCGCTGACGGTAATATTGGCTCCGGCCTTTTCCATGCGAAAGGCGATGTCGCCGGTGCCGCCTGCCATATCGAGAATATCCTCGCCCGCACGTGGCTTCACCCGGCGGACGAACTGATCCTTCCACAGCCGGTGCATCCCGCCCGACATGGCATCGTTCATAATGTCATATTTGCTGGCAACACTCGAAAAGACACCGCGCACGCGCTGGGTCTTTTCTTCGGGGCTAACCTGTTCATAGCCAAAGGAGACGGTTTTAGTCATGAAAGGCGCCCTAGCCGATAGTTGCGCCGCCCGCAAAGGGTGATAGGTGCAAAAGCGGTTGTTGGTCTTGCGCCAGATGCAAATCTAGTTGGCAGCAAAATCTAATTGCCTTGGGCCAATATTCTGCGTGCAAATTCGAGCACATTTTCTCGGAGTGTCGGCACTTGCTGCATCCGCCAGGTCTTTGACCAATTCATGAGCAGTTGCATCGTGCCACCCATGATGAAGTCGATTTCGGCGTCTTGGGCGTGCACTCCTTCGGTTTTCAATGCTGCATGATATTGGTCACGCACGACAGCTGTGAACCGCGTCAGTGCTGGATGCGCATCGGGGGTCAAAACAATTTTGGCAAATCGAGACCGGTCTGAAGCAACATGTTCGACAAACCAACCTAATATTGCGACTGCGCCGCCGCCCATCGAAGTAAGATGATCCGCTAATCCTTCGAGATTGCGTTCGATCATAAAATCGAGAAGCCCGACCTTGCTGTCAAAATGGGCGTAGAACGAAGCCCTCGCCACATTCGCTTCTGCACAGATCGACTGAATCGTAATCGCGTTCCAGTCCTCACGCTGAATGAGTGCGAACATCGCATTGGCGAGCGCGTCGCGCGTTTTGCCGATACGGCGGTCGGGCTGCTTTCCAGACAAAATCTCTCCATTTGTTCAATAGCGGACATCGAATGACTTGCTGTCGATGGTGTCACTTAACAAGCAGGCATAAGTCCATTTTCGAACTAATGTCCAGAAAATGGAGGTCGACAAATGGCGAGTATTATCGCGGAACAAGCCGATGGCGGGGATAGTTTGGGACGAATGATCGTCCGGTGGGGGCTTTATCCGTTTTTGTGGACGGTCAAGCTCGATACTTTCTATCTTCTCTGGTACACCGATATCGCGCCGGAAAATCTGTCATCGATGAGCGCTGCTTTCGTATTCATCCTCTGTTTGGTGCTGGAACTGGTTTATCCCTACGAAAAACGTTGGGGGATGACGTGGCGCAACCTGTGGTCTGATTTCAAATTTGTCGTTCCGAATGGCCTTACGCTCTACGCTCTGGGCTTCGTGCTGGCCTATTTGGGAATAAAGGCTTCGGCCAGTCTTTCCGGACCTGCGGGCAATTGGCCGATCGCCGTTCAGCTCACGGCCGCCCTGCTGATTTATGAAGGTCTAGACTACGCCATCCACCGCGCCATGCACGAAATGCCCGGGAAATTTGGACATTGGCTGTGGAAGGTGCATGCGGCGCACCATCTACCGCCGCGCCTGTATCTGGTCATGCATGCGGTATTTCATCCGATCAATGCCATCCTCATTCGCGTTTTGGCGATTGTCGTTCCGATCTGGATCATGGGTTATGACCAGATCGTGGTTGCGATGTTCGGCATGATCCTCAGCCTGCATGGCGTTATCAGCCATTTCAATGTTGATATGCGGATGGGTTGGGCGAATTACCTTTTTGTTGGCCCGGAGCTGCACCGCTATCATCACAGCGCGCGCGCCGACGAGTGCAAGAATTATGGCGCGACGCTATCGATTTTCGATCAACTGTTTGGCACTTTTTGCGTATCGGCCAGGTATTCCGCCGCGCGATCTGGGTGTGATGCCGGACAGCGGACTGCCGGATTACGACAGGACGGGTGCCGTCCTCGCCTTGCTGTTCCGTTGATGGAGAATTAGGCAGCCTAAAAGGTCATAGCCGTTCGCAACCGCTAGCCAAATGCAGGTCATTTAACTAGCTATACCATATGCCAGAGCTTCCCGAAGTCGAAACAACCGTTGCCGGCCTTCGTGCCGTGTTGGACGGCGAGGTAATCGTCCGCGCCGAGCCGCGCCGGGCCGATCTTCGCTGGCCGATCCCGGTCGATATCCGACAGCGGTTGACGGGGGCGCGGGTGACAGGGTTGGGGCGCCGCGCGAAATATGGGCTGGTCCACACCGATCGCGACGATACGCTGATTTTCCATCTGGGGATGTCGGGTCGTTGGCGGGTCGATCCGGAGGAGATCGAGAAACACGACCATTTCGTTCTCGAGACTGGCGCGGGCAGGGTGGTCGCCTTGAACGACCATCGGCGCTTTGGGTCGCTCGATATTGTGCGGCGTGATGAACTAGAGGGGTTTCGCCATTTTGTCGCGATGGGGCCAGAGCCGCTGGACGATGCGTTCGATGCCAAGGTGTTGCATGCGGCGCTGCAGGGGCGCAAGGCGCCGATTAAGGCGATGCTGCTCAACCAGTCGATCGTGGCAGGGCTGGGCAATATCTATGTCTGCGAAGCGCTGCATATGGCCGGGATTTCACCGATCACTTCCGCGACCGCAATCAGTAAGCCACGCGTGGAAAGGTTGGTCGTTGCCATAAAGGATGTCCTTGCGGCCGCTATCAAGGCTGGCGGTTCAACACTGCGCGACTTTGCAGCGCCTGACGGAGAGCTTGGATATTTCGCGAAGGACTGGCTGGTCTATGGCCGCGAGGGCGAATCCTGCCACTGCGGCGCTACCGTCCAGCGTCGCGTTGATTCGGGTCGATCGACCTTTTATTGCCCGAAATGTCAGCGTTAGTGCGGCAATTCGCGGTTGACGAATCTGTATAGCATGGCTAAGGGCGGCGCTTCATCGGGTCCGGTCGAGATATTTCTCCGGTACTGGATGCCCGTAACTATCTGATTTTTTGAGGACTGAAATGGCCAATACGCCGCAAGCAAAAAAGCGTATCCGTCGCAACGCGCGTCGCAACGAAATCAACGGCAATCGCGTCAGCCGTATCCGCACCTTCGTGAAGAAGGTCGAAGCCGCTCTTGAAGCTGGCGATAAGACGGCTGCTGCTGCTGCGCTGGTCGCTGCTCAGCCTGAACTGGCTCGTGGCGTTTCGAAGGGCGTGCTGCACAAGAATATGGCATCGCGTAAGTTTAGCCGCCTCACCAAGCGCGTTGCTGCACTGGGCTGATTCGGCCTTTTCCCGAGGGTGAAATCGACCCTTGTGACTGTAAACAAAGTTAACGGCCCGCTCTCGTTTGGCGGGCCTTCTTTTTTGCCGGATCGCTGCGGCGCAGCAAAGTGCGCATTTCCCGCGATTCGGCATGTGTTGACAGTGGGTTAAGTAGAAGAATTGTTATAAAACAAAGTATTAAAAAAAATTCTACGCAATTTCAGCACTTGAATAGAGTCAATGCGATTTATTTCACTTTTTTTGCAGTCGGCCCCTTGATCGACTCAAAGCCGCATGGCTAAACAACAGGTTCCAGCAGCGTGCGATCAACGTCGCATCTGTCTCAATCGAGAATGACATGTAAAGGATCTCTGCATCAGGTGTGGGGATACGGTGGGCCTGTGTCAGGCGATGGGAGAGATGTGCGTGTAACAAAAAAACAGCCGTCGCTGGTTGGGGTGAAAGGGGTGGCTAAGTGACGCTGAAAGTCGTGCGGTCGGAGCAAGAAAATATGGGTGGCTCCGCTTTTGAATCTGATTGGCAAAATGTAGCATCACGCTTGCGCCGTGATCTTGGGGCACAGATTTACGGGCAGTGGATCCGCTCAATCACCTTGGGTGATTTTTGCGAACTGACCGGAACGCTTGAACTGCTGACACCGTCCGATTTTTCGGCAAGCTGGGTTTCGGACCATTATGCTGATCGAATCCGCCTTGCATGGAGCAGCATCAACCCAGCTGTCCGTCAGCTGAAAATCCGCACCAAGCCGGGGGCGGCTCGCGTGGAAATGTTGCAGGGCAACGGTTTGGCCGAACGTCCTGCCGTTGTTCACGTCAATGAAGCGCTGCCGGTGCGCAGCCAGCTTGACCCGCGCATGACTTTTGCAAATTTCGTCAAAGGCCAGACTAATGCGCTGGCTTTGAGCGCGGCCGAACGTGTTGCCGCAGTCGAACGCCCGCTGTTCAACCCATTGTATCTGCAGGCCGCAACGGGGCAGGGCAAAACCCACCTGATGCACGCTATCGGCCATGCTTATGCCGACGTGAACCCGAACGCGCAAATTCTCTATATGTCGGCGGAAAAATTCATGATGGAGTTTGTCTCCGCCATGCGCCGCAAGGAAGTGATGGAATTCAAGGCGCGTTTGCGTGCCGTCGACGTTCTTCTGATTGACGATATCCAGTTCATCATTGGCAAGGTGTCGACGCAGGAAGAGTTCCTGCATACCGTCGACGCGATCATTGGTGCCGGCAAACGCCTTGTCGTTGCCGCCGACCGTGCGCCTCAGGCGCTGGACGGTGTCGATCAACGCATTCTTTCGCGCCTATCGATGGGGCTTGTTGCCGACATCCAGCCCGCTGATCTGGAACTGCGTCGTTCGATCCTCAACCAGCGTCTCGCCAACATGCCCGACACGCAGGTCGGCGAAGATGTCATTGAATTTCTCGCGCGCACCATCAGCCGCAATGTCCGCGAACTCGAAGGTGGGCTCAATAAGCTAATCGCCTATTCGCAGCTGACTGGAAAGCCGATTACGCGCACTTTGGCCGAAGAGCAGCTGAAGGATATTCTCAGCGCCTGCCGCCGCCGCATCACCATCGACGAAATCCAACGCGCTGTATGCGAATATTACCGCATTGACCGCAGTGAAATGTCGTCGAAGCGCCGTGCGCGCGCTGTGGTTCGCCCGCGTCAGGTTGCGATGTACCTCGCCAAGGTGATGACCCCGCGCAGCTACCCTGAAATCGGGCGCAAATTCGGTGGTCGCGACCATTCGACGGTTATTCATGCTGTGCGTCTGGTCGAAGATCTGCGTCGGATGGACAATGACATGGACAATGATGTCCGTGCCTTGCTCCGCCAGCTAGAGGCCTGAACTAGTTACATAAGCGCCTTCCCTTGGGGGGAACAGCAGACTATCCCGAGGACAAGATGGACTCGGGAGGTTCTTGATGGCTAAATTCTGCATCCAATGTGGCAGCGCCTTGAATGATGGAGCGCGCTTCTGCGGCAGTTGCGGCGCAGTTGTACCAGGCGGTGACGCTGGTGCGCCACCACCGCCTGTTTCGTCATATGATCCGTATGTAGCGCCCGTTGCATCTCCGCCACCGCCGCCGCCGATATCTTCGGGCGTTGAGACGCAGACTTACGCGTCTGAAGCATATGTTGAAGAGAAGAAGGGACCAAACTGGCTGCTGATAGGGGGAGGGGCCGGCATCCTTGCATTGCTTATCCTCTATTATTTCCTGTTCCTGCATGACGATATGACGGGCAATGGTCTGGAAGACCGGGTTCAGCAGTCATCGGCTGCGGAGGAAGTTGCTGTAGAAAAACAATATTATGCTGTTGCCGACGCGAATATCCGCGATAAGGCCACGGCACAGGGCAGCACGGTACTGGGAAAGCTCGCGCGCGGCGCAACTGCAAGCGGCAAAGTGATTTTGGGTGAAGATGGAACCAGCGATTGGCTGGAGCTCGCCGATGGCAAGGGCTTTATCGCGACTGTGAATCTGTCCGAAACCCAGCCGCCTGAAATCGTCAAACCATTGGGGGATAAGTCTTGGGTCGTCGACAAGCCTGTCGAACTATGGTCGCAGCCCGATACGGCTTCCACACTGGTTGATCGCGTTGCTGCGGGAACAACGCTGTCGCTTTTTGGTTTAACCGCCAATGACTTCATCGAAGTAAAACTGAAAAAGGGCGGCGTGGCCTATCTTGCCGACGGCGCGCGGATTGCTTCCCTGGCCAATGGCAAACCGATTGCGATTGCATTCAACCCCAACAGCTGCAGTTTTGGTCCTGAAATTGATGCCTTGTTCAGCTCGATGGGGGATCGTATCCGCGCTGGCTACAAAACGCTCGAGAATAAGGAGTTCCCGAGTGAAGAAGCGCGAGCCAAAGCGCTTGTCGCTTCAGAAGGTAAAAGTACGTTCGAAAAACTTCAGCGCAGTTATGAAGGGCTAACCGTCACCGGAATTGCCCAGCATTATGAATCGCAGTCGGTCTACTTTGCCGAACCCGCCGCCAAAGTGATCGAAGTGTTCCGGTCGAAAGGTTATAAGATTGGCAAAGACGGCCAGTTCCCGAGCAGCGATCTGTACGCAGGCATAGCCAACACCCAGGCTGAAGGGAGTAAGTTCGGCAAGTCTGATCTGACCTGCGGAGTCTGAACAAATAAATGCCCCGCCAAGGTGATACCAGGCGGGGCAATGCGTCCTTTGGGCTGTTCGACCAGCCTATTTCTTCTTGCCGCTATCCTCTGGTGCGACCGAAATGCGTACGGTTTCCCCGCCATTTCCCGGAAAGCCGGTGAACATGGCTGTTACCAGATTGGGGACCAGATAGGGTAGGCGGTTCGAGCGCGATTTGGCCTCGGCCTTGCCTTCGAACAGGCGTTCGCCAGTGGTGTTGTTTTCAATCTGCATCTCTATGCCGCTGGTGTAAACGGTGTAGCTGCGCACGTCATAGCCACGGCCAAAGCCCGGGCCGTATAAAAACGGGTCATGCCAGCCATAGACATAACGGGCACCACGCGGCGTGCGGACGATATAGGGACGGTAATAGCCTCGACCGAAACCATAGCGACCATAGCCCCAGAACGGATCGTAGAAGGGATCGTCATAGACGACGGTGCGTTCTTTGCCGTCATCGACACCATAGCCAAATTTGACGGTCAGATCTGCAGGCGCGCCGGGCGCTGCCGGAACATAACCCACTTTGGTCATCTCGGCGGATACCATCGCGGCATATTGGCCAAATTCGATCCCGCCTTCTTGTGCTGGATCGGCAGCTTTGACGGTGAAGGTCTGGCCCTGCGGCGCAGGCATTTGCTGGAAGCGCGATACGTCTGCCTTGAATGGCGTCGCGCAAGCCCCGAGCGTTAACAGCAGTGCTGGGGCCAGAATGGAAACAGCTTTACGCTTGGACATAGAAACCTCCGTTACGGCCAATATAGGCTGGCTTGCGGCGATATCTATCCGAAATGCGCTGAACTGCGGTTGAACAGCAAGCCGTTCACTTTGCCGTCATGTAACAATTTGTCAGCGCAGCAGGCCCAGCGCCTGATAGGTCCGGTCAAGTGTAGGCTCAGCCAGCGCACGCGCCTTTGCCGCACCTTTCTGCAAGGCTGCATCAATAGCAACGGTGTCGTGTCGCAATGCGTTGAAGCGCTCTGCGATCGGCGCGAGCTTGCTGACAAGCAATTCACCCAGCGCCGGTTTGAAAGAACCAAAGCCCTGTCCGCCAAACTGACTTAAAACCGTATCGAGGCCGCTGCCGTCGAGCGCGGCATAAATGCCCACCAGATTTTCGGCCTCGGGCCGCCCTGTAAGACCTTCTTTTTCGCTTGGCAGCGGTTCGGGGTCAGTTTTGGCCTTGCGCACCTTTTGCATGATCGTGTCGGCATCATCGGTCAGGTTGATGCGGCTCATGTCCGACGGGTCGGATTTGCTCATCTTCGCGCTGCCCTCGCGCAGGCTCATGATGCGCGCTGCCTCGGGCGGGATGATCGGCTCGGGCAGGGTGAAGATCTCCTCCCCATTGCCAAAGTCATTGTTGAACTTCTGCGCAATGTCGCGTGCGAGTTCGAGATGCTGCTTCTGGTCTTCGCCCACGGGAACATGCGTCGCTTGATAGAGCAGAACGTCTGCGGCCTGCAGCACCGGATAGGTGAACAGCGCAACCGAAGCGCCTTCGCGGTTCTTGCCCGCCTTGTCTTTCCACTGCGTCATCCGGTTCAGCCAGCCCATGCGCGCGGTGCCATTGAGAAGCCATTGCAGCTGGCTGTGCGCTGGAACCTGCGTCTGGTTGAAAAGGATCGACTTGTCGGTATCGATGCCACAGGCGATCAACGCCGCCGCCATCTCTCGCGTATTCGCAGTCAGTTCGGTCGGTACATGTGGCTGCGAAATGGCATGCAGGTCAGCCAGGAAGAACAGGCATTCGCCCTCATCCTGCATCTTCACCCAGTTCCGGATTGCGCCGAGATAATTGCCGAGATGAAGGTTGCCTGTGGGCTGTATGCCGGAGACGACACGCATGACTTGGTTACTTTCTAATTACTTTGCTGGTGCGCGGTTGCGCCGCAGCAGGCGATTAACGCGATCACGGTCAAGCGCCCCAACCATATAGCCTGCAGCGAAATAGACCGCCATGCCGCCGCCGACAAGTATCGCAAGTGCCGCGACCCGCGTCACAATGTCATCGGAAAAATACGGCATCATCCAACCCATAAGCCACCACAGAAGCGCTGACATCGCCGCAGTGGCCAGCAGCTGACGTGCTATGCGATTTCCAAGGGCTCCGGTGAAGCGGAA
Organism: uncultured Sphingorhabdus sp.; assembly: GCA_964597055.1. GTDB lineage: Bacteria > Pseudomonadota > Alphaproteobacteria > Sphingomonadales > Sphingomonadaceae > Sphingorhabdus_B. The sequence continues at coordinate 18,713 of CAZQWC010000001.1, forward strand.
CCAGCCGCGCCTGTGCAACACGATATAAAGCAGCAGGCAGTTGAGAGAGGCCGATGCCGCAGTTGCCCCTGCCAGCCCGACAATGCCCCAGGGGCGCACAACGAAGACGTTGAGGATGATGTTGAATATCAGCGAGACGAGCGCGGTGTAGACGGGTGTCTTGGTATCCGAACGGGCAAAGAAGCCGGGGTTCAGGATTTTTACGATCACATAGGCCGGTAGCCCGGCCACCAAAGCGGCTGTGATACTGGCCATGATCGCACCGTCTGCCAATGTGAACTTACCGCCAACGAAGAACGCATTGGTGAAGGCCGGTGCACAAATCGCCAGCGCGGCGGCAGCAGGCAGGGTCAACAGCGTCGCCATTTCAAACGCATCGGTCTGCAAATCCTGCGCGCGCTGATGGTCTTCGCTTTGGATATGGCGCGAGAGCATCGGCAGGATAGCCGTGCCCAGCGCAATGCCGACAATACCCAAAGGCATCTGGTTTAGCCGGTCCGCCATTTTCAGCAGTGTGAGCGAACCCTGCGGCAGCGAGGTTGCGAAGAAAGTGTCGACGAACTGGCTGATCTGGTAAATCCCGGCGCCAAATGTCGCAGGCAATATTACCATACCCAATTGCTTCACTTCGGGTGTGAATTTGGGCGTCTGGAGGTGGAATTTCAGTCCGGCACGATGCACTTCCCACCAGAGATATACGAGTTGGACAAGTCCCGACAGCGAAACCGCTGCGCTTAGCGCATATACCACCAGCCGGTCGTCATCGCTCCCTCCGCGCCAAAAATAGCCAGCACCAATCCCGCCGATCAGCACAATGTTGAACAGTATCGGTGCGATCGCTCCCGGAGCGAACTTGGAACGCGCGTTGAGCAGGCCTGTGAGCATCGCAACAAGGCTGATGAAAAACAGATAAGGGAACGTCATCCGGCTCAGGAAAACCGCGAGGTCGAACTTGCCGGGAATCGACTGGAATTCGCTGGCTAGCAGCCAGACAATGCCCGGCATTACAAGCATTGCGAGCCCCGAAAAACCAAGTAAAATCCATATGAAAACCGACATCACATCATCGGCAAATTTCGCGGCCTCATTTTCCCCATCTTCGCCCGCCAGTCTGCGCGAATACATGGGCACAAAGGCGACCGAAAAGGCACCCTCTGCAAAGAGGCGACGGAAGGTGTTGGGCAGGGTGAAGGCCAGTTGATAGGCGTCACCCGCCAGCCCGGCACCCAATACGCGGGCGAGCAGGATGTCGCGGATGAACCCGAAAATTCGGCTGATGATGGTGAATCCAGCGATGGTTGAAGTGTGCCGAAGCAGGCTCATCGCTGGTTCACTCTGTCAGAGAAAATCAGGCTTCGCCAGCGGGTTGGGCTTCGGCGGTTGCCTGAGCCTGAGCAAGCTGCTGCAGATAGAGACCGTTGAAATCGATCGGATCGAGCACCAGCGGCGGATAGCCTGCATCGCGGATCGCGTCGGCCACTACGCGGCGTGCAAAGGGGAACATCAGGCGTGGTGCTTCGCCGAAAAGGAACTGGTGCGCATAACCTTCTTCGACATTGCGCAGACCGAACAGCGTTGCATATTCCAGCTCGACGTTGAAATGGACGCCCTGATCGGCTTCTGCCTTGACGCCCAGCTTCAGGATCACTTCGTTGACTTCTTCGTTCACCGGATTGACTTCGATATTCACCTGAACGTCAATCTGCGGCTGGCTGTCCCATCCATAGCTGTGCGGGGCATTGGGATTTTCGACCGACAGGTCTTTGATATACTGGCTGAGCATGCCGACTGCAGGTGCGGTATCTTCGCCATTTGCCTTCAGTGCGTCGGAAACGATGTTGCCTTCTTCGGCCATTTTAGTCTGCTTTCTGTGTTGGTTTCGCGCCATCCCCACGGCCGCGCTTCGGCAGCGCGCGTAGCAGGGGGAAGGGCAAAGGGCAATGCTTTAGCAGGGGGGATAGCCGGGCTATGGCAACCCCGATAAAAGAATTATGCCAAGCCATTTGAAACCGGCAGGGGAAATGCCTATGTTGACGATAAGGAAGCTGGGTTTCATGCCGTTCAACCAAGGTTAACCCGGATTTTGGATTTTCCGGCTAAGAGCTATCTGCTCGATGTGATAAGGCGCGTGTTATGGTAACTGTCGAAATCGTATTGCTGGCAATGGTTGCAGCCTTTTTGGGCCTGCGTCTCTATTCGGTACTCGGCAAGCGCACAGGCCATGAACAGGAACCTGTTGCTCGCCCCGCGATCGAAGAACGCCAGCCAGCCATCGTGCGTCAGCCCGTAGGCCAGCGCGAAACATTGGCCCCCGTTCCGACAATGGATAGCCCGCTGGCGGATAGTGCCGCGCAAAGTGGCCTGCGTTCGATCGCCAACGCCGACCGCACATTTGATCCCGCACTGTTTCTGGAAGGCGCAAAATCGGCCTATGGCATGATTCTCGAAGCTTATTGGAAAGGCGATAAGAATCAGCTCCGTTTCCTGTGCGATGACGATGTTTATGAGAGCTTCGCTGAAGAAATCGACGCCCGTCTGGCGCGTAGCGAGACTTTGGAGAATCGATTGGTCCGCATCGATGAGGCCCGCATCGTCAATGCCAGCTATGATCATCCGATGGCGCGGATATCGGTTCAGTTCGATGCCGATATCGCCGCATTGGTGAAGGATGCCAATGGTACTATCATCGGCGGTTCACTGACGGATGCTATTGAAACACATGATATCTGGACTTTCTTCCGCGACGTGAAATCTGGCGACCGCAACTGGAAGCTTGACGAAACCGATACGGTCTGATTCACCCCGGGGCATGAAAAGCCCCGTCTTTGCGCTCGCCCTGTCGACCCTATTGCTTTCCGCCTGTTCGGGCGGGATCATACCCAAGGGCGGCGCCTCTGCACCTTCGACTACGCCCGCACCGGATGTTGCTGCAAAGCCAGTTTCTGCAACACCGGTGCCGCCCATTGCTGCGGCCGCGGCGACAGGTGAAATCATGAATGCGGCGAGCGCGGGGTTGGTTCGCGGGCCAGCCATTGGCAGCCTGAGCGTTGATGCGCGCAAGACCAATCTGGCTTTGGCCTCGTTCCGCACGTCTTGTCCGGGTTTGCTCAAGCGCACCGATGGTTCCGGCCTGACCCAGGGCAGCGACTGGCAAGAAGCCTGCGACGCCGTGAAGACCTGGACGGGCGACGCCATCTCCTTTTTCGCTACCTATATGGAGGCTGTGCAGGTCGGTGAGGGTAAGGCTTTTGTCACCGGCTATTTCGAACCCGAAATCACCGGATCACGCACCAAACAACCGGGTTATGATGTTGCGATCTACAAACGTCCGCCTGATTTGATTGACGTAGATCTCGGGCAGTTCTCCGACGATCTGAAGGGCAAGTCTATCCGCGGCAAGGTGCAGGGCACCAAGTTCATCCCCTATGATGAGCGCGCCGCCATCGTTGATGGCTCGCTCGCTGGACGCGGCCTTGAAATCGCTTGGGCCGCAGATCCGATCGAATTCTTCTTCCTGCAGATTCAGGGCTCGGGACGCTTGCGGCTTCCCGACGGCGGGGTGATGCGCATCGGCTATGAAAGCCAGAACGGGCGCGGCTATACCGGCATCGGCAGGCTGATGAAGGATCGCGGCCTGATCACCGATGGATCGATGCAGGGCATCGTCAAATACCTTCGCGAAAACCCCGAAGAGGGGAAGAAGATCATGAACGAAAACAAAAGCTTCGTCTTCTTCCGCGAATTGACGGGGGCTGGCCCGCTGGGCGCGATGGGCTATCCGGTGGTGGGGGAGGCGAGCGTTGCTGTCGATCCCAAATATGTACCGCTCGGGGCGCCCGTCTGGCTGTCGCTCGACCGGGCCGAACCGAACGGCGTCTGGGTGGCGCAGGATACAGGCGGCGCGATCAAGGGTGCGAACCGGTTTGACAGTTTCTGGGGTGCGGGCGATCGCGCCCGTGCGATTGCCGGCGGCATGTCGGCACGCGGCAGCGCCTTGCTGTTCTTGCCCAAGGCAGCCGTTGCGCGCCTGATCCCGACCGTGGAATGACCCGCCGCCTCCATCCGGAGGAGCGGTCGCTTTGGAACCGTGTCGTGCAGACGGTAAAGCCGCTGCATCCGGTGAAAGTGGCGCTGCACCCGCATCCCATTCCTCCCCCCTCGGGGGAGGTGACACACGCAAAGCGTGTGACGGAGGGGAACGGGCAGCACAAACCGGCGTCTAAACGGACGGTGCCCCTCCACCATGCTCCGCATGGTCCCCCTCCCCGTGCCGGGGAGGATTACAGCAATCTGGATTCGCACTGGGACCGGCGGTTCAAAAAGGGGGCGGTGATACCTGATATCAGCATTGATTTGCACGGGCAGGGGCTGGCCGGGGCTCATGCCCGGCTCGATCACACGCTCGAGCAAGCCATTCATCAGCGGCTGCGCGTGGTGCTTCTCGTCACTGGAAAAGCACGTGCGCACGACCGTACGAGCGGCTCGGGCCGGGGTGCGATTGCCGCAGTGGTGCGCGACTGGCTCGCGGCGTCGCGCCATTCGTCTCACATTGTCGCAGTCCGACAGGCGCACCCACGCCATGGCGGTGATGGGGCTCTGTATATTGTGTTGAAGCGCTAGCGCTCAGTAAAATTAAGAGTCATCCCCGACTTGATCGGGGATCCATGGTCTGAAACCCAATTTTAAACCGGCCAGCCAGACCATGGACTCCCGCTTTCGCGGGAGTGACACAGAAATTATTACAAGGCAGAGAGCAACCGCAACGTCACCCGCCGGTAAATCTCGGTCAAAGCATCAAGGTCTGCAATCGCCACAGCCTCATCCAGCTTGTGCATCGTCGCATTGCACAGACCGAATTCGACAACAGGGCACAATTTCGAGAGGAAACGCGCGTCGGAGGTGCCGCCAGTGGTCGAGGCTTCGGGCGCGATGCCAGTCACTTCCTCCACTACGGCGGCCAAAGTTTCGCTCAGCTCGCCCGGCGGGGTCAGGAAAGCTTCACCCGAAATCATCGCCTTCAAGCTGCCGCCACCCGGCTCGACAATGCCGCGGATCAACTCGACCAGGCTTTGGCCGCTGTGCAGATCGTTGAAACGGATCGAAAGCCGCGCCAACGCCTTGGCGGGGATGACATTGGTTGCCGGATTGCCGGTGTGCAGTTCGGTAATCTCGATATTGCTCGGCTGGAAAAATTCGGTGCCTTGGTCAAGCACCACAGCCTTGATTTGCGCAAGGATGGCCACCAGCCGCGGGATCGGATTGTCTGCCAGATGGGGGTATGCGACATGGCCCTGCGTACCCTCGACGGTGATCCAAATATTCACCGAACCGCGCCGCCCTACCTTCATCATGTCGCCCAGCCGACTGACGCTGGTGGGCTCGCCGACAAGGCACAGATCGGGCAGGGTGCCGCGCGCTTTCATATGATCGATCAGCGCTCGCGTGCCGTGGATGGCGGGGCCTTCCTCGTCTCCGGTGATTATCAGGCTTATCGTTCCGGCATCCTCGGGAATTTCTTGCAAGGCCGCGACAAAGGCAGCGATACTGCCCTTCATATCCACCGCGCCGCGCCCGTAAAGCAGGTCACCACGGATGACGGGTTCAAAAGGCCCGCTGGCCCAGCCATCGCCCGGGGGAACGACATCCAGATGGCCGGCAAAGGCAAAGTGCCGCCCGCCTTTTCCACGGATTGCGAACAGGTTTTCCACAGGTCCGCCATGTGCCGGATCGGGATCGTCCGCGCCTGAAATGAAGCGCTCGACGGTAAAACCCAAGGGCGCCAGCAAAGCCTCCATCGTATCAAATACGCTGCCGCGCGCTGGCGAGATGCTCTCGCAAGCCATTAGGCGTTGGGCGAAGGTGAGAGCCAGACTCTCGGTCATATTCTGTGTCATCCCCGACTTGATCGGGGATCCATGGTCTGACAGCGAGGTTTGAACCGACGGTTCAGACCATGGATTCCCGCTTTCGCGGGAATGACAAGCTGGGTAGGATTTGTCCAACATTAAGGAAGCAAAGCAATGCCCAAAATCGATATCGAAGCTATCCCGCAATCCAATGCCACGGGCTATCCCGAACCCTTCGACAAGGCCGTAGAAGGTCGCTGGTGGCGCAGGCTGGCCCCTGTGGCCGGGTTGACCCAAATGGGCGCGAGCCATGTCGTTCTCAAACCCGGCGGCTGGTCATCGCAGCGCCATTGGCACGAGGCAGAGGATGAGATCGTCATCATGCTGTCAGGCGAAGCCGTTTTGATCGAGGATGACGGCGAAACCATGATGCGACCGGGCGATGTCGCCGCTTGGGCCGCGGGTGTGCGCAACGGACATCATATGATAAATCGCAGTGACAGCGATTGTGTATTCATCGCCATCGGGGTCGGCGACCGCTCAACGGGTGGCGGTTATTCGGACATCGATATGATGTTCAGCGAAGAAGATTATTACCACAAGGATGGCACGCTCTATCCGGCTAAAAGGCTGAAGTGATTTAAATGAAATCGGTTGTTACTTAGCCAGCTCGTTCTCGAACTTTTCGATCACCCATTCTTCATTTTGCGCGGCATGGTACCATTCCTCCATCCAGGGATGGGCGAGCACGGCCTCGATATAGCTTTGTGCAAAGCCGGGCAGGGTAAAGCCATAGGTCACGAAACGTGTCACGATCGGTGCGTACATGATGTCGGCTGCGCTGTAGGTGCCAAACAGATACGGCCCTTCCTTGCCAAAGCGCGCACGCGCCTCGGCCCATAGGCCCAATATACGCAGCGCATCGTTGCGTGTCTCTTCGCTGATCGTTACGCCCTCATAGATTTTGCGCAGGTTCATCGGGCATTCCCGGCGCAGCGGCAGGAAACCGGAGTGCATTTCCGCAGCCATAGCCCGCGCCATGCCACGTGCGACCTCATCTTTGGGCCAGAAGCGTTCGCGCCCGACCTTGTCCGCGAGATATTCGAGGATGGCCAAGCTATCCCAGATCACCGCATCTCCGTCCCAAAGGATCGGCACCTTGCCAGACGATGGGGCGAGGTCTTCCTCGCGTTTGCGCTCATCCCATGTCGCATCGTAGAGTGGGACAGTCATCTCCTCAAAATGCAGCCCGGACTGCTTGCACGCCAGCCAGCCCCGCAGCGACCAGCTCGAATAGGCTTTGTTCCCGATGATGAGTTTAAGCGTCATGACTGGACGGCTTCTAGCACCGCCTCGCGCAAGGCATCAATCCCGCCCTTTTTTTCCGCAGACGTCGCTGAAATGACTGGGAAGGCAGCACTATGCTTCCTTAGTTCTTCCAGCGTTGCCGCCTCGACTGTGGCGAGTTCGCTGGCCTTGATCTTATCGGTCTTGGTTAGAACGATACGATAGCTGACGGCGGCGCCATCGAGCATCTTCATGATTTCGCGGTCGACTTCCTTGATGCCATGGCGGCTGTCGATCAGGAGGAAGGCGCGTTTCAGTACCTGCCGTCCGCGCAGATAATCGTTCACCAGATAACGCCATTTCTGCACCGTCTTGAGCGGCGCCTTGGCATAGCCATAGCCGGGCATGTCGCAGATGCGGAAAATCGGTGGTTCGCCGACATCGAAAAAGTTGAGTTCCTGTGTGCGCCCCGGCGTGTTTGATGCGCGTGCGAGGCCGTTGCGATTTACCAGCGCGTTGATCAGGCTCGACTTGCCGACATTGGAACGACCGGCAAAGGCGATTTCTGGCACCGTTGCATCGGGCAGGAATTCCAGGCTGGGGGCAGACTTCAGGAAGTTGACCGGGCCTGAAAAGATTTTCGTATCCATATAATTGCCTCTTTCATCCTCGCCCCTTCAGGGGAGAGGCAACGAGACTTGGTCTTGCATCGCAAGGCCTAGTCGCAGTCGGAGAGGGCCCCCTCTCCAAGCGCGGCTAGCTGCCGCAGCAGCAAGCCTTGCTATCCTCTCCCCCGGAAGGGGAGAGGGTTTATCTTAAGCCTTCGCCTTTTTCTTTTCGGCTTCTTCCTTCGCCATCTGCTCCTTCAGGATTGGATGTTTGGAATAGAGCCATTTCTGCTGACCGATCGAAATCAGGTTCGACACCACCCAGTAGAGTTGCAGACCGGCCGCGAACGGTGCCATGATGAACATCAGGAACCAGGGCATGATCGCAAAGACCTGCTTCTGCACTTCGTCCATTGGTTGCGGGTTCAGCCGCTGCATCAGCCACATTGTTATGCCGAGCAGAATAGGAAGGATACCAATGGCAAGAAATGCCGGAGGCGTGAATGGCAGTAGGCCGAACAGATTGATCGGAGTCAACGGATCGGGAGCCGAAAGGTCTTTCAGCCACAGCGCGAATGGCTGGTGCCGCATTTCAACCGTCAGCATCAAGATTTTGTACAAAGCAAAGAAGATTGGAATTTGCAGCAGGATGGGAAGGCAACCTGCCAACGGATTGATCTTCTCTTCCTGATACAGCTTCATCATCTCCTGCTGCAGCTTGGGCTTGTCGTCCTTGTAACGCTCCTGCAGCGCTTTCATCTTCGGCTGTACCGCACGCATGCCTGCCATCGAAGCGAACTGCTTCTGCGCGACGGGATACATGAACAAGCGAACGATGATCGTCAGCGCGATGATGGCGACACCGAAATTGCCGAACAGATCGAACAGCCATAGCAAAATGGTCAGGAACGGAATGGCAATGAACCAGAACCAGCCCCAATCGATCGAATAATCGAGATAGGGGATGCCAATCTTGTCGGTATAGGCGCGTAGCTCTTCAAATTCCTTGGCACCGGCGAACAGGCGTGAAGTTTGTGTGGCCGACTTTCCAGCTTCGACCGCAGCCAATTGTGCGTTGCGCACATTCGCCCAATTATAGCCGTCCTCAGACTTGAATTCCGCTTTCACCGGGATTTTCTGGTCGGGGATCAGAGCTGCCAGCCAATATTTGTCGGTCATGCCGTTCCATCCACCGGTTGTGGCGAAACTCACTTTGCCGCTGGGCGCTTCTGCAACCTGGTCATAGCCCCAGTCATAATTTGGTTTGCCGTTGAACACACCGATTGGTCCAATGTGAATCTGGGTGAAAATCGATCCGCCCTTGGTGGCGTCTTTGGGTTTTCCTTTGCGGCTGATGATGCCAAAGGGCGCTACATTGGCCGTTGGTAATCCTGCCGCGTTGCTGAAGCGCTGCTCTGCAGTCAGCATATAATGTTCGTCAATCGACAGTTTGATTTCGAAGATCTGGCCTTCCGGGTTGGTCCAGGTCAGATTGACCGGATTCGTTGGCGTCAGCTTGGTTGCGTTGGCGGTCCAAAGCGTCTTGTCGGTCGGGAAGGTCGCGCCATTGCCAATCCAGCCAAAGCGGGCGAAATAGGAATTGGCTGTGCCGGAAGGGGCGAACAGCCGCACCGGCGGCGATTTCTTGGAGAGTTCTTCACGATGGGCAAGCAGCACGAGATCGTCGATGCGAGCGCCTTCGAGGTTGATCGAGCCTTTCAGCTTGGGCGTTTCAACCAGCACACGTGGGTTGGCAGCTAGGGCAGATGGTAGCGCCACGACCTTTTCTGGCAAGGATGTAACGGCAATATCGCCGCTACCGCTGTTCGCGCTCTCAACCTTTGCTGAAGTGCTTACGCTCTTCTCGGCAGCCGGCGGTGTCGGGAAAAACAAGTTCGCGACATAGGGCCAGCCAAAAAGGATCAGGCCCGTCAACAGCACAGCCAATATGATATTACGCCGGTCTTCCACTCAAATATTCCCTGTCAATTCAATGTCTGGATATGTCATGGCACCGGATCATATCCGTGCCCGCCCCAAGGATGGCAGCGCAATAGCCGTTTCAGTGCCAGCCAGCCACCCTTAATCGCGCCATGTTTCTGCAAAGCTTCTATCGCATAGGACGAACAGCTAGGGGCATAGCGGCAGGTCGGTGGCAGGATGCGCGAAGGCCCCACCTGCCAGCCGCGTGCTATGAGGATGAGGATCTTGGCGATCATGAAGCAAGCTTCCGAAGCGCCTTGGCCATCTCATCCCGTAGCATGCCGAAATCACGCTCAATCCCGCCATCACGCCCGATCAGGATATGATCAGCACCGGCCTTGCCCAAATCATGCAGCAATTCGGCGGCCAGTTCACGGAAACGCCGACGCATGCGGTTGCGCACCACGGCATTTCCGACCTTTTTGGTGATAGTTATGCCCAGCCGCTTGGCCGGATTGTCGTCGCGCCGGTCATGCACCAGCAAAACGAAACCGGGAGTTGCATAACGCTTCCCCCGGTTGGCAGCCAGAAATTCCGGCCTTTTTTTTATGACGGTGTAACCGCGAGTCATGATAGGCGAAAACGGCTCCGGCCCGCTCCGCCACCCGGCCACCCAACGGCAGTGTATCTTATGGGTGGCCGGGTGGGGAAGCGGGCCGGAGCCGCGTCCACGCAAGTGGACAGTTTCAATTAAACTTACGCCGAGAGCTTCTTGCGACCGCGGGCGCGGCGTGCGTTCAGAATCGCACGGCCCTTGGCGGTCGACATGCGGAGACGGAATCCGTGACGGCGAGCGCGCACAAGATTGCTCGGCTGGAAGGTGCGCTTCATGGCTCAAATCCTCAAAAAAATCAGCTATTGGAATAAAAACAGCCGCCGAATCTCTACGGCGACCGCCTTTGTTGAGCGGGCCTTTATGGTTTGGTCGGGTAAAAGTCAACATGACTCAAGGCAGTTTCTGGCCAAAATCATCGCGGCGGAAGATGCGCATCAGGTCTCGCTTCACCGGCGGAAAGGGCGGGCGCGTCTTGAACCGCTTGCGCCGCATCGCCCAATTGGCCCATTCGCCATATTCTGGATGGCGTTTGCTGGCCCTAGCAAATTGACGTTTCGCCCACAGCGAATTCTTGATCACGAGTGCCAGCCCAATTGGAAACAGGATCAGCCCACCGGGCCCCGGTAGCCATCCGATCAGCGGTGCGAGGATCATCAGGAACCAGCCCAGCACGATCATCAGCCATTGATATGATCGGCTTTGAGAAAGCTTGCGCGCGGCCATGGAGAAGATGTGGGGCCGCACCTCCCATATTGCAAGAATGCGTCGCCTCTGCGCAGGCAGGGGCCGCTAGAAGTTTACTGAACCAGTAGGGTACAACTACATCGGCCCCTGCCTACGCAGGGGCGACGTTTATTCTTTAACCTTCACACAAATCCACCAGCTGGTTCGCGCAAGCCCCCCAGCCTTCCTCAAAACCCATTTCGGCGTGGCGCTTGCAATCGTCCTCGGTCCAGTGCCGGCACAGCGCAGTGTAGCGCGTGCCATCGCCTTCGGGTTCAATGCTCCAGATGCCAATCATGAAAGGGCCTGCGGGCATCAGGTCGCCGATTATGGCGTCGGTAAAGGCAAAACGCTTGCCTTCATCCCATGCCAGCACAGTGCCGGGATGCGGGTGCACTTCGCCATCGGGACCATACATGGTGCACATGGAGGCTCCACCTGCACAGCGCTCTAGTTTATCGAATTCTGCCCGCCAGGGCTTGGGACACCACCAGTCATTTATCCGGTTGGTCATGATGTCCCACACCTTGGCAGGTGGGGCGGCGATGAAGCGGGTGATCGAGAGTTTCCAGCCATTTTCTGCGGTTGCTGTCATGTTAAATCCTTTCTGAAAAACACCACGCGTTCGGTTTCTTCAAAGCCGATGGCGGCGTGGAAAGCGTGGCTATCGACATTGTCGAGCAGCGCATTCGATGCAAATTCACTGCAGCCTTTGGAGCGACCCCAGTCGGCGACCGCAGCGGAAAGCGCGCGGGCTACGCCCGACTGGCGCTGCTCCGATTTTATGAAAATTCCTTCGAGGAAAACGACCGGCGATGTGTCACACCCTTCGACATAATCGCGGCGCAGAGTGGCTTCGGCGAAGCCGATAACTTCGTCGGTGTGTCCGAGTGCTACAAAAGCGGACCTGTCGCGATTGTCGCTGAGATAGAGTTCTTCCGCTTCCTCCGCATGTGCCTGAACGTCATCCCACGGCCAAAGTGCGAAGCGCAATTCGGCCCAAGCACCGAGATGCTCTTTGGTCGCCGGAATGATACGCATCAGTCGCGATCCGGCGCGCCGAGCGGGAAAAAGCCGCGATAGGGGCGGGCGTCCTCCACACAGCGTGCGACCGATGGGCGGGCCAGCAATCGCGCGCGATAGGCTTTGAGCTTCTTGCACTCGACTGGAATGGGCTGCGTCCAGTCGGCATAGAAAAGGGCAGGTGCACCTGAGCAATCCGCCATCGAAAATTCGTCGCCACATGCCCAGCCATCCTCGGGCATTTGCTCTTCCAGCCACGGATAGATGGTCGAAAGCGTCGTCCGCGCCCGTTCTACGCGCGCAACGTCAGGCGTTTCAGTAATCCATAGGATATATTCCGAAACTGCCGCCTGAAAGCTGGCCTCCAGATGGCAGTCGAACACACGGTCGAGCAGCCGTGCCCGCAGCGCCGCCTTGCGGTCGTCCGGGATCATCCGGGGCGTATCGGGATAGGCGAAATCGAGATGCTCGATGACGATTGAGCTTTCAAATACGCCTTGTCCCTGATCGACGAGCACCGGCATCTGCCCGCGCGGCCAGTGCGCGCGCAACTGATCCCAATGCTCGGGATGCGCCTCGTCGAGGATGCGAAACTCGAAATCCAATCCCTTTTCGTAAAGCGGGATCAGCGCCTTCCAAGTGTAGCTCGAAAAGGGGTGGCCATAGAGGATCATGCGCCACGCACCGCTGCTTCGATAGTGGCTTGGTCGATTTTGTGCATGGTCATCATCGCTTCAAAGGCGCGTTTCGCTACATCCCCGCCAGCGGCCATCGCTTCGGTCAGCACGCGAGGCGTGATTTGCCAGTTGAGGCCCCATTTGTCCTTGCACCAACCACAGGCGCTTGCCGCGCCGCCATTGCCGACAATCGCATTCCAATAGCGGTCGGTTTCCTCCTGGCTGTCGGTCGCAATCTGGAAGGAGAAGGCTTCGCTGTGCGGGAAAATCGGGCCGCCATTAAGGCCGATGCATGGAATGCCGCAGACGGTGAATTCGACCGTCAATACGTCGCCAGCCTTGCCACCCGGGAAGTCGCTGGGCGCGCGATGGACTGCTGTGACATGACTGTCAGGGAAGGTCATCGCATAGAAGTTTGCGGCCTCTTCGGCATCCTTGTCATACCAGAGGCATATCGTGTTTTTCGCCGCCATCATTTGCCTCCCACCAACGCGAACATCGCGCCTTGCGGGTCGATGCCCTGCACGATCCAGTCATTGCCGGGAACTTCCATCGGGCCATTGATAACCTGTCCGCCGCTGGCGGTGATTGCTGAGTGGGCGGTGGTGATCGAGGGAACACGGAAATAATGCACCCAGCCAGTCGGGGCACCTTCGGGCGCTTGCATGATCGCGCTTACACCGCCGCCGTCATGATCGATGAACTGATATGTACCCATCGGGCCCATGTCCATCGGCTCGGGCAGCGTCCATCCGAACAATTTGGTATAGAAAGCAAGCGCATGTGCCTGATTGCCAGCGTACAGCTCGTTCCACGAACAACGGCCTTGCAAGCTGGTCGAGAAGGCGGTGCTCTCGCCACCGCCGGGCGGGGGAGTAGGCGTCATCACATAAAATGGCGCGCCGCAGCAGTCCGCCACCATGGCAATCCGCCCCGCCATCGGCACATCGCGCGCAGGCATCAGGCATTTGCCGCCCGCTGCTTCGATTGCCGCGACGCTGGTATCTGTATCATCCACGCCGATATAGCCCAGCCAACTGGGACGAGCGCCATGCTGAACCATTTCGGGTGATAATGTCAGGACGCCTCCGGTCATGCCACCATCGGCATTGGCGATGAATCCATAGCCTTCGGCCTCTGGCGGGCCAGCGCTCATCGTCCATCCCGGAACGACTGCTTCGTAAAAGGCCTTCGATCCGCTGAAATCGGTGGTCATCAATTCGTACCAGATCCATGCGCCGTGAGTGTTTGTCATGTCATTACGTCCTTCAGTGAAAGGGGCGAACTTCAACCTGCGCTTTGCAAGCCACGGCTGCTTTTCGGCCCCATGCAACGGCCACCGAGATGTCGGGAACTTCGATCAGCCAGAACCCGCCGACATGTTCACCGCATCGCAGATAAATTCCTTCGGTAACCTCAGTTTTGCCGGCTTTGTTCAGCCGTATTGCGCGTGCTTCGGAAGGGTGTTTTAGTCCTCCCGCAAATTTCCGCACGCCTTGGTCAACCATCTCTTGATTGAGTTGATCAATTTGTTTGCCCATTTCGAGCGTTTCGCAAGAAGGGTCATAGCCATCAGGTCGATGGATCGAAACCAGAAACAAGGCCATGCTTGGCTTCAAGCTTGCAACTCGACGACAGGCGCAAAACCACCGAAAATCATCCGCTTGCCATCAAAGGGCATCGGGTTCTTTTCGGGGTCCATGCGCGGGTCGGCCTTGGATGGGTCTTCCATCCATTCGGTCATCTTGGCGAAGGCGGCGTCGCGGGTGGCCTTGTCGGGCCATTCGATCCAGCTGAACAGGACCTCTTCGTCCGCCTCGGCCTTTACCGCCATGCGGAAATCGGTGGTGTGGCCTTCCTGGACATCATCGCCCCAGCATTCGACTACGCGCACTGCACCAAGGTCCATGAAAACGCTGTCGCCCAGCTTGGCGTGCGCGATGAACTTGTCCTTGTTCGCCTTGGGGCAGGCGATCACGAAACCGTCGATATAGCTCATCTCTTGTCTCCTCCTATTTCAGTCGATCCAGCACACCCTCGCGCTTGACGATATTTTTGTAATCCCACTGGATGTCGCGCGCCTTGCCGAGCCATAGCGCGAGTGACGCTTCGTCGATCTGAGCAACATCGATGTAGCGCGCTTCGGCGGCTTTGAACTTCCCTTCGGATTTGAGGCCGGGCTCTTCGAAGCTCTGGCCGCTCCAAAACAGCAGGCGGATGCAATCCTTCAGCCGCGAATAGCCGACGACAGGGTTGCCATCGAGGAACCAGACCGGATGGGCATGCCAGATCTTGCTCTCCGCCTCTGGCAACGCAGAATCGATGCACGACCGGAGCTTGGTGCATATGTGCTGGTCACCCGTAGACAGATGTTGATGATATGCGCTTATCGCGTCGTCCATGCTCACAACTCCTGCCTATTCGCTCGGCGGCACCGCTGCCGGGTCCATCCAGAAGGGTTCCCAGATATGACCATCGGGATCGGCAAGCGTGCGCTGATACATGAAGCCATGGTCCTGCGGCGGATTGAGGTCTGCGGTCCCACCGGCTGCCGCACCGGCATCGACCAAGGCGTTCACTTCATCCTTGCTGTCGAGCGTGATCGCGATCATCACCTCGCTAGAGTTTGAAGGCGGGATCGGGCGATCAGTGAAGCTGTGCCACTTGGCGTGGGTCAGCAGCATCACATGGATACCATCGCCCCACACCATGCAGGCGGCGGTCTCGTCGGTGAAATGCGGATTGTTGGTGAAGCCCAGCGCCGAATAGAAGGTCATCGCCTTGGGTAAATTTGCCGCGGGCAGGTTCACGTAAATCATCTTGCTCATTCGCGGTCTCCTCTTTCGAACAGCATTTTTATGTAGCGTTTGAGGTGGAGCACGCTGTCGCGCGCTTCCTTGGGGCTGTTCTTCGCCTTGGCGATGATGAAGGCGCCCTGCAGCACCGCCTGGATGTGGTAAGCCAAGCTTATAGCCGAAACGCCGTCGCGGACGCCGTAGCGTGCGATGGCCGCTTCGATATCCACGGCCAGCCGTTCGCAATAGGCGCTGATGCTGGCATCGCCGGCGCGGCGCAGGGCGTCGCTGCTGGCAAAACTTTCCTGCACCATCGTGCCAACAAAGCAAGTGAAGCCTTCCGGCGGGCCTTGGAGCATGAACATTCGGAAATCGATATGGGCGAGCAGGCGCTCGAGCGGGTCTTCGATACGCACCCACGGGGGAAGGGTGAAAATCAGTTCATCGGCGCGCGCGGTCCATTGTTCGGCGGCGGCAACGCCCAGTTCCTCTTTCGAGGCGAAATGGTGGAAGAAAGCGCCCTTCGAAACGCCTGCCGCCGCGCAAATCTCGTCCACCGAAGTCGCGGCATAGCCCTGTTTACGCACCAGCGTATGCGCCGCATCGATCAGTTTCGACCGTGCAGACGGGCGTCGGGCAGGGGCTTCTCGACTCGACATCAAATAAACATACCGACTGGACGGTATGTTTACAAGTTCACACGTGTTTCGCCTGTCGATCCAGTGAATTTTCTGGCAGACGAATATATCGAAAGTAAGCAGCTGGCTTCCAAACTGCCCCATATTGAAGGAAGAAATTATATGAGCGATGAAATGGTTACCCTGTCGCGGCGCGATATTATGCGGCTTTCAATGTTGGCAGGGGGAATAAGCATCGCCGCGCCTGGATGGGCGCAGATCAATATTCGCAAAGCTATAGGCGCCGGCAAAGAGGTTGCCGAGGCAGACGCGATCAGCGATGCCGAACTGAAACAATATTTTGATCAGGTAGCGGCAGATACGGATGCACAAAACCCAATTGCCGGACCGAAAGACCCCTATGGCAAAAGACTTGCGACGCTGGCCAAGGGCCTGAACAGCCATGATGGTCTCAGCCTCGATATTAAGGCCTATCTGGTTAAGGATGTGAATGCGTTCGCCATGGGGAACGGGACGATCAGGGTGTTTGCCGGGTTGATGGATCAGTTCACTGATGACGAAATCCGCTATGTCATAGGGCATGAAATCGGCCATGTGAAAGCTGGGCACAGCAAAAAGCGGATGCAGACCGCACTGCGGGCGAGTGCGCTACAAAAAGGCGCTAGTTCGGCTGGTGGTACGGTTGGCCGGATTGCCTCCGGCGAACTTGCAGACTTGTTTAAGAAAGTTGTCGTCGCTCAGCATAGCCAGAAAAACGAGAATGAAGCTGATGATTATGCCATGAACTTCATGAAGACCAAGGGATACCAGCCAGTGGCAGCGGCTACAGCTTTGGAAAAGCTGGCGGCAATGGATGGCGATAAGAAAAATCCGATGCAGTTCCTGTCCACCCATCCCAGTCCCGGCGCGCGGGCAAAGCGGATGCGGGCGCAGCTGGTTTAAGCGGGGGAGTCGCTGACACGTTCCCCTCTCGCAAACGGGAGGGGACACGGTTACCTCAGAGTCATCGTCATGGTAACGTGCACGCCATCCCCATGCCAAAGGCGCTCAACATGGGCGTCGGTCGTCTCGAAACCGACCTTCTCGTAAATCGCCATAGATGAAGCGAGGCCATCGGTAGTCTCTAAAAAGACTTCACGGTGGTCGCATGAACGCGCGTGATCGAGCGCGAGGTCGACGAGCTTGCGTCCGGCACGGGACCCGCGTGCTTCAGGAAGCAGCACCACCCAGCGCAACTGGCCGACCTCTCCGCGATCGACCAACGCCGAGCAGCCCACAGCCTTTCCGCCCATTTCGGCGAACCAGACGCGGCTGCGGCTGCGGCTTGGCTGGTCGAGCCGCGCCTCGGCTACGGTTTCAGCGACAAACTCCCAGAAAGGCGGGCCGAACCGATCGCCTTCGACAGCATAGCCGAGGCGGTGCAGGTCGACGATCAACTGGTCGTCGCCTGGTCTCCGGTCATGCCAGAAAGTGATTGGTGCAGCCCCCATGCCGTTGGACTTAAGGGAAAACGTGGCGCCTGATCAAGCGGCAGAAATTCAATCGAGCCTGACGTAGCGGGCCAGATCGCGGCTGTTCAGGTATAGTGCATCATCGTGCGTGGCGCTGTTGGTCATGGCATAGAATCGGCGCGCTTCGGCTTCGCTCAGGCCCATTTCGCGGTAAAAGGCGATATATTCCTGATGCACTGGATCATCGGCGGCGAAATCGTCCGCTTCATACCCATCCTCGTCGCGCCAGCTATGGACGGCGAATTCGGCTGTCGGCGCGGCGCGGCGCTGCGCACCAGCGAGAAACAGTTCGACCCCGCCCGAACGAACCGATCCGCCATCGGGCACATACGTCATGACGCCATGGCGTCGCACCATGCGGGCAAGCGCGAGGTTGGCTTCATCGTCACCCGTGCCGGGGCAGTCGACCATGTCGATCTGCTTCAAGCCCGGAAAGGCGCGCAGCATTACGGCAAATTGCTCCGGCGTTTCGCTTTCGATGCTACCGATCAATTCGGCGTGGTCGGGCGCGACCATGTGGAAGGGGCCAAAGCTTGCCAGCGGCGTGCGGCTGGGGGCGATATCGCCAAAGGGCTGGGCGACGAAGCGCTCGGCGGTCGTGCCACCGTCATCGAGCTCGACGACTTCCTCGATTTCATAGACTTCGTTCGCAGTTTCCAGCGTCGCCGCGTGGCTCGGTACCGCGATCAGGATGAGCGCGAGCAGGCCTGCAATGCCGATTGGAAAGGGAGGACGTGTCGCCATGATGGCTGCGCCTTTGCACGCGCGCGCATTGCCAATTCCTCTGCGCCAAGGGTTAAAAGGAATTTAGGCATGATTTGCCTTCGCCCGATTTCATGCTAACCGGTGCCAGCGCGCGGTGGCCAAAATGGCGCAACTTTTGGACCTGTTTCTAAGGAGTTGCCGCGCCATGGTCGCGATTGTTTCTACCGTTGCCTATCTGGGGCTGGAGGCCCGCGCCGTCGAGGTGCAATGCCAGATTGCGCCCGGAATGGTGGGCTTTGCCGTGGTGGGCCTGCCAGATAAGGCTGTTGCCGAAAGCCGCGAGCGCGTGCGTGCCGCGATTGCCGCGCTCGGGCTGTCGCTGCCGCCAAAGCGGATAACCATCAACCTGTCCCCTGCAGATCTGCCCAAGGAGGGATCGCACTACGACCTTCCGATAGCGCTTGCGCTGCTTTCGGCGATGGGCCTCGTCGATGCCGAGACGCTGGCGCACTTTGTGTGTGTGGGTGAACTGGGTCTTGATGGGCGGGTGGCGGCATCCCCCGGCGTGTTGCTCGCTGCACTTCACGCGTCGGGTCGGCAAATGGGGCTGATCTGCCCTGCGATGCAGGGTGCAGAGGCCGCATGGGCGGGGCAGGTCGAAGTCGTCGCTGCGCCAGACCTGCTGTCGTTGCTCAACCATCTGAAAGGGCAGGGTATATTACGCCCGCCCGAACCTGGCATAGCCGAGGCACCGGTGCGCGGGCCGGACCTGAAACAGGTGAGGGGGCAGGAAACGGCGAAACGCGCGCTGGAAATTGCCGCGGCGGGCGGGCACAATCTGTTGATGGTCGGGCCGCCCGGTGCGGGCAAATCTTTGCTCGCTTCATGCCTGCCGGGGATATTGCCCGAACTTACCCCTGCCGAGGCGCTGGAGGTGTCGATGATCGCCTCGGTCGCCGGCGCACTCGAAGGCGGAAGGATTTCGCGCAACCGGCCCTTCCGCGCACCGCATCACAGCGCCTCAATGCCGGCGCTGGTGGGGGGCGGATTGCGGGTTCGTCCGGGGGAAGTGAGTCTTGCCCATCTCGGCATATTGTTTCTCGACGAATTACCAGAATTCCAAAGAGTTGTACTCGATAGTTTACGTCAACCCTTGGAAACGGGAGAGGTCAGCGTGGCGCGTGCGAACAGCCATGTGACCTTCCCGGCGCGGTTGCAACTGGTTGCAGCGATGAACCCCTGTCGCTGTGGCCATCTGGGCGATGCCGCGCTCGCATGCAGCCGCGCCCCACGCTGTGCGGCGGACTATCAGTCGAAGGTGTCAGGACCGCTACTCGACCGCATCGATCTGCATGTCGAGGTGGAGGCGGTTAGTGCCGCCGACCTAGTCCTGCCACCCCCAGCCGAAGGCTCCGAACAGGTCGCCGCACGCGTTTTGGCGGCGCGGCAGGTGCAGACAGAAAGGCTGGTGGGGACTGCAAAGCGCACCAATGCCGACCTAGATGGTGAATTGCTCGAGGCGCACGCAACCCCTGATGATCCTGGCCAAAGGCTCCTCGCGCAAGCGAGCGAGGCGATGCGGCTCTCGGCACGCGGCTATACGCGGATATTGCGCGTCGCGCGCACAATCGCCGATCTGGCCGGATGCGAGACCGTAGGCCGCATCCACGTAGCCGAGGCGCTATCCTATCGAAGGCAACCACCGAGAAATTGAGCATGAGTCTAAATCGATAAAGTCTCGTCATCCCGAACTTGTTTCGGGATACCGAGCAACGTTGAACCGTTATCCTGAAACAAGTTCAGGATGACGAATTTAATGAGTTACGGTTCGTTTTGCACAACCACACGCCGCGCCGTCAGTACCTTAACCGGCTTTGCAATCATCTGCCCCTTCATTGCGCCTTCGCCCAATGTCGGGGAAATGGGCGCGTCGAATATCTGGCGGACAACCTCCATCCCGCCCGAAACGCGGCCAAAGGCGGTGTAGCCGGCGCGCGCCTCGGGATCGGTCGATTTAGGGTCGGCATCGAGGCTGGGCATGTCCGCAAGCAGGATGGAAAAATCGCCTTTCGCGGAGCCCGGGGCCCAGCGTGCCATCGAAATCGCGCCTGCCTTGTGCAAAATTCCTGTCTGGTCGCTGGTTTCATGCGCGATTGGCGGCAGATCGCGCTTCGGTTCGCCGCGGGTGCCTGCCTGAATGAGGCCGTTGGGCTGCTCGCCCCAGGGCAGCTTCATCGCGCGGTAAAAGGTGATGCCGTCAAAGCGCCGTTGATCGACATAGCGCACGAAATTCCGCGTCGCGATTGGTGCGCGCTTCGCGTCCAGTTCCAATTCGATCGGCCCCAATTCCGTAGTCAGCACAATCTTGACCAAATCAGGAAGCGGGGCAGGGGGGCGCGGCGCCTTTTTCGGCGGCGTTGCGGCGATCAGGGCGATGATCAGCGGAAGGCCTGCAAGGACGAATCGGCGGTTCATGACTTTACTCTGCCTCCACTTTCTCTCCGGGTGAAGCATTGACGAATTTACGCGCTATCTCAAAGTCATGGCCAGCGCGCAGGAAAGCAGCGAACTGTTTGCGCTTCAGTTCTTCTGGGGCGGCCTCGATTGCATAGGGCCCGATCCTTTTGCGTTGGGCGAAGCGTTCGGCAGATTGCCACTTTTGTGCAGCAGTCTCTGCATAAGCATCACCGGCATCGGCTTCCGATATGCCCTTGGCGCGCAAATCCTCGTTCACCCTTCGCTGGCCCAAGCCGCGCGCCGTCATTGTCCGCGCCCTTGCGGCCGCGAAAGCGGTATCGTCGATATAGCCGAGGCGAACAAAATCGGCGATCAACCCTTGAATGTCCGCTGCATATTCTCCCTCCCAGCCTCGCTCGCGCAGTTTACGCAGTAAATAGTCGGAAAGTTTCTTTCGGCTGGTGGCATAGCGCCCGACATAGTGCAGCGCGAGATCTCGTAACTTCACTGGATTCAGTGGTTTAGGCGGTCTGTTTCGATTTGGTTCATTTACCACGCCGCATTGTTGCCACAGTCGGGTCGAAATTTGAACTCCAAAGAGCGGGTAAAACCGCTCGATTAGGGATCGCAAGATTAAGGGAAAGCACATGACAGGTCTAACACCCACGCCCTCCAGCGATACGCTGGAGCGCCGGTTTTCAGACTTTGAAACACTGGGTGAGGCGCTCGATTATGCAGCGCAAGGGGCACGCGGCCTCAATTTCCACGATATGCGTGGTGAATTGGCGCGCCCCTATCCGTTCAGCGAGATGCGCAAGGATGCGCTGGATGTCGCCTATCGCCTGATCAGCCATGGCGTGAAAAAGGAAGACCGGATCGCGCTGATCGCCGAAACCGGGCCCGAATTTGCCGCACTATTCTTCGGCTGCGTCTATGCCGGCGCATGGCCGGTGCCGTTGCCACTGCCGACGAGCTTTGGTGGCAAGGAAAGCTATATCGACCAGATCATGGTGCAGTTGAACAGCTGCGATCCTTCGTCGCTTTTCTTCCCGCCCGAACTCGCTGAAATGGCTGGTGAGGCTGCAAAACGCTGCAACGTCGAAGGCGTCAACTGGGCTGAATTCAACGATCGCATCGCGCTCAAGACCGACCTGCCGCAAGCAACCTCCGACGAAATCTGCTATCTGCAATATTCGAGCGGCTCGACCCGCTTCCCGCATGGTGTAGCGGTGACGCACAAGGCGTTGCTCAACAACCTGTCGGCGCACAGCCACGGGATGGAATTGAAGCCGCAGGATCGCTGCGTATCCTGGCTCCCCTGGTATCACGACATGGGGCTGGTCGGCTGCTTCCTCTCCGTCGTCGCCAACCAGGTGTCGACCGATTACATGAAGACCGAGGATTTTGCCCGCCGTCCGCTCGCATGGCTCGACATGATTAGTCGCGCAGATGGCACAGTGATCAGTTATTCGCCCACCTTTGGCTATGATATCTGTGCCCGCCGTATTTCAAGCCAGACGCATGTTTCGGAGCGTTTCAAGCTCAGCCATTGGCGACTCGCCGGCAATGGTGCCGACATGATCCGTCCCGATGTGATGCAGGCGTTTGTCGACGCTTATGGCGATGCCGGCTTCAAGGCGAGCTCCTTCCTACCCAGCTATGGCCTCGCTGAAGCGACGCTCGCCGTTTCGATTATGCCGCCGGGCGAAGGTATCGAGGTCGAGCTGGTCGAGGAAAGCGAACTGACCGGCGTGCCCGGATCGCCCGATCGCCCGACCCGCTATCGTGCCATCGTCAATTGCGGCAAGGCCGTGAAGGACATGACGATTGAGGTGCGCGACGGTAATGGCAACGTCCTGCCTGATCGCGTGATTGGCAAGGTCTGGTGCACCGGCCCTTCGCTGATGGTTGGCTATTTCCGCGATCCGGAATCAACCGAGGCGTGCATGGCGAATGGCTGGCTCGACACCGGTGACATGGGCTATATGTCCAATGGATACATATACATAGTCGGCCGCGCCAAGGATATGATCATCATCAACGGCAAGAATTACTGGCCGCAGGATATCGAATGGGCGGTCGAGCAATTGCCCGGGTTCAAGGCTGGTGACATTGCCGCATTCTCGGTCAGCAACGGTGGCGAGGAAACGCCCGCCGTGCTCGTCCAGTGCCGCACGTCAGACGAGGCCGAACGCGCCAAATTGCGTGAGCAGATCAAGGACAAGGTCCGTTCGGTCACGGGCATGAATTGCGTTGTAGAACTGGTGCCGCCGCGTACTCTACCGCGCACCAGCTCAGGCAAGCTCAGCCGGGCAAAGGCTCGCAACCTCTATCTGTCGGGTGAAATTCAGCCATATGCGATTGCAGCCTGAGCGGGCGTCGATCGCTATGAATCTGAACGGGACGCTTACGATTAAGTAAGTTTCTCAGGCTATGTCGCCTGTGTGGCCCAAAAAGATTCATCGCACGACCTGCCAAAGGATATTTCCGCCAAAGCTCTGTTGGGGTTTGAGGATCCTGGTGGAATTGAAGCGATACAACTTGAGGAAATACAGGCAAGGTCGTTGCGTGATCTAGCCAAAGCGCATTTCTCGGTAGCGGCCGTATCGGTGCTGTTGATTTTTGCGATAAACTTTGGCGTGGCGCCACTTTGGGCCACGGGCGTGTGGATTGCGGCTATGGGAGGATATTCCGTCCTCTGGGCGACCAATTTGCGCGACAAGCAGTTGATTGAAAGCGGACGCGCAACGCGGAATGAATTTCTTCGCATGGGTAAGCATGCCGGTGTAAGCGGCTTGATTTGGGGCAGCGCTTTGCCGTTTCTCGGTGCATTTGGCGGCATGTCACAATGGCTCGGCATTTGGTCAGTATGTCTCGCTATGATGGTCTATGCCTCGCTGATGAATCCCAGCCTGCCCATAGTCGCGACCAGCTTCATTTTGGCGTCATCATTGGGCGGGCTGGTTGGCTGGGTAATGCATGGCGAATATTATCTCGCGCTTGCCACTGCCGCACTTGGAACGCTCATGGTCCTCGGTGTAATCCGAAGCGCCAGAGCGCAAGTTTTGTATGAATTCGCAAGTAATGTGTTGCAGGAAAAGTCGGAGACAGTCAGCCTGTTACTCCGTGAGTTCGAAGATAGCGGAGCGGACTGGCTTTGGCAGACTGATACGGGCCGTTGCATCTCTCATGCCAGCCCGCGTTTTGCTTTTGCATTGGAAGCCGAAGCCAAGGTCGTTGAAGGCCAGCCTCTGCTCAAATTGATCGCGGGAGATAGCTGGGAAACCGGGCGCTACCCGGACGAGCTTCACCATCTGGCCGACAAATTGAAGCGGCGCGAGGCATTCTCCAACCTCATTGTTCCGGTGACTATAAACGGCAAGCGCCGCTGGTGGGAGCTTTCGGCTTCACCGCGTCAAGCTGATGATGGCTCTTTTCTGGGTTTTCGCGGCGTGGGCTCTGACGTTACCGAACAACGTGAATCTGCCGAGAAAATCTCGCATCTCGCGCGGTTTGACACGCTGACCAGCCTACCCAACCGTTTGCAACTGACCGAGGCATTGGGGCAGGCGCTTTCTGATGCCGATCGCTGGCGTCGTCGTTGCGGATTCATGATGATCGATCTCGACCGGTTCAAGGCTGTCAATGATACGCTGGGACACCCGGTTGGCGATCGCTTGCTCGCGCAGGTAGCCAAACGCCTAAAAATGATCATGTCCGAAAACGAGCTTTGTGGACGACTTGGTGGCGATGAATTTGCGGTTGTGTTGAAGGACGCATCGGATGCAAATTACGTCGCGCAAGTCAGCAAGCGGATTATTGATACTATCTCCAAACCGTATGAAGTTGACCAGAATACCCTCTATATAGGAGCCAGTATCGGCAGTGCGGTTGGGCCGATGGATGGCCGAACCGTTGAACTGTTGATGCGCAGCGCAGACCTAGCCCTATATCGATCAAAGGAAGAGGGTGGGAATACCCATCACAGCTATCAACATAAGTTGCACGCAAATGCCGAAGAACGTCGCGTTCTCGAATTTGAGTTGCGCAATGCGCTTGAGAGTAACCAGTTCCACCTCGAATATCAGCCGGTGGTAGAGGCTAATGGCGACCATGGTGTTGTCGGATTCGAAGCCCTGTTGCGTTGGAACAATCCCAAATTCGGGAACGTTTCGCCGGCGAAATTCATTCCTGTGGCGGAAGATGCGCGGCTGATTGTACCCATCGGCAACTGGGTGCTTCGCCAGGCATGTATGGACGCAATGAACTGGCCTTCTTCGATCAAGGTTGCAGTCAATGTCTCGGTTGACCAATTGACGAGCCCGTCTTTTGTGGAATCCGTCGTGCAGGCCTTGCATGATACCGGGCTACCTGCATGGCGGCTTGAGTTGGAAGTTACCGAGAGCATTTTTGTTCGCGATGGGGGACTTGCGGTTCAGATTCTCGATCGGCTTCGCAAATTGGGTATCAAATTGTCGCTCGACGATTTCGGCACCGGCTACTCATCGCTTGGGTATCTAAGCAATATCCGCTTCGATACCATCAAAGTTGATCGGAGTTTCGTGACCGGCGCTTCCAAAGGTAAGGCCGAATGTATCGCGATCATTCGTGCCGTCGTTGCCATGGCGGATGCGCTGGACATTGCGACGACAGCCGAAGGAGTTGAAAATGAATCCGAGTTAGCGATGATCCAGCAATTCGGTTGCGACAAGATTCAGGGTTATTATTTCGGTCGTCCCATGATCATCAATGATGCCTGCGCGCTCTTTTCGGATATTCAACGCAGCAGTGTCGCTTGACCTATTTGGCTGCTGAGTTGTCTCGACTGAGCCAGTTGCGTACATCCTCAGCGCTTTTGTCGGCGATTTCCTCCATCGGCAAATGGCCGATGCCTTTATAGATTTGCTTGCTGCTGTTCTTGTAGGTTGAGGCGAACCATTCGGCGCTGCTGACCGGAATCAGCTTGTCCTCATCGCCCCAAAGGATCAGCGCAGGTACCTCGCGTGTAGCTTCGCCTACCGGACTGGTGGAAGAACGGTTGGAAATCTGCGCAAAACGCTTGGCGGTGGCTTCGCGATTTCCTGGATGGCGCAGCAATTCCCAATATTCATCGATCTCGGCTGGTGTCGCAACCGACTGGTTGCTGACGCTCTGCTTTAGCGAGCGTTCGATCACGCTGCGCGGCGTGATGACACCCATGATGGGCCGAAGGGCTGACATGCGCGCGATGCGGAAACCGATGGGTAACGCCTTGGGCTGGGAATTGGGTGCGCCGCTAGCGTCGACCAATATGATGCCCTGCAGCTTATCGGGATGCGCCTTGGCATATTCGTGCGTCACCCAGCCGCCCATGCTATTGCCTCCAAGGTAGAATTTGGAGAGGCCACGGTTTTTGGCGACCCGGTCGACAACGTCCACAAAGCCTGCCGCACTATAGTCATCCTTGGGATGTGGGCCGGTCAGGCCATGTCCCGGCTGATCATAGCGGATGATGCGATATTCCTTGCCCAGCCGGTCAACCCATTGCTGCCATGTGTGGAGCGAGGCGTTGGAGCCGTGGAGCAGGATCAGGGCAGGGGCGTCCTTCGGCCCTTCGTCGCGCAGATGGACGGTCAGCCCGTCACCCAGATCGACAAATTCGGACTCGGCGTTGGCATATTTGGTGCGCAGCTCGTCAGTCGGGATGTCAGGAGCATAGCCCCATGCAAAAAGAGCCGCGACCGCGACGAGCAGAGCTATGGCGGCCCATTTGAAGAATTTGCGCATCCCTGTCCTCCCTGCGCTGTGACTATGTTCTACAGTATTTCGTGCACTTTTTTCTGCGGCCGGCAAAGGCGTACGCCCTTGGCGGTTTCGACAAAGGGCCGTTCGACCAATATTCCGTCTTTCGCCATTTCATCAAGAATGCGATCATCATCTGCGCCGTCGATCAGCCCTAATTCCTCGGCGGGTGACCCGCGGGTGCGCAACGCTTCGCGTGGAGTGAGGCCGGCATCGCGGAACAGCTGCACCAGCTTGGCTCGATCGAACGGCACCTTCTTATATTCGATCACGGTCAGCTCGATACCGGGCGTTTCCTGGAGGATAGCCAGCGTCTTGCGGGAAGTTCCGCAGTCCGGATTATGCCAGATGGTTGCTTTCATAAAGGCTCCTTTGCAACCCTTCTATGAACTTTCCAAAAAAGTTCAACAGCATGTCGCTTTTACAATTGCACATGATAACAATTCGCAATAAGGCGACGTTTGGGAGTTGAGATTCATTCTCAACAAAGGGACAAGTGAATGAAAATTGGTGTTACAGGAATTTCGGCTCTGGCCATTTCGATGGCATTGGCGGTTCCGGCTGTCGCAGGTGAATATATAGAAGGTGGCGATCAGTGCGAGGATTGCCGGACGATTATCGTCACCGGCGCCAGCACAGGCTATGTCGCGCAGGATATCGTCACCGCGACCAAGACAAACACACCAATTCTCGACGTTCCCCAGACCATCCATGTTGTTACCCGCGAACAGCTTGACGATCAGGCGCAATATAGCCTGGGTGAAGTGCTCCGCTATGTTCCCGGCACCACCGTGGGGCAGGGCGAAGGCAATCGCGACCAGATCACTTTGCGTGGGCAGAATACTTCAGCCGACTTCTTCCTCGATGGCGTGCGCGACGACGTGCAATATTATCGCGGGCTTTATAATGTCGAGCGGGTCGAGGTGCTCAAGGGGCCCTATGCGCTGATCTTCGGGCGTGGTGGTGGTGGTGGCATCATCAATCGTGTGCAGAAGACCCCGATCGCCGACGAAACACTCGGAGCTGCCCGCGCCAGCATCAACAGTTTTGGCGGCTGGGATTTGTCCGCAGACCTCAACGCCCCATTGGGGGATAAGGCAGCGGTTCGCCTCAACGCCACCTATGAGAAATTGGAAAGCGACCGGCGCTTCGTCGATGGCGAACGCTATGCGTGGAATCCCTATCTGGCGGTAGACCTCAGCGGTGATTGGAAGCTTGGCCTTTCCTATGAATATGTGAACGATGACCGCGTGCCCGATCGCGGGGTGCCTTCGATCGCCACCGCTGCCGGTCAGCCGAACACCCCGGTTCGTGGTTATGACCGGCTTTTCTTTGGCGTACCCGGTATCAATCGTACCACATTGGAGGCGCATATCGCCAAGCTGCGGCTTGACGGCCAGTTGGCGGACAACCTGAAATTCACAAGCACCTTGCTCTATGGCGATTATGACAAGCTGTATGTCAATGTGTACGCCAACAGTGCCGTGACGGCTGCGAATACGGTTGCACTTGATGCCTATTCGGATCCGACAAAACGCGAGAATCTGATCGGGCAGGCCAATCTCATCTGGGATATCGAAACCGGTGCACTGGAGCACAAGCTGCTGTTCGGTGTCGAATATGGCGACCAGAAGACGCGCAATAGGCGTTTCAATCGGACCTTCAGCCCCGGCACTACCTTTGACCTCAACACTCCGGTCTATCCGACCGTCACCTTCACCACTCCGTCGCGGGACACGATGTCCGACGTCGAGTTTTTCTCTGCCTATGTGCAGGACCAAATCGGTGTTGGTGAGCATTTCGATATCGTCGTTGGCTTGCGCTACGACCATTTCGAAATTGACGGCGTTGACTTCATCCCTGCCATTGATCGCCCCTTTGCGCGGAGCGATGACAAGATCAGCCCGCGCTTTGGCCTGATCTGGAAGCCGCAGGAAAATGTCTCGATCTATTCCAGCTTCAGCCGCTCCTTCCTGCCGCGTTCGGGTGACCAGTTCATCTCGCTGACCACGACGCAGGAAAATCTCGCGCCGGAAAAGTTCACCAATTACGAATTGGGTGCGAAATGGGATATCCAGCCGAACCTCAATTTGACGGCAGCTTTGTTCCAGCTTGATCGCAGCAACGCGACAACGCCCGATCCGGCGAACCCGTTGACGAGCATCAACGTCGGCAAGACCCGCACCAAGGGGCTGGAGCTAGCCTTGACCGGCCGCGTGCTGCCTGATTGGCAAGTTAGCGCCGGCTACACCTGGCAAGATGGCGCATTGCGCGGAAATGACAGCGTGCGCCTCGGCCAGCTGCCCAAGCACCAGCTCAGCCTGTGGAACCGCTATGATGTCAGCGACGCCTTAGGGGTTGGCTTGGGTGTGGTCCACCAATCCAGCCAGTTCGCCGCAATCCGCACCAGCGCCACGACGACCAAGCTCCCCAGCTTCACCCGCGTCGATGCTGCGTTGTTCTATGATGTCAGCGATAAGGTCCAGCTGCAGGCCAATGTCGAAAACCTGTTCGACACTGACTATTTTGCTGACGCGCACAATAACAACAACATCACGCCTGGTGCGCCTATCAACAGCCGGGTGACGGTTCGGATTAAGTTTTGACAAAAATTTGCCGACGGAGGGGAAAGCTTCCGTCGGCCAGTTTTGCCCGTCAGTTGTCGGCAGTTTCGCCAAATCCGCGGACAAGGAGCCAAAAAGCCAGTGTGAGGTGGACGAGAGCCAACGGTGCCAAAAAGACAAAATTGACTTCGCTGCCGAACAAGCCTGTCGAAACACCTGTCATCTGGGACAAGGCTGCAAGCATGCCGATCCCGCCCAACCAGCGTGGAATGAAGCCAGATTTCTGCAGCATATAGTAGAGCAACAGAACGCTGATGCCGCCTGTCAACATGGTTGGAAAATGCAGTCCATCGCGCAATCCGCTGACGACTTGCTTGATTGGTTCGGCAAGTGTCACAAGTTGGCCGGTGGGATCGGCGATCATCGCAGTGCCGAGGCTGCGATAGAGTTGTAGTGTTGCCAGTTCGACTCCGCCCAGACCAAATTGACCAGCCTTCAATCCTAGATAGCCAAATGACAGCCAGAAAATCGGACGCCCAACCGATATCTTGCAGAGCAAGGCTGCCGCCATCATGGACACTATCCCTGATACCATTGCCAGTAGCACGATCATGCCGACGAGATCGGGGCGCTGCCCCGCGCCCAAAAACATCGCCGTTGCGCCATCGCCGCTTCGAATGCCGGGCTGTAACCAAAAATTGCTGGCGATATCGAGCACATAGCCCAACAGTATGGCAGCGCCAAACCAGCGCCCCGCGGATTGTAATGTCATATTCCTGTCCCTGTTTGTCTTTGGGTGCCGGATGTTAAAGTCCAGCAATGACCAAAGGCTAGAGACGCAGAGCTAAAGATGACAAGCTGTGCGAATGCGCTAGCACAGTTCGACTCGGGTTATCAGTCGAGACTTGCGACGGCTTTCGCGTGCGCTTTCCCATTTTCAACATAGTGCGCCACACCCATCCGCATGCCTATCAAGGCGGGCTCGGGCAATTCACGCACCAGCTTGGCGGGGCGACCGACCCAAAGTTCCTTTTTGCCGATGGTTTTACCTTCGGGCAGCAAAGCGCCAGCGCCGAGCATACCGTCTTCCTCAACGGTGCAGCCATTCATGATGATCGCGCCTAACCCTATGAAGCCGCGGTCTTTGATTGTGCAGCCATGGACCATCGCCATATGGCCGATCAGCACATCGTCGCCGATCAAGGTCGGGTATTCCGGCTCTCCAGGCTTGGGGCCGTCGCAATGGACGACGCTGCCATCTTGAATGTTGGTTCGCGCACCAATCACGATACGGCTGACATCTGCGCGCAGCACGCAATTGTACCAGATGCTCGCCTCCGGCCCGACGGTGACATCGCCAATGATCCTGCAGCCTGGGGCAATGAATGCACTGTCGTCAATCTGAGGGGATTTCCCGTGTATGGAGATTATCGAAACTTCAGGACGATGGATCATCGGATTACTTTCCAGAAAGAGACATAGGGAAGGACCGAGGCATAGTCGTCGGTCCAACGGTCATCGGGACGCGGAGGTTTGAGTTTGACCCAACGGTCGGGGTAAAAAAAGGCCGGACGTTTGTCATAGACCATGCCGGTCAACTGCGCGAGCTTGCCCGGATCGGGGCTCATCGCAATCCATTGGGAAGGGCGCATTCCCTGATTGACGGCGCCTATAGGCGGACTGTCAAAACGCAGTGCAGCTGACCATTTACCAGCTGCAGCTTCTGCTGCGATTACGGGATTAAGATCGATATATCGGTTCGATATATGCACGAGCAGGATGCCATTTGGTTTCAGTGCACGCCGATATACCGCAAAAGCCTCCTTGGTCAGCAAATGCAGCGGAATCGAGTCTGACGAAAAGGCGTCTATCGCCAACAGGTCGAAACTGCCCTTTGGTTGTCCCGCCAAAGTCAGCCGTGCGTCGCCGACATGCATTTTGGTGTCGGGCGCGCATTTTTCCAGAAAGCTGAAAATCTTCCGGTCGCGTGCGATGTCGACCATCAGCGGGTCAATTTCGAAGAAATGCCAATCCTGGCCGGGTTTCTTGTAACAGGATAGGGTTCCGGTGCCGAGGCCGACGACGCCGATGGCAGCCCCGGGGCCGAACAATTCCTCCGCCCGGCGCGACGCAATTCCGACGCCCGAAGTTTCGCCATAATAGCTGATCGGCAAGGTCGGTTGGTTGAGCAACTGCATGCCGTGCATTGTCGTACCATGGCTCAACCAGCGGACGCTGGCGTCGCTGCTCTGGTTGATCGTATATGTACCGAAATAGCTGCGCATCCGGGTGTCGCTGAGGCTGAGTGTCAGATTGCTCCAACCCCCATTGGCCAGCATTGCACCTGCAAGGACAATGGCAAGTGCAACGCGCCGTCCGGTTACCAGCACGCCAGCGATCAGTATGACAGCAATCAGCGCTGTTTTGACGCGCTGGCTTTCGACACCGAGTTCTTTGCCTATATAGATACCAATTCCAAGCGCGATGATAGCAATCAGAGTTGTCGCGAGCGTCCAGCCGAACTTGCCGAAGGTCTCCTCTTCACCCAGTGAAAACAGCCGAAGTTGCGGCAATAGCAGGGCTGCCGCAAGCAGAAGAATGGGATGCTCCCACGTCCAATTAAACAGTAAAGGTGCAACAATTGCGCAGAAAAAGCCGCCTATGACTCCACCGACCGACATCATTAGATAAAACTCGGTCAGTTGTGATGCATCGGGGCGGGTGCGGTACATTTCGGCATGCAGCGCGACGGCCAACACAAAGAGCAGCGCAACGCTGACGCCCAGTCCGGTAATTACCGCCGTTCCCCATAGCATGAAAATCGATGCCCCGCCTATCAGTAGAACAAAGGCTGCGGAGCGGCTAAGTATATCGGCCAGCAAGCGATTGTCCGCAAAGGCCACCGTAAAGCTCAGCAAGTACAAACCTAGCGGTATTACCCAGATCAGCGGCATTGCCATCAGATCGGTTGTCAGGTGCGAGGTTGTCGATAGCATCAATCCCGAGGGCACCGCGGCCAACGCAATCCAGTAGATCCGTTGTTTCCAACTAATGGCGTCAGTCTGGATTTCTGTCTGCCCTGCCGAGTCCGATTTGCCCATCCAGATAGCGCGGGCGCAAATCACTACCAGCACGAACAGCAATGCGTAGAGTCCGCTCCAGAGCCATGTTTGCGCCTTGATAGGCATATTAGGTTCGACCAGCAGTGGATAAGCGATCAATCCGCCGAAGCTTCCAAGGTTGGAAGCGGCATAGAGGGCATAAGGCTCTCCCCGATTGCCGGCGAGGCCGAACCAACGCTGCATCAGCGGCGCCTGCGCGGCGACCGCGAAGAACAGGGGGCCGATAGATGCAAGCAGCAGCCAAGGTACCCAGAATATCGGTGAACCGTCGGCGGGAATGGCAAAGCTCGCCAGGCTGATGGGGAGCCACAAGGCTGCGGCAATCAGCACTGCCAGATGAAAACCCGCCTGTCGTCTTGGTGCCTCGCGAGATAGCCGGTGCGCGTAGGCATAACCGGCAAGTAGCAATGCCTGATAGACCAGCATCGCGCTGTTCCACACCGCGGGCGCGCCGCCTAGCCGGGGCAGCGCCATGCGCGCAACCATTGGCTGGACAAGGAAGAGCAGGAAGCTGCCTGTCAAAATGGTGAGGACGAACAGGGTCCGTCCGCGCATTCCGCTTGCTTCGCTCATTCGCTTGCTCTTGTCCTCTCCCAATCCTCGCGACCAATGCGATAAGTTACATGCCTTAGCAATGGGCTATCGGCGGGTACCTGCGGATGGTCGAAATCGAGCGCGGCGTCGTAAGACATTCCGATCCGCTCCATCACTGCGCGGCTGCGGTGGTTGTCGGTGTTGGTGATCGCCCAGACGGCATCGTCAGGCAAATTGTCAAACGCCCATTGCACCGATGCGATGGCCGCTTCTGTTACAAAACCCTTGCCCCAGGCCGACGGCGTCATCCGCCAGCCAGCCTCGGGCTTGCCTTCGATAGAGGTGCCCGGCCGCCCACGTATAATACCGCACCAGCCGATGAGCTGTGCATCTTCCTTTCGTTCCATCGCCCAGAAACAATAGCCCTCATCCTCCTGCATCCGATACATCCGCGCGACCAGCGCCGCGACCTCATCGCGGCTCATCAATGGCCCCAGGGTCTCCATGACGACGGGGTCGGAGCAGATGCCGTGGAACGGATCAATATCCTCCTCACGCCATTGGCGCAGGATCAGGCGAGGGGTTTCGAGGCGGAATTGGGACATGGAGGTCGAGTAGTAGGTTTTTGGTCAAAGGGCTATGTACTTGCAGCAAATCAAATATCAAATCAGCCGCTGCCGCTGTTCCTCACTCAACAGTGCACAAAATTCGGTTTTGCCGAACCAGCGATAGCGATTACGGGCGATATTGCTGTACATCCAATCGCGTAAGCCGAAAGGTATCAGGCTGGCAACACGCAGCAGATGCCAAGGGCCGCCTAAAATCGTGCACAATTTGAGGTAACCCGTCGACGCGGTATAGGCGCGACCGTCCGTTATCAGTAGGTAGGAATCGTCCATCTCCATGCCGAAATGGCGGTATAAGGCTTGTCCCAGTTCCCCTTGCGCCGATGTCAGATTGACCCTTCGCTTGCTATCAAACCGCATCAGCCAGGTGGCGCCGGTCGAACAAAGAACGCATACGCCATCGAACACGAACAGCGCCTTGCTGTCATCGAAGGCCGGAACCTCTGGATCGTCCCGATAGGCGTAGGGAGTTTTGGGTTCAGCCATGTACAGGGTCCGCCATAACCGAAATATCAAGGCCCTTCAACGCCGCCAAATATTCATCAAGTCCAATCAGATCGAGGCAGGGTGTTGCACCGATGCGATCCACTTCCCCACGCGCCAGCTTGCGGGCCAGCAATATGGCGGGTGTGCAGGGAATGAAGGGTCCGTGCCCCGACCGGGCGATCAGAAAGAAGCGCGCCGTCTTTTGGTTGCCAGATTTGTCCTGGCCCGACAGATACATGTGAAAGCCGCTCCGGCTCGTCCCCATCCAGTCGAAGAGAAAGGCAATGCGCAACAGCCGTTCGGCGTGCGGGGCGAGCGACCGGACCAGACCAAGCCGCACCGCCCAGCCGAGCAGCCATGTGCCGAAATGAAGGATCGCAAGTTCATGCCCTGCCGCGAAGCGCAGGTTTTGCAGTTGCGGATAGCGCGAAGGGAAGAGAGCAAGGTCGGGAATGTCGCAATTGCCAAACCAGCGACGGCCAAGCTCTGGATAGCGCTCGCTATGCGTATCCTGCCATCCGAAAACGCTGTTTGGTTTTCCATCGCGGATCGTTTCAAACGGCTTGCCGACATAGCTCAATATGGCTGATGTCGTGGCCAAACCGCGATTGGTCTGTTGCGCTGCGCTGATCCCGTAATCTATGCTATCGAGGCGTTCGAAACCGGGCAGATAATGGTCGATGACCGCCGCGGTAAGGCACGGGACCGAGCTGGCCCCGCTGACAACCAGCACGCTTTTCGCTTTTGCTGCAGCATCGAGCGAGCCGATTTGCGCGACAAAATCGCGTGCGTCGGCAAGGTCGAGATAGTGGCAGCCCTGTTCGATGCAGGCGCGGGCGACGCGATAGTCCTGTGTCTGGAACGGGCCGGTTGTGTGGATGACAATATCTGGCGCAATGTCCGAGAATGCCGCGCCAACATCGGCATCAATATCGATGCGATGCGCCTCTGCCGGGTTGGCTGTTCCCAGACCGGCAATGAAGCGTTGCGCCTTTTCGATCGAGCGCCCGCCAATCAGCAGCCGGATTGCCGGATCGCCAGCGAGCGACCGAGCAATATAGCTGCCAAAATTGCCATAGCCGCCAATGATGAGAACGCGCTTCACCATGTCGGCTTCACCACCATCAGGCCGAATATGACCACCAGCCCGCCAAAGGCCGGCCAGCCCAGCGCGAACCACCAGCGGAACAGGCGGTTAAAGGCACGCTCGTCGAACGCGCCGTCGATTGCCTGTCGGTCGAGCATGCGCTTCATCGCGATTTGTAGGTAAACGACGGGAAGCCAGCACAAACCGGCGACGATGTAGAGCGCATAGGTCACCACCAGCCAGTAATCTGTCCAGACAAAACCACCCTGCCAGACCAGCCATGCACCGGTCAGCGGCTGGAGGGTCACAGCGGGCAGGGTGAAGGTAAAATCCGCAACTACGGTGAAGCGCGCCGCATAGCGACGTTCGTCCATGTTCTTGGAACGCAGACCCATCAGCATGAAAAACGCGATGCCAATTCCGGTGCCAAACAGGATCGTGGCACTGATGATGTGGATCACTTTGACGATCGAATATAGGTCCAAGGCGCTCTCTAATCTATGCTATCGGAGTGGAAGCTGAAGACGCTCACAGATTGTACCGCATGACCAGAAGTGTCGATAATGTCAGGATCATGATGACGACCAAGGGCACGCCGGTGCGGATATAGTCTTTGAATTGATATTCTCCTTCTGACAGGATCATCATGTTGGTCTGATAGGCGATGGGCGTCGCATAGCACAGGTTGCAGCCGAACAGCACAGCGAGCACCAGCGGTTCGGCCGGCAGACCAAGTTGCTGGGCGAGGCTGAAGGCGATGGGTGTGCCGACCGCAGCCGCCGTAGCGTTCGAAGCGAAGTTGGTTAGTACCGTGACGAACAACATGATCGCCGCCAGGACGCCCGCAGCAGGCAGGAATTGCATTCCCGATGCGAGAAGGCTGCCAATCCATTCAGCAGCTCCGCTCACGAGGACGAGTTTTCCCAACGCTATCGACGCTGCAACGAGCACAATAACCTGCGCCGATAGAGCTCTCCCGACGCGTTCAAATTTGACGCAGCCGGTTACAAACATCAGCACGGCTCCGCCCAGCGCGGAAATCGCAATCGGCATCAGCCCGGAACTGGCAAGCCCGATTGCGCCAACCATGATCGCAATTGCCAACATGGCCTTGTTCGATCGAGGCATTTCCCTGCCACCTTCGAGAATGAGCAAGCCATCGCGCCGGGCAAAATCCTGTGCATTCTCGATTGTCGCAAGCACCAGAAGGACATCGCCTTCACGCAAAGGTGCTTCGGCAGTGGCTTCCCGCACATCCTGCAATAGTCCCCTGGCCTGATGGACACCGAGAACAGCGATTCCTTCCAGGCTCGCAGTCTGGAGGGTTAGTCCGATCAACCGCGAATCCGGCGCTATAGTCATTTCAATCTGGGCAAGGTCGCGTCCCAATTGTGCAGCTTCGCGGCGCAGGCGGATCATCAGCCAATGCGGCGCGAGGGTTGCGGAAAGCCTTCTTGCGGTCTCCTCCAATTCGTCCATTGTCCCCGAAACGCTCAATCGCGAGCCATGCTGAATTGCACCGGACAAAGGCACATCAAACTTTATAGCTGGCGGAAGCAATGCGGACAGTTGGTTCTGATCTTTGCCCAATGCAGGGCCGGTTTCGTCAAAACGCAAGGTCGCACAAAAGCTACGTTGCTCGTGGGTTACGGCGCGCGAATTGTTGGGCAACAAACGCGGCATGACCAGCCAGATATATGGCAAGGCGATCAACGCTGCGAAGAGCACGATTTCGGTATAATAAAACACCCCGATGGGTTTCATCCCAAGGTCTGTGGCTATTGAAACCACCAGCAGGTTTGTCGACGTTCCAATTGTCGTCGCCATGCCACCGACAAGGATGGCTGAATTAACCGGGATAAGGGTCTTGGAGGCGGGCATGCCGCCATTTCGTGCCAATTGCACAAGTATGGGCAACAGCAACACCAAAACCGGTGTGTCATTAATAATCATGCTGGCCAGCAGCGCGATCATCAGGGTCACGAGCAGCCCTAGCTGGCTGTTAATCTTCCAAACGAGATTCAATGCCCGTGCCGCTGGATCAAGCGCGCCTGTCACCACCAATCCGCGGCCCAGTATCATCAGCGCACAGATTGTTATCAAAGCCGGGTGTCCAAAGCCCCCAAATGCGAGACTCAATCCGTCGGAAGGTGCTGCACCAGAGAGAGGAAAGAAAAAAAGGCCCAGCGCAATAGCGCCAATGGTCAGCAGCGAAATGATTTCTACCCTAGCCTTGCCGCTCGCAAAGCCCCAAAACATCGCAATAGCAAGCAGGATCGAAGCCCCGGCGTGAAAAGAGGGTAAGCTTTCCATCACAAAGGGTTAGGTCATTTCGCCAGCTTGTGCCAGCTTTCGCGTTCGATTCTATAGATAATCGTCGGATTTTCCTCGGGCGGATATTCGGGATCGACATAATCCAGCTCGCGCATCCGCTCCATTCCGAGCTTTTCCATCATCT
The DNA here is from genome assembly GCA_964597055.1 of uncultured Sphingorhabdus sp. Lineage (GTDB taxonomy): Bacteria > Pseudomonadota > Alphaproteobacteria > Sphingomonadales > Sphingomonadaceae > Sphingorhabdus_B. The sequence continues at coordinate 56,180 of CAZQWC010000001.1, forward strand.
GCCAGGATGCGACATTGGCATCGCTTGTCTGGGCATAAAGCAAGTCGAAATTGTGTCTGATGAAGGCGAGTTCGATCACTGCGCGCGTGGCCTCCATCGCATAGCCTTTGCGCCAATAGCCCTCGGCGATGCTCCAGCCGATTTGCAGCGCGCCATTCAACACCGGCCCTGCCGCCGCGACTTCAATCGTCCCGATGCCGCACTGTCCGATCAACAGGCCTTCGTCTTTGGTTTGCACATGCCAGAAACCATAGCCATCCTTGGCTATGCCCGCAGCCTTACGCGCAAAGCCAGCCTCCACCTCATGCCGTTCCTGCACGCCGCCCAGATGCTTGCGCACGGCGGCTGTATTCATAACCTCCATCCAGCGGTCGAGATCGCCAGGGGCTTCGGTGCGGAGGATGAGGCGGGCGGTTTCGGCAACTATCTCGGTCATGCTGTTTGTCAGGCGCTGGGGTCAAAATTATGGCACGCGGGGACGCGAGGCCGAAGAACGCGAACAGATCGCGTTACGGCACTTATTTGTCCAGCCTAAACTGGTCGAGAGCACAAACGTCTTATGGTTTTCGCGACAACTCGGCGACCAGAAAATCGAAAACGGTTCGCACACGCTTGCTCTTGTTCAATTCGCGGTGCGTTACCAGCCACATCGGAACGACAATCGGTTCCATGTCCGGAAGGATGCGGCGAACCAGCGGCTCAGCGTCGCCGATATCCTTTGTTATGCCCCCGATACCAACGCCCTGCTTTACCAGTTGCCATTGCGCGATATGGCTGTTGCAAACGACCGGGAAATTTTTCTCGGTCAGAGTGAGGCCCATCATATCGAGCATCTGCACCAACGGCCTATTGTCGGCAAATGCCAAAAAATCGGCATTGGTCAGATCGGCAAGCGTTTGGGGATTCCCGATCTTGGCCAGATATTCGGGTGTCGCGTAAAAATGGGCTTCATCGTCTCTGATCTTCTTGGCAATCAGGTCCGGCTGCGACGACGGAACGTGCCTGACCGCAATGTCGGCTTCACGGCGTAACAGGTCTGACGTGGTATCGGAGGCTGCAATTTCTACGGTGATACCCGGATATGTCTGACGGAGTTTCGCGATGATCGGCGGCAGCACATAGGCGCTATAGGCTTTACTGGCGGCTATGCAGATCGCCCCCTCTATCGATTGTGATTGACCCGACGCAGCACGAGACACGCGCGAAGCGGCTTCTCCCATTCCGCGGACATGCTCGAGTAATTCGAGCCCGCTCGGGGTCAAAACCAGCCCCCTGCCTACACGCTCAAACAATACCAGACTGAGTTCGTCTTCCAGCGCATCTACTTGTCGGCTCAGCGTAGGTTGCGTCATTCCCAAAGCGCGGGCCGCAGCAGAAAGCGAGCCTTCCTCTGCCGTAACGAGAAACGCGCGCGCCCTGTTCCAATCAAATTTTACCGACCGCCAATCCATACATTTATGCATACATGAAATAGCAAATACCGCAATTGTTAATCGCAAATTGTATAGCTACTTCTCTGGTCGAGCCATACGAACACACCCCAAAAAACCAAGGAATTATAACCATTGTAAGCCCTTAGGTCGCAACCCTGGCTCATTTGCCAATTCCCTCCCGCTTCATTTGGACATCCAATGGTGCGGACAGGAAGTTGGCAGTGGTCGTCGGCGAAGGTCCTATTCTCGAAAGCGGGAACTGGTCTTTACCGATCCGGGCGAGGATCGAATTTTGCAATCTACCCCCCAGTGACTCTGTGCGCAAAATTCGATCCTCCCCGGGAACCCTACACATCAACAAATTGACCAACCGAAACCAGGCCCGCGGCCTGCCCGTTTTGTTGCCCAACGCATTTTCAGGAACCACATTTTATGACCCACAAAATTGCCAAATCGCTTGTGACGGCGATGGCCTTCATTCTGCCGATGTCTCCGTTGCAGGCACAGGAACAGGATCGGGATCAGAGCGAAAACCACATCGCCATAGGCGTCGGTTTCCTCGATCAATATGCTCCATTCAATTCGGCAACATCGCAGGCCAATCTCCTTCCCATCATATCGATAAAGCAGGGTGCCTTTTACTTTGAGGTCGCCGAGACAGGCTTCCAGTTCGAAAAGGAGACGGGAAGCATAAAGCCATCGGTGAACCTTTTTGTTGCGGCGCGAAGTCTGAGCGGGCGTGATCGTCAGAAACTGTCTTTCGATGCTGGCGCGCGTTTCTCGCTTGAAAGCAAATTGGGCGTCGTCAGTGCTGAAGTCCGCCACGACGTCACCGACAAGTTCAACGGATCGGAGGTCATCGCCCGGTACAGCTACCCGATTTCAACCGGCCGTTTCCTGATCACGCCGTCTGTGCAGGCGAGTTGGTTGGATGAGAAGGCCGCCAATTATATGTACGGCGTAACGACGGTGCAGCGCGCCCGCATGATCAGAAAAGGGCGGCGGACAATATTGCCTGTTGCCGCGATCCTCGACGATGCCCTGAATCTGGGTGGCGATATCTCGATGGCGGTGCAACTCAATGATCGGTTGACGTTGATTGCTATGGCCGGGGCAACCGCGCTGGACAAATCCATCCATAAAAGCCGGGCTATCGAACAGAAATGGGAGGCGCAAAGCCTGTTGGGTCTGACTTACAGATTCTGAGGAAATTTGCTGCGCGCCCTGTTTGCGGTGGCGCAAGGCATTGTAAACAAGGAGTATTGAAATGGCTCGCCGTCTCAACAGGCCCGCTTCGATATTCGCCCTGCTATATTTTGCGACCCTGCTGGGAACGATTTTGGGGCTGGTGCAAGTTGTGCAGATCCCGCTGGGTGCCCTACCCGAGGACAGTCAGCGCCTGAGTGCAACCCCCGTCTGGCATTTCATGCACGTACTGGGCGGCTCCGCATTCGGGCTGCTTGGTCCCATCCAGTTCAGCCGGGTGCTGATGGGCAAATATGGATTGCTGCACCGGGTTATCGGGCGGGTTTTTGTGGTTTCGGGAGGCATGATCTCTTTGAGTTCGCTGGGCCTGCTGTGGCACTTTCCCGACACATATTCGCTGGCCGTCAATTATGGGCGGCTGCTATTCGGGATTGCTCTGGGTGTGGCGCTGATAATGGCGATGCTCGCAATCCGCAGGCGGGATTTTACCCGGCACCGCAATTGGATGATCCGTGCCTATGCTGTCGGTATCGGGACGACCATCGTCTCAATGGTCTTCTTCCCCATTTACGCGATCACGGGGGAGCCGCCCAAAGGGCTAGTCGCCGATATCCTGTTTTTGGGATCCTGGCTGGGTTGCATTATGTTCGCTGAGGGTCTGGTACGTCGACTCTGACCTACCGGCTTATCTGTTCAGCAACCGTGCCGCATGCGCCGCGTGGTAGGTTAGCACGCCTGAGCAGCCCGCGCGCTTGAATGCCGTCAGGGTTTCAAGGACTAGGGCGTCACGGTCTCCGGCTCCGGCGGCTGCGGCGGCCTCAATCATCGCATATTCGCCAGAGACCTGATACGCAAAAACAGGTACTTCGAAGCTATCCTTCACGCAGCGTATGATATCGAGATAGGGCAAGCCCGGCTTCACCATCACGCTATCCGCACCCTCGGCGATGTCCATCGCGACCTCGCGCAGGGCTTCGTCGCTGTTTGCCGGATCCATCTGGTAGCTTTTCTTGTCGCCCTTCAGCAGCCCGCGCGAGCCGACTGCGTCCCGGAAGGGGCCGTAAAAGGCGCTCGCATATTTGGCGGCATAGCTCATGATCTGGACATTGACATGCCCGTCCATTTCGAGCGCGCGGCGGATCGAGCCGATGCGGCCGTCCATCATGTCGCTGGGTGCGATAATATCTGCCCCGGCGCGTGCCTGGTTGACGGCTTGGTCGACCAACACACCGACAGTATCGTCGTTGAGGACATAGCCATTATCGTCAATCAGTCCGTCCTGCCCATGGCTGGTATAAGGATCGAGCGCGACATCCGTGAGAATGCCAATGGCATCGCCATGCGCCTGTTTAATGGCGCGAATAGCGCGGCACATCAGATTGTCGGGATTGAGCGCCTCTGCGCCATCGTCGCTGCGCCGATCGGCCTGCGTGTTGGGGAAGAGCGCGATGCACGGAATGCCGAGATCAATCGCTTCCTTTGCCCGAACCACGATCTGGTCGACCGACCAGCGCGATACGCCTGGTAGCGACGCGATAGGTTCTTCCGCTGCGTCACCTTCGGTTATGAATAAGGGCCAGATCAGGTCGGCGGGGGTCAGCATCGTCTCGCGCACCATCGCGCGGCTCCAGGGTGTGGCACGGCTGCGGCGCAGGCGGGTATTGGGATAGCTTGGATTGCTCATCGCCGCTGCTTAGCCGACGATTCCGTCCGGCTCAACGGATTAACCGGCGGGTTTCCCCGAACCGATATTTGCGGCTGATATCCGGTCAATTTCTCTTTCCTTGCTTTCGGTGCGTTTAGCAGCGGGCAGAGGGGCCAGAGCCGCGCCGGGTTTAACAGCCTTCAACCTGGCCAGTTCACCTTTGAAGCGCGAAAGATCACCGCCGGACAGTTGGGCGCGCTGTGTGAATGTAATCGACAGCGGGTTAACGGGACGTCCGTCACGGTAGAGTTCATAATGCAAATGCGGCCCAGTCGACAGACCGGTCGATCCGACATAGCCGATAATCTGCCCTTGGCGTACGCGCTGACCGGGGCCAGCGACTATACGGCTCATATGGGCATAGCCGGTCGCGATCCCGCCGCCATGGTTCAACTGTACGAAATTACCATAGCCGCCCTTGCGTCCGGCATAGGCCACCACGCCATCGGTTGCGGCAAAAATGGGTGCGCCATATCCAGCCTTGAAATCGAGGCCGCTATGCATGCGTTTATAACCCAAAATAGGGTGTCGGCGCATACCGAATCCGGAACTGACCCCGCCATTGACTGGGCGGCTCAACTGTCCGCGCGATTCACCAACGCCCGAAGCTTCGAACCACTGGCTGCTATCACCATTGTTCCATTTTAGCATCTGTATTCGCGGTTTTCCGCCGCGCTCGATGCCGGCGAACATCAGATTGCCGATTTGCACCTCACCCGTTGCAGCCCGTTTGTACTCGACCACCAGATCGAACTCGTCGGTCGCGCCGATATTGGACAACTGGGTTCGGCTGGCGATGACTTTCAGGAAATCCTGCACGGCTTCTGCAGGCGCGCCTGCAGCGCGGGCTGATCGATACAGGCTGGGACCCACCACGCCGCGCACGCGCAACGGAGTGGCATCGACGGCAATTGGTTGGCGATCGAGTGTCAAACCGCCGGCAGGTGAACGATTGACCGCCAGGCGAAGGTCAAAACGCGCACGGAAATCCAGGCTTTCGAGCGGTCGGGCCGAATTTTTGGAGGTACGCCTGCCAAGAACGATCGCAATCGGCGTTCCGGGTTCGATGTCGGCAGTGGAAGCAGCGCTGCTGACTAGCGCCAATGCTTGCGCCGCATCATTTCCACCCACTCCGGCGCGCTGCAACACGCGAGCAAAGCTGTCACCCCGACCCAGAGTAGCGGTTAATTCGATACGCGGTCGTTCCGGGCTGGCGGCGAGCGCACGCACGCTGTCATTCGCAGCCATCCGCCGTCCGGTATCGCTACCATAAGCCAGCGGAGTTATCATTTGTGCCCGGGCCTCTTCCATTTGCGCAGAGGTGGGCATTGCGGGCTGGGCACCATATACAGGGCCAAAATCGGGAATAAGCGAGAGAGCTGCAACGCTCAATAAGGTGAGGGTTCCAAGACCACGAAACCAGCGGAGCGAACCTATGTCCTCGCCAAGATCAGGAACCCAGTCGATAGTCGCCAGTCGCTGGCGCCAATCAGGAATCGAAACGCTGCGCAATGGTTGCATCATCGCATCCGCAATGACGACATCACCGCCGCTGCCGACAGCCGCCAATCCTGTTTCGCGTTTACCGAACACTTCGACCCTTCACCCCCGCCAATATCCCCTGAAGGCTCAGGAACGGGCTTTATTGCCTCACCGATTGTAACCAGACGGGGTTAAAGTCAAATTAAGAGCGTTGGCAAGTGCGTTTACCTGTGGTGAGTTGTGTAAAATGCTCGATATCTCGATATTGAGTAGGGGAGGCCGCCGGCATCCCCCCCCCTTAGAACGTTGTTTAGGAATTATCGGACTATGCCGCTGACGGCTCGATAGAAGTTGCGGGCGCCCCAGCTGATCGGGCTGCCCACGGTCGATTTCAGATAGCATTTTGGCGGTTCGGCAACGCTTTGCCCAGGGCGGGTGAAGCCGTCACCGGTCCAGGTCCAGCCTTTGCAGGTCGCGGTCTCAAGGCAACGGCGCGAACAATAGGCGCCATCATCGTTGATCGTTTCAAACTCGGCATAATTGCCACCGGTAAGCTCTACTCCGCGCGCCTTGACGAAGCGACGGTGGCCATCTGGCCCCCAATCCCAGCCATATTTCAGCAAATGCGCCTGTTCATCAATCTGCGCCAACGGACGTACCCAGTCGAGCTGGAACTGCTGATTGGGCCCGGCGTGGCACGCCCAGCGGATGATGTCGGCATCCATCGCGACACTGCCGCCGCGAATGTCCCAGCAATTTTCAAAGTCCATCGTCTGGATTGTGGTGTAGGCCCCATCGGGACGGTTGACGATCTTGAAATGGCGTTGCTGCTGGTGGAGCCGCAACTCTTCATTGGCACTGCTGTTGCTCTCCAGCGTGTCGGTATTGCACATCCACAGATCAATGCGCGCGGGCCCAAATATCACGCCATTGGCCACTTGGGCGCAGCTGAAATATTTGCTGTTGCGATAGTCGATGGTCGTTGGACGCAGCGTATTTCCCCACTGGCCCGGCAAAATGGCGAAATGCTGATAGCTGATCGCCGCATTACACGGGCGCATGCGCAGGAAGGATTCCTCCATCGACATGGTTGGCGTAACCACCTGTTCGACGCACAGGTCGCTATTCTTCGCCCGGATCATGTAAACACCCGGCCGCGTGCGATCATAGACGCCGCCGTACAGATCCTTGCGCTGCTCGTTGGTGATCGGCTCGCCTCCGAGTTCGGCTGCGGTTGCAGATGTCGTCGTGACGACCTGATCGGTCGGGGGCGGGATATAGGGGGCAAGCTGGCCTTGCTGGACCGTGATGATTTGTTGGTCCTGCCAGGCGAGAACGGGCGCGGTGAGACCGACCAGCACCATCGAAAGAACAAGAAACCTGCGCATTGAAAGATTCTCCTCGATAGTTTTTAAGGTCTAATTATCCCGCTGAAGAGCTTGCCCATGGCAGACTTGCCCCGGCTGATTGGCGTGAAGCTACCATTTTTCCAGTAGCAAAGTGGTTTTGCGTTGCCGCCGTAACCGCCAGCAGACCATGTCCATGCTTTGCAGTCGGTCAACTCTCCACACCGCTTCATGCAATAGTCGCCATTGTCTGCAATTGTTTCAAAACTGGAATAGCTGGGACCCTGCAAATCTACACCATTGGCCGACGACAGCCGGCGCGGGCCGTCCGGCGTCACAAACCATTTTGTTTGCTGCAGCAAAGCCGTTTCAAAGCCCGGTGTGACCGGACCCTGCCATTCGAGCATGAAGCGCTGTTCGGAACCGCCATTGCATCCCCAACGGATCAGGTCGGCCTTTTCGCGTGACGCATCTCGCACTGACCAGCAATCGCCATTGTCTCCGCCGCTGTTAACGGTTTTGAACTCATAAGTGTCCCTGCCAACTGGCAGGATCATGTAGCGCTGATCGTCCAGTCCGGCGTTTGACCAATCGCCTGCGCCAGATCGCAGGTCACAGCCTTTCAGATCAATACGTGCTGGCCCAAATACAACACCGCGCGCTACGGTTGCGCAGTTGCCGATCTGACCAGGCACGCTTCCGCGGCTTTCGGTAATCAGATGATCGACATTGGTGCGAACCGTGTATCCGCCTCCGGGATGGGGAAGGATGAACCAGCCGGTGGTTGCCCAATTGCATTCGCTATGCAGCAGGTAGGAGTTTTCCAGACCCAGCGCGGCATGGTGCCCCACGCATTTGCCCGAATGCAGGGCCCTAATCTTGTACAGGCCGGGCCTCGGTCCGCGCGGTGCATAAAGATCGCGGCGCTGCTGAATGCTGAGATTTCCTGTAACGGGTTCGGCGATTCCGGGCCCATCCATGTGAACAACTTGGTCGATGTCGCCTTCGGCCGATGCAGAGCATGACAGCCCCATTGCCAGCAAGGAGGCAGTAGCGGTTATTTTGAAAGTTCGAAACAAGGCCATCTCCCAATCCAAGACCGGATTAGGTGCGATCAATGCCATTTCAGTTTTTGGCTGGCGCTACCCGTTCGGGTAGGAAGCTCAATGGGCGGTCAAAAACTGGTCGATCGGGCTTTGCCAGTTGAGCGGTGCTTCGCGCAACAAAGCCGCCAGTTCGGCCTGTCTTCCGACCCCGGTCTTTCCGAACACGCCTTTCATCAGGAAGCGTGCGGCATTGACCGAAACGCCCCGGTCGCGGGCATATTCTTCCATGGTCTTGCCATCGGCTACATAGGCGGCGATCTTTGCCTCTGATGGCGTCAGATCAAACCAATCGCGCAGGCGGGTGACAATTTCATCCGAAACATCGCGCCGTCCGCCCCCCACCAGTAGCACGGTCGCGCCTCCATTTGCGACTGCAAAGCCTGCTCCCACCTGCGGGTCTACGCGCATCGCCACAAGGAACACAGTGTGTCCCCCATCATCAATCGCGATGTTTTCTGTTCGCGCTTCACTTTCTCCGCCCGCCAAATGCGCTAGCCGCTCTTGCGCTTCACGGTCGATAAAGCGCAGCTTGCCATTGGCGACGGTCAGCCCTTGCGCTTTCTCTATCCAGCGCTGCGCGGTTGCATTGGCATGCAGCAGTTCCAAGTCTGGCCCCAATGACATGACGATCGAAGGGGAGGCATCCAGCGCAGCCTCGGCATTGGCGGCGCGCAGATCGGCTTCGCCAATGCGGCGGCTGATCCGGCTGGCGCGCTGGATATGCGGGACCAGTCGGGTAACGGCTTCGCGCAAGGCGCTCGTATCTGCATTGTCGGGGCCGGGCATGCACAGCCCCAGATGATCCTGCCCGTGCCGGTCGAGCGAGGCGATGATCGATATTTCGATATTCCAGTTGGAAAGGAAGCTTTTGTAGAATTCATCCTGCTTGAACCGCTCGCGCGCAACAATTTCGTCGCTGTGAACCACTTCGCCGACAGGGATGGCATGCCCCGCCATGCTCCATGCCTGCCGCCCGGCAAACATCGTAATATAACCTGCTCGGGCAAAGTCATTGACGCCTGCTGCACCTATGAAGCGGCCGGTCGCGGGGTGGAGCCTTTCCCACACTAGCATTGCCACATCCCAGCGCGGCGGGCTGAAATGGCTGATCAGCGATGTGAGCGCGACGTCCCAGTGCGCGGGCGATAGCGCAGCCTCATATATGTCTGAAATCACAGCATCATATGCCGCAAGCAGATGTCGACCCTCCATAACGAAAGATTTAGCACCGCCCTACTCAAATGGATAGCGCCTAGTTGCGAAATTGCTGCAATCATTCGCAACAAGGCGGTCTACGCCTGTGACGGGGGAGGGCAAGGACTTTGGCTTACAGCGACCCATGACAGGGTCCCGGCCCTTCTCCGTCCGATCGCCGCATATTTGGAGACTTTCGCCTCAAAGTTTCTGAGCCAACCGCACCTTGCGCCATTCAACCAAACCTGCAATCGCAAGTACCAGAAACAGCGCGTATAGTCCCGCCGTCAAATAGAGGTCTTTGACGATATACAGCGGGATCGAGATCGTATTGACGGCTATCCACCAGTGCCAGTTTTCCAGATAACGTCGTGTCATCAATATCTGTCCAGTGACCGACAACATCGCGACAGCTGCATCCCAATAGGGATAGCTGGCATCGGTGTTGGTGGCCATGAACGCGCCCCAGGCGGTGATCGCCAGCGCGGAACCGAATACCCAATAGCCAAGCGATTTTCGGCCCAGTCTTTCGACGACAATTTCCCCTTGGTCGGCCCTGTTACGATTCCAACTCCACCAACCATAAGCATTGACCGCTAAAAAGAAGATCTGCAGCGCCGCATCGCTATACAGTTTTGCATCACGGAAAATGATGAAATACAGCGATACCATCGCGATTGCGAACGGGTAGTTCCAGACGGAACGACGGATGATCAACAGGATATTGGCGATACCAAGAAGAACGGCAGCGATTTCTAGCCCGCTCATCAAACAGGGCGATCCAGCCACTGACCGAGCAGACGATTGACCTCATCCGGCGCGTCTTGTTGCACCCAATGCGAAATTCCGGGCAGACGATGAACCGTAAGGTTGGGCACCCATTCTTCCATCCCGTCAAGCAGGTGGATATCGAGTGCTAGGTCATTTTCGCCCCAGATTACGAGAGTTGGCGTATCAACCTTGGCGTCGCCCACCTCGCGTGCCTCTGGATAGCGTACCAGCGCGCGGTAGTAGTTGACCATTGAGTGCATAGCGCCGGGCTGCTGTGCTGCCTTGGCGTAAATATCCAGATCCTGCGGCGGGAAACGATCCTTGTTCGCCGCTGTGTTGAAGAATGCCCCGCGCACCGCTTTGGCATCGTTGGCCAGCATCATTTTTTCAGGCAGCCAGGGCAGTTGGAAGAAGAAGATATACCAGCTTTTTTTCTTCTGCCGCCAATATTTCAATTCACGCTCCGCGCATTTTGGATGCGGGACGTTCATGATGACGAGCCGGTCGAGTGGACGTATTTTCTGGATGGCGAAGGTCCATGCAATCACGGCGCCCCAATCATGCGCGATCAGCATCACTTCGTCGGCAGGTGCTTGCACTTTGGCCAGATCGATCAAAGCAGCCACGTCGGCCATTAAGTGATCCATGCGATAGGCTGGCACGCCGTCCGGTTTGGATGACCCGCCGTAACCGCGCATATTGGGTGCCCAAACCCGCCAGCCCTGCGCAGCCAGTTCAGGCATCTGGTGCCGCCAGGAGAAGTTCAGTTCGGGAAAACCGTGTAGCAGGATCGCAAATTTGCGCGATTGCGGATCGCCTGCTTCAGCCAATTCAAAGCGTTGCCCATTAGCCTCGACGAAGCGCTGGCGGATGCCTGAAGCCGCATCTGGCACCCACGAAAAATCGGTCATTATTATAGTTCCTCCCAGCTCACTGTCGGCATATCGACGCGACCGCAACGCGTCCAGACGAAACGGCAACGATTTTCGCCGATTGACGTTGTTCTCGCGAAGTGCAATTTCTTTGCGTGAGGAAGAGGAGAGGTTGCTCAGATGGCTGAAAAGAAAGCAAAAGCTAAAGCAGGTGGCGGCAAGAAGAAGGGATTGGGCACAATTCCCGAAACCGCATTTGATGCGGCGAACGATGCGACCATGGCTCTTGGGCCCTTGGCCGGTCTTGCGCGCGAAGATTTTGCCGGTGCCATCGGCGTGATGCTGCGTCAGACTGCAGCCAATCCGAACAGTGCATTCAAGGCGATGTCGGGCCTCACGGAAGATGCTGTGAAAATCATGACCGGCAAGTCTGATCTGGCACCGGATCCCAAAGACAAGCGCTTCATGGATCCGGCCTGGACCTTCAATCCTTTCTTCAAGGCGGGTGCGCAATATTATCTGGCGGTTCAAAAGGGCATCAAGGGCTGGATCGAGGATCTCGAGCTTGATGCGCTCGAGCGTGATCGCGCCAATTTCGTCAGCCAGATGGTCATCGATGCGCTAGCCCCAACCAACAGCCTGATTGGGAATCCGACGGCACAAAAACGGCTTGTGGACTCAGGCGGTCTAAGCCTGATCAAAGGCCTGCAGAACGCCTACAACGACATGGTCCACAACGACGGCATGGTCAGTCAGGTCAACAAAAAGCCGTTCAAGCTGGGTGAGAACATCGCGACCACGCCAGGCAAGGTTGTTTATCGCGACGAGATGTTCGAACTGATTCAATACACGCCTGCAACTGAGGAAGTGTATGCCATCCCTCAACTCACCATCCCGCCACAGATCAACAAGATGTATATCAACGATCTGTCGCCGGAAAAGAGTATCATCAAATGGCAGGTCGAGCATGGCTTCCAGACCTTCGTGATCAGCTGGCGCAACCCCACGCACGATCAGGGCGTCTGGGGCATGGGCGATTATATCGAGGCGTGCCGCAAGGCTGTCGATGTCGTATGCGAGATTACCGGCAGTGACAAAGTCAATGTCTCAGGCGGCTGTTCAGGCGGCCAGACAATGTCCGTCCTTTGCTCACGCATGGCGGCGGACGGCGATGACCGTATAAACGCCATCACCATGATGGTTTGTGTTCTTGAGCCCAAGCCCGGCGATACTGAAGCGAGCGCGCTCGTCAGTCACAACGGCATCACTCTCGCGAAGCAGCGTGCGGCCAAGAAAGGCGTGATCGAAGGCAGCAGCCTCGCACGTGGCTTTGCTTGGTTGCGACCCAATGATCTGATCTGGAACTATGTCATCAATAATTATCTACTGGGTGATGATCCGCCAGCATTTGATATCCTTTTCTGGAACGCCGATGCGACCAATTTGTCGGCGAGCCTGCTGGGTGATTTCCTCGAACTGTTTGAGGCCAATGCCTATGCTGCCCCGGGCACATTCGAAATTGCAGGTCATACGCTCGATCTGACCAAGGTGAAGGGCGATATGTTCATTCTGGGCGGAACAACCGACCATATCACGCCGTGGCAGGCCTGCTATCGTTCGACGCAGTTATTCGGCGCGAAGAATGTCGAATTTGTGCTGAGCCAAGCGGGCCATATGCAGGCGATCCTCAATCCTCCGGGTAACCCCAAGGCCAAATATTGGCGGAATACCAAGGGCAATCCACCTGCGGATGTAAAGCAATGGAAGAAGGGGGCCGAAGAAAATGCCGGTAGCTGGTGGCCGTTCTGGACCGAATGGCTTGCTGAGCGCTCGGGCAAGAAGGTGAAGGCACCAAATGGTTGCGGCAGCAAAGCGCATCCGCCCATGGAAAATGCACCGGGTCTTTACGTCCTCGATTGACGCTTGCGTAAAGCGCGTCGCAGGCTATGCTGCGACGCAACAAAAGACGCCCGCAGCGGCCCGGGCAGCAGGGGAACAAACATGACCAAAACACGCGAGCCGCGTTTCAGCATGGAGCAAGTCGACGGGCGCAATCTGCGCGTCGCGCACTGGAAGGCTGAGAGCAAAACCGACAAGCTGCCATTGCTGTTCTTCAACGGTATCGGCGCGAATATCGAGGCGATGGCGCCGTTGGCGCATATGCTGCCCGATCGCGATTTCCTGACCTTCGACATGCCAGGTGTCGGCGGCTCTCCAGAGCCAATGGTTCCGTATAACGCATGGATGATGGGCCGGATTTCCGAACAATTGCTCGACCGCTACGACATGGCGCAGGTTGACGTAATGGGCGTCAGCTGGGGCGGGGCAATGGCACAGCAATTCACGCTGCAAAACGGCCCACGCGTCAATCGCTTGATCCTTGCTGCGACCACAGCGGGCATGCTGATGGTGCCTGGAAACCCCAAAGCGCTGATCAAGATGGCCGACCCGCGTCGCTATATCGATCCTGATTTCATGCGGAAGCATTTCAATACTTTATACGGCGGAACCGATGATGGCTCTGAAGGCCATATTGGACGTATCAAGCCGCCATCCAAGACTGGTTATTTCTACCAGTTGCTGGCGATGCTTGGCTGGACCAGTGCACCCTTCCTGCCTTTCATGAAGCATGATACGCTGATCATGATGGGCGGTGATGACCAGATTGTGCCGGTCGCCAATGGCCATTTCCTGAAAATGCTGATCCCGAACAGCGAGTTGTTCATCATTGACGATGGCGGGCACCTGTTCATGCTCAGCCATGTAGAGGAAAGCATCACCGCCATGCGCGAATTCCTTGATCGGCCCAAGGTAGGGAAAAAACAGGCGGCTTAACTGCGCTTCGCAGTTTCTTTGCAAGTCTTGATTGCAGCCGGGGCAGGGGCTTTGCCCTTGCGTTCAAAGCGAGCGAAATAGGCGCCGACTTCGGGCCGCTCTGCAAATTCGACCAAGCGGTAGCCGACAGCGTCAAACTCGCAAAACAGCAGTTTTGGCGGAATGCCGTGCTGCTTGGTCGCGCGGTCCCGGTCAACAACGATAACCTGCCCACCGGATTTTAACGCGCTACGCAGACGCCAGATGAAGGCATAAGGTTCGGTCACCTCATGGTACATGTGCACCATGAAGATGCGGTCGAAACTGTTCGCGGGGAGGCGTGGATCGTCGATGCCACCTTCCTTGATCGCGACATTGTCCAGCCGCTCGCGCGAGATGCGTTCGCCGAGCCGATCCAGTGCGCCGCGGTTGATATCTTGCGCTAGAACACGGCCTTTTACGCCGACGCGTTCAGCCAAGCGCACAGTATAATAGCCTTCGCCAGCACCTATATCGGCGACCGTCATTCCCGGTTCGATGGCAGCCCAGTTCATCAATTTTGTCGCTTCACCCGCCTCGTCGCGTGCGGCTTCGGTAGAAAATTCTGTGTCACCGGTCTGCGATACGGCGCGATCAGCTTGGGGAAATTGCTGCGAAGTTTCCGGGCGGTCGTCCTGTTCTTCAACCTGTTTGCAAGCCGTTGTTGCGAGCAACAGTGCTGTTGCTGCGAACAGGATTGGAAGTTTTACACTCATAATTGCAGTATTAGGCGGATAAGAAGCGGGGGAAAAGCGCTTTCGGCTGGATGAGCCTGATTGCATTTACATTTTCGCTGCTTATGCTCCGAATCCGGAGAAGAGGCTGACTGAGAAGTTGGCGTGCAAGTGAAGGAGGGAGCGCTTGCGTCACATTGCAATCATTGGGTCAGGCCCCGCAGGTTATTACACCGCCGAAGCCGCGCAGAAACAATTTGGCGATGATGTGCGCGTTGATATCATCGACAGGCTACCCGTCCCTTACGGACTTATCCGTTTTGGCGTCGCCCCCGACCACCAGTCAATCAAGGCGGTGTCGCGGCGCTATGAAGGTGTGGCGCTGTCCGAAAATGTGCGCTTCGTCGGCAATGTTATGGTTGGCGAAGATATAGCGATAGACGAACTTCTGGAGATCTACGACGCGGTTATCCTCGCGACGGGGGCACCCAACGACCGCAATCTCGACATTCCGGGGTCAGACTTGCCTGGCGTCTATGGAAGTGCGGCATTCGTCGGATGGTATAACGGACACCCTGATTTTACCGATCTTGAGCCACCCCTTGAGGGAAAGCATGTAGCGATTATCGGGAACGGCAATGTCGCGCTCGATGTTGCGCGCATCCTTTCCAAAACCCGTGCCGAACTCGGGGGTTCAGATATCGTCAGCCATGCGCTTGATATGCTCCAAACCGCCAATACCGAAGAGGTGACAATCGTTGGCCGTCGAGGACCGCACCAGATTGCGATGACCCCCAAGGAATTGGGCGAACTGGGGCATCTGGAACGGGCGTGCCCCTATGTTGACCGCGCGGATTTACCCGACGAGGGTGACGACATGCTGCTTGAACCAGGCATGCGCAAATCGGTGACCTGCCTGCGCGAATTTGCGGCCATCCCTGAGAGTTATAGGGCAACCAAGCCGATTTCCATTGAATTTGATTTCTTCGCTGCCCCCGTTGCGATTGAGGGAAATGGTAAAGTCGAGAGGATCATTGTCGAGCGCACCGAACTCGACAGCGAATTGCGCAGCCGGGGAACCGGCGAAACTTATGCGATTGATTGCTCAATGGTTGTTGCCTGTATCGGTTACCAGACACCCTCAATCGAAGGCGTGCCTTATGAACATGGCCGCGGCCGCTTTGCCAATGTCGAAGGCCGCATCCTTCCGGGGCTCTATTGCGTCGGTTGGGCCCGGCGTGGGCCTTCAGGCACAATCGGTACCAACCGGCCCGATGGTTATATGATCATCGAAGCCGTTGCCGACGATATCGCAGACGGAGCAGGTAAGCAGGGGCGTGCGGCACTCGATGCGCTACTCGAACACCGCGGCGTTCAAATCGTCAAATTTTCCGATTGGAAGAAGATCGAGGAAGCCGAAATTGCCCGGGCAAGGGAAGGGGCTCCGCGCGAAAAGTTCGTCCGCATAGAGGATATGATTAAAGCGGCGAATTGAACGTCAGAGCATTAGCGAAGCGGCGTGGATAATGATCCCGGCCAGTCCGCCAACCAGCGTGCCGTTGATGCGGATGAACTGAAGATCGCTACCAACGGCATTTTCAACGCGGTCGGTGATCGTGCTGGCATTCCATCCACCAATTGTATCTGAAACCAGGCTTACAATCTGGTCGCCATAATTTTCGGTGGTGCCGACGATGGCTCGGCGGGCAAAGCGGTTGATCTGACGCTTTAACCGTTCATCATCCTGCAGAGTGGTGCCTAGCTTGGTTAGCGCTTCACCAAAGCTTCCGGCCAGCGCTGCATCGGGATTGCGCGCGGCCTTCAGCAAAGCATCGCGACCTTGGCCCCATAACCCATCGATCCATTTGGCGAAAGCCGGGTTCTTCAACAGCTCCTGCTTCCAATGATTAACCTTGGCCTGCAATTCCTTGTCGTGACGCAAACCATGCGCGAGCTTTTCCAGCCCCTCTTCACCCTTTTCGCGCAAGGGATGGTCGGGGTCTTCGGCCATATCACCAAGTAGTTTTTCAAGGCCGCTGACAATCGCGTTGGCCAAGCGGTCATCAAGCCCGGTCCAGCGCATGATGGTTCCTGCCCGTTCCTCGACCATGGCACGGATGATGTGCTCGTTGGCTTCGAGTGTCTTGGCGGCCCATGCGATGATGCCATCGAGCACGGGTAAATGCCGCCGTTCCTTGATCATCGCGGCCAGCAATTGTCCGAGCAGCGGCGCAATATCCAGCTTTTGAAGCTGGGTACGTACCGCGCCTTTGGCAATGCCGCCCAGCCGTTCGTCATCGAGCGATTCGACAATGTCGCCCAGCAGCCGAGAGGCCCCCATCCGCATCCGGCCTTCGCCGGACCCAGGTGTCGTCAAGAAACGCCCCATCGCGCCTGCGACATCCATCGTCTGAACTTTGCGCGCGACTATGCCAGTGCGCAGAAAATTGGTGCGCAGGAAACCCGCCAACGTTCTGCCGAGGCGTTCCTTGTTGTTCGGGATGAT
Organism: uncultured Sphingorhabdus sp.; assembly: GCA_964597055.1. Taxonomy (GTDB): domain Bacteria; phylum Pseudomonadota; class Alphaproteobacteria; order Sphingomonadales; family Sphingomonadaceae; genus Sphingorhabdus_B. The sequence continues at coordinate 73,328 of CAZQWC010000001.1, forward strand.
CGCCGTGTGCGGGATCGGGATTCCCAACGGATGACGAAACAATGCGGTCACCGCAAACCAGTCTGCCAGACCGCCTACCATGCCAGCCTCGGCAAAGGCAGTTAAAAAGCCCCAGTGCGGATGCACATTGCGCTCGAGATGGATGCCCGCGACAAACAGCAGCGCCATCAGGATGAGCAACGCCGTAGCTATACGGCGCATCTTGCGCAGTTCGTCATCGCGCCATGTATAGCGCTCACGTTCTGCCTGATTGAGCTGGCTGACCGATTTTACCATTCAAGCAACCGCTTAGCGTGCCATGACGGTAAAGTCACTCCGCAGGCTGCAAACCCGGTGCCATTCCTGTAGACGGGCCACCTGATTTTGAACGGCTCTCTGGATCGTCGGCATCGTCACCGAGTTTGAACGTCAGTAAGCGATCGCGCAACCAGGGGCCCATTCGCTTTTCAAGTCCATCCGCAAGGCTGAATCCAGCTGGAACGATAAGAAGTGTCAGCAGCGTAGAAACGATAAGACCGCCAATCACAACAGTTCCCATAGGGGCACGCCATTGCCCGTCGCCGCCGATTGACAGCGCTGTGGGTACCATGCCCGCGGTCATAGCGACTGTAGTCATCACAATCGGTTGGGCGCGCTTGTGACCAGCTTCCATAATGGCCTGGAACTTGGGAACGCCACGTTCCATTTCTTCGATCGCAAAGTCGATCAAGAGAATCGAGTTCTTCGCCACAATTCCAAAGAGCATCAAAATGCCGATAAACACGGGCATCGAAATCGGTTGGCCGACAAGCGCTAGCGCCAGCATTCCGCCGAGAGGCGCCAGCAGCAGCGAACCCATATTCACGAGAGGCGACATGAAGCGGCGGTAAAGCAGCACGAGCACCGCAAACACGAGCAGGGTTCCAGAGATTAGCGCGATACTGAAGTCGCGCTGCATTTCTTGCTCCCATTCCTGACTGCCAAATGGAGCGCGTGAGATACCCGTCGGCAAATTCTTCATTACCGGCAGTTCGTTGATTTTGGCATCGGCGTCGGATGCTACGATGCCGGGCGCGAAGTCTGCCCCAACAAAAATACGGAAATTCTGGTTCCGCCGCTGAATCGCCGTCGGCCCTGCACCAAAGCTAATTTCTGCAACGCGCTCTAACGGCACCGATCCGCCATTTGCCGTGGGTACAGGCAGATTGCGGATGTTCGCCAAATTCTGGCGCGATTCTTTGGCGAGCATTACGCGGATCGGAATCTGCCGGTCAGAAAGCGAGAATTTCGCGCTATTCTGGTCAATATCGCCTAACGTCGCAATCCGGATCGCCTGGCTGAGAGCGACCGTAGTAACTCCCAGTTGCGAGGCAAGGTCAAGCCGCGGCGTTATAATCAACTCAGGTCGCTGAAGGTCGGCCGCGATACGAGGGGCTCTCAGTTCCTTGACTGTCTTCATCTCCTCGACAAGCCGTTGAGCTGTCTTGTCAAGTTGGGCCGGGTCTGAACCCGACAGCATGACCGAAACATCGCGTCCAGAACCGCCGCCACCAGGGCCATTAACTTGAAAAGTCACCCGAGCATCGGCGATTTTTGACAGAGCGGGGGTGAGCGCCTCTTCGAATTCCTGGCTTGTCCGCTCCCGATCTTCGTGAAGCGTGATGAAAATATTGCCGCTGCCTTCGCCAACCCTCTGCAGCGCGGTTTTCACCTCGGGCTGCTTGGTGATGATCGCGATTACTTCATCCGAAACAGCCTTGGTCCGCTCCAGAGTAGTGCCCGGGACCATTTCGATGCGGATGCGACTGAAATCCTGATTGCCGTCCGGGAAAAACTGTTTGGGCAGGACAACCATCAGAACAATGGTGAGCGCCAGTGAAAGGACTCCGATGCCCATCATCCAGCGACGGTGGCCCAAGGACCAACGAAGGATTTTCATATAGCGGTCCATCAACGGGCCTTCGCCATGCTCTGCGATCCCGCCAGATTTCAGGAAATAGGCAGCGATCATCGGCGTTATCATGCGCGCGACGGCAAGGCTCATCAGCACCGAAGCGACAACGGTCAGTCCGAAATTCTTGAAGAACTGGCCTGCCACGCCCGGCATCAAGCCAACAGGAAGGAAAACAGCCACAATCGAGAAGGTTGTTGCAACAACCGCAAGACCAATTTCATCAGCGGCGTCGATTGAGGCCTGATAGGCCGATTTGCCCATGCGCATATGCCGGACGATGTTTTCGATTTCCACAATCGCGTCGTCAACCAGCACACCGGCAACAAGACCAAGTGCCAGCAAAGTGAAACTGTTGAGCGTAAAGCCTATCAAGTCGAGAAACCAGAAAGTGGGAATGGCGCTCAACGGGATGGCAATTGCAGATATGATGGTCGCGCGCCAATCGCGCAGGAAAAGGAACACGACGACGATCGCGAGCAATGCACCCTCGATCATCGCTGCCATCGAGCTTTTATATTGGGCCTTGGTATAGGCGACGCTGTTGAACAGTGGAGTGAACTTGATGCCCGGATTTTCCTTGGCAATTTTTTCCATTTCGATGGTGGCATTGTCGAACACGGTCACGTCGGAAGCGCCTTTGGCGCGCGACATGCCGAATGTGACGACCTGCCGGCCACCTTCAAAAGCCATCGAGCGCTGTTCGCTATAGCCGTCGGTGACTTCGGCAACGTCGGACAATTTGACCGAACGACCGCCGCCAATGCTGACATTGCGCTGGCCCAATTCATAGGCATTGGCCGCGTTACCAAGGATGCGAACCGACTGGCGTGAACCGGCAATTTCAGATTGTCCTCCAGCAGCATTCAGATTTTGTTGACGCAAAACCGAGTTGATCTGGCTTGCGGTGACACCAAGCGACTGCATTTTGGCAGGATCAAGAATTACGCGAATTTCGCGATTGACGCCGCCATTGCGGCTGACCGAGGCCATGCCTTCGACTGCAAGCAGGCGGCGGGAAACTGTGTCGTCGACAAACCAGCTCAGCTGTTCGAGGGTCATGTCAGACGCTTCAACCGCGAAATAGGCAATGGGGTCGCTTGATGTCGCTACCTTGAACACCTGAGGTTCCAAGATCCCGTCGGGAAGGTCTCCGCGAATCTGGTCGACAGCATTTTTGACTTCGCTGACAGCCGCGTTGATATCATCCCCAATCTCAAATTCGGCGCTGACGGAGGTGCTACCTTCCGAAGCGGACGAATCGATATTGCGCACGCCCTGGACGCTGCGGATCGCAGACTCCACCTTTTGCGTGATTTGCGTAGTGATTTCCACCGGTGAGGCACCCGGTTGGGATATCGCAACGACAACCACCGGAAACTCAATGTCCGGGTCGTTCTGAACGTCCATATTGTTGAACGCCATCACACCGGCGATTGTCAGCGCAATGAACAGGACGATAGGAACAACCGGGTTTCTTATCGACCAAGCGGAAATGTTCCGGAAGTTCATCGTGAAGCACTCTGTGCAGCTGTTTTGACCAGCTTGGGTTTCACCGTTTCATCCGGGTTGAGGAAGCCGCCTGCGTAGAGAACGACGCGTTCGGTTCCATCGAGGCCTTCGTTAATCGCAATACCTTGCTGTGTGATAATGCCGGTTTTGACAGCACGGCGTTGAACCTTGTTCTGCTTGTTCACGATGTAGACAAAGCTTCCGTCGCGGTCGTTCTGGATGGCGGATTCGGGCAGCACTGCTGCAGTGACAGCACCTGCCTTGATTTCAACCGCAGCAAATCCACCCGGTTTCAGAGCGCGGTCAAAGGGCAGCGCGATGCGGGCAATGCCTTGGCGAGACTGTTGGTTGATGGTGGGCGCTATCTGCCAGATCGTCCCGTTAAACTGACGGTCGCTGCCAACGGGCGTCACCGTGGCCGGCACGCCTACGGAAATCGCCGCCAAATCGGTTTCGCCCAGCTGCGCCTGCAGTTCCAGTTCACCACCTTTAGCCATGCGGAACAAAACGCCGCTGCCTTGGCTGACAGTTTGGCCGGGTTCGACGCTACGTTCGAGCACATATCCGCCAACGGGTGCGCGGATGTCGAGCCGCGCTGTCCGGGCGCGAAGTTCGCGTAGCTGGGCATCCGCTATGCTGACGCGGGCCCGTGCACTGTCACGGGTTGCTGTTTTCCGATCGACATCGGCCTTTGATATGAAGCCTCGATTGACGAGTTGTAGTGCGCGCTCGAGTTCATTCTGTGCCAATTGCAGATCCGCGCGTGCGGCGTTGATTTGTGCTTCCTGACCGATGATCTGTTGGGACTGAACCGAGCGTTCTATGCTGGCCAAAACCTGCCCTTGTTGGACCCAGTCGCCGGCATCGACAAATACCTGCGAGACCTGGCCACCTTCGCCAACAACGCCAACGGGAATTTCGCGGCGGGCAGCCAAAGTGCCCGTCGCCGAAATCGCGCGCGCTACGGTTTCGCGTCCTGGGGCGACTACCGATACCGTCTGTGCCTGATCCAGTTTATCCGCCGCTGCAGCCGCTTCTTCTTTGGCAGTTGCTCCGCCAAAAAAGAAATAGGCGGCAGCCATCGCTGCGGCCGTGAGCAATACAATTGCGATAATAAAATTGCGCGTGCGCCGACTGCTTGCCGCACCCTCCGGATCCAACAAGTCGGTGTCGCTAGCTATGCTCGTTTCAAAGTTCATTATTCTGTCCATCCGGGTCGCCGCGCGTGGGAGATTTGGTGTGTGTATCGTTTGTCGGTGTATTATTGCAATAAATCACCGGGTGCAAGCCGGGATTATGCCGGTACAGCTGGACAAATACGGCCAGTAGCCAAGGAAAACAGCACAAAAGGCACCTTTGCCACGATTTTCGACAAACGACATTGAAATGGACTAGGGCAAATAAAAAGGCCGGAGCAAAAGTTGCCCCGGCCTTGTTACAAATTTACGGTAAAAAATTTAGCGGACTTTGCCGCGTTGTACCAGATTCAGGATGCCCAGTACAATCACTGCGCCGACAAAAGCGACGATCAGGCCTGTGATCGAAAATTCTTTTACACTGCCAACGATGCCGAACCGGTTGGCGATGAGGTTGCCCACGACAGATCCTACGCAACCGGCAACGACGTTCCAGATTACGCCCATGGAAGCATCACGGTTCATCACTTTACTGGCAAGCCAGCCGGCTATGCCGCCCACGATGATTGCAATTATCCAACCCATAGAATGTCCTCCTGCTCATTTAAGGCATCTGAATTGCCTGCAGGAATCATAATCGCTGTACGCTGGAAGGCAATTACTGATTTAGCCGACTAAAACAGTTTACACAGGACAACAAAAAAGCCCGGTCATGCCGGGCTTTCCTGTCCGCTGTTGTGGATTTCAGTATTTTTGCTGGCGTTCGTATAGATCGCGATAATGCTGAATACGCGTTACCCGCAATCCAGGCATACCGGAGCGGTCGATGGCGCGCTGCCACGAAGCAAATTCCTCAAGGGTGAGGCCATAGCGTTCGCAAACTTCGCTAATAGTCAGCAGCCCTCCATTGACGGCGGCTACAACCTCTGCCTTGCGACGTACGACCCAACGGGTCGTTTCCGGTGGCGGCAACGAATCAACGGTCAGCGGTTCCCCAAGCGGGCCTACCACTTGCGCAGGTCGGATTTTCTGGTTTTCAATCATTACGTCCTCGATTTTCCATGCCCCGCAAATATTCCGGTAAATCCGGCAAACCATTTATGTCTGGATATGGTTTGCCAATCGCTGAAGCAGCAGGGTAAATGCCAACTTCATCTTTATTAATTGCCTTGCGTTCCTCGTCGCCACCCGGAAGAAAAGCTCCATTTCTGCAAGGAGTTGCAGCATTTTGGCGGCTCGAAAAATAATCGATACGATCCTGAAGCGGATCCGGTGTGCCGTTATAATTTTGCGTTGAACGAAAGTTATAGGTGCAACTTTTGCCGCCCATCTGGCGCGCGACAGCCGTAGCAATGATCCGTGTGAACTTCATGTTCACAGGCGGAGACGCTGCGGTTTTTCCAAATTGGTTGCTGAAACTCAAATCCATGACGTGCTTTTACACTGTGACGCATAACGTCTGGTAAAAGTCACATTCACACCGCATTAGGTGAGGTTAACAGCGGTTATCAATTGGCGGCAAAATCTGTTTCGAAACGAGAAATTGCACACGGCTGCTGGATAATTTGGGTAAACCGCATCATATGCGCACGTCATGAATGAAATAACTTTCTCTGCGGATTTCCAACTGGGCCCGAATCTGGCTGGCAAGCGAATCGTGGTCGCGATGTCGGGTGGAGTCGATTCGTCGGTCGTTGCTGCGCTTGCCGCGCGATCTGGCGCAGAGACGATTGGCGTTACGCTGCAACTTTATGATCATGGCAGTGCGGTGAAGCGGGCCGGGAGCTGTTGCGCCGGTCAGGATATACGCGATGCACGTGCCGTCGCCGACCGTCTGGGCATCATGCACTATGTCTTCGATCATGAAAGCCGGTTCCGCGATTCGGTAGTCGACCATTTCGCAGATGAATATATGCGTGGCCGCACCCCCATCCCGTGCGTGCGTTGTAATATGGGTGTGAAATTCACCGACCTGTTCCTTCTCGCTAAGGAATTGGGTGCGGATTGTCTGGCGACCGGCCATTATGTCCGCCGTATCGAGGGTGCGTCAGGGCCAGAGCTGCACCGCGCGCTCGATCCCGCCCGAGACCAAAGTTACTTCCTGTTTGCAACTACCGGGGAGCAGCTAGATTTTTTACGCTTCCCATTGGGCGGTATGCCCAAGCCTGCGGTGCGTGAAATTGCTCAGGAAATGGGTTTGGTCGTCGCCAACAAGCCAGACAGCCAGGATATCTGCTTTGTACCTGATGGGGACTATGCAGCGGTAGTCCGCAAAATTCGGCCCGAAGCGGATAGCGATGGTCCCATCGTCGATATGGAAGGTCGCGAACTAGGGCGGCACAAAGGGCTGATTCATTATACGGTGGGGCAGAGGCGCGGGCTTGAAATCGGTGGACTTTCGGAGCCGCTCTATGTCGTCCGGCTTGATCCGCAAACGCAGGCGGTCGTTGTCGGACCAAAGTGCGCCTTGGCCGTCGGTGCGGCGCGCATCGTCGAACCCAACTGGCTTGCGGATGTCCAAGGACGTCAGGTGATGGCCAAGGTGCGTTCCCTCGCCAAACCTGTTCCCGCGATGATGGACGGCGAATGGCTGCGTTTTGCGTCGGACGAATATGGCGTCGCACCAGGGCAGGCTGCGGTGCTCTATGAAGGTGACAGAGTATTGGGCGGCGGCTGGATTGAAGAAACTGCAGGCGCCTTGCTAAGTGCTGTTGCTTAGTCGAGCGCTTCGATTTCGCTCTGGTTCAACTGAATACAGCCAAATTCGCCACGTCGTTCGGCTACCGCCTCGGCAAGTAGGGGAACTGAAGCTGTTACTCGCTCGTTGTCCGGATCGTCGCTGAGTGAGACCAGCGCCATTCCCGGTTCGAAATCCTTCTCGCACGAAGCCAACGACCGGCCCTCAATATAGCGGCATGAACAGGCGATATGCGCACCATAGGATGCGCCAAGTTTGGCCTGCGCCTTGATGTCGGCAAAGTTGAAGATGAGCCAGAGGACAAGCAACGCGCCAATGGCAGCTGCACCATATTTGATTTTCTTAGCCAGCGGCCAGCCATCTTTTGTCGGCGGCTTTGAAGTTGCGGTTGCCATGGCTTGCCTTCCTGGTGCATTCATCTGCGCCATGCCTAGATATAAATTGCCGCTTGGTCCAACCGCCATTTCATTGCTGCTCGCAAGTTGCGGCGGTGAAGCCGAGCCCAAGCCTGCGGACACTTTGCCGGCGATTGAAAAAATTGCCGACGATGCGGCGCCCGGAAAGGCACGTCTTGCTTCGAACATTGCACCCTTTTTCGAAGATCCAGCGCTGGAGGAAACCCGCGCGATCGTCGTTATGCACGGTGGTCGGGTAGTCGCGGAGCGTTATGCACCCGGTTATGGACCAGATAGTCGCCTGATCAGTTGGTCAATGGCAAAAAGTGTTACGGCCACGCTCATCGGCATGATGGTGGCTGATGGTTTGCTGGTACTCGATGATCCGGCTCCGGTTCCCGAATGGGCCAGCCCCGGCGATCCGCGGGCCAAGATTACTTTGCGCCATTTGCTGCATATGTCGTCGGGGCTCGACCATACTGAAATGGCAGAGGGCGACAAAGCCATCTATGAGGCTGATACAACCCGCCTTTTGTTCCTTGACGGCCGCGAAAATGTCGCGCGTTATGCGGAAAAGCGCAATCTGGAGGCGGAGCCCGGACGTCATTTTGAGTACTCGACCGCGACCAGTCATATATTGGCCGACATCATGACGCGGACATTGACTGACAGCAGTGATCCCGTTGTCCGACGTAACGCGATGCTCGAATATGCCCGTGGGCGCTTGTTTGAACCATTAGGTATGACGAGTGCGGTTCCCGAATTTGACCGCAGCGGCACAATGCTCGGCGGCAGCATGATCCATGCTACAGCGCGCGACTGGGCGAAGTTCGGCGAATTCCTGCGCAACAATGGCTCGGTCCGCTCGGCACAATTGCTGCCGACCAGCTGGACGCGCTTTATGAAGTCATCAAGTACGAACGATCCGGCCTATGGTGGACATATCTGGCTCAACAAAAGGCGGCCGGAGGGCAGGGATCAGGTTCTGTTCCCTGGAAAGGCTCCATCTGACGTTTTTGCGGCCCTCGGCCATCTGGGTCAGTTCGTGGTGGTTTCGCCGCGACACCGTCTGACAATCGTTCGCCTCGGTAAGACGCAAGACGATCAACTCGATCCGATCAACGAACAGATCGCGAAGCTGATCTCAATCTTTCCGAAAAGCTAGGCTTTCGCGACCGGTGCGTCGTCGCCCAGATCTTCGAACCATGCTTCGACAGGGCCTTTGAGGGTCAGTTGCATCGGGCGGCCGTGGCGGTCGCGGCTTTTGCCAGCGGAGACCTTTATCCAGCCTTCGGAAATGCAATATTCCTCAACCGTCGTCTTCTGCTCGCCCTTGAAGCGGATGCCGATACCGCGTGATAGCGCGTCCTGATCGAAAAACTCGCTGAAGGGGTGAATCGAAAGGCGGTCGGGCGGAAGATTATTGCTGTCAGTCATGGCCAGCGCCTTTGCCGCAAAGACGCGCTGATGGCAATGGTCTAGCCGCTGCTATTCGCCGCCGGAATGATCCACATGATCGACAGTAGAACGATTGCCAAGAATAGCGAAATGCCGAGGACATAGCGCACGCCATGTTCTTTCACACCGCCGCTGGCTTCGGTTTCCGTCAATTCGTCATGATCTTCGAAACGCTCCATGGACAGGCTCCTTCCCGAAACTGTCAACCAGAAGAACCTGACCTATGTAGCAGGGTTTTGGATTTTTTGAGAATCACTCTCAATACGCCATATTACAAGGCGTTAGGATCATAGAATTCAGCGATCAGGATCTGGATGTCGCGCGCAGGTTCAAAGTTGGATTTGCGCACTTCAAAGCGAGTCGGGCTGATCTTCTTCACCCCATCCATGCAGAAACTGACCAGATTTTCCGGTTTTTCCTTGTCAACGACAAGCCGGAAATCCTTTATTGGCCCTTTCCAGTTTGCGCCCGACTTCAATACATAGTCCAGCCAGTGCTCGGTATAGGCGACGCCATATTCGTCGCCGCGTGCTTTGGCTTTGGCACGCTCAGCACCGATGCGTTTGTCAAAGCCTTTCAGGAACGCGCTGTCGATACAGTAGGCGGCCTGATACTCGTTAAAATACTCGCTTTCCTTGCGATATTCGGGCGTCAGCATCCCGCCCACACTGCCGCCCGCAATCGGCTTATAGCTATGTTCAACCGTAATCGTTTTGCCTGCAGGGAAGAGCTGCTTGCGGGTGACATGCGCCTGCACTTGCCAATTTGGGGAGATATAGCCGGAATCGGGTTCTTTGCTGAGCAACCCGTCGGCCAGCAATTTCGCTTTTTCACGCTCGCTTAGCTTGTCGACATATTTTTCGACGAATTCATAGTCGTCCCAATAGCGCACCGGCCAACCGAGTTTTTTGAGCCGCGCCTCTGCATCGCGAACTTGCGGACGGCCCTCGATCACTACAGCTTCATGATAACCAAGCTCAACGGGCTTTCCGTCGACCAGCGTCTTGAACTCCAGTTGCTGTCGCCAGTCAGAAACCGAGGCGATATCCATCATGCCTTCGAGGCCGGTGGGCAGCGGCGGCAGCGGAAAGCTGACCAGCGTTTCGACATCCTTGGCGCTGTTGTTGGTGAAGCGGTATTTCACCGTTACCAGTTTGCGCGAAAGGAACAGGTCTTCGCTGTCCATGCTGATCGCATCATTCTGCGTGAGTTCGATTCCGCCGATGCCGATTGCGGCGGTGCTATCATTGGCGAGTGACGGTGCGGCGAGCGCACCCAGAGCGAGCAGGGCGATATATTTCTTCATGAATCCATCATGACATGCAAAAGGCGTGCGATGAAAGCCGGAAATTACGATGCCATCATATTAGGTGCAGGTGGAGCCGGGCTGATGGCTGCGCTGACGGCGGGGCAACGCGGGCGGCGCGTGCTGGTGATCGATCACGCCTCGGGTCCGGGTAAGAAAATCCTGATTTCCGGCGGCGGGCGTTGCAACTTCACCAATGTGAATGCGACGAGCCAGAACGCGCAGGAACGCTATATTTCCGCCAACCCGCATTTCGCCAAGTCCGCGCTGGGGCGATATGAGCCGCAGGATTTCATCGATCTGGTCGCCTCGCACGGCATCGCCTTTCACGAAAAGACGCTCGGTCAGTTGTTTTGCGACGGCAGCGCGCGGCAGATTGTTTCGATGCTGATGGACGAGTGCGACAAGGCGGTCGTTTTCGGTGGTCGGGTCGATTTTGCCTTTGGGCTGGATGTGCGAGAGGTATCGCATGACAGCAGCAGTTTCCGCATTGCCTATGGCAATCTCTCCGCTTCCGCCGCGCGCTTGATCGTAGCGACGGGCGGGCCGAGCATCCCCAAAATGGGCGCGACCGGTTTCGCTTATGATCTCGCCCGCCAGTTCGGATTGAAAGTGGTCGAACCGCGCCCTGCACTGGTCCCGCTGACGCTGGGCGGTGACGATGTGCTGTTTCGGGAGCTTTCAGGCGTGTCTGCGGAAGTGATTGCAACAGCCGGAAAGGCCGCCTTTCGCGAGGCAGCCTTGTTCACGCACAGGGGGCTTTCCGGCCCCGCCATCCTGCAGGCCAGCAGCTATTGGTCCAATGGCGATCCAATCCGGATAGACTTCCTGCCCGATACCGCTGCGGGAACGATATTGGCTGAGGCCAAACGCGCCAACCCGCGCTCGACAGTGCGCTCTACGCTCGAAAGGCATTTGCCCGGTCGGCTGGCAGAGGCGCTGGCAGGGCAGTTGGCGCTCAACGGCAACCTTGCCGACCAATCCGATCGCAAACTGGCAGAAGCCGGCGCGCGGCTCGATAGCTGGACCTTTCACCCCAATGGCAGCGAAGGCTATGCCAAGGCCGAAGTCACTCGCGGCGGCGTTGCCACCGATGGCCTCTCGCAAAAGACGCTGGAGGCCAAAACCGTTCCTGGCCTGCATTTCATTGGCGAGGCCGTGGACGTCACCGGCTGGCTAGGCGGCTACAACTTCCAATGGGCCTGGGCGAGTGGGACCGCTGCCGCCTTGGCGGTGTAGCGGCAACAAAACGCCTTGGGCGGGGGAGGCGGTTTAGGTTAGGATAACTTTAAGTTGTATCGTCATTCCCGCGAAGGCGGGGAACGAAGTGACGGGACGTCAATCCATCACCGGCAGCTGAATTTTGGTCCTCGGGTGATGGACCCCCGCCTTCGCGGGGGTGACGAGATAGTTAGTTCTATCCAAAGTAATCTGACTCTAAGCGGCTTCCCAAGGATTGATCAGCTGAAGCGAAACCCATCTGAAATCGCGGACATTTCGGGTCGCCAGCTTCGCGTCTTGTTCGGTTGCGATCGCAGCAATCATGCCATCCATCACCCCCATATTGTGGCCCTGTTTCAAGGCTTCGGCCATCACACTGCCAAAGATGGTGGCGGATTGTCCGGTGAAGGCAAAGGTTCTGTTCGCAAAAAACACCCGCAATTCGGAAAGCTGTTCTTCCAAGGCAAATCTGCGTTTGCCCGGTGGCAGTTTTTCCACGCCAAAGGCAATCTCCGCCAATGCGGGGGTTGCGATTACAGATTCGTCCGCTGCCGTTTCAAACCACGCCGCCACTTTCGCATCGGGTCGAGGGCGCATCAGTTCCGAAAGGACATTCGTGTCGAGCAGGATCACAAATCGATGCCGTGATGCGGCTTGCGTTGGGCGTCGATGAATTCCTGCATCTCGGTAATGGCCTCGTCATAGCCTTCGATGTCTTCACCGATTTTGCGCAGACGACGCAGGAAGGATGCAGCATCCTCCTTGGGATGTCGCTTGGCATATTCAACCAGCGCATCTTCAACAATCGCGTGGATGGGCCGTTTTTCCTTCGCCGAAAGCTGATGCGCCAAATCGCGCGCTTTGGCGGAGCGGACGGAGAGTTGGGGGGCTGTCATGCGGGTAGTTTATGCTTTTGATGGCAAGATGGCAAGATGGCAAGATGGCATGTGTTCCGATGGCTGTTTCAATAGTCTACTGGGTAAGGTTGGTTGTTGCCGGGATTCGTTCTTGGTTCAGACGAAGCACATTTTGAAGCGCGTATAAGCCCGGTTCAAATGCCACTTCATAATCAAAGCTATGCCAATCGATGTTTTCACGAGCCCCAAGCCTGTCTTGATGCAGCCGATCTCGCACCGACCTCACAGAATCCAGAGAGTTTTGGAATTGCTGGATATCTTGTGGGCCGACATATCCTGTCAGCGCTTCTTTCCATTGGTTGAAAAACACGCGCTCACCGGCAGAGCCATCACGGCCTGTATCGACAAGGTGGCGGGCAGAACCGATGCCTTCGCAAATGGAGAATACACCAGTGCAAAACTCGAAATGCAAAATTTGTGCATAAGGCTCAAACAGCAGTGAGTGGCCCTGTTCGCGACGATGATGCGGAATGATTAGCGCAGCCTTCATTTCCAACCCCACAAAAATGTGCTTCAAGTTGGAAATGAGTCGATTTCTTACATCCTGATGTAATCCTTGCGGGATAGACGCCGCTAACCATGACACCCAAGGACCTGTTTCGGAAATTGTAACATATCCCACCGGTTGAGGAAGCTCATTGGTGAGATAGTACATTTTTAAGCCGCCTCTTTCTTCCGGCTGGCCTTCTTGCGCTCATGCGGGTCGAGCAGGGCCTTGCGGATGCGGATGTTCTTGGGTGTTACCTCGACCATTTCATCATCATCGATATAGGCGATGGCCTGTTCCAGCGTCATGATCTTGGGCGGGGTCAGGCGGATGGCGTCGTCCTTGCCGGTCGAACGGAAGTTCGTCAGCTGCTTCGACTTCATCGGGTTGACTTCAAGGTCTTCGGGCTTCGCATTTTCGCCGATGATCATGCCTTCATACAGCGCTTCACCCGGCGATACGAACAGGATGCCGCGTTCTTCCAAGGGGCCGAGGGCGTAGGCAACCGCTTCGCCATTGCCGTTCGAAATCAGCACGCCATTTTTACGGCCTTCGATCGGGCCGCGATAGGGGCCGTATTTTTCGAACAGGCGGTTCATGATGCCGGTGCCGCGTGTGTCGGAGAGGAACTCGCCATGATAACCGATCAGGCCGCGCGAAGGGGCGCTGAAGGTGATGCGGGTCTTGCCGCCGCCCGAGGGGCGCATGTCGGTCATTTCGCCTTTGCGCAGCGCCATTTTCTCGACAACGGTGCCCGAATGTTCATCATCCACGTCGATGACGACGGTTTCATAAGGCTCTGTGCGATTGCCGTTTTCGTCTTCGCGATAGAGCACGCGCGGTCGGCTGATGCCGAGTTCGAAACCTTCGCGGCGCATCGTTTCAATGAGCACGCCGAGCTGGAGTTCGCCGCGGCCTGCGACCTCGAACGAATCCTTGTCTTCGCTTTCGGTTACCTTGATCGCGACATTCGATTCCGCTTCGCGCTCAAGGCGGTCGCGGATCATGCGGCTGGTAACCTTGGTGCCTTCACGGCCCGCCATCGGCGAATCGTTCACGGCAAAGCGCATCGACAGTGTCGGCGGATCGATTGGCTGCGCCTGAATTGCTTCTGTGACCGAGGTGTCGGCAATGGTGTTCGAGACGGTTGCGACCGTCAGACCGGCGATCGAGATGATGTCGCCGGCGCTGGCTTCGTCGGTCGGCACGCGATCAAGCCCCTGGAAGGTCATGATCTTCGAAGCACGACCCGTTTCGATCACCTTGCCATCCATATCGAGTGCATGGATCGGCTGGTTGACCTTGACGGTGCCCGACTGGACGCGACCGGTGAGGATGCGGCCAAGGAAATTATCGCGGTCGAGCAGGGTCACGAGGAAGGAGAAGGGCGCGTCGACTTCGAGAGCCGGCGGCGGCACATGCTCGACGATCTTCTGGAACAGCGGGGTCAGCGTGCCTTCGCGCAAGTCCGGATTTTCATTGGCATAGCCGTTGCGGCCCGAAGCATAAAGCACAGGGAAATCCAGCTGCTCGTCGGTCGCGTCGAGCGAGACGAACAGGTCGAACACTTCGTCGAGCACTTCCTGGATGCGCTCGTCCGGACGGTCGATCTTGTTGACGACAACGATCGGGCGCAGACCGAGCTTGAGCGCCTTGCCGGTCACGAACTTGGTCTGCGGCATCGCGCCTTCGGACGAATCGACCAGCAGGATGACGCCATCGACCATCGACAGGATACGCTCCACCTCGCCGCCAAAGTCGGCGTGGCCGGGGGTATCAACGATGTTGATCCGCGTGCCTTCCCATTCAACCGAAGTCGGCTTGGCCAGAATCGTGATCCCGCGTTCTTTTTCCAGATCGTTCGAATCCATCGCCCGCTCTTCGACGCGCTGGTTATCGCGGAAGGTGCCGGACTGGCGGAAAAGCTGGTCAACGAGGGTTGTCTTGCCATGATCGACGTGCGCGATGATGGCGATATTGCGCAGGGACATTTATCTAGCCTTTTGGGAGTGCGGTGCACAGGCACCGTCAATTGCGCGCGCCCTTAGCTTAGTTTGTGCACTGCGGCAAGGATTGCTATGCGCATCGCCATGATTTCACGCCTGATCCCCGACCGCTTTGTGCTCCTGCTTCTGGCCGCGGTGCTGCTTGGCTGGCTGTTGCCGGTATCCGGGCAGGGTTTGGTGATTGCGCAGGACGTCAGTTTCGTCAGCATTTTTGCGCTGTTTTTCCTCCACGGCTTGCGACTACCGCGTCAGGAAGTGGTGAAGGCTGCACGTAGCTGGAAGGTACAGGGGGCGATGCTAGCCTTCAGTTTTGTTGTCCTGCCGCTGGCCGGGTTGGCGCTTGCGAAGGGAGCAGGGTGGATGCTGCCTACGGCTTTGGCGACGGGACTGGTGTATTGCGCGATGCTGCCATCGACGGTGCAGTCGGCGATCAGTTACAGTTCGATGGGTGGCGGCAATGTCGCGGCGTCGGTGGTCGGGGCGGCGCTTTCCAATCTTGCCGGTATCGTGCTGACACCTGCGCTGGTGGCGCTGGTTTTAGGCGCGGCATCGGGAGTAACAATTGGAAGCGATACGATCATCCGCATCGCAACCATGTTGCTATTGCCCTTTGCGCTGGGCCAATTAGCGCAGGGCTGGCTGGGCGGTTGGGCGCAGCGGCAAAAGGCGATGCTGTCGTTCTTTGACCGGCTGGTGATCCTGATTGCCGTCTATGTCGCTTTTGCTGGGGCGGTGAATTCGGGCAGCCTGTCGGCGCTCGACCTTGGGACGATGGCGACGTTGTGCGCTTTGCTTGGCGTGCTGCTGGCTTTTGCCTTTGTCGGGGCGTGGTTTTTCGGAGGCGTGCTGGGGCTGGAACGCGCGGACCGGATCAGCCTGGTCTTTGCCGGTGCGCAAAAAAGCATCGCGACTGGGGCGCCGATGGCGGCGATCCTGTTTGGCGCTTCGGCAGGGCTGATCGTGCTGCCCGCCATCATCTACCATATGGCGCAATTGCTGCTGTCCGCACTGCTGGCGGCGCGCTTGGCTAGAGGCTCCTGAGCGCTTCGGCGGGGCGGGCAGCCAAAATCGGTAACGATCCCAACATACCCAGCGCAAAAGTCAGTCCGGCGCCGCCGATCAACGTCCACGCCAGCGTCGCCGGGTCCGGGGCGAAGGTGAAATCGAAGATTTGCACGATCACATACCAGCCCGCACCCAACCCAAGCGCCAGTGCGACAAGACCAAGCACCAACGCGAGAATGGCATATTCCAGCGCCTGCGCGCCCAATATCTGCCGCCGCGTCGCGCCGAGCAGCTTCATAATGACGCTGTCGTAAACGCGGCTCTGCCGGGCTGCGGCAATTGCCCCGACAAGCACGGCGATACCCGCAAGGATGGCGATCGAGGCCGCCGCAGCAATCGCCTGCGCCATTTGCTGCAGCAGAACGGTTACCTGACTGACGACTTCCCCAACTTCGATGAGCGACGAGGAGGGGAAAGCTGGTGGTATTGATTTGGCCAACGCGCGTTCCGCCTCGGCCGGAACGGTCAGTGTCGCGACCATGCTATGCGGCGCGGCATCGAAGGTGCCGGGTGAGAAAACCAACGCATAGTTGAGCCCGAAATTCTCCCACTTCACTTCGCGCAGCGAGGCAATTTCGGTGGGGATTTCGACGCCGAGAACGCTGACGGTCAGGCTGTCGCCAACGCCGACGCCAAGCGACTCCGCGACACGGATATCGAGCGAGACCAGAGCAGGCCCTTTATAGTCGGCTGGCCACCATTTACCCGCAATGACTTCGCTGCCTTCTGGCACCTGCGGGCTATAGGTCAGGCCGCGATCGCCGTTGAGCACCCAAGCGCCATCTGGAAGTTCCTCCAACTGATCGACGCGCTGGCCGCCAAATTCGACGATTGTGCCGCGCAAGGAGGGGATCAGGTTGATTTCCGCATCAGGCGCTTCCGTGCGGACCATCGCCGAGAATTCTTCCGTCCGCTCGCGCGGAATATCGAGCGCGAAAAAGCTCGGGGCGCGTTCGGGGACGCTGTTCTGGATTTCGTTGTTGATGCTGGTCTGGATCGCCGCGAGCGTGACGAACAGTGTGAGGCCAAGGCCCAGCGCGATCACCAGCGCCTGTGTGTGCGATCCTGGGCGATGCAGGTTGGTAAGTGCCAAACGCGGCAATGGGGACTTGGGGCGGGGCAGGCGCAAAGCTATCGCCCGCATACCCCATGCGATCAGGGCGAGTAGCACCAACAGGGCAAAAGCTGCACCGATGAAGCCCAGCGAGAAGATCGGTTCGCGCGCAGTGCCGACCGCCAGCGCGACGATTGCGGCGATGCTGGCCGTCACCCAGATAGCAGTCCGGCGGTCGATGCGTTTGGCACCTTCAACAACCGAACGGTACAATCCGGCGGCGGGTACGGTGCGGGCACGGGCGAGGGGAGGGAGAGCGAAGGCAAATGCGATCAGCAGTCCATAAATGGCGCTTACGATGAGGGGCAGGGGGTGCAGGGTGAAACCAGGTGCGACGGGCAGGATATCGCCCGCAACCCAGCCAATCGCCATTGGCATCACGCTGCCCACCGCAAGGCCTACCAGAATTGCTACCGCTGCCACTGCAAAAATCTGCAGCATATAGATGCGGAAGATGATGCCACTATCCGCGCCAGTGACTTTCAGCGTGGCAATCCCCGCGCGTTTGCTTTCCAGATAGCTGCCCACGCCGTTGCCGACACCGATGCCGGCTATCACCAATGCCGCAAGGCCGACGAGCGTCAAAAACTGCCCCATACGTTCGATAAAACGGCGCGTGCCGGGTGCGCCGTTCGAGCGATCAGTTATGTCCCATCCGGCAGATGGAAATTGCTGCTCCAGCGCTTTGGCAACCGCTTCGGGATCGGCGCTGGATGGCAATTTGATGCGATACTTGCTTTCGAACATGCTGCCGGGCTGGATGAGCTTTGTATCGTCAAGCGAGGCTGGCGAGACAATCGCCACAGGCCCCAATGTGAAACCCTCGCCAAGTCGATCAGGCTCCTCCGCGATAATCCCGCTTACCTTGAAACTGGCTTCGCCAAAGCGGACAGCGCCGCCAACCCTAAGGTTGAAGCGGTCGGCTAGGGCTTCGCCGATGTAGATTTTACCGCGTGCCGGTGCAGACGCGACTTTGCCCCCTTGCAACTGAAATTTGCCATAAAGCGGATAGGCATCGTCCACCGATTTCAGTTCGGCAAGCACACTGTCGCTGCCTTCGGGCCCGATGGCCATGGCGCGCAGGCGGACCGTTCCGGAGACTGCCCCGACCGCCGCAAAGGCCTTCAACTCAGCCTCACTCGCTTCGCGCTGGGCGATGCCGATTTCGATATCGCCGCCAAGGATGGTCTGGCCGCGGCGTGACAACTCTTCGGTGATGCTCGCCGTCAGGCTGCCAATGGCTGCCAGCGTGGCAACGCCGAGGAAAAGGCAAACCGCAAGCAGCCGCAGTCCGCGAATGCGCGCGGAAAGATCGCGGCGGGCTATGCGCCACAGGCTGGCCAGCGAGAGGCTCAAGCGGTGCTCTCCACCACATGGCCATCCTGCATCGCGATTACGCGATCACAACGCGCGGCCAAGGCTGGATCATGGGTGATGATCAGCAGTGTCGCCCCAAGCGCAGCACGCCGTTCGAACAACAGGTCGATAATTGATGAGCCGGTCGAACCATCGAGATTGCCAGTGGGTTCATCGGCGAAGATGATCTTGGGCGCGGCGGCCATTGCGCGGGCAATCGCCACACGCTGCTGTTCGCCGCCAGATAGTTGCGAAGGATAATGCGTCAGCCGGTGGCCGAGCCCGACGGCATTAAGTTCTGCCGCCGCGCGCCCGAATGGATCATCGAGCCCTGCCAGTTCCATCGGCACCGCCACATTTTCCAGCGCGGTCATCGTGGGCAACAGGTGAAATGCCTGCAAAACAATCCCGATCCGCCCCCGCCGTGCGCGCGCCAATTCATCTTCGTCCAGCTCGGTAAAGTTGAGACCGTCGACCACCACCGAACCACCGCTGGCACGTTCGAGACCTGCCAGCACGGCCATCAGGGAGCTTTTGCCCGAACCCGAAGGCCCAAGCAGGGCAACGCTGACGCCATAAGGCACTTCCAGATCGACCCCGCGCAAAATCGAAACCTGCGCGTCGCTGGCGCCAAGCGTGAGGGTGACATTCGACGCCCGTATCGCCATATCGGGCGCGTCAGATTTTGCTGCGGACAAGGAGAGTTCCTTATGAAGACGAATCTTGCCCTATATGGTGTGGCTTTGCTGCTTGTCCAAGCCCTTGCTGCATGCGGGTCTTCACCTGTAACCGCGCCGAAGGACGATACGGCACAAAATGCGCCTGCCAAGGCGGAGGCTGCACAATATGACAAGCTCGTCGTGGCTTTCGGCGACAGCCTTTATGCCGGATATCGGCTTGGCCCGACTGAGGGCTTGGCACCGCAGCTTCAGGCAGCGCTCGAAAAGGCCGGCATAAAGGCGCGCGTGCACAATGCGGGGGTGTCGGGAGATACCACTGCTGCGGGCAAGCAGCGGCTGACCTTTGTGCTCGATAATCTCGAAAAGAAGCCTGATCTGGTCGTGCTGGGGCTGGGCGGAAACGACATGTTGCGTGGAATCCAGCCCAAGGAAACCGAGGCGAACCTAAAGGCTATGCTCGATGAACTCAAAAAGCGCGACATCGATGTGGTGCTCACCGGAATGCTGGCCGCGCCCAATTTGGGGCCCGATTACGCCAATGCTTTCAACCCGATCTTCCCCAAGCTGGCGAAGCAATATGGCGCGCTGCTTTATCCCTTTTTCCTCGACGGTGTGGTTGCCGATCCCAAGCTGATGTTGCCCGATAATATTCACCCCAACGCGCAAGGTGTGGCGAAGGTCGTCGACGGCCTTGCGCCTCTTGTCGAAAAGGCGCTCCAGCCCTGATTCAACAGGTGTATTAAAAAAATAACACACCAAAGACCGGATTTGCTTGAAATCGCACTAACTGCGTTCCATTTATCCCCTAATATCATTGCCTGAGGAGGATCGACCCCCATGTCGACCAATGAAACCCTGACTGCCACCGAAACCGAGCTGAAGCTCACCCCGCCCGATCCGGTGCCACCGATCGCTGCCGAAAAGGCGGTTGGGCTGGTTCCCGTCGAGGATGAAGTGAAGGGCAAACTGGCCGAAAAGGTTGAAGGCTATATCGCTGATCTGCTGGCGCAGGATGTGAACAGCCCGGAATTTGGCAAGCGCGTTGACCAGCTGACCAATATGGGTCGCAAGGAAATCATGGAAGCGGCCGGCCAGTCGAACCGCTTTCTTGATCGCCCAATCCGTCAGATGGACGAAACGTCGGGCGTTGGTGCAGACCTCGCCGAACTGCGGCGCACAGTCGAGGATCTCGATCCTTCGAAGCGCGGGAATTTGACGACCAAGCAGAAATTGTTCGGCATCATTCCCTGGGGCAACAAGCTGCGCAACTATTTCGACAGCTATCAAAGCGCGCAGGGCCATATCAGTTCGATCCTCGGCCGCCTTGCCAATGGTAAGGATGAGTTGCTGATGGACAATGCCGCGATCGACGTTGAGCGGCAGAATCTGTGGAAGGCGATGGGCAAGCTCGAGCAGATGATCCTAATCTCGAAGCAACTCGACGGGCGGCTGGAGGAGAAGGCCGCCGAACTGGAGCTTTCCGATCCGGCCAAGGCGAAGGCGATCCGCGAAACCGCGCTATTCTATGTCCGCCAGCGCCATCAGGATTTGCTGACGCAAATGGCTGTGACGGTGCAGGGCTATCTGGCGATGGACCTGGTCAAGAAGAACAATGTCGAACTGGTGAAGGGCGTGGATCGCGCCTCGACCACCACTGTAGGCGCGCTGCGCACGGCAGTGACGGTTGCGCAGGCGATGACCAACCAGCGACTGGTGCTCGGCCAGATTACTGCCCTCAACACCACGACCGCCAATATCATCGACAGCACCGGAAAGCTGCTGCGCGAGAATACGGCGGCGATCCACGAACAGGCAGCGGCGTCGACCATTCCGCTCGAAACCCTGAGCCGTGCGTTCCAGAATATCTATGACACGATGGACGCAATCGATACCTTCAAGGTCAAGGCGCTCGAAAGCATGAAGCAGACGTCCGAAGCGCTCGAAAAGGAAGTCGAAAAATCGAAGGGTTATATCGCGCGTGCTGAAGGTGCGGCGCAGGCCAAATTGGGCGCGACCGAAACCAACCTGTTGAGCTCGCTGGAGGCGTGAGAACTCCCTATGAATAAACCTGTTTTCGCCATTCCCGCGCAGGCGGGAATCCATCATCCGCCATTGAAATTGCATCGGTCGGTGATGGACCCCCGCCTTCGCGGGGGTGACGAGTGAATTGATAGAGTATTGCTCGTGAACTCACCCGCCTCCCAATCCGATGAAATCCTCGACAGCGCACGACGCTCGTTAAAGCGTGTCCGCATGGGGCCGCCGATCGGGACGAAATCGCGGGCACTCCGCCGCGCGCATTTCTTCGGCAAGCTGGCGCGGACAGGCGTTGCGGTCGGGGCGTTGCTGATTGGCGCGGGTATCATCGGTGCAATCCTAGATGGCATTGGTTTCTGGGGCGTGATGATTACCGGCGTGCTGGGCGCGGCAGCAGTCTATTCGCTGATGCGCTATCCCGAAATGCCAATGCCGACGACTGAATCATTGCGGCAAACCGATCTAGGCACGCTGGCAGGCAAAACCGAAATCTGGCTGGAGGCACAGCGCCGTGCATTGCCTGCTCCGGCCATTCCGTTGGTGCAGAATATTGGTCTGCGGCTGGATGCGCTTGCGCCGCAATTGCAGACATTGGCCGAAACCGATCCCGCTTCACGCGAGGTTCGCAAGCTGGTCGGCGAACATCTGCCCGAACTGATCAACGGCTATAAACGCATCCCAGAACCGCTAAGGCGGCAGGATAATGGCGGCAAGACTCCCGAGCAGCAACTCGTCGACGGGTTGAAGCTGATTGACCGGGAAATCGAAACAATGACCGGCCAGATCGCCCGCGGTGAACTCGACAAGCTGGCAACGCGGGGTCGCTTCCTTGAAATCCGCTATGATGGGGCAGGGGACGAAACTGGCGCTTAGTCGCGCTCGCTTATTTCAACCCTTGGCCGGGGATCCAGCGCTTGTCGCATTTCTTCATCACACCAGGTAAAATCCGTCGCGCGACTTGCACGTCCTGGGCAGTGCCCAAAATGGCGCGTTTGTCAGGAAGATTGCCGGCAAAATCTTGCCCGAAAGCGGAGGCGATGATGGGTGTGCTCGCATTTGCCGGTACGACCATGTAAATCAGAGCGTTGTGGCCGCGCCGATAAATCTTCTTGGTCTTGTCGGCAAAAACCTGCGTATCGGTCGCTTCGATCTTCGCGGTTCCTTTTGACTCATAGAACCACCATGTGCCTTTAGGACCGGTTATAGTCATGCTGACGCTGTTGGCCCCGGCACCTGTCGCTTCTGCGATTTCGCCAGTTTCGAGTTCAATGGTTGAATAGAGGCCACAGACTTTGACATTCTTGGCCGCAGCCTGCGCCGGTGCGAACGATGTACCAAAATATGCGGCAGCCACCATCGCAACAGTCAAAAAGCGCCCACCCATCATAGCCACAACTCCATCAATCGCCCGAAAGTCATTTGCACATTAGGCTATTGATTTCTTTTGGCCAAAGCTCCGAAGGTACTAGCACACACTTTGGCCGTTCTCAGACGTCCGGCATAACGAGAATCAGGCTTTGCAATTGTGAAATGTGACATTGGAATTGTAAGCAGGCCGAATATGCAAATTAGCCCGAAGCGGACGTTGGACGGGCTTCATATGAATGTCACCAACCGATGACAATTCGGTCGCTTGTGGTCCATACAAAGGTTGTAGATAGCCGCAATCTATTCAATTGAAGCGCCAACGGAAGGTTTGTTGAGGCTTGCAGACTTCACAGTTTTGCAAGCGACCCGGCTACCCTGCTGGAATTCGCATGGTTTGCCTTCTTGCTCGCAATGTTCAATATATTACCGATGAATTCTGCAGTACATTCTTCAAACACATCCCATTCGGCCGGCTCGTTCGAGCGGATCGAGCGGGTCGCAAACCGGCTGGTCGGGGCAGCGTTTTCGCCGCACCGGCACGATACTTACACGGTCGCCTTGACGATGGCAGGGGTGCAGGCGTTCAATTATCGCGGAGCGATGCGATATTCGTTGCCGGGGCAGGTACTGATTCTTCATCCTGACGAAGTGCACGATGGCCACTGCTACGATGAGGCCGGATTCAGCTATAAGGCGGCCTATGTTCCGCCAACCCACGTCCAGACCGTGCTTGGCGGGGCGGAGCTGCCGTTTATCGTTAATGGCGTCTCGACGAATCCCGCCTTGATCGCGGCAGCCTTCAACATGGTTATCGACTGCGCAGGCATTGAGGATCCCGGTGCTTATGAAGACGCGCTTTATGATCTGGCTTACGCCATGAACGATGCGGCTGGCAGGGCGACAACCGTGAGGATCACCAACCGAACAGCCGTGATGATGGCGCGCGACTTTCTTGAAACCGCTGTTGTTTTTGGTGCGCGCCTGGAACAACTAGAGCAAGTGACTGGCTGTGACCGCTGGCAGCTTTCGCGTGACTTCCGGGCATTGCTGGGCACCAGCCCCTATCGTTACCTGCAGCACCGACGGGTTGATCTCGCCAAGCGGATGTTGCGTGAGGGCGCGAAGCTGGCTGAGGCAGCCCATGGCGCTGGCTTTGCGGATCAAAGCCATTTTGGTCGCACATTCCGCAAGGCAGTTGGTCTTACGCCAAAAGAGTGGCTTCGTTCGGACCTGTTCCGCACGATCATTCTATAGACGTCTTCGGCGGGCGGTTAGCCCGTGCGACATGACACAGATCGTCTTTTCCGAAGATCATCCGCTGTTCAGCTATGCACGTGCCGCCTCGTTGGTGAAGCATTGCCGAATGCGCATTTGCCGTAGGCTGGCATTATGACCGAGGTATTCGCGACCATTAGCCAAAATGGCGTGCCAGATTTGATTGTGCTTGATCTGGTTTTCCTCGGGATCGACCCGCGCGAGACACTGGCCGAAGTTCGGCAATCCTGCCCAAAATCATTGATTATGATCGTCTCGATGCTCGATGATCAGGCAACCATCGATCAAGTCTTTGAAGTGGGCGCAGACGCCTATATCGTGAAACCGGTTCATACTGCCGAGATGCCGGAGGCGCTGATGGCCGTTCGGGCGGGGGGATTTGTGATCGCCCGGACCAAGGCCTCATCTGAAGACGATATACCAGAACGGGTCGAAGTGAAGGAATTGACCAAGCGGCAGCGGGAGATCCTTCTGCTTTTGCGCGATGGCCATTCCAACAAGGAAATTGGACGAAAACTGGCACTATCGCCATTCACCGTGCGCAACCATATCTCGTTATTGATGCGCGTGCTGCGCGTCCGCTCTCGTTTCGAACTTGCGACAAAGGCGGCCAGCATCGGTTAGTAAGCATTACCAGCTTCAAGCTGCAGCCGTTCCTGCCGTAATCGCACCATATTGTGCTGATACCAAAATGCGCCGCTGCGGAGTGCAGAAGGCGCGACGCTGGCGCAGGCAGCCCATAGCGCCAGCCATGTCGACCAGAACCATTTTGGCTGCACATTTCGCAAGGCGTTGGCCTCACGCCAAAAGCGTGGCTTCGTTCGGACCTGTTCCGCACGATCATTCTATAGCAGCCTTTAGCGAGCGGTTAGCCGTCGCGGCATGACACAGATGATCTTCTCCGACGAAGCGCCGAAGGGCTGGATACCGCCGAGTATAGCCGCCCCGTTCATCTGCATCTTCCTGGTTGCTACCAGCATGTTGCCGGGCGATCTCGGGCTCGCATATCTCGGCTTGACGGACCCGATGGGGCCCCCACGCGGGCCATTCGGTTTTTTCCTGATGCTGGTTTCGTTCATCGCCTTGGGGCTTGCGGTAGCTGGTTGGATTCACTGGGTCGAAAGGAGAAGTCTCGCCAGTGTAGGACTTTGCGGCGAACAAGCGCTTAGAAAGTTCCTGACCGGACTGGCCATCGGCATAGCGATGATGGGCGCGATCGTGGTGGCGATAACGCTTTCCGGCGGATACCATGTCGCTGATCTGGCGCCCGCCTTAACCAGCCCTGCTGCACTCGGCTGGATCGCCCTTTTACTCGCCGGCTTTGTCGTGCAAGCGAGCGTCGAGGAGTTCGTTTTTCGTGGATGGCTGCTCTCCACCGTCATGCGGCGCTGGAACATAATTGCCGCCTTCATAGTGTCATCTGCTACTTTCACCTTTGTTCACTTTTCGCCCAGAACGCCGCTGTTGATGTTGACCATGACCTTCGTTTTTTCGATTTTTGCCTGTAGCTGGGTGCGCCGATCAAATTCGATCTGGGGGGTGATGGGCTGGCACGCTGGCTGGAACTGGTTTGGTGCCACCGGCTTTG
Organism: uncultured Sphingorhabdus sp.; assembly: GCA_964597055.1. Lineage (GTDB taxonomy): Bacteria > Pseudomonadota > Alphaproteobacteria > Sphingomonadales > Sphingomonadaceae > Sphingorhabdus_B. Next base: position 98,877 of record CAZQWC010000001.1, read on the forward strand.
ATGTACCGATTACGGGATTAGATGTGGGATTACCGGCGATGATAGTCAGATTAGTGCCTGTCGGACCGGCCTATCTCAATGGTGCGGGGGAGGGACCGGAAGCAAGTGTGTTTACGCTCGCTCTGCTTACCTCAGCAAGTCTCGGCCTTCTCCTGCTTGCAATTCCACGCGGACATGGTGGTATCGACCCACCAGGTTCCGGGGAACAAGCGTAGTCGCCTCGCTGCGCAAGCCCGGGGGAGCGTCAGGCCGGCAAATCTACCGTGAACCGACTGCATAGCTTGCCAAGGGCCATCAGTGCAAAGATGAAGTTGGTCTGAGGTGGTTTGACCAAAAGCTGACAATTCTCATTCCACAACATTTCGGAAGTTCATTGTTCCGCCCTTGAGTATCCGCTTTTGTTCAAAACAGGAATCTATGCGTCAGGGGATGCAGAATATCGTTCCGGTTGCACCGCTCTGCCAAAATCGGTGCCAGGATGTGGGAAAGACTGTTGGAACTCGAGTTCGATAGTTTTTTGCAAAGTCTAAACCGCGAATCGCTGCGGTTTAAAGCATTGATGAAACATGGAAAAACCTTTCCATTCTAGAAAAGTTCTACATATCAATTGGTTGAGAAGGAAATGGTTCCCCGGTAAGGATTCGAACCTCAATAGACGGAGTCAGAGTCCGTAGTCTTACCGTTAGACGACCGGGGAATGTGCAGCGGGCAATTAGGGAGCGTTGCTTGGCCTGTCAATCGCAGACTGGCCCTGTGACGGTCCGTTTCGTCTAAAAACTTGAATATTTGGGCTATCTCGGTTATCCCGTTCGTCAAGTACCGCGCGGTAGCATCCGTTTGCGGATAGAAAATAAGAAGTGAGCACGGCCATGGGCGAAGAATTCGCACCATCGTCGCAGTTGGATGGACGGGGAAAATCGGCCGCAAAAAGGGGCCGGAAAAAATCCAAAACCGCTCCAACTGCAAAGACGCAAGACGCATCCCGCAAGGGGAATGACGCGCGCGCAAATGCCTCATCCGTCAATCCGCAGCCACAACGAGCCAGTGCCCAACCAAAGGCTGAGACGCGCAATGTCTGGCTGGGCAAAACGGCTTATGCTGCACTCGATCTCGGTACCAACAACTGCCGCCTGCTGATCGCGCGTGCTGCAAATGACGGCTTTACAGTGGTTGACGCCTTTTCGCGCGTTGTCCGGCTTGGAGAAGGGCTGAATTCAACCGGTAAGATGAGCGAGGCAGCAATGGACCGCGCGATTGAGGCGCTCTCGGTCTGTGCAGACAAGCTCAAGCGCCGCAATGTCGTTCTTGCCCGTTCGGTTGCAACAGAAGCGTGCCGTCAGGCGTTGAACGGCGTTGAGTTTATCGAACGTGTGAAGCGTGAAACGGGCATCGTTTTGGACGTCATAAGCCCCAAGGAAGAGGCCCGCCTCGCTGTCATGGGATGCCATGCGCTGCTTGAGGAGGGGGAAGGGCCGGCGATGATTTTCGATATTGGTGGCGGTTCGACCGAACTCGTGCTGGTATCGACCGACGGCGTGGTTCCCGAAATTCTGGACTGGGCAAGCGTGCCCTGGGGTGTTGTCTCGCTCACCGAAAGTGAGGCGCACCGTGGCGATGACGAGCAGTCTTTGCAGGAAACCTATGCTGCCATGCGTGGGAAAGTCCGGGATAGCTTCGCCGAATTTGCTGCTCGCTTGCCCGTGGGGCAGGGCGATCATCGGCTGATGGGTACATCGGGCACGGTAACAACGCTTGCCAGCGTATATCTGAACCTTCCGAGCTATGACCGCCGGCAGATTGATGGGCTGCACCTGCCGACTTCCGCCATGCGCGAAATCAGCCAGACCCTAGCCAACCGAACACCCAAGGGGCGTGCTGAATTCCCGACAATCGGTCACGAACGCGCCGATCTCGTGGTGGCTGGATGCGCTATTTTGGAAACGATTTTCGACATTTGGCCGGGCGAGCGGTTGGGCGTCGCCGATCGCGGTATTCGCGAAGGCATATTGCGCGCGCTTATGGCAAGCGATGCCGGCCGCCGGAAACGGCGGTAACCGATGGCGAAATTCACATTTGGCGGCAACAGTTCGGGGCGTAGCGCCGTGGGCAAGGAACGCGTCAAAACCTCGAAACGGCGTAGCCCGCAATCCGCGCGATGGCTGGAGCGCCAGTTGAACGATCCCTATGTCAAACGTGCGCAGGCAGAGGGCTTTCGCAGTCGTGCAGCCTATAAGCTGATCGAACTGGACGAGAAATTCCATTTCCTTAAGGGTAAGAAAGCGGTCGTTGATCTGGGTATTGCGCCAGGTGGATGGGCGCAGGTTGTGCGGCGCAGGCTGCCTTCCGCCAAGGTTTCCGGCATAGACCTTTTACCCGTCGATCCGATCGAAGGCGTGACTCTGTTTGAAATGGATTTCATGGATGACCGGGCTCCGGACCTATTGGTCGAGGCTCTGGGACAGGCGCCCGACCTGGTGATTTCCGACATGGCTGCCAATACCGTCGGGCACAAGCAAACCGACCATTTGCGCACCATGGGGCTGGTCGAGGCTGCCGCGCATTTCGCAGTCGAGGTGCTAAAGCCGGGCGGCGATTTTGTTGCTAAGGTATTTGCCGGTGGGACCGATCCGGAGTTACTGGCGATCTTGAAGGCGAACTTTGCCACAGTCAAACACGCCAAACCTCCCGCAAGCCGGAAAGGCTCGGTCGAATGGTATGTCGTGGCGCAGGGGAAAAAGGGCTGATCAGCCTTTTTTGCGTGCTTTTTCAACAGCAGCTTTCAACGCGTCATAACCCAACGCGCCTTCGAGCATCTGATCTCCGATGATGAAGGTCGGGGTGCCGTTGAAGCCGATCTGCTGCATCATGGCCAGATTGCGCTCGATTTCGGCGTTCACTTCCTGCGATGCAGCATCTTTTGCAGCCTGATCCATGTTTAGGCCGGCTTTGCGTCCCGCAGCTGTGATGGTTTGTTCGTTGGCTGGGCCTGAGGCAAACATGGCATCATGAAACGCCTTATGCTTTCCCTGTTTCGCGGCAGCCAGCGCCCAGCGCGCGGCGTCGCGACTTGTCGGTGAAAGTATCGGCAGTTCGCGATAGACGACCCGAACGTCCTTTTCGCTGCCAATCAGGCGGTTCATATCCGCCACGCTTGAGCGGCAGAAACCGCAATTATAGTCGGTGAATTCGACCACAGTTATCGCGCCTTCAGGATTGCCGCCCACTGCACCGGGGAATGGCTTGGTTAAGGTGCTTCCAGCTGCGTCCATGCGTTTTGCCATCTCGCGTTTTTGCAAGATTTCGACCGCCTCGGTTATGATTTCCGGGTTTTCAAGGATATAGGCGCGCACAATAGCCTCGGTGGCGGCGCGTTCCTTATCGCTGACCCCGGCGGATGCGATGGCCCTTTCGGCATCTTGCGCGGCATATACGGCTTTATCGCCCCTTACTTCGGGTTCCTTGTTCGCAAAGAAGTAATATCCTGCGGCGGCCAATATCGCGGCACCAATGACGATGAGAATGAGGGGAAGGCAGTTGCTGGTCTGTTGTTCGTTCATGGCGATGGCGTAGCGACTTTGCGTCTTGCAGGCTATCCCATTTGGTAACGGATCAGCGCCTGCGTTTGTCCAGTTTCTGCACTTGCGCTTCAGCAACCAGTTTAATGTCCTGCGCCCTGATCCAGTCGTGCGAATATTCGGGCAAGCCCGCCATTGCCGTCGCCGCATTGGGCAGCGCCAGTTGCGGTACGCCTTCCATCAGATAGCGTTCGGCGCTGGCAAGCGCGGCACGGGGCTCATCACCCAGGGCCTGATAGACAACACCCAATTGATACCAGGCAAAGGGGTTGTTGTTATCCTTGGATACCGCCGCCTTCAGTACCTTTTCGGCTTCCTGCAAATTGGAACGGTCTTCGGTTGCGAGTAATGCATGGCCGAAAACTGCCGCAATCAAGGGCTGGTTGCCCGTCAGATCCACCGCCTTGCGGAGTGAAGAGAGTGCTTCAGCTGGCTTGCCCGATTCAAGCAGGATCTGGCCATGCAGTTCCAGAAAATAGGGATCATTGGGGTTTTTGGCGACCAATGTATCGGCTTCTTTCATCGCTTTGTCCGGATAGGCTGCTTTATGCCAGGCATAGGCCCGTGCGTAATGGCCCGCGATGCTCGAATCGCTTTCGGGATAGTCGCGCAGCGTTGCATTGGGGTCGGCGATATAGCCCAGTAGCTTCGCCTTGACGCGCTTGAAATCAGCTTCCCATTTCGGATTTAGCGGTGCGTTCCAGGCCGGGTCGGCTTTGTATGTGTCTTCCAAAACCGTGATGCGCTCTCCCGACAGCGGGTGGGTGCGATCATAACTATCGGTCTGCTCAATTCCGAGGCGGAATTCGAAATTTTGCAAGGTCTTGAAGAAATTGATCGACCCGCGTCCGGAAATTCCGGCTGCCGAAAGATAGCGCGCGCCCGAAGCGTCGGCGACGCTTTCCTGTACACGACTAAAGGCGAGGAATTTGCCGAGAGCGGCCTGCTGACCAGCGGCCATGATGCCCATGCCTGCTTCCCCGGCACCGGCGGCGATGGCCGCTGCCGCCAGGATCAGGCTGGCAATTGAGATCGTTCCGGCCTTTTCAAAACCTTCGCTGTAGCGGATGACATGCCCGCCTTCGATATGGCCCAACTCATGCGCAATCACGCCCTGGACCTCGTTGGCAGTTTTGGCTGCCTGGATGAGGCCGCTGTGCAGGTAAACGGTTTGTCCGCCAGCAACGAAGGCGTTGATTGACTTGTCGTTTATTAGAACAACATCGACATTGGCCGGATCGAGCCCCGCGCCACGGATCAGCGGAGCCGAGATCTCATCGAAAAAGGCTTCGGTTTCGGCATCACGCAATATCGATTGCGCGCTGGCCGGTTGCGCGACCAAAGACGTCGCCAGCAAAGCACCGATGCCGGTGCGTACAAGTTGTTTGAAGCGCCGATATGCGTCCATGGCCGAGCGTTGGCGCATGTCGGATGAACCGCCGCTGAAGACTCCCGGAGAACACAGCCATTTGACCATCCGATTTAGATGGTTTGGCGTGCTGTTCTCCGGGAAAATCAAATCAACCAAAGGTACGTTGCCACCAACCTCTGCGGGGCGAACCGTCCTCATTCTGGCCGGCATCGTCAGCGACCGAATCCCCTCCGGTTTCAGCGGGCTTCGCCGCAGATTTCCGAGCGCGTGATTTCGGTTTCGGAGCGTCGCTGGCAGTTGCGGTTTCCGCGACAGCTTCAGGCTCCGCAGCAACCACCTTTTTTCGGCCACGTGGCTTTGCAGCTGCTTTTTTCGGTGCTTCCACTTCAGGTTCGGCTTCCGCTTCAGCAACTTTTTCCGCAGTAACCTCGGCGGTTGCAACCGGTTCAGCCTTTGCCCGCGTCCGCCTTTTGGGCTTTGCAGGGGCTTCTTCTGCCGGAGCTTCGACTTGCACGATCTCGGCTTCGGCTTCGGTTGCTACTGCACCTTCGTCGGTGGATGCTTCAGCTCTGGCCTTGCTTCCCCTGCCACCGCGTCCGCCGCGACGGCTGCGCTTTGGCTTTTCTGATACTTCGCCGTCATCGGTTGTTTCGACGGTTGCAGGCTCATCGCCTTCAGTGGGTGCCTCAGCTTCGCCCGTTTCTTCACCCTCGGTTTCACGGTCGCGATTGCGACCGCCACGCCGTCCGCGCCGGCGGCGCTTCCTGCGGCTGTTACGCTCTTCGCTTTCGTCGCGCCGGGTCGGGGTTTCCGTTTCTTCTTCTTCGACTTCTTCGTCGACGATATCTTCTTCATATTCGTCTTCGTCGGTGTCGATGATGGGGGCCGGAATGGCCGGTCGCTCGGGCCGCGGGCCCGATGCGGTGACGGTCATCTTCGCGCCTTCGACTTCGCCATTGGGCAAAACTTCGACGCGAACATGGTAGCGATCCTCGATTTCGGCAAGTTCGCCGCGCTTGTTGTTGAGGATGTAGATCGTCGCTTCCTGGCTCGCCTGAAGCGTGATCTGGCTGCCATGACCACGGGCGGCCTCTTCTTCAATCAGGCGAAGCGCCGATAGGGCAGAGGACGATGCCGTACGCACCAGGCCCGTGCCTTCGCAATGCGGACATTCACGGGTGGATGCTTCCAATACACCGGTCCGCAAACGCTGGCGGCTCATTTCCATCAGCCCAAAGCTAGAGATGCGGCCAACCTGAATGCGGGCGCGATCGTTCTTCAGCGCTTCCTTCATAGCACGCTCGACTTTTCGGGCGTTCGAATGGTGGTCCATGTCAATAAAGTCGATGACGATCAGGCCAGCCATATCCCGAAGGCGCAACTGGCGGGCTATTTCGCGCGCTGCTTCCAGATTGGTTGCAAGCGCGGTCTGCTCGATACCATGCTCTTTGGTTGAACGGCCAGAGTTGATGTCGATCGATACCAATGCTTCGGTCGGGTTGATGACGATATAGCCACCGGACTTCAGCTGCACGACCGGGTGGTACATGGCATTAAGTTGGTCTTCGACGCCGTGGCGCTGGAACAGCGACACCGGGTCGGAATAATGCTGCACGCGCTTCGCATGGCTGGGCATCAGCAGTTTCATAAAGTCTTTTGCGGCTTTGTAGCCGTCGGCACCTTCGACCATGACCTCGTCGATATCCTTGTTGTAGATATCGCGGATGGCGCGCTTGATCAGGTCGCTGTCGGTGTGGATCAGCATCGGTGCCGCACCCTTTAGCGTGCGTTCGCGGATCTCGTCCCAAAGCCGTGCGAGATAATCAAAGTCGCGCTTGATTTCGGGCTTGGTGCGCGCAAGACCGGCGGTGCGGATGATGCAGCCCATGGTTGCAGGCAGCTTCAGGTCGGACATGATCGACTTGAGCCGCTTCCGGTCGGTTGCGCTGTTGATCTTGCGACTGATACCACCACCGTGGCTGGTGTTCGGCATTAGCACGCAATAGCGGCCAGCGAGGCTGAGATAGGTGGTCAACGCGGCACCTTTATTGCCACGCTCTTCCTTCACGACCTGAACCAGCAATACCTGACGCCGATGGATGACGTCCTGAATCTTGTAGCGGCGACGCAGGTTCATGCGCTTGGCGCGCACCTCGTCGCTGGCTTTGGCTAAGCTGCTGCTGCGTCCACCGCGTCCACGACGACGGCGGTTGTTGCGGCCACGCTGCTGGCTGTCGCCATCCTCATCTCCATCGCCAGATTCTTCGGATGTCTCGTCGATTTCTTCGCCATTGGCGTCGAGATCGGGTTCTTCACCTTCAGAGATGTCGATAGTGTCGATACGGTCATCGCTCTCGACCTCGATGAAATCGCTGTCTTCGCTGTCATGAGCAGCGGAGCGAATGATGTCTCCGGGTTCGTCTTCTTCGTCCTCTTCCTGTTCGCGCAGGGCGGCTTCTTCGGCGGCTGCCGCAGCTTCTTCAGCCAACAGGCGTTCACGATCCTCTTTCGGGATCTGATAATAGTCGGGGTGGATTTCGCTGAAAGCCAAGAACCCATGGCGGTTGCCACCATAGTCGACGAATGCTGCCTGCAGCGACGGTTCGACGCGGGTAACCTTGGCTAGATAGATATTGCCTTTGAGCTGTTTGTGCTCGGCAGATTCAAAATCAAACTCCTCGATCGTGTTCCCAGTGACGACGGCAACGCGGGTCTCCTCCCGATGCCGCGCGTCGATAAGCATGCGCGTTTTCATTGTTATAACTCCAGACCGCTACATCGCGCCGATGCGGCGCATGATTGCGGTTCATTTTTCTTGTATGATTGAAGGCAACCGTCGGGGAGTGAAGATAAGCTCCATCATCCTCTGAACGGTAACCGGATACGACTGCGTCTGCTGTATGGGCACCGCGGGCGCTATTTGCGCGGGCGTAATTTGCCGCCAACGCACCGAACCCAACGGGCGCGGCGGAAGGGGAAATTTCATGCATCATGCAGCATCAACCTGTTAAATAGCCGGAAACAATAGATTTCCGGTGCTCTTCTGACCTTGCCGGATACGGCATTGGCCAGTGGAATAGACTGCTAGCACCGCTGGCCGATATCGGCAAGCGTTCGCGACAATGATGTACAACGGCATCATAACCTGATCGCTCAATTCCTTCTGCCATCCGATGCCCGCCACGGTTTCGATATTGAAAAACGGGCTTTTTGCGGGTGTTCGGCAAATTCGTCTGGACGAAAGCCAAGCAAAAACTGCATATCGGGACAATTATGTTAGCTGCTATCGCCTTGATTTCGGCATTCGCCGTTCAACCCAATATCGTAGCTGACAAGCAATTGTCCGAGCCGGCCGCAAATATACGCGCGCGCAGCGAAATCCTGCAATCGAGCCACTTCCGTTCCGAACCACCCAAAAGGCGGTATGAAGTTACGGCTCCGATTGGGAAAGGTTCTGGCAAAGGGCTTCCCAAAATCCACGGCCCTGCGGATTCACGGCTACCGTTGGTCGTGCTCGACGCCGGGCACGGGGGGCATGATCCGGGCGCGATCAGTCCACATAGTGGCAAACGCGAAAAAGACGTCACCCTGGCCATCGCCCTTGCAATCCGCGATCAATTGGTGGCGACCGGACGCGTCAGGGTCGCGCTGACCCGTGAAGGAGACGGTTTTCTGGTGCTGCAGGATCGATATGGAATTGCGCGACGGTTGAAAGCCGATCTGTTCATTTCCATTCATGCCGATGCCGCTGAAAACGAGGATGCGCGCGGCGGAACTGTGTACACGCTGTCTGAGGTCGCTTCCGATCGTGAGGCACAAAGGCTCGCTGCCCGCGAGAACAAGGCGGATATTATCAATGGCGTCAATCTGGGCGGGCAGGATTCAGAAGTATCCTCTATTCTGATTGACCTAACCCAGCGCGAAACGATGAACGTTTCTGCCAGTTTCGCCAAACTGCTGTTGCGTGAAGCCAAGCCCAATATGGCGTTGCGGGGAAATTCCCACAAATTTGCTTCATTCATCGTGTTGAAGGCGCCTGATACGCCCTCAATCCTGTTTGAAACCGGATATATCAGCAATCAGGAAGATGCGGAATTTCTGGCATCGCGCGAAGGTCAGGCAAAGATTGCGCGTTCGGTTTCGTCGGCAGTGCAGTCGCATTTTGCGCGGCGCCTCGCCCGCAATTGATTTGCTGGGCAATTAGCCCTTCGACAAAAGCGACGCGCCGTCCTATTCGATGGCTATGGACGATTCACTGATCGAGACTGCCCCGGAGCGCGATCCGGACATGCCTGACGATGCGCTCGGGCTCGGTCTTGCTCCGGTTGCACCACCTCTTGCGTCCGCAACGCCATATCGCGTGCTCGCGCGGAAATATCGTCCGCAGAATTTTGCCGAACTTATCGGCCAGGATGCGATGGTCCAGACACTGGGTAACGCAATAAAGCGCGACCGGTTGGCACACGCCTTTTTGATGACGGGTGTACGCGGGGTGGGGAAAACCTCGACGGCCCGTCTGATTGCAAAGGCGCTGAACTGCATCGGTCCAGACGGGCAGGGCGGGCCGACAATCGACCCCTGTGGCAAATGTGAACCGTGCACGGCAATTGCCGAGGGACGCCATATCGATGTCATCGAAATGGATGCTGCCAGCCATACCGGTGTCGACGACGTCCGCGAAATCATTGAAGCAGTGCGCTATGCTGCGGTTTCGGCGCGGTATAAGATTTACATCATCGACGAAGTGCACATGCTGTCGAAAAACGCGTTCAATGCATTGCTGAAGACGCTTGAAGAACCGCCTGCGCATGTCAAATTCCTGTTCGCCACGACAGAGGTGAACAAGGTTCCGATAACGGTGCTGTCGAGGTGCCAGCGGTTTGATCTGAAAAGAATTTCTGTCGAAAAGCTGACCACACATTTCGCCGAAGTTTGCGCCAAGGAAGGCGTGACTGCGGATGGCGAAGCACTGGCGCTTGTCGCGCAGGCTGCCGAGGGCTCGGTACGCGATGGGCTTTCGATTCTGGATCAGGCGATAGCCCATGCTGATCTTGACGGTGATGGCGTGGTCAGCGCGGCGCAGGTACGCTCAATGCTCGGGCTGTCTGATCGCTCAGCCGTCCGGCGGTTGTTTGGATTGCTGTTGGCCGGCGAAGCTCAAGCGGTATTGGAGGAAGCCAAGCGCCAATATAGCCTGGGCGTTGAGCCAGCCGCGACTTTGGCTGGGCTGCTGCGCGAAGTTCATCTGGTAACGCTGGCGAAAATTGGCAGCCCTCACGATACGACCGTGCCCGAAGATGCGCGCGAACAGATTGATAGCTGGGCCGACAAGCTCTCCTTTCCGATACTCCACCGGCTGTGGCAGTTGCTGCTGAAAGGCCATGAAGAAGTTACGCGTGCCAGCCTTCCACTCGAAAGTTGCGATATGGCGCTTTTGCGCGTTGTGCATGGTGCCAGCATGCCCGACCCAGGGGAACTTGCGCGGCTTTTGCAAAACGGACCCGTGCCCGCGCCGGTTTCGACTGCGCAGCAGATATCGGGTGAGTCGCCCGCTGCGGGTACCAGCACGTCCGCCTTGCCCATGAATTTTACCGAATTGGTGGCGCAACTGGATAAAAGCGGTTTTGTGAATCTCGCGGCGACGATGCACGACGTCGTGCGTGTCGTTGCATTCGCGCCGCCTTCATTAAAGTTCAAGGCTGCCGGGCCGGTTCATCAAGGCTTTCTGAGCGAGTTGCGCGAAGCTTTGTTCCGCGCGACTGGCGAGCGTTGGGATGTCGAAGTGGCAGAAGGTGAAGCGCAACCGACATTGCTCGAATTGGAGCGGTTGCAAGAGGCGCAAGCCAATCGTGAGATACTTGAATCTCCCCTGGTGAAAGCTGCGCTCGACGCCTTCCCCGACGCGGAAGTTAGTGTAGATGGCCGCTTGATCTCTCCCGACAGGCAGGCTGAGGTTCGGAGCTTAAGAGCATGAAAAGCATTGAAGATATGATGAAGGCCGCGCAAGAGGCCGCGCAAACCATCCAGAAGCAGATGGAGGAAGCGCAAGGTAAGCTGGACACCATCGAAGTCGAAGGTGTTTCGGGCGGCGGCCTCGTCAAGGTCCGGGCGTCAGCCAAGGGACGGATTATCGGTCTGTCTATTGATGACAGTCTATTGGTCCCGTCGGACAAGCAGATGCTGGAAGATTTGGTCGTTGCCGCGTTCAACGATGCACGGGAAAAGGCAGACAGCGCGAGCAATGCCGAAATGGGCAAGATGACGAGCGGTTTGCCACTGCCACCGGGCTTCAAACTGCCGTTCTGACCCCGCCTTTTGCACAGGAAATTCGGGCAATTGCGCGTGTCGCTGTTGAAAGACACAAAATCCGGCTCATATTGAGGGCAAGTTGCCGCATCGCCTTTCGGTGCGGTCGGAGTGTCTATGACTATATCTTTGCCCCTGTTGCCGCTGCGCGACATTGTTGTTTTCCCTGGAATGGTCGTGCCGCTATTTGTCGGTCGCGACAAATCGGTCGTTGCGCTTGAAAAAGCGATGGCGGCGGACAAGGAGATTTTCCTCGTTGCCCAGCTCGACCCCGCTGAAGACGACCCCGATTATGATGATCTCTATACCGTCGGCGTAACTGCGACGATTATGCAGTTGCTCAAATTGCCCGACGGAACTGTCCGGGTGCTGGTCGAAGGAAAACAACGCGCGAGCCTGTTGCGTTTGCACAACCGTGCCGCCGACTATGTCGAAGCCGAGGTGGAAGCCATGACCGACGCGGCCAGCGATGGCCCGGAAACGACCGCCCTGATGCGTTCGGTGATCGAACAGTTCGAGCAATATTCGAAGCTCAACAAGAAAATGCCTGCGGAAACCGCTGTGCAATTGGCCGAAATCAATGATGCGGCGCAATTGGCAGATGCTGTTGCTGCCAATATCAACCTGAAGGTTGCCGACAAGCAGTCATTGCTGGTGGAAGCCGATCCGCTCAAGCGTCTCGAAATGGCCTTTGCCTTCATGGAAGGCGAACTGGGCGTGCTGCAGGTCGAAAAGAAGATTCGTGGCCGCGTGAAGCGCCAGATGGAGAAATCGCAGCGCGAATATTATCTCAATGAGCAGCTGAAAGCGATCCAGCGTGAGTTGGGTAATGGGGATGAAGAGGGCGGCGACGAGCTCGCCGAACTGCAGACCAAGATCGACACGCTGAAGCTTTCAAAGGAAGCCAAAGCCAAGGCGCAGGCCGAAATGAAGAAGCTGCGCAGCATGGCGCCGATGTCGGCCGAAGCGACGGTTGTCCGCAATTATCTGGACGCATTGCTTGGCGTTCCATGGGGCAAGCGTTCCAAACTGAAGCGCGATATCGCCAAGGCGCAGGATATTCTCGATGCGGACCATTTCGCTCTCGAAAAGGTCAAGGACCGGATAATTGAATATCTGGCCGTGCAAGCCCGCACCAACAAGCTGAAAGGGCCGATCCTTTGCCTCGTTGGCCCACCCGGCGTGGGCAAGACCTCGCTCGGCAAATCGATTGCCAAAGCGACGGGGCGTGAATTCATCCGCCAGTCGCTGGGTGGGGTGCGTGATGAAGCCGAAATCCGCGGGCACCGTCGCACCTATATCGGTTCGATGCCTGGCAAGATTGCGTCGAACGTGAAAAAGGCGGGAACGATGAACCCGCTCTTCCTGCTCGACGAGATTGACAAGCTCGGGCAGGATTTTCGCGGCGATCCGGCGTCGGCGTTGCTTGAGGTGCTCGATCCGGAACAGAACAACAAGTTCAACGACCACTATCTGGAAATCGACCTTGATCTCTCGGATGTGATGTTCGTGACCACCGCGAACAGCATGAACCTGCCGCAGCCTTTGCTCGACCGCATGGAGATCATCCGGCTCGAAGGTTATACCGAAGACGAGAAGCTGGAAATTGCCAAGCGTCACCTGGTTGAAAAGCAGGTCAGCGCACATGGATTGAAGAAGGGCGAGTTTGACGTCAGCGACGATGCGCTGCGGGACCTGATCCGCTATTATACGCGTGAGGCTGGCGTTCGGACATTGGAACGCGAGATCGCGAAGCTGGCCCGCAAGGCGCTGCGTCGTATCCTTGAAGGCAAGACCAAGAGCGTTACGGTGACCCCCGAAAATCTGGCCGAATTTTCCGGCGTGCGCAAATATCGCCACGGTATCGGAGAGGATGAGAACCAGATTGGTGCTGTAACCGGGCTTGCTTGGACCGAGGTTGGTGGCGAGTTGCTGACAATCGAGGCCGTCACCGTTGGTGGTAAGGGCCAAATCAAGACCACGGGTAAGCTGGGCGAGGTAATGTCGGAGTCGATCCAGGCGGCGCTGAGCTACGTAAAGGCTCGTGCTCCAAGCTATGGCATCAAGCCGTCGATCTTCAATCGAAAGGATGTCCACATCCATTTGCCCGAAGGGGCCGTGCCAAAGGACGGCCCGTCGGCTGGTATTGGTATGGTGACCGCCATCGTTTCGACATTGAGCGGCATAGCCGTACATCGTGATGTCGCGATGACCGGAGAGGTCACGCTGCGCGGACGTGTGCTGCCTATCGGCGGTCTCAAGGAAAAGCTGCTGGCCGCGCTGCGAGGCGGGATCAAAACCGTGCTGATCCCGCAAGAGAATGAAAAGGATTTGGCCGAAATACCTGCCAACATCAAGGAAGGGCTGGAAATCATTCCCGTAACGCATGTCGACCAGGTATTGGCGCGCGCACTTGTTGCGCCACTTGTGCCGGTTGAGTGGACCGAGGCGGACGAACTGGCTGCCTTGCAACCACCAGCACCTGCACCGGCAACAGGGGCTACGGTCACACACTAATAGTATCGACTGCCAGATTGGCGGTAACAGTGCAGGACGCGGTGTCATTTGACGTCGCGTCCTGCGGCGTTTTTGGCGGTGTTTTTGTTTCGCTTACCGTCGGTTACATTCGATTTGGCGCAGTTATCGACAGATTATCCATCAATTCGCCGAAAAGCGCGGTTTCTGGCCGATTTTTCCTTTGACAGTAGCAGCTTTCTGCTCCTTATTCCCGCTCCGGCCCAGCCGCGATTCCATATCCGGAATTGGTCTAGAATATTCACTTGAGAGGGGGATCCCGATACTATGAACAAGAATGATCTCGTCGCAGCCGTTGCAGATGCAAGCGGCCTCAGCAAAACCGATGCAGGCAAGGCAGTGGAAGCTACCTTTGACGCCATCACTAAGGCGCTCAAAAAGGGTGGCGAAGTTCGCCTCGTTGGCTTCGGCACCTTTGCTGTTGCCAAGCGCAAGGCTTCGACCGGTCGCAACCCGCGCACCGGTGAAGAGATGAAGATCCCTGCTTCGAACCAGCCCAAGTTCAAGGCTGGCAAGGCGCTCAAGGATGCCGTGAACTAAGTTTCACACGCATTCGCGAAACAATTAAGGCGGAACCTTTTGGTTTCGCCTTTTTTGTTGCCCGACATTGGCGCCTAAGCAAAAGGCCCTGCTGCAATCCAAATGCAGCAGGGCCTTTTGTTTGGGAAGATGGGAGGGATTAAGCCGCGCGCAGGCGACCAAAGGCGAAAGCCTGTTGCTCGGGATGCGGCTCCAGTTCGTTGACAACAACGAGGCGCAGGCGCTGACCTGTGTAGCGCACTGTACCCAAATGAATGACGCGTTCGACGGGGGAGCCCTGCATAGCCACTACCTGTTCGATACGATCCCATTTTTGTGCCAGCGTCAGGAGGATGGCATAGGCCGACAACATGAAGGCGGCAGCGAATAGGGTTGCAGCGATGAATGACATTTGATCCTCCGAATCACCTAGTATTTCGCTAATGTTCTACATATGTTCCATGGTGTCAACTAGAAATTTTCGCTGACCTGGAATGCCTGACTGGGTGAGGGATGTTTCACCAGTTGAACTATTTGGTCTTGGCAGATAGCCTGTGCCGCAACACTGGAATGGGGAGGGATAAATGGGCGCTTCAAAATGGATGCTTGCTGCAGGATTGGCAGCCATGGCCACCGTGGCGGTATCGGCGCAACAGCTCCGCCCCGATCAGACGGCGTTTCGCGATCTCTATGCCGAACTGGTGAACACCAACACCGCCTATTCAAACGGCAGTTGCACCATTGCGGCAAACCAATTGGCCAAGCGTATGCACGAAGCCGGCTTCACCAAAGACGAGGCGCGAGTGATTGTCGTCCCCGGTTATGAACGCGAAGGCAATCTGGTCGCCGAATATAGGGGCACCTCCAAGACGTTGAAGCCAATGCTGCTGCTTGCCCATATCGATGTAGTTGAGGCCAATCGCGAAGACTGGACGCGCGATCCGTTCACGCTGGTCGAGGAGGATGGATTTTTCTACGCGCGCGGGGTCGCTGATGACAAGGTGCAGGCTGCGATTTGGGTCGACAGTCTGATCCGTTTCAAAAAGGCAGGCTTTAAGCCCAAACGCACGATCAAGCTGGCCGCAACTTGCGGAGAGGAAAGTTCAAGCAAGGCACTGAACGGCGCCGAATGGCTTGCGCGCAACATGCCTGAAACGCTATCCGCCGAATTTGCATTGAATGAGGGCGGGGGCGGTCGGCTCGATAAGGACGGCAAACCGCAGTTCCTGGCAATCCAGGTTGGTGAAAAGGCGAACCGGATATTTGATCTGGAGGCGACCAATCCCGGCGGGCATAGTTCGGTGCCGCGCCCCGATAACGCCATTTATGATCTGGCCGAGGCTATCGTTGCAGTGAAGAGGTTGGGCTTTCCAGTGCAACTGAACGATACGACGCGGGCTTTCCTGACCCAGATGGCACCAACGGCTCCCGAAGCTGGGCAAAAGGCGATTGCTGACCTGCTTGCAAATCAAGGCAACGAGCAGGCCTCCGCGATCCTTTCAGCCGACCCTGTGCTCAACTCCACTTTGCGCACAACATGTGTGGCCACGATGCTGGATGCCGGTCACGCGCCCAACGCGTTGCCACAACGCGCGAAGGGTGTCGTCAATTGCCGTATCGTGCCCGGTATGAGCACCGAAGACACGCAAAGTGCGATAGAAAAGGCCATTGCCAATCCGCGCGTAAAGGTCACCTTGCGCAAGCCGCATCGGCCGATGGCGGTGCCGCCGCCGCTCGACAAGCGCATACTTGATCCGGCCATCAAACTGGCAGGGGAGGTTTTCCCCGGAGTACCGCTCGTCCCTACAATGTCCACCGGGGCGACCGATGCGACAATGACCGCGCTGATCGGCATTCCAACCTATGGCATTCCGGGTATCTTTTATGAAGCTGATGGCGGTGGCGTACACGGCCTCAATGAGCGTCTTCGGGTCAAATCGGTTTATGACGGTCGCGATTATCTGCACCGGTTGGTGCAGATATATGCTGACAAATAAGTCGGCTTAGTTCGCGTCAATCGTTCCGCGCCGGGCGGCGAACCATTCGCGCAGCATCGCCTGTGTGCAGCCTGTGAATCCGCCTGTGCCGACCACCGAGCAACTGTTCGGGCGCATGACACGTGCGGAGTCGTCCAAACTCTCGACCGCCGATGTCCAAGACTGGCTGGCGGTCGTGTCTTCCTCGCCTTTGCGCAGGTCCTTTGGAATACGATAACGGTCACCCTCTGGTGCGGTTGCGCACACGACGATTTCGTCGGCGTCAGCGGCTTCGGGGCATTTTTCCTCGCCGAAAGTGACCAGGAAGGAAATCTTCTCAGGCAATGCCGAGGCACTTCCCTGCGGTAAATCGTCAGCTTTGGCTGACCACCCCAGAACCAGCAGGGGCAACAGGATCGGCAGGGCGCATATTTTCCGGATCACAGGAGCTTTCTGGCGAACCGATTGGATGTGGTCGCGCCGAACAATTCTGCTTTCCGCGCTGAACGCGAGATTAACTGTCGCGAACAGGGCGTCGATACAGTTTATCCAATTGTATCAAAAGCTGAGTGTCAGCCGTTTAGGCAATGTTTCCCAGCGCAACCTCTTTCGCCCATTTATAGTCGGCTTTGCCATTGGCAGCACGCTGCACCGTTTCGACAAAGAGAAGCTGGCGGGGCATTTTATACCCTGCAAGGCGGGTGCGGGCGAAATCCAGCAGTTCCCCCTCGTCGACCGAAGCTCCCTCCTTGGTGGACAGAACGGCGACGACACGTTCGCCAAATCGTTCGTCCGGAACCCCAACGACCAGCGCGTCCCAAATGTCGTCATGCGCTTTCAGCGCTTCCTCGACCTCTTCCGGAAACACTTTCTCACCGCCGGTGTTGATACAAACGGAACCACGGCCCAACAGGATGAGCGTGCCGTCGGCGGTTACTTGCGCAAAATCGCCCGGGAAGGAATAGCGTACTCCGGCAATCGAACGAAACGTCTTGGCGCTTTTTTCCGGGTCTTTGAAATATCCGACAGGTACGACGCCGCCATTGGCGATCATACCGATTTCATCTGACCCCGGTTGCACTTCCTCATCCCGATCGTTGAAGACCTTGGTGGTCGGATTAAACGCAAATTTCGCTGTGTCGACCGGGGGTAGCGAACGCGACACAACCGATCCGCCCATTGCGCCTTCGGTCGATCCAATCGAATCACGGATTTCGACATCGATATATTCGAGCAAACCGCGCTTCACCTCGCTGGAGAACATCACGCCCGATGATCCGATAACCTTGAGGGAAGTCAGGTCATAATGCTGGCCGCGTGCCTCCGCCTCGCGCAGCGCAGCCAGCATCGGCTTGGCAAAGGCGTCGCCTACAATCGCCACGGCGTTCACGCGCTTACGTTCAATGAAGGACCAAATAGAATGGGGATCGAATTTTTCGTCGCTGATTGTCGCCACAGCGCCGCCGGCAAAATGCGCAAAAAAGGCTCCGATCCACATACCGGTGCCGTGCATCAACGGGCAGGCTGGCAGCGAGATAGGGGCAGCTCCGGCCTCTTTCAGTGCCTGAACCACAGCGATCAGCATTTCGGGCGAAGGTTCAACTACCTCCGGTCCCAGCAAAGCTGACGCAATACCCGCGCTAAGGTCACCATGCCGATACATCACACCCTTCGGCATTCCGGTCGTGCCACCGGTGTAGATCATGTAGATATCGTCTTCACTGTAATCGAGCCGGGGTAGGGGTGCGTTGTTCGCAATCAGCGCCTCAAAGTCTTGCGCACCGGCAAGGGCGGCACCCGACCCGTCGTCGATCTGCACAAACAGTTTCAGTTTAGGGAGTTGATCGCGGATTACCGCCAGACGCGGAGCAAATTTGGCGTCAAAAAACACAGCTTCGACATCGCCATTGTCGAACAGATAGGTCAGTTCATGCTCGACATAGCGGTAATTGACATTGATCGGCACCGTACGGGCCTTGAACGAGGCATATTGCGCTTCGAGATAGGCGTTCGAATTATGTGCATAAATTGCTGTTTTGGCGTCGGGTTTCAAACCCGCGGCGACAAGCGCATTGGCCAGCCTTGCTGATCGCTCTTCAAAGTCGCGCCAGCTGCTATGGGTATCGCCATTTATCAATGCAATTTGATCGGGGACCAGCGATGCGATCGTGTCAAACACATCGGCGAAATGCCAGATCATATTCTCTCTCCTCAAAGCGATGTTTCCCCGCGTGAAAGCAGACTAGTAGCAATGACCGGGAATTCAAGCGGTGCACGAAACAGCGAAACCGTGTTGGCTGAAATCCGCCAACCCCGCAGCGAACAAAAATGAACTGGTACTTTTGGGTCGTTGCGGCGCAATTGCGGATATAGCTAGTTCATTGGGAATGATATCATCAATAATGGCTGCGCTTGCAGCATCCACTACTCCCGGTCCAGCTGTGGCGACTGACACACCGGTTTGCGGCCATGAGTTGATTTGCGCCGCAGACCCGCAGACTGTGGTTGCTGCATTGCAAAAGCGTGGGTTCCGGGCCGAGCTATTTTCAGATCCGGCCGGCCCCTACATCGCCAGTGGCGCAGAGGGCTATGCCTTCTCCGTGTTGTTCAATGACTGCAAGGACGGGAAAGACTGCACGTCGTTACAATTCAACATCCTATTTTCGGAATCAGACAAGCATACACCGCAATATGCAAACGCCTTCAACGTACGATATCGTTACATCCAGGTCGGGGCACTGCCAAACAACAGGCTGCGTTTTGCATATGACCTCAATACCATGGGCGGAATAACCAAAGAGAATTTCAATACGTTTCTTGGAATCTGGTCTGGTGCGCTTCGCTCGTTTGCAAATTTCTCACGCGAACAAGCGGCGTCAACAATCCCGCCGGCGGCACCAATCAACCCAGTCGCCGGTAAGCCACAAAAACCGTGAGTTGTGATATTAGTCTGGCGGGATATCGCCTCGGAGCCAAACTGCTGCCGAGCACTGTTACGGAGTCGACATTTGAACATTTGGAAGCAACCTGGTAAAAGCAGCGGAGAGTTCTGACGGTACGGAGCGGAACATTGCGGCTTTGGTCGAATGTCTGTAGCACAATGCTTATCCAACGGCAATTCGGGTAATGCTTGACGAATCTCTGCAGTGCAGCTAACGGCCCGCCCATTCCACATGGAAAGTGCACATCACCGGTGCCTTTGCCGTAACCAGTTTGCGGCCTTGGTTCTTGCTTTCCAGAGGTAAAACCGGAAGGAGAAAGACTATGGCGGCACCTGTCGTCACCATGCACGCATTGCTTGAGGCCGGAGCGCATTTCGGCCACCAGACCCACCGTTGGAACCCGCGCATGAAGCCGTATATCTTCGGCGCACGCAACGGCGTTCACATTCTTGACCTCAGCCAGACCGTCCCGCTTTTTGCGCGTGCGCTCGACTTTGTTTCATCGACCGTACAGGCAGGTGGCAAGGTCCTGTTCGTCGGTACCAAGCGCCAGGCGCAGGGTCCGATTGCTGACGCAGCGCGCGCTTCGGGCCAGCATTTCGTCAACCACCGCTGGCTGGGCGGCATGCTCACCAACTGGAAGACGGTTTCGAACTCGATCAAGAAGCTGAAGACGCTGGAAGAACAGCTTTCGGGTGACACCTCGGGCTTCACCAAGAAGGAAATCCTTCAGATGACCCGCGAGCGCGACAAGCTTGAGCTTTCGCTCGGCGGCATCCGTGACATGGGCGGTATTCCGGACGTGATGTTCGTGATCGACGCCAACAAGGAAGAACTCGCAATCAAGGAAGCCAATGTTCTGGGTATCCCGGTAATTGGAATTCTCGATTCGAACGTTTCGCCCGATGGCATTGCATTCCCGGTTCCGGCGAATGACGACGCAGCCCGCGCGATCCGTCTCTATTGCGAAGCTATTGCTGCCGCATCGAGCAAGGGCAACACTGGCGCTGCTGTAGCACGCGGTGAAGACCTTGGTGCGATGGTAGAGCCGCCGGTTGAAGCCGCGGTTGTCGAAGTTACGGCTGAAGAAGCCCCCGCCGCCGAAGCCAGCGCAGAAGCTGCCCCGGAAGCGTAACAAAGATAGTGTCATTGCCGCGGGGCCGAAGGCGGCCGGAGGTCAAAGCAGGAATCCACGGCCTGACATTCCGGTTTTAACCGAGGCTTTAGGCCATGGATTCCCGATAATTTCGGGGATGACATGTTTCTGGACCTGACTGGTCCTGCCAAACCAAAGTCGAAAGGACACGATAATGTCTGCAATTACCGCTGCTGCCGTCAAGGATCTGCGCGAACGTTCGGGCGCTGGCATGATGGATGCCAAAAAGGCGCTCGAAGAAACAAATGGCGATATGGAAGCCGCCGTCGATCTGCTGCGCGCCAAGGGCCTTGCCACTGCCGCGAAAAAATCGAGCCGTACGGCTGCCGAAGGCCTTGTCGGCGTTGCTGTCGATGGTACCAAAGGCACCGCAGTCGAAGTCAACAGCCAGACTGACTTCGTTGCCAAGAACGAACAGTTCCAGGATTTTGTCCGCAAGGTGACCGGCGTTGCGCTTGGCGTTGGCGCCAATGATGCCGAAACCATTCTTGCTGCCGCTTATCCCGATGGTGGATCGGTGCAGGAAGTGCTGACCAACAACATCGCAACCATCGGTGAAAACCAGGTTATCCGTCGTGCCCGCACCATTTCGGTGAACAACGGTCGTGTCGTTTCTTACGTCCACAACGCAGCGACCGCTGGCATGGGCGGTATCGGCGTTCTCGTCGCGCTTGAAAGCGAAGCCGATGCGGCAACGCTCGACGGCCTCGGCAAGCAACTGGCGATGCACATCGCAGCCGCTTTCCCGTTGGCACTCGACGAAACCGGGCTCGATCAGGAAACGATGGACCGCGAAGCCGCGATTGCCCGTGAAAAGGCAGCTGAAAGCGGTAAGCCCGCCGAAATCGTCGAAAAGATGGTCGAAGGCGCGATGAAGAAGTTTGCGAAAGAAAACGCGCTCCTCTCGCAGCTGTTTGTCATCGACAACAAGACGCCGATTTCGGACGTCGTCGCTCAGGCAGCCAAGGCTGCTGGCAAGGACATCAAGCTGGTCGACTATGTCCGTTACCAGCTTGGTGAAGGCATCGAAAAGGAAGTCTCTGACTTCGCCGCTGAAGTGGCTGCCGCCGTCGGCGCGTAAAAATCGGGCTATCCTCTGCAGGGCAGGGGATAAGGCCTTGGCGATATGGCGCTCCGCTCTTATAGCAGGGCGCCATTATTGCATCTGCAGTTGGGGAAAGAGGATTTTATGGCCAATGGCCGTTATCGCCGTGTGCTTTTGAAACTGTCCGGCGAAGTGCTGATGGGTGATCAGGCGTTCGGGATCGACCCGGATACGGTCGCTCGCGTTGCTGCTGAAGTGAAGGCGGCAAAGGATACCGGGCTGGAACTGTGTTTGGTCATCGGAGGCGGCAATATCTTTCGCGGCATGGCGGGGGCAGCCAAGGGCATGGACCGGGCCCAGGCCGACTATATGGGCATGCTCGCCACAGTTATGAATGCGTTGGCGATGCAGAACGCGCTTGAGCAACTGGGCGTGCAGACCCGTGTACAGTCGGCGATTGAGATGGACAAGGTGTGCGAGCCGGTTATTCGCAGACGCGCCGAGCGGCATCTGGAAAAGGGCCGCATCGTGATCTTCGCCGCTGGCGTGGGTGCACCCTATTTCACCACCGACAGTGGCGCCGCACTTCGCGCGGCAGAAATGAAATGTGATGCGTTGCTGAAAGGTACTTCGGTCGACGGCGTTTATGATGCTGACCCGAAAAAGGTTTCAACAGCAAAGCGTTATGAAACATTGAGTTATGATCGTGTCCTTTCAGATAATCTGAAAGTGATGGATGCAAGCGCCGTGGCGCTATGCCGCGACAACTCGATCCCGATCGTGGTGTTTTCAATCCGCGAACAGGGCAATATCCTCAAGGTGCTCGATGGAAGCGGCACCTTTACCGTAGTCACTCAAGAAAAGGATTGAACCATGCCGCAATATGACAAGGCCGATGTCGAGCGCCGCATGAAAGGTGCCGTTGAATCGCTGAAGGGCGATCTGTCGGGCCTGCGCACCGGGCGCGCCAATGTGACGCTGCTCGATCCCGTTTCGGTTGAAGTATATGGTTCGCACATGCCGCTGAACCAGGTCGCAACGGTCAGCGCTCCCGAACCGCGCATGCTTTCGGTGCAGGTCTGGGACCGTTCGAACGTGACGCCGGTGGAAAAGGCGATCCGTTCGGCTGGACTGGGCCTCAATCCGATCACTGACGGCCAGACGCTGCGTTTGCCAATCCCCGATTTGACCGAAGAGCGTCGCAAGGAACTGGCCAAGCTGGCTGGTCAATATGCCGAAAAGGCTAAGATCGCCGTCCGCAATGTCCGCCGCGATGCCAATGACGCGCTGAAGACCGACGAGAATAAAAAGGAAATCAGCGAAGACGACCGCAAGCGCCTTGAAACCGAAGTGCAGAAGATGACCGATGACACGATCAAGGCCATCGACGAAGCCGCTGTGCACAAAGAAAAGGAAATCATGAGCCAGTGAGTGCTCATACTTCATCTCCCCTTTTTATCGGCATTCCCGCGAAGGCGGGAATCCATCACCTGCCGTTGAAAATTATACCGCCGGTGATGGACCCCCGCCTCCGCGGGGGTGACGAAGTTCGGGGTATGGGGTGATGTTAGGTTTCGCGAAAAAAGCCCCGTCAACAAGCGGAGGAACCTCCCATGGCGCGCGCCATGTTGCTATCATCATGGACGGCAATGGGCGCTGGGCGAAGAAAAAGCACTTGCCGCGCGCGCTCGGCCACAAGAAGGGCGTCGAGGTTGTTCGCGAAATCGTCCGCCATGCCGCAACTACCGGGCTGGAAGCGCTGTCGCTCTATGCTTTCTCCAGCGAGAATTGGAAACGGCCCGAGGATGAGGTCAACGATCTGATGGGGCTGCTGCGCGGCTTTATCAAATCCGATATCGACGAATTTGCGGCCAATGACGTGCGGCTCAAGATTATAGGCAATTACAAGGTTTTGGCTCCCGATATTGTCGACATGATCGACGATGCACTGGCCCGCACCGCGCACAACAGGCGCACCACGCTGGCCGTGGCATTGAACTATGGGTCGCAGGATGAACTGGTCCGCGCGGCGCAAACCGCTTCGCATGAGGGTGCGATTACGGCGGAAGCGATAGAACGCCATCTGGACACTGCCGACATGCCGCCATTGGACCTGCTCATCCGCACGTCAGGTGAGCAGCGGCTTTCCAATTTCATGCTCTGGCAGGCCGCCTATGCCGAGCTATGGTTCACCGAAACGTTGTGGCCTGACTTCACAGCGTCGGAATTCGACCAGGCTCTGGCCGATTTTGGAACGCGCGAAAGGCGCTATGGCGGGCGATGACTTCTGACGCAAAACCGCGATCGGACCTAGGTATCCGTACATTGTCTGGCGTTGTAATGATGGGAATTGCCATCGCCGCAGTGTGGATAGGTGGGTTTGCATTCACGCTATTCGTAGCCTTGGCTTGCTTGGTTATCTTATGGGAATTTTGGAAACTAGTCTGCGGCTTCACGACCAATGGAGGCGATCGGGTCATTTGGCTTATCGCCGGCGTGCTCTACATTGGCGTTGGTTTCGCGACCTTATTGAAAATGGGCCAGGATGATGTCCGCGAGCTAGCGGCGCTCATCGTCGGTGCAGTTATTGCTACCGATGTCGGCGCATATTTCGCTGGACGGACTTTCGGCGGGCCGAAAATCGCACCGAAAATCAGCCCTTCGAAAACTTGGTCGGGATTATTGGGGGGGATGGTGGCCACGTCGCTTTATATGTGCGTCGTGTGCCTTGTTATTTTACAACAAATGATAGACGAATCCCCTAGAATCCAGCGGCAAGGCAGCACTGTATGGGATCTGTTCTGGCCGGATTGGCCATTCTATATGGCGATCGCAGGTTGTACGATCGCAATTGTTGCCCAAACCGGTGACTTTTTTGAAAGCTGGATGAAACGCAGAGCTGGCGTGAAGGACTCAGGTAGGCTTATTCCCGGACATGGCGGTTTGTTCGACCGAACAGATGGGTTAATTGCTGTGCTATTCATATTCGGAATACTGCAAGTCGTGGTTCAATGATCCGCACTCTTTCCATCTTCGGCGCAACCGGTTCGGTAGGGCTATCCACGCTCGATCTTGTTCGCCAGCATCGCGAAAAATATCGCGTTGTCGCGCTCACAGCTAATGGTAATGCGGCAGAGCTGGCCAAGTTGGCCAAAGAGTTTGATGCTGAAATTGCGGTAGTGGCCGATGAGACGGCCTATCCCGCACTGACGGAAGCGCTCTCCGGCACCAACATCAAAGCTGCCACTGGTCCCGAAGCCCTTATCGAAGCCGCACAAATGGGTGCCGACTGGACAATGGCGGCGATAGTCGGTTGTGCAGGCTTGCCGCCTACCATGGCTGCGATAGAGGCGGGCAAGACCGTCGCTCTTGCCAATAAGGAAGCGCTGGTTTCAGCCGGCGATCTGATGATGGCCGCAGTACAACGGTCGGGTGCGACCTTACTGCCCGTCGATAGCGAGCATAATGCCATCTTCCAGTGTCTCGCTGGTGGCCGCATCGATCAGGTGCGCAAGATAACGCTGACCGCCAGCGGTGGACCCTTCCGAACCTATTCGCTCGATCAGATGCGCGCAGTCACGCCCGCTCAGGCCGTAGCCCACCCCAATTGGGATATGGGCGCGAAGATCAGCGTCGACAGCGCCACGATGTTCAACAAGGGCCTCGAGCTGATCGAGGCGCATCATCTGTTCCCCGTCGGCCTCGACAAGCTGGATATTGTCGTTCACCCACAATCTGTGATCCATTCGATGGTCGAATATGTTGACCGATCAACCCTCGCGCAGCTCGGTTCGCCCGACATGCGCATTCCGATTGCAAGCACATTGGCCTGGCCCGAACGGCTGGAAACCAATAGCGCACCGCTCGATCTGGCACGCATTTCGAAACTCGAATTCGAAGCGCCAGACCTGGTTCGCTTTCCAGCACTGCGCCTGGCAAGGGCGGCGGCAGAGCAGGGGGGCGCAACACCCGCTATTCTCAATGCCGCCAATGAGGTTGCCGTTGCCGCGTTCCTCGGCGGTCGAATATCGTTTCTCGACATTGCCAGCGTCGTAGAAGAAACCTTGACCGGTTATCGCCCCAATGCGCCCCACAGCCTGACCGATCTGTTCAGCATAGATGCAGCCGCGCGTGCTTATGCTAACGGACAAATGGATAAATTGCCCGATGCAGCTTGAATCTCCCCACATCCTGATCACCATTGCCGCTTTTCTGACATTGCTCGGAACGCTGGTGGTCGTGCACGAGCTTGGTCATTATTGGGTTGGCCGCTGGTTCGGTGTGAAGGCCGACAAATTCTCGATTGGCTTTGGTCCTCAAATTTGGGGGCGGGTCGACAAGCGCGGCACTTTGTGGCGCATTGGTGCTCTGCCGCTAGGCGGCTATGTGCAATTTGCAGGCGATATGAACCCTGCGAGTCAGCCCGATGCTGCCTGGGAAGCGTTGCCTGAAAAGGAACGGAATCAGACTTTTCAGTCCAAGCCATTGTGGCAGCGGGCGCTGATTGTCTTTGCAGGACCTGCAGTCAACTTCCTGTTGGCCATCGCGATCTTCATGGGTTTCCTGATGTCCTTTGGACAAAGCGTCACCCCGGCCAAAGTCGAAAGCATAGTAGCAGGAAGTCCTGCGGAAAAATCCGGCATCCAGCTGGGCGATCGCATCCTGTCTTTTAACGGGCATCAGATCGACACATTCGACGAATTGGTGAACGAAGTCATCATGGTACCTAACGAGGCGGCCGAAATACGCGTTGAGCGTGAGGGCAAACAGATCACTATCCCGGTTCGTTTGGCTGAACGCAAAGAGATCGACCGTTTCGGGAACGAATATAAACTGGGGCAGTTGGGGGTCGGATCGCCGCGCCCCACGCTGGAGAAAGTCAGTTTGCTGGAAGCTCCTTCGGCTGCGGTTGGCCAAACGGCGGCGGTGTTGCGCCAACAAATCAAGGGACTGGGGCAGATTATCACCGGTCGCAGGCCGATTTCCGAACTTGGCGGGCCGTTGAAAATTGCCAAAGTTTCGGGCGAGGCCATGACCGTAGGCTGGTTGGCCTTTGTGTCTCTAGCGGCGCTGATCTCGATTAACTTGGGGTTCATCAATTTGCTGCCAATTCCCATGCTCGATGGCGGTCACCTGCTCCTATATGCAATCGAGGCGATCCGCCGCCGTCCGGCAACGCCAGCGGTACAGGAATGGGCATTCCGTGCAGGCTTTGCCGTGCTTGCCAGTTTCATGCTTATGGTCACATTCAATGATCTGGCATCGTTCGGTCTATTCGGCAAATGAGGCGTGGATAGAATCGAACTAAGCTTGAAAGCAGCCTGCGCTTGGGGCAAGGGGCGCAAACCTATCGACAGCGGGGCCAGAGGGAAGGTCGAATACATATGTTCAAAACTTCGGTAAGCAGGACCCTGCTGGGCGCATCGGCATTTGCTGTATCCGTTGCGCTGACTTCCGCGCCTGTCATGGCACAGGCAACGGATGCACCGGCACCTGCTGTGGCAGATGCGCCAATCCGGTCTATCAACGTTGTCGGGACACAGCGTCTCGAAGCCGATACGGTTCGTTCCTATATCCGCCTGCGGACAGGCCAGGCATGGACACAGGCCGGTGCCGACCAGGCACTGAAAGATCTGTATGCGACCGAATTGTTTGCGGATGTCAGCATCCGCAATGTTGCCGGTGACGTGACCATCGAAGTTCGCGAAAATCCGGTTATCAACCGCATCATTCTTGAAGGCAATAAGCGCATCAAGAATGACAAGATTGAACCCGAAATCAAGCTCGCGCCCCGCCAGATCTATTCGCGTTCCAAGGTCCGCGCAGACGTTGCGCGCATTGTCGAACTTTACAAGCGGCAGGGCCGTTTCGCCGCGCAGGTCGAACCCAAACTCGTTCAGCTCGACCAGAACCGCGTCGATATCGTTTTCGAAATCACAGAAGGGCCGAAATCAAAGGTCCGCCAGATCAACATCATCGGCAATGACAAATTCTCTGACGGCCAGCTGCGCGGCGAAATGGTTACCAAACAAGCCCGCCTGACCAGCATCTTCAGTTCTGGTACCAGCTATGACCCCGATCGTCTGGCCTTTGACCAACAGAAGCTGCGCCAATTCTACCTGACCGAAGGCTATGCCGATTTCCGCGTTGTTTCGGCGGTTGCCGAGCTGACACCGGACAAGAGGGACTTCATCATCACTTATGTGGTCGAAGAAGGCGAGCGCTATAAATTTGGTGACGTCAAGGTCGACAGCAAGATCCGCGATTTCAAATCGGAAGCACTGACCTCCAGTCTGCGAATGAAGAAGGGCGATTGGTACAATGCCAAGATGGTTGAAGACACAGTTGAGGGACTGAGCGAAAGCGCCGGCCTTTTTGGCTATGCCTTTGCTGACGTCAGCCCGCAGTTCATTCGCGACAAAGATACGCTCACGATGAACATCACCTTCGACATTGCAGAGGCGGAACGCGTCTTTGTCGAACGGATCGACATCAACGGCAACACGATCACTCAAGACAAGGTCATTCGTCGCGAATTCCGCCTGAACGAAGGTGATGCCTTTAACAGCATTCAGGTGAAGCGGACGGCAGACCGCATCAAATCGCTCGGCTACTTTCAGGAAGACCTTGAGGTTGAACAGGAAAAGGGCAGCAGCGACGACCGTATCGTTCTGACCACCAATGTCGAAGAAAAGGCGACGGGTGAACTGTCCTTGTCGGCCGGCTTCTCGTCGATTGAAAACTTCATCTTCCAGGGTTCGATTACCCAGCGTAACTTCCGTGGCAAAGGGCAAGAGCTCCGCACGAATATCTCTTATTCGAGCTACTCGAAATCGGCAGAAATAGGCTTTACCGAGCCCTATTTGTTCGACCGCTCGATTGCTCTGTCAGGTGACATTTTCCGTCGCGATTTGTCGAGCTTCAACTTCTTTAACAACGACAGGAATACGACCTACGAACAGGCGACCACGGGTTTCCAGATTCGTACCGGCGTTCCAGTCAATGAATTCCTCTACTTCCAGGCGCGTTATGGCCTCAGCTATGATGACATTTCGCTCGACAGAGGTTTGTTCTTCACTGATCCGGATGGCACAGGGCCGCTGCCCTCCGCCTGCGATCCCGTGCTCGCCGGGCGCTTTCTTTGCGATGCAATTGGCAAGCGTTTGACGTCGACACTGGGTTACACGGTGATGTACGACACGCGTGACAGCCGCCTGCGCCCGACCCGTGGGCACAGCGTCAGCCTCAGCCAGGATTTTGCCGGTCTGGGCGGCGATGTGAAATATGTTCGCAGCCGCCTGAATGCGAACAAATATTGGCGTTTGACCGATAGCGGATTTGTCTTCTCACTGTCGGCCGAGGGTGGTTACATTCATCCGCTCGAAAATCGCGGTTCTTCGGCTGCCGGTATTGACGATGTGCGATTGACCGACCGTTTCTATCTGGGTGAACCGCAAATTCGCGGCTTCGATATTCGCGGCGTTGGCCCGCGTGTGCAGCGCATTTTCTTTGATGGCGAAATCCAGAATGGGGTTGCTGTCAACGTACCGCGCCTTGATCGCAAACAGATTCAGGACGACGCCATCGGTGGCCGCGCCTATTATCTGGGGCGCGCCGAACTGGAAATTCCGCTGGGTAGTGGTGCCAAGGAACTTGGTCTGCGTCCGTCAATTTTCGTTGATGCAGGCGCTGTTTTCAATGTCGTAACACCGCTTCTGCAAACGATTCAGGAACGGTCGACTGCGACAACAACGACCCCAAGCCAGCCTCTGTTTTATACAGTTAATACAACCGGGGCGACGCCGGTGCTCGAGAAGACGACCGTGGCCACCAATCCGGATGGTTCGGCACGCGTCCCTGTGCTCCAATTCGAAGAACGATTCTTTGGCGACAGCTGGAAGCCGCGCGTTTCCGTAGGCATCGGCGTAAACTGGAATTCGCCCTTCGGCCCCTTCCGTATCGACGTGGCGCGGGCGCTGCTCAAGGAAGCTGGCGACGATACCAAGCTCTTTACATTCAACGTAGGAACCCAATTCTGATGAAATTTGCAATCAAGACTCTTTCGGCTGCGCTGCTTGCGGGTGCCGCTTTGACCGCTGTCCCTGCGAACGCTCAGGTGGCTGGTATTGCGACACTGGATACAACAGATGCGATCATGCAAACCAAAGCATTTGCACAGGCTTATCAGCAGATCGGCACAACCTTCACCAGCAATACGCAGATGATCCAGACCAAGCGCAAGGAAATCAATGATATCAATGCGCAACTGGACACCAATAAAGACAAGAACCTCACGCAAGAGGAACTGGATGCCGCTATCAAGGCGAAAAATCCGTTGCTGACCCAGTTGGAAAGCAAGGAGCGCGAAATCGCGCAGCTTCAGCAACCTATCGTGACAGCACAAGCATTCGCGGTTGAGAGCATCGCAGACCGATATGCTGCTGCCCAGCAGCAGGTCGTAACCCAAAAGAAGATCAACATGATTTTGGCGCCCGACGCATTCATCTGGGCACCTGATGCAGTTGATATCACCAAAGCAGTGACTGCTGCGCTTGATTTGTCCGTACCCGCAGTCGGCATCACTCCGCCAGCTAACTGGCAGCCGAAGCAGTCAACCGGCGGGCTTTATGAACAAATCCAGCAGCGCTTGCTGACCGCAGCCCGCGTGCAGGCGATCCGCAATGCGCAAGCCCAGCAGGCAGCGCAGCCGGCTGCCAACCCGGCTGCTCCGGCGACGCCTGCACCGCAACAGCCGCAGCCCGAGAGCCGCTAATCTCCATGGACGACTTCGCCAATTACGATGTCAGGCGTGTGATGGCGGTGCTTCCGCATCGCTATCCCATGCTTTTGGTCGATCGGGTCGAGGAATTGGTGAAAGATGAACGTATCGTGGCGGTCAAAGCTGTCACGATGAATGAAGGTTTTTTCCAGGGCCATTTCCCCGGACGTCCCATCATGCCTGGCGTGATGATTGTCGAAGCACTGGCGCAAGCCGCTGGCGTGTTGGCTATGGAGAGCTTTGGCCTCGCAGGTTCGGGCAAGCTCGTATATTTCATGGCCATCGACAATGCGAAATTCCGTGCACCGGTCGAGCCGGGCTGCTTGCTTCACCTGAATGTCCAGTTCACACAGAAACGTCCGCGCGTGTGCAAATTCGCCGGGCAGGCCTTGATTGGCGATCAGGTTGCGGCCGAGGCGGAATTCATGGCGATGATCGCTGATCCGCCTGCATAAGTCAGTACAAACCACAAAGCTTGCATTTAACCCGACGCATCGCTAAGGGCGGCGCTTCCCAAATCCTGACCCGGGTCGGTAACCGGGGTCGCAAAGGAGCAGAAACGTGAAAAAAGACATTCATCCCGATTATCACATGATCAAGGTGCAGATGACCGATGGCACCGTGTTTGAAACCCGCTCCACTTGGGGCAAGGAAGGCGACACGCTGCAACTCGATATCGACCCCTTGTCGCACCCGGCATGGACCGGTGGTCGTGGCACCATGCTTGATTCGGGTGGCCGCGTTGCCCAGTTCAACAAGCGTTTCGGTGGTTTGACGCTGAAGAAGTAAGCTGAACGGCTTTTTCAAGGTTTCAAAGGTGCCGGGTTGACGCCCGGCATTCTTTGCTTTTAAGGACGCGCCAGCCTATCGCAGGCGCATATGGCGACCGTAGCTCAGTTGGTTAGAGCGCTGGTTTGTGGTACCAGAGGTCGGGGGTTCGAGACCCCTCGGTCGCCCCATTTTTCCTCTGCATTTTTAGGCTGACAAATCGGTCGCGCAATATTATTACGCGGCCTAGAAATTTTTATCCTTATCCGAGGAATATACCATGCCTGCGCTTTGGGACTTGCCTGACTTCGATGCCCACGAATCAGTGCATATGTTTGACGATCCAAAGACGGGCCTGCGCGCTGTCATTGCATTGCACTCCACCCATCTTGGGCCAGCTGCAGGTGGCACACGTTTCTGGCACTATTCCGATCAGCAATCGGCCATTACGGATGCACTAAGGCTTTCCCGCGGCATGAGCTACAAGAACGCGATGGCAGGCTTGAATGCTGGTGGTGGCAAGGCTGTCATTCTGGCTGATGCCAACAAGACCAAGACCAGCGCGCTGCTCGACACGTTCGCGCGTGCGGTCGATTCGCTGGGGGGGCGCTACATTACTGCACAGGATGTCGGCATCAGCGAGGCTGACATGGTGGCGCTTTCGAAAACGACCCAACATGTTGCAGGATTGCCGGGGCAGGGTGGGGATCCCGGGCCCTATACAGCAAGAGGCGTCTTCCTTGGCGTTAAGGCCGCTGCCGAACGTGCATTGGGCGTCGACACGGTCAAAGGCGTCCATGTCGCGGTTCAAGGCGTGGGCAGCGTTGGTGGCGGGCTGGCCCGATATCTTGCTGCAGAAGGTGCGCGTCTCACCCTCGCCGATGTCGACTTAGCCAAAGCACAGGCGCTTGCTACCGAATTGGGCGGAGTGGCGGTGGATAGCGGCGCCATCTTGTCTGTAGAGGCCGATATTTTCAGCCCATGCGCATTGGGGGCTATTGTTACGACGCAGACCGCCAATGAACTCAAGGTCAAGGCTGTAGCGGGTGGAGCAAACAACCAGCTGGCAACCGGACCCGAAGGGCGTCTATTGTCGGATAGGGGCATATTGTACGCACCCGACTATGTGATCAATGCAGGCGGCATCATCAATGTCATGCGCGTAATCGAAAATGCCGACGATGCAGCCGTAAACGCCCGCATTGACGAGATTCCCGCTCGTTTGAACGCCATTTGGGACCGCGCAGATGCTGAACGAGATACGCCTGCAGAGGTTGCAGATCGGATGGCGCGCGAATTGATCGGGCGTTGACCCAAATCAATTGGCCAAAAATCCAAGCGGTGCTAGAGGCTCGACCCGAGTCACATACATGCACCGCTTTGCAAACCCTGCACGATTTCTCGGTATAGCCAAACCGTTGACTCCTGTCCTTCTATGGTCGGGGGCAATATTGGCTGTCTTTTCCTGTTGGTGGGGTTTGACCCAAGTTCCTGCAGAGCGATTGCAGGGCGATACCGTCAAGATCATGTTTGTTCATGTGCCAGCAGCGTGGCTCGGCATGGCTGGCTGGACCGGGATTGCCGTTGCAAGCATTGTACAGTTGGTCTGGCGGCATCCGCTGGCGGGAGTGTCGGCGCGGGCTGTCGCCGCCCCGGGGGCTGTTTTCGCAGCGCTATGCCTGATTACTGGTTCAATTTGGGGCAAACCGACATGGGGTGCCTGGTGGGTGTGGGATGGCCGACTGACGTCGATGCTAATTCTCTTTTTCCTCTATTTGGGCTTCATCGCGCTAGCCAACGCATCGAGCGAGAAGGGCAGTCTCAGCCGAACGGCGGCGGTATTCGGAATTATCGGAGCCGTGAATATTCCGATCATTAACCGCTCGGTTGTCTGGTGGGAAAGCCAGCATCAGAAAGCCAGTATTACGCTGGGTGGTTCGTCGATTGATGACAGTTATTTGTGGCCGCTATTCGGAAGCGCGATCGGCTTTTCATTGCTGTTCGGGGCGATCGTACTGATGCGGATGCGAGCCGCCTTGGCTGAAATCCGTATTGAGGCGCGAATGCGCAGATTGGCGGAGGATTGATATAATGCCGCATGCGACATTTGTGATTGCCGCATTTGCTGTCACGGCGTTGGGTTGCCTCTGGCTAACGGTATCCAGCTGGGCCGCCATGCGCCGTTCGGAATCGTTGGCTGATGATCTGAGGAACAGAAAGTGAAGCCCAAGCACCAAAGACTTGTGCTCGCTGTGGTTGCGTTGCTGGCGCTGATCGGGGCCGGTTTGCTCGCGGCGTCCGCTTTGCGCGAAGAGGCGAGCTATTTTTACACTCCGGCGACCCTCGCCAAAGCTGAAGTGGAACCAGGGAAGGCCATCCGTCTGGGTGGCATGGTGAAGAATGGATCGATCAAGCGCGATTCTGATGGCGTAACCGTGCGATTCATCGTGCAGGATCGCGATGCGACCCAGCCGGTGGTATATCGGGGAATTACGCCCGACCTGTTTGTCGAAGGGTCAGGTGTTGTTGCAGATGGACGCTTGGACAAAAATGGTCTGTTTGTTGCGGAAAGTCTGCTCGCCAAGCATGATGAAAATTATGTGCCACGCGAACTTAAAGACATCGACATGAGGACGGCAGAGCATAGCCAGGATACGCTCGCCAAATGACTGCTGAAACGGGTCTTGCTGCCTTGTGGCTGGCAGCAGCATTGGCTTTGCTGCAGGCGTTTGCCGGGCTGGGCAGCTGGAAATCAGCATCACCTGCGCTTGCTTCGCTGACGCGACCGGTTGCCGTCGCGCAGGGCGCACTGTGCTTGCTGGCATTCGGCTGTCTGCTTTGGACGTTTGCGGTCACCGACCTATCGGTGTTGCTGGTCGCATCAAACAGCCACATCGACAAACCCATGATATTCAAAATTGCGGGTGCGTGGGGCAACCACGAAGGTTCGATGTTGTTGTGGGTCACGATCTTGACACTTGCAGGTGCGGCTATCGCACTGTTTGAGCGGCGTCTGGACGCGCAGACATTGGGGGCGACGCTGTTTGCACAATCGCTGCTCGCGCTGGGGTTTTTTGCCTTTCTTCTGTTCTCGTCAAATCCCTTTGAGCGACTGAGTCCGGCTCCGCCGAGTGGTGCAGGGCTCAATCCGCTGCTGCAGGATATCGGCCTCGCACTGCATCCGCCGACTTTGTATATCGGTTATGTCGGCCTGTCGGTCGCCTTTTCCTTTGCCGTTGCGGCACTGCTGACCGGTAAAGTTGGTCCAGCATTTGCGCGAGCCATGCGCCCTTGGGTGCTATTAGCGTGGATATTCCTGACGCTTGGCATCACTGCAGGCAGCTATTGGGCTTATTATGAACTGGGCTGGGGCGGCTGGTGGTTCTGGGATCCAGTTGAAAACGCATCGTTGATGCCGTGGCTCGCCGCGACAGCTCTGCTCCATTCGGTTGCGGTACTTGCCAATCGAGATGCACTGCGCGCGTGGACAATTATGTTGGCATTGGTTGCCTTTGCTATGTCTATGGCGGGAACCTTCCTCGTCCGTTCGGGCATATTGACCAGTGTTCATGCTTTCGCTGTCGACCCTGAACGGGGTGCCTTCATTCTGACATTGCTGCTGCTTTATGTTGGTAGCGCGCTGACCTTGTTCGCGCTGCGGATCGGAAGCGTGAAAGAAGGCAAACAGTTTACCCTGCTCAGCCGCGAAGGTGGGATCGTCGCCAACAACATCTTCTTGAGTGTTATTCTCGCCGTCGTATTGATGGGAACCATGGCACCGCTGGTTGCCGAAGCAATGGGCGACAAGATTTCGGTTGGCCCACCTTATTTCAACAAGGCGACGGTGCCGATCGGCTTGCTGTTGATGTTGGCACTCATGGTTGGCCCACTACTTCGTTGGCGTCGCGATGATAAGGTGCGATTGAAACGACTTTTCGCACCAGCAATCGCAGCTGTTGTGGCAGCCGTATTTTTTGCACTTACGTCGCCTCAGGCTGGCATTTGGCCGATCGTCGCATTGGGATTGTCAGCGGGTTTAGGTGTTGCATCCTTTCTTCCACTGTTCGGGCGCAATCTGCTGCGTACGCCGCTCCCTATCTGGGGAATGGTGATCGCGCATTTTGGTTTGGCAGTCTCTGTCGCTGGCATGGCAGCCGAGTCAGGGTGGACCACCGAAAAGCTGTCTGCCCTTCGTCCGGGGCAAACGGTATCTGTTGCAGCCTGGTCGGTAAAGCTTGAGGATGTAGCTCCCGTAGTCGGTGACAATTGGGTGGCGATTGAAGGTCGCTTATCGGTCAAACGCGGGGGATTCGTCGCGCAGCTTAACCCGCAAACCCGGCAATTCTCAAATCCCGTTCAGCAAACCAGCGAAGCGGCTTTGCTTACCCGCTGGGATGGTCAACTCTATGCCGTAGTCGCACCAATCTCAGAAGCCGATCTAAGTCGCTGGCAGGTTCGGCTATGGTGGAAGCCCTTTGTTACCCTGATCTGGTTCGGTGGCGGGCTGATCGCTTTGGGCGGCCTGATCGCGCTATTGGGGCGCATCAAGATGCCTGTTCGCAAGAAAAACGAAAACCCATGGGTATCGGCATGAAACGTAATTGGCTGATCTGGATTCCTCTCGCCGCCTTTGCCTTCATCGGCGGGCTGTTCCTCTATGGTCTGGTGCAACCCAAGGACGATTATGTCCGTTCGGGATTGATCGGAAAACCACTTCCTTCGTTTGAATTACCAGCGGCAGTCGAAGGCGTGTCAGGTCTGTCCAACACTGATTTTGCCGACGGCAAGCCACGTATGCTGAACGTTTTTGCGAGTTGGTGTTTGCCGTGCAAAGCGGAAGCTCCGTTTCTGGAGCAGATCAAAGAACAGGGCGTCGAAATTCATGCGATCGCCATTCGGGACAAGCCTGATGATGTAGCTGCTTTCCTGGCTGAGCATGGCAATCCTTTCGTGCGCATCGGCGCGGATGCCGACATGCTTGTACAGCTCAAACTTGGGTCGTCAGGGGTGCCGGAAACTTATCTGATCGATGGCAAGGGTAATATCATTCATCAGCATATCGGCGATATCCGTGCCGAGCACGTCGCTCCGCTGGTCGAAAAGCTGAAAGCAGCCAAATGATAGACAGGGCATTTCTGATCGGGTTGTTTGTGGCAAGCTCCCCGCTGGCAGCGCAGGAAGGCCCTCCGCCACCTTTGGCGAATGTTCAGTTGAAAGACCAAGTGCAAGAAGAGAGAGCGGTCGCTCTCATGGAAAACCTGCGCTGCATCCAATGTCAGGGTCAGTCTATTCACGACAGCGACGCACCTATTGCCGCGGCCATGCGGCACGAGGTGCGGGAGCGTGTAGCCGCCGGGCAGAGTGATCGTGAAATCGAGCAATGGCTGAAGGGTCGATATGGCGACTGGATCAGCTTCTCACCACCTGCGAATGGCATTGGGTTGCTGTTGTGGAGCATGCCTGTTCTTTTGCTTGGGTTAGCATTGATTTTGGCGCGCAAGCGTTTTGGAGGTTCGAAATCATGACCGGCTGGGCAATCATGGCTCTGCTCGCGGTATCGAGTGTCGGAAGTATTCTCGCTTTCAATCCTGCAAGAAAGCGTCTGTGGCAGCCAGTATTAGCGGCTATAGTCTTGGCGCTGGCCGGATATAGTTGGCACGGCATGCCCGGCTATATGGCAGCGCCAGCAAAGACGGTAGAGGCGGAAAAAGGGGCTGCTGAAGCCTTGATCCAGATGCGGTCGGACATGGACCAAAATTATGGCGTCGCCAAAATGTGGCTCGTGACAGCAGATGGCTTTGCGCGTGACGGCAATTATCAGGCAGCGGCAGGATATATTCAGGCGGGGATCAAGGAGCATCCAGACAATGCCGACCTATGGTCGGCGCTTGGTTTGGTGTTGATGCTTGCCGCAGACGGCAACCTTACGCCGCCGGCAAAACTTGCTTTTGGCAAGGCAAAAGCACTGGCGCCACAGCAGCCGGCTGCTGATTATTTCGAAGGGCTGGCCGCTCTTTTTGATCGCAAGCCTGT
The DNA here is from genome assembly GCA_964597055.1 of uncultured Sphingorhabdus sp. Lineage (GTDB taxonomy): Bacteria > Pseudomonadota > Alphaproteobacteria > Sphingomonadales > Sphingomonadaceae > Sphingorhabdus_B. Next base: position 135,883 of record CAZQWC010000001.1, read on the forward strand.
GGTGACTTTGACGAAATGGCGGACCCTTCTGGATCGCGCGACACCTAATGCAAAATGGCGGGCACCGCTTGAGTCGCAAGTAAAAGGGCTCGAGTCGATGCTAGGTCAGGCTGTTGCTGCCCAAAATGCAAATAATATTAAATAAAAACAACTATATAGATTTGCAGATTTTACCTGTCTCAGTCGTTGTAAGCTGCTAGTCCTCATGCTATCGGCACGCGCCCCCGCCAATCTGGGATAGGTTCGGAGCGGGCAGACAGTATAACGCCTTCGGGGGGCGCATGTCAGAATCTCAACAAACCAGTGTAGATGAAATTCAGCCAGAAAACGGCCATCGCAAGGCGTCGCTCGCAACAATGTGTGTGGGCGCTGTGGGTGTCGTCTTCGGCGATATCGGTACCAGTCCTATATACGCCTTTCGCGAAACCTTTGCGGGACACCATCCGATAGAACCCGACCCGATGCACATCACGGGTGTGCTCAGCCTCGTTTTCTGGTCGATGATGCTGGTGGTGACGTTCAAATACGTCTTCACCATCATGAAAGCGGATAACAAGGGTGAAGGCGGAAGTCTCGCGTTGCTCGCACTGATAAGCCGCAAGACACAGGGTGAGAAGTGGACCGCGCCGATTATCATGCTCGGCGTGTTCGCGACCGCGCTGTTTTACGGCGATTCCATGATTACACCGGCCATGTCAGTGCTCTCGGCAACTGAGGGGTTGAACTATGTGCACCCGGGCTTCAAGAGCTGGGTTTTGCCGATTGCTCTCGCTATTCTGGTTGGATTGTTTGCGATACAGGCGCGCGGTACGGCCAAAGTTGGCGCGTTATTTGGCCCGATCATGGTCCTGTATTTCCTGACCCTGTCAGTGCTCGGCCTGATGTATCTTGTGAAGATGCCGGAAATCGTCCTGCACACGCTGAACCCGTGGAACGCGATAAACTTCTTCTACGTTGACGGATTCAGGGCCTTTGTTTCGCTCGGTGCTGTCGTTCTGGCTGTCACAGGCGCAGAGGCGCTTTATGCCGATATGGGGCATTTCGGGCGGCGGCCGATCAAATTTTCCTGGTTGTGGTTTGTGCTGCCCGCCTTGATGCTCAACTATATGGGGCAGGGGGCAATGATCCTGTCGATGAGCCCAGTCGAGGCGCAGACTGCGATCAAGGATCCGTTCTTCCTGATGCTTCCTGACGCTCTGCGGTTGCCGATCGTTTTCCTTGTCATCCTGGCGACCATCATTGCTAGTCAGGCAGTGATATCGGGTGCCTTCTCGCTGACCCAACAGGCAATCCAGTTGGGCTTCATGCCGCGCTTGCGGATTTTGCACACCAGCGAGAGCGAAGCGGGACAGATATACATCCCTGCAATCAACTGGGGCCTGATGATCATGGTCTTGGTGCTTGTGCTGTTTTTCCGTTCGTCGAGCAATCTGGCAGCCGCCTATGGTATTGCAGTGACAGGGGCGATGTTTATCGACACCTGTCTGATTTCGGTCGTGCTGCTAAGCCTGTGGCAATGGCCGAAATGGAAAGCTCTCCCGATATTGGCCGTCTTCTTCATCGTCGATATTGCCTATTTCGGAGCCAATCTGCTTAAAGTGCCGCAGGGAGGATATTTTCCGCTGATCATCGGCCTGGTTATCTTCACATTGCTTACAACCTGGTCGCGCGGCCGTGCCCTTATGCGCGAACGCATGGCTGAAAGCACGATGCCGATGGAGATATTTATCAAATCTGCGAGCGGCAGCGCTCAGCGTGTTCCGGGTACGGCTATTTTCATGGCTTCAACCAGTGCAGGCGTTCCCTCTGCGCTACTACACAACATCAAACATAATCGCGTGCTGCACGAACGCGTCATCATCCTGACCGTCGATATTGCAGAAATGCCCTATGTTGAAGAAAGCAAGCGGGTGACTTGCAAGCCTTTGAGCGAGGGATTCTTCAGGGTGATCCTGCGCTATGGTTTTTTGGAAGAGACCGATGTGCCCGCTGCACTTGCCAAGGTTGATTTGTGTGGTCCGCCCTTTGACATGATGCAAACCAGCTTCTTTCTGTCACGGCAAACATTGATTGCTTCGAAAGTTCCAGGAATGGCAATCTGGCGCGAAAAGGTTTTTGCGTGGATGCTGCGTAATGCAGCGAACGCGATGGAATTTTTCAAGCTCCCGTCAAACCGGGTTGTCGAACTTGGCAGTCAGGTCGAAATATAGTCCATTTTGGAGCAATTTCACGAAGGGGTGAAGGTTGCTTTGGGGCCTGTTTGTCAATAGGAACAAATAAAGAACTGTGGCGATTGGGCAGGAAATGGAACGGCAAATCCCGCTATTTCTAATTTTCAGCTGCGATGCCGCCGAAGTGATCGCTGGCATCGACGATTTTGTACGCGATTCTGATGGCGCAGTGGCAAGGGCGTTGCCGTCGGTTTCCCCTTCCGACCAGAGCTTGATTTGGAACGGCTTGCAGTTTGCTCTATGCTTGGCCGAACTGCCAGAACTCGCGGCTGATGCTCAGCCAATTCTATGCTCGTCAATGGGTACAAAGAGCAGCATCGTTTTTTCCCTTAACTTTTCCGAACATGCCGCTGGCGGGAGCCGTTTGCCCGAAATTGCCCAAGCATTTCTGAAATTTGCGGCTCTTCTGGTGCGGTATTTGAGTCCTGACAGAGTGCTGTGGGTGCCGGGCAATTTGTTGGTCGATCCCGAATATTTTGCCGAAACCGTGGCTGATTATACCAAAGGCGGCGCGTTTCCGGTTTTGGCAACGATCAAACTCACGTGGTCGCCCGAAAAGGACAGGCTGCAAACCGAGGGATTGGAATGGTTTTCTGGCCAGGAGGTGGAATGTGCTGTGGAAGGTGGGAGTGAGCAAGACTGGTTGCGTCGCATAGTCCGCCTGGTTCATGACATAGCCACCAATGGCCCTCTCACGACCGATCAAGCGGTTCCGGACCTGGACGAAAATCAGCAGGTTTTGCTAAGCCTGAAAGACGAGGCACGAGTGATCTATGCTCGTATAGGCTCCGAAATGGATATTTCTCCGGCTGGAAGCTTGTGAAGTCCAAACTACGCACAGGTCGATCTTCTATGTCGAAGGATAGACCATGCCGACATTCAGGGACGTTCGCGCAAGATACCATATCAACGGTTTTCAGTGCCATCATCTGATTCCAGTTAAAGTCTGTAACATGCCCGCGCTTCGGCCTTTCTTCGAAAAATCGCGAGCCTATGGGTTTGACCCCGATGATTTTGGCTTGAATGGCATGCACTTGCCTTGTCGCGAAAAAATGGCTGCCGCATTTGGCCTTCCTTTGCATCGTGGGCCGCACCCAGCCTATAACCAGATGGTGGCAGAGCGGCTGGCGGCGATATCCATTTTGGATGAATGTGAGTCTCGGCTGCAATTGATGCAGTTTTTGAGAGCTTTGCGAGATGGATTACGCACTTGTCAGGAAGTGGACGCATTAGATCGTTGGAAACCTTTTCAACCAACGGTTGACATGCGTCGCCTTGATAGCGACGCCGACTTTCTGTTTCGGTTTACCCAGCCAAGTTGAAATTTTCGGCGCTTTTTTGCTGGACGTCGGAAACAATGTGTGAAAAAGGCGCTTCATCATGAACGCAGCGCTCAATCTTTCCCTGCTTCTACGACTTACGCGCCCTTAGGCGCGCGTATGGGCTTGGCCAATGGCTATGCCACCCGCCTAAGGGCTGATCGAACCCCGGATTTTCATAACCAGGCCAATCGCCTGCTCTTTTAGAAGCACCCATCGCCATGATGCTCAATGATCCCTCGCGTAAGTATCGACCATTTCCGCAAATCAACTTGCCTGATCGCCAATGGCCCGGCCGAACGATCGACAAGGCACCGCGCTGGCTCTCAACAGACCTTCGTGACGGCAATCAGGCGCTTATCGACCCAATGGGGGCGGAAAAAAAGAACCGCTTTTTCGATCTTCTTGTCAAGGTTGGCATCAAGGAAATTGAGGTCGGTTTTCCATCATCTGGCGCCACCGATTTCGATTTCATCCGCGAACTGGTCGACGGAGGTCGCATCCCTGATGATGTAGCGATCCAGAGTCTGACGCAGTCCCGCCGCGATCTGATTGAAAAGACGTTCGAAGCTATGGCTGGTGCCAAGACAGCGATCGTCCACTTGTACAACGCAGTCTCGCCGGCTTGGCGCAATATCGTATTCAATCTCGACAAGCCGGGTGTGAAAGCCATTGCAATTGAAGGCGCGCAAATTCTGGCCGAACAGGCAGCGAAATATCCGCAGACCGATTGGCATTTTGAATATTCGCCTGAAACCTTCTCGACCGCCGAGCTCGATTTCAGCATCGAAGTTTGCACCGCGGTGATGGAAATCCTGAAGCCGACGGCTGAAAAGCCGATCATCTTCAATCTGCCGGCCACGGTCGAAGCGGCAATGCCCAACATCTATGCTGACCAGATCGAATATTTTGGGCGCAATATTCCGAACCGTGAGGCCGTCGTTATCAGTCTGCATACGCATAACGATCGAGGTACAGGTATTGCTGCAACCGAGCTGGGTCTGCTGGCTGGTGGTGACCGTGTCGAAGGTTGCCTGTTCGGCAACGGGGAGCGGACCGGTAATGTCGACCTCGTCACCGTTGCGCTGAATATGTATACGCAGGGGCTGCATCCGGGGCTCGACTTCTCGGATATCGATGAAGTCATTCAGACCGTCGAATATTGCAACCAACTGCCTGTGCATCCGCGCCATCCCTATGCTGGCGAATTGGTGTTCACGGCTTTCTCGGGAAGTCATCAGGACGCGATCAAAAAGGGATTTGCACACCAGGCGAAGCGCAATGACGAGATATGGGAAGTACCCTATCTGCCCATCGATCCTGCCGATCTCGGACGCAGTTACGAAGCCGTCATTCGTGTCAATTCGCAGTCGGGCAAGGGTGGTGTCGCCTGGGTGCTTGAGCAGGATTATGGCCTGAAGCTGCCCAAGAAGATGCAAGCCGATTTCTCCCGTACCGTGCAGGAGCTTTCGGATACGACCGGTCGTGAACTGACCTCAGCGGATATCTGGGGTGCATTTCAGGATCGCTATTTCATTACCAAATCGGGACGTTTCGAACTGTTCGACTATGCCGAAAACCATTCAGGCACGGATCGGATTTTTGTCGGCAAACTTAAGGTGGACGGGGAATTCCGAAGCCTTTCCGGGCGCGGCAATGGCCTGATGTCTAGCGTGATTGCAGCGCTTACCGACCATGGCGGACCGGAAATGGATATTGTCGATTATAGCGAACATGCCATTGGCCACGGCGCAGGAGCGCAGGCGGCCGCCTATGTCGAATGCCGCACAGCCGATGGACGCAGCCTTTTCGGAGCGGGCGTTGATACCGATGTCGCTACGGCAACCGTGCGTGCGCTGTTGAGTGCTGCAAACGGCATTTGACAAGGGCAGGGCGTTACGCTCTTTACGGCTTAAACAAGTGATTAAGCCTTAGGAGTTGCCGATGTCATTGCCTGCCATATTCGATAATCTTCGCCTTCCGGTGATCGGTTCCCCGCTATTCATCGTGTCGGGGCCCGAGTTGGTGATTGCGCAGTGCAAGGCGGGTGTTGTTGGCAGCTTCCCGGCACTCAACGCGCGTCCGGCGAGCCAGCTTGACGAATGGTTGCATCAGATTACCGAAGAGCTGGCGGCGCATAACCGCGACAATCCTGATCGCCCGGCGGCACCTTATGCCGTCAATCAGATTGTGCACCGTTCAAACAACCGGTTGGAAGAAGACATTTCGATCTGCGCCAAATGGCAGGTGCCGGTGACTATCACTTCGCTGGGTGCGCGCGAGGATCTGAATCAGGCGGTGCATGCTTGGGGTGGTATCACGCTGCATGACGTGATTGATGATCGCTTCGCGCACAAGGCCATCGAAAAGGGCGCTGACGGGCTAATCCCTGTTGCTGCAGGCGCTGGCGGCCATGCAGGCACAACTTCGCCTTTCGCTCTGATGCAGGAAATCCGGGAGTGGTTTGACGGCCCCGTCGCGCTGTCGGGCTCAATCGCGCACGGCCAATCGATCCTTGCTGCACAGGCGATGGGCGCAGACTTTGCCTATATCGGCAGTGCGTTTATTGCGACCAAAGAGGCCAATGCGGTTGAAGGCTATAAGGAAAACATCGTCGAGGCTAAGGCCAGCGACATCGTCTATTCCGATCTGTTCACCGGCGTGCATGGAAACTATCTGCGCCAGTCGATCGTCAAGGCCGGTATGGACCCGGACAATCTGCCCAAGGGCGATATCAGCACGATGAACTTCGGTTCGGGCGGCAACACCGAAGCCAAAGCCTGGAAAGATATTTGGGGCTCCGGTCAGGGCATCGGTGCGGTCAAGGAAGTACAGTCGGTTGGTGAAATGGTTGACCGGTTGGAGCGCGAATATCGCGCGGCCAAGGCACGGCTCGATGGAGCCTATCGCAAAGGTTGGTGATGCTGCGCATTGTCGAATTTCGGGACGAACTTGCGCCGATATTCCACGACATCAACGAGGAATGGATAAGTAGCATGTTCGAGATGGAAGATGTGGATCGCCACGTCCTCCAAAATCCGCGCGCGACGATCATCGACAAGGATGGCGACATCCTATTTGTTGAGGTTGAGGGCAGGGGGATTGTTGGTGCCGGCGCGCTCAAATGGTCGAGCCGCGGCCAACTCGAATTGACCAAAATGGGTGTGCGTTCCGATTTGCGAGGATTGAAAGCGGGCGAGTTTCTGCTCAATGCGCTCATTGAAAGGGCTGCTTCAATGGCACCCGAACGGCTCTATTTGCTCACCAACAAAAAATGCGAAGCCGCTATTCATCTGTATGAAAAATGCGGCTTTGAACATGATGCGGACTTGCTGGCCGAAGCACAGCACCATTATGCGCGATGCGATGTCGCGATGACCTATCGAGGCTGATCAGCCTTCCTTTTCGAAAGCAACGCTGATCCGCAATTTCACATCGTCGCCGACCATCGGGACATATTTGGTCATGCCCCATTCGCTGCGTTTGAGTGTGGTAGCGGCATGGAAGCCGATGGTAGCTTTCTTGTTCATCGGATTGTTCCCCGCACCTTCAAAACGGGTTTCAAGTTCCACAGGTTTGGTGACGCCCAGCATGGTCAGATCGCCCTTGATGACAGCCTTTTGCCCGTCGACAGCGACGCTGGTCGAAACAAAGCGCGCGCTTTCATATTTGGCGACATCGAAGAAATCGGCAGTCTTCAGATGATCGGTCAGACCTTGGCTGGATGTAGCGACTGAGGCGATGGGGATGGTCACATCCACTTTAGCCGCGTTTGGATTGGCCGGATCAATCTGCAGCGTGCCTTTGATGTCGCCGAACAAGCCGAAATAATCGTTGAAACCGAAATGGTTGACCTGCCAGTTAACCTGCGTGTGTCGGCTATCGACTGCGTAGGTTCCAGCGGCAACGCGCGCGGCATCGGCAACACCTGGAAGTTGTGGCGCGGCATCTTGCTGAGCGAAAAGCGGGGCTGCAACGATGAGGGGGAGGGCGATCAGGAACTTGCGCATCTTGGGCTCCAACTAAAAAGGGGATGGAGCATGTGTTGCCCCATCCCCCTGAAAGTCAACAGCCTTGCGGCCAATTGCTTAGTTCTTGGCTTTGTCGACCAGCTTGTTCTTGGCAATCCAGGGCATCATCGCACGCAGGCGTGCACCGGTTTCTTCGATCGGGTGCGCAGCAGCTGCCTTGCGGGCAGCCTTCAGTTCAGGCTGACCGGCGCGGTTGTCGAGGACGAAATTCTTCACGAAGCGGCCTGACTGGATGTCTTCCAGCACCCGCTTCATTTCCCATTTGGTCTCTGCGGTGATGATGCGCGGACCGGTGGTAATGTCGCCATATTCCGCAGTGTTCGAAATCGAATAGCGCATGTTGGCGATACCGCCTTCATAGAGCAGGTCGACGATGAGCTTGGTTTCGTGGAGGCATTCGAAATAAGCCATTTCAGGTGCATAGCCCGCCTCGACCAGCGTTTCGAAGCCAGCCTGGATCAGGTGCGTGATGCCGCCGCAAAGCACGGCTTGCTCGCCAAACAGGTCGGTTTCGCACTCTTCGCGGAAATTGGTTTCGATGATGCCCGAACGGCCGCCACCGACAGCGCTGGCATAGGCAAGCGCGACGTCATGCGCGTTACCTGAGACATCCTTGTCGACGGCGATTAGGCAGGGAACGCCTCCGCCCTTCTGATATTCGCTGCGCACGGTGTGGCCGGGGCCCTTGGGCGCGATCATGATTACGTCGAGGTCGGCGCGCGGTTCGATCAGGCCGAAATGGATGTTAAGGCCATGCGCGAAGGCGAGGGCCGCGCCCTGCTTCATATTGGCGTGCAGGTCATCGGCATAGATGGCGGCCTGATGCTCGTCAGGTGCGAGGATCATGACGACATCTGCCCAAGCCGCTGCATCGGCGTTCGAGAGCACCTTGAAGCCTGCGCCTTCGGCCTTGGCGGCGGTTGCCGAACCGGGGCGGAGTGCAATTGCAACTGCCTTGACGCCGCTGTCGCGCAAATTTTGCGCATGTGCGTGGCCCTGGCTGCCATAGCCGACAATTGCGACCTTCTTGTCCTTGATCAGGCCAAGATCGCAGTCTGCGTCGTAATAAACCTTCATGATATTCGCTTTCCTGTTTTGAAGTGTTGGCCAATGGCCTGAATTAGCTTGCTTCGCTTCCGCGCATCAGCCCGACAATCCCCGTGCGACCGACCTCGACCAGCCCCAGTTCGCGCATCAGCGCGACGAAGGTATCGATCTTGTCCGGCCCGCCGGTAATTTCAAAAATGAAGCTGGAAACGGTCGCATCAATCACCCGGGCGCGGTAAATATCGGCAAGGCGCATTGCCTCGACCCGTTTGTCACCAGCCCCCGAAACCTTGACCAAGGCCAGCTCGCGCTCGACATGCGGGCCCGCATCGGTCAGATCGGTCACCTTGTGCACTGGAACCAGCCGCTCACATTGTGCGATGATCTGGTCGATCACTTCTGGCGGCCCCTTGGTGACAATGGTAATCCGGCTGATCGCATGGTCTTCCGAAATGTCGGCCACGGTCAGGCTGTCGATATTATAGCCACGCGCAGTGAACATGCCGGCGATGCGGGCGAGCGTACCTGCTTCGTTATCGACGGTGAGCGTCAGCACGTGCCGCTCGGCAAATTCTTCCTTGATATGCATATCTTACACCAGCGCCTTAGCTTCGTCGTCCATCGTGCCCGAAACTTCGTCGGAGTGCAGGATCATTTCGGTATGTGCCGCGCCGCTGGGGATCATCGGGAAGCAGTTGGCTTCCTTGGCCACCCGGCAATCGAACATTACTGGCCCGTCATAAGCCAGCATTTCGGCAATGGCATCGTCGAGCTTCGCCGGATCGTCGCAACGAATGCCCTTCCAGCCATAGGCTTCGGCCACGGCAACGAAATCGGGCAGACTGTCTGAATAGCTGTTCGAATAGCGGCTTTCATAGGTCAGCTGCTGCCATTGGCGCACCATGCCCATCCATTCGTTGTTCAAAATGAAAACCTTGACCGGCAGGCGATATTGGCTGGCGGTGCCCATTTCCTGAATGTTCATCTGGATTGAGGCTTCACCGGCAATATCGATTACCAGCGCGTCCGGGTTACCCATTTGCGCGCCGATTGCCGCTGGCAGGCCATAGCCCATAGTGCCAAGCCCACCGCTGGTCAGCCATTTATTGGGCGCATCGAAATGGAAATGCTGTGCGGCCCACATCTGGTGCTGGCCGACCTCGGTCGTGATAACCGGGCTCTTGTCCTTGGTCAATTCATATAACCGCTCGATTGCATATTGCGGCATGATCTCGGACTGGCTCGCCGGATAGTTGAGCGATCCGACCGAGCGCCAGCCCTTGATCCGCGCCCACCATTCATCCAGCTTTTGCGGCTGCAGTTTGCGGCTGTTCCAAATGGTGATCATCTGGCGGATTGCTTTACCGACATCGGCGACGATGGGCAGGTCAACGCGCACAGTCTTGTTGATCGAGCTGCGGTCTATATCGATATGAACCTTGATACTGTTCGGTGAGAAGGCATCGAGGCGGCCAGTAACACGGTCGTCGAAGCGGGCCCCAAGGCACAGCATGACATCGCACTGGTTCATCGCCATATTGGCTTCATAGGTGCCGTGCATCCCCAGCATGCCGAGCCAAGCGGGATCCGAGGCAGGGAAGGAGCCAAGGCCCATCAGGGTTGAAGTGACAGGTGCGCCACAAAGCACTGCAAGTTCGCGCAACGCTGCGCTGGCATCCGGGCCTGAATTGATGATGCCACCACCGGTATAGAGGATTGGTGCCTTTGCCTTTGCCAGCAATTCTACCGCTTGGGTGATTGCAGCAAAGTCCGCGTCGCCCGCTGGAACATAACGCTTTGCGGGGTTGTTGCCATGACGATCAAATTCTGCCGTAGCGACCTGCACATTCTTTGGAATATCGATCACGACCGGGCCAGGGCGGCCTTTCGTCGCGATGTGGAAGGCTTCGGCGACGATCGCACCCAGTTCAGCCGGATCCTTAACCAGATAATTATGCTTGGTGCAGTGGCGCGTGATTCCGATCGTGTCTGCCTCCTGGAACGCGTCTGACCCGATGAGGTTGGTGGCGACCTGTCCGGTGATGCAGATCATCGGGATCGAATCCATGAAGGCGTCGGCAATTCCCGTGACAGCATTGGTCGCGCCTGGGCCAGAGGTGACGAGGACAACACCGGGCTTGCCAGTCGAACGAGCATAGCCTTCGGCTGCATGCGCAGCGCCAGCCTCATGGCGCACGAGGACGTGGCGAATCTTGGGATGCTGGAAAAGCGCGTCGTAAATCGGTAGCACAGCGCCGCCGGGATAGCCGAAAACGGTGTCCACACCCTGTGCCAGCAGGGCTTCGATCAATATGTCTGCGCCGGATTTTTCGGCCACTTTACTTTCCCTCATCCAGAAGAACCTGACCTATGTTGCGGCGCAACACGGTTGGCAAGAGCGCGCTCGTTACGGATTAGAATATGGCATGTCAACCATTAAAAATGAAATAATCTTTCAATTTCATCGAATGAGGAGTCATTATATGCCTCAATCCAGCGTGGCCAGTCTGCGGGTGGTTGGTTGCGAAACCAGGTATATTGCCGTTTGGCATATTGGCGCGTCGCCGCCTGACCTCGGGCGACGGCCTCCTCCATGGGAATTTCTCCTCGCAGCATTGCTGCAATTTCAGGAACGCCGATGGCGCGCAGCACCGGCGCATCGGGTGGCAGGTCGAGCGCGAGCAACGCCCGGACCTCCTCAATCGCACCTTGCTCCATCATAACCTCAAAGCGTCGATTGCAGCGATCATGTAGCCAATCGCGTGGCGGCAAAAGGATCAGCGGGTGCAAATCAATGTCGCCGCCAATCCCGCCCTCGCGAAGCCCGCGCCATTCGGAGATGCTTTTGCCCGTCGAGCGAATGACCTCAAGCGCCCGCTTGATACGGCTGTCGTCATTGGGAGAGAGAACCGTCGCGCTGGTGGCATCTTCGTTCGCCAGTGCTTCGAACGCGGAAGGGGTCGGCAGTGAGCGGACGGACTGGCGCACGTCCGGGTCAATCTCAGGGATCGGCGCAATGCCATCGAGCAAGGTGCGCAGATAAAGGCCGGTTCCACCGACAAGCACGGGCAGGCGATCTGCATCCCACGCCGCTCGTATTTCGTCTTTCGCGTCCTGCGCCCATCGCGCCGCCGAACAGGCCTCGTGCCCATCGAGATAGCCGAACAGGCGATGCGGCGTTGTCGTCATTTCCGCCGCGCTGGGTTGCGCGCTCAATATCGGTAGATGCGCATAGACCTGGGCGCTGTCTGCATTGATGATTGTCACCGGTTGCGATTGGGCCAGCCGCAATGCCAATGCAGTCTTGCCGCTGGCCGTGGGACCAGCAATAAGCGCCACTCTTTTTTGCGGATTCGTCATGACTTCAGCTTCTTCCACAAATGTTGCCACACTGATAGCCGCAGATCGTCTTGAAACCGGTCTGGTGTCAGAAGCTGAGGACCGGCTTCGCGGTGCAGGCGCCGAGCCGGTAGGCCATCATTGGCTCGAAACGGAAAAGGCGATCGATATTGCTTTTGCTGGAAATATAGCTGCTGTGCGTGACGCATTGCGTCCACTCGAAAGCCAAGCCGACATCATCGTTCAACCTGCCTCGAACCGGCGCAAGATGCTGCTGGTGTCCGATATGGATAGCACGATCATCACCATCGAATGCATTGACGAGCTGGCCGACTATGCAGGAATCAAGGCTGAAATTGCCGAGATCACCGAGCGCGCAATGCAGGGCGAGCTGGATTTTGAAGGCGCGCTGCGTGGGCGCGTCGCGCTGCTGAAAGGGCTGCACCGCGGCACAATCCAGCAGTGCATCGACGAACGCGTTCGCTTGACGCCTGGCGCCGACATTTTGCTGAAAACCATGCGCGACTGGGGGGCACATGGCCTGCTGGTGTCCGGCGGCTTCACCGATTTTGTTGCAGCAGTTGTCGATATGGCCGGTTTCGACAGCATGGCGGCCAACCGGCTTGGTATTTCCGGTGATTATCTGGATGGAACCGTTGACGGTGAAATTGTAGATGCCCGAGAAAAGGCGCGCCAATTGCATCAGGCGCGTCAACAATTGGGTCTTACCCCCGAACTTGTGCTGGCAGCAGGCGATGGCGCGAACGATATATTGATGGTCGAAGCGGCTATTGAAGGCGGCGGTATCGGTGCCGCCTATCATGCCAAGGCCGCGCTCGCTGATAAATCCAATTTTGCCATTCGGCACAATGATTTGACAGCGCTGCTATTTGCACAGGGTGTGCGACGGACCGAGTGGGATATGGGTTGATGAAAGCGCGTGGCGCGCATAGGTTTGTCGGCATGAACCGCAAACTGATCCTTCTCCTCGCTCTCGCTCCGCTCTCGGCCTGTAAATCGCTCGAAAAGCCGCAATCAAAGGCTGATGCGCGTGCAAATATGGCCGCCGCATCGTTGCAATATACCGATGGCTCCGGGACCGCCAAATTCCTGCAGGAAAAGGGCGGAGTGCGCGGAAAGCTGTGGCTCCAAGTGCCCGGAAAAGGTAGCTATGCGATGCATGTGCATGCGGTGGGCAAATGTGAAGGGCCAGATTTTGCGAGTGCAGGGTCGCACTGGAACCCCGAAACAAAAAAGCACGGGCTGCACAATCCGGCCGGGCCGCACAAGGGCGATTTGCCTAATATTGAAGCCTATTCAGACATCAATGTAGTTGTCGATTTCTTCCTGCCCGATGTGCGCCTGAAAGGCGAGGGGGGGATGCTGGATGCAGACGGTGCGGCGCTGGTGATCCACGAACGTGCCGACGATAACATCACAGATCCAAGCGGAAACAGCGGCAAAAGAATAGTTTGTGGCGTAATTAACGCGGAATAATGTTTACGCCTTGTCGGCGTAAAGCAACGATCCGGGGCCGAGACGCCACAGCACCTGACCGATGTCATCCTTTGAAAATGCGAAGCAGCCTTGGCTACGCCCGATTTTGCCACGCTCTTCGGCGAGAGCCGGGTTTACGTACCATGCCGCATGAATGACGATGGCGCGTTTTTCAGCCTGATCATTTTCCGGATCGAGCCCGATCAAACGGCGCGACAGCCCATGCTGTCCGATATAACTTTCACCGGCAATATAACTGCCCGCAGAAGTCGCTTCAGATCCCGGAACATTGGAGAAATGCTGTACCCAACCGCTGTGATCTGGGTCTGAACCCTTGCCGTGCGCAACCAGCAGCGGCGTTGTTTCACCGCTGATCATGTTGAGCATATGGAAGCGGGGAATGCGAGAAGGAGCTGAAAAGTCTGCAATCGCCATTGTTTCGCGCTGCCAGATTCGCTTGTCATGGCGCGCAAAGGCTGCACGCGCGCGCTTCAAAATTTCGGGAGACAATCCAGCTTTGGGAAGTTCCTGAGCACGTACCGCCGATAAAGGTAGTGACGCTGCGCCAACGCCGACAATTGATGCCATGGCGGATTGCACAAATGACCTGCGACCAATTTTCAACATAAGACCTAGATAAGCCATAGAGGTTACCAACCCAACGGCATTGCGCTCCGTTCGGCGCAAAATCCTGCCGCCTAGGCGCGGTTTGATGTAGAAACTATACTCGTCAAATGCTCGCAAATATCATGCATGCCTGCAAATGCGTGTTGCCTAGGTCTGCAAATACAAGCATAATATCCATCGAAAGTTGTACTTTGTTTTCGGAATTTGGGGGCAGTAATGCGTTGTTTGAGTTTGGTTGGTGGAATGCCGTTGGTTATGCTTGCGTTTGTAACGCCCGCATTTGCCCAGCAGACACCTACAGAAACGGCCGCAACGCCGGCACCGGTTGACGCTCCTACTGTTCAGCCTGTCGAACCAGTTCCCGCGCCTGTTGCGACGCCCACGCCGGTTACGCCCCCGGCCGCGGTCACGCCGCCCGCAGATCCGCCAAAGAAAAAGGGCCCTGTGGACAGCTTGAAGCCGGGGCAGTTTGTCTGGGAAAAGCGCGAAAGCTATAACAATCCGCTGCGTCTGGTGGCCGTGCTGGATATTCAGCGGCTTTACGTTTTCGACGGCGATGATCTGGTGGGGTTTGCCACTATTTCGACAGGAAAAAAGGGCAAAGAAACGCCGACAGGCGCTTTCAAAATCCTACAGAAAAAAGTTTATCACGAATCCAATATATACGCCAATGCGCCGATGCCGTTCATGCAACGGCTGACATGGGATGGTATTGCGCTGCATGCGGGGCATAATCCCGGATATCCCGCGTCGCATGGTTGCATCCGTTTGCCCAAACCATTTGCGCAAGCATTGTATGATGCGACGCAAATGGACGGAGAAGTGGTCATATTGGCAAGCTTGTCGAAGCCAAAGCCGAAGCCGCAACCTATACCACCTGTTGTTGATCCGCAGGCACCCGTCAATCCGGCAGCGCCAGCAGTTCAGCCTGAGCCGGTCATTACACCCACATCCGCTTAACCCGTTTGTCGTAGCGTCATCGGGCTAGTTCTGTCCTAGATTCGGGTTGACGTTTACGCGAACGTAAAGTAAATTTGCCTTCATTAGGGAAGGAAGTTTACATGGCAGAGCAAAAAGTGGCAGCTGCGAAACGTGCAGATGCGACAATCGACACGCCCGATGCGCTCAACCGCGAAACTTTCACGATTTCCGATCTTTCGACCGAGTTTGATGTTACGGCCCGGGCGTTGCGCTTTTATGAAGATCAGGGACTGATCGCTCCGGAGCGTCATGGGCTTTCACGCATCTATTCAAAGCGCGATCGGGCCAGGCTGGCTTGGATACTGCGTGCGAAGCGCGTAGGTTTCAGTCTTTCCGAAATTCGCGAGATGATTGATTTGTACGATTTGAACGATGGTCGCAATGTCCAGCGCAAGGTCACGATCATGAAATGCCTAGACCGTATCGAGCTTTTGAAAAAACAACGCCACGACCTAGACAGTGCTATTGCTGAATTGACCGACTTTGTGGTCCTGGTCGAAAAGGTGGAAGCCGAAGAAACCAAAGCCGCCTGAGCGGCCCAACCGTTACATAAGAGGGTATCCATGCCGCAATATAAAGCGCCGGTGCGCGACACGCTTTTCATTCTCAACGAAGTTCTGGGCATAGACAAATATGCCAATCTGCCGGGCTTTGAAAATGCCAGCCCGGATATGATCGAGGCGATTTTGACCGAGGGCGCTAAGTTCGTCGAGAATGAACTGTTTCCGCTGAACGCTGTGGGTGACAAACAGGGCTGCACCCGTCATGCCGATGGTTCGGTCACTACACCCGAGGGTTTCAAGCAAGCCTATAAGGCGTTTTGTGAAGCGGGCTGGGGCACGCTTTCGGCACCGGTTGAATATGGCGGGCAGGGGATGCCGCATATTCTTTCGATGGCGCTTGAAGAATATATGGCGAGCTCGAACATGGCATTCGCCATGTATCCGGGGCTGACCCACGGTGCCGTTTCGGCAATCCTCGTCAAAGGCAGCGATGAGCAGAAGGCGATTTATGCGCCGAACATGATCAGCGGCAAATGGACAGGCACGATGAACCTGACCGAGCCGCATTGCGGCACCGACCTTGGCCTGATCCGCACCAAGGCCGTGCCCAATGATGATGGCAGTTATGCGATAACCGGCACCAAGATTTTCATCTCGTCGGGGGATCACGATCTTGCCGAGAATATCATCCATCTGGTGCTGGCGAAGACGCCCGATGCGCCGGATAGTGTGAAGGGCATTTCGTTGTTCATCGTGCCCAAATTCCTTGTCAACGAAGACGGTTCGCTCGGCGCGCGCAACACGCTGGGTTGCGGCTCGCTCGAACACAAAATGGGCATCCACGGCAACGCCACCTGCGTTATGAATTATGACGGTGCGACCGGCTATCTGGTGGGCGAAGAGAATAAGGGCCTAGCAGCGATGTTCATCATGATGAACATTGCGCGTCTGGGCGTTGGCCAACAAGGTTTGGGCGTCGCTGAAGTTGCGTACCAGAATGCCGTCCAATATGCGCATGACCGCCGTCAGGGCCGTGCGCTCACCGGACCGCAGGATTTGGCCGAAAAGGCCGATACGCTGTTCGTGCATCCCGATATCCGCCGGATGTTGATGGATTCAAAGGCCTTCACCGAAGGGATGCGTGCATTGTGCCTCAACGGCGCGCTGCTTGCGGACGTCATCCACAATGGTCAGACTGAAGAAGAGCGTACGGTTGCCGACGACCTGCTCTCGCTGCTCACCCCAGTCATCAAGGGCTATGGCACCGACAAGGGTTACGAGGTCGCGACCAATGCGCAGCAGGTCTATGGCGGCCATGGCTATGTCGGTGAATGGGGCATGGAACAATATGTCCGCGATGCGCGCATCACAATGATCTACGAAGGCGCCAATGGCGTGCAGGCGATGGACCTTGTCGGGCGCAAGCTAGCGCAAAATGGCGGGCGTGCGGTGCAGGCCTTCTTCAAGTCGGTCGACGATGAATGTGCGGCGGCCAAGGGTGGTAAGCTGGAAGATTTTGCAACCCGCCTCGAAAAGGCCAATGGCGAACTGAAGTCCGCCACTATGTGGTTCATGCAGAATGGCATGGCCAACCCGAACAATGTCGGGGCGGGTGCGCATCACTATATGCACATCATGGGCATCGTCGCGCTGGGCCTTCAATGGTTGCGCATGGCGACTGCATCACAAGCGGCGCTAGATGCTGGCTCAGGTAACGCCAAATTCTACGAAACCAAGCTGGTTACGGCACGCTATTTCGCCGAGCGCTTCTTCCCGGATTGTGGTGCGCTGCGCCGCAAGATCGAGGCGGGCAGCGAAGCGATCATGGCGCTTGAACCGGAGATGTTTGCGGTAGCCTGATATGACGGGCAAATCCTCCGCTGCGATTGCGCCTGTCGTTCAAGAAGGGCGCAATTGCTGGCGGATTGCCCGTGCCAACCGTGTCTCGGTGGTGGTCGATGCCGCTGACTATTTCCACTATATTCGCGAACTGTGCGAGGATGCGCAGAACCTGCTTCTATTTGTGGGCTGGGATTTCGATTCCCGCATTTCGCTTGAGCCCGGCGATCGCAGCAGACGGGCAAGGCTTTCGAGCTTTTTTCTGCGCCTTGCGCGCCGCAATCCGCGCCGCCGGATAGCAATCCTGAAATGGCGTTTCGGGGCAATCAAGCAGTTTTTGATCCCAGCAAGTGCATGGACGTTGATGCGATGGGCAGCGACGCGGGCGATCGAGTTCAAATTTGACGGCGCGCATCCTGCCGGATGCAGCCATCACCAGAAGATCGTTGTTGTCGATGATTGCATGGCTGTATGCGGAGGTATCGACCTGGCTTCGGGACGCTGGGATAAACCCGAGCATCTGGACGATGATCCCAAACGCCTGTTGCCCAATGGAAAGCTGCACCAGCCTTGGCATGATATCACCATGCTGATGGACGGCGATATCGCCGGGGCGCTCGGGGAACTGGCGCGGGACCGTTGGGCTGTTGCGGGCGGCAAGCCGCTTCCGGCCGTCCGCAAAATCGAACCACAATGGCCGGACGATGTGTCAGTGCTGTTCGAAAATGTCGATCTCGCCATCGCCCGCACCCGAGCGCCCTATGGCGAAGTCGAAGAAGTGCGCGAGATCGAGTCCCTCTACCTTGATATGATCGCGGCAGCGAAGAAGTTCATTTATATCGAAAACCAGTATCTAACCTCTGCCAAGATCGCGGCTGCAATCGCGACGCGGATGGGGGAGGCCAATCCGCCCAATATCGTCGTCGTCATGCCGCGTTCGGCGGAAGGCTGGCTTGAACAGAAGGCAATGGATGCCGCGCGGGTGCAACTGGCGCGTGCCATAGGTAAGGTCGACAAGGGCGATCGTTTCCGCATCTATGTGCCTGTCACCAAAGGTGGCGCAGATATTTATGTTCATGCCAAGCTGATGATTGTCGACGACAGGATATTGCGGATCGGCTCCGCAAATCTCAACAACCGCTCGCTGGGGCTGGATAGCGAATGCGACATGGTGCTTGATTGCGCGCTACCCGCGAACAAGGGTTGCGAAAAGGCGATCGCTGAACTGCGGACACGATTACTGGCTGAGCATCTTGGCGTTGACCAAAAAGTCGTTTCGGAAACATTCTCCAAAACCGGATCGCTGGTCGACACGGTTGAGGTGCTGCGTGGGAAGGGCAAGACGCTCGAACTGCTCGATTTGGAAAAACCAGGACCGTTCGACAAGTTGATCGCCGAAAACGAACTGCTCGATCCGGAGCATGCCGAAGGATTCCTGGAGCCGTTACAACAGCGTGGATTGCGAAAGCGTTGGCGCGAAGGTCGCGCGCGGATTGCCAAAAGGCTGGGGCGACGCAGAGCGACGAGCCGTTAGGGTGTATTTGATGTGCGGCGGATCGAGTGCGACGGGCGGTTGAGCCTTTGCTGCGCACTGGTCGGCGAAAACAAGTGGCAACAGCATGGCGGAAGCCGAAAAGTCGGCTGTGACAGGGGGTTGTTTAAAAGGAGCAACCGATGTCGATAACCCGGAAATGGTCGCAAAGTCCGGTCATATGGGCCGCTGCACTGGCGCTTATCCTGCCTTTTGCCTTTGGGACAATCCACGCAGCCGAACCTGCAAAACCCGTAAAACCGGCGACTGCCGCCGAAGCACCGGTCCCACCGCCGACGCTCGACAGTAATGGCGATGGAAAAATGGATGCGTGGGACCGCGACGGCGATGGAAAGGCCGATGCGTGGGATACCAATGGCGATGCCAAGCCCGATCTGTTCGACAATGATGGTGACGGAAAGCCCGATACCGAACGCTGACTTATTCGGCCCGCGGGTCGCACAGGGTCGGGCCGAAGCCGGGGCGGAGCCATCCGCCCCGGTGCATTTTACTCGACCGGCAGGAAATCGGGAACCGAAAGATAGCGTTCGCCGGTATCGTAGTTGAAACCGAGTACACGGCTGCCTGCAGGCAGTTCCTTCAATTTCTGAGCAATAGCAGCAAGCGTAGCGCCCGAAGATATGCCAACCAGCATCCCTTCCTCGCGTGCGGCACGGCGCGCCATTTCCTTCGCATCCTCAGGATCGACCTGAATCACGCCGTCGATCAATTGGGTGTGGAGGTTTGCCGGGATGAATCCAGCGCCAATGCCCTGAATCGGGTGGGGGCCGGGCTGCCCCCCGCTGATCACGGGCGAGAGCGTGGGTTCGACAGCATAGACTTTCAGATTGGGCCACGCCTTTTTCAGCACCTCGGCACAACCAGTGATATGCCCGCCAGTACCGACCCCGGTAATCAGCACATCGATAGGGCTGTCCTTGAAGTCCGCAAGGATTTCGGGCCCAGTAGTGCGGACATGAACGTCGACATTGGCCGGATTTTCGAACTGCTGCGGCATCCAGCTATTGGGCGTGCTTTCAACGAGTTCGATTGCGCGCTCGATGGCTCCCTTCATACCCTTCTCGCGAGGGGTCAGGTCGAAGGTCGCGCCATAGGCCAGCATCAGACGCCGGCGCTCAATCGACATACTTTCGGGCATCACCAAGACCAGCTTGTAACCTTTGACCGCCGCGACCATCGCAAGACCTACGCCGGTATTGCCGCTTGTCGGCTCGATGATTGTGCCACCGGGCTTCAGGCTGCCATCCTTCTCCGCTGCCTCGATCATCGCAAGGCCGATGCGGTCCTTGATCGAGCCACCTGGATTGGAACGTTCGGACTTGATCCAGACTTCGGCGTCGCCAAACATACGCTGCAGGCGGATATGCGCGCTATTGCCGATGGTTTCGAGGATGGAATTGGCCTTCATGTGGGATGTTTTCCTTCAGTCAGTTTTGCTGTTTGATATGCGTGTTTCTTCCGCAATCTCTCAATCAGGGCGGATTTGCTCGCTTCCTCTCGCTTGCTATCAGCCCCGGATAGTAAGCTGCGCAACAGATAGAGTCCATAAGGCCAGTCGTCGATACCAGAGGCAGCGTTGATATGGCCGAACGGTCCTGCGTTAACAAAGCGTGCACCCCATCGCCGTGCCAATTTGCCGGCGTGCCGCAAAGAGCAATAGGGATCATTTTCACTACCTACGAGGATGGTTGGGAAGGGGAGCACCACGCGGGGTGCAGGCGCAAAATTGGCGAGACGGGAATCGAGTGGACAATTATCGACGCTGGGCGGAGCGACCAGCAGCGCGCCGACTATGTCATGTTGTCCAGCCTCGGGCTCCTGCGATGCCCACCACGCTACGGCAAGGCAGCCAAGGCTGTGTGCAACCAGAATCTTTGGGCCCGATGTCGCTGCGATGGCGATGCCCAGATTTGTGGTCCAACTCGTGCGGCGCGGTGATGACCACGCACCCAGTTCTACGCGAACGGTATTGGGAAGCTCCTGCTCCCATCGGCTTTGCCAATGATCCGGGCCACTATTGTTGAGGCCAGGGATGATAAGAATATTGGGATCGGTGGATGTCATGCGGCGGCTCCTTCCGGTTGGAATTCAGATGGGCCGTTGGTAACGGGTGAGGTCGATTTATATTCAATCAAATAAGTAGACAATAAACTTTGCGTTGAAACGTACAAACTTGTCGTTGATCTGAATGTGTGGGTCAGGGAGCCTTTTCAGTCTGTCGAAATTGCGGCTCGAACGTCCGGGCGTTTTTGAGTTCGGGGAACAGCTTGGCCCAGATACCGGTAATAACAATAGCCCCTGCGCCACCGAATACAACCGCACCGACCGGGCCAAGCAATGCTGCGGCAAATCCGGACTGCAATTCGCCCAATTCGTTCGACGCCGATATCGCTAGGCCCGAAACCGAACTGACGCGGCCACGCATGGCATCGGGGGTGTTAAGTTGCACCAGCGACCCACGCACATAGACCGAGAGCATGTCGGCTGCCCCCAATATCGCGAGCATCGACAGCGCGATGGCCATGGACGCGCCCATGTCCAGCCAGTCGATTTTGGCATTGTTGAACAGATGTTCGCCGATGATGTGCGAATAGCCGAAACCGATGGTAGCAATTCCGAAGACCACCACGGCCCACAGCATTTTCACGCCAACATTATGCTTCAACGGCTTGAAAGCGAGATAGATGGCCACGATGGCTGCGCCGAAAGCCGGCGCCGCGCGCAACTGACCGAGCCCATCGGGGCCGACATGTAAGATGTCTCGAGCATAAACCGGGAGCAAGGCAGTGGCGCCTGCGAGCAGAACCGCGAACAGATCAAGCGTGATCGCGCCGAGCAGGAAGCGTTCGGACCAGGTATATTTCATCCCCTCGATCATCATCCGCACGGGATGCTTTTTCTCGGTCATTGGGGGAGGGTGGACAGGACGAACGGTTGAGACAGCTATGCTGGACAGGATCAACAGGGCGACCGTCATCCAATAGGAACCCGCTGCATTTTGCGCATACATCAACCCGCCGACCGCAGGGCCAATTACCGATGCACTTTGCCAGGCAATCGAACCCAAAGCGATAGCGCGGGGTAGCGATTCGGGAGGAACAATATTCGGTGCAATCGCCGCCATTGAGGGGCCGACAAACACTCGGGCGACACCGTGCATCGCAGCGAGCACGAACAGCAGCGGCAAGGTGAGCGCTTCGTTATAGGTGAGCAGGCCCAATGTAAGCGCAGCGCCAGCATCAACCATATTGGCGAAAATCGCCACCCGTCGACGCTCGTATCGGTCGGCCGCCCACCCAGCTACCGGGGTAAGCAATGCCAGCGGAACGAACTGCACCAGTCCCAACAGCCCAAGCTGGAATGCTGCCTCTTTGGGGGACATGCCGTAATCGGTGCGCGCAACATCATAGACCTGCCAGGCAATGACAACGACCATCGACATGGTCGCGATCACCGCCATGAAACGCGCCAGCCAATATCGGCGGTAGTCGGGTATGCTGAAAGGGTGCGGTGCGGACGACATGCTCGACCGTTCGCCTATCGGCTTAGGGAGAGCATGGCAATCATACAGTGCTTGTCGCGGTGAAAGTTGTGCTTCGCATACCGTTCAAAGTCGCTCATCGAATTCCCGCTGGAACTGTGCGGCAAACAGGTGCAGCATCTCGCGCATCAAATCTATTCGGGGAGTTACAGCATGAGATTGAAACAAGCGGCTTTGGCCGTGTCGCTGGCCGCATTGGCCATTACAGGTGGTTGCAAGAAGGTCGATGGCGACACTAGCGCGCTAACTGCCAATGACGGCAGCGAATGGGGTGGCTTTGTCGAGACATTTCTGGAAGGTTATTTCAAGGTCAATCCGACCTTTGCGGTCTATCAGGGCAAACATGAATTTGACGGAAAGCTTCCCGATTGGTCGCCTGAAGGCATCAAGGCCGCAATCGACTATCGCAAGAAAGCAATTGCCGATGCCCAGGTGATCGATGCTTCGAAACTGACCGACGCGCAGAAATTCGAACGCGATTATCTGGTGCATGCGATGGAGGGCGAGCTGTTCTTCCTTGAAGATGCGGACAGCCTGCACAAAAATCCTGCCGCCTATGTCGGCGTGCTCGATCCCAATGTCTATATTGCCCGACCCTATGCCGACGCGGAAACACGGATGAAGGCGTTCATCACATATGCCAACAACGTCCCCAAGGCGGCGGAGCAAATCAAGGCGAACCTTAAGCTGCCATTGCCCGCGACTTACGTGAAAATTGGCACCGCCGGTTTTGGCGGCTTTGCCGATTATTACACCGGCGACGCCAAAAAAGCCTTTGCCGAGGTGAAGGATACGGAGCTGCAGAAGCAGTTTGACGAAGCGGCAACCAAAGCGGCGGCAGCGATGAAGGATCTTGCTGGCTATATCGGTTCGCAACCGGGCACTGAGGGCGGATATGCGCTGGGTGCGGACAAATTCGCCAAAATGGTCTTGAAGACCGAAGGTGTGAATGTCTCGCTCGATGAACTGGAGGCGATCGGCCGGGCTGACCTCAAGGCCAATCAGGATGCGCTCGCCAAGGCTTGCGGGGTTTATGCGCCCGGCGCAACGATGCAGGATTGCATGACCAAGATGGGGATGAACAAGGCGGCCGATGGCCCGGTCGCGGAGGCGCGCCGCCAGTTGCCGCCGCTTAAGAAGTTCCTGATCGACAAGGATATCGTCTCGATCCCTGGCACCGAAGAAGCCAAGGTTGAGGAATCGCCGCCCTATAACCGGCAGAACAGCGCCTATATCGATATACCCGGGCCGTATGAAAAAGGACTGCCGTCGGTCTATTACATCTCACCGCCCGATCCGACATGGGACAAGGCGACGCAGGATGGGTTTGTGCCCGGAAAATATGATCTGCTGGGTACATCGGTGCACGAAGTATGGCCGGGCCACTTCCTGAATTTCCTCCATTCGAACCGCTCGAAGTCCATCTTTGGCAAGCTCTTCGTCGGCTATGCCTTTGCCGAAGGCTGGGCGCACTACACCGAAGAGATGATGATGGATGCGGGGCTGGGCGATACCACCGCTTCGCCCGAGGAAGCCGCCGAGATGAAGGTCGGCCAGCTATCCAACGCATTGTTGCGCAATTGCCGTTACCTGTCCGCCATCGGCCTGCACGCACGCGGGATGACGGTTGCGCAGTCCGAACAACTGTTCAAAACCGAATGCTATCAGGATGCCGGTAACAGCAAGCAGCAGGCGGCGCGTGGTACATATGATCCGGCGTATCTGAACTACACGATGGGCAAGCTGATGATCCGCAAGCTGCGCGATGACTGGACCAAGGGCGACCGCAAGAAGTGGAAGGCGTTCCACGATGAATTCCTGTCCTATGGCGGCCCGCCTATCCCGATGGTGCGCGCTGCGATGATGAAGGAAAAGGAAGCCAAAGCGGTCTTTTGATGCGGACTGGCCCCTCCTGTTTGCGGGAGGGGCAACAGCCTTCAATTTAAGGCCGAATGGTCCTGGTTCTGGGCAATCCAGCTTTCGAATTCATCAAAGCGCAGAGGATTGAGGAATTTGACCCCGGCCTGCTTGTCGCGGTTCCAAACCATCGAAACTTTACGCCGTGAAAGCCCGGCAATAACCAGCATATAGGTTTCGCCAGGCTTCAGCTGCTTGATCTGGTTCAGCCGGACGCCGTTGGTCGAGATGTCGATGGCTTCGCAATCAATAGTTTGTTGCTCGGTTACCAGCTTGGCCGGCACCTTGCACCCATAGCGTGGCAGGCGCGGCTTGATCCGTGCTATCGAGATGCCGGTTTTTTTGAGTACCGCCTCGACATCGGCGGGTTCGGTAAACTCGATGCCCGCAAATGCCCCATTTTGCCAGCGCACCTTCCCGGCTAGTGAAAGGTTGGAGCGGAATTCAATCCGCAACCGGTCTTCAGTTGTCAATTTGGCCAATGTCTCGATGTTCGCGCCACCGGACGAAATATTGTGCACACGGCATGGCAGTTCGCGCCCGGCAACGATAATCTTTGCGGTCAACCTTACTGATAGCTGCCGTTCCTCATCGCGCCTTTCCATCGTTGGCATATGCGGGAAATCGTCAAACTCCTCCGCAAAGCTGCTTTTGAACCCAGAACCGCTGCCAAATTCCATATTTCGACCGAACTCCAATGACACAAATGCCTGTTTCTGCGGTAACGGCATGCTTGTTGTAAAATTCATCAATCTTCATGGCTAACCGGAAACTGGCTCCGCCACTATTCGTGAGGGCGCTTCCCGTTGAAAACCGGCGCGTTGAATGCTTAACAGCCTGAGAGGCGGATTTACTGTATCGGGGAGAAAAGCATGCCAAGCGACGCCGAACTGATGGAAGGCAGCCTGATCGCGGTCGCCGAAGCGGGTGTCGAACTGCGCCACGCACTGTTTGCCCGCTGGTTCGCCGCTTGGCCCGAACGGCGTGCAACCTTTATCAATGTCGACGCCTCCTCGCGCCGGATGACCGACGAGACGCTGGAGATGATGCTGGGTCTAGCCAAGGGAGAGGAGCTGTGGGTAGGCCCGCTGGTCGACGAACTTGCCTTCACCCACCGCAGCTATGGCCGGTTGCCCTGGGTGGAATATGAAAGCTGGATCGACCTGACCATCGACTGCATCGGCGATGCGGCTGGCACTGCGTGGAGTGCGGACGCCGATGCTGCTTGGAGGCGGCAGGGCGAGCGTTTGAAGGCGCTGATCATAGCCGCGCGCGAAGGCTGGGACCGGGCGATGCCGGGGCATATCTTGGGCGAATTGCCCGCGCTGAAATGATGGGGAAGGACGCTTAAGGTGGCACAGGTTACCGGTAGGGTGGGGGCCGTTTGTTACCTGTGTCACTTTAGTAGACAGCGTTTTACGGCGGCTGGCGGTTGGTAGGAAAGTGAAGAGGAGGGAGTGGCGCATCTGCCAGTCTATGCGCGATTGGCAGGTGTGTAGGACAGCTTATTTAGTATAGTGTAACGGTAGGCTGGCACGGATAAGTCGACCGTATAGCGATGGGTATATCGAGGATTATCATTGATGGCGATCAAGCTTCATCCCAGCTTTGCGGTGCACCCCGGCGCATGGCTGCGTGCCGAAATTGTTGAACCTTATGGCCTGTCGGTCACCAAAACGGCGGCGAAGCTGCATGTCACGCGGCAGGCGATGAGTGCGCTGTTGAATGGTAACGCCGGGCTGTCCGCCGAAATGGCGATCCGTTTTGAAAAGGCCTTTGGCGTAAAGGCCGATACGATACTTTGCATGCAAGCTGCCTACGATCTGGCACAGGCCCGGGCGCGCGAGCAGGATATTTTGGTCGATAGGGTGGCTGCCTGATAACTGACTATGGCGGGTTGTTAAGAATATATTTCTTCATTAGAAATAATCGAGAGTTTTGATTGACGCTAGAGGTGCCAAGTGCAGTTAGCTTTCGCAAGTGTTTTAAGAGGCGCAGCTCCGTTTTCGGAAGGTAATGTTAATGACACATTTCGTGGTCAGATATTAAAGTCAGACCAAAGCATCGCTCACGCTGTGCTCAAAGATCTTCCTTTGAAGCAACTAGTCAACGAACTCGCTGCCTCTTTTCTAGCTAAGAATCATGGTCTA
Source organism: uncultured Sphingorhabdus sp. (assembly GCA_964597055.1). Lineage (GTDB taxonomy): Bacteria > Pseudomonadota > Alphaproteobacteria > Sphingomonadales > Sphingomonadaceae > Sphingorhabdus_B. The sequence goes on from CAZQWC010000001.1 coordinate 162,457, forward strand.
CCAACGCCCAGCGTTTATCTCGCGCGAGTGGAGCCTGGGATCATTTCGGTTTCTAAAGGTCCTACATTGCAAGATGGCAGTCGCATTGTTTTTGCAAGTGAGGACGTGAAAGTCCCTAACGTCGCGTTCTCATTTCGCAATAGTACCGCACCTCAATCTGATTTACTGCTCGCAACTTTGATCAAATGGAAATTGCTTGGAGACTTGTACGCTTTCGATACTTGGGTTGCTAACACCGATCGGCATCCGGGCAATCTGCTTTTTGGCGGCGGAGATCGAGTCTGGTTGATCGACCATGGACATTCGTTCACCGGACCGAATTGGACATCAAGTGATTTGAAACCTGACGTGGCATATCGCCATCGTTTGCAAGAATGGCTGACGCCGAAAATGACTCCCGATCAGCGGTTGCAAAAATCCAAAGACGGTGCAAAATTTGTTCATTCGATCGGTAAATCCGAGTGCTCCAATGTCGCACAAAAATCCGGAGCTGCTGCCTATATGACTTCACCGGAAGATACCGATTTTGATAATTTTGTTTCTCAAAGAGTTGATTTTACTATTAAAATTACGAATGATGCCTTGGGCGTCCCGACAGTGGTATAATGGCAAAGATGTTTGCACCCGAATCATTTCCCAAGCTGAAGGCAGCCGTGCAGGCTGAATGGATGCCGCTGTTTATTTCGCCAATTAGGGGGTCGTTCGAAAGGCTTGTTGCTGGGGTGATTGTTGCTAACCAGAGTGGCTTTCACATCGAAATGGCAAACGAACTTGGACGTTTACATTGCCTATACGGGGATGGTGCTGAAGCGATAACTCTAGCGATGCACGTTGTCCGAGAACAACTGGAACAAGATTTAGCTAGGAATGGCATTGATGGATTGCGATCCGGCATAGACATTGGTGGTTTTGAGTTTGGTCCCATACGATCTGTGGAAGGTTTGTCACTTCGACAAATCGGTCAAAGCTGGATGGCCGCACTTTCATCGATATATTCGAAATCAGAGATTTCCGATCAATCATCGGAAACTTCATCGCTTGTCGAAAATACGCAGTTGCGCGGATTGACCGACCGCCTTCCGGTCTTGGTTATGGAATATGTTTCTGTCCAGCGAGCTGGACTGACAAATTATTTCAATCGGGATGTGGTTCTTCAAAAAAGGCAAAAAACGAGTCAAGCATATGAAGTCTCAATTGATTTTGCAGGTTCAAAACTCGTGGCCAATTTCGGCACGCTACGCGCAGGCGGCATAGTTGGGTCAGTTAATCGAATTAAGCGTCGCTTATGGGATTTGAAGGTGGATCGTGACAAAGAAGTTAACTCAGCGTTTCACCGCTCTCACGAGCTGATCGTACAACGACCTCCGGCTAATGATCCGCAGATTACCGAACGACAGCATAAGGATTTGACCGAAGCGCTGAAAGGTCTTGAAAGTCAAGCCGATCAAGAAGAACTGCGGTTGTTACCGATGTCCTCTGTAAAAGAAATTGGGGAACATTTGATAAAAATGGAGGCGCGTGGGTAACCCTCACCCCACCGTCACAAAACTATCCATCACCCGTTTCCGCCCGGCTTGCTCAAATTCAATCTCCAGCTTGTTGCCTTCGATATCCTCGATCACACCATAGCCGAATTTCTCATGAAACACGCGCATGCCGATGGCGAGGTCGGTTCGGCCTTGCGCGCCCAGTCCCACGGCAGGTTTGCTCGATTCCTGTACGCGTTGCGGCCGTGCGTTGAAGCCTCCGCTGGTGGCTGCACGTTGCCAGCCGGGGCCACGGGCGCCGGCGCGAGTGGCATTGGCAGCGGCCAGGTGGGCGAAGGGATCAGCGCGTTCGGACCAGTTGGCGCGCCACAGTGAAGCACCGCCGGTCATCGTTTGCTCATTCTCGATATGCTCTTCGGGCAGTTCGTCGATGAAGCGGCTGGGGATGCTGCTGGTCCATTGGCCGTAAATCCGCCGGTTGGCAGCATGGGTGATGGTGCATTTTTCGCGCGCGCGGGTGATCGCGACATAGGCGAGGCGGCGTTCTTCCTCGACGCTGGCGAGGCCGCCTTCGTCCATTGCGCGTTGCGACGGGAAAACGCCATCTTCCCAGCCCACGCAGAAAACATGATTATATTCCAACCCCTTGGCGGCGTGGATCGTCATGATGGTAACGGCTTCGTCCTGCGCGTTCGCGTCATTATCCATGACGAGGCTGACATGTTCGAGGAAATCGCCGAGCGTTTCATATTCCTCCATCGCGCGGACAAGTTCCTTGAGGTTGTCGAGCCGCCCCGATGCCTCGACACTGCGTTCAGCCTGCAGCATCGCGGTATAGCCGCTGTCTTCGAGCACCAGCTCGGTTAGTGCTGAAGGGGGCAGGGTGGAGGCGCTGTCCCGCCAGCGGGCGATGTCGATCACTAGATCGGACAGCGATTTGCGTGCCTTGCCGGTCAGTTCGTCGGTGCCAACAATGCGCGCCGCGCCGACCGAGAGCGGCACGCCCTCCGCGCGCGAGACGCGGTGGATTTTTTCGACCGCCTTGTCGCCAATGCCGCGCTTGGGTGTGTTGACGATGCGTTCAAAGGCAAGGTCGTCGGCGGGCTGGTTGATGATGCGCAAATAGGCGATGGCATCGCGGATTTCGGCGCGTTCGTAAAAGCGAAAACCGCCGATAATCTTGTAGTTGAGGCCGATCTGGATGAAGCGGTCTTCAAATTCGCGCGTCTGGAACTGTGCGCGGACGAGGATCGCGATATCGTTCAGCGATACCTTCTTATATTGCAGCGCCTCTATCTCGTCGCCAATGCGTCGCGCCTCCTCGGGGCCATCCCATACGCCAAGGATGCGCACTTTTTCGCCGCTATCAAGATCGGTCCACAATGTCTTGCCAAGCCGCCCGCTGTTCGCCGCGATCAGGCCCGAGGCGGCGGCAAGGATGTGCGGGGTGGAGCGGTAATTCTGTTCCAGCCGGATGATCTTTGCGCCTGGAAAATCCTTTTCAAAGCGCAGGATATTGGCGACCTCCGCCCCGCGCCAGCTGTAGATTGACTGGTCATCATCCCCGACACAGGCGATATTCTTGCGCTTTTGTGCGAGCAGCCGTAGCCACAGATATTGGACCGCATTGGTATCCTGATATTCGTCAACCAGGATATATTTGAACTTCTCCTGATACTCCGCGAGCACATCGCGATGGTTTTTGAGCAGCGTCAGATTGTGCAGCAACAGGTCGCCAAAATCGCAGGCGTTGAGCTCGCGCAGGCGGGCCTGATAGACGCTGTACATCGCCTGGCCCTTGCCATCGGCATAGAGCGCGCTTTCGCCCGCATCGAGGTCTACCGGGGTCAGCCCCTTATTCTTCCATTTGTCGATTAGTCCGGCGAGGCTGCGCGCGGGCCAGCGTTTTTCATCCAGATTGGCGGCCTCGATCAGTTGCTTGAGCAGGCGCAACTGGTCATCGGTGTCGATGATCGTGAAATTGCTTTTGAGACCGAGCAGCTCGGCATGGCGGCGCAGCATCTTCGCGCCGATCGAGTGGAATGTGCCTAGCCACGGCATCCCCTCGACGGCTTCACCCATCAGCATTCCAACGCGCTCTTTCATCTCACGCGCCGCCTTGTTGGTGAAGGTGACCGCCAGGATTTGACCGGGCCATGCTTTGCCGGTTCCAATGATATAGGCAAGACGGGCAGTCAGAGCAGCCGTCTTGCCCGTCCCAGCTCCGGCTAAAACCAAGACTGGACCATCGACTTCTTCGACAGCTTCTTTTTGCATCTCGTTTAGAGAAACGAACCAAGGCGATTCCTTGATTACAGCTGGTGGCAACGGAACATTCATAAGCGAACGATTAGGGAACGAAGCCAGCGGGGGCAATGCACTTTTCCGCTTTCCTTCGCGGACCGGCAATGCCAGCAAGGGCGGCATGACACAGGGAGCAACAGGGGACGCATCGCACAAGCGCATTTTGGGCGCGGCGATGGCGGGGACGGCGGTCGAATTTTACGACTTCTATATTTTCGCGACCGCAGCCTCGCTGGTGTTCGGGCCGTTGTTCTTCCCGACCTCCAGCCCGGAGGCGCAATTGCTGCAAAGCTGGCTGACCTTTGCCTTGGCCTTCATTGCAAGGCCGGTGGGGGCGCTGGTATTTGGCCATTATGGTGACCGGATCGGACGCAAAGCGACATTGGTCTGGTCGCTGATGATCATGGGGGTTTCGACCTTCCTGATCGCGTTCCTGCCAAGTTATGCGGTGGCGGGGTGGATCGCGCCGCTGCTGCTATGCATCCTCCGCTTCGGGCAAGGCTTTGGCCTTGGCGGCGAATGGGGCGGGGCGGCTTTGCTCGCTATCGAAAACGCGCCGAAAGGTAAAAAGGCGCGTTACGGCATGTTTCCGCAACTGGGTGCGCCGGTTGGTTTCATCCTCTCGAACGGGCTGTTCCTGATATTGGGCCTGCTGCTCAGCGACGCTGACTTCCGCGAATGGGGCTGGCGGATACCTTTTTTGCTCAGCGCGCTGCTGGTCGGTATCGGTCTATGGGTGCGGCTGAAGCTGACTGAGACGCCGGCGTTCGCGGCTGCGTTGGAGGAGGCTCCGCCGCCGAAGGTTCCGGTGGCCGAGGTGGTGCGGACACATCCGTTGCAGCTTTTCGGCGGCACCTTTGCGGCAATTGCCTGCTTTGCGATCTTCTACCTCTCGACTGCCTTCGCGCTGGGTTATGGCACCACCAAGCTGGGGTTGGCGCGGGAGGATTTCCTCGGCGTGCAACTGGTCGCCATCCTGTTCATGGCCGCGGGGATTATCGTCTCCGGCTATTGGGCGGACCGGACGCGCCCGGCCTTTGTGCTTGGCGTCGGCTGCGCCGCGATGTTTGTCGCCAGCTTTACCACTGCGCCATGGCTGGGCAGTGGCGACCTGTTGTTGACAGGTGCGTATCTGTCACTGCTGCTCTTCGTGATGGGGCTGGTGTACGGCCCGCTTGGCGCTTGGCTACCGGGGCTGTTTCCGGCGCGGGTGCGCTATACCGGTGCGTCGATCTGCTTCAACGCGGCGGGGATATTGGGCGGGGCGCTGGCTCCGAATATCGCGCTCAAGCTCTCGGAGCGCGGCCTTGAATATGTGGGCTATTATTTGGCGGTGATTGCGGTGCTGAGCCTGTTCGGTCTGCTACTTCTGAAATCGCGCGACGAGGCGGCCGTCTAGGATAGCCAGCCCGACGGCGATCAGCCCTGCGCCTGCAATCTGCCCGCCGGACAGGCTTTCGCCGAGGAAAGCGATGCCGAGGATGACAGCCAGAATCGGCATGAGAAACGCCACCAGCTGCGCATTCGACGCGCCCGAACGGTCGATCAGCCGGAAATAGAGCGTGTAAGCCAGCGCGGTTGAGAACAGCGCCAGCGTAATGCCCGCCAGCGTTGAATCGAGCCGTGGCGTTGCCATTGTCCAGGGCTGGTCCATCACAGCGACGATCGGCACCATCATCAAGGCCGCGACCAGCGTCTGCCCGGTTGCAACCGCCATCGGCGTCAATTCGGTCTGAGACAGGCGGCGGCCATAAATGGCGGCAAAGCTGTAGAATATGGTCGAGACGATACAGGCGATCTGTGCGAGCAGGTTGTTCGATAGCCCCTTCATCGCTTCTGGCCCGACCATGACGACGATGCCCGCCATGCCGACTAGAACGCCAATGATGCGCGCCGGAGTAGCTTTTTCATCGCTAGTGAGGAAATGCGCGGTGATCACGCCCCAAAGCGGGGTCGTGGCGTTCAAGATGGAGGCATAGCCGCTGTCGAGATATTGCTGACCCCAGAAGAACAAGATGAAGGGCAGGGCGCAGTTCAATGCGCCAACGATCGCCAACAACCCCCAGATGCGTGGCTCGGTCGGCAGCCGTTCGCCCATCAAGCGCATGGCGATCCACATCGGCGGTACAGCGAGTGCAAGGCGCATGAAGACCAAAGTGATAGGCGGATAGCTGCGCAGTCCAACCTCGATCAGGAAGAAAGCCCCGCCCCACAGGATGGATAGAATGCCGATCAGCAGCCAGCCAGTGCCATCGAGCTTCGGGCTTTGCGTCATTCGGAAGCGCCCTCGGGCCGCAGCAAAGTTATCCGCGCCTTGCCAATGTCGCGGATGGTATCGATTTCGAAGCCCTTTACCCCGGTATCTTCGCGATTTCCGGTTTCTATGCTGACCAACGCACCGGAGGCGATCCAGCCAAGGCGCGACAATTTGTCGAGCGCGACTGCGCCTGCGCCAGTGCCATAAGGCGGGTCCATCAGGATCAGGTCATACGCCTTGCGTGCTGGGCCGAGCATCAAAACTGACCCACACTTGATTTCGCTTTGTGGACCTGCCCCAAGTTTGGTGATGTTGCTTTCGAGAGCGTCGAGCGCCGCACGATCCTGTTCGACGAAAACGCAATGTGCGGCTCCGCGCGAAAGTGCCTCCAGCCCAAGTGCGCCTGATCCCGAAAACAGGTCGAGCACCTGTAGGCCCTCAAACGAACCGAGGCGACTTGATAGCATCGAAAACAGCGTTTCACGCGTACGGTCGGCTGTCGGGCGCGTGGTATCGCCCTTGGGGGCGATTAGCGGGCGCGAACGCCATGTGCCGGAAATGATCCTCATATAAGCCCTCTCCCCTTCAGGGGAGAGGGTTGGGAGAGGGGGAGTGTTCCATACCCCTCTCCGCTGCGACTAGGCGGCTTAGCCGCCAAGTCTCGCACCTCTCCCCTAAAGGAGAGAGGATTGGTACAACAATTGGCTATCATTTCAGTGTATTCCGGAAGTTGATCAGGTCCACCCGGCGAACCTCGTGCACCGCGCCGACGGGAAGGTCTGCGAGCACGAAGGGGCCATAACGGGTGCGGATCAGGCGGCTGACCTCCAGCCCGAAATGTTCAAGCACACGGCGGACTTCGCGGTTCTTGCCTTCGGTCAGCGTCATCTCCAGCCAGCCATTGCGCCCCGTGCGTCGTTCGAGATTGGCGTCGATCTTGCCGTAACGCACGCCCTCAATCTCGATGCCATGAATCAGTTCTTCGAGCTGCGCCTGGCTGATGTCACCAAAGGCGCGCGCGCGGTATGTGCGTTCTACGCCGGTCGAAGGCAATTCCATCTGCCGCTTGAACTCGCCATCGTTGGTGAGCAGCAGCAGCCCTTCGGTGTTGAGGTCGAGCCGCCCGATCGGCATCAGGCGTGGCAGGTCCTTGGGCAGGATATCATAAATCGTTTTGCGCCCGGAAAAGTCGCGTTCAGCGGTCAGGCAATTGGCGGGTTTGTGGAACAGATAGAGCTTGGTCGGTTCGGGCTGCTTCACAGGCTGGCCATCGACAGCGACACCGTTCAAAGATTTGAGCAAAGTGGCGGGTGTTTCTACCTTCTCGCCATTCAATGTGATCCGGCCATCCGCGATCATCCGCTCAATCTCACGCCGCGATGCCACACCGGCTCGGGCGAGCAGCTTGGCGATACGCTCTTCGCCGTCTTTCCGTTCGAGCGCGCCTTTGGAAGGTCCCGCGTCGGGCCGCGGTTTGCGCACAGGCTTGGTGTCCCAGCGAAGCTTGGGCGGTTTTGCGGGGCGTCCGGGAGTTTTGCCCGAAGCTGGGCCTTTGGTAGGCGGGCGTTTGGAAGGAGGTTGAGCCATACGCGCGCCATGCCCGACTTGGTTGTGAAAGTCACGTGGCTGTTGGTGAGCACCGGTTAAAGACATTGGCGGTTCAGGAATTTGCCGTTAGGTCGTAATAACAAGAATATCGGGAGGTCGCATGTCGGTAGATTTAATCCGCTTCATCATTTTTGCGGCGGTCATTGGCGGGGTCATCATTGCCGCGCTGACGATCAAATCGTTCCGGCCCTATCTTCGTAAAGCGCCGCTGGTCGCATTCCTGTTAGGCATTTCGAGCGGTTTCCCGTTCACGCTTTTGGTTGCGACCATGACATTCTGGTTGGCGAAAGTCGGAATCGACACAGCGACCATAGGCTTTGCGGTTGCGCTGACATTGCCATACACCCTCAAATTCCTTTGGGCGCCCTTGGTTGATAAAACACCATTGCCCATCCTGACCAAGATGTTTGGTCAGCGCAGGGCGTGGCTGTTTTTTGTCCAGACCTTCCTCTTTTTCGCCATCTGGCAATTGGGTGCCAGCAATCCGCAGCCTGGCAGTTTGGGGATATTCGCTTTTTGGGCGTTTGTTGTCGCCTTTTTGTCTGCAACGCAGGACATTGTTATCGACGCATATCGTATCGAAATTCTTGATGAGGAAGAGTTTGCTCACGGAACCGCCACCAACCAGTTTGGCTATCGGACGGGAAATCTGATCGCCGGGGCAGGAACCATCTATTTTGCATCTGCCGAAGGTCTGGGCCTGGGTTGGGCGACGGCTTATGGTTTGACGGCATTTTGCATCATTCCGGCGATCATTGGCGCTTTTATTATCGGACCGGGAAAGTTCGTCGATCGCTATGCCGAGGCGGCCGGGATGACCGCTGGACAATGGCTCAAGGAAACAGTGGTCAATCCCTTCCGCGAATTCATGTCGCGCCACGGGGCATTCCTGATCCTTGGTTTTGTGCTGGTATATAAGGTGGGTGACGCGATGGGGCAGGCGATGCTTGGACCCATGATCGTCGATCTTGGGTTTTCGGATACCGATTATATTACCGCCAACAAATTCTGGGGATATGGCGCACTGATCGTCGGTTCCGCACTGGGTGCTCCGTTCATTCTTTGGCTTGGGATGGGCCGGGCACTGCTCATATCCGGCCTGTTGATGATGTTCTCCAACGTGATGTTCATGCTGTTGGCCGCATCGGGAGACGCCTATTGGATGATGGTTGCAGCGATCGTCACGGAAAATGTCACCAGCGGCATCGGGCTGACGGTATTCACTACCTATCTCTCTGGTCTCTCAAGCATCGCTTATACAGCGACACAGTTTGCGTTGCTTTCCTCGTTCGCCGGTGTGGGACGCACCTTTATGGCAGGGCCAGCTGGCATCGTTGCCGAGAAAGTGGGCTGGGTCGGTTTTTGGGGTTTCACCGTAGTCGCGGCCATTCCGGGCATGATCCTGCTCTGGGTGCTTTGGAGCAAGGGCTATGTTGTCCAGAACATTCGCCAGACCGAAGGTGTGGATGAAAAGGCGCTGAAGGAGCCTGTGGGGCCGTTGCGCATCACCGGCTTTTTGCTCGTTGTGGTCGGTCTCGTTGGGCTGCTGTTGTCGCAGCCGCTCGAACTGGCAAACAACATAACTGCTATATTTGCTGCTGTGTTGGTTGCGGGTGGATTGCTGGCATGGAAAGGCAAAGCGGTTACAGCCGCCTAATCCATGCCCAGCGGATGGCCGAGATCCGCAAAGGCAGCCTGCACAGCCTGTGCTGTGCCCAGCGCGCCTAGGCTGTCCGGCGTACCGAGAACGGCACGCAACTGAACGGCTGCATTGCGTATGTCCGTCTCGGACGATGCGATCGCGTCGATCAGGCGGGCCTCGTCAAGCGTCATTCGGAAGCAGCAGCATCCCGCAATCCGGATTTTCCGATGCGATGTTCGGGCAGTTTCCGCGACAAAGGCGCGCAGCATGACCAGCGGGCGCTGGTAGCTCAGCCCGAATGTCCCCAGCATCGCATTGGCCGCATGTGCGTCGTGCAGTCCATGCGCCCCCATCCTGCGCAAACAATACAGCAGCAGGCAGCGGCTAGCGTCGGTCGGGCCTGCAAAGGGCAGGGTGGCTGCGGCTTCGGACAAATTGGGTTGCATGGTGAATCTCCTTGTTTGCACAAGTCATCACAAATGCTATTGCAAGTCAATCGCAATAAAAGACGTTAGACCGGTTCCTCGCCATTAGCTTTCAAAACTGACCCAGCGAGATACAATGTGCCCGCTATCAGGACGATTTGCCGTTCCGGATCGACGGATAGAGACTTTAGCGCGGTCTGAATATCCGGCGCAGCTTTCGCCCCGGGGTCAAAAGCTTCGACTCCATGATGATCATGTCCTGGAACGGGAAGAACTGTGACGCTTGCTAATTTCCCGCTCAAAGGGGCTATGATCGAGGCAGGGTTCTTGTTGGCAAGCATTCCGGTTACGAGATGGATCTGGCGATTTTCCGTAGCAAAATGAGCTGCAATGGCGAGCCCGCCATCGACATTATGCCCGCCATCGAGCCACAGTTCGGTTCCGTTTGGTAACAAGTCGGTCAAAGGCCCAGCCGCCAGTCTTTGCATCCGCGCTGGCCAACGGGTGGTCAGCATCGCCGATTTCATGGCTTCGCGCGGGATCGACAGGTGCGACTGGTGCATGATCATGGCAATGGCGAGGGCGGCATTATCGGCCTGATGCCGACCCGCCATCGACGGGAGCGGCAACCAGACATGCTCCTGTCCATCATGATAGTGCAGCTCGCCGTCGCGGATTTCGGCATCCCAATCGCGCTTCCGGATGGTAGGCATGGCGCCTGTGCGGTTGGTTTGCTCGATGATGGTCCGCTGCATCGATGGGGAATAAGTCTGGGTGACCAAAGGCACATTGGCCTTCGCGATCCCCGATTTTTCGAAGGCGATCCGGTCGAGCGGTTCCATTTCTGGAACGCCTTCCTCGGGCGCAAGTAGAAAGGCCTCATGATCAATTGCCAGCGCGGCAATGCCGCATACCGCCGGTTTCTTGATCACATTGGTCGCATCAAGCCGCCCGCCAAGGCCGACTTCGATTACGCAGGCATCTGCGTCGGTACGTGAAAATGCCAGAAAAGCAGCGGCTGTGGTCACTTCGAAGAAGCTCGCCTGCAACCCTTCGGCGTGGTCGAGCACTTCAGAGAGTAGCGCGGCCAGCGCCTCATCCTCGATCAGTGTGCCAGCCAGCCGGATGCGTTCGTTGAAGCGCACAAGATGCGGGCTGGAATAGACATGGCATTTGAGGCCCGCCGCCTCGATAGCACCGCGGAGAAAGGCGCAGGTCGATCCCTTGCCGTTGGTTCCAGCAACATGGAACACCGGCGGCAGATGGTCTTGCGGATTGCCTAGGCGTTCGCACAGGGCCGCAATGCGCTCCAGCCCCAGCGTATCGCGCCCGGGCGAGAGTGCGGTCAGCCGGTCAAGCTGTTCCTGGACGGCGGGGTGATCAGACTTTGCGTGGTCGGCCAAGGTTGGGAACTAGGCCGCCTTCTTACCGGCAGTCAGATAGTCGATCAGGCGCGCCAGAGTGGTTTTCAATTCGTGCCGGTGCGTGACCATGTCGACCATGCCATGGTCCAGCAGATATTCTGCGCGCTGGAAGCCTTCCGGCAGTTTTTCGCGGATCGTCTGCTCAATCACACGCTGACCCGCGAACCCAATAAGGGCGCCGGGTTCAGCAATCTGGATATCACCGAGCATCGCATAGCTGGCGGTCACCCCGCCGGTTGTCGGATCGGTCAGCACGACGATATAGGGCAGGCCCGCCTCGCGCAGCATCTGGATCGCAACGGTGGTGCGCGGCATCTGCATCAGGCTCAATATGCCCTCCTGCATGCGCGCGCCGCCGGCGGCGGTAAAGATCACATAGGGGCATTTGGCCTTCAGCGCTTCCTGCGCAGCGGCGATGAAGGCTTCGCCCACGGCCATGCCCATCGATCCGCCCATGAAAGCGAAATCCTGCACGCTGACGACGGCAGCATGGCCATCGATCGTGCCGCGTGCACTGACCATTGCGTCCTGCTCGCCGGTGGAAGCGCGGGCGGCCTTGATGCGGTCGGGATATTTCTTGCTGTCCTTGAACTTCAACGGGTCTTCAACGACGCGCGGCATCGGTAGCACGCTGAAGCTGTCGGCATCGAAAATCGCCGCAAAGCGTTCCGCCGGGCCAATGCGGCCGTGGAAATCGCATTTCGGGCAAACCGACTGGTTTTCCTCATATTCCTTGAGGAAAATCATCGTATTGCAGCCCTTGCACTTGTGCCAGAGTGTCTCGGCCGTCTCGCGCTTTGCGATGAAGGGGATGGCGTTGCGGACGCGGGTGACCCAGTTCATTTCTATCTCCAGTAAATAGGGACAGTCCCTAATTTCTGCGGTGCGCTATGCCGCATTTTCGGATTATTTTGTTTCACGCAAAGACGCAAAGATTTTCAAGAGGGCTGTTTCGCGGAATGAGCTCGGATCGCTCAAATTACATCTTAATATTCTTTGCGCCTTTGCGTGAAAAATCTTTACGCCTTTCGCGCGGACGCAATCGCTGCTTTCAACGAAGCCACATATTCGCGCACCGGACCAGCGGCATCGTGGCCATGTTGCGCAATGATTTCGACGATGGCCGATCCGACCACCACGCCATCGGCGACCTTGGCAATCGCCGCCGCCTGTTCAGGTGTGCGCACGCCAAAGCCGACGGCGACAGGGATGTCGGTGGCTGCCTTCAGCCGCGCAACCGCATCTTCGATACTCGCTTGCGCGGCCTGTTGCAGGCCGGTGATTCCGGCGACCGAGACATAATAGAGAAACCCGCTCGATCCATCGAGCACAGCGGGCAGGCGCGCGGCGTCGGTGGTGGGGGTGGCGAGGCGGATCAGGTCAACCCCTGCAGCACGCAAAGCGGGGCCGAGCTCGGCATCTTCCTCGGGCGGAATATCGACGCAGATCACGCCATCAACACCTGCTTTGACGCATTCGGCGGCGAACCATTCGGGCCCGCGGATCGTCATCGGGTTGGCATAGCCCATCAACACCAGCGGAACTTGCGGGTGCCGCGCACGGAAGGCAGTTGCGATTGCGAAAATATCGGCGGTGGTCGTCCCCGCTTCTAGGCTGCGGATATTGGCTTTCTGGATCGCGGGGCCATCGGCCATCGGATCGGTAAACGGCATGCCGAGTTCGATCACATCCGCACCGCCTTCAACGAGAGCGTCGAGGTTGGCGGCGGTGTCGCCATCTCCAGCGGTGATGAAGGTGACGAGCGCGGCGCGGTCGACGGGGAAGGCAGACGAAAGGCGGCTCACATCTTCTCTCCCAGCGCCTCAGCGACTGTGAAGATATCCTTGTCCCCACGCCCGCACAAATTGGCGAGGATGATCTGGTCCCGGTCCATCTTCGCGGCCTCGCGCGCCACTGCGGCGATGGCATGCGACGGCTCGAGCGCCGGAATGATACCTTCGGTGCGGCAAAGCAGTTGAAACCCTTCGAGCGCTTCGGTGTCGGTCACGCTGTCATAGCGCACACGGCCGATTTCCTTCAGCCAGCTATGCTCCGGCCCGATGCCGGGATAGTCGAGGCCTGCTGAAATCGAATGCGCCTCGGCGATCTGGCCGTCTTCATCCTGCAGCAAATAGGTTTTGTTGCCGTGCAGGATGCCAGGGCGACCGCCGGCTAGACTTGCGGCATGTTCCTTGTTCAGCCCATGCCCCGCTGCCTCAATGCCGAGCATGCCGACATCGGCATCATCGAGAAAGGGGTGGAACAGTCCAATGGCGTTCGATCCCCCGCCAATCGCTGCGACCAACAAGTCGGGCAGGCGACCGGTGCGTTCCAGCATTTGTGCGCGCGCTTCCTTACCAATCACGCTCTGGAAATCGCGGACCAGTTCTGGATAGGGGTGCGGCCCTGCGGCTGTACCGATGATGTAGAAAGTGTCGTGCACATTGGCGACCCAGTCGCGCAGCGCTTCGTTCATCGCGTCTTTCAGTGTGTTCGCACCGCTGGTAACGGGGATCACCTCTGCACCGAGCAGCTTCATGCGGAACACATTGGGCTGCTGCCGCTCGACATCCTTGGCACCCATATAGATGACGCAAGGCAGGCCGAAACGCGCACAGACGGTCGCAGTGGCCACACCATGCTGGCCAGCACCGGTCTCGGCAATGATCCGCGTCTTGCCCATGCGGATCGCGAGCAGGATCTGGCCGATGCAATTGTTGATCTTGTGCGCGCCGGTATGGTTCAGTTCATCGCGCTTGAACCAGACTTGCGAGCCTTTGCCTGCAGGGGCATCCTTGCGCAGTTCCTCGGTCAGCCGTTCGGCATAATAAAGCGGGGAGGGGCGACCGACATAATGTTTAAGCAGGTCGTCAAGCTGTGCGTGGAATGCCGGGTCGGCCTGTGCGGCGCGATATTCGCGTTCCAGATCGAGGATCAGCGGCATCAGCGTTTCGGCGACATAACGGCCGCCAAACTGCCCAAAATGCCCGCGCGAGTCGGGTTGCTGGCGAAGGCTGTTCGCCTTCGCTGGGGGCTGGTTCATGAAAGAGTTCAGATTTGGATCAAGCTTTGTCATAGGCGCGGACCGCTTGGCAGAAGGCCGCAATCTTGTCCACATCCTTGACGCCCAGAGCGCTTTCCACACCTGAAGAAACATCGACTAATGGGGCGCGTGTGGCCTGCAACGCTTCCGTCACATTATCAGGTGCCAGACCGCCAGCCAGCCCCCAGGGCGTGCGATGCTCGAAATGGCTGAGCAAAGACCAGTCAACGCGTGTGCCGGTTCCGCCAGGCAGCGCCTGCGCGGGGGCATCGAACAAAATCCGGTCGACCACGCCCGCAAAGCGATCCGCATTGACCAGTGTCTGCCGGTCTTTCAGGCCAACCGCTTTCCAGATTTCGGCTTCACTATATTGGCGAACGAGTGCCAGCCATTCGGGCGTTTCGGTGCCGTGAAACTGCACGACATCGGGGCGCACCCTTTGCAGCGCCTTGTCGGTCAGTTCGGGGTCAGCATTCACCAGCAATAGTACGACCTTCAGGCTAGGCGGTGTGCGCATCCGCAACGCGGCCGCCAGTTCAAGGCTGACATGGCGTGGGCTTTTTTCGAAATGAACGAGGCCGATATGCGTCGCCCCCGCCTTGGCCGCGGCATCGATGGCGGCTTCGTTTGAAAGCCCGCAAATTTTGATTTGGGTTATTGTCATCTACAACTTCTTCGTCATTCCCGCGAAGGCGGGAATCCATCACCCGCCGTCTAAATTTGCTCGTCAGGTGATGGACCCCCGCCTTCGCGGGGGTGACGAGGTTAAGTTGGATGGGCTGCTACAGCGTCCCCACAATCGCCCGTGCCGCCGCATCGGGGTCTTCTGCCTTGGTTATCGGGCGGCCGATGACCAGCACGCTCGCGCCGTCATCGCGCGCCTGCCTTGGCGTTACAGTGCGCTTCTGATCGCCGCTATTGCCGCCAGCGGGGCGCAGGCCGGGGACGACGAAAAAGCCATCCTTCCAGCTTTTCTTCACCGCTTTTACCTCATGGCCGGAACATACAATGCCGTCGAGGCCAGCCTCTTGCGCCAGTGCCGCAAGCCGCGCCACTTGTGCGTCAGGGCTATCGGCCACGCCAACTCGGTTCAAATCATGGTCATCTAGGCTGGTCAGCACGGTGACCCCGACAACCTTGGTATGCGATCCCGCTGCCGCTTTGGCATCCTCCATCATCGCACGCCCGCCGCTGGCGTGGATGGTGACGATCGCGGGTTCGAGCGTGTTTATCGCCTGCATCGCCTTGGCGACGGTATTGGGAATGTCGTGCAGCTTCAGGTCGAGGAAAATGGGTAGGCCCAGTTTCTGCACCTCATGCACGCCATGATGCCCGTTGGCGCAGAAAAATTCGAGGCCGAGCTTTACCCCGCCGACATGCGCCTTGACCTTTCGGACAAGTTCAAGCGCGTCGTCGAGCAGCGGTGTGTCGATGGCAACATAGACCGGGTTGCTCATATTCTTGACTCCGGTGTCGCACTGGTGGGCGTGAAATTGGCCGCCATGGTCTTGGCGCCGCTCTCCAGCGTCGCGATGCGGCGGTTGAGACGGTAGTGCATGGCGCGATGCCAGATCCAAAGTGGCAGGAAACCCAGCAAGAAACTTGCGCCCATCACTGCGGGCAATTTGCTGTCGAGCCACAGGCCGTTCCACAATTTCATCGAAACCGGCTGCCAGTTGTTGATCGCAAATACGGTAAAGCCAACGAGGAAAATGACCCAGAACAGGGTTTTGAGGAACGACATTCGCGGCTTCTCCTTGGCTTGTTGGGCGGGAGAATAGGGGAAGGATTGGCTATTTTCTACCCCTATCAAACATACCATTCATCATGCTGAACTTGTTTCAGCATCCATCGCGCAGCACGCTCCGAGCTTGAACGGATAAATGGACCCTGAAACAAGTCCAGGGTGACGAATACTCAGATAATTTGATGCTCAGCTCACCCAAAAACCCGCGCGAAAATCGTGTCGACATGCTTCAGGTGATAGCCAAGGTCGAATTTCTCTTCGATTTCGTGTGGGCTGAGCGCTTTGGTGACATCCGGGTCTGTTTTGAGCAGCTCGAGCAGCGACAATTGCCCATCCGATTCCCACACCTTCATCGCGTTGCGCTGGACGAGGACATAGCTGTCCTCGCGGCTCACGCCGGCCTGCGTCAGGGCCAGTAACACGCGCTGCGAGTGCACAAGGCCGCCCATCTTGTCCAAATTCTTCTGCATGCGTTCCGGATAGACCAGCAGCTTGTCGACCACGCCCGTCAGGCGAGCCAGTGCGAAGTCGAGCGTGATCGTCGCATCGGGGCCGATATAACGCTCGACCGAGCTGTGGCTGATATCGCGTTCGTGCCAAAGCGCGACATTCTCCATCGCCGGCACGGCATAGCCGCGCACCATGCGGGCAAGGCCGGTGAGGTTTTCGGTGAGCACTGGATTGCGCTTGTGCGGCATGGCCGACGAACCCTTTTGGCCGGGTGAGAAATATTCTTCGGCCTCCAGCACTTCGGTGCGTTGCAGGTGGCGGATTTCCACCGCGAGCCGTTCGATTGAGGAAGCAATGACGCCCAAAGTCGCAAAGAACATTGCGTGGCGATCACGCGGGATGACCTGCGTTGAAACAGGTTCGACCGAAAGCCCGAGCTTTGCCGCCACATGCTCTTCGACGCGGGGGTCGATATTGGCGAAAGTGCCGACCGCGCCCGAAATCGCGCAGGTCGCGACATCCTTGCGTGCAGCAATCAGGCGATCCTTGCAGCGCGCGAATTCGGCATAGGCCTCTGCCATTTTCAGGCCAAATGTAACGGGTTCGGCGTGGATGCCGTGGCTTCGGCCAATGCACGGCGTCATCTTGTGTTCGAATGCACGACGTTTGATAGCTTCCAGCAGGGCATCGAGGTCCGCCAGCAAAATGTCGGAGGCCCGGGCCAACTGCACCGCAAGGCAGGTGTCGAGCACATCCGAACTGGTCATGCCTTGGTGCATGAAGCGCGCTTCATCGCCAACCTGCTCGGCCACCCAGGTGAGGAAGGCGATGACGTCGTGCTTTGTTACCGCTTCGATAGCGTCAATTGCTGCGACGTCGATCGACGGGCTGCTCGCCCACCATTTCCAGAGTGCGTCTGCGGCTGATTTGGGGACAACGCCCAGATCAGCCAGCGCCTCGGTCGCATGCGCCTCAATCTCGAACCAGATTTTGAAACGGTTTTCGGGCTCCCAGATGGCAACCATGTCAGGACGGGCGTAACGGGGGACCATGTGCGGGCTTTCTGCTGAGAGGCGTGGAGTCGCCCGCGCCGTTAGCAGGCGCACGGCACAGCGTCAAAAGCGCAACGAAAAAGGGCGGCGCAATCGCACCGCCCTTTCGTCACTTTGTAAGCGCTATTTAGAACTCGTACGAAACGCGACCATAAAGGAAGCGGCCGCTGAAGCCGAAGGGCGACTGCGAGCTATAGGGCAGGAACGAGTTGTTGAAGCCATAGTTCACGCCATCGACCGTGCCGAAGGGCAGGCGATCGGGATAGACGTCGAACAGGTTGTTCGCACCGATGGCGAGCGAGAGCTTTTCCATCGGCTTTACGCGCAGTTCAAGGTCGGTGACCCATTTGGGTGACAGGAAGATGTCGCCCGGGACATCACCCGGCTTCAGCGCGATATTGTTGTTGTTGGCTGCGGTCGAGAAGCTGCTCGGCAGGAAGACCTCGCCATAACGGTTGGTGCGCAGCGTCAGACCGAACATGTCATAATCCCAATCGAGGCTGAAGTTCAGCTTGTTCTTGGGCTGGCCATCGGTCAGGCGATAGCTTTCCTGGCGGGCAAACAGACGCTGGGCGGTAAAGCCCGAGAAGACACGGCGGTCGGTAATCTCGGTATTGTTGAGATTGTAGCCTGCGCTGAGGCGGATCGTCCCAAGGCCGAAATCGGGTAAGCGATAGCTAGCAACGATATCCAGACCTTCGGTTTTTGTATCAATGCCGTTGATGAAGAAACGCGCCGAAGAAACGCCGGTAATGCCCGCCGCCGTCAGCAAGGTAACCACATCCGCGCCGGTCAGGTTTTCGGTCAACGTGATCCGGTCTTCGATCTTGATATTATAATAGTCGACCGTGAGGTTCAGTCCTTCAAGCATGTTGAAAGTAAGGCCTGCGCCAATGTTCACCGACTTTTCCGGCTCAAGCGGCTGCGCGCCGAGGGCTACAGCCACAGGCGAGGAAACCGGGAAGGTACCCACTTCGATCAACACGCCGCCGACGTTGTTGGTAGACGTTGTCGCAAATGCTTGCTGTGCGAGGCTGGGCGCACGGAAACCGGTCGAGATCGATCCGCGCAGGGCGAGGCCGTCGATCGGTTCAAATCGGGCCGCAGCCTTTCCATTCACAGTATCGCCGAAGTCGCTGTAATGTTCATAACGACCTGCGAGTTGCAGCGTAAAGTTGGAGCTTAGGTCAGCGTCGAGTTCGACATAGCCCGCAAAGCTGTCGCGCGATTCATCGGTCGCATTCGCAGGACGGAAACCCGGAAACACCTGCGAACCACCCGCCGCATTGAACGGAGCAGCCGAGAACGGACCGTTGATATAGCTCTGCAGTTCTCCAGCGACGATCTTATAATTTTCGTCACGATATTCGCCACCAAAGGCCAGCGAGACCTTGTCTCCTATGCCGATGTCTAGATCTCGGCGGAAATCGAGATTGACCGTCGTCTGGCCGGCACGCATGCCGCCGGCGTTGAAGCGACGGGCGCTGTCGGTGCCGCCAAGAGATGTGTTGACGCTGTTTTCGACTTTATAGTTCAGAAGGTTGGAGCCATAGACGACCGACAGGTCATAGTCCCATGATCCTAATGCGCCACGCAAACCAGCCGCCGCTGAAATATCGACAATCTCGCTGACGATGAGAGGCAGGAAGCCGTCAGCATAGATGGGGACAAAGGTCGTGGTTGACGCGGCCCAGTCGCGGTTGCGGACGTCGAGCGAGCGGCGGTAGAAGCCCGCGCCGTTGCCGTCACGGACGCCGTAGCTGCCGAAAGTATAGAACTCGATATTGTCCGACAGATCGAAACCGGCGTTGAGGAAAAAGTTCAAATCCTTCGAGACGCCATCGCCATAGCGGTGCGCATAGCGGTTGAAGGTTGCTTCGCGCGGGTCACCAGCGGCGAAATAGTTGCGACGAATATCCGGGCCCGAACGGTTGGTCGGTGAGCGGTCCTTATATTCCGCGGTGAAGTTCAGATAGCCACTGTCGCCCACGGGTAGACCAAAGTTGGACGCAAAAGTGTAAGTGTCACCATCGCGGCGTTTGCGGTCCTGGCCGGTGTAGGTAATTACGGGGTTATCCGCTGCGCCAGTGGTCAATCCGACGGTAGCAACCTGACCGACATCTTCCATCTCGGTGATATACTTGCCGTAGGTTGCCTGTGCACGGCCACCAACGCCCTTCTTAAGCTGTACGTTGATCACGCCAGCGATAGCGTCGGATCCATAAAGCGAGGCGGCACCGTCTCGCAGCACTTCGATGCGCTCGATGGCCAGCGGCGGGATGGTGTTCATGTCTACTGCGGTCGAACCGCGTCCGACCGAACCGTTGAGGTTGATCAACGAAGACTGGTGGCGGCGCTTGCCATTGACGAGCACCAACACCTGGTCAGGTGCAAGGCCGCGCAATGTGGCAGGGCGGAGCGAGTCTGTGCCGTCGGTCAGAGATGGCTGCGGGAAGTTGAACGAGGGAACGAGCTGGTTGAGCAGGCGATTGGTTTCGGTCGAACCGCTATTCACCAGATCGGCGGCGGACAGCACATCGACAGGAACAGGGCTGTCGGCGACGGTGCGGTCGGTGCGGCGAGTGCCGGTAACGATGATGGCAGGTTGGTCTGCTGCATCTTCGGCCTGCGCTTCGTCTTGCGCATAGGCAGGTGTGGCTAGCGCGACCATCAAAGCAGCGAAAGAGGCGGAGATTGCAAGGAGCGATCCGGTGCTGGATTTTTTCATTTTTGGTCCTTTGCCCTGTTCAAAATCATTTGGTGCCTAGAATGCTGCCACTAATGCAAAGGCTTGGCCAGCAAAGGCGCAATTTCTGTTCATTTTCTGACATTCCTGTGTCATTATTGCAACGCAGCATAATTCAGCTTGAGACGCAGATTTCTGTGGATTGATGCATTCCCCGCTTTGCGCTGACTCGCTCGCTCGCTATCGGAGCGGGAATGGCTGATACCACCGATACAGACTTGCCCGCCGAAGATCCGTTCGACCAGATCGTCAATGCGCCGTTCGATGCGGCGATTTCCGAGCGCTATTTGATCTATGCGATGTCAACGATCACCGCGCGGTCGCTGCCAGACCTGCGCGATGGGTTGAAACCGGTGCATCGCCGCTTGCTTTGGGCCATGCGCCAGTTGAAGCTGGATCCTGCGAGCGGGTACAAGAAATGCGCCCGCGTCGTCGGTGATGTTATCGGTAAGTATCACCCGCATGGCGATCAGTCTGTTTACGATGCGATGGTCCGCTTGGCGCAAACCTTCTCGCTCCGCTATCCGTTGGTCGACGGGCAGGGCAATTTTGGCAATATCGACGGCGATAATGCCGCTGCCTATCGGTACACAGAGGCCCGCCTGACCAAGACCGCCATCGAATTGATGGCCGGCCTTGATGAGAATGCGGCTGACTTCCGTCCGACCTATAATGGTGAGGATGAAGAGCCGGAGGTGATGCCAGGTTTGTTCCCGAACCTGCTTGCCAATGGCGCGAGCGGCATCGCAGTCGGGATGGCGACAAGTATCCCTTCGCACAACGCCGCGGAGATTGTCGACGCGGCGATGCTGTTGATAGATGAACCCAAGGCGACGCATGAGCAACTGATGCAGATCGTGCAGGGGCCCGACTTCGCAACAGGCGGCGTTCTGGTCGACAGCCGGGAAACAATCAGCACGGCCTATGAAACTGGTCGTGGTGCGCTTCGCGTACGCGCACGCTTCCATGCGGCCGAGGCCAAGGATGCGGCGGATCGCGATGCCGGGATTGAACGCCTTTCGGGCGGCACATGGCAATTGGTAATCACCGAAATCCCGTATCAGGTGCAAAAGGGCAAGCTGATCGAGCAGATCGCCCAGTTGATCGCCGACAAAAAGCTGCCGATCCTCGACGATGTGCGCGATGAATCGGATGCGGACATCCGCATCGTGCTCGTGCCCAAGAGCCGCAATGTCGATCCCGAAGATCTGAAGAATGCACTGTTCCGTCTGACCGATCTCGAAACGCGCTTCGGGCTCAACATGAACGTGCTTGATGCCAATCGCGTTCCCAAGGTGATGGGCTTGGGTGAAGTGTTGCGCGAATGGCTGACGCACCAGATCGAGGTGCTCGTCCGCCGGTCACAGCATCGGCTCGAGAAAATCGATGCGCGGCTGGAGCTGCTCGAAGGCTACATCATCGCCTATCTCAACCTCGACCGGATTATCGAAATCATTCGGACCGAGGATGAACCCAAGCCGGTAATGATGGCCGAGTTCCAGCTGACCGACAGGCAGGCTGAAGCGATCCTGAACATGCGGCTACGATCTTTGCGCAAGCTTGAGGAAATGGAGCTGCGCCGCGAGCGTGACGAACTCCATGCGGAGCGTGAAGAGCTGGTCAAGCTGATCGAAAGTCCGGCGCGGCAGCGGACGCGACTGAAGAAGGATTTGACGAAGTTGCGCATTGGCTATGCCGAGGATACGGACCTTGGTCGTCGGCGCACATCGCTGATCGAAGCGGCCCCGGCGCGCGAAATCTCGCTTGAGGCCTTTGTCGAACGCGAACCCGTTACGATCATTCTCTCAAAGCGCGGCTGGATCAAGGCGATGAAGGGTCACGCCGACCTGTCGGCCAAGGCGGACTACAAGTTCAAGGAAGGCGATGCGCTGGCGCAGGTGTTCCATGCCCAGACCACCGACAAGATTCTTGTCGCGACGGCCAATGGCCGTTTCTATACGATTGGCGCAGACAAGCTGCCTGGTGCGCGCGGCTTTGGTGAACCGCTGGGCACCATGATCGATATAGAGGCAGGGAATGATGTTCTGACATTGTTGCCAGTTACGCCCGGTGGCCGGATGCTGCTCGCCGCATCTACGGGCAAAGGCTTTGTATGCAAGATGGAAGACGTCGTTGCCGAAACGCGAAAGGGCAGGGGCGTCGTGACCCTGAAGCCCGGCGCGCGACTGCAGGTTGTCCGCCTCGCTCCGGCTGAGTCTGCGGATGAAGCTGTCGCAAAAGATCAATATGTCGCGGTGGTCGGGGAGAACCGAAAACTGGTGATCTTCCCGTTGAACGAGATCCCCGAAATGGCGAAGGGGCAGGGCGTCACCCTGCAG
The DNA here is from genome assembly GCA_964597055.1 of uncultured Sphingorhabdus sp. GTDB lineage: Bacteria > Pseudomonadota > Alphaproteobacteria > Sphingomonadales > Sphingomonadaceae > Sphingorhabdus_B. Next base: position 184,981 of record CAZQWC010000001.1, read on the forward strand.
CGCTATAAGGATGGCGGACTCTCAGATGCGATCTGTTTCAATCTGAGCGAAGGTTTGAGCTGGGCGATGGGAGGCGACAGCGGGCGGACACGCACCGAGACTGACCTCACCCAATGGCGTGTCGCGCGCGGTGCGGCAGGAAGGCTTCCACCGCAGGGATTTCCAAGAAACAACCGCTTCGATTAACGTCTGCGAGAAGCGAATTAACCGGTTGTTCTGCATTTCGCGTGAAATAAATATTTACATGTTTCATTTAGTCCCGACCATATGAGGATGTGGGACAACAAAACATTTGCCCACGGGTCGCCAGCCTCTCTGACATCGAATCTGGTTCAGAGAACTGTTCCCGAAGGAGACGCTGCCAGCCATGTTTGGCTGGCCTCGCTGCCTATTGCCGCAGCCATTTATCGTGTCGACATCAGCGGTGTAAAACGGATCGCGACCAATCGGAATTTTGATGACATTGGCTTGACCCGTGCTGCCCGCGTAGGCCTTGATCTTGGGTATTTCAATGACTTGATCCTCGATATGGCAGCGAATGGCCGCGAATCGCATTTTGATTGCTGGCGGTCTGATGACCGGATTCAGCCACTCGAACTCGAAATCAGTGTTGCCGGATTTGGCGCGTCGAAAGACCATTATCTGGTGTCGTTGTTGGATCGTACCGCGGACGCTGTGAACAAAATAAACCTGCGACGCGAGATGATGAGCGACAGTCTGACGGGTTTCAGCAACCGAATCGGTTTCGAAGAACGCGTTGAAGACGCGGCGTCGATGTTGCGAAGTTCCAATCCCGATGGTCGTTTTGCGCTCGTGGTTTTCAATCTGGCCCGTTTCAGCCGTATTAATGAATCGGTCGGCGTGCTGGCCGGAGACGAGCTCATCATTACGGTCGCGCGGCGTCTGAGTTCCCGCTTGCGGTCAAATGAGATTATCGGGCGCATGGGGGGGGATGAGTTTGCCTTGTTCGCCACGATTGATGATGGTCACACCGTGGCTTCAATCGCTGAGCGTATCGCACGTGCTTTTGACGACCCGTGCAAACTCTCCAATCTGGAAATCAAGATTGACTGTGCCATAGCTGCAGCAGAAGGCATTGCTTCGGCTGATGATCCGATGGATGTGCTCCGTCACGCGCATATTGCGCTGAAAAAAGCGAAGCAATCGAAACGGTTTGAGCTTTTTGTTTCGGAAAGCCTCAGTCGCGCTAAACATCGCTTCTCTCTGGAAACCGACTTGCGCCATGCGCTTGCGCGCAACGAACTGGAACTGCATTACCAGCCACTAATCGATCTAGAGACCGGGCGGTTGAACGGCTTTGAGGCGCTTGCGCGCTGGAACCACCACGACCATGGCTATATTTCGCCGCTCGACTTCATCCCGGTTGCGGAAGAAAGCGGACTGATAGTTCCATTGGGTCGCTGGGCACTGGGAGAAGCAGCGCGAACCATAGCCGATTGGGAGCGGGATCTGGGCAGCGAATTGCCGACAAAGATATCGGTCAATCTGTCGGCAGTACAGTTGCTGCGCGACAATGTCCCAGTGGCGGTTGCGGATGCACTTGGAGCGGCTGGAATTTGCGGTAGCAGGCTGACGCTGGAGCTTACCGAAAGTGCATTTGTCGATGACCCTGCCGGAGCGCGCCGCGTGCTTGAGGCGTTGAAAGGGTTGAACACGCATTTGGCGATGGACGATTTTGGCACAGGTTATTCGAACCTCGCCCATTTGCAGAAACTGCCCATTGATGTGCTCAAGATAGACCGCAGCTTCATAACGGATATGACCTCCAATAGCGACAATAAGGCCATCGTCAGCACCATCCTGTCACTGGCAAATGCGTTAGGAATGAAAACCACCGCCGAAGGCATCGAGTCAGCGGAAATCTCATCGGCATTGCGAGAGTTGGGCTGCACAAATGGCCAAGGCTATTATTTTGCGCGCCCGCTGAATGCCGACGCGGCTTATGCGTTCCTTAAGGACAGCGCCGTCACGACCGCCTGATCCGCGATTTCTGCTGCACGGTCCGCGTCTGGAAATCCCTCTTCGATCCATTGTCGTTCGATGGCCTGCAGCGTTTTCGCAACCAAGGGACCCGCATCAAGACCCTTCTCAACCAGCTGCCCCCCTTTGATCGGGAAAGCAGGCAGTGTCCAGCCATCGAGCGCGGCATATCCGGCCATCCATGTGCTTTCATCGCCGTGGAGTAAGTAGAGGTCGCGTGCCAAATCTATGCCGAGACGATAGGCCAACGCGCGGGCATCAGTCGCGGACGGTTCGAAATCCGTCAGGCGCGCCGCTAGATCGGTGCGCATGCGATTGGAAAGCTTCAGCCGTGCAGCAACTGTCTCAACAATAGCGACGTCATCGGGCAGAATGGCATTCAGACGTCGCCCTGCATTTGGTAGCGCATGTACCGAATTTTCGCGCACAATCAGTCGTACAAGACGCGCAGATACATCCGTTGCGATTTCGGGCAGAAACGCGCTGAAGATGCCTGCCTGGCACATCAGCGCGATACTCGTTTCGGGATGCGGCAGCGACAGGAGTTTGATCAATTCATCGGCAATCCGTTCGCGCGATAACGCCATCAGGCTGCTTGCGGCTTTGGAGCAGGCTTGCAACGCGCAGCAATCAGGATCGTTTCGACCAAAACGGGCAAAGAAGCGGAAGAAACGCAATATGCGCAGATGGTCCTCCGCAATGCGCGCTTCTGCATCGCCGATAAAGCGGACCAGGCCTTTTTCGAGATCCACTTGTCCGGCAAAATAGTCGTAAATCTCGCGGGTTTCGGGATCGGCATACAGGGCGTTGATCGTGAAATCGCGCCGCGCAGCATCTTCGATCCAATTTTCCGAAAATTCGACGGTCGCGCGGCGCCCATCGGTCGATACATCGCGGCGGAGTGTTGTGACTTCGAACGTCTTGTCGTGCGACACTGCGGTGATCGTGCCATGTTCGATCCCGGTGGGGACAGCCTTGATCCGTTTTGCTTCCAGCCGGTCGATTACTTCCTCTGGCAGTAAAGGCGTGGCCAGATCGATATCGGACACGGTCAACCCCAAAAGGCTGTCGCGGACCGCACCGCCGACCAGCCGTGCATTGCCCTTTGGCGAACGCAGTGCCTCGATAACTGCCAGCAAACCGGGATGGCTCAGCCATTCAGCTTCAGGGAGAAGCGTCTGCGTCAACCGCGCAACCTACGTGCAAGATTGGCGATAATCCCCGCCGTCACACCCCAGATCCTTCTGCCTTGCCAGTCCATATCATAATATTGCCGCTGCTGCCCCTGCCAGGTTGTGGTTTGCAGCTTCGCATTTTTGGGGTCGACAAGAAAGTCTAGCGGAACTTCGAACCAGTCTTCCACTTCTTCGGGGTTCGCCACCAATGGCAGGTCGGGCGGAATGATGCCCAGTACGGGGCTGATCCGATATCCGCTGCCGCTGTGATAGGTATCAGCTTCGCCCAATAAGGTTACGGCATCGCGGGGCAGGGCGATTTCTTCTTCTGCCTCACGCAGGGCCGCAGCAAATACATCGTTATCGCTGTCGTCGATCTTTCCGCCGGGGAAAGCGACTTGCCCGGCGTGGCTGCGTAACCAGTCCGGGCGCTGGGTCAGGATGACTCCGGGTTCGCTGCGGTCGGTCAGGGCAATCAGCACTGCCGCCGGGCGATACACAAAGCCTTTGGCCGCAAAGCGCCGCTCATCATGGACAACGATTTGCCTTTCGGGCGCAAGCGCATCGACGATATTCTGGCGCCAGCTCATTCGGCTGCTTCCAGTGCAAAAAACACACCGCCGCTCCAAATTCCTGGCGTCTCCGCACTTTCCGCCAGCGCGATTTCTGCAAGTTCATAATAGACCGGGCGGGAGAATTTGGCCCATAGATTACTGCGCACATGCACATAGGGGAAAGGCCGTACTTCGATGGGATGCTCTGGACCGGCAATGACAAGGTCATCAGTGTTAAGCCGAAAGGCAAAGGTTGATTTCTGGCCTGCACCCTCGCGTTGACATTCGACCGCGATGAAGGGCGCGTCCTCGACGGTAATCGATAGGCGCTCCTGCGGCGTCACAAGATGATAGTTGCCGTCTGCTTCGCGGCGCAGTAAGGAAGAAAAGGCGCGGACCATGGCCGGTCGGCGAATTTCGCCGCCCTGATGAAACCAGCGTCCGTCGGCTGTTATCAGCATTTCGCTGTCGCCCGTTTTCGAAGGATGCCATTGATCCACTGGTGGCAGTTTGCGTTCGGCCACCAATTGCGCGATGGCAGCCAGATCGAGCGTCGCCAATTGGGGTGGCGGATTATAGGGCATCGGCGCGTTCCAGCATACCGGTTTCGGGCAGGCTGTACCCCCCAACATTACGGGCGAGCAGTCTTCGCGGCTCCCACGGTCCGGGTAGGTGCCAGCCGCTGGTTTCGGCTGCTGTAAAGCCGAAGCGGTCATAATATTCAGGATCGCCAATCATCACCATCGCCGGTTCGCCCAGTCCCGCAGCGGCGTCAAGCGTCGCATACATAAGGCGGTGGCCGATGCCTTGGCCCTGGCGTTCAGGCGATACAGCGACTGGTCCCACAAGCACCAGTTTTGCACCCCCGATCTGGACCGGCCAACATTGGATAGCACCCACCAATATGTCATCGTCGGTTATAGCGAAAGACAATTCCGGGATGGCTGTGCTTCCATCGCGCAGCAAATAAGCGGTCCGGCCTCGCCGGTCGGCACCAAAGGCAGCGTCAAGCAGCGCTTCGGTTTGTTCGTGCGGAATTTGGTCGAGGGAGAGAAGTTCAGTCATGGGCCTGCGGGAGTTGATCCGGCCGTTTGCGTAACAGCAACAAGGAAAGAAGCGCCGCTGCGCCAATGGTTGCGGCTATAGCAAATGGCGCACCAGCGAAGCGTACGGCGGTGCCGGTTTCGGTAAATGCTGCCAAGGCATAATTATATGTGAACTGCGCGATCATCAGGCTCAGTGCAGACAGGCTGCCGATCAAACCCTGCAGTTCCCCCTGTTGCGACGGAGGCGTGCGCATCGACATCATGGCGTTGAGTGACGGCATGACCATACCCGAAAATCCGTTTACAAGCAGCAGCACAAGAATGATCCCGCCATAAGGCACAAAGGCGACGACCAGATAGCTGGCGATGCCCGATAGCATCCCGACATAGGCCGTGCGTCTTTCGCCAAATCGGGAGATGAAGCGTCGAATGATGACTGCTTGAAATACAGCCATCGAGACGCCGACCAGTCCAAGCGATATTCCCACCATGCGGCTGTCCCAGCCATATTGGATGGGCGCGAAAAATGACCAGCTCGACGGGTAGACATTCCCTGCCAGTGCCCAGAGGAAATAGATCAAAGCGACAGGCAAAATGCCTTTGATATGACCAAGCGATGCGAACGCACCAAGTGGATTTGCCCGCTTCCATTCAAACGGACGTTGTTTTTCCTTTGCCATGGTTTCGGGAAAAACCAGCCATCCGTAAATGCCGTTAGCGAAGGCAAGGCCGGCAGCGACAAAAAAGGGAATACGCGGACCGAAATCACCAAGGAAACCTCCAACAACTGGGCCCAATATGAATCCCATGCCAAAGGCGGCGCCAACCTTGCCGAAACTGGCTGCCCGATTTTCTGCGGTCGACATATCAGCCATAGCAGCATTTGCCGGGCCGAATATCGCGCCCAATCCGCCCGCAATGGCGCGCCCGACAAAAAGCCATCCGATATTGGGGGCGAGCCCCATCAGCAGAAAGTCCAAACCAAAAGCGAACAGCGACACCAAAAATACCGGACGGCGCCCAAAACGGTCACCCAGATTGCCAACCGTCGGCATCAGCAAAACCTGAAACAGACCATAGGTTGCACCGATCCAGGCCCCGATCCGCGCTGCTTCGGCTGCGTCAACATTCGCGAGATGGCGGATGAGATCCGGCAACACAGGCATGATGATGCCGAAACCCATCGAATAAATGAGCACGGTCAACAACACGAAACGCGTTGCGCGTTTCTGGATGGCAGGGTCCATCGACATGATTGCGCCTTGTCAGCGGGTGTAACCTTTGTCCATGTTTATTGCATCTGATGAGGGGCTTGCGCTAAGTAAGGCTTCTGGGTGAGGAGCAGAACATGTCGGACGAAATCGAAAAGGCCGCGGAACCGGAAGTAATCGAAACAACTTCTGCGCCGCCAGTTGCCCCAACTGTAGAACCTATCGACACCAATATCGTAGCGCGACCGTCCGACTGGGCCGGCAAATTGGTGCTCGCAATGGCAATTGCCGCCGCACTTTGGGGATTGTTGGGCCCCGTCGGCGCAGGCTGGGGGTTGTGGGACTGGAGAAGCGGACTTACGGGAGTACAATACTCCTTCTTCCTGGCCGTCGCAGCGCTTTTGCTCGGGCTGATTTTTGGCTGGTGGCACCGGAAGCGCGCCAAAGGTAATCGCCGTTGGTTGCGCTGGACGGGGATGGCCATCGCCTTGGTCTATGCGGGTTGGATGCTCAGCTGGGCTTATACCGCACGCTCTGTTCCTGCCATTCATGATATTTCCACCGACCTTGCCGATCCGCCCCAGTTCCGGATGCTGGCTTTGCGACCTGACAATCTGGATGACGTCCCAGGCGTCGATGATCCCAAAATGAAGGGCATGAACCCGATGCAGCGCTGGGAACTGTTGCATCGGCAAGCCTATGGCGATGTGCGAACGGTTCGAATGAACGAGCCTGTCGCCGAGGTGATCGCAAAAGCGGAGCGTCTGGCCCAGACACGCGGTTGGGACATAGCAGTCACCGATCCGGTCGAAGGACGGATGGAGGCAACCGCGACAACGGCGTTGTTCCGCTTCAAGGATGATGTGGTGCTGCGCGTTCGACCGACCGAGGATGGCAAAGGCAGCGTCATCGACATGCGTTCCGTCAGCCGTGTCGGTGTCAGCGACCTTGGCGTCAATGCCAAACGGATCCGCAAATTCCTTGCGGATCTGTCTGGAACGGTGTCGGCGACCTGATCGCTATTTTTTCGGGGTCAATTTGAGAAGGCGGCCTTTCCCGCCGTCTTCCAAAACCCAGACAGCGCCATCAGGGCCTTGTTCGACTTCGCGGATGCGTGCGTCCATTGGCCAATGGTCTGCCTTTACGACGGTATCGCCGTTGACCGTGACCCGGACCAAGGCTTCCCCGCCCAATCCGCCGATAAATAGCGAGCCCTTCCAGGCCGGAAACAGATCGCCAGTATAGTACATCAGTCCGCCCGGCGAAATGGCGGGATCCCAGAACGCCTTCGGTGCTTCATAGCCATCACCGGGCTTGTGGTCCGGAATGTCACGTCCGTCATAATGGTTGCCGTTCGACACTTTGGGATAGCCATAATTGGCACCGCGTTTGACCAGATTGAGTTCGTCGCCATGTCGTGGTCCCATTTCCTGGTTCCACAGCTGGCCCTTGTCATCAAAAGTTAGTCCAAGCGGGTTGCGGTGACCAAGCGACCAAATTTGCGACTTCACCGGATTGGCTGCATCGAAATAGGGATTGTCTTTCGGAATGCTGCCATCGGGGAAAATGCGCAGCACCTTGCCCAAATTGGAATTCATATCTTGCGCCGGATCAAATTTCTGCCGTTCTCCTGAAGCGATAAACAGATATTTTCCGTCAGGGGAGAAAGCGAGGCGGTGGCCAAAATGGCCGCGTCCAGTAACTTTTGGATTCTGTTCCCAGATTTTTTCCAGGCCGACCAGCTTGGGCTGACTGCCCTGATATTCCAGCTTGGCTCGGCCAACAACCGCGCCTCGTGTATCATTGGGTCCGGCTTCAGCCCAGCTGATATAGACCATTCCGGTTTCCGCAAAATCCGGCGCAACAATTACATCGCCAAATCCGCCTTGGCCGCCATAATCGACGATAGGTACGCCAGTTACGTCGCGGACGGGACCATCAGCTTGCCAGAGTTTCAGCTTGCCGCTTTTTTCCGTTACCAGCGCATATGGCGTGCCGGGAATGAAAGTCATCGCCCAAGGTTCGTTGAATGTTGCGATAGCGGTGGTGTCGAACGGTTTGGGTCCAGTCGATGCTTCGGCACTTCCGGTAGAAGGGGCGCAAGCCACGGCAATCAGGCTTGCCGTAGTCAGACAAAGGGTGCGCAGCATGGGGGAGGTCTCCTCTCGATTTGTTGCTTTTAGATGCGAATGCATCGCGCAATTGGCAAGAGGGTTGCATTTCTTCTTGGCTCCGCCTAGATAGGGTTTATCCCGACATTGCGAAACACTGAAGGGGCTGGCGCCGAAAGGGGCCGGCGCATTCGGTCATTCGCATTGTTATCGACATAAATGGAACAGCATGCCCGATCTGGAAAAACTTGCCGCACTCATCGCACCCGAAGCTGAAGCCCTCGGTTTTGAACTGGTGCGCTTGGCATGGTTTGATCGCGGCGCTGAAGGTTCGGACGAACCGACATTGCAGGTGATGGCAGAGCGGCCGGAAACAGGCCAGCTTGTTATCGACGATTGTGCTGCTTTGTCACACCGGATTTCAGACTTGTTTGATGAGCTTGACCCGATTGAAGAGGCCTATCGGCTCGAGGTTAGCTCGCCCGGAATTGATCGCCCTCTGACCCGGTTAAGGGACTTTGCAGATTGGTCAGGGCATGAAGCCAAAATTGAGGTCTTGGAGCCGATTGAAAACCAGAAAAGGTTTCGGGGCGAACTTGCAGGGGTCGATGGCGATGTGGTTTCGTTGACTGACCGCACCGGCGCCACGCACGCAATTGCCTTTTCCAACATCCTTTCCGCCAAGCTGGTCTTGACAGACCGGCTGATTGCGTCGACTGCGCCGCTCAACAGCGCTGGGGCCGACGAAATTGAAGACGAAACTCCAGACGACGTACAGGAAGATTAAGCTATGGCCAATCCGATAGCCGCCAATAAGGCTGAACTGCTCGCTATCGCCAATGCAGTTGCCAGTGAAAAGATGATCGACAAGGCGATCGTTGTCGAAGCCCTTGAAGAAGCGATCCAGCGCGCTGCGCGGGCCCGCTATGGTGCGGAAAACGACATTCGCGCAAAACTAGACACGCAGACTGGCGACCTTCGCCTGTGGCGTGTTGTCGAGGTTGTTGAAGTGGTCGAAGACTATTTCAAACAGGTCGATATCAAGCAGGCCGAAAAGCTGCAAAAAGATGCCAAGGTTGGCGACTTCATCGTCGATCCGCTGCCCCCGGTTGATCTGGGCCGTATTGACGCGCAGTCGGCCAAGCAGGTCATCTTCCAAAAGGTGCGTGACGCCGAACGCGAGCGCCAGTTTGAAGAGTTCAAGGATCGCTCGGGCGAAATTATCACCGGCGTCGTTAAGTCGGTTGAGTTTGGCCATGTCGTTGTCGACCTGGGCCGTGCCGAAGGCGTTATCCGCCGTGACCAGCAGATCCCGCGCGAAGTGGTGCGCCCCGGCGACCGCGTCCGCGCTTTGATCCTGAAGGTTGTTCGTGAAAACCGCGGTCCACAAATTCTGCTCAGCCGTGCGCATCCCGACTTCATGAAGAAGCTGTTCGCGCAGGAAGTTCCCGAAATTTACGACGGCATCATCGAAATCAAGGCCGCAGCCCGCGATCCGGGCAGCCGCGCCAAGATTGGCGTGATAAGCTATGACAGCTCGATTGACCCCGTCGGCGCATGCGTCGGCATGAAGGGTAGCCGCGTTCAGGCGGTCGTTCAGGAAATGCAGGGCGAAAAGATCGATATCATTCCCTGGTCGGAAGATGCGGCGACCTTTATCGTCAACGCACTCCAGCCCGCAACGGTCAGCCGCGTGGTTATCGACGAAGAAGAAGGTCGCATCGAGGTTGTCGTTCCCGATGATCAGTTGAGCCTTGCCATCGGTCGCCGTGGCCAGAATGTCCGTCTCGCCAGCCAGCTGACCGGTCGCGCTATCGACATCATGACCGAAGCTGAATCGAGCGAGAAGCGCCAGAAGGAGTTTGTCGAGCGTTCGGAAATGTTCCAGCAGGAACTCGACGTAGACGAGACCCTCGCGCAGCTGTTGGTTGCCGAAGGGTTCAGCGAACTCGAAGAAGTCGCTTATGTCGCGCTGGAGGAAATCGCAGGTATCGAAGGTCTGGACGACGAGCTGGCGGAAGAACTTCAAAGCCGTGCCGTTGAAGCTCTTGAGCGCAAGGAAGAAGCTGCGCGTACTGAACGTCGCGAGCTGGGTGTTGAAGACGCGTTGGCCGAATTGCCACACCTGACCGAAGCGATGCTCGTCACTTTGGGCAAGGCTGGCATCAAGACACTGGACGATCTGGCCGATCTGGCGACCGATGAGCTCATCCAAAAAGGCCGTGGTGAACAACGTCGCAGCGATAACCGTCGTACACGCACCGACGAAAAGCCGGGCATCCTTGCAGTTTATGGACTGAACGAAGAGCAGGGCAATGAGATCATCATGGCTGCCCGTGCACACTGGTTTGAAGATGAAGATGGCGCCTCCGCGCCGGGGATTGAAGAGGAGGACGCCGTTGTCGCGGAAGACTCCCAATGAGGACCCACATACTCCCGTAAGGAAGTGCATATTGAGCGGCGAGCGGGTGCCACAGCACCTGCTCATTCGCCTTGCGCTCGGCCCTGATGGCCAGGTTGCGCCCGACATTCACGGCAAAGCGCCGGGTCGCGGCGCGTGGATTGGCGTGCCATTTGACGAACTTGTGCAGGCGCAGGCCAAAGGCAAACTTGCCGGTCAACTGAAACGAACTTTGAAAGCCGAAAAGATCGATTGCCCCGAAGATCTGGCTCAACGCATACGGAGCAATCTGGAAAAGGCCACGCTCGACCGGCTTGGGCTGGAGGCGAGGGCTTCCAATCTGGTTGCAGGTGCTGAAAAAGTTGATGCAGCGGCAAGGTCCGGGGCGGTGGCGCTTTTACTCCATGCTGCGGACGCCAGTGTCGACGGCGCCTCCAAGCGTGATCAGAGTTGGCGTGTCGGAGAAGGTGAAGAAGGCAGCGGTAAGGCCGGAATCAAACTTCCCGTTGACCGCGATGCCCTTTCGGCGGCATTGGGGCGCGGAAACGCCGTGCATGTCGCAATAACCGACGAACATGCTGCGGAGCGGGTGAAACATCACCTCGACCGCTGGCTTTATTTTATCGGATGCAGTATCGCGCCCGGCGCCGCTTCAGCGGATGCCCGTGCAAATGCAACATCCCGCAAAGCGAATAGTTAAAGGCAAGGTCTGTTCTAATGAGTGATGATACCGAAAACAAACCGACACTGGGACGCAAGCCGTTGGGGCTGAAGCGTGCCGTGGAGTCGGGCGAAGTGAAGCAGACCTTCAGCCATGGCCGCACCAACAAGGTGGTGGTTGAGGTGAAGCGCAAGAAGCTTGTGGGCAAGCCAGGCTATGCGCCCGAACCGGACGTCGCGGTTCCTCCTCCTCCGCCCCCGCCACCACCCCCTGCAGCTGCTCCCCAGGTGAAAGCCCCCGCTCCCGGTGGCGAAACGCCGCAGGAACGCGTTGCACGATTGCAGCGCGAAGCAGAGGAAGACCGGCTGCGGCTTGCCGAAGAAGCCAATCGGCGTGAACAGGAAGAACGCCTGCGTGCAGCCGATGAGGAGCGCCGTCGCGCAGAAGAAAATCGCAAACAAGAGGCTGAGGCCCCCAAGGCTGTGGCTGCAGCTGTCGAAACTGCGCCGACGGAAGTAGCTCCTGTTGCTACAGACGACTCCGCTTCGCCGCCCCCGCCGCGCCGCTTTACGCCTGTGGAAGCGCCCAAGCGTCCGGCTCCCGCACCGGTCGAACGCGAAGAGGCCAAGGATCACAAAAAGGCGCCGCACAAACCGACACGCGATCGCACTGACAATCGCCGTCAATCGGGCAGACTGACGGTTACGCGTGCGTTGGATGACGACGAAGGCGCACGCGCCCGTTCGCTCGCCGCATTGAAGCGCGCGCGTGAAAAAGAACGTCGTTCGCACATGTCGGGCATGCAACGCGACGCGCAGCCGAAGCAGTCGCGCGACGTTGTCGTTCCCGAAGCGATCACAGTGCAGGAACTTGCCATTCGTATGGCCGAAAAGGGCAGTGATCTGGTGAAGGCCCTGTTCAAGATGGGCATGCCGGTCACCCTGACGCAGACAATCGATCAGGATACGGCAGAACTGCTGGTCACGGAATTCGGCCACAATATCAACCGTGTGTCCGATTCAGACGTCGACATCATCAATGACGACGATGTTGATGCACCTGAAACGTTGAAAGCTCGTCCGCCTGTTGTGGCTGTTATGGGCCATGTCGATCACGGCAAAACCTCGCTACTGGACGCCTTGCGCGGTGCCAATGTGCAATCCGGCGAAGCGGGCGGCATTACGCAGCATATCGGTGCCTATCAGGTGAAGACAAAGGGTGGTGACACCATCACCTTCCTAGATACGCCAGGCCACGAAGCTTTCACGGAAATGCGAGCGCGTGGCGCGATGGTTACCGACATCATCATATTGGTGGTCGCAGCGGATGACGGTATCATGCCGCAGACGATCGAAGCCATCAACCACGCGCGCTCGGCCAATGTACCGATGATTGTCGCGATCAACAAATGCGACAAGGATGGTGCTAACCCGCAGCGCATCCGTGAACGACTGCTGGAACATGAAATTGTCGTCGAAAAGATGGGCGGAGAAGTTCAGGACGTCGAAATCTCTGCGCTGAAGAAGACCGGTCTCGACGATCTGCTCGAGAAGCTGGCGTTGCAGGCTGAACTCATGGAGCTCCGCGCCAATCCGGACCGTTCAGCCGAAGCCATTGTGGTTGAAGCCAAACTGGATAAGGGGCGCGGTGCGGTTGCCACATTGCTGATCAAACGCGGTACATTGCGCACCGGAGACGTTCTGGTCGTTGGTGAGGAATCGGGTAAAGTCCGCGCGCTGATCAACGACAAGGGGCAGCAGATCAAGGAAGCCACGCCGTCGATGCCGGTCGAGGTCCTTGGTCTGGGCGGTGTTCCCAAGGCGGGCGACGTTTTGACCGTGGTCGAAAATGAAGCCCGTGCGCGTGAAGTGGCAGCATACCGCAAGGAGCAGGCAAAACTGAAGCGGACCACGCAGGCTCCGGTCACAGTTGACAATATGTTCTCTTCATTGGCTGCCAATCGCGCGAAAGAATATGCCGTCGTGATCAAGGCGGACGTTCAGGGCTCGGTTGAAGCCATTATCAATGCGTTGAACAAGATTTCGACCGACGAAATCAAGGTGCGCGTGCTGCAATCAGGTGTCGGTGCGATTACCGAAAGCGATGTGACGCTGGCTAACGCGACCAAGGCACCGATTATCGGCTTCAACGTCCGTCCGAATGCCAAAGCACGAGAGATTGCGCAGCGTGAAAAGACACGGTTCAAATATTTCGATGTGATTTATCACCTCACCGAAGATGTGGCCAAGGAAATGGCGGGTATCCTCGGTCCCGAAATCATCGAAACCGTTGTCGGTCGTGCGAAGATTCAAGAAGTCTTCAACGCGGGCAAGAAAGACAAGGCCGCTGGTCTGCTCGTCCTCGAAGGCCATATCCGCAAGGGTTATCACACGCGCCTTACCCGCGAAGACGTCATCGTTTCAAAGACCGTTATCGCCTCGCTGCGTCGTTTCAAGGACGATGTCGACGAAGTTCGTGCGGGCCTCGAATGCGGCGTTGTGTTGCAGGATACCAACGACATCAAGGCGGGCGACATGCTCGAAATCTTTGAAGTCGAGGAGCGTGAACGGACGCTGTGACGGAGTTCCTTGGAAAAGGCGGCGCACATGTTGACCTGATGGGGGCGGAGTACGTTGACTTCGATCCCGTCAGTGAAACCATAACCATGCGCTTCGTCGCGCCGGATAGTTTCATCACAGGTCGTGGCGGTGTACAGGGCGGGCTGGTGGCCGGATTCCTCGATGAAGCGATGGGCTGGGCGCATGTTCAAGCCACCGGAGGCAAGGAAGCCCCGCTTAACCTTGAGATTTCCATGACGCTTCTCAAACTGATCCCGCCCGGGCCGTTGATGGGCAAGGGCAGGGTAGTGCGTCGCGGCCGCCGCGTGATATTTCTTGAAGGCGAATTGTGGGACGAGAGCTGGACGACGATTTATGCGCGTTCGACCTCTACTGCAATTCCGACGCCGATACCGGGAAGTTAGAGCTGATGGCCCGTCATAACGAGACCCCTGAAGGCCGGTCGGTTCGCTTGCTGCGCGTGGGCGAGCAGTTCCGCCACATCCTCTCCGAGCTGTTGGCGCGCGGAGATGTGCATGATGATGTCCTGACAAGCCATAGCGTGAGCATAACCGAAGTGCGCTTGTCCCCCGACCTTCGGCACGCAACTGTATTTGTGAAATCACTGCTCGGCGCCGATGAGGAAGCTGTCCTGAAAGCGTTGCGGACCAATACCGCATTCCTGCAGCGTGAAGTCGCTTCGCGGGTCCGCTTGAAATATGCTGCTAAGCTCAAATTTCTGGCCGATGAAAGTTTCGACGAAGCCAGCCACATCGAAAAACTACTGTCAAATCCGCACGTCGTTCAGGATCTGGGTTCAGACGATGACGCTTGATTAAATAACTTGTATTAACTGGGCAGCAATTTTGTCCGGATCGTGATCGCCACCTTCTTTCCGACGACGAGCGAATAGGCTGTCATTCCGAAATCCTTGCGATTGACGGTTGTTATGCCAGTTAACCGCATGGATTCTTTGCCAATCGAACTGGCAGGGGAGGATGAGAATGTCACATTCAACGCGACCGGGCGGGTAACGCCGCGCGCCGTCAGATTTCCGTGCACCACACCAGAGGTCGTGCTGGTCATAGCAAGTTGCGTACCCTGAAACCGTACGGTCGGATATTTGCCGACGTTGAAGAAATCTGGACCTTTCAGCCTTTTGGTCGTGACACTATCGTCTGCTTTTAACTGGGTGGCGTCGATCGACACATCGAGATTGATCTGGTCCATGCGATCCGGTGAAAGAACAACGCTGCCGCGAAGCGCGGGGAATAGTGCTTTGCGATTGCCTATTCCCAGAAAAGACACCTTGGCATCGACAGAGCTTGCTACCGGGTCGATGGAATAGCGGTAGTTCGGTGCTGCCAAAGCGGTGCTTGTTGCGAGCAGCATAGCTGCTGCCAGCGACCAACCTGTCGCTCTCCACTCCATTTTGCACTCCTTTTATGCGTCCCTTCAGCGACCATGGCAGATTGCGGTTGTGCTCGTCCAGTAGGGACTATTAAGTATGCGTGATGGCTAAGCTGTATTTCTACTACTCCTCCATGAACGCAGGAAAATCGACCACGCTTTTGCAGGCCGATTTCAACTATCGAGAGCGTGGGATGGCCACGATGGTGTGGACTGCCGCGCTCGATGACCGGTACGGGCAGGGCTATGTGACGTCGCGCATCGGTTTGCAGACGGAGGCGCATAAATTTTCGCCCGAAACAGATTTGCGGCACGACATATTGTCTGAACATGAACGCAACCATCTCGCCTGCGTGCTTATCGACGAGGCGCAATTTCTGTCGCGAGAGCAGGTACTGCAATTGGCACGCATTGCCGACGAATCTGGCATTCCGGTGCTGTGTTATGGTTTGCGAACAGATTTCGCAGCCGAACTGTTTCCCGGATCTGCGGCGTTGCTCGGTATTGCGGATGCTTTGGTTGAATTGAAGGCAGTCTGTCATTGCGGGCGCAAGTCGACGATGAATTTGCGTGTTGACGCAGAGGGACATGCCGTCATCGACGGGAAGCAGACCGAGATCGGTGGGAATGACCGTTATGTTTCGATGTGCCGCCGCCATTTCATGGAAGCCCGCAGGGAATCAGCTGCTCATTCAGGGTTAAGCTTTGAAACGGCATGAACACGTTCGGAGGCTTTCATGATTCCGAAATATAATTTGTTGGCCATCGCGGCCACCATGGTCCTGACGGCATATACCGCTCCTGCTATCGCGGGTAAGGCTAAAGGCTGGGATGAATATGGTGTCGATGCCAGCATCGCGTTTCCCAACCATGGCGGAATTCGGAATTTTGAAGCCAACGGAGAGCGCGGGCTGTGGATTGAGGATCGCCAGCGTCGTTGGTATTATGCGAAGTTTGTCGGTAATTGCCGGGGCATTGACTATGCAAATGGCGTCGCTTTTGACACGCGTGGTTCATCATCATTTGACCGGTTTGGGGCAATTGCTGTCCGTGACGACTATTGCCTGATCGAAAGCCTGGTAACCGCTGAAAAGCCTTTGCCGAGGAAAGAGCGGTTGAAGCTGCGCAAAGAAGTGCGGGCAGAAGCGCAGAAAGCTGTCGCGCCCAACGATTGACAGCAAAGCCGACTGCTCGCATGGCGGCGCGGTGCACGGCTGGATCATTCTCGACAAACCCTTGGGTCTTGGTTCAACCCAGGCCGTGGCAGCAGTAAAGCGCAATTTGCGTGAAGCGGGCTATGGCAAAGTCAAGGTGGGTCATGGCGGCACGTTGGACCCGCTGGCGACAGGGGTCTTGCCGATCGCTATAGGCGAAGCGACGAAATTGTGCGGGCGAATGCTCGACGCCTCCAAAGTCTATGACTTTACCATCAAATTTGGTGAAGAAACCGCAGGATTGGATTCCGAAGGGGAAGTTGTAGCGACTTCCGACATTCGACCGACAGGGGAACAGATCGCCGTATTGCTGCCGACATTCACTGGAACAATCGAGCAAGTCCCGCCTGCCTATTCGGCAATAAAGATCGACGGCAAGCGCTCTTATGATCGGGCAAGGGCAGGGGAGGCGGTCAAGATACCGGCCCGGCAAGTGACCATGTACGCTCTTTCTGTTTCGGAACCATTAGGTGACGCCACAATGAATGAAGTCACTCTTTCGGCGCATGTTTCCAAGGGCACCTATATCCGGTCACTGGCGCGAGACATTTCGCATGCCCTTGGCACAGTAGGGCATGTTACCATGCTCCGGCGCACAAAGGCGGGGCCTTTCACGATGGATCAGGCGATTTCACTGGACAAACTCAACGAAATTGGTAAGGGCGCGCCTGCAAAAGACATTATCTTGCCGTTGGAGGCAGGGCTGGTCGACATCCCGGCTCTCGATCTCTCCCCGGATGCGGCAAAGGCGATCCACCAGGGTCGCGTCTTGACCGGGGTTGCCACGAAAGATGGGCTATATTGGGCGCGAGACGCAGAAATGCGTGCCTTGGCGCTGGTAGAGCAAATCGGCGGTGAACTGAAAACCGTACGTGGCTTCAACCTTTAAAAAGCGATGTTCGAAGGAAAAACATGTCTATTACTGCTGAACGCAAAGCCGAAGTTATCAAAGACAACGCCCAGGGCAAGGGCGACACCGGGTCACCGGAAGTCCAGGTTGCAATCCTCACCGATCGCATCAACACCCTGACTGCGCACTTCAAGAGCCACCACAAGGATAACCACTCGCGTCGTGGTCTTCTGCAGATGGTCAACAAGCGTCGCTCGCTGCTCGATTATCTGAAGCGCAAGGATGTATCGCGCTACAATGCGCTCATCGCCAAGCTCGGTCTGCGTAAATAAGAAATTGCGAAGCGGCCCCCTCTGCGGGCCGCTTTTGCTATATGGGGTGGGTTCGCATTTCGGCGAACCCGGCCATAGGGGTAAACTAGCGCCCCAACCGGTCCGGGCCGGAGATCCCGGAAAACAGGAGGCCCCTTTGCGCAATTGGGCGCGAAGGCATCTCAAGGAAAATCTATGTTTGATGTGAAAAATGTATCGATCGAGTGGGGCGGACAAACCCTGACACTCGAAACGGGCAAGGTTGCCCGTCAAGCCGATGGCGCTGTCATTGCGACCCTTGGCGAAACTGTTGTGCTTTGCGCGGTCACCGCGGCGAAGTCCGTGAAAGAGGGCCAGGATTTCTTTCCGCTCACCGTTCACTATCAGGAAAAATATTCGGCTGCAGGCCGCATCCCCGGTGGATTTTTCAAGCGTGAACGCGGTGCCACCGAAAAGGAAACGCTGGTTTCGCGCCTAATCGACCGCCCGGTTCGTCCGCTGTTCCCCGAAGGTTTCTACAACGAAATCAACGCTATTGCCCAGGTTCTGAGCTATGATGGCCAGAATGAGCCCGATATCCTCGCTATGGTTGCAGCTTCGGCTGCGCTTACGATTTCGGGTGTGCCCTTCATGGGCCCCATCGGTGCCGCACGCGTTGGTTACCTGAATGGCGAATATATCCTCAACCCGACCGACGAACAGGTCGCTGAAGGCGATCTCGATCTGGTTGTTGCAGCGACTTACGACGCGGTGATGATGGTTGAATCCGAGGCCAATGAGCTTTCGGAAGAAATCATGCTCGGTGCTGTCATGTTTGCGCATGATGCCTGTAAGGAAGTCGTAAAGGCGATCGTGAAGCTAGCCGAACAGGCTGCGAAGGAGCCTTGGGAGCTGAATGTTGGTGAAGACAATGCCGCGCTGAAGGACAAGCTGAAGAAGCTGATCGGCAAGGATATTGACGCTGCCTACAAGCTGACCAACAAGTCGGAGCGTTCAAACGCGCTCAACGCGGCTCGTGACAAGGCGAAGGCGATGTTTGTCGAGGACGGTTTGAGCCCGCAGGAAGTGATGGCAGGCATCAAGCTGACCAAGAAGCTCGAAGCCGAAATCGTCCG
The DNA here is from genome assembly GCA_964597055.1 of uncultured Sphingorhabdus sp. Classification (GTDB taxonomy): domain Bacteria; phylum Pseudomonadota; class Alphaproteobacteria; order Sphingomonadales; family Sphingomonadaceae; genus Sphingorhabdus_B. The sequence continues at coordinate 203,599 of CAZQWC010000001.1, forward strand.
CACTGCGATCCTCAAGACCGGAAAGCGTATCGATGGTCGTACGACCACTCAGATCCGTCCGATCGTCGCGGAAACCCATTTCCTTCCGCGTGCGCATGGTTCGGCGCTTTTCACGCGAGGTGAAACCCAGACCATCGCGACCTGCACCTTGGGTACCAAGGATGCGGAGCAGATGATCGACGGCCTTAACGGTCTGCACTATGAGCATTTCATGCTGCACTATAACTTCCCGCCCTATTCGGTGGGTGAAGTCGGCCGCTTTGGCGCGCCCGGTCGTCGTGAAGTCGGCCATGGCAAGCTGGCCTGGCGTGCGCTGCACCCTGTGCTGCCGACCAAGGACGAGTTTCCCTATACAATCCGCTTGACCAGCGACATCACCGAATCAAACGGTTCGTCGTCGATGGCGTCGGTTTGCGGCGGTTCGCTTGCCATGATGGACGCAGGCGTCCCCATCAAGCGCCCGGTTTCCGGTATTGCCATGGGCTTGATCCTTGAAGGCAAGGACTATTCGATCCTTTCGGATATCCTTGGCGACGAAGACCATCTTGGCGATATGGACTTCAAGGTTGGCGGCACCGAAGTCGGCATCACCACGATGCAGATGGACATCAAGATTGCCGGTATCACCCGCGAAATCTTTGAAGCTGCGCTCAACCAGGCGAAGGAAGGCCGCGCGCATATCCTTGGCGAAATGAACAAGGCACTCGGCGCGACCCGCAGCGAACTTTCGGCACACGCACCGCGTATCGAAACGATGCAGATCGACAAGTCGAAGATCCGCGACATCATCGGTACCGGCGGCAAGGTTATCCGCGAAATCGTTGCCACCACTGGTGCCAAGGTTGACATCGACGATGAAGGCCTGATCAAGATTTCGTCGAGCGACCTTTCGCAGATCGAAGCCGCCCGCAAATGGATTTCGGGCATCGTCGAAGAAGCAGAAGTCGGCAAAATCTATGACGGCAAGGTCGTCAACATTGTTGATTTCGGCGCATTTGTGAACTTCATGGGCGGCAAGGACGGTCTCGTCCATGTCAGCGAAATGAAGAACGAGCGCGTTGAAAAGCCGACCGATGTCGTCAGCGAAGGCATGGACGTCAAGGTCAAGGTTCTCGAAATCGATCCGCGTGGCAAGGTTCGCCTTTCGATGCGCCTGGTCGATCAGGAAACCGGCGCCGAACTGGAAGACACCCGCCCGCCGCGCGAACCCCGTGAGCCCCGAGGCGACCGTGGAGATCGCGGCCCGCGCCGTGATCGTGGCGAACGCAATGACCGTGGCCCGCGTCGTGACGGCGGCAACCGCGGTCCGCGTCGTGAGCGCTCCGAAGGTGGAGAAGGCGGCGATCCGAACCATGTTCCGGATTTCCTGAAGGATTAATCTTCAGAAACAAGTTACAGGAAGGGCCGCTTTTGCGGCCCTTTTTCTGGGCGATGTAGGACTGAATGCGGTGTGGTTCATCGCCGATACAGACCCGGGCATAAAGAACGCGCAAAAGCCTTGGCGACAGCGCCAAGTGTCATTAAGGGATGCCCATGCAGAAGAAAATCCTAACGCCTCTCGTCCTCGGCCTTTCCGCAACATTGCTAGCAGGTTGCTCGTCTTTGGGCTTGGGAGGCGGCGGCAAAGGCGGCGATACCCGATATGTCGCGCGTGACGTGACCACCTTGTACAATGCCGCCAAGGAAAAGCTCGATCGGCAGCAATACCAGCTTGCAGCTGCCCTGTTCGACGAGGTTGAGCGCCAGCACCCCTATTCGCCCTGGGCACGTCGTGCGCAGCTGATGAGTGCGTTCAGCTATTATATGGGGCAGAAGTATAACGAGTCGATTTCGTCGGCGCGACGCTTCCTGTCTATTCACCCGGGCAACAAGGATGCGCCGTACGCCTATTACCTGATTTCTTTGTGCTATTATGAGCAAATCAGCGACGTTACCCGCGACCAGAAAATCACCCAGCAGGCTTTGTCGGCATTGGGTGAAGTGCAGCGTCGTTATCCCAACAGCCGCTACGCAGCCGATGCCGGCTTGAAGATTGACCTTGTCCGCGACCATCTGGCGGGCAAGGAAATGGAGATTGGTCGCTTTTACCAGCGCCGCGCGCTCTGGCTTGCCGCCAGCCTTCGCTTCCGTGAGGTCGTAGACAAATATGACACCACGACCCATGCTCCTGAGGCGCTTTACCGCCTGACCGAAAGCTATCTGGCGCTTGGCGTGCCGGAAGAGGCGAAGAAGTCGGCGGCTGTGCTTGGCGCCAACTATCCTGGAAATAAATGGTACCAGCGCGCATACGACCTGATGCAGAAGCACGCATCGGGCGCGTGATCCGCAAGGGAGCAGGCGCTTTATGCTGACGGGTCTGTCGATCCGCGATGTGGTGCTGATTGAGGCGCTCGACCTCGAATTTGATTCAGGCTTGGGCGTGCTGACTGGTGAGACCGGGGCTGGCAAGTCGATATTGCTTGACGCATTGGGACTGGCGCTTGGTATGCGCGCCGATAGCGGGCTGGTGCGGACAGGCGCCGAGCGGGCACAAGTGACGGCAAGTTTTGAGGCGCCATTGGCCGGAAGTAATCTCGCCTCCATCCTTGCGAACAATGAAATTGCAATCGAGGGCGGTGAAGCACTAATGATCCGCCGTTCGGTGCGCGCTGATGGCGGAAGCAAAGCGTTTATCAATGATCAACCCTGCTCCGCCGCTTTGTTACGCGAAGTCGGTGCCCATCTGGTGGAAATTCACGGGCAGCATGATGATCGGGGCTTGCTTAATCCGCGCGGACACAGGACTTTACTCGATGCGTTCGGTAGGTGCGATACTGCTCTGGTCACCGTGCATTTCGAAAAGTGGCAGGAAGCCAAGCTACGCCTGGAATCAGCGCGCGAAGCCTTGGAGAATGCGACGCGTGATCGTGAATGGCTGGAACATGCCGTTGCTGAACTGCAAAAATTCGCACCCGAAGAGGGCGAGGAAGAACAACTCGCTGCTGAGCGCGCCGATATGCAGAAGGGTGAGCGCATAGCCGAAGATTTACGTGCCGTTTTGGAGGCGTTTGAAGGCTCGGACAGTGGTCTGGCCAAATTGCGCAGCGCGGCGCGACGACTCGATCGTCTGGCGAATGAACATGCGCTGCTGGCCGAATCGCTGACCGCACTCGACCGTGCGGTGATTGAGGCGAGCGAGGCCGAAGACAAGCTGATCGCAGCAACGCAGGCCCTGAGTTTTGACCCCGAGCGGCTCGATGCGATCGAAGTCCGCCTTTTCGATCTGCGCGGGCTGGCGCGCAAACATGGCGTTCAGCCAGAAGCCTTGGCGGGATTGACTGAAGAACTGGCGGCAAAGCTTGACGCGATTGCAGCAGGTGGGGAGGGCTTGGCCAAGCTTGAAGCCGAAGTTGCCGCTTGCGCGGCGGCGTATCTGGATGTTGCCAAGTCGGTTTCCGCACAGCGCATCGAGGCCGCCAAGCGATTGGACAAAGCTGTCGCTTCGGAGCTTGTGCCATTGAAATTGGATGCAGCTCAATTCCAGACTGCGGTAGAAACGCTGCCAGAAGACCGATGGTCCGCCCAGGGCATGGATCGTGTTGAATTCCTGATCTCGACTAACCCCGGTGCACCTTTTGCGCCGCTCGCGAAAATCGCATCGGGCGGAGAATTGTCGCGCTTCATCCTCGCTCTAAAGGTTGCATTGGCTGAAGAGGGCGGGGCTGGGACGATTATCTTCGACGAAATCGACCGCGGAGTAGGGGGAGCCGTTGCCTCGGCGATTGGGGAGCGCCTCGCCCGACTTGCCGGGGCGGGCAAGCAACTCCTTGCCGTCACCCACAGCCCGCAGGTCGCCGCCAAAGGCCAGGCGCATTACTTCATCGCCAAGTCCAGCGAAGGCACCGTTACGCGAACTGGCGTGACCCGCCTCGATGCGGAAGGCCGCCGACAGGAAATTGCCCGCATGCTCTCCGGCACTGAAATTACTGATGAGGCGCGCGCCCAAGCTGCACGGCTGATGGAGGATGTGTGAGCGAGGTTGAGAACCTCTCTGAAGCGGAAGCCGCCAACGAATTGATGCGTCTGGCGAAGGCGATCGCGCATCATAACAAGCTCTATCACGCGCAAGACGCGCCGGAGATTTCGGACGCTGAATTTGATGAGCTTGTCAGGCGAAATAACGAACTGGAGGCGGCCTTTCCGCAGCTGGTGCGGGCGGACAGCCCCAATGCGCAGGTAGGCGCAGCCGTAGAAGCGTCGCCGCTGAGCAAGGTCACACACGCCAAGCGGATGATGAGCCTCGACAACGCGTTTTCGGATGAAGATGTCGAGGATTTCGTTGCGCGTGTCCGGCGCTTTTTGAATCTTTCTGCCGATACTGAAGTTGCATTGACTGCCGAGGACAAGATTGACGGCCTGTCCTGCTCGTTGCGCTATGAAAATGGCGAACTGGTTCAGGCGGCTACGCGCGGCGATGGGCAAGTGGGCGAGGATGTAACTGCAAATGTGCGGACCATAGCGGATATTCCGCATCGCTTATCGGGCAATGTTCCGGCGATATTTGAAGTCCGCGGCGAAGTGTTCATGGCAAAGGCTGATTTCGAGGCGCTCAATGCACGGCTGCTGGCCGAGGCGGATGATCCCGAAAAGGCGCGCCATTTCGCCAATCCTCGAAATGCTGCGGCGGGATCGCTGCGGCAGAAAGACCCGTCGGTCACAGCTTCGCGGCCCTTGCGTTTCCTTGCCCACGGCTGGGGCGAGGCGAGTGCTATGCCGTCCGAAAGCCAATATGGCGTCATGCAGGCTATTGCCTGTTGGGGAATACCGGTTTCGCCATTCCTCAAACCTGTTGCGGGCGCAACGACGGCTTTGGAACATTATAGCGAGATCGAACGGCAACGCGCGGACCTGCCTTATGATATTGACGGCGTGGTCTATAAGGTCGATCGGCTCGACTGGCAGGAACGTCTTGGTTTTGTCGCCAAGGCCCCTCGCTGGGCTATTGCACACAAATTTCCGGCGGAGCAGGCGGAGACGACGCTGGAAGCTATCGACATCCAGGTAGGCCGTACAGGCAAGCTCACGCCCGTAGGCCGGTTGAAGCCGGTGACTGTCGGTGGGGTCGTCGTCTCGAACGTGACGCTCCACAATCGCGACGAGATCGCGCGACTTGGTGTGCGTCCCGGCGATCGAGTGAAAGTCCAGCGGGCGGGGGATGTTATTCCCCAGATTGTCGAGAATCTTACACGCGAAGCTTCGCTGCCTGATTATCATTTTCCAGACCATTGCCCCGAATGCGGCAGCGAGGCTGTCGCCGAGGAAGGCGAAGTCGATGTGCGTTGCACCGGCGGCCTCATCTGTCCCGCCCAGCGTGTCGAGCGGCTCAAGCATTTTGTCAGCCGCGCGGCACTCGATATCGAAGGCCTGGGCGAGAAAACCATTCAGGAATTTTTCGATCTGGGCTGGCTGCATTCGCCGGCAGATATTTTCCGCCTTAGAGAACATCGAGCCGAGATATTGAGGCGCGAAGGTTGGCAGGAAAAGTCTGTGGACAACCTGTTGAGTGCGATCGAGAGCAAAAGAACACCGGATGCTGCACGTCTGCTGTTCGGTTTAGGCATCCGGCATGTCGGCGCGGTCACTTCACGCGATCTATTGAAGAATTTCCATACACTGCCGCGCCTGCGCGAAGTGGCGACTTCGGAAGCGGGAGGGGCCGAATTCACCCAAATCGACGGCATCGGTCCAGTTGTGGCCGAGGCGCTCCGCGAATTTTTCCATGAACCGCACAATGCCGAGGTGTGGGAAGACTTGCTGCAGCAAGTATCACCGCCCGATTATGTGGTCGAGGTCAAGGCGTCGTCGGTTTCTGGCAAAACGGTTGTCTTCACCGGCGCACTCGAAACCATGAGCCGAGATGAAGCCAAGGCGCAAGCGGAAGCCTTGGGTGCAAAAGCCGCAGGTTCGGTTTCTGCGAAAACGGAATTGGTCGTGGCTGGGCCTGGAGCTGGTTCAAAACTCAAAAAGGCTCAGGAACTGGGAATAGAAGTTATTGACGAGGCCGCGTGGGCGGCGATTGTCGCTGCCGCCGGTTAATCAAACCAACGCATCACCCCGCCGGGCATCGGCGTCCATTTACCCATCCGAACCCCTGCCTTGCGCAGCACCGCGCCGGTCCATTCGTTGCACGTAGTGTAAGCGGAGTAATGGCCCTTGCTGTCATAGAACAGATTGTTGGGGCCATAGGCCTGATAGGCAGTGCTTCGTCCATCGGCGGTTAACCGGAATGTCGAGCGTACCGATGCAATTATGCTTCGAAATTGCTGCTGCGAGACCAGGAAGCGCTTGCGGTGCGGGGCAGGGCGGGGATCGATCAAGTGATAGATGTGCAGCGTCGTTTCGTCTGAGCCGATAATGGCCGACGCAATGTCCCCGCTACGCACATCTGCCCATGTGCGCGCGTTACGATAGACGTTGCGATGGCCCCAGCCGATCATGGCATGGGTGCCATATAGGTTTGTGTCGTTGAGATGTTCGGGCCGGATGAGGTCCGATAAGTCTTCGCCGGCTGCGGATATGGGCACGATAAGGCTGACATGCACACCGTTGGTTTCGACAAAAATGGGAATGCCTTGATCGAGTTCCTTCCAATCGGAATTTGCCGGAATGAAGCTGCCCGCCAATGCCGAGACGAAGTACAAGCCAATCATCAGCAGCGGCCAGCCAATAAAGGCCCGCAAAGCAGTGCCAATGCTGTTGATGCGAAACAGTTTCAAGTGTAACTATCTTCCATGGCCGACTTTACCCATGTCTATGATGCCCCGCCGCCGGGTGCAAATCCGGATTGGACAATCCCGCAAACGTGGGATGCGTTCACCGCCGATGAGCATGCGATGTGGGACCGGCTGTTCGCACGGCAGTCGGAAATGTTGCCGGGTAGGGCCTGCGATGCCTTCATGCGCGGCATTGACGTTCTGAAACTCGAAAAGCCGGGGATTCCCGATTACCGCGAACTCAATGCGCGGCTGATGGCTGCGACCGGATGGCAGGTGGTGGCTGTGCCAGGTTTGGTCCCCGACGATGTGTTCTTTGACCATCTGGCAAACCGCCGCTTTCCTGCCGGCAATTTCATCCGCACCCCCGAACAGCTCGATTATCTGCAGGAACCAGATGTCTTTCACGATGTCTTCGGCCATGTCCCGATGCTCGCCGATCCGGTGTTTGCCGACTATATGGTGGCATATGGCAAGGGCGGTCTGCGCAGCCTTGGCTTTGGCGCGCTGCACAAGCTGGCGCGGCTATATTGGTATACGGTCGAGTTCGGGCTGATCGAGGAGCCAGCAGGCTTGCGCATTTATGGGGCAGGTATCGTTTCGAGCTATGGCGAGAGCATCTTCTGCCTCGACGATCCGAGCCCCAACCGGATCCGGTTCGATCTGTTGCGCCTGATGCGCACTGAATATCGGATCGACGATTACCAGCAGAATTATTTTGTTATCCCGTCACTCGATCATCTGCTGAAAGTCACGGTCGAAACCGATTTCGCACCGCTTTATGCACAACTTGAATCGCTGCCCGATATTCCGATTGCCGATATACTGCCCGAAGATGACGTCATAACGCACGGCACACAGGCTTACGCAAAATCAAAGGCCAAATGAAAAGCCCCTTCCCCAACGGGGAAGGGGCTTGGTTGGCAACCGGTTGATGGGAGGGGGATCGGAGTACCGGTCGCCAACAAGTGCGTTACGGCATCAGCACGCTGTCGATGACATGGACAACGCCGTTCTTTTGGCGAAGGTCAGCGAGGGCAACGGTCGATTTGCCACCCTTGGCATCGGTAACGATCAGTTTGTCGCCATACATCGACGCAGTCAGCTTCTGGCCCTGAACCGTGGTCAGCGTTGCCTTGCCATTACCGCTTTTGATCGCAGCAGCGATAGCGTTGCTGTCAAATGTGCCCGCAACGACATGATAGGTCAGAACGGTGGTCAGCGTGCCCTTGTTTTCGGGCTTTACCAGTGTTTCGACAGTGCCGGCAGGCAGTTTGCCGAAGGCTGCATTGGTGGGCGCAAATACGGTGAAGGGGCCGGGGCTGGCGAGTGTATCGACCAGACCAGCGGCTTTGACAGCGGTAACGAGGGTCGAAAGATCAGGCGTAGCGACGGCTGCTTCGACGATGTTGGTCTTCGGGGCCGCCATCGAATGGCCGCTATGGCCATGGTTATGTGCATGGCCAACGGTTGCGGCCGAAGCGATGGCTGCAGTTGCAATTGCAATCTTGAAGAGGTTCTTTTTCATGGTCTTTCCTTCTGCAAGACATGTGGGGGATATACATGTCGGATGCAGTTACGGAGCGACCTGCAGGATGGATGCAGCCGAATGAAAATTTTTTCAGATGGTGTCGATTGCACCCTTGGCGATCACCGGTCCGGTTGCCTTACCGCCCGGCGCGCCGCCTGCTGGCTCGGGTGTTATCGCGAACAATGCACCTTTGTGCAGATGCGATCGCATCGCTTTAGGGACCGAATGGACGGCTGGTTTTGATGGGTCGATCATGCCAAGTGACCTTGCGACGCCATCTTCGGGGATGATCCACAATTCGGGATATAGCGTACCTGTATCAAGTGAAATAGGGATGATCTGCAACGCGCCCGTTTGAGGATTATAGTTGGCGGCGACACTTTCGCGTCCAACTTCTGCTCCAATCGCCGCGACCAGCATCTGCGGCTGTGCGGGGACAGGTTGCGTCTCGGGCTGGCGCCACAACATCGTGGCCAGCACCAGTGCAACGGCGAATGAAGCCGCGGTCAATCCTTGCCAGATGCGAAGCCGAGTGAATGTATTGTCCTGACGCGGTTGGGTAGCGATCGCAGCGTCAATCCGCGACCAGACAGCGGGGGAAGGAGCTTCGTCTTCAAGAGGTTCCATTGCGACCATGCGGTCTGACCATTTGGCATGTTCTGCGGCAAAATCCGGGTCTTCGGCAAGTCGTGCGCGCGCCTGTGCTGCCTCGGCCTTGTCGAGCAGGCCTAATGCAAGTTCGCCAGCGGTTGCGATATCTTCATCGGTCAGGTGCATCAGCTCTTGCCCTCAAGGCAATGGCGCAGCTTGATGAGCGCACGCCTGATGCGGCTTTTCACAGTTGGTAGCGGCGTCGATTCAGCGACTGCGAGATCGGCATAAGTACGACCGTTCCAGAAAGCGGCGCGAATGAAACTGGCATCGCGATCGTCAAGTCGCTCAATACAGCTGTCGACAACGCGCGCATCGTCTTTCTCTGACAGCAGCTTTTCGGCATTGGGTGAGGGGTCAGGGATTGTCAGCGCTTCCTCAAGATCGACCGGTTTGCTCTTGTCGCGCGCGCGTAGCCTGTCGATTGCACGGTTGCGCGTAACGGCAACCAGCCAACTGATCGGACTCGCTCTATCCCGGTCAAAGGCGGCGGCACGGTTCCAGATGGTCAGATAGGCGTCTTGCAAGGCTTCCTCGGCTTCGTTCCGGTTGCCGAAGATACGTAAGCAAACACCAAAAAGTTTCGCCGAAGTTCGCCGATAGAGAAATTCGAACGCTTTTTTATCACCGATGCCCACGCGGCCCAGCGCATCGCTCAGCAATTCGCGCTCGCGACTGGCGCGGGCAATGGCCATCTGGCTTGCGTCGGGTTGCGCATTCATAAGCCGACTATCGGCGGGAAACGGGGACGGCGCAAAACGGGATTTGGCCGGTAGTCGCTACCAGGTCCCAAAATCGCCCGGTGGCTGACTCGTGCGGCCTGACGCGCGGATCGGGCGGCGATACCCATAGTGCCGACGCTTGACCAGACGCAGGCATGGCCAGTCGCCGTTATCTTGACGGTCGACGAGCAAGAAGTCGTGGCGTCGATAGGCGCTGGCTACCTTATCGGCTTGCGTGTCGAGCAAACCGGCAAGGATCAATGTGCCGCCTTCAGCGATGACCGAGGCGAAACTGGGTGCGAGTTCCACCAGTGGTCCTGCAAGGATATTGGCAATCAGCAAATCATAGGGTGCTCGGGCAGCAATTGCCGGATGATCGGTTCCAGTCGCAACATATAGTGCGACCTGGCCACTTCTCCGGCCTAGGGAGACGCCATTTACAGAGGCGTTTTCGCGTGTCACATCTATGCTTACGGGATCGATGTCCGATGCGGTTACCAATGCCCGTGGCCAAAGGTGTAGTGCAGCGAACGCCAGCAGTCCTGTGCCAGTGCCGATATCTGCAATATGGTGATAGCGTTTTCCGGCACGATGCAGCCGGTCAAGCATGGCGAGACACCCGCTGGTCGTTTCGTGCCCGCCAGTGCCGAATGCCTGTCCTGCCTCAATCAGAAAGGCTTTTGCGCCTGCAGGGACCGAGCCTTTGTTGGTCGATGTGTGAACATAGAACCGCCCAGCATGGACCGGATCGATACTTTTCTGGCTGAGCGTTAGCCAATCTTCGTCGGGGAGCTTTTCGACAACTGCTTTCGTGCCGAATCGGCTTTCCAGCAGGCCGGTATCATGCTGCGAAGGCTTTGCATTGAAATAGGCCTGTATCGACCATTTGGCGTCGTTGAAGGCTTCCAACTCGTCAGCCACAAGTGTGGGCAGGTTGTCGAACTGCTCAAGCCACTCATCATCCTCGTGCATCGCCTCTGCCTCGGCGCGCGAGCAGGGCAGGGTAAGCTTCCAGTTCATTTTGCTTTTTCTTTGGCCAACCTGTTTTCAAGTCGGGTCAGCGCGCCCGCCGCATATTGGGAGCAGGCTGTGGAATCAACCAAGGCGGCTTTTCTAGCGAGCCGGTCGAAAAAATTGCTGGCAGATGGATGGGGGGTAATCAGAATATCGCATTTACCCAAAGCGCCAATTTTTGAAATTGTTGCGCGAAGCGGCGCAACATATTCGGGATGCTCGCTGAACTTGTACTCGTCTGCTGAAACCGCGCTAAGGCTGTCGGCATACACGATGTTAACGCATTTGCCCTTTTCGCAGCTCTGCCAGCGCCAGCTTGTGCCGCCGGGAGAATGGCCGGGGGTTGCGATCGCGGTGAGGGTCTGGTTGCCAATCGTCAGTGTGCCGCCATCGGCGATCAACTGATCGACCTTTACACCTTCAACCGGATCGAACAGGCCTTTCTGAGGATCGGTTGGGTGTGTGTCACCATTTTCCAGCGCGTCCTTTGCTTCTGCCCGAGCGACCATTTTTGCACCAGTAATCCGCTTCAGTCCGGCCAGCCCGCCAGAGTGATCGAAATGCTCATGCGTATTCAGCAGATAGCGCACATCTTTGGGGTCGAAACCAAGATCGCGGATATTCTGGGCGATTTCCGTCGCAGCTTCGGGAATCGCACCATCGATAAGAAAATGGCCGTTGGGCGTAGTGATAAGCAACGACACAATCCCGCACGTTCCCACCATGTAGACATTGCCATAGACGTGGGAAGGAGGCGCCGGGTCACCCCAGCCGTCACGGCCTTCGCAAGCCTTGGCAATAGGTTCGAACTTGGCAGTTGCAGGTGCCTGCGTGCTGTTGTTCGCAGCGCAGCCGGTCAGGGCTGTTCCAATCAAGGCCAGAACAGCAACCGATTTAGCGAACATAGCTGGCTCCATTTATGTCGAGTACCGCGCCCGTCATCGAAGGCGGAGCCTCCAGCGCGCAAAAACGAACGAGCGTTGCCACTTCTTCAGGCATAGCTACCCGACCCAGGGGTATGTCGGCGAGCAGTTTATCGCCACCCCGACTGGCCAAATAATCTTCGGCCATTCCGGTCATCGTAAAGCCTGGGCAGATCGCAAACGCATAGATTTGTTGCGCAGCAAAGCCGCGTGCAATGCTTTTGGTCATCGCGACCATTCCGCCTTTGGAGGCTGCATAATGCCAATGCGCCGGGCTGTCGCCGCGATAGGCGGCACGACTGGCGACATTGATGATCCGTCCTTCCTGGCCCAGCGCCTGCCAATGGAGGATCGCAAGACGGCAAAGCTGGGCAGAAGCCGTCAGGTTGATCGCCATCGTCCGTTCCCAGCCATCAAGCCACTCAATGTCGCTGAGATCGATCGGGTTTGCCTCAAAAACTCCGGCATTGTTGACCAGCACATCAATACGCCCGCCCATTTCCTGCAACGCATTATGCCAGATTTCGGATGGAACGGTAGGATCGCTCAAGTCGCCATGGGCGCTGGAGGTTGCGTGGATCAGGACATTGTCGTCGCCGAGTTCATCGACAATGGCCGCGCCGATACCGCGCGATCCGCCCGTGACTAAGATATGCAAGGTCATGCGCGCTGCCTTCCACAGCGGGCTTTGAAATTCAACCTTGCATGTATCGCTAGCTGCTAACGGATAAGATTAGCCGCGAATTTCCCGGCATTTGCCTGAAGTGCCGAAATCTTGCCATCGACATCGCCAAAGCCGCTTTCAAGCTGGGAAATTTCTGAAACGACATTTTCCGTGTCGGCGCGGATTGCAGCAATGGTGTTCGACATCAGGTCGGCTGCTAGCGCAGTTTCGTCAACCGAAGCCGTAATCATCGTGACAGTCTGAGCCTGCTCTTCCATCGCATGGCGGATACGCTCTGCCGAATGGTGCACATCTTCAACTGCGGATTTTATCGACACGTTTGATTCGACAGAGGCTTTGGTTGCGTTCTGGATAGCAGTAATCTTTTCGGCAATTTCGTCCGTTGCCTGTGCGGTCTGGTTAGCGAGGCTTTTTACCTCTTGCGCGACGACGGCGAATCCCCGACCGGCATCGCCGGCACGGGCAGCTTCGATCGTTGCGTTTAATGCGAGCAGATTTGTCTGACCAGCGATGTCACGGATCAGGCCGAGAATGGACTCGATGGATTTGGACTGTTCCGACAATGTATCGGTTGCCTCGACAGCTTCCTGAGCGCGCTCTGTTGCGCGATTAGCCACTTCGGCCGCAGTTTCGACTTCGGAACGGGTGTCTTCAATGGCGCGGATCAAGCCCGCCGCGGTCTGCGCCGCTTCGCGCATGGCAACCGCAGATTGCTCTGACGCTGTGGCGACCTCCGAAGCTTTGCTAAGCATGCCTTGGGCAACTGCAGTGCTGGCTGCGGCCTGCTGGCGCAGGATATTCGCTTGCTCTGAAATTTCAGCAGTGCTGGAACCGATGTCGCTTTCGAACTGCGCTGTGTAACCCTCTTTTTGTTCGCGCTGTACGATTTTTTGATAATGTACGTAACAGGCAGAGGTAACGGCCAGTTCCATCGAGGTAAAATCATGAACCGTTTTCATCAATCGGCTATGATTTGGATCGCCTGCTTCGAGTTTGGCGTCAAAAATATCAAAATAGCGCAGGCTGGCGCGTGTTGAAGCGGCTAGCAGATGACCTAGAGGAACACGGTCTTTGCAGGCAGCAATAATCTGTGCCTTCAAATATTCGCGCCACATCGCACCTTTGATGTCGCGCATGCGCTCACGGATGTAGCTCGCGGTAGATTTGACCATCTGCGCGACATAGTCGGGGTTACGCAATTGATCGATCGTGCTGAAATTGGTCCAATATTCCCAGTAGTAGGCGGAAAAATCTTCCATTTCGTCGTCGACTACGGCCAGCAATTCCCTGCATTTCTTGGCCATCTGGCCGTCGAAATCAAAGGCTTTGACGATCGTGTCAAACTCTGCCGAAAGCGACTTTTCCATATCCGACATTGCGAACTCCCGAATTGCGACCTGCAAGTTACATCTTGTTAGGTGTGCAAAGCTAAGCGGGAATGGTTAACGCCCAGTTATCCATGGCAGGCAAAATTCCGTATCCCGCACCTTGCGCAGACGGTTCAAAGCGGTAAAGAGCGACGCAAACTTGAACAGGGAAGCTTAGCCAATGGCGCAGAATCCGAACCGGCCGATTTCGCCGCATTTGCAGATCTACCGTTGGGGGCCGCATATGGCGGTGTCCATCTTCCACCGCGCGACAGGTTTTGTGCTGGCAACTGCCGGCATGCTGACATTACTATGGTGGATTGCGTCGATCGCGGGCGGGCCGGAAAGCTATGCAAGCTTCCAATCTTGGGTAGTCTCTGCGGGTGCAGAAGCAACAGGACTGCAAACCGCTGCCAATTGGTTCTTCCGCTTGCTTGGCCTTGCTGTGACCTACAGCTTTTTTCAGCATTTCTTCTCCGGCATCCGCCATTTGCTGATGGATCTGGGCGCCGGCTATGAACTGACCACAGTGCGCACTTGGTCAATTGCGGTGTTTATTGCAGCGCTGACTGCAACCGCGCTGGTCGCGATGCTGGTCGCTTCGCGTTTTATGGGGATTTGAGATGGGTAACGGAACCAACCTCGGGCGCGTACGCGGGCTTGGCTCGGCCAAGCATGGCGGCAAGCATTGGATTGATCAGCGACTGACCGCTGTCGGCAATTTGCTGCTGACAAGCTGGCTGGTGCTGTCACTGCTGCTGCTACCGAATTTTGAACATGAGACGGTCGCCGCTTGGTTGGCCCAGCCATCGGTTGCAGTACCGATGATCCTGATGCTGGTCAGCATCTTTTGGCATGTCCGCCTCGGTCTGCAGGTTCTGATCGAGGATTATGTGCATGACGACGGCAACAAATTTGCCGCATTGACCCTTTTGAACTTCTACGTAATTGGCGCCGCCGCATTCGGCATTTTCATGGTCGCCAAGCATGCCTTCACCGGAGTGCCCGCCTGATGTCTGAAGCCTACAAGATTATCGATCACACCTATGACGTCGTTGTTGTCGGTGCCGGTGGCTCAGGCTTGCGTGCAACCATGGGCGCGGCCGAAGCTGGCCTTAAAACCGCTTGCATCACCAAGGTTTTCCCGACACGCTCGCACACCGTTGCGGCACAGGGGGGGATCGCTGCCTCGCTGCAGAATAACTCGCCCGATCACTGGACCTGGCACATGTACGATACCGTAAAGGGTTCGGACTGGCTGGGTGACCAGGACGCTATCGAATATATGGTGCGTGAGGCTCCTGCAGCGGTTTACGAACTCGAACATGCCGGCGTGCCGTTTTCGCGCAACGCCGACGGTACCATCTATCAGCGCCCCTTTGGCGGCCATATGCAGAATATGGGCGAAGGCCCGCCGGTACAGCGCACCTGCGCCGCCGCCGACCGCACAGGTCACGCTATGCTGCACGCGCTCTACCAGCAGAGCCTGAAATATGATGCGGACTTCTTCATCGAATATTTCGCGCTCGACCTGATCATGGAAGACGGCGAATGCCGCGGCGTTATTGCCTTGTGCATGGACGATGGCAGCATCCACCGCTTCAAGAGCCAGTCGGTCGTACTGGCCACCGGCGGCTATGGCCGCGCCTATTATAGTGCGACGTCTGCGCACACCTGCACCGGCGATGGTGGCGGCATGGTGCTGCGCGCTGGTTTGCCCTTGCAGGATTTGGAGTTCGTTCAATTCCACCCGACCGGCATCTATGGCGCCGGCGTGTTGATTACCGAAGGTGCACGCGGCGAGGGCGGTTACCTGACCAACAGCGAGGGCGAGCGTTTCATGGAACGCTATGCGCCTTCGGCCAAGGACCTTGCGTCGCGCGACGTCGTGTCGCGTTCAATGGCGCTTGAAATGCGCGAAGGTCGCGGTGTCGGCCCGAACAAGGATCATATCTACCTCCACCTCGATCATATCGATCCCAAGGTGCTTGCTGAACGTCTGCCCGGCATCACCGAAAGCGGCAAGATTTTCGCCGGTGTCGACCTGACCCGCCAGCCGCTGCCAGTTTGCCCTACCGTCCATTATAATATGGGCGGCATCCCCTGCAACTATCACGGCCAGGTTGTGACCAAGAAGGGCAAAGACCCTGAAGTCGTTGTTCCCGGTCTCTATGCTGTTGGCGAAGCGGCGTGCGTATCGGTGCATGGTGCGAACCGTCTGGGCTCAAACTCGCTGATCGACCTTGTGGTCTTTGGTCGTGCGACCGGCCTGCACCTCAAGGAAACGCTGAAGCCCAATGCCGCGCAAAAAGCATTGCCCAAGGATTCGGCAGACCTGGCGCTTGCCCGTGTCGACCATTTCCGCAACGCCAAGGGCGGCTCACCAACCGCCGAAGTGCGCTTGCAGATGCAGCAAACGATGCAAAAGCATGCCGCGGTGTTCCGCGACAGCGCGTTGCTCGCCGAGGGTTGCGAAATCATGCAGAAGGTGAACCAGCGGATGCAGGATATCTCGGTCAGCGACCGCAGCCTGATCTGGAACACCGATCTTGTCGAAACGCTGGAACTCGACAATTTGATGAGCCAGGCGATCTGCACCATCGAGGGTGCCAACGCGCGCAAGGAAAGCCGCGGCGCGCATGCGCATGAGGATTTCCCCGATCGTGATGACAAGAACTGGATGAAGCACACCGTCAGCTGGTTCGAAGGCTGGGGCGGCAAGGGCGGCAAGGTCACTTTGGACTACCGTCCGGTCCACGATTATACGCTGACCGACGAGGTCGAGTATATCAAGCCGAAGGCGCGCGTTTACTAAAGCGAATTAAAGGCCTGGGCCGTAAGGTCCAGGCTGCGCTTGCGCGTCTCATGCGAAAAGACCGAGCAAGAGACGATGATTTCATCTGCTTGCGTGCGCTCAATGAACTTCGATATTCCACCCCGGATTGTGTCGGGTGAGCCGATCGCGCTGCAGGAAAGAACCTCGTCGAGCATCGCTGATATATGCGGCGGAAGACTCGCCTTATAGCCTTCAACAGGAGGTTGCATCTGGCGCGGATTACCCGTGCGTAGACCAACAAAACTTTGCTGGATCGAACTGGCAAGAAACTCCGCCTCGGAATCGCTGTCCGCAGCAATCACATTCATCGCTGCCATTGCATGGGGTTTGTCAAGAAACTCGGATGGTTTGAAATTGCTGCGATAGACGTGCAAAGCTTCGTCAAGCAACTGCGGCGCGAAATGGCTGGCGAAGGCATAGGGCAGGCCGAGCAGGGCGGCGACCTGCGCGCCATATAGGCTGCTGCCGAGGATATAGAGTTGCACATTCGCGCCGGCGCCGGGGGTGGCACTGATACCCGTGCGACCATCATCAGCAAAATAGCTTTGCAGCTCGACAATATCGCGTACGAAGGCGTTGGGATCACTATCGAGTGTCCTGCGGATGGCATGGGCAACACGCTGGTCGCTGCCTGGAGCACGGCCCAGCCCGAGATCGATACGACCAGGATTTAGGGCGTCGAGCGTCCCAAATTGTTCTGCAATCACCAGCGGCGCGTGGTTGGGCAGCATGATGCCGCCCGCGCCGACACGGATCGTTCTGGTGGCAGCGGCGATGTGCCCGATCACGACCGAAGTAGCCGCGCTGGCAATGCCCTTCATCCCGTGATGCTCGGCCACCCAGAAACGGGTAAAGCCTAAGCTTTCCGCATAGGCCGCCAAATCGGCGGCATTGGCCAGCGCCTGTGGTACAGTCCCGCCTTCAACAACCGGGACGAGATCGAGAATGGAATAGGCTGTCATCGCGCTCATCTAGGCATGCCGCCTCGAAAATGCCAAGCAGCAATCGACAGTGGCCGTTGGTGCTGCCATAGGCAGGGCGAATGTTCACGTCCAATTTCCTTCCCTTTTTGCTTACCGCAATTCTGATCGAGCTAACGCCTGGCCCCAATATGGCCTGGATTGCGTTGACCGGCGCTAGCGTTGGAAAACGGGCTGCGCTGGCAGCCACTGCAGGCATTGCTTTGGGCCTTTCTGTTGTCGGTGCGGCAACTGCTCTCGGCCTAGCAGAACTGGCTCAAGCTTCGCCCTACTTGTTTGCCCTGCTGCGTTATGCAGGCGCTGCCTATTTGCTATGGCTTGCGTGGAAGGCGTGGGAGGGAAAGAGCGATGTTTCACCCGAACATGCGCATAATGGCAATGTGCGCTGGTTTCGCCACGGGCTTTTGCTCAACCTGTTGAACCCGAAAGCAGCTCTGTTTTTCGTGGCAATCCTGCCCAGCTATGTCGATAGTGCTGCGCCGGTCATGCCGCAGACGCTGCTGCTTTCGGCGACTTATGTGGTTGTGGCGACGCTGGTGCATCTCGCACTCGCCTTGCTGGCCGGGCGGGCGCATGAGTGGTTTGAGCGAGGACAAAATGCTGTTCTTGTCCGGAAGTCATGTGCGCTGTTGATCGCAGCGGTCGCAATCTGGTTTCTTATCAGTACAGCGAGATGATGCTTGCGTTCACTCGCCGTTCAGTTTGGCGGCTGCAGATGAAGCGTGCAAATTTGTCGATGAATTGAGTGGAGAGGAGCAACTCTGATGGCCACCGAACGATCCCCCGGTTTTAAACTGTTCTTTGCGGGGCTGATTGGCCTCGTGCTCGCTATCCCTCTGATGATGGTTTTTGCCTTGTCGTGGGACAGGCAGGAGCAGGCAAATACGGCGCAGACATCTATTGCAGCGGGCTGGGGCGGGCCACAGGTTGTGGTCGGCCCGGTACTGGTCATTCCCTACACCGCCGACAATGTCGAAACCGTGACCGAAAATGGCCAGCAAACAACGCGAACCGTTCGGGTGCAACGTGAACTGTTCCTTTCACCCGAAACCAACGCGATGAAAACCGACCTTCGCCCCGAGCGGAAGAAGAAATCGATCTATGAAAGCGTTTTGTTCGTTGCAGAAAATAGCGGCAATGCACGTTTTGCCTTGCCTGCCGATTTCGCGCGCTATGGAATCCCGCGTGACAGCCTGAACCTAGCAGGTGCTGAATTGCGCTTCGGAGTATCGGACGCACGCGGGTTGCAGGCGAACAGCAAGGTTCAGGTAAATGGAACCGTACTTGAACTGCAGCCGGGCAAGGGGCTGGCGGCCTCAGGCAATTCAGGGTTTTTTACCTTCATCGACTGGGATGGCACGACGCCCTTGAACGTCAGCTACAGCTATGCCTTCCGCGGCAACAAATCGCTGACAATGGTACCGCGTGGCAAGGAAACCAGTTGGGAAGTCAAGTCGACTTGGCCCAGCCCAAGCTTTGCCGGTGATTTCCTCCCGACCAAGCGCACGATTTCGGACAAAGGCTTTGCCTCGACGCACAAGGTTACCAACCTGGCTCTTGGCCAGTCTCTTGTGCTGAAAGAAGACCTCGGCATGCCGCAACTTGATGGCGGCTATGTCGCTCCGTTGGTGGCATCATCGGCGAGTGCGCAGCCGGTGGGCGGACCTTCGCAGGCAGCTACAATCGGCCTTATCGAACCCGTCGACCTTTACAGCCAAGTCGACCGCTCGGTGAAATACGGCTTCCTGTTTATCGGCTTCACCTTCCTCACTTTCCTGATGTTTGATGTGGTCGGCGGCGCCAAGGTTACCGCAGCGGAATATCTGCTGACCGGGGCAGGGCTGGTGCTGTTCTTTGTAATGCTACTCGCCTTTGCCGAGGTCATTGGATTCACCTGGGCTTATCTGCTGGCGGGTGGCGCGGTTACCGGCTTGCTGACTGCCTATTCGGCTGCCGTTCTGAAAAGCTGGTTGCGCGCGCGTGTTATAGGCGGGTTGCTGGTCGGGCTGTATGCCACGCTCTACGTCCTGCTCAATCTTGAAGCCTATGCTTTGATTATTGGATCTGTCCTGCTCTTTGTCGCCCTTGCGGTGGTGATGTGGGCAACCCGGCACATCGATTGGGGAGCAAAGCGCGGCGTGGAGGAAACTACCGCCAGCGCAACATAGAGTGATCAAGCTCCGCGACGGATCGAATGCCCATGAGTTTCATGCCGCGCTCGATCTCGTCGCGCAGCTTGCCGACGACGCGGTCGACACCAGGTTCGCCCGCAGCCGCCAAAGCGTAAAGATAGAGCCTGCCGCCCGAACAAGCAGTGGCACCAGCGGCGAGCGCCTTCAGCACATGCGTGCCGCGCCGAACGCCGCCGTCGCAAATGATATCGATTTTGCCGCCGACGGCATCGGCGATCTCGGCAATCTGGTCGAAGGGTGAACGCGAACCATCGAGCTGTCGACCGCCATGGTTTGACACCATGATTGCGGTTGCGCCGATATCCACTGCGCGTTTGGCGTCCTCAACCGACATCACCCCTTTCAGGCAGAACTGCCCGCCCCATTCGGCACGGATCGCCTCAGCCATTTTCCAGTCCATCGACTGGTCGAGCATGGTGTTGAAATAATCGGCGACCGAAACTGCGACATTGGTGCCTTCGCTGACATGGGTTGAAAGATTGGGCAGCGAAAATTTCTCACGGAACAGATAGTTCATCACCCAGCCGGGATGGGCGGCGTAGCTGAGCACCGATGAAGGCGTGAAACGCGGGGGCGAGGTAAAACCTGTCCGCAAACAACGTTCGCGATTTCCCGCGACAATAGTGTCGACCGTTAAAGTGATGGCATCGAAATTTGCCGCCTTGCAGCGTTCGACCATCGATTTGTTCAGCCCCTTGTCCTTGTGGATATAGAGCTGGAACATCTTAGGCGTCTTGATCGCCGCACCGACCTCTTCGATGCTGATCGTCGCCAGGCTGGAGATGCCGAACCACGTGTTAAATCGCTCGGCGACCGCAGCAACAGCGCGTTCTCCCTGCCAGTGGAACAGACGCTGCAAGGCAGTGGGCGAGAGGAAAAGCGGCATGCCGATTTTCTTGCCCATCACCGTTGTCGACATGTCGATGCTTTCGACACCGGCAAGTACATTGGGCACGAGATCGCAATTGTTGAACGACGATGTATTACGACCCTTGGTTACTTCATCATCACCCGCACCGTCGATATAATGGAAGACAGGCGAGGGCAGGCGCTTTCGGGCAAGTCGCCGAAAATCTTCTACATTGTGGCAGTCGGTCAGTTTCATATCTCGAACTCACACTTCGTCCTAATTCGTCATTCCCGCGAAGGCGGGAATCCATCACCCATCGTTGAAATTTCACCTGTCGGTGATGGACCCCCGCCTGCGCGGGGGTGACGAAGGGTGTGTGAAAAATGCTTGCGCGGCAGTTCTTAGAAAATGCCCTTGAAATAGTTGCAGCTGTTGGGATCGCCGCTTTTCAGGCCCTGCTGCAGCGCTGCCATGCGCTGTTCCGACGTGCCGTGCGTGAACATGCTCTCGACCGGCGCGCGTCCCGCCTCGCGCATCAGTTTGTCGTCGCCAATGGCATGGGCGGCGCGCATGCCTTCTTCGATGTCGCCGGGTTCGATGCGGGATTCATTGGTATCTGTAGTTCTGGCTCTAGCAGCCCACACACCAGCGTAACAATCGGCCTGCAATTCCATGCGTACTTGCAGTGCATTACCTTCGGCTTGGCTGGCGCGTGATTGTGCCCGGCGCACCTGATCCGCGACTCCTGTTATGTTCTGGATATGGTGACCTACTTCATGCGCAATAACATAGGCATAAGCGAAATCGCCGCCGCCGCTCATCTGTTGCATTTGCTGAAAGAAGGTTGTGTCGAGATAAACGCCTTGATCAGCGGGGCAATAAAAGGGCCCCATGGCTGATTGGGCAGAACCACAGCCCGACTGGGTGCCCTGTTGATAGAAATTAAGAGTTGTTGGCTGGTAACGCTGTCCAGCCTGAGCAAACAAGGTGCCCCAAGTGTCTTCGGTGGATTTCAAAACGCGACAGGCAAAGAGTTCCTCCTGTGTGTCGCAAGCCTGATTTCCACCAGCACCCTGTTGCGCGGTTTCGGTAGGCGCCATGCCACTTCCCAGATTGAGCATCCCACTGGAAAATACGAAATAGCCAACAACGGCCAGAATGAGCAGAGTGCCACAGCCCATTTTCCGCCCGAACAATAGAGGAAGCAGCCCAAATATCAGCGAGCCCATGCCACCTCCGCCGCCCCCCATGCTGAAACCTCCGCCACCGGCACCGTGGTCGCGGGTGTTGCTGCTTGGATCAAGATCGTCGAGGCGCATGGCGATTCTCCCTGGTCGCGTTCAATCAAGCATTGCGGTTTTGCCGCAAAAGCGCAAGGAAGAAGGCGGATTTACAAACAGTACCGCAAAGGACTTCTCCCATGTTTCTCAAAGGCAAAACCGCTTTAATTACCGGCTCAACGTCAGGTATCGGTCTTGGGTACGCGCGCGCTCTGGCTGCAGAAGGCGCGAGCGTCATGATAAACGGCTTTGGCGATGCTGCCGAGATACAGGGCTATGTCGAAGATTTGATCCGAACCAGCAATGCAGGCGCATTATATTCACCTGCGGACATGACCAAACCCGAAGAAATTCGCGCGATGGTGGCGGATTGTACCGCCAAACTGGGCGCTCCGGACATATTGATCAACAATGCCGGTATCCAGCATGTTTCGCCAGTCGACAGCTTCCCCGAAGACAAATGGGATGCGATAATCGCCATCATCCTGTCATCCGCCTTTCACACAACCAAGGCTGTAGTGACCGCCATGAAAGAAAAAGGCTGGGGGCGCATCATCAACACCGGTTCTATGCACAGCCTAGTCGCGTCGCCGTTCAAAAGCGCCTATAATGCGGCAAAGCATGGATTGGCGGGTTTCACAAAGACAATTGCCTTGGAAGTGGCACGCGACGGTATAACGGTAAACTGCATTTGCCCGGGCTATGTTTGGACGCCGCTCGTGGAAAACCAGATTCCGGACACAATGAAGGCGCGAGGGCTAACACGTGACCAAGTGATCAACGATGTTTTGCTCGCAGGCCAACCGCAAAAGCAATTCGTACAGGTCGATCAATTGGCATCGTTGGCGGTTTATTTGTGCAGCGACGGGGCCAGTGCGATTACCGGAGCGAATCTCTCGATGGATGGAGGCTGGACTGCGCAGTAAGCTGCAGATACGCAGCGAAGCCCTATTGCGAATGGTTTGCAAAAAACGTTGATTTTCAATCGATTTGTTCGATAACTGTGGTCGATAAAAGCCGATAGCTATTGTCGAATTGTAGGGTAATGCGATGAGTGAACTAGCTCGTCCGAGCTGGTCATTTTTCATCACAAGGGAGACAGTTATGGGACTCAAAGGTTCGCGTACCGAAGATAATCTGAAGGCCGCTTTTGCTGGCGAAAGCCAGGCCAATCGTCGTTATCTCTATTTCGCTCAGAAGGCTGACATTGAAGGTCATAACGACGTTGCAGCTGTGTTCCGTTCGACCGCCGAAGGTGAAACAGGACATGCCCACGGTCACCTTGAATTCCTTGAAGAATGTGGCGATCCTGCAACCGGCGAACCGATTGGTGATACTGTGGCCAATCTTAAAGCCTCGATCGCAGGCGAAACCCACGAATATACCGACATGTATCCAGGTATGGCGAAGACGGCTCGCGAAGAGGGTTTCGACGAAATCGCCGACTGGTTCGAAACGCTTGCCAAGGCTGAAAAGAGCCATGCTGGCAAATTTCAGAAGACTCTCGACGGCCTGCTCGCAGACGCCTGACCGAAGCACATATTTTGAGGCTGCCGTCGCTACCCGCTGGCGGCAGCTTCTATTTAAGTATCAGGGGAATCAGGATGAAAGAAGGCAGTCTCGACGCGCCGGTTAGGCACCCTATTGCGTGGCAGGATGAAGCATTTTACGATGAACAAGCACTCGACGCAGAGCTTCGTCGTGTGTTCGATATTTGCCATGGCTGCCGTCGCTGTTTCAACCTTTGCGACAGCTTTCCATCCTTGTTCGACATGATCGACGAAAGTCCGAATGAGGAAGTTGAAGATTTGTCAGCTGGTCAAATCAAGGCAGTCGTCGACGAGTGCACTCTCTGTGACATGTGCTTCATGGTAAAATGCCCTTATGTACCGCCCCATGAATTTGATCTGGACTTCCCGCATCTGATGCTCCGCTATCGCGCCGTCGAGCATCGCAAGAAGCAGACGGGTTTTGCCGATCGCGAATTGGCAAAAACAGACCGCAACGGCGCGTTGGGCAGTTATTTCGCTGGCGCTGTGAATAGCATCACGAAGTCTGGCGGCGCTGCACGCGGCGTGATGCAGGCGACGCTGGGCATAGATAAACGTGCGCATCTGCCGAGCTTTGCCGATGAACCGCTGACATCGCGGTCCAACCTAATACCACCTCCTAATCCCGATGGCCCGGGTTTTGGGAAGAAGGTCGCGCTATATGCGACCTGCTATGGCAACTTCAACGATCAGACCCCCGGCGAAGCAGCGATCAAGGTGCTTGCGCATAATGGTGTTGAGGTGCGAATTGAGCACCCTGAGTGCTGTGCGATGCCGAAACTTGAAAATGGCGATCTGCCAGCCGTTGCCAATGCCTCCGATAGGGTCGCCGCGTATTTCGCAAAACTGATTGACGAGGGATATGACGTTGTTCCTTTGACGACTAGCTGCTCTCTGATGCTCAAGTTCGAATGGCCGCTGATCAATCCCGCCAACGAAGACGTGATCAAGCTCAGCCAGCACACTTATGACCTGTCGCAATATATTGTGGCCTTGTCGAAAGAGACTGGGCTTGCCCCTATCGAACCTATGGCCTCTAATATCGGTGTCCATTTCGCCTGCCACAGCCGCGCGCAGAATATGGGGCCGCAAGCGATGGAGATGCTCAAGCTGATCCCCGAAGCCAAACCTAGTTTGACTGAGCGCTGTTCGGGCCACGGCGGCAAATGGGGGATCTACAAGGAAAATTTTGATACTGCGGTCAAGGTCGGCCGCCCTGCCGCTCGCGCGCTGGTGAAGGACAATCCAGATTTTGTCGTCAGCGAATGTCCACTGGCTGGTCCGCACCTCAAGCAAGTAATGGAAATGTCTGGCAGCGAAAATGTGCCGGCACGCGTTGGCCATCCGATTGAAATTCTGGCCAAAGCATATAATCTTTAATGGAGCATATAATGCCTCGCGACACGCGTACGATTACCGAAGCCGACATTCTTCCGCTCGCCGATTACGAATTGATCCGGAAGGAAAAACGCGAAGAAAATATCCTTCGCAAAAAGTTCCGCCAGATGGCCGTGGGCCCTTATGCCACGATCACCTTTGAATCTTGGGACAGCATGTGGCTTCAGGTTCAGGAAATGTTACGTATTGAAAAGGGCGGCCATGCACAAATGGCCGATGAGCTAGCTGCGTATAATCCAATGATTCCAGGCGGAAGTGAGCTAACGGCCACGTTGATGTTCGAAATCGATGATGAAGATCGCCGTCGAGCTTTCCTCTCAAAAATTGGTGGCGTCGAGAATAGTATCAGCATCGAAGTGGATGGTGAGATTATTGCGGCTGAGCCGGAAATGGATGTCGATCGAACCGATGCGAGCGGAAAAGCAAGTGCAGTACAATTCCTGCATTTTCCTTTTACGAAAAAACAGATCGCCAAATGGAATTCCGTCACAGGACAGGCTATGCTTCGGATTGATCATCCGAACTATGGCCACGCCGCGCTAATTGACGCCGACCGTCGGATGGAATTGGGGCGCGACTTCCAATATTGATAGTGTGCGACGAGGAGGGATCTAAAGGAGATTAAATCGATTTAATCGATTACTGTCGGCAGGAAATCTCGATGGATCGATTATGTTGGCTCATCCATATTGATTGAGCGGTTCAAGAGAGTCGCCCCCCTGAAAAGTCAACTGGATAGGATCAGACATGAACGATCAAACGCCCATCAACACTGGCGGCGGTTGCCCGGTCCACAAGGATGCGGCCCGCTCGCTGTTAGGCCGTACCAACAAGGATTGGTGGCCTGAAGCTCTTCCTGTGGATATCCTGCATCAGGGCGGCGTTTCGCCTGATCCGATGGGACCAGATTTTGACTATGTCAAAGCGTTCAAATCGATAGACTATCAGGCGCTGAAAGCAGACCTGACTGCGCTGATGACCGACAGCAAGCCTTGGTGGCCGGCCGATTATGGCCATTATGGCCCCTTCTTCATCCGTATGGCCTGGCACGCTGCCGGTACCTATCGCACGGCTGATGGACGCGGCGGAGCGAATAGTGGTCAGCAGCGTTTTGCTCCGCTGAACTCATGGCCCGATAACGGCAACCTCGACAAGGCGCGTCGCCTTTTGTGGCCGATCAAGCAGAAATATGGCCAGAAGATCAGCTGGGCAGACCTTTTCATCCTCGCTGGCAATGTCGCCATCGAGTCGATGGGCGGACCGGTCTTCGGTTTTGGTGGCGGTCGTGCCGACGTCTACGAACCCGAGAAAGACATTTACTGGGGCGAGGAAGACCTGTGGGTTGATCAGGGCGCAGAAACCCGTATCCAGCCGGAAAAGCAGATTGATCTCGAAAACCCGCTCGCTGCAATCCAGATGGGCCTGATCTACGTCAACCCCGAAGGTCCCGGCGGCAACCCTGATCCGTTGCTCTCGGCTCGCGACATGCGGGTTACCTTCGCTCGCATGGCGATGAATGATGAGGAAACCGTTGCATTGACTGCAGGTGGCCACGCTTTTGGTAAAGCGCATGGCGCTATCCCCGCTGATCAGTTGAGCGGAAGCCCGGAGTCGGAAGTTTTGGAAAAGATGGGCTTCGGTTGGGCGACGGATCCGGAGCAAATTGTATCGGGTAAGATTACGACGTCCGGGATCGAAGGTGCATGGTCGAACAATCCGACGCAGTGGGGTGGTGACTATTTCCGCCTGCTGTTCAAATATGACTACAAGCTCGTCCATAGCCCTGCCGGTGCACAGCAGTGGACGCCGATCAATCCTGATCCGGAAGATCTGGCTCCCGATGCGCGCGACCCTTCGAAGCGCGTGCCGACGATGATGACAACGGCAGACATGGCGCTGAAGATGGATCCGGAATATCGCAAGATTTCGGAACGCTTCCGTGATGATCAGGCGGCACTCGACGATGCCTTTGCACGTGCATGGTTCAAGCTGTGCCACCGTGATATGGGGCCGAAAGCCCGTTATCATGGACCGGAAGTGCCGAAGGAAGACTTGATCTGGCAGGATCCGGTTCCTGCAGGCACAATGCCCTCGGACGCAGATGTCGCTGCATTCAAGACAAAGATCTTGGCCAGCGGTGTGGCTGCCAGCGATCTTATCAAAGCAGCTTGGGCTTCGGCATCAACCTATCGCAAGAGCGACCACCGCGGTGGTGCAAACGGCGCGCGTGTCCGCTTGGCGCCGCAAAACGGCTGGGCGGTGAACGAACCGCAACAGCTTGCTGCGACGCTTGCAAAGCTGGATGAGCTGCGTGGTTCACTGTCGATGGCGGATGCAATTGTGCTGGCAGGCAGCGTCGCAGTCGAAAAGGCTGCCAAGGATGCTGGCTATGACGTGACCGTTCCCTTCACAGGCGGTCGTGGCGACGCGACGCAGGAATGGACAGATGCCGAAAGCTTTGACGTGCTCGAACCGCGTGCCGATGGTTTCCGCAACTATTTGTCTAACAAATTCTCGGTGAAGACCGAAGAATTGCTGATTGATCGTGCGGCATTGCTCGGTCTTTCAGCGCCGGAAATGACGGCTCTCGTGGGTGGTCTGCGCGTGCTGGGTGCCAACCATGGCGGTCGCACACATGGCGTACTCACCAATCGCGTCGGCCAGCTGACCAATGACTTCTTCGTGAACTTACTCGACATGGATACCTTCTGGGAAGCTGTCGAAGGCAGCCAGGATGAAGAATATGTCGGCTATACACGCGGCGGTCGCACCGAGCGTTGGCGCGCAACGCGGGCCGATCTGGTCTTTGGCTCCAACTCACAATTGCGCGCAGTGGCTGAAGTCTATGCGGAGCAAGGCAATGAGCAGAAGTTCGTCGCCGATTTCGTTAAGGCATGGGTAAAGGTCATGAACGCTGACAGGTTCGACCTCGCCTGATTTTTGATAAAGTAGAAAAGGGCTGCCATGCATCTTGCGTGGCAGCCCTTTTTGATGCTGGAACTTATGTGAGACCAACAAATGGGGTGACAATTGTTTCACTCTACAGGTTGGTTCGTCTTGATCGGCGCGCCTGCAACCTGATCGGCATAATTTTGTCCGACAGTCGATGAACCGTTCAGAGCCCCTGCGGGTAAATTGCTCTGCTGCGATTCAGCTTGATTTGAATTGGCGATGGCACCCAATGGGAGCGCGTCATTCATGGGCTGTCCAAAGGTTTCAAATTCGTCGGGTCCTTCCGTCGCGTCGTCTTGCGACGCATATTCGTCGCTTGCCTCTTCAGGCGTTTCAGTCGGAGCCTGAGCCGCCTGAGGTTGCGGCGCCACCACGGGCCCTTCCGGAGCAACCGGCTTAGTGGTTTCAAAATCTGTTCCTGACGGGACGATCAGCGCAGCAAATGCTGCGACGCAAAGAACAGCGACTATGCTTTTCTGGATATTGTCCACGACCAACCTCAAATTCACAAAACGCAGCCAGATTTCTATAGCTTTATCGTTAAGAAACGATTGATTGGCGGCGGAGCGAAAAAAAAGCCGCCGGTCTATATGCCGGCGGCTTTAGGTGGTTTTTCCTCCCCAGGAAAACTCGTTCAGCGCAGTCTAGCGGCACTCCCCAAGCGGTGGTAGAGGCGGGCGAATTTCTTCGACTCTTCACCATCTTCCACGGTAGGCAGATATTGCGCGAGCGCCTTGCGGATCAGCTTGAAGTCCTCGGTTGAGAGGACTGCGCGGGAACGTGCTGGTTCACTCATAGCTAACTCCTTTTCGAAGGTTAAATCAGGCTGCGTTTGCGAACTGGTTCATGGTGTTGTCTTTGCCGCCTGCCTTCAAGGCAGCTTCACCGGCGAAATATTCCTTGTGGTCATCGCCAATGTCCGAACCCGACATATTCTGGTGCTTCACGCAGGCGATGCCCTGGCGGATTTCCTTGCGCTGGACGCCTGCGACATAGCCAAGCATGCCCATTTCGCCGAAATAGTCCTTGGCAAGGTTGTCGGTGCTGAGCGCTGCGGTGTGATAGGTCGGCAGCGTGATCAGGTGGTGGAAGATACCCGCACGCTTTGCAGCATCGCGCTGGAAAGTCTGGATGCGGCGGTCGGCTTCGATGCCCAGATCGGTTTCGTCGTAGGACGCGCTCATCAGGTTCGCACGGTCATAAGCTGACACGTCCTTGCCCTCGGCTGTCCAGGCGTCGAACACCTGCTGACGGAAATTGAGTGTCCAGTTGAAGCTGGGCGAGTTGTTGTAAGCGAGCTTCGCATTGGGAACGACTTCGCGGATGCGGTCAACCATGCCGGCAATCTGTTCGATGTGCGGCTTTTCAGTTTCGATCCAGATCAGGTCCGCGCCATTTTGCAGCGATGTGATGCAATCGAGGACACAACGATCTTCACCGGTTCCCGAACGGAACTGGAAGAGGTTTGAAGGCAGGCGCTTCGGCTTCAACAGCTTGCCATTGCGGGTGATGACAACATCGCCATTGCCGATCTGGCTTGCATCGATTTCGTCGCAATCGAGGAAGCTGTTATACTGGTCACCCAGATCACCCGGCTCTTTCGAGAAGGCAATCTGCTTGGTGAGGCCAGCGCCGAGCGAGTCGGTGCGGGCAACGATGATGCCATCGGGAACGCCAAGCTCGAGGAAGGCATAGCGGCAGGCGCGGATCTTCTGCAGGAAGTCTTCATGCGGAACGGTGACCTTGCCATCCTGGTGGCCGCACTGCTTTTCGTCGGAAACCTGGTTTTCGATCTGGAGAGCGCAAGCGCCAGCCTCGATCATCTTCTTGGCGAGCAGATAGGTTGCCTCGGCATTGCCAAAGCCTGCGTCGATATCGGCAATGATCGGAACGACATGGGTTTCGTAATTCTCGATCTTGCCCAGCAGTTCAGCTTCTGCCGCTGCATTTCCGGTTTCGCGGGCCTTGTCGAGGTCGCGGAAGAGCAGGTTAAGTTCGCGGCTGTCGGCCTGACGCAGGAAGGTGTAGAGTTCCTCAATCAGCGCGGGAACGCTGGTCTTTTCGTGCATCGACTGGTCGGGCAGGGGGCCGAATTCGCTGCGCAGGGCGGCGATCATCCAGCCGGAGAGATAGAGGTAGCGCTTCTTGGTCGTACCGAAATGCTTCTTCACAGAAATCATCTTCTGTTGCGCGATGAAACCGTGCCAGCAGCCGAGCGACTGGGTGTAGTTGGCGGGGTCGGCATCATAGGCTGCCATGTCTTCGCGCATGATTTTTGCGGTGTAGCGGGCGATGTCGAGACCGGTCTGGAAACGGTTTTGCAGGCGCATGCGGGCGACGGATTCGGGGCTGATTGAGTCCCAGGTTCCGTTCTGTGAACCGATGAGTTGGCCTGCTGCCTTGATTTCTTCCTGATAGGTCATTGTGACAAATCCTTGTTTGGGAGGTCTGAATTGGAGATGTCTTACCTATGTTGAGCTTCATCCCGTGAGTCTGATTTGTCAAAAATGTTGTGTGTGCGTTGCACAAATGACCATTTATATTGTCAAATAGTAATAATTGTGACAAGAATCGCTTAGCTACTTGTCGCATGGGACAGGCCCACCCCCGGCCCCTCCCGTAAACGGGAGGGGAGAAATGGCAGAACAGAAACTTTTCGCCGGGGCCGCCGTCCGCCGCATACGCCGGTCTAACGGGCTGACGCAAACGGCGATGGCGGAGGCGCTGGCGGTATCGCCCAGCTACCTCAATCTGATCGAGCGCAACCAGCGGCCCTTGACCGCCGCAATCCTGCTCCGTTTGGCGGAACGCTTCGATTTTGACGCGCGCAGCCTGACCGGCGCAACCCCCGGAGGCGGGGTGGAGGCGCTCCGCCGCCGCCTGGCTGACCCGCTGTTCGCCGATCTCAATCTCGACAAGCTGCAACTGGAAGATTGGATCGCCGCCGCCCCCGATGCCGCCGAAGCCTTTGCCCGCGCTTTTGACCGGCTGTCGGGTGCCGGCCCCGCGCAGGAAGCCGATGCCATCGCCGCCGTCCGTGCGGAAATCGAACGTTGGCGGAACCATTTCGCCGATCTCGATGCACAGGCAGAGGCATTGGCCGACGAGCTGCGCCTCGCCAATGCCGACCTTTACGGTGCCATCGCAGAGCGCCTCCGCGTCAAGCACCAGCTTTCCATCCGCATCCTGCCCGTCGATGTACTGCCCGACAGGCTGAAGCGGCTCGATCTGCACGCGCGGCAGCTCCAGCTTTCCGAACTGCTCGATCCCGCCAGCCGCACCTTTGCAGCGGCGAGCGAACTCGCCAATCTGGAGGCGCGGGCGGAGATTGACGGGCTTGTCAAAGGCGCGAATTTTGCCGAACGCGCGAGCGAGCGTTTCTATCGCCGCCATCTGACCAGCTATTTCGCCGCCGCGCTGATGATGCCCTATGCCCGTTTCCTGCGTGCGTGCGAGGGCACGGGCTATGACATTGAGCTGTTGCAAAGGCGCTTTGGTGCGGGCTTTGAACAGGTCGCACACCGGCTGACAACGCTGCAGCGGGTGGGCGCACGCGGCCTGCCGTTCTTCATGCTGCGGATCGACCGGGCAGGGCAATCGAGCAAACGCTATGCCGGGGCCAGCGCATCGCCGCTGGTGGAAAGCGATGCGCGCTGCCCCTTATGGCGGCTGCACACCGCGTTCGACCGCCCGGGCCATCTGGTGAGGGATATGGTCGAGCTGGAGGATGGTAGCCGCTGGTTCACCATCGCGCGCACCGTTCAACCACAGGCGGGCAGGGAAGGCGGCATCCGCGCCGAATTTGCCGTGGGCTTGGGGATCGACGCGCAACTCGCCGCACCGCTCGCTGCCGCACGCGGAATAGACCTGAGTGCGGGAGAGGCAACGCCCATCGGCCTAGGCTGCCGCGCCTGCACCCGCCCCGATTGCCCCCAACGCAGCGCGCCACCCGCAGGCCGGGTGCTGGTGTTCAACGAACGCGAGCGGGGACTGACGCCCTTTGTCTGGGCGGGGGAGTGAGAAAAGTTACGCCCCTCCTCAATCCCGGAGTGGTCGAGCATCTCTGTTTCAAGCCACCTGAATATCCGTTTCCGAAAAATCATTGCCCTTGAACAACAGCGGTTCGCCGGTGGTCACCGCCAGCGCGTAGGCAAAGCAATCGCCAAAATTAAGTTGCGCGTTGTGGCCGCTCCCTTTTCCATAGGCACGATAAGTGTCGCGTGCGATGCTTGCCTGTTCAGCGGTAACTGTGACAATTTCCAGTCCAGCGCGTTCGATGATCCGGTCAAATCTGAGGCTGAGCTCGGCGCTGTGCATTCCATCCGCGACAATCGATGCTTCGAGCCAGTTTGCAGCAGAAATACGAAGGGGTTGTTCCGTATCCTGCATCTTTGTTTCCAGATGCGGCGCTTCGTCTTCATTCTTCAATATGGCAACGATAACGGATGAATCGACAATCATTTGGGCAGACCACGCTCATCATATAACAGCGCGTCGATCTCTTCCGAGCCGGGCATGTTCCGGGTTAGATGTGCGCAGGCCTTCGACATTTCCCTCAAGTCCCGCGCCAGATTCTTGCGGCTGTGCATCCGTTCAAGCTTTTCGCGAATGGCTTCGCCGACGGCGGCGGTTATGCTGTCGCCGGTTTCCTTGGCCAGCTGAACCGCCAGACGGCGGACTTCCTCATTCTTGATATTCAAATTCATCGTCAATTCATCCTTGGAAGCAAGAATTCATCCATAGCAGGATTTGATGCGGAACGGAAGAGTTCGCATTGCCCCCAACGCTGCGCGCCGCCAGCGGGCAGGGTGCTGGTGTTTAATGAGCGCGAGCGGGGATTGACGCCTTTAGTTTGGTCGGGGGGAATAAAGGGAAGAAATCCCAAGTGCTTTAGTAAATGTTGTGTGTCAAAAACTTCGTCGCCCCGCACTCGATGCGGGGCTAGGCTAAAGATCAGCGGCGAAAGCCAAGCCCCGTGTCAAGCACGGGGCGACGTCGTTGAGGGGGGGCGGTCCCGCCAAGATTTCTGTCGTTAGCAGAACCATAGACATAGTCTGAATACCGCCCTTTGATTACGCACCTGCAACCGCCTGAACTGGCCTGAAAATCTTCTGAACCCTAAAGCTAGTCATCCTTAGTCATGAATCCTTCAAGCCAGCGGTTGCCCTCCAAAGATTCTGTGTACGGTCGGCTATGCGCGATTCTGGGGCGCCGTTTTCTCCCCACCGATTGTATTGCGACAGATCATCAAGCAAGGCATCGAGCCAATCGTGACCATGATATTCGAACATCTGATGACGCCCCATTTTGAACGCTTCGGTCAATTCTGGCTTATCTTCTCGAAAAAACAGGAAGTCTTTTGCATATACTTGCGTGATTGAATTCAAGGCTGCCACCTCGTCACCGCCCAATCTGAGAGTCACCAAACGCGGCTCGGTTGGATATTGCATTGGTAGCATGTATGCTATGCTCGCCGTGGGTAGTATCGGCAACACTAGTTTCTTCCCTGAGTTGATGCCATCTTGTGAAGCGGGGAAATTGTGAAGGAAGCCGTCGCCAGCAATGAACTCCTTTTCATCGCTAAATAGAATGGCCCATCGACCACTGCTTTCCATCCTTTTCGGTAAGCCTCATAAAGTCCTCGTTGGTTGGAAGCGATGAGGACGTTCGCTTGATCTGGATCGGATTGGCTGAGGTTTGGGCGAAAGCGTTCAAAGCCGAGCTTGATAGAATGCCGAATGCTCGGACTGCGTGCTAAAAGGGACGCGGTTACCCTGGCAAGCTGGTATTGCCTTTCAATAGACAGAAGTTGTGGTGTAATTCGCTCAACCATCGGTCGATCATGATTCACAACGCCGGTATCGAGAGTTGCGAGCCAGCGTATGAACTCAGAGATTTCACCGTCGGCCTGATTGAATAACGGTTCGAAAGTTGAGTCCCACGGACTACCTAACTTGATGTGATGCGCATTGGTTATTGCACCGAATGCCCCTGCGGGTGCCCGACGTAAATCACCGGAGGGCCTAATTGCTGAAACCATCCCATCTGCGGCGGTCCAATGTTCGGCGAGCGTTCGTGGCCACCAATGGTGCAGTTCTGATTTCAAAGGTTTTCTTGTCATGCAATGGTCATATTTCATCCATCGCTTGGTAGGCCATAGGTATCTGACAATATTAGTGGCTAAACGAATAGGATACACTTTACGCATGCCGACTTGGACGAACGTTTTGTATCAATTCCTTTCAGGCTTCCTGAATAGATGTCCGTTTAATCGCATTTGCAATTGACGGCAGATAGTTCGGATACCCCAACCAAAGCTGCCGTAGTGATTTTGGATATGCGCTTCAACGACACCAAATAACATTTCCACAATACTCGAAACATCACTTGACTCCCTTCCGTGATTCGATATTTCTACAAATATCGAAATAAAGGAGTCGTCATGGACGCCGACATCGTTATCAAGGCCCTCGGTGCGCTAGCGCAGGAGCATCGCTTGGCAGCATTTCGCTTGCTGGTGCAGGCGGGGGCTTCCGGGCTTCCTGCCGGGGTGCTGGCGGAGCGGTTGGGGGTGCCCAACAGTTCGCTGTCCTTCCACCTCGCACAGCTCAGCCATGCCGGGCTGATCCGGCAGGAGCGGCAGGGACGGTCGCTGATTTACTCGGCCGATTATGCCGCGATGAACGGGCTGATCGGTTATCTCATGGAAAATTGCTGCGCCGGTGCGGCTTGTGGATCGGATGCGGAATCCGGCTGTGCGCCTGCCATAACGGAGGAAAGGCCAAAAATGACCAGTACAAGGAACGCCGCATGAAACGCTTCCACGTGCATGTCGGGGTGGAAAAGCTCGATGCCTCGATCGCATTTTATTCGGGCCTGTTCGGGCAGGAACCTTCGGTGGTGAAGCCCGATTATGCCAAGTGGATGCTCGATGACCCGCGCGTCAATTTCGCGATCTCGCAAAAATGCGGTGCCGTAAAAGGCGTCGAGCATCTGGGTATCCAGGTGGAAGATCAGGGCGAACTCGCCGAAGTCTATGGCCGCCTGAAAGCCGCCGACCGCCCGGTGCTCGAGGAAGGCGCGACCACCTGTTGCTATGCGCAATCGGAAAAAAGCTGGATCGCCGACCCCGATGGCGTGGTGTGGGAAGCCTTCCTGACCAATGGCGAATCCACCGTCTATGGTGGCAATCCGGAATTGCAGCAGCTTGCCTCTGCCAATGCCGCCGCCAACGCATGCTGCGCGCCGGTGCAAGCAGCGCCAGCGACTGCAACAACCGGTTGCTGCGGCTGAGATAATCCATGCCAGAGATACGCAATGTGCTGGTGCTGTGCACCGGCAACAGCGCCCGTTCGATATTGGGGGAGGCCTTGTTCAACCTCCACGGGGAAGGGCGGGTGCGCGCCTATAGCGCGGGGAGCAAGCCCAAGGGCGTGCCGCACCCCGGCGCGTTTCGGCTGCTTACGCGGAAAGGCATTGATACAGCAAGCTTCCGTTCGAAAAGCTGGGACGAGTTTTCGGGGCCTGATGCCCCGCCAATCGACCTTGCCATTACCGTGTGCGGCAACGCAGCGGGAGAGGTGTGTCCGGTCTTTTTGGTTAGCCCGCTTAAGGCGCATTGGGGGCTGCCCGATCCAGCAGATGTGGACGGTAGCGAGGCCGAGGTCGATGCGGCGTTTGAAGAGACCTGGCGCTTGCTCGAAATGCGGGTGAAGGCG
This sequence comes from uncultured Sphingorhabdus sp., assembly GCA_964597055.1. Taxonomy (GTDB): domain Bacteria; phylum Pseudomonadota; class Alphaproteobacteria; order Sphingomonadales; family Sphingomonadaceae; genus Sphingorhabdus_B. Next base: position 239,000 of record CAZQWC010000001.1, read on the forward strand.
TTCATGGCGCTCGATCTGGCGGGAATAGACAAGGCACAGACGCAGGCCGCGCTGGCGGAAATTGGCACGATGGAAGGAGCAGCCTGAAATGGCGGAAGGCAATTTGAAACGGCTGTCTTTCCTTGATCGTTATCTGACGCTGTGGATTTTTCTGGCGATGGTGCTGGGGGTTGGTCTGGGTTCGACTTTTGCCGGATTGCCTGAGGCGATCAACAGTCTGTCCTGGGGATCGACCAATATACCTATCGCCATCGGCCTGATCCTGATGATGTATCCGCCGCTCGCGCGCGTGCGCTATGAAGAATTGCCGCGCGTGTTTGAGGATAAGCGTGTGCTGGCGATCTCGCTGGTGCAGAACTGGATCATCGGCCCGGTGCTGATGTTCGCGCTTGCGGTAACATTCTTGTCGGACAAGCCCGAATATATGACCGGGCTGATCCTGATCGGGCTGGCGCGATGCATCGCGATGGTGATCGTCTGGAACCAGTTGGCAAAGGGCGACAACCAATATGTCGCGGCGCTGGTGGCGTTCAACTCGATCTTCCAGATCTTGTTTTTCAGCGTCTATGCATGGTTCTTCCTCGCCTTCCTGCCGCCGCTGTTCGGGCTGGAGGGCAGCATCGTCAACGTCAGCTTCGGGACGATTGCAGAGGCGGTTCTGATCTATCTCGGCATACCCTTCCTCGCCGGTTTCCTGACGCGCAAATGGCTGGCAAAGGCCAAGGGTGAGGCATGGTATGAGCAGGTTTTCCTGCCAAAGATCGGCCCCATCACCCTTGTTGCATTGCTGTTCACCATCGTCGCGATGTTCAGCCTGAAGGGGAACGAAATCCTGACCTTGCCAAGCGACACGATCCGCATTGCCATCCCGCTGACCATCTATTTCGTGGTCCAGTTCACGATCAGCTTCTTCATGGGCAAGCTGATCGCGAGCGATTATCCGCGCACCACGGCGGTGGCGTTTACCGCGGCGGGCAATAATTTTGAGCTGGCGATTGCGGTGGCAATTGCCGCCTTCGGTCTGGCATCCCCGGTGGCCTTTGCAGCGGTGATCGGGCCGCTGGTCGAGGTGCCAGTGCTCATCCTGCTCGTCAACGTCGCTTTCTGGTTCGGGCGGCGCTGGTTTGCGGACAGCGTACCCCGTTAGCTGCTGAACTTCTTCACATCCTGGCTGTGCCTGCGTGGCAGGATCAGCACTTCATTGCCATGCGCGACGACGATCAGGTCGCGTGCGCCGATCAGGTTGATGCGCAGGCCGTCGCTGCGCACCAGATTGCCCGCGCTGCCCAATAGGCGGGCGTCGCCCTGGATGCTGTTGCCCTCCGCATCCTTTGCGCTGATCTCGTACAGGCTGTCCCAGCTGCCGACGTCTGACCAGCCCATGCTGACCGGGGCGACTGCAACGCGGTCTGCCTTTTCCATTACCGCGTAGTCGATGCTGTCGGCGGGGGAGGCGGCGAAGACGGCTTCTTGGGGGCGGATCATAGCGCCTTGCCATTCGGCTCCGTCCATTGCAGCCTGTGCGGCGTGCAGCATATCCGGCGCGAGGCTTGCCAGCCAGCCGAGATAGATGTCGGCACGGAACAGAAAGATGCCGCCATTCCAGGCATGGTTGCCTGCATCGATCATTGCTTGAGCGGTGGCGGCATCCGGCTTTTCGACAAAACGTTCGACGCGCGACACCGCGGCGGTCAATTCTTCCCCGATGCGGATATAGCCATAGCCGGTTTCGGGTGCGGTGGGCGTGATACCGAAGGTGACGAGCCAGCCCTCCTCGACCAGCGGCAGCGCGGCCATGACCGCCGCGTGGAAGGCGGGAACATCGGCAATCAAATGATCGCTCGGCATCACCAGCAATGGGGCCTTGGCGTCATCCACCGCGAGCGCGGCGAGGGCGATGGCGGGCGCAGTGTTACGGGCGCAGGGTTCAAGAATGGTGCGGGCGTCTGGCGCGCCTGCTTCGCGGGCTTGCTCTTCGATCAAGGCGGCATGCGTGGCATTGCCGACGACCAGCGGGGCGGTGAAGAAATCGCGATCCATCACCCGTGCCAGTGTCATCTGGAACATCGTCGCATCGCCGGCCAGTTTCAGGAACTGCTTGGGGCAATCGGGGGTCGACATCGGCCAAAGCCGCGTGCCGCCGCCGCCAGAAAGTATGACAGGGGTGATTTTCATGCCTTTAGTCCTATTGAAAGCGGGCCGCGCCTGCAATCACCCTTTGTCGGGAAAAGCGACATTTGCGTCGTCGTCTAAACATCTGTAAAATATGGCGCTTGGGCGTCATGTGTAAAATTAAGCGACACTTTACCTTTACCGGTTAAGGATGATTGCGATGAAAATGGGTCGCGATTTCCGATGATCAGGCTGTTCAAGCACTATGTCCCTTACGCCGTCCTGTTTCTGGCGCTGGTGGACCTGTGCCTGTTGCTCGCCGCCGCCGAGACCGCTTGGGTGATCCGCGCCAACCAGATCGGCATGCATGTCGACTATATCGGCAACCGCATCTGGCCCTTGTTTACCTTTGCCGCATCGGTCCAACTCGCTGCGATGGCCGTGGGGGTTTACAGCCCTGAAGCCTTGCAATCGCTGCGCTTTGCCATTGCCCGGCTGATTGTCGCTGTTTCACTGGGTGTAATCTTCATGGCCATTATGGCCTTTGCGCTGCCGGGGATGACATTGTGGCGTTCCAATTCGCTCTACGCGATGGGGCTGTCTTTTGGCTATCTGGCGCTCAGCCGCCTGATATTGGGCAGCCTGATTGGCAGCGGCAGTTTCAAACGCCGCTTGCTGGTATTGGGTGCCGGCAAGAGGGCCCAGCGGATCAAGGATCTGGAGGCGCGCCCAGGATCGGGTTTCGCGGTTGTCGGGTTCATTTCGCTTGATGAAAGCAAAAAAGTAGTACCCGAAGCGATCAGCCGTAGCGCGATTTATAATCTTGCCGATTTCGTCGAGAAACTGGGTACCAGCGAAGTGGTGCTCGCACTCGAAGAACGGCGCAACGCTCTGCCGCTACAGGATTTGCTGCGCATCAAGACCACGGGTGTTCATGTCAACGACATCTCCAGTTTTCTGGAGCGTGAAACGGGCCGGGTTGATCTGGATAGCGTCAATCCCAGTTGGCTGATTTTCTCCGACGGTTTCTCGTCGGGCAGGCGACTTTCGGGAATTGCCAAACGGCTGTTCGACATCGTGGTCAGTGCGCTGCTGCTGGTCGTTGCGCTACCATTGATTGCGCTATTTGCGGTTGCGGTGAAACTGGAAAGCAAGGGGCCGGCATTTTACCGGCAACAGCGTGTGGGGCGCTATGGCGAGCCGTTCAACCTATACAAATTGCGCTCAATGCAAAGCGATGCAGAGGCTGAGGGCAAGGCAATATGGGCGGCGAAAAATGACCCGCGCGTCACCCGCATCGGCAAGTTTATCCGCAAGGTTAGGATCGACGAACTTCCGCAGACATGGAATGTTCTGAAGGGCGATATGAGCTTTGTCGGCCCGCGACCGGAACGTCCGGAATTTGTCGCCGACCTTGAAAAACAGCTGCCCTATTTTACCGAGCGCCACATTGTGAAGCCGGGCATTACCGGGTGGGCGCAGATCAACTATCCCTATGGCGCGTCGCTCGACGATTCCCGGCAAAAGCTGGAATATGATCTGTACTACGCCAAAAATTATACGCCTTTTCTGGATCTTGTGATCATATTGCAGACGATCCGGGTGGTGATCTGGCCGGAAGGGGCGCGCTGATGGGTTCGGTGCTGACCTTTGCTGCATTTTGGGGGCATTCCGCTGCAGGGTTTTTATATGCGGCATTGGCGATTTGGGTGTTCCACCAATATGGCGGGCGCAGTCGCCAGCGGTTGGCGATGATTGCCGCGCTGGCACTGACCGCATTCTGGGGCATTGCCACAATTATCGGCGGGTCATCGAGCACATTGGCCTCAACCGGCGAAACATTGCGCAATCTTGGGTGGCTTGGGTTCCTCTTTGCGCTTTTGCAAAATGGCGAAGGTAGCGAACACCCGCGGACTATCAGAATGCTGTACGGTGCGTTGTTGTTGGCACTATTGATGCAGCCATTCATTGACTTTGTCGTGCTTTCACTGGTGCCAGACAGCGCGCTAGCCTCTGCAGCGGCCGCCAAAACTGTCCAGATGTTGCGCATGATATTTGCCATCGGCGCGATTGTTCTGGTGCACAATCTCTACACTGTATCCGCTCCGGAAGCACGGTGGGGAATTAGCCTTCCTATGGCCGCACTTGCCGCGACCTGGATGTATGATCTCAATCTCTACACCATCGGCTATTTGTCGGGGAGTTGGCCGGGTGAATTCATCGCAATGCGCGGCTTCATCATGACGTTGCTGGTACCGGTGTTCGCATTGGCAACGCGCCGCAACAGCAGTTGGCGTCTGCGGCTTTCACGGTCGGTGACGTTCCAGTCGGTCTCGCTCATGGCAATTGGCGCCTATCTTTTGGCGATGGTATTGCTGGCGACCGCGTTGCAACTGGTCGGCGGAAGCTATGTTCGCATGGCCCAGATTACCTTGATTTTTGCCATGTCGCTCGCCGCGATGCTGATCGTACCCTCCGGCAAATTTCGCGCTTGGCTGAATGTCGTAATCGCCAAGAATTTTTTCCAGCATCGTTATGATTATCGCGCGGAGTGGATGCGTTTTGCAGAGACTATCGGTTTTCCAAGCGATGCTGCGCCGTTTCATGAACGTGTGGTCAAGTCGCTCGCAGACATCTTCGATTCACCCGCAGGCTTGCTGCTGACACGCGACAATGAATCGCGACTGGTGTTGCAGGCCCGCTGGAATTGGCCAACAGCGGATATCCCGACCTATGCCGGCAATTCACACACTGTGCCTTTCTTTGAACAGACCGGACATATCGTTCTCATGGATGCAGTGCGCGACGGCGTAGACGACAAGGTTGATGAACGGGCCATTCCGCAATGGCTGTACGAAGAGACGCGGGCCTGGGCGATTATTCCGCTGGTCCATTTCGGTCGACTGGCCGGCATAGCCGTATTGGCCAAACCGCCGATCAAACGCGGTTTGGATTGGGAAGATCTGGACATGATGCGCGTCGTCGGGCGTCAATTGGCAAGCTATCTGGCCGAGGCGACTAGCCAGGAGGCGCTGACTGAAAGCCGTCAGTTCGAGCAATTTAATCGCCGTTTTGCCTTCGTCATGCACGACATCAAAAATCTCGTCAGCCAACTCAGCATTTTGGCGCGGAACGCCGAAAAGCATGCAGAAAAACCGGCATTTCAGGCGGATATGATCGAAACGCTGCAAAATTCGGTGGGCAAGATGAACGACCTGCTGGCGCGGCTTTCGCAGCACAGCCAGACCCGACATTCAGCCATCGAAGCCATAGATATCGAAAAGACGGTCAGTAGTGTCATTCACGGCAAGCGGCTGATTTATCCGATCGAAACCGACTTTTCGCCCGATCTGTTTGCCATGGCCGACGCAGGGCGTGTCGAAACAATTTTGAATCACCTGGTCCAAAACGCCATTGATGCGACCGAAGACGGCACACCCATTCGCATCAGCGTTTCCCGGCAGGATGATTGGGTCTCAATCCGGGTGTCCGACAGAGGCTGCGGCATGACCGAGTCCTTCGTGGCGAACCAGCTTTTCAAGCCATTCGAATCCACCAAGAGCGGCGGTTTCGGTATCGGAGCCTATGAAGCGCGCGCACTGGCCCAATCGCTGGGTGGGCAGTTGCATGTCGACAGCCGGATAGGAAAAGGCACGCGAATGACCCTTTTGTTACCGGTCGCACAGCGACCGTCGGACATCGATGAAATCGATAAGGCAGCATGACTATGGAACAGCCAAAAAAGAAACTGCTAATCGTCGAGGATGATCTGGGGCTGCAACGCCAGTTGAAATGGTCCTATGAGGATTTCGAGGTATTCTGTGCAGCGAACCGATCGGAAGCCTTGGCGATTTTGCGTTCGGAAGAACCCGATGTTGTGACGCTTGACCTTGGCTTGCCACCGGACCCGGACGGCGTGACCGAAGGCTTTGCAGTGCTTGAAGAGATTTTGCTCGTCAAACCCGATACCAAGGTGATCGTCGCATCTGGCCACAATGCGAAAGAGAGCGCCCTGCAGGCGATTTCGGCGGGAGCTTGGGATTTTTACCAAAAGCCGGTCGATATTGATGAATTGCATCTGATCGTCAAACGCGCGTTTCACGTGCGCGATCTGGAACAGCAGAATCAAAAGGCGCAGGCCCCGGACATTGCTGGCGAGATGCTTTTCGGGACCATGATTACGGCGGCCCCGGAAATGCTCAAGGCGGCGCGTACGATAGAAAGGGTTGCCAACACCAATGTATCGGTGATGTTGCTGGGCGCCAGCGGAACCGGCAAGGAGTTGCTGGCGCGTGGGCTGCATGATGCAAGCGATCGCAAGGGCAAACCTTTTGTCGCAATCAATTGTGGCGCCATCCCCGAAAACCTTCTGGAATCCGAACTTTTCGGGCACGAAAAAGGTGCCTTCACCGGTGCTGTGAAAATGACCGAAGGCAAGATCGAGCTGGCCAATGGCGGAACACTGTTCCTTGATGAAGTGGGAGATATACCGCTGGCCTTGCAGGTCAAATTGCTGCGCTTCATCCAGGAACGCGTGATTGAACGAATTGGCGGACGCAAGACGATACCCGTTGATGTCCGCATTGTCAGCGCGACCCACCGTGACCTCAACCAGATGATTACCGACAAGACCTTCCGCGATGATCTTTACTATCGCTTGGCGGAGGTGCCGGTTCATATCCCGCGGCTTTCCGACCGTAATGGCGATGCGGTTCTGTTGGCGAAACATTTCCTCAGCCGTTTTGCACGCGAGATGAATCCGTCTATCAAGGGTTTTGCCGCAAGTGCGCTGACCGCCATCGACCAATGGGACTGGCCGGGCAATGTCCGGGAGCTCGAAAACCGCGTAAAGCGTGCAGTTATCATGGCTGAGACCAAATTTGTAACGGTTGATGACCTGCAATTTGATATTGTCGACGATGACGACCGGTTGCTCAATCTGAAGGCCGCGCGTGAAGCGGCGGACCGGAAAGCCATTGGGCGGGCCATCGCACGGACCGAGGGCAATATATCGAATGCAGCCAAGCTGCTGGGTATCAGCCGCCCGACCCTCTATGATTTGCTGAAGCAATATGAGATGCATGTCTGATGACGGGCACAAAGCACCAACCATTCTCTGCAGCGTTGCGGACGATGTTGGTGGTCGCCTTGGTTTCGAAAGCCTCCATAGCCTTGACTGCGGAGCGAGAGGGTAACGAAAAGGCGCGCGCCGCATTAGAGAGCGCCGAGGCATATATTACACAAAAGGACTGGCGGTCGGCGCGTGTCGAATTGCTGAATGCTACGGCCGCTGATCCACGCTGGGCAGAAGCCCATCGTCGCCTTGCCGAAGTCGCGCTGCACCTGTTCGACGGCGTTACTGCAAAAGCGGAACTGCAGCGCGCTGAAGCTCTGGGGGTTGATGACGGGCAAATCACCCATCTTAAGGCGCACGCTTTGTGGCTGACAGGCGATCTCGAACAAGCTGAAGAGATGCTGACCCGTTCGCCAATTGCGCGCGAGCATCTGCCTTATGCCTATCGCATATTGGGGCGGGTACAGATGGCCCGTGGGGATACCGATGCGGCGAGTATAAGCTTTGATGAGGGGCTGGCACTTGCACCTGATGACAGCCAGCTTTGGACCGAAACTGGTCGATTGCGCATCGTTATTTCCAATCAGGGCGGCGCCATACAAGCGCTAGACCGGGCAGTAGAGCTTGATCCTGCCAATATCCGTGCGCTGGAACTGCGCGGGCGTATGGTCCGATCACAATTTGGGATGCTTGCTGCCTTACCCTGGTTTGAGCGCGGGCTCCAGATTGACCCTAATGATGTTCCGCTGCTTGAAGAATATGGTGCGACCCTGGGCGAAGCGGGCCGATACCGGGATATGCTGGCACAGGCGCGGAAAATTTTGACGCTTGATACCAAAAATGCCCGCGCCTTTTACATGCAGTCAGTGATAGCGGCACGGGCCGGCAATTATGCGTTGGCACGAAATCTGGCCGACAAAATGGCTGGTCCATTTGGCGACCTTCCTGCGCCACAATTGCTGATTTCTGTGTGCGATTATGAGCTCGGAAATTTTAACAAGGCAGTGGATAGATTGGGCCCGCTTCTTGAAGCGCAACCGGACAATGCCACGGTTCGACTTGTATTGGCGCGAGCGCTGCATCGTTCGGGCGACCATCTTGCTGCTTGGTCGATGGTTGCACCATTGGCCAACCGGCCCGATGCCGACAATTATTCAGTCCGTCTTGCGGCGCGCATTCAGGAGGCACTGGGGGAGCGAGGCCCCGCAGCGGCAAAGCTGGATGCCGGCATGTTCCTGAACCTGAGCGTAAATGGCCCGCTGCCTTCGGCATCGCAAACCGCGGCGATCGCCGATAATGCCGCACGCAATCCTGGCGCTGCCGCCAATGTCATCCCCTATATCCGATTGTTGCTGCAACAGGGCCGGGTTGATGAAGCACGGCAAAGGGCAGGGCAGCTGCTCAACGGCAATGAGGGCGTGGCTGAGGCGCAATTGCTTGTCGGTGATGTTGAAACTCTGGCAGGCAACCATGCTGCGGCAGCCACGGCCTATGAAAAGGCGCGTTCGGTCAATTTCACCGCAGACGTTTTGCAGCGTCTGGTCGCAGCGCACCGGCGGGCAGGGAGTGCAGAGGCAGCATCATCATCGCTGCAGGCTTATATCGGATATAATCCCAACGATCCGGTCGCCATGCGACTTTGGGCATTTGATTTGCTGGATAGGCAGGAGTGGAAGGCGGCGCTGCCATGGCTGTATCGTCTTCGTCAAGCGATCGGCCCCAACGATATCGCGCTGAATGCGAACATTGCCCGCGCGCTGTCGGCACTTGGGCGGCATAAGGAAGCGATATATACAGCGCAGCTCGCCTATTATGCAGACCCCGCCAGCTTCATGGCGACGCATATTTATGGGCAGGCACTGCTGGCCGCAAAAGTCCGGCCCAAGGATGCCAGAGATTTATTGCGCAAGGCGAACAAACTTGCCCCCGCTGACAAGTCTGTGCGTGGAGACTATCTGAAGGCTATTGCAGCCGCAGGTTAAACCTGTTCGAGCAACTCGCTTGGGGCAATGCCGGCGCGTCGCATCTGGTCGCGGACATCAGGCCAGACATTTTGGATGAAATGGTCGCGTTCGGTCTTGCGCAACCGGTCAACCGCGCCATGCGCAACAAACAGGCCCACACCGCGCTTCACATCGACCAGACCGCTATCCTGAAACAGCTGATAGGCCTTGGCCACCGTTAGCGGATTTGCGCCCTGTTGCGCGGCAAAGGCGCGAACCGACGGAAGCAGATCACCTTCTGAAAAGCGACCATCAAGAATGGCCGCTGCGATTTCATCACGTAGTTTCAGATAGACGGGCTTGCTCTCGGTTTTCATGACCACCTTACTGCCATAACACAGTAGGGCGCGTCAAGTTTAACCTTTCGATTAAATCGTCGTCTTAGGGCCAGGAGCGGATGATGTTTGCAGGATCCGGTCGAGGGCGTTCTTCGAGTGGCTGGCTTGCGGTGCCGATGTAGAACAGCCCGGCAATCTGCTCCTCACCGTCGCAAATCGCCGCACGAACTACCGGGTCGTAACTCGCCCAGCCGGTAATCCAGCTAGCCACAAAGCCATGGGCATGCGCCGCGTGAAGCAGGTTCATGCCGACCGCGCCGACGCTCAATTGCTGTTCCCACAGCGGTATCTTCGGGCTTTCCTGGGGGGCGTATAGCAACAAGACCAATGTCGGCGCAAAATGGGCGGGCGCTATGGCTGCTTCAACCTGGGCCGGTCTTGCATCCGGGTTGGCCGAAACAAAGGCTGTTTGAATCAGGGCTGCAAAGGCATTCCGATCCTGAACTGTGATAAAGCGCCAAGGAAAGAGCTTGCCATGGTCGGGTGTGCGCATCGCAATCTGCAGTATTGCGTCAAGCTGAGCAGCGTCGGGGCCGGGGGCAATCATGTCGCGCGGCTTTCCCGATCTACGTGTGGCGAGATATGCGGGCAGCGAGGAGAGGTCGTTGAACATCGACCCTCCGTTCACCGAAAAGCGGTAACAAGCGCAACAAAATTCTTCACAGGCGCAATTTTTCCGTTAGGTTGCCCGGCCAATGGCCCCGGGGAGGGGCGCGCTACATAATCATAGGGAAGGTGGGTCTCGTGACCGATTTGAAACCGATGGGCCTTTGGGTCGAAGGCGACTGGATTGCTGCAATTACCGTCGTCGTTCTTGGTATTTTCCTCGCCATTGGCGCAAAGGTCGCCATTCAGAAGGAACCCGAATTTGCAGGTCACCCCAAAGGGCTGTACATGCTGTTTTTCGCCGAAATGTGGGAGCGTTTCTCCTATTACGGCATGCGCGCGCTGCTGATATTCTACCTGACCAAGCATTGGCTGTTCAGCGACGGCAAGGCGAACCTGATCTATGGTGCCTATACCAGCCTCGTGTACATCACCCCGGTTCTGGGCGGCTATCTGGCCGACCGTTATCTGGGTCAGCGCAAGGCGGTCCTGTTCGGCGGCCTGCTGCTTGCCATCGGCCACAGCCTGATGGCGGTTGAAGGGACGGGCGGGCAGAGTGACCCGGCAATCAACGTCTTCTGGGCCGCCTTGGCGTTCATCATCGTTGGTTCGGGCTTCCTGAAGGCCAATATCTCGGTGATGGTCGGGCAGTTGTACAAGCTGACCGATATCCGCCGCGATGGTGCCTACACCGTCTTCTATATGGGCATCAACGTAGGTGCCGCGATTGGTACGATCCTTGTCGGTTATCTTGGTGAAACCATCGGCTGGGGCTGGGGTTTTGGCCTTGCCGGTATCGGTATGCTCGCCGGCCTGATCGTTTTCGTGCTGGGCAAGAAAGCGCTGAACGGCGCTGGTGAAGCGCCTTCGCCGCTATCTAAGTCAAAGGAATGGACTCTTTATGGCATTGGCCTCGCGGCAGTAGCGGTCTGCTGGGCGCTGGTGCAGTATCAGGATGTCATCCAGGGCTTGCTTGTCGTCTCGGGCATTTCGCTTTTGGGTTATGTTCTTTACGAAAGCTTCAAGCTGGAAAAGGAACCGCGCGAACGCATGTTTGCAATCCTTTTCCTGATTTCTCTAAACCCGCTTTTCTGGGGTCTGTTTGAACAGGCGGGCGGTTCGATGAACCTGTTTACCGACCGTTTCGTGGATCGTGGCGGCGTTCCCGCTGCGATCTTCCAATCGATCAACCCGATTATCATCATGATATTCGCGCCCGTATTTGCGGGCCTTTGGGTATGGCTGGGCAAGCGCGGGAAGGAGCCGTCGGCACCGGCCAAATTCGGTCTGGCATTGCTGCAAATGGGGCTGGCAAACCTCGTGCTGGTATGGGGAGCGCAGGCTTTTGGTGTCGCAGCGATGACGCCGGTTATTCTGGTCTTCGCTTACTATCTGCTCGCCACCACGGCGGAGCTTTGCCTGTCGCCGGTTGGACTGTCGGCCATGAACCGGCTCGCGCCGAAATTTCTCGCTTCGCTTATAATGGGCGCATGGTTCTACATGACGGCGGTTGGCAATTTCGTTGCCGGCAAGATCGGTGAAGCCACAGGCGGACATGATGGCCAGATGACGAAGCAGGGTCTGCTTGATGTCTATGAGTTGTTTGGCTGGATTTCGATCGGCGTTGCCGTCGTCGTCCTGCTGCTTTCGCCAATGGTGAAGCGCTGGATGCACCTCGATACGCTGAAGGATGAAGAGCCTGCAGCAGAAAAGGCGGCCTAAACATGACGGGACGGTTCCGCTGGTCAATCCTCGCCGCTCCGCTCGCGCTCATTGCCTGTTCGAACACCTCCGAAGCGCCCAAAAGCGCTTCGGCGGCGGCTCCTGCTGAAAAGCCGGCAAAGCTGAACAAGGATCCCTATCCGTCGACCTACAAGCCTTATCCGGGCATGGCGACGGCGATCCGCAACGTCACCATTTTCGATGGTGAAGGCGGGCGCATCGACAATGGCGTGGTGTTCTTTGCGGGCGACAAGATCCAGTCGGTCGGCGGGCCTGAAACACCGATACCGGCAGATATTGCTGTGTTTGACGGGGCGGGCAAATATGTGACGCCCGGCATCATCGATATCCACTCGCACCTTGGAGATTATCCGACGCCGTCGGTCGCTGCGCATGACGATGGCAACGAAGCGACCGCCCCGACCACGCCCGAAGTATGGGCCGAACATAGCGTCTGGCCGCAGGATCCTGGCTTCAGCCGCGCGCTGGCCAATGGCGGCGTGACGTCGCTGCAAGTCCTGCCCGGATCGGCGAACCTGATGGGTGGCCGTTCGGTGGTGCTTAAAAATGTCTATGCCCGCACGGTACAGGGAATGAAGTTTCCGGGCGCACCTTATGGCCTGAAGATGGCGTGCGGTGAAAATCCCAAGCGCGTCTATGGCGCAAAGGGACGCATGCCTTCCACGCGCATGGGCAATCTGGCGGTCAATCGCCAGACCTGGATCAAGGCGCAAGAATATAAGAAAAAGCGCGACAGCGGGAAGGAATATACCCGCGATATCGGCATGGAAACGCTCGCAGGCGTGTTGGATGGCGACATCAAGATCCAGAACCACTGCTACCGCGCCGACGAAATGGCCATCGTCCTCGATATGGCGAAGGAATTTGGCTATAAGGTATCAACCTTCCACCATGCAGTCGAAGCCTATAAAATCGGTGACTTGCTGAAAGAGAACGAAGTTTGCTCCGCAGTTTGGGCCGACTGGTGGGGCTTCAAGATGGAAGCCTATGACGCCATCCCCGAAAATGCAGGCATATTGCAAAATGCCGGGGCCTGCGTGATCATCCATTCGGATGATGAAAACCAGATCCAGCGTCTGAATCAGGAAGCGGCCAAGGCGCTCGCCAATGGTCGCCGCATGGGTTTCCAGATTTCGGATGCGACAGCGATCAGCTGGCTGACCTTTAACCCGGCCAAGGCGCTGGGTATCGACAAGATGACGGGCAGCCTGAAACCGGGGAAGATGGCCGACCTTGTGCTGTGGAACGGCAATCCGCTGTCGGTCTATTCGCGGCCAGACAAAGTGTGGGTCGATGGCGCGCTGCTGTTCGATGCCAGCGATGCAAAGCGCAGGCCGGTGAGCGACTTTGAGCTTGGCCAGCCTGGCGAAGGAGATGTGAAATGAGGCATCTTCTTTTTGTAGCAGCCGCCCTTGCGTCGCTCGCAGCACCTGCAGCAGCTGAAACCATCGCCATTACCGGCGGGAAGCTGGTGGTTGGAGATGGCTCCACGCCGATTGAAGGCGGAACGGTAGTCGTCCGCGATGGAACCATCGTTGCGGCGGGCAAGGGCGTTGCCATACCTGCGGGTGCGCGCACAATCGATGCTACGGGTAAATGGGTGACGCCGGGTATCTTCGCGGGCTTCAGCCGCCTCGGGCTTTCCGAAGTCGATGCAGTGGACGGTACCAACGACAAAGGCGGCGGCAAGAGCGGCTTTTCGGCAGCCATCGATGTCGCACCTGCCATTGATCCATTCCGTTCGCCCATAGCTGTCAACCGCAGTGCGGGCGTGACCCGTGCCGTCGTTGCACCTGACGGCGGCGGCAGCATCTTTGCAGGGCAGGGGGCGATTGCCGATCTCGGCGCGGATATCGATCCTGTAACAAGGCCGCGTGCCTTCCAGTTCGCGCAGTTTGGCGAAGCCGGGGCTGCCGCGGCAGGTGGAAGCCGTTCCGGCAACTATCTGCATTTCCGCGCCATGCTGCGCGAAGCACAGGATCATGCCGCTGGTGGCGATGCCTTTGACGACGATCTGCTGAAGAAGGAAGATGCCCGTGTCCTGCAGGCGGTCCTCCGCGGCGAACAGCGCCTGCTGATCCATGTCGAGGGCGCGAACGACATTCTCCGCCTGCTTGAGCTCAAACGGGAATTTCCGGCAATCAAGATGGTTTTCGTAGGTGCCAGTGAAGGCTGGCGGGTGGCTTCGCAGCTGGCCCAGGCTGGCGTTCCAGTGATCGCTTCGGCGCTCAACGATCTGCCTGCGACATTTGAAATGCTGGGAGCCACCCAGTCCAATGTCGGTCGCATGAAAGACGCTGGCGTCAAGGTGGCGATCGGCATGATCAACGACCGGGATTCGCACCAGTTGCGCTACACCACCCAATATGCCGGAAACCTTGTCAGCCTGCAGCGCGTTCCGCGCGCCAGCGGCCTGACCTGGGATGAGGCCTTCGCTGCTATCAGCTCTGCCCCCGCCGAGATCCTTGGCGTAGGCGACCGTCTCGGCAGCCTGAAGACAGGCAGGGCAGGCGATGTCGTGGTTTGGGATGGCGATCCGCTCGAACTGACCAGCGCGCCGACGCATGTTCTGATTGACGGCATAGAGCAGCCGCTCGGCAACCGGCAGGACAGGCTACGCGATCGCTATCGCACGCCACAGGAAGGGGCATTGCCCAAAGCCTATGAACATTGACGCCTGACGGCGGGAGGAGGGACATATGGATAGTCTGGCACCGTTGTTGACGGCTTGCGTGTTTTTCGTGGGCAGCCATTTCCTGATGTCGCACCCGCTGCGTCGACCCATGGTTGGGCGGCTTGGCGAAAAAGGCTTTCTGGGTGTCTATTCGCTAGTTTCGCTTGCCGGCTTTGGCTGGATGATCTGGGAATTTTCACAGGCGCCCGCCGGTGAAATGTATTGGGCGCCGACCAACGCCATCTGGATCGTTGCAAGCATTTTGACGCTGCTCGCGGCGATCCTCTTTGTCGGGTCACACCGCGGCAATCCGGCGATGCCGGATCCTGATGGCGATATGATCCGCACGCTTGCCGCTAAAGTACCGACCGGCGTATTTCGCGTGACACGTCACCCTATGATGTGGGGATTTGCACTTTGGGGCCTGTCGCACATGCTGGTTGCGCCACGGATGGACAGTTTCCTGTTCAACGGTAGCCTTGTGTTGCTCGCGCTGGCCGGGTCTTACGGACAGGATCGTAAGAAAGAGGCCTCGCTCGGTGACGCATGGGCCAAGTGGGAGAGGCAAACGAGTTTTCTGCCGCGCCTGTCACAGCTGGCAAAGGTCGAGCCACGTATCCTGCTGATCGGCGTAATATTCTGGCTTGCCGCAACCTGGGCGCACAATCTGTTCGGCAATTATGGCGCAGGAATCTACCGTTGGCTCGGCCTATAGCCTGACCATCCGCATGCCAGATTCGCCATAGCGCGGCCCAGCCGTGCCACCGCGTGGTGCAGCTGCTTCCAGCTTGGCCAGATCGTTGGCATCCAATGCCACCTCAGCCGCCTTGGCGCTGTCTTCCATAGTGACGCGGCGCTTGAAGCCGGGGATAGGAACGATGTCGTCGCCTTGCGCCAGTAACCACGCCAGCGCGACCTGTGCGTTCGAAGCGCCATGCTTGGCAGCAACCTCGCCGACGATATCGACGACTTTTAGGTTCGCCGCGAAATTATCCCCCTGATAGCGCGGATCGTTCCGGCGCCAGTCATTTTCGGGCAGGTCATCAAGGCTGCGGATCGATCCTGTCAGGAACCCGCGACCGAGCGGCGAATAGGGTACAAAGCCGATGCCCAGTTCGCGACAGGTAGGCAAAATGTCTTCCTCGATATCGCGTTCCCATAACGAATATTCGCTCTGCAGCGCGCTGATTGGCGCCACGGCGGCAGCGCGACGAAGTGTCGCGGGGCCTGCTTCGGATAACCCGATATGCTTGATCTTGCCCTCTTTGATAAGATCCGCCATTGCGCCGACGGTTTCCTCGATGGGCACATTGGGATCGACGCGATGTTGGTAGAACAGGTCGATGCAGTCGATGCCTAAACGCTTCAGGCAGCCTTCGACCGACGCCTTGGCATTGGCTGCCGAGCCATCGACGCCGACAATCTTGTTGCCATCGAAACGGAAACCGAATTTGGTCGCGATAACCAACCCGTCGCGTTTGCCCTTGATCGCCTCACCTACCAATTCCTCATTCTGGAACGGGCCGTAAATTTGCGCGGTGTCGAAAAAGGTGATGCCGAGGTCGATCGCGCGGTGGATAGTCTTGATCGCCTCATCGGGATCGGCGGCTTCGCCATAAAGAATATTGCCGCCCTTAATCATCGGCATGCAGCCGACGCCGATTGCGGAAACTTTGAGGCCGTGGCCTAATTCACGATATTTCATGCTGCCTCTCCTTTTTCGAGGTCGCCCTCTGCTCGGGCGATGGTGCCGGTTACGGCAATATCCATAGTCACATTGCCCAATGTCCGCATGATATCGGGGAAAGTCTCAATGGCAACCAGTACCGCGAGCGGTTCGATGGGAATCCCCATCGCGATGCAGATCGGGGCGATTGCGGCGATGAAACTGATCGATCCGGGCAGGCTGACCGAACCCAGCGTCGTAATCGATGCGACTACCACGCCGATAACGATCTGTTCGGGGCCAAGCTCGATCCCCATCCAGTGCGCGACATAAATCGCCACCGCCAGGTTCATCGCCGGGCTGGTCGCGCGGAATATCGCGACGGCCATCGGCAGGACGATATCGGTGCTGCGCGCACCAACACCGAGTTGCTTGGCACCCTGCACCATCGCGGGAAGCGATGCGAGCGAGCTTTGCGTTGAGATGGCGACCGATTGGGCCGGGATTGCCGCTCGGGCAAAATCGAACAGATTGAATCGCGCACCGAACATGGCGACCGGATAAGCGGACAGCATGATGATTGTGCCAATGGCGGTGACCACCAACACATAATGCACGAGCGCGCCAAAGGCGGCGGCACCGGCAGTCATCCCCAGCACTACTCCCAAGGCAAACACACCGATCGGAGCGAGGGCGAGTACCCAGCTGATCACCGTGACCATCGCTTCGGCCATAGCTTCGAAGAAGCCCGCCAATATCTGTTTCTTGCCAGCCTCCAGCCGCGTAATTGCGAAAGCAAAGGCTATCGTAAAGATGATGAGCGGTAGTAGCGCATCACTTGCCGCAGCTTGAAACGGATTGGTCGGGACCACCGCTTTCAGAAACTCGCTGAACGGCGGCGGTGCGGCGGCGGGTTCGACTGCGCCCATGGCTTGGCGCAAGGCCTGTGCAGCATCCGGATCGAGCGGGAAAATCGCCAGCAGGGCAGGGGTGACAATCGCTGCCATGATTGTGACCAGCACGAGGATGGAGATCATGGTAATTACCGAACGCATTGCGGTGCGCCCTGCGCTCGCAGCGTTCGCGGTTTGGACGATACCGGTAATCAGCAAGGCGACGACGAGCGGGATCACGGTCATCCGAAGGCCGTTGAGCCAGATCGTGCCAACGACATCGGCAACATCGTGGAAGAGCGGGGAGCGATCGCCAACCGCCATCCCGATCAGCAATCCGGCAATCAACGCTGCCAAAATGATCCACGCCTTTTTCATGCAAGCTCCCATTGTCGATTTTGCGCCTCTTATGCACTGCTGGACAAAACTGACAAGCGGCAAGACTTTACGGCGGGAAGTGAATTTCCGGCTTGGAGCATGTGGCGACGCTGGCTAAGGCTGGAGCTAACAAATTAAGGGAGTCTAGCAGTTGGGCGGCAGGAAATATTTCGGCACGGACGGTATCCGCGGGCGTACGAATGCCAGCGCCATGACCGCTGAAATGGCGATGAAGGTGGGGCAGGCAGCGGGCGCACATTTCCTGCGTGGCGATCACAAACACCGCGTTGTCATCGGTAAAGATACAAGGTTGTCTGGCTATATGGTGGAAAATGCGCTGGTGGCCGGTTTTACAAGCGTTGGTATGGATGTGATCCAGTTCGGGCCGATCCCGACGCCTGCAGTTGCCCTGCTTACCCGTTCCATGCGGGCTGACCTTGGCGTGATGATTTCGGCAAGCCATAACCCCTATGAGGATAACGGCATCAAGCTGTTTGGACCCGATGGATTCAAGCTATCGGACGAAGATGAGCATGCGATCGAGGCCCTGCTCGACCAGCCGCCCAAGCTTGCCAAGTCGATGGATATTGGCCGTGCCCGCCGCGTGGAGGATGCGCGCGGGCGGTATATTCACGCGGTAAAGGCTACCTTGCCTGAGCATATCCGTTTTGACGGTCTGCATGTCGTGCTCGATTGCGCGCATGGGGCGGCCTATCAGGTGGCGCCTGCCGCAATCTGGGAATTGGGAGCAAGGGTAACTGCGATTGGGGTCAATCCCAATGGCAAGAATATCAATGATCGCGTCGGCTCCACCCACACGGCGACGCTGCAGGAAACGGTGGTCGCCGCAGGTGCCGACATCGGTATTGCGCTGGATGGCGATGCCGACCGTCTGATTGTAGTGGATGAACAAGGCCGCGTTGTTGATGGTGATCAGATAATGGCACTGCTCGGAACCGCGATGAGCCGCAATGGTTTGTTACGTGGGAAAGGCATTGTCGCAACGGTGATGTCGAACCTCGGCCTTGAACGCTATTTGCAAAACCAGCATCTCGAACTCGTCCGCGCCAAGGTTGGCGACCGTTATGTGCTGGAAGAAATGCGCGCGCGTGGGATGAATGTTGGCGGCGAGCAATCAGGGCATATGATCATGCTCGATCATGCCACTACCGGTGACGGAACCATTGCCGCGCTGCAGGTTCTCGCCGAACTGGTCGAGAGCGGAAAGAAGGCTAGTGAATTGCTGCATCTCTTCGATCCGGTTCCGCAGTTGCTCAAAAATGTGCGCTATTCGGGTGGCAAGCCGCTGGAGAATGCTACGGTCAAATCGGTCATTGCCGCGGCGGAAAAAGAGTTGGAGGGCTCCGGGCGCCTTGTCATTCGGCCCTCGGGCACCGAGCCGTTGATACGCGTGATGGCCGAAGGCGACGATGCCAAGCAAGTTCGTGCGATTGTCGACCGTATCTGCGCCGCCGTAGAGGAAGCTGTCTGATGCTGGAAATGCGCCCCGATTGCGAAAAGTGCGGCGTCGATTTGCCGGCGCAATCTGGCGGCGCTTTCATCTGCTCGTTCGAATGTACTTTCTGCGCCGAATGTGCCGATGCCCTGGATGAACGCTGCCCCAATTGCGGCGGTGAATTGCTCGACCGCCCTACGCGGACAGAAAAATTGCTTGAGAAATATCCGGCCTCAACCGTGAGGAAATATAAGGGATGACTACCGCCCGCATCCTGATCATTGCCGGTTCTGACAGCGGCGGCGGTGCGGGTATTCAGGCCGACATCAAGACCGTCACCATGCTGGGTGGCCACGCGATGACGGCGGTGACCGCAATCACCGCGCAGAACACGCTGGGCGTCGATGCGGTCCATATGATTCCGACGCAAATGGTGATTGACCAGATTGCAGCAGTCGTCAGCGATATTGGCGTAGATGCGGTCAAGATCGGAATGATCGGAAGTGCAGAGACAGCGCATGCGGTGGCGGACAGCCTCGCCGAATTGTCCTGCCCCATCGTATTCGATCCGGTGATGGTCGCAAGCAGTGGGGCAATTCTTGCCGATGACGATACGATTTCGGCCTTTGAACGGCTGATGCGGCTCGCGACGCTGACCACGCCCAACCTGCCTGAACTGGAGGCTTTGGGGGGGCGAGAGGCTTTGCTCGAACGTCATATCCCGCTCCTCATCAAGGGTGGGCATGCGGAAGGTGACCTTATTGTTGATCGCCTTGATCTGGCCGAAGGGCAAGGCATCGACTGGGCCGATCCGCGGATCGAAACACGCAATGCCCATGGCACCGGCTGCACGCTTGCCAGTGCTATTGCGACCGGATTAGGTCAGGGCTTTACGCTTGAGCAGTCGATCGAACGCGCGCGCCTGTTTGTTCGACTTGCTCTCCACGATGCGCCGGGTCTCGGGCAGGGCCACGGGCCAATGGGCCACCAATATGTTCGTGAGGACGCTATGGTCGAAGGTCCGTCGCTCAACCAGGTGACTGTCGGTTGCACCAACTATGCGGCATCGGTCGATTTCTACAAGGCGCTGGGGCTGCAGCAAATCGTTGATAGCCCTTCCAACGGCTATGCTCGTTTCGAGGTGCCCAATGGCGCAACTTTCTCAATCCACGAAAGTCAGGATATCGCCACCTCGACCGTCGTCTATTTCGAAAGCAAGCGGCTGGATGCCTGGGTGAATGAACTGGTCAGTGAAGGTTTCGCGTTCGAACAATTGCCTCAGGATGAAAGCTGGGGCTGGCGCGAGGCACGGCTGTTGGACCCATCCGGAAATATTGTCTGTCTGTACAGCGCAGGCGAAAACCGGCGCTATCCAGCCTGGCGCATATGATCGTAGGTGTAGATGAGGCGGGCAGGGGGCCATTGGCCGGCCCGGTGGTCGCTGCCGCTGTTGTGCTTTGCGAAGGCGGGATACAAGGTCTAGATGACAGCAAGAAGCTGAGTGCCAAAAAACGCGAGCAATTGGAGGCGCAGATCAAGGCGTCCTGTCGCTGGGCAATCGGCGTCGCGGATGTCGGGGAAATCGACAGCATCAACATATTGCAGGCGACGATGCTCGCAATGACGCGCGCGGTCGATGCGTTAGCGATTGAGCCGGTCCAAGTGCTGGTAGACGGTAACCGCCTGCCTAAATGGCGGTATACTGCAGAAGCGGTAATTGGCGGCGATGCCATCCACCCCTGCATCTCTGCCGCCAGTATCATCGCCAAGGAGCATCGCGACCGTTTGATGCGCAGTTATGACGCGATGCACCCCGGCTATGGATGGGCTTCCAACAAGGGCTATGGCTCTGCCGGGCATCTCGAAGCGTTGCGTCGCTTGGGACCGACGCCTCTGCATCGCCGGAGTTTTGCTCCGGTGGCGCAGTTGAAACTTCTGTGAATCCTCCCCATCGACTTGCGATGGGGAGGGGGACCGTTTGGCGCGAAGCGTCAAATGGTGGAGGGGACAGCGACGGTGCAATTCCCCTCCGTCATCGCTTCGCGATGCCACCTCCCCAACGCAAGTCGTTGGGGAGGATTAAAGTAAATGAATGTAAAATCTTTATGGGTGAGTCTTTAGGGCAACACCACTAGGGGTTGAGTCCGGCTGGAATCTTGAGACTCCATATCTTGTGCCGGACTCCTTTCGTTCCGCCCATATTTGCGATTCCGCAAGGGAATCCAACGAGTCGCGACAATCGAAACTGCTTGACCTGCGAGTCCCGAAGACTCATCGCTGGCCCCTGATTTGCGCTGTTCAGGCGGGGAGCCTTGTTCAATGGGTGTTATGGAAAAAATTGCGGTCAAACCGAAAGCCGCAACCAAGGTCGCAAAAGTCGACAAGAAAACTCTGCCGCTCGACAGCATTCTGAAGATGGATTGCATCGAGGCGATGCGCTCCTTGCCCGACGCTTGCGTCGACATGGTCTTTGCTGATCCGCCCTATAATCTCCAGCTTGGCGGCGATCTTCAGCGTCCTGATGGCAGCCAGGTCGATGCGGTCGATGATGATTGGGACAAGTTCGACAATTTCGCGGCCTATGACAAGTTCACACAAGAATGGCTGGCTGAGGCGCGGCGCATCCTGAAGCCCGACGGCACTTTGTGGGTTATCGGCAGCTATCACAATATCTTCCGCGTCGGCGCGACGTTGCAGGATCAGGGCTTCTGGATTCTCAACGACATCATCTGGCGTAAGTCGAACCCGATGCCGAATTTCAAGGGCACGCGCTTCACCAATGCGCATGAAACGCTTATCTGGGCGGCGAAAAGCGACAAGGCGCGCTACACCTTCCATTATCGCTCCATGAAGACGCTGAATGACGAACTGCAGATGCGTTCGGACTGGGTGATCCCGATTTGCTCCGGCAAGGAGCGTCTGAAGCTGAACGGCACCAAGGCCCATCCGACGCAAAAACCGGAAGCATTGCTCTATCGCATCCTTCTTGCCTGCACTAATCCGGGCGATGTCGTGCTTGATCCGTTTTTCGGCACGGGCACCACGGGGGCGGTGGCTAAACGGCTTCAACGCCATTGGATCGGCTGTGAGCGTGACAGCACTTATTGCAAGGTCGCCGAAGAGCGCATCGAAATGGCACTGCCGCTCGATGAAAGCTCACTTGAAACGATGCAATCGCCCAAGTCGCAACCGCGGGTTGCCTTTGGCCAATTGGTCGAGAATGGCTATTTGCGGGCTGGCGCGCAATTGACCGACAAGAAGCGCCGCTTTGGTGCGATTGTCCGGGCCGACGGCTCGCTCGTGTGGAACAACAAATATGGCTCGATCCACAAAATCGGTGCGCTGGTGCAGAATGCGCCGAGCTGCAATGGCTGGATGTTCTGGTATTACCAGACCCGCGAGGGCGAATTGAAGGTAATTGACGAGTTGCGGCAGAATTATCTGCTCGCCAATGAACCGTGAGGCAGATCTACCTACGCCCCTGCGCATTCATCGAAACGCCCATCGGGTTTGACGGGCAGGCAGCGCGGCTTGCCGGGACGATGGTCTATTACTCGGCAGTTGAAGTCATCGAAACCGAGGGTGGTAAGCGGGCGTCGAAAGCGCTGGTACCTCTTGCCGAATTGGAAGCGCATCTTGGTAGCCTGTCGGCCGATCTGGCCGAAAAGGCCTGGTCGCAACTTTCCAATATCACTTCGCCACGACCTGCGCTCAAAATGGGTGCGCGCAACATTCTGCTCGATCAGCCACGGGTCATGGGCATTTTGAACTGCACGCCGGACAGCTTCTCTGACGGTGGCAAACATGGCGACGATGCAGATGCGCTTGCCCAGACCGGTGGTGCAATGGCGGCTGCGGGTGCAGCGATCATCGACGTCGGTGGGGAGTCCACCCGTCCCGGAGCGCCGCTTGTTTGGGAAGGTGACGAGATCAAGCGGGTGCAACCTGCTATCGAGCGTCTGGCCAATGCAGGGCATGCCGTGTCTATCGACACTCGCAAGGCTGCTGTCATGGAGGCTGCGTTGCAGGCGGGTGCCATGATGATCAACGACATTTCTGCATTGCTGTTTGACGGCCGCTCGCTCGAAGTCGCCAAGGCGAGCAATTGCCCGATTGTACTGATGCACGCGCCTAGCCAATCGAGCGATCCGCACAAGAGTGACGGCTATCATGCTGTGCTGTTCGATGTTTATGACTGGCTTGAGGAACGCGTTGAGGTGCTGGTCGGTGCCGGAATTACGCGTGATCGCCTTTTGATCGATCCGGGTATCGGATTTGGTAAGTCGCTCGCAGACAATCTGACCTTGGTGAACAATCTGTCGCTGTTCCACGGCATCGGCTGCCCGCTGCTGTTCGGGGCCAGTCGCAAACGCATGATCGGTGCCCTGTCAAACGAGGCACCTGCCGACGCGCGATTTGGCGGGTCAATTTTCCTGGCGATGAAGGCTGTCGAACAGGGCGCACATATTGTTCGTGTTCATGATGTGCCCGAAACGGTGCAGGCGATCCATGTCTGGCGCGGATTGCGCGATGCTGCGCTTACGGAACAGGATTGAAAAACCGGCGCTTCGACCGCGTGAGATCGGCTTGTCCTATCGGTAATTCGTCTTAGCTGCTTTGCCCGTATTGCTGACGATCGGTTCAGCTTCCAGTTAAGCGTTGCCGCCAAATACGCGGCTTCCGTTTCACCTTTGGTTTATTTTGGGGCAGAACGGGGGCGTCTAGGTGTACGGTGTTTAGGAGTAAACATCAAAAAGGATCCAGACATGAAAATGCTCCCGACTTTCCTGGCTTCAGGTGCCGCATCGCTTTTGTTGGCGGGAACTGCCCAAGCCCAAACCTATGTTGGTGTATCGGTTGGCGCTACCTTGCCGGAAGATTCGAAAAATAGCGGTGAGTTCACTTCGACTGTGCCAGCAACATCCGTCGCGCCAATCTATCCAGCTATTCCTAGCGGTACTGCGCTTGGCTGGCGGACCGAATTCGACACAGGCTACAATATATCCGGTCAGATCGGCCATCGCTTTGCGGGCGGTTTCCGCGTCGAGGGTGAATTCAACTATAACCGTTCGGGCGTTAAGACCCATCGCGGCGTGACGGTCGGTGGGGCTGATATCGACGCGGTCGACGCCTCGGTGCTGACGCGGGGCGCTACTGTTGGTGCAACGGTCGGCGCTGTTGTCGACAGCGGCATCGGCAAGCAGCAAAGCTATGGGCTGTTTGCCAACGCCTATTATGATTTTAACAGTGGCGGAAGCTTCCAGCCTTATGTCGGTGGCGGCATCGGTGCTCAGCGGGTGAAGTTCGACTATCGCCCATCGGACATTGATGTTGGGCAGGGCAAGGATACCAATTTCGCCTGGCAGTTGATGGCAGGTGCC
This sequence comes from uncultured Sphingorhabdus sp., assembly GCA_964597055.1. Taxonomy (GTDB): domain Bacteria; phylum Pseudomonadota; class Alphaproteobacteria; order Sphingomonadales; family Sphingomonadaceae; genus Sphingorhabdus_B. The sequence goes on from CAZQWC010000001.1 coordinate 263,324, forward strand.
ACTTACAAGATCGGCCCGGGAATGGAGATTTTCGGCCAGTATAACTACCGCGACGCAGGCTCAACGAAGATGCGGCTCGATCTATTGCCTGCCGATCTCAACGCCGAAAGCAAGCAATCAGTCATCTCCTTAGGTTTGCGGATTCCGATCGGCGGCGGCGAATAGAGAATTGTACACAGCGAAAAGGCTGCATTGACGCTGCTTTAGTGAAACCGCCATGCTGCGCTCTCATTATCCAAAGGGAGCGCAGCATGGTGCTTAAATATGTCGTAGGCTACATCGCGACCGGTATTGCCTTTGCACTGATCGACAGCGTCTGGCTGCGGACCATGTATGAGCGGCTGTATAAGCCTGAAATCGGCAGCTTGATGTATGAAGGCGGCTTCCGTCTTGGGCCTGCGGTGGCCTTCTATCTGCTCTACATACTGGGCATGATGATCTTTGCTGTCGGACCAGCCTTGCACAACGGTAAGTGGCAGACCGCCTTGCTTTGGGGCGCGCTGCTCGGTTTCTTTTGCTATATGACCTACGATCTGACCAATTACGCTACGCTGAAGGTCTGGAGCACCAAGGTTACCGTGCTCGATATTATCTGGGGAACTGTGTTGACCGGCTCCGCATCGCTTGGCGGGTGGTGGGCGACCACGCTTATATTCGGGAAGAACTAAGCGGCGCTGCTTTCGATGCCAAGGTCGGCAAGCTTGCGGTACAGCGTCGAGCGGCCAATGCCGAGGCGTCGCGCGACTTCGGTCATACGACCGCGATAATGGCCGATGGCGAGGCGGATGACGTCGGCTTCGATTTCTTCCAGCGGACGCAAATTACCGTCCTTCTCGTACAGGGTCACCCCTATACCGTCATTCATCGCAACCGTGCTGGCGGTGCGTTTGCCAACAGCGGCAGCAATCTGCGGAAATTCGTCGGGCGTCAGGGCGTCGCGATCGCACAACACAGCGGCGCGGAAGAGCGCGCTTTGTAACTGACGGACATTGCCCGGCCAATGATAGTCCTTCAGGAGTGACAGTGCTTCTTCGGTGATACCCAGACTACGCAATCCAGGTTGGCTTGCCATACGACCGAGAAAATGCCTGGCTAGGGCCGGAATGTCGCTGATCCGTTCGCGCAGGGCGGGGATGTGCAACTGCACGACGTTTATGCGGTAGAACAGGTCTTCACGAAAGCTGCCGTCGGCGAGTTTCGCAGCGAGATTCTGGTTGCAGGCGGTGATGACACGCACGTCGATACGATAGCTGTGCGGCGAGCCCAACGGCTGGATCTCGCCCTCGGTCAGCAAACGTACCAGCCTGACTTGTGTTTCCAACGGCAACTGGTCGATTTCGTCGAGGAAGACAGTGCCATTTTCGGCTTGCTGGAATATGCCGACGCGACGGTCAAAAGCACCGGTAAAAGCATCTTTTTCGTGGCCGAAAAGAACGGAATCCAAAAGATTGGGTGCAATCGCTGCGCAGTTGACCTTCAAATAGGGCATACGCGCCCGCGGGCTGGCGGCGTGGATCGCGTCGGCAACAACTTCCTTGCCGACGCCGCCTTCGCCTTCGATGAATATCGGCGCCCGGCTTCGCGCGGCTTTCGCAGCGATAGCCAAAGCTGTACGAAATGCGGGGGCAGTGCCGATGATCTCGTCGAAGCCGAGCGGCTGAGAAATTTTTTCGGTCAGCGGAATCAGTTCGCCAAAGTTGCGGGCGTGCGTTGACGCCAGGCTGAGCGCTGCAATGAGGCGTTCGGCAGCCACCGGCTTGATGATATAGTCGGAAGCACCAGCACGCATGGCATCAATGGCGCTGTCGGTTGATCCTATTGCCGTGAGTAACAGGACAGGCAAAGCCGGGCGGCGCGATTTCAGTTCGGCAATAAGGGCCGCCGAATCGGATCCCGGCACCCATTGGTCGATGATGATCGCATCGAGCATCATCCCTTCCTGCGTACCCAGCATGGCGATGGCTGTTTCGGCGTCGCGGGCAAAAATCGTCCGCCAGCCTGCGCGACCGGCGATGGCCGATACCAGCCTGCACTGGGCAGGCTCGTCGTCCACTAGCATCAATAATCGCGTCTCTTTTTCAGCCATTCTCTGTCCATGCGCGGCGAGGTGAGCAAATGCCGTAGCAAGAAGAGGTAAAGAGCCGATTAAGCATGCAACAACATTTCTGTCGTCGTGACGCTTGAGCAATTTTGCGTAGCTGGCTAAGAGCGGCTGTGGCCCGTTTCGGCGGGTATCAAGCAAAGGGAGGCTGAATTGGCTGGAAATCAGGATATCCGTGCAGCAAGCGAAACCTATTCGGGCTTTCTGTCGCTGCTGAAATGGGGAACCATCGCTGCTGTCGTTGTAACCGTTATAGTCGTTCTGGTTATCGCATAACGTGGCGAAAATCGCTGTTCTCAAAGAGACCGCGCCCGGCGAAACCCGGGTCGCGGCCTCTCCTGAAACCGTCAAGAAATTCATTGGCCTAGGGGCGAGTGTCGCGATTGAGAAAGGTGCCGGTGAAAACGCATCCATCGCCGATGCAGATTATGAAGCGGTCGGAGCGACCATCGGCACTGCGGCCGTTGTTACTAAAGACGCCGATATCCTGTTGGGTGTTCAGGGCCCCGACCCCAAGGCGCTGAAAGGCGCGGCCAAGGGTGCATGGATAGTCGCCGGGCTTGATCCGTTTGGACAACGCCAGCGCGTGGAAGACTATGCTACTGCGGGCATCGAGGCACTGGCGATGGAATTCATGCCACGCATCACCCGCGCGCAGTCGATGGATATCCTTTCGTCGCAATCCAACCTTGCTGGTTACAAAGCCGTTATCGATAGCGCCGCTGCCTATGGCCGCGCCTTTCCGATGATGATGACGGCTGCTGGTACGATCACGGCGGCGAAGGCATTCATCATGGGTGTTGGCGTCGCGGGCCTTCAGGCGATTGCAACAGCCCGCCGTCTGGGCGCGGTTGTTTCGGCTACCGACGTGCGTTCAGCAACCAAGGAACAGATTGAAAGTCTTGGCGCGAAGCCGATCTTTGTTGAAAATGTTGCTGGTATCGAAGGTGAAGGCGCGGGCGGTTACGCCACCGAGATGTCGCCGGAATATCAAAAGGCGCAGGCTGAGCTGGTATCCAGCCATATCGCTAAACAGGATGTCGTCATTACGACCGCACTGATCCCGGGAAGGGCCGCACCACGTCTGATTTCGGACGCGCAGATCGCGTCGATGAAACCGGGCAGCGTGATTTTTGACCTGGCAGTCGCGCAGGGCGGAAATGTCGAAGGCTCGAAGCCGGATGAAGTTGTCATCAAGCATGGCGTCAAAATCATCGGCTATTCAAACACCCCCGCGCATTTGGCAGCAGACGCTTCGGCATTGTTCGCACGCAACCTGTTCAACTTCCTGTCGGCCTTCTGGGACAAGGAAGCGGGCAAGCCCGTTTTGCCCGACGATGACGAAATCACCGCAGCCATCCGTCTGACCAAGGATGGCAAAGTTGTGAACCAGAGATTGTTGGGGTGAGTAAAAACTCGCGCATCATTTGGCTGGTTATATTAATTACCGCCTTCGCAGGCTGGCAATTCTATCAAACTTCGCAACGCGCCAGTGGAATAGATCGGGCTGAATTCAGGGTGCTATATTCTGATTTGCGGCAAAAACTGGACTCATATTCAAAGTGCCAATCTCCATTACAAATTCAGATAAGTGGCAAAACTCGCGACGAACAGATCGATCTTCAGCGAAAGTTTCGCGAGCTGCGAAATAAGGTTTCTGACGGACGATTTGCGCCGGATCAGTTGGCGGTTGACCTGGAAATTCAAGTCAGAGATCGAAATCCCGTTTCTAGGATGGAAGATGATAAAGTCAGATGTGCAAGGCTTGCGTCGTTGGGAGTAATAAAAAAGGATGATGTGGCTGGCGCGTATGATCGCTTGGACACATTTCTAAAAGACTATTGATTGGAAAAAAATGGACTTCATCTCAATCCTGTCGATCTTCGTATTATCCTGTTTCGTAGGCTATTATGTTGTCTGGTCGGTTACGCCTGCGCTGCACACGCCGTTGATGGCGGTGACTAATGCGATCTCATCGGTGATCATTGTTGGTGCGTTGATCGCAGCTGCGGCCTCGGGGGCGCCGGGGGCGAAGTGGCTCGGACTGTTGGGCGTAGTTCTTGCCAGCATCAACATTTTTGGCGGTTTTGCGGTGACCGAGCGGATGCTCGCCATGTACAAGAAAAAGGACAAGTAAGTCATGGAACATGCAGCCGTTCCCGCATGGGCCTTGCTTGCCTATCTTGTTTCCGGGGTCTTTTTCATCCTTGCATTGCGCGGGCTGAGTTCACCCGCTTCATCGCGGCGCGGCAACCGTTTTGGTATGGCAGGGATGCTGATTGCGGTGGCGACCACTGTTTATACGCATATGCCGATGGTCACAGGCGACCTGCAAAATAGCTATGTCGGCCCTGATTTTGCCACGCTGGGTCAGATATTTGCTGCAATCGGCATCGGTGCCGTAATTGGCATCGTAACCGCCCGCAAGATTGCCATGACCGACATGCCGCAGCTTGTGGCGGCTTTCCACTCGCTGGTGGGTCTGGCTGCTGTGCTCGTTGGTGTAGCGGCCTATCTGAACCCGGAAGCGTTCGGTATTCTCGACGCCGGTGGGGAAATACTTACCGTAAGTCGTATCGAGATGGGGCTGGGTGTAGCGATTGGTGCGATCACTTTTTCGGGCTCCGTCATCGCCTTCCTGAAATTGGCGGGCAAGATGTCGGGCGCGCCAATTTTGCTGCCGATGCGCCATGTGATCAATTTGGGAACATTGATCGCGATTATCGGGCTGACGGCCTATTTCGCGATTGTTCCGACCACAGGCACCGAATGGGTGTTCTGGACGATTGTTGTCCTGTCCTTCCTTATCGGCTTCCTGCTGATCATCCCGATTGGCGGAGCAGACATGCCGGTCGTGGTGTCGATGCTCAACAGCTATTCTGGTTGGGCGGCTGCGGCCATGGGCTTCACGCTGCACAATAGCGCGATGATTATCACGGGCGCGCTGGTGGGTTCGTCGGGCGCGATCCTCAGCTACATCATGTGCAAGGCAATGAACCGCAGCTTCATCTCGGTGATTGCAGGCGGTTTTGGTGCAGATTCGGGCGCTGCTGCGGGCGGCGCGGCGAAAGTCGATAGGCCGTGGAAACGCGGCTCGGCAGAAGACGCCGCCTATATGATGAGCCAGGCCGAAAGCGTGATCATCGTCCCCGGATATGGCATGGCGGTGGCACAGGCGCAACATGCTCTTCGCGAAATGGCAGACCTCCTCAAAAAAGAAGGCGTCAGCGTCAAATATGCGATCCATCCGGTCGCTGGTCGCATGCCCGGCCATATGAATGTGCTGCTCGCCGAGGCGAATGTGCCTTATGATGAGGTGTTCGAATTAGAGGACATCAACAGCGAATTCGCCCAGACCGATGTCGCCTTCATCATCGGCGCGAATGACGTCGTGAACCCGGCGGCTAAGACCGACAAGTCCTCGCCCATCTATGGCATGCCAGTGTTTGATGTCGATAAGGCCAAAACCGTATTTTTCATCAAGCGCAGCATGGGCGGCGTGGGCTATGCAGGCGTCGACAACGATGTCTTCTACATGGACCAGACGATGATGCTGCTCGCAGACGCCAAGAAAATGGTCGACGATATTGTGAAGGCCTTGCAGCATTAAGCTGCAACACGCTATCCGCTGAATTAATAATTCGCCCCGGCCTTTTGACCGGGGCGATTCGATTCAGTTATTGGGAATTTCAACATGCGCAAAATCGGCCTGATCGGCGGAATGAGCTGGTATTCGACCGAGTTTTACTATCGACGCATCAACAAGCAGGTGCAGCGCCGCGCCAATGCGATGTGCAGCGCACCGATGATCCTCGACAATCTCAATTTTTGTGATCTAGCCAAGGCTACAACCGATCAGGATTGGGACCGGGTGGCAGAAGTCTTGATAGCTTCTGCCAGACGGCTTGAGGAAGGCGGCGCGACCGCCATCCTGATCGGAGCCAACAGCATGCACAAGGTGCATGATCGGGTTTCCGATGCGGTGAAGGTGCCGGTGCTCCATATCGCCGACGCGGTCGGTCAGAAGATGAAGGCGGACGGCGTCGAATCCGCCGCATTGATCGGTACGCGCAATGTCATGGCCGAAAACTGGTATCGCCAGCGTCTCGTCAAGCACGGCGTCACATTGCTTCCCTGGGAAGCTGACGATGTCGAAGAGCTCGACCGCATCATCTATGAAGAGCTGATGGCGGGGCAGGTGGTCCGCAATTCCGAACGCGCGCTCAAAACCATGATCACCGAAATCGACAAGGATGGGGCGGATGCAGTGGTACTTGGCTGCACCGAACTCGGGATGATCGTCGACACCAAGGCGAATGTCCTGCCAATCTATGACAGCGCGGAAATCCATGCCGATGCAGGTGTTGAATGGATTTTTGGGGATGCTCCCTGACGGAAGCCCTTGGCAAGCTGCAAAGGATATTGCAGACTTGTCGCATGAGGATGAGGGACAAAGGCGTTTACGCCATCGCCGCTGTTAGTCTTGCTTTTGCAAGCTCGACAGCTTTCGCCAAAACCATCTCGGTCGCTGTCGGGGACGATGCGCAAGCGCGTTTGCAAGAGGCGCTGATTAGCGCTGCGCCGGGCGATGTTGTCGAACTGGGCAGCGGTCGTTTCAAATTGACCGACGGGCTTTCACTCGATGTGCCCAAGGTGACGGTGAAGGGGCAGGGCAGCGGCCAGACCATTTTGGACTTCACTGGCCAATTGGGTGCGGGCGAAGGCTTGCTGGTGACATCTGACGATGTTGTTCTTCGTGATTTTGCGGTTGAAAACACCAAGGGTGACGGCATCAAATCCAAAGGTGCAGACCGCATCGTCTATTACCAGCTCCGCGTCGAATGGACCGGCGGGCCCAAGGAAACCAACGGCGCCTATGGCATCTATCCGGTCGAGAGCCAGGATGTGCTGGTTGATAGTGTGTTGGTCCGCGGCGCGTCGGATGCGGGCATCTATGTCGGACAGTCACGCAACATCGTGGTGCGCAACTCGGTCGCGCTGGAAAATGTAGCGGGCATTGAGATTGAGAATAGCTACGACGCCGACGTTCACGACAATCTGACGACGCGCAACACCGGCGGCATATTGGTGTTCGACCTGCCCAATCTGTTGCAGATGGGCGGCAAGAATGTGCGCATTTTCGAAAATGTTGTGGTCGATAATTCGACCCCCAATTTCGCGCCCAAGGGCAATATCGTCGCCAACGTGCCCACCGGAACGGGGGTTATGGTTATGGCCAATCGCAATGTGCATGTGTTCGACAATATGCTTGGGCAAAACGGCACCACCAACATCATGGTCGTCGGCTATCGCTATCCGCAGACCGACCCGAAATATGACCCGATTGCCAGAGGCGTCGCCATTTGGGGTAACCAGCATGATAAAGCAGGATGGGATCCGAAATTCCCGGGCAGTCAGCAAATTGCACAGGCGCTAGGCGGAAGCTTGCCGCCGATTTTCTGGGACGGAGCGGGCGGTGACACTGCTAAGCCAGTAATCGCCGATCCCGTTCCCGCATTGTCATTGGGCCTGACCGATTTAACTGCAACTCCTGAAAGTGCGCAACCGGTGATGCTCCAGACGACAGCCAATCTTCCCCCCGAATTGCCACGCATCCGTTTGCCTGAAAGCATGGAGGCTGTGGTTCGCTAATGCGGCTGTTGCTGGCGGCGATCGCGTGTCTGGCGTTGACGGTCTCGGTGAAGGGAACCTCTGCGCAGGTTTCCAATGCGGCCATTGTGTCAGCAGAAAATCCGGTTTCGCTCTCCAGCTTCGGTTTTTTTGAAGGGGCGGCATCGAAACCGTCGGCAGCCTTGCTGCCCTATGCGCTGCGTACGCCGTTGTTCAGCGACTATGCGGAAAAGCAGCGCTTCCTCTATTTGCCGTCGGGCCAGAGTTATACGGTTGACCAAACAGGTCGGTTGCAGTTTCCCGTCGGCAGCGCCTTGATCAAGAGCTTTGGCTATCACGATGCCGCCGGCAACCTCAATATCATCGAAACCCGACTGCTGTTGCATCGCGCCGAAGGCTGGGTGGCATTGCCCTATGTCTGGAATGCCGATGGCAAAGACGCCACATTGAAAATCGGCGGCGTGCGCAAGGCAGTTGAGTTTGCAAAAGCCGACGGTTCAAAAATGGCGATTAGCTATGCCGTTCCCAACAAGAACCAGTGCAAACAATGCCATTCGACCAAAGATGCGGTAATGCCTGTTGGGCCGGTCTGGCAAAATCTGGCATTTGAAACTGCGAAGGCGCGCGTAAACTTCGCCAAGCGCGGAGAACTGCCATCGAGCCTGCCTGCGGTAGAAGCCAAATGGGACGACGCCAAGTCCGGCACTGTAGAGGCGCGCGCATTGGCCTATCTGCGTGTTAACTGCGGTCATTGCCATAAGCCAACCGGCTCTGCGTCCAATTCAGGTCTGTTTTACGACGATCATGAACGCAATCCGGCTGCGCTTGGCATTGGCAAACGTCCGGTCGCAGCGGGCAGGGGATCGGGCAATTTTGATTTCATTATCGAACCCGGGCATCCGGAACGCTCAATACTCACTTATCGCATGAAGAGCGTCGATCCCGGCATTGCCATGCCAGAACTGGGCCGGGCATCGGCCCATGATGAGGGGGTTGCCTTGCTTGAAGCGTGGATCAGGTCGATGAAACCGGTGTAACGCTATTGTCGCATGACAGCAGGCAAGCGATAGCGCTCGCCCGTCCAGGGTTCAAAATAGCCTTCAACCGAAGGGTGATTGATTGGACCATTTTCGGCATCCGACACCAGATTTTGCTGGCTGACATAGGCGACATAGCTGCTGTCGGCATTTTCGGCGAACAGATGGTAAAAGGGTTGGTCCTTGCGCGGACGAACCGATTCAGGAATGGCCTGATACCATTCTTCGCTGTTGCCGAAGACAGGGTCGATATCGAAAACGACACCACGAAAATCAAACACACGGTGGCGGACGACATCACCGATAGAAAATAACGCTTCAGCCATAACTGGCATGTCTGGAATCGAACTCATCGCGCTAATATCGTATCGGTTTCACTTTGATGCAACCTTGCGCTTGGCAAATCCGAATTCATTCGCTAATGGCCGCGCTCTGTCGCACGGGCGCGCCTTTTACAGGTAACGACCAAAGCCCGAAAAGACGTGCGGACAGATGCCGGAGTGGTCGAACGGGGCGGTCTCGAAAACCGTTGTGCCAGTAATGGTACCCAGGGTTCGAATCCCTGTCTGTCCGCCATTTTCTTTTGAAAAATAATGATATTTTATAAAAAATGGCGCGAGTTCCCTAAATCGATCCCCGATGGGTTGAATGCTTGGCCACAGGTTTTGGGGCTTTGCCCGGCAACAGGTCGTTGAAAAGCTTGCGTCGTTTCGCGCCAGATCGCATCTACTTCAGCATGTTGGTTTTTATAGATGAAAGCGGCGATCCCGGCTTCAAGGTTGCTAGCGGCTCCAGCCCGGTGTTCGTTATGGCAATGGTTATGTTCAACGATGGTGAAGCCGCTCGACAAACCAGTGACGCAATCGACCTGCTTCGCGCAAACCTTGGCTTTCGAACTGAGTTCAAATTCAACAAAAGTCGGGAGGAAGTGCGCGATGCCTTTTTTGGAGCGATTAAGGGGCATCCCTTTCGCATTCGCGCTATTGTGGTGGAAAAGCAGAGGATCAGATCAAATATTTTGCGCGAACAAAAGGATGCCTTTTATAACTTTTTCCTCAAAACGATGGTCGCGTCCGTCAAGGTGGTGTAATTTCGGCTGTGGCCGTGGGCCATCGTCAGG
>CAZQWC010000002.1:0-242841 GCA_964597055.1 uncultured Sphingorhabdus sp.
TATGAGACGATCATGGTCAACTGCAACCCGGAAACGGTTTCGACCGACTATGACACCAGCGACCGGCTGTATTTTGAGCCGTTGACGGCGGAGGATGTCCTCGAAATCCTGCATGTCGAGCAATCGAACGGCAAGCTGAAGGGCGTTATCGTCCAGTTTGGTGGGCAGACGCCACTCAATCTGGCGAAAGCACTCGAGGATGCGGGCATCCCGATCCTGGGCACCTCGCCCGACGCCATCGACCTGGCCGAAGACCGTGAGCGCTTCGCCGCGCTGATCAACAAGCTGAAGCTCAAACAGCCCGAAAATGGCATTGCACGCAGCCGCGAAGAGGCGATCAAGGTTGCTGAAACCATTGGTTATCCCGTGCTGATGCGGCCGAGCTATGTGCTTGGCGGCCGTGCGATGGAGATTGTCGACACGCAGGCGCAGCTCGAAAATTATATCGAAACCGCGGTGCGCGTGTCGGGGGACAGCCCCGTGCTGATCGACCGCTATTTACGCGATGCAGTAGAGGTCGATGTCGATTGTGTTGCCGATGGCGATGACGTCGTGGTGGCCGGCATATTGCAACATATCGAGGAAGCCGGCGTCCATTCGGGCGACAGCGCCTGTACCCTGCCGCCCTATAATCTGCCCGAGGAAATCATCGCCGAAATCCGCCGTCAGGCAGAGGTTCTGGCGCGTGCGCTGAAGGTCAAAGGCCTGATGAACGCGCAGTTCGCGGTGAAAGACGGGCTGGTCTATCTGATCGAGGTCAACCCGCGTGCCTCGCGCACCGTGCCCTTCGTCGCTAAGGCGATCGGCGCGCCGATTGCCAAAATTGCGGCGCGGGTGATGGCTGGCGAAAAACTCGAGAATCTTCCAGAAATCAATCTCGATATCGATTATATCGCGGTCAAGGAGGCCGTCTTCCCGTTCAACCGCTTCCCCGGTGTCGACCCGGTGCTTTCTCCGGAAATGAAATCAACGGGCGAAGTGATGGGAATCGACAAGGATTTCGCCACCGCATTCGCCAAGGCACAGCTTGGCGCGGGCATGAAATTGCCTCAATCAGGCAAGCTGTTTGTTTCGGTGAAAGACAGCGACAAGCCGCATATCGTGCCCGCCGTTTCCAAGCTGATTGAGATGGGCTTCACAGCTTGCGCTACCGGCGGCACAGCCGATTATCTGCAAGGGCAGGGCATTGAAGTCGAACGCGTCAACAAGGTGGCGCAGGGCCGCCCGCATATTGTCGACAAGATTATCGACGGCGAAATCGCACTCGTGTTCAACACAACCGAGGGTTGGCAGAGCCTGAAAGACAGCGAAGATATTCGCCGTTCGGCACTGGTCAACAAGGTCAGCTACTTTACAACGGCCAGCGCATCGTTGGCCGCAACCGAAGCGATTGCGGCGTTGCGGACGAGAAAACTTGAAGTTTGCACGCTTCAGGACTATCATAAGGACTGACAGCACTTCCCCAAATGCTGAAAATTCGTGGGCTGGCTCTCCAGCCTGCAAGGAAGTTTTGACTGTGAAGGACCCGAGTTTCGATGGCGAGTTTTGATAAAATGCCGATGCTGGCGGAAGGTTTTGAAAAGCTGACCGCAGACCTCAAGCGTCTTCGCCTGGAGCGCCCGACTATTGTCGAGGCTATCGAAGAAGCCCGCGCACATGGCGATTTGTCGGAAAATGCCGAATATCACGCGGCGAAAGAGCGTCAGGGCCAGGTGGAAGCGTCGATTTCCGATCTGGAAGACAAGATCAGCCGTGCGCAGATCATCGACCCGTCGACGCTTTCCGGGGACAAGATTGTCTTTGGTGCGACGGTTACACTGCTCGATGAAGACGATAAGCCTGTGAAATATCAGGTTGTCGGCGAAGCGGAAGCAGACGCAAAACGCGGCATGATCAGCTATAACTCACCGCTTGGTCGTGCGCTGATCGGCCGTCAGGTCGATGACGAGGTTGAAGTAACCGTACCCTCGGGCGACAAATATTACCTCGTCCAGAAGATCGAGTTCATCTGATCGCTGCGACGGGAGCCTGTTAATGCGCGGTTCGATGGGGCCGGTGATCAAGACCATTGGCGCAATCAACATCCTGATTGCTCTCATCATGCTGATCCCTGCCATGTGGGACGCATTTGTCATTGCCGGGGCGTTGTTTCCAGCGCGCTTTGTCGATGGCAGTGCGGCCTTTGAAGGTGCGGCTTTTGTATTGCCGGTTTGGTTGACCCCGATCAGCTCTGCTTTCCTGCACGGTGGGCTGTTGCATGTCGGGCTCAATATGATGATGCTCGCTATGATTGGCCCCAATATCGAGCGGATATTGGGAACGGCAGGAACCATCACGCTTTACGGTGCGGGGATGATATTCGCGGCGGCAGCCGAAGTCGCAGCGCAACCACATTCGATGATGCCGGTGGTCGGTGCGAGTGGAGCAATCTCTGCGATCATCGCGGCGCATGCCCTGCTTTTTCCGCGCGAGCGTCCGAAGCCCGTCGGGCCGATTCCGGGCGGGTGGGCGCATGCTATCAAGCTGATGATCGGATGGGTAATCCTCAACCTGATGCTGGGCTTTGTCGGTCCCGGAATCGGCGTCCAGATCGCTATCTGGTCGCATATTGGCGGTTTCGCTGCTGGGCTCGCGCTCACATGGCCGTTGCTGCGCTGGAAATACCGAAAGGCTTAGGCTTCGGGCTCCAGCAGCTTGTGCAAATGCACAACGACATATTTCATCTCGGCATCGTCGACTGTGCGCTGCGCGGCTGACCGCCAGGCATCTTCGGCTTCCGCATAGTCGGCAAAAACGCCGACAATGTCGAGCTTATCGAGTTCGGTAAATTCCAGGGTCTGCGGATCCTTGACGCGACCACCGAAAACGAGGTGTAATTTGGCCTTGGCCATCACTGATTTTCCTTATCTGCAATTGGGTTGCCGCTAGGGCTTGGCGGCGCCCTTAGCGATGTGCAGACAGAATCACCAGCGGAAATAGACGGTACCGGATCAGTCTTTCTTGCGTGCTTCTTCTGCGGCTGCCTGTCCAGCAGCCTTGACCGCTTCGCTGGCTTTGCTGACGAGATCGCGAAACTGGTCGCGCATCGAATCAGCGTTGAGGCCAAGCTCGTCGACGCGTGCTTTTCCGGCCTGCTTTGCGGCGTCAGCTGCGCGCTTGGCGGTGTTGTTAATCGCCTTTCCGGCTTTGCCAAGCACCTTGGTTTCACGCTCGGTCTTGGGAAGCAACATGGCGACGATCGCACCAATGGCTAGGCCGCCCGCGACGATGGCCAGCGGATTGCTTTCGATTCCCTTGGCCGATTTATCGCCAGCCTTTTTGGCCAGGGCTTTTGACGTTTCGACACTCTTAACAGCAGCAGCTTTACTTTTACCAACAGCTTCTGCGGCGGTTTTGCGCGCAGTTGCACTTGCTTCAAGTGCTTTCGCACCTGCGGTTTCCAGACTGTCACGAGCAGCATCGGTTGCCGATTTCAGATTTTCACCCAGCTTGCTCATTGCACATCATCCTTGTCAGTTTCGGGTCTTGAATCCCGAATTTTTTTAATCCAGCCAGAGATGGGTTTTCGCAGCGAAAATAGCAATATGCCTAGCCCTGCCAATCCGACGACCGGTGCATTTTTTGCAACTTTTTGCTTGGCAGTGTCGGATGTGCGCAACAGTCGGACCCGCTGCCGGTCGGTCCAGCGCTGAAGTAGCGTTTTGGGGTGCAGGTCATGTTTTACCCGCTCTACGTCTGTCGCGAGTGCTGCACGCTGCATTTTGCGCTGCCGGTCGAGTGCCTTAACAGTTTCACGCGCCGGATTAGGCATCGCTTTTATCCTCGTCGAATTTGAGGTTGCGGGAGGTGTTGCGTGCGGCGATGCCTAATGCCCAAGTCGCTACGGCGAAGGTTGTCACAACCACTAGTGTCGCGATTATCGGTCCGAAAAAGCTTGCGATTATCAACAATAGTCCAAGGATGAGCGCCATCGCCGCGCCCGACAGCGCCAGCAGTGACAATAAGGCCAACAGGCCCGCTTTCCTTAGGACACCGCCGCTATAGCTCAACCGTGCTTTGGCATATTCCACTTCAGCGGCGGCGAGGTTGCGGACCTCAACAAAAAGCGCCGTAACTTGTTCCGCAGGAGAGGGAGCTTCCTGTTCAAGGGGTTCTGCGGGGATGCTGTCTTTTTCCATCATCCCCGCCTTTAGTCGTCAAGCGGCGTTTCTTGAAGCCGCTTTGTTGTTTAGTCAGGCGTCTCGGCCCGATTTGACCATCCGGGCAAGAATGAAGCCGATAGCTGCCGCTGCGCCAATCGCCACTGCGGGGCTCTTGCGCACGAACTGGCGTGCATCTTCTACGATGTCTTCGACCTGTTTGGCATCCATTTTGTCGGCAAAACCATCAACTGCATCGGCGGCCTTTCGGGCATATTCGCCATATTGAACGCCGACTTTTTCATCGATGGTTTCTGCACTGTCGCGCAGGATCTTGCCAAATCCGCCCAGAGCTTCTGATGCGCGCTCCTTGCCCCGATCAGCTGCGTCCTTGGCTTGCTGGCCGGCCTTTTCCTTGAAGTTCGAAAATTCGTCTTTCATGGTGGCTTTAGCCTCCGTTTGAACTTTGCCCAGATCGGGCTTTATCTTTGCGACGCCATTTTTTGGTGTAGTCTTGGGTTTTGCTGTTGACGCCGTCGTGGCCTTTTTGGCTGCCGGTTTGGCAGCAGCTTTCGGCTTTGCAGCGGGTTTCTTTTCAGTTGCCATCGTCAATCCTCCTTTCAGGACCGTTTGCACCCATATTTGCATTGTAGGTGCCTTATTCAACTAGGACAGTGAAAATTTCAACGATTTTGCAAGTCTGACAGTCAAATCAAACGGGGCGCGGCAATTGCAAATATGGGGCGATGGCGATAGAGGCGCTGCGTCATCCACTCTCCCGGAGCTTCCTTCATGACTGCCATTCTCGATATCCACGCCCGCGAAATCCTTGATAGCCGCGGAAATCCGACCGTTGAAGTCGACGTGTTGCTGGAGGATGGCAGCTTTGGCAGGGCTGCGGTGCCGTCCGGCGCTTCGACAGGCGCACATGAGGCGGTCGAAAAGCGTGATGGCGATAAAGGTCGCTATCTGGGCAAAGGTGTTCGTCAGGCAGTCGAGGCGGTGATTAACGAAATCTCGCCGTTGCTCGCCGATTATGACGCTGAGGATCAGGAAGACATCGACGCAGCGATGATCGCGCTTGATGGAACGGAGAACAAGTCGCGCCTTGGTGCCAACGCAATTCTGGGAGTGAGCCTCGCCGTTGCAAAGGCTGCCGCAGACGCGCGTGGCCTGCCGCTTTACCGTTATGTTGGCGGCGTCAATGCCAAGGTGTTACCGGTGCCGATGATGAACATCATTAATGGTGGGGAACATGCCGACAACCCGATCGATTTTCAGGAATTCATGATTATGCCGGTTGGTGCAGATAGCCTTGCAGAGGCTGTGCGCTGGGGTTCGGAAATCTTCCACACATTGAAGAAGGGCCTGCACGAAAAAGGCCTCGCAACGGCTGTTGGCGACGAAGGCGGCTTCGCCCCCAATCTGTCATCGACCCGTGCTGCGCTCGATTTCATCATGGCATCGATTGAAAAAGCTGGCTTCAAGGCTGGTGAAGAGGTGATGCTCGCGCTGGATTGTGCAGCGACTGAATTTTTCAAAGGCGGAAAATATGAAATTAGCGGTGAGGGACTTTCACTCGATCCGCACACCATGGCGCAATATCTGGCTGATTTGTGTGCCGACTATCCGATCAAGTCGATCGAAGATGGTATGGCCGAGGATGATTTTGAAGGCTGGAAGGCCGTGACCGACCTGATCGGCAACAAGGTGCAGCTGGTCGGCGACGACCTGTTCGTGACCAATCCAGCGCGCCTTGCAATGGGTATCGAAAAGGGGCTGGCCAATTCGCTGCTGGTGAAGGTCAACCAGATTGGCACATTGTCTGAGACTATGGCTGCAGTTTCCATGGCGCACCGCGCGTCATATACCGCGGTGATGTCGCATCGCTCAGGTGAAACCGAAGATACGACAATTGCCGATCTCGCGGTTGCCACAAATTGTGGCCAGATCAAAACCGGCAGCCTTGCGCGTTCCGATCGCCTTGCCAAGTATAACCAGCTTATCCGGATCGAGGAAGAGTTGGGCGCCAGCGCGATTTATGCTGGGCGTTCGATTTTCCGGTGATTGCGTGCACTCACGCCATGATGGTATAGTCCGGCATGGCCAAGGCGAAACGCAAGACGAATCCGGAAGAATTCAAGGCAAAGCTGGTAACGGCTGCCGCGTTGGTCGCCTTGCTTCTGATTGCCTCTTACGCACTGCTTGGACCAACCGGCATTATCGCCTGGGCGGATTACAAGCAGTCGCTGAATGAGCGCAGCAAGGAACTGGCGAAGCTCGAGAAAGAGCGTGATGCTCTGCGCAACCGCCAGCGATTGCTCGACCGCGATAATGTAGATCCCGACCTTGCCGGCGAATTGATGCGCAAGGAGCTGAATGTCGTCGCTCCCGACGAAATTGTTATCCCGCTGAAGGATAATGAATAGCTATGTCTTATGGGTCCGCCGCATAAAGGCACTTCCATCTGTCTGCGCGATTGACTAGGCGCTTTCCCTAACGTCAAACAACATGCCCGTGAGAGGACGACGCATTGGCAAAATCCCCAGCTAGCAAGCCGAGCAAAGCGAAAGCCGCTTCGGTTTCGACAGACGCGATTGCGAACCGCGAACGTCCGGCAACTCCGGTGCCGTATAAGGCGAGCAAAGAAGAACTGCTCGAATTCTACAAGCAGATGCTCTTGATCCGTCGTTTCGAGGAAAAGGCGGGTCAGCTTTATGGGCTGGGTCTCATTGGCGGATTTTGCCATCTCTATATCGGTCAGGAAGCCGTTGCTATCGGCCTGCAGTCCGCGTTGACGCCTGGCAAAGATAGCGTGATTACCGGCTATCGCGACCATGGTCATATGCTGGCTTACGGGATCGACCCCAATATCATCATGGCCGAATTGACGGGCCGGGCTGCGGGGATTTCGCGCGGCAAGGGCGGGTCGATGCACATGTTTTCGACCGAGCATAAATTCTATGGCGGCCACGGCATTGTTGGCGCGCAAGTGTCGCTTGGCGCGGGTCTCGCATTCGCGCACAAATATAACAATGACGGCGGGGTATGCCTTGCCTATTTCGGCGACGGTGCAGCGAACCAAGGGCAGGTTTACGAGAGCTTCAACATGGCCGAGCTCTGGAAACTGCCGATCATTTTCGTGATCGAGAATAACCAATATGCGATGGGCACAAGCGTCAATCGTGCTTCTGCTGAAGACCAGCTCTATCGTCGCGGGGAAAGCTTCCGAATTCCGGGACTGCAAGTCGACGGCATGGATGTGCTTGCCGTACGCGGGGCGGCCGAAGTTGCGCTCGATTGGGTGCGCAGCGGCAAGGGGCCGATCCTGCT
This sequence comes from uncultured Sphingorhabdus sp., assembly GCA_964597055.1. GTDB lineage: Bacteria > Pseudomonadota > Alphaproteobacteria > Sphingomonadales > Sphingomonadaceae > Sphingorhabdus_B. Next base: position 7,473 of record CAZQWC010000002.1, read on the forward strand.
CGAAATGAAGACTTATCGCTATCGCGGCCATTCGATGTCCGACCCGGCCAAATATCGCAGCCGTGAGGAAGTGCAGTCGGTGCGCGAGAAATCCGATCCGATCGATGGCTGCAAGGAAGATTTGCTCGCAATGGGTGTGGTTGAGGACGAGTTGAAAGCCATCGAAAAGGAAATCCGTGCTATCGTGAATGCGTCGGCCGAGTTTGCCGAGCAGGCGCCCGAGCCCGATCTTTCCGAATTATATACTGACGTGCTGGTGGAGACTTACTGATGGCAATCGAGCTCAAAATGCCCGCTTTGTCGCCCACCATGGAAGAGGGCACGCTGGCGAAATGGTTGGTCAAGGAAGGCGATAGCGTGTTGTCTGGCGACATCCTTGCCGAAATCGAAACCGACAAGGCGACGATGGAATTTGAGGCGGTTGACGAAGGTACCGTTTCACAGATCCTGGTGGCCGAAGGCACCGATGGCGTGAAGGTCGGCACAGTAATTGCGCTCATATCTGGCGACGATGAAGCAGCTGCTCCTGCGCCAGTTGCCAAAGCCGAACCCGTTGCAGATGCAATCGTCGAAACGCCCAAGCCCGTTACCGCTGCACCCAAAATTATAGCCGAACCCTCCGTTCCTGCGGGCACAGCCATGGCAACTGTTACCGTGCGCGAAGCGTTGCGCGATGCAATGGCGGAAGAAATGCGCGCCGACGATCGCATCTTCGTGATGGGTGAGGAAGTCGCCGAATATCAGGGCGCCTATAAAGTCACGCAGGGACTGCTGGAAGAGTTCGGTCCTCGCCGCGTTATTGACACCCCGATCACCGAATATGGCTTTGCCGGAATTGGTACCGGTGCCGCTATGGGCGGTCTGCGCCCGATCATCGAGTTCATGACTTTCAACTTCGCGATGCAGGCGATTGACCACATCATCAATTCGGCAGCGAAGACCAATTACATGTCCGGTGGCCAGATGCGTTGCCCGATCGTCTTCCGCGGCCCCAATGGCGCTGCGGCGCGCGTCGGTGCACAGCATAGCCAGAATTACGCCCCCTGGTATGCCAGCGTTCCCGGCCTGATCGTGATTTCACCCTACGACGCGGCGGACGCGAAGGGCTTGTTGAAAGCCGCAATTCGCTGTGAAGATCCGGTAGTTTTCCTCGAAAACGAACTCATGTATGGGCGCAGCTTTGACATACCGGCTGTAGATGATTTCGTCCTGCCGATCGGTAAGGCGCGCATCGTCCGCGAAGGCAAGGATGTCACTATCGTGTCCTACTCGATTGGTGTCGGCTTTGCACTGGAAGCAGCCGAAAAGCTGGCAGGCGAGGGGATTGATGCCGAAGTCATCGACCTGCGAACCATCCGTCCACTCGACAAGGTGACCGTACTGGCTAGCCTCGCCAAAACCAATCGGCTTGTGATTGCAGAGGAGGGCTGGGCTACCTGTTCGGTCGGTAGCGAGATTTCCGCCATTTGCATGGAAGAGGGCTTCGATGATCTCGACGCCCCTGTCTTGCGCATCGCAAACGAAGATGTGCCGATGCCCTATGCAGCCAATCTGGAGCGCGCGACTTTGATCAACGCCGACAAGATTGTCGGTGGCGTCAGGAAATTATTTGGCCGCTAGAATTTGGCGAACGCCATCAACTGCAAGTTGACGGCGTTACACCTTCAGCATTGTAGATTTGCGTGAAATCGCGCGAGTCACGAACGATCATGGCTGACGTTGCGACAATTTCCTTCTCCACCAAATTGGAGAAGCCAATGTCGAGCATAGGCCGGAAATGATAGTGGATTTCGGCAAACATGACGGCTCCAAATTCAGGCGCAGTCACCTGACGACCAGCCGGACCAATGCCATCGACATTCCCATGGGTTCCCGGCTTGCCATAAAGCGGCTCATAATGAGTGCCGGGACCAGAACAACGCTGCCACCGAATACGGAATTTGTTGCTCGGGTTGGGATTGGCAACCGGTTCCACGCTGGACAGAAATATGCGGGCGTTGCCGCGTGCAACGATCTGGTTGGTACCCGGATCCAGATAAGGGTGGAAACCGTCGATAGTCAGGCCGCGGCCTTCATGCCGTGCGCCGGTGAAAACGTCGTTGATGTCGATTTCCGACACCCGCTTCGCCGTTAAAAGACTGTTCGCGCCCATCCGCGCGGCGTTATCCGCAACGTGCACGACGATCTGGTTGACCTGCATGGTTGTCGCCGCATAATTTGCGGTTTCAAGGCCGGCGATCGCCAGTCCCATAAAAAATGGCAGCGATATGGCAAATTCGACAAGCGCAAGGCCGCTGCGATCATTGCGCAGTTCGACAGCAAAGCTGCGGAATTTTTCGATGTTTTTGCGTGTATCAATCATCGCAGTTTCTCGTTTGTGGGGCCGCATAAGCTGCCTGTTCGGCGTAGGGCTGGTTTGCCAGCACAGTGTTGGCAGCAATTGTGATCTGCTCGGGCAACCCTACCAACTTGGCGAGCGGGAACAGTCGGTCATAGGTCACTGTAACGGTAACGATTGAAACGTCCTTTGCACCGCCCTGGCCTTCATCACCCCCGTCTGAGTCCCAAACTTCATTCAAATTTGCATCGACATAGGGCTCGCCATTGTCGCAAACGCCATTGTCATTTGTGTCGGTATAGTCTTCTTCCTCGGCATTGAATGCGTTCGAGAAGTTCCGATAATAGCGTCGCTTGATTTTGATGTCGTCGGTAGGATCGATGTTCTTATTGAGTTTTCGTATCTGCATTTTGATACGGGCGTCGATCGCCTCCTGCTTGGCCAAAACGCCACCGTCTTCCAGCGATGAATCGCGTGCCACTTCCTGAATCGCACCGTCGATGACGGTGCGCATATACAGGGTATGGCCAACATCCATGGTTCCGAGCAACATGGTAATGACAGCAGGCGCAATCAAACCAAATTCGGTTACCGATACGCCCGACTGGTCACGAAGCAGCTTTTCCATTTTGAGTTTTTTCATAGCAACGATCCTCAAGTTGTCAGGCGCAGGGCGGCAATCTGCCCGGCGATCTGCTTGAACTGGGTCGTCAGGCTGACCCCCGGCTGATATTGGAAGAACTTGCCCGGCGAAGCGCATGTTTGCAGTCGTGCATTGGTCGAGCTGTTAACGTCCGAGCCATAGGACACGACCCATAAAGTGATGTTCATGTTCTTGACTGCCGTGCAAAGTGCGGCAGTGCGCTGGTCCGTCAATGTGTTCAAAGTCGAAGTTGACGGAGCATTGTCGGTCTGCAGCCTGTCGAACCAGGGAACATTATAAGCCGATAGGGCATCAGGATTGGCGTTGGTATCGCCGTCGGTCATGAATATCATGTGCCGCTGCACATTATCGTTCACAACCGCGTTATGCGTGGCGAAAATTCCGGTGGGCGACATCAATCGGGCACCCCACAACATGCCGATGTCGTGGAATGTATAACCGTCCGTGGTCAAATTGTTGATATATGTCTGAAACACGCTGGCATCCCAAACTTCCAAAAGCTTGGAAGGAGATGGGCACGCTGTTGTCGTGGAACCTGATGTGGGACGGCTGAAGTTTGACGTCGTCGTGACCGGGTCAAGCGTCCAGCCGTTCGAGTCACTGCGCGAATACAGCACGTTTGTCAGGCGCGGACCCCACAATGTGGTCGGGTCTGCCGGATTGGGGATGAGGTCGATCGCCATATCTTTTTGCGGCGATGACGCGGAAGTGTCCCACGTCGTCACATTTTTCTGCGTAGGCCGTTCGAGGATGCAGCCGTCCCAGTTGATAGTCGTATTGGCACCGCTTGTTCCAATCGGAAGCGTTAGTGAATTATTGTAGCTGTTCGTAGATGTATTTTTCAGCGCCGAAACGTCCACCGCCATACGGTCGTATGTCCAGTTGTTGAATATCGTCTTCGGTATCCAAGTCACTGGCCGTGAAGCCGTATATTGCGTTGTCGTGACTGACGAGCTCACTTTGCGCTGCAATACGCAGCTCTTGTTTTTGCTGGGGGTGCTATTGGTAGGAATGTATCGATATTCGGTAGAACCGCTCGTTTCGGTTTTTTCATAGTATGAAGTTGTGGAATTGGCGGGATAGCTCGGCGTATCCGTCGATGTTTCATAAGGTCCATTGACCGTAGGCCCGGTATTCTGCGTCGGCGGCCAGCTGATGCTGTTACAGTTAAGTGGTGCCTTGCTGACCGAAACGGTTTTCAAATATAATGTGCCGTTAATCGTTATGTTGTTCGACATATTCTGCCAGCTACCAGTCGTAGGGTTGGTAGAAGGAGATCCACTTTGTGTCAGGGGGCCCGGAGCGCCCAAAGTATAGCTGTTGTCGGGATCAACAGTCGTATTGGCACGACGGGTCTGATAAAACCAAGTGTCAGCCATATATTCTAGCGGAAGCAGTCGGCCGACATTGACGTTGATCGAATAAGGAACGAATCCAAAACGGATCTGTGATGTGTTTGAAGCGGACTCGACCGGCTCGGCGGTTTCACCGCATTGCGAAGCTGTCACGTCGGCAATGTTTTTCTGGGTCAGCGTTTCGTAAAAGCACTTCACAGCCTTGCGCAGCTCGGTAATTTTTACCGGATTTGTTGCAGATACAGATTTGCTTGAATCTACCGGATCGTCCATCGATCCTGTCGTATCGAGCACGAACATAACGTCAGAATTGGGAATACGCATTTCCGCGCTGCAGCTGACGCTAATGGTCCGCTCTTCCTGGCCGAGCACTTTCATCAATGTCATGGGAATGTCGACGGAAGCTGTGCCCGTGACCTTGCCGCCTGATTCTGAGAAGGACTTTGCCAAGTTTTCGGTATCGTATGCCCCGCTTTCGAAGTTGGCCGTAAATGCGGCGTTGGCCTGAGTGTTTGCACGACCACTATTGTCGGCCCATGCCCCTCCTGCCATGACCTTGCGCCCCATCAGCGCACCGGCGTCGCACGCAGCCTGAAGGCGCGTTTGCGTCAGATAGATGCGGCTCATGTCGACGCTGCCGCCGACAAGGCCGATAACCGGGATGACAGCTGCAGCCATAATCGCGATGGTATTACCGGCTTCATCTTTGCGCAGTCGTGAAAGCACGCCAGCGAGACTTTTGGTCTCCAGATTCTTCTTCACGGTCTATATCCCCTGTCAAATCCAATTGGACTTATCGTGCCGTTTACGGGCACGGGTGTAACCGTCGCTTGAAGAAACAGGGTTAGGAACAGGTTAATTTGGAAACGCATAAAGAATGCTAAGCATTGAAAATTTGTAACTTCTCCCAGTTTTTTAGGCTGCAGCGTTAACCTTCCGCTTCTATGGTGATCACGCACTAAGCCAAATCTTCGCCCTTGTGCGTCGTCGCAATTGCGTGTTTTGGAATGCCGGAATGGATATCGCGCCAAACCTCTCCCCCCCCCAACGCTTGGCCGTGGCTTATGCCCGACGTGATCTGCGCGAGGCACTTTCACTGCTGCTCGAATTTGATAACCGGTTAATGGCGCTTGTCGTGAAGGGGCAAGAAACGTTGATCCAGCAGTTGCGGCTGGCCTGGTGGCGTGAACAACTGGAAAAGAGCAACAATGCCCGCCCGATAGGAGAGCCACTGCTGGGCAGGTTGTCGGCGTGCGAACATCTTGATGATTTGGGTCCTGCGATGCAATCACTGGTCGATGCATGGGAGCTGATAGTTTCGGCCGACGGCGATGCTGAAAGTCCGGCAATAGTTGCCGCAAACAAAGTCCGGGTAGATGCGGTTTTTGGTAGCTATGCGTTCTGGGTGACCGGCAAACCCATTTCGGTAAAAGCCTTCGATACTGCAGGAGAGTGCTGGGCGCGGGGAAGTCTGGGGCTTCCCGCGTACGCTGGGAAAGCAGAGATACTTCCCGGCCTGAAGCCGTTGAACCTTTTGTGGCTTGCTTATGCCAGTGATAGAAACGCATCGGGTATTGCGGGATTTCGAATATTTGTCCGGATGGGCTGGCATGCCTTGACTGGGCTTTAGTTTTTCGCACAATCGGTTCCTTCACACAGGGTGGTGCCGGAGTGTTGAGCCATGCGGAAGCTTTTGGCTGGCGCGGGGATTGCCCTGATCACCTCGTCATTGGGATATTGGTTTTGGCAGAGTTGGGCGGCAGCCGATCCGATCATTCCGCAACCGCCGCCGGAGGAACCAGCGCCGCTGGAACTGCCTGTTGCGGACAAGGATGCGCCAGCATTTGGCGCGCCGCCGCCTGATCCGCCCAAGGCGGCGAAACTGAGCCGTGAGGAAGTGCGCTTCAACCGCTATGATCGCAACCGCGACGAGCTGGTTTCGCGCATTGAGATGATGTCGAGCCGGACCAAGGATTTCAAGAAACTCGATCGCGACGGTAATAATCTGTTGTCGTTCGAGGAATGGGCTGCCGCGACGGGAGAGCGTTTCGCCAAGGCGGATGGCAATCGCGACAGCTTGCTGACGCGCAAGGAATTCCTGTCAACGCGTCCCAAGAAAACAGCCAAGCCTAACTGCCGCTGTTAAGCCGGAACTCCGCCATCCAGCGTTCCAGATCGGAACGTGCACGGTTGGTCATAAACGCCTTGCGCTCCTTTTTGTGCACCTTGTCCTCGGGCGGCGGGAACAGACCGAAATTGATATTCATCGGCTGATAGCTGTCCGCCTTCGCGTCGCCGGTGATGTGATACAGCAGCGCCCCGAAAGCGGTCGTTTCGGGTGGTGGTGCAAAGGCCCGGCCTGCCAATTCGCTCGCCGCCATGATCCCCGCCATCAGGCCGACCGCGGCGCTTTCGACATAGCCTTCGCAACCGGTAATCTGCCCGGCAAAGCGGATATGTGGCGCCGATTTCAGCCGCAACTGGCGGTCGAGCAATATAGGCGATCGGATGAAGGTGTTGCGATGCAATCCGCCCAATCGCGCGAATTCGGCCTTTTCCAAGCCCGGGATGGTGCGGAACAATTCCACCTGCGCGCCATGCTTCATCTTGGTCTGGAAGCCGACCATATTCCACAACGTGCCCTGCTTGTTATCTTGCCGCAATTGTACCACCGCGTGCGGCCAGCGCCCGGTCTTTGGATTGTCGAGCCCTACCGGCTTCATTGGGCCAAAGCGTAGCGTATCAAGCCCGCGCTCGGCCATCACCTCGATAGGCATGCAGCCTTCGAAATAGGGGGTATCGGTCTCCCATTCCTTGAACTCAGCCTTTGGCGCATCGAGCAGGCCCTGATGAAAGGCGAGATATTGGTCCTTGTCCATCGGGCAGTTGATATAATCCTTGCCGTCACCCTTGTCCCAGCGCGACGCATACCATGCGACGTTCATGTCGATGCTGTCATGATAGACGATCGGGGCGATCGCATCGAAAAAGGCAAGGCTGTCCTGACCGGTAGCTGCGAGTACGCTTTGGGCGAGCGATTGTGCGGTCAGCGGCCCGGTTGCGACAATTGTCAGCCCCTCCGTCGGTAGCGTGTCGACACGTTCGCGGACAATTTCGACATTGGGCTGTTCGGAAAGCAAACGCGTGACTTCTCCCGAAAACACGTCGCGGTCGACTGCGAGGGCGGATCCTGCGGGTACCTTGGCCACTTCGGCCGCACGCATCACAAGCGAATCCAGCTTGCGCATTTCCTGATGCAACAAGCCAACGGCGTTGTTGTCGGCATCGTCCGAGCGAAAGCTGTTCGAGCAGACCATTTCGGCGAGATCATCGGTCTGGTGCGCCGGAGTCATGTCACCGCCGCCGCGCATTTCGGACAGGCGCACCCGCACCCCGCGTTTGGCCAATTGCCACGCCGCTTCGCTTCCGGCGAGCCCGCCGCCGATGATATGAACCTGATGATTAGACATAGGCCGCGCCGCTATCAAAAAAGCGTGGCGATGCACAGGCAAAAGCGGCATGCTTTGTGGCATGAGCTTCCTCTGCAACATTTCCGACGAGCGGGTGATCGAGCGCCCAGTGCTGCTGGTGCCGCCTGCTGACGCGCACAAATATGCGCGGGGGAGCGCGATGGTGTTCAGCGGGCCTGCCTTGCATACGGGGGCATCGCGATTGACAGCGCAGGCGGCGCTGGCGGTCGGGGCTGGGCTGGTGACGCTGGTGGGGGAGCGCGATGCTCTGCACGAACATTCTGCCCATTTGACGGCGATCATGTTGCGCGAGGAGGACTCGCATCTGACTGTTATCGATGATCGGGTGCGTGCCGCCGCCATCGGGCCGGGGGCCGGGGTATCGGAGCACACCCGTGAGCGGGTGCTGCGCCTGCTGCATCGCGGTTTGCCGCTGGTGCTCGATGCCGATGCCATCACCAGTTTTGAGGGAGAAACTGCGGCGTTTTTCGAAGCGTTGCACGACCAGGTCATCCTTACCCCGCATGAAGGCGAATTTGCGCGGGCTTTTCCCGCCATCGACCTTGCAGACCGGTTGACCGCAGCGCGACTGGCGGCGGAGGTCAGCGGCGCGGTGGTGTTGCTCAAAGGGCCAGAAACAATTGTGGCCGCGCCTGACGGACGCTTGGCCATCAACCGCCATGCCTCACCCTGGCTGGCGACAGCGGGATCGGGCGATGTGCTTGCAGGCCTCATCTGCGGCGTGCTCGCGCAAGGCAATACGGCATTCGAGGCCGCATGTGTCGGCGTATGGTTGCACGGCGATATCGGTGTACGCGCCGGGCCGGGGTTGACCGCCGATAGTATGGTGGGGCTATTGCCAGCGATATTGAACGATTGCATTGACTAGGTTCCAAGCTAGTAATTGCTACTCGACGTCACCCTGAACTTGTTTCAGGGTCCATTTCTCCGCATAAAGCTTCGGTCTCGGCTGCACGATCGATGCTGAAACGAGTTCAGCATGACGAGAAAAAATAGGAAAATATCTTGACTCAAGATCTCGCCCATAAACGCCCATGGTTGTTCGCCAGCTTGCTTTTCGGGCTGACCTATCCGCTGTCATGGCAGCTCCAGATGCCCGAAATCGCCGCGATTGCGTGGAAGATGGGCGGGGTGGGGCTGCTTGCCGGTTTTGCCTTGCGCAAACATCACACTGGCGAGTTCCTTTTGCTTGCCGCCGTGATGGCCTTCTGGGCGCTGGGGGATGGCTTGCTGGAGATCGACATGATCTGGGGCGCGATTGCCTTTGCCATCGGCCATGTCGTCGCCATTGTACTGTTCCTGCGCCACCGGCGGGTGCATCCTGTGTTCAGCCAGAAATTGTTGGCGGTTGCGGTGTTCATACTCGCGCCGGTCATCGCCTTTTACCTTCCCGCCGAGCGAGAGTTGAGGATGCAGGCGGCGGTCTATACGCTGTTCGTTGCGGGGATGGCGGCATGTGCGTGGAATAGCAATTTTCCGCGCTACCGCGTCGGCCTTGGCGCCATGGCCTTTGTCGCCTCCGACCTGCTGATCTTCGCGCGGGCAGGGGCGCTGGCTGAGGCGGGCTGGGTCAGCCTTGCAATCTGGGTGCTTTACTATGGCGGTGTGCTGATGATCGCGACCGGTGTGGTGACGACGCTGGTCAAGCGCGGGCACTTCGCCGAGGAATGATTCTGAAAGCAGCGGAGCTGCATCAAAAATCTCCGCGTTCTCGCGGCTGGCCTCTGGCCGTCTTCGAGTCCTGCGTGATAAAAAATTTGAACCACGCAGAGGCGCAGAGGTCGCAGAGGAGAGGGAATGCGCTGCGCGCGGCTGTCCATCGGGTGAAGGTGGCCCATCCATCGATTTATATTCAATAGGTGGTTCCTCCTCGCCTTCAAAATCGGCGGAATCTTCACAAAGTAGAAGCGAATGGCATACCCTTGCACGCGTTTCGCGGTCGCTGGCGGGAAGCGCCTCTTCAAAGAACAGCTCCCAAAGATCCGGCCCGTTCAGCCCTTCGTCGAGCATCTGCAAATAGCAGTCAAAACGGACGACCACTGCCAATACCTCTGGCGCGGCATTGGCGGGGTTCACCCGGTCGAGCAGCGCCATCGACAGGCGCGTGTTTTGCCTTGTGTAGGTGGTGATGCCCTCTTCACGCACCCAGCGTGCCTCCTCGCCCCGGATCGCGGCGGTCATCAACCGGTCGGACAGGATGCGGCGCGCAAGGATCAACGCCGCTTGCCAGCCCAGATCAAAGGCAAACCCCCGCGCCTGCCGGCGCAGCGCATAGCCGCCCGAAACACTCATCCCCACAGACTGCGCCGCATCCTCGACCACGCCATTGTCGGCGAGATGCGCGAGGAAAGCCGCCTGCCGCCCGCCACTCCAGCCATCGGACCGACTTTCATAGCGGAGATAGGCCGCGGCGGGCAGCCCGGCGTCGGTATCGTGGCGGAGGGGGGAGGGGTGGTTCATGGCATGCGTCCTTTATCGGAAAGGCACAGGGCATATGCGGGGAAGGGACGTGTAGGACAGCTGTAAATATCCCTCTCCCCTTGGGAGAGGGTTGTGCAGCCTTACCACCTTTGGTGGTTAGGCGTAGCTGGGTGAGGGGGTGTGGGCTATCGACAGGGTACAATCCCTCATCAACTCCGGCTAGCTCCCCCGGATCAAGTCCGGGATCCCAAGCCTGCCTATCCTCTCCCAAGGGGAGAGGGGATTTCACGCAAAGGCGCAAAGATTTTCAAGAGCGCAGCTCTTGCCTCAAAAATCGCGTACGCAGCGAACGGGGATGAGGGGCAGGTTTAGGCCACCCTCTTCAAAATCTTTGCGGCCTTTGCGCGTCTCCACTTCTTCCTTCAAGGTAGGAATGCAGAATAGTTTATTGCAGCGCCCTTTTCAGTGTCGCAAGCAATTCTCCACAAAACTCCTCTGGCCGTGTTTCGGTCCACATAACCGTCGTGCAATGATTGGTATCGAAGTGTGTTTGCCGAGATTCAAATTTTTGCTTTTCGCAAATGTACAAAACTGGCTTGCCCAATCCTTCGGCGTAACCGGCTTCCCAATAAGCTCCGGAGTTATCGTGAGTTAAATCAACAATCACAAAGTTTGAATCACGAATTCGCATTCGCATTATGTTATCAATAATACCTGGTTCGGCGACGTCGCGCATATCAACCAATTCATATCCGAGTTTTTGTATCGCAGGTTTTAAATGGTTCTGAGCAATATTTTCGAGCGAAGAATCGCCAAACTTCATTGCCAAAAATCCATATCCTGCTTGTTGCTTACCAGTCTTTTCCGATTGAAACTCGTTCCAACCATCTAATGTTAGGTCGACGTCATACGCATCGGACGATGAAATAGTGTTGGCCTCAAGGAATCGAACCAAACCTCGGTCCTTCAGCTCACTCAGAATATCTACTGCAGTTGATCTAGACGTCGCACCAATTACTGCCGAAAATTCTGCAGGTAATCCCTGAATTCGTTCTCCGGTATGACTGACGTAATCTCCGATGTACCGAATTATCGCCAGCGCGATTTGTGATGGATTGGGCAACGAAATTTTGCCATCTCTGGCATCAAAAAATGTTTTTTGATCTAAAATTAGTGTATTCTCGGTTTTTCCTTGGTTAAGCCTTATCCAATGACTTAAAGTCGCTCTAATTCTTCTGGTTGTCTTTGCTTCTCCACGATTCAGATAATCGTCTACCAAATCGTTTTCGACGCCGAAGCGTCCACAAACTGGGCAGTCATAAAAGTAGGTCCACATTTGTGAAACCGGCTCCCTCTGAAGAGAAAAGCCATCAGCTGACAGGCAAACTGGGCAGTCACTCACCCTTAAACATCCTCCTGAGATATTTCCTCAGCCTCATCACTCTCCTCAATCCGCGCCGCCCCAACAACATGCTCATTGTCGTCAACATTGAACAAGCGCACACCCGCTGTCCCACGGCCCAGTACGCGCAGCGAATCCAAAGGCATGCGGATCAGTTTGGCCTGATCGGTGACCAGCATCAACTGATCGCCCTTGGTCGCGGGGAAGCTTGCTACAACGGGGCCGTTGCGCTCGATATTGTCGATATTGGTGATCCCCTGACCACCGCGGCCCGTGCGCCTGTACCCATAAGCCGATGACAGCTTGCCATAGCCATTGGCGCAGACGGTGAGGATGAACTGTTCGCGCTCCGCCATTTCGGCGAGGCGTTCGGGCGACAGCGTGGGTTCGCCTTCCTTCTCCGGCTTCCACGGGGCGAAGCGCAGATAGTCTTCGCGCTCTTCGGGCGTGGTGCCGACGCGTTTGAGGATCGAGAGCGAGATCACTTCGTCGCCCTTGGCCAGCTTCATCGCGCGCACGCCGGTGGAGGCACGGCTCTGGAATTCGCGGATGTCGTCGGCGGCAAAGCGGATTGCCTTACCCGCGCGGCTTGCGAGCAAAACGTCATCGTCGGGGGTGAGCAATTCGACACCGATCAGCTTGTCGTCGGCATCCTCGCCCTCAAACTTCATCGCGATCTTGCCGTTCGACGGGATGTTGGCAAACGCATCCATGCTGTTGCGCCGCGCATAGCCCTTGGCGGTCGCAAAGACGACCGAAAGGCCGCCCCATTCGGCTTCATCCTCAGGCAAAGTGAGCACGTTGGAAATGACCTCACCTTCGCCCAGCGGCAGCAGATTGACCATGGGGCGGCCCTTGGTTGAAGGCCCGCCTTCGGGCAGGCGCCAGACCTTGAGGCGATAGACCTTGCCGATGTTGGAGAAGAACAGCACCGGCGTGTGCGTGCTCGTCACGAACAATTCGGTGACGGCATCCTCATCCTTGGTCGCCATGCCTGCACGGCCCTTGCCGCCGCGATTTTGCGCGCGGAAGGTGGCGAGCGCGGTGCGCTTGATATAGCCACCATGTGTCACGGTGACGACCATCTCTTCGCGTTCCATCAGGTCTTCATCGTCAAGACCATCCCAGCTGGGCGCGATTTCGCACAGGCGTGGCGTGGAGAACTCGCGGTCGATTGCCTCAAGTTCCTCGCGCATCACCGCGTATAGCTTCACCCGATCACCGAGAATGGCGAGATATTCCTCAATCTCGAGCGCCAGTTTCTTGAGTTCGTCGCCAATCTCGTCGCGGCCAAGCGCGGTCAGGCGGTGGAGACGCAGGTCGAGGATCGCGCGCACTTGAAGTTCGGACAGCTGATAGCTGTCGCCCTCAATCTCGGTCTCGATTGCCTCTACCAGCTTGATATAGGGCGCGATTTCGGCAACCGGCCATTGCCGCTCCATCAACGCAGCGCGTGCGACCGGCGGGGAGGATGACCCGCGAATGATTTTCACCACTTCGTCGAGATTGGTCACCGCAACGACAAGGCCGAGCAAGATATGCGCACGGTCGCGGGCCTTGTTCAGCTCAAACTTGGTGCGGCGGGTGATAACCTCTTCGCGGAAGCGGATGAACGCCTCGATAAAGTCGCGCAGTGTCAGCACTTCGGGCCGTCCGCCGCGGATCGCGAGCATGTTGGCCGGGAAGTTCGATTGCGCCGGAGTGTGCCGCCAGAGTTGGTTGAGTACGACTTCGGGGGTTGCGTCACGCTTCAAGTCAATAACGACGCGCACGCCCTTGCGGCTTGATTCATCGCGGATATCAGAAACGCCTTCGATCCGCTTGTCCTTGGCAGCTTCGGCAATCTTCTCGACAAGGCCGGACTTGCCAACCTGGAAGGGGATCGACGTGAGCACGATTGAGCGGCGGTCGCCCTTGCCCTCTTCAATCTCGTGCCGCGCGCGCATCACGATCGAGCCTCGGCCTTCGCGATAGGCATTGCGCGCACCAGTCTGGCCAAGGATCAGTGGACCGGTCGGGAAGTCGGGGGCAGGGATGATCTCGATCAGTTCATCGACCGTGATACCCGGGTTTTCGATATAAGCGAGACAGGCCTTAATCACCTCACCCAGATTGTGCGGCGGGATGTTGGTTGCCATGCCGACAGCAATGCCGCCAGCGCCGTTGACGAGCAGGTTGGGGAAACGGGCAGGGAGGACCTGCGGCTCCTGACGCGAGCCATCATAATTGGGCTGGAAATCGACCGTGTCCTTGTCGAGATCGTCGAGGAGAGCATTGGCGACCTTTTTGAGGCGCGCCTCGGTGTAGCGCATTGACGCCGGCGGATCGGGGTCCATCGAGCCGAAATTACCCTGACCATCGATCAGCGGCACGCGCAGCGACCAATCCTGCGTCATGCGGGCGAGCGCGTCATAAATCGCACTGTCGCCATGCGGGTGATAATTGCCCATCACGTCGCCGACGATCTTCGCCGATTTACGATAGGGCCGACCGGCAACGAATCCGCCCTCTTGCGACGCAAACAGGATGCGGCGGTGCACCGGCTTCAACCCGTCGCGCACATCGGGCAGCGCGCGGGCGACGATCACCGACATCGCATAGTCGAGATAGCTCGACTTCATCTCGTCGACAATGTCTACCGGGGAAATATCAGTGGGTTCGATCGGTTCGATCTCTTCGCTCACGCCGCAAAAATCCTTATGTTTTTCTAGTGAGGGTTACCCTAGCCGAGCGGGGTAGGAATAGCTACCCAAACGCCCCCGAAACACGCCCTTTTCACCAGTTTATCCACAGATTCGCGGCGGCGGGGATAGTTTACAAATGCATTCAACCAGAATTCATCTGCGCACCGCTATCCCGATTGCGAAACATGGGCGAGGCGCGTAAGGATGGCGGCAAATCAGGGCCGCCTTTTGTGCGATTGGCCGGTCTGTTTTCTAGTTGGAGAGTAGAATGAATCGCATTTCGAAATTTGCCGCTGCCCTTGCTTTGGGTGCATTTGTCGCTGTGCCTTCTGCTTATGCGCAAAAGGACGACAAAAAGAAAAAGGAAGAAGCTGCCAAGCCGATAAAGCGCAACTTTTCCAAGGAATTCCAGAAGGCGTATGCGCCTGCTGTCGACGCCTTGGCGAAGAAGAAGGATCTGGCCGCAGCCCAGGCCGCTTTCCCGGCCGTTGAAGCCGCGATTATCAATCCCGACGACCGCTATGAAGCCGGTATATTTGCGCTCAATCTTGGTGGGCAGTTGAAAGACATATCGCTGCAACGCAAGGGCGTGAACCTGATCGTCGACAGCAATGTTGCCCCCGCTGAACTGAAGCCCGCCTATGTCTTCCAGCAAGGCGTGTTCGCATATAGCGACAAGGATTATCCGGGCGCCGAGAAGAAGATGCTTGAGGCCTATAATATGGGCTATCGGGGCAGCAGCGTAGAGGTGCAGATTTCCAACACCTATCGCCTGCAGAACAATTATGGCGAGGCGATCAACTGGCTGCGCAAAGCGATTGACGCCACCAAGGCCGCCGGTGGAACGCCGGAAAAGCAGTGGTATGCGCAGGCCGCAAACTACGCCGCCAAGATGAAGGACAAGAACGAGATCCTGTTCTGGGGCAAGGAAATGATCAAGGTCGATCCGCGCCCTGAAACCTATCACGACGCGATCTTCCAATATCAGTCGATTGCCGACCTCGATAATCTGGAATCGCTTGCGATGTTGCGTCTGGCGCGCAAGGCCAAGGCGATCATGTTCGAGCATGAATATAAGCAATATGTCGAATATGCCGATGCCCGCCGCTATCCGGCAGAGGTTGTGGCCGTGCTCGACGAAGGCTTTGCCAAGGGCACGATTTCGAAGAGCAACATGACCTTTTCTGAAATCTATACGAGCGCAAAGACTCGTATTCCTGAACTTTCGGGCTCTTGGGCCGCTGATGAAAAGGCCGCGCTGGCCGACCCCAAGGGCTATAGTGCGATGCTGACGGGGGATGCCCTGCTGTCGTTCAACCAGTTTGATCGTGCGAAGGCGATGTATGAGGCGGCTCTAGCCAAGGGTTCGATCGTTGACCGCGATGGTGTCAACCAGACTGACCGTGCGCTGACCAATCTGGCAATTGCCAAGATCAATCTGGGTGATTTGGCCGGTGCCAAGGCTGACCTGGCAAAGGTTTCCAGCCCGAAGCGCAAGGGAATTGCCGAATATTGGACGATCTACATCGACCAGCAGGCAATGGCTCCCGCAGCCTGATAGCTTAGCACTGGAATTGCGAAGGGTCTGCGACATCATGTCGCGGGCCCTTTTTGATTCGGGATCGGATTATTCGGGAATTGGTACGCCGGGTTCGTCTTTGGCAGTCCGGATCGTCAAAGAGGTTTTGACGCTCGAGACATTGGGCGCTGCAGTGAGTTGTGAGGTCAGGAATTCCTGAAAGGACTGCAGATCATGCGCGACGATTTTCAGGATGAAATCTATTTCACCGTTCAGCATATGGCATTCACGGACATTGGGCAGTGAACGGACATGCTCTTCAAAAGCCCGTAAATCGGCCTCTGCCTGGCTTTTCAGGCTCACCATTGCAAATACCATGATCGAATAGCCCAATGTCGCCGGGTCGATATTGGCGTGATACCCCTTGATCGCACCCGATTGTTCGAGCGTACGCATACGGCGCAAGCACGGCGGAGCCGTCAGTCCGACTTTGCTCGCGAGCTCGACATTGGTGATGCGACCATTTTCCTGCAGTTCGGACAGAAGTTTCAAATCGATCGCATCAAAATTTATTGCTGCCATGGCGCGTTATTTCCCTGTGTAGATAACAGATTACGTATAATAAAATTATAGAGCAAGGCAATTGTTTGATAGACATTCGCTCCGCCTGATTAGGTATTCGTTCTGCCTCTGTCCCATTGTGTGACGCCCCTAAAATGCTGCTTTTGCGACTCTGCGCCGGTGTCTATCGGTGGTAACCAATCATAAGAAAGTGGGCAGGGATTTCGTTGCGCGTAGATGATCGCCTCGGCACAGCGTTGCGCAACATCGGTCAGTCCAAGGGGGCCGGCGATGTCGGGCAATGGCGCCAGTTAATTGATCTTTTGGCCCAGAATCCAGTGGGTCAGGACCCGCAGCTTGTTGCTGCAGGCCTAGTGCGTGCGCGTGAACTGGCCTCCAGACTGACGGTTGAAGACCGGATTGCCGGCGTTTCCGCGCTCGCTGGGCGAATCAAATCCGCTCCGCTGGTCCAATTGCTGTCAGGGGATATCCCTGCGGTCGCTGCGATTGCGATCGCAGGCGCAGACCTCGATGATAGCCAATGGGCCGAACTTGTGCCCGAATTACCGGTGCGCGCACGCGGCTTTCTGCGGAACCGTAAAGATATTGGGTCCAGCACGAAACTTGCGCTGACGAATTGGGCTGGCGCTGATTTCCGCATCGCTGGTGAAGTAGAAGCGGTTGCCGAAGCAAAGGATGAACCGGCACCTGAAAAGCCGGTATCACAAATTGGTGCTATTGTTGAGCGTATCGAACAGTGGCGCAGGAACAGGGATAGCAGCGAAGCCCCGCGTTTGCCTTTCGTCGATGACGAGGTTGAAATCGCGCTGGAGCCCTCGGTTGAAATCCGGTTTGAAACCGATGACAATGGTACGATTGTCTGGGTTGAAGGTGCGCCGCGTGGCGCGATTGTCGGTGTCGATATCGCACAGCCGGCTTATGATGACGGCCCTGGCCCTGACGCCTATGCGGCAGCGGCGTTCCGGCAGCGTATGCCAATGGAAAATGCCCGCATGACGATGCGGGGTAGCCCGATGATAGACGGCGACTGGCGCATTAGCGCTTCGCCTTTTTTTGATGCGCTGACTGGCCGCTTCCGCGGTTTTCGCGGAATAATGCGGCGGCCCAATCTGACTGAGAAGGCCGAGTTTTCCGTCGATTTTCAGGCGGAACGCAAACGTCATGGTGAAACGATGCAACAGGTCGTTCACGAGTTGCGCACGCCCTTGGGTGCCATCGCCGGTTTTGCAGAGATTATCGAGCAACAGCTATTTGGTCCGGTATCGGGCGACTATCGATCGATGGCGTCTGCTATTCTGCTTGATGCGCAAAGACTGCTTGCCGGTTTTGACGATTTGTCGACCGCGGCCAGGCTCGATTCGGGCAATCTCGAACTGGATGACGGCATCACCGAATGTGCCTGGCTTGTGCGCAAGCTGGCCGATCGTCTGGCAACCATCAGCGATCAGATGGATGTTGATATCAATCTGATCGTCGCCGATCCGGCGCGGCCATTTGCGGTTGATCGTGACCTGGCAGAGCGCATCTTCTCCCGCCTGGTGTCGGCGATCATTATTGGCTGTGCGCCTGGCGAGAGATTGCATGGACGCATCAAGACCGAAGTTGGCCGTTCGGTTGTTAACAGCTTCAAACTTGATCTGCCGCACAAGTTGCGGGGGCTAAGCGATGCCGAATTGCTCGGTTCAAGTGCTATCGATCCTGAAAACAGCGACGTCGAACTGGCCTCACCCTTGCTTGGGCTTGGCTTCTCGTTAAGGTTGGTGCGTAATCTGGCACGCAAGGTTGGTGGCGATTTACGCTTTCAAAAGGAAAGCCTGCTATTAACATTGCCCACAGTTCAGAACGGAGATCTGGACGTCAGGGATAGCGGGGGCGACTAGCATGAATTCGAAGGAGGCGGCGACAGATTTGGTCGAGTCTCCTTGTTTTCCGGGAAACGGCCCCAAGGTTGACCTTTCGGCGCTGACCAAGCCTTGTTTCATCGTTACCGTAGATACCGAAGAAGAGTTCGACTGGAACGTTGGTTTCACGCGCGATCGCCATGGGCTGAAACATCTTCATAAAGTCGCTCCATTTCAGGCTTTGTGTGAAGGGCAGGGCGTCAAACCTGCCTATCTTGTCGACTTTCCTGTGGCCAATGACGGCTTCGGAGCTGAACTTTTCGGGGACTGGGCCAGGCGTGGGGTAGCTGAAATCGGCTTGCAGTTGCACCCATGGGTCAACCCGCCCTTTGACGAAGAGGTCAGCACACACAACAGCTATGCGTGCAACTTGCCCCCCGAACTCGAACGCGCAAAGCTGTTCACCTTGTACGAGATTGTCGAAAAACGGATTGGAGTTTCAGCAATCAGCTATCGCGCTGGTCGATATGGCGCGGGCGGGCATACGCCTTCTTTCCTCACTGAATTAGGGGTTAAGGTGGATACGTCGGTCCGGTCGTTGTTCGACTATCGTCGGCAGGGCGGACCCAATTATGCGCGCTGCCCATTGACGCCTTATTGGGTGGAAGAGGGAACGCTGCTGGAACTTCCGGTGACCTCGGTTTTTGGCGGCGCCTTGCGATCATTCGGGGCATTTCTGTTCGATCGTGCGTTTGAATCCGAAACCATGCGGGCCGTGCTGGCGCGGGGCGGGATGCTGGAACGAATAGCCCTCACCCCGGAGGGAATTCCACTCGCCAAGGCGCTGGAAGCAATCGATCTCGCGCTTGAGGCGCAACTGCCCGTCCTGACCTTTTCGTTCCATTCTCCGTCGCTGGCAGCCGGGCACACGCCTTATGTTCGGTGCGATCAGGAAGTCGAAACCTTCTACATCTGGTGGGAAGAGGTGTTCGCACATTTACAAAAGCGAAATGTCGTGCCGTCGTCGATTTCGGCAATCGCCGATGCGGCCTTTGGCTGATTAGGAAAGCGGATGTGAATTGGCACTTGCCTTTGCAACCCGCCATCCGCTATCGGCGCGTTTCCCAGGGGGCCTGTAGCTCAGTTGGTTAGAGCTGGCCGCTCATAACGGCTAGGTCGGGGGTTCGAGTCCCTCCGGGCCCACCATAATGCTCCGTGTCGGGGAGTAGCGCAGCCTGGTAGCGCATCTGCTTTGGGAGCAGAGGGTCGCAGGTTCGAATCCTGTCTCCCCGACCATTTCCAAAAAACCCCAGAATTGCGTGCTTTTTGGTGACTGCTACATGGTCTTACGTAGCATAAAGATGTAGCAGTCTACAAGGGTAGTCCGGATTAGCTATTCGTCGAAACCAAAGCTAGCTATTGGTATTTCCTCGCCATTCTCATCCATGACAAGCTGCCATCTGGAAAAACTCGCCCATGAAGACGGAGGCTGCTTAAGAATTGAACCCGAAGCAATATCTACCGCCACGTATCCCCGCCATCCGGTGAGTGCTGCAAGGTACGGTGTTTGATCTACTACAAAAAGCATTGGTGCTCGAACTGACGTCGTGTGCTCTGTACCATCAAGTGATGGTGCATCTACGCGAACGTGAATATCAGGCAACTCCACGGCTGGTCCCATATTTGGGATATCCTGCAGCAAAATTGGATGTTCGCTCGCCGGATCAATTATGATAGCACGCTTTGAATTCTCGTCATCGTCCGGTCCGGCAACACATAAAAAAAGGCGAGGTTCACCTCGGTAAGAGTGTTGAAGATAAAAGCGGCCGAGCTGAATATCTTTTTCTGCAACCACGCGAGATATTCCCAGCAGCATGTCATTTCGCTCCCTTTTGTTCGGAAACATATTGATTTTGAACGGTTTTTTGCAGAACTTGGTCGATTGAAGGCTGATTTGCGAGGTATAGAATAAGGAAAGCAATGATCAGTGATACGACCCAAGCCAGAACGTTTGTTGCAAAGGCAGCGATGAACCCGGTTCGATTGGTTACATGCGTTTCGATCATAGTGCGTTCACGACCAATTACAGCTATTAGATCGCTATGCACCGCATCGATACGTGAGACCGTTGCCGCATTCTGAATTTCAGGGGTTGCTGTTGTTATGGCATCGCCCACCACTTGCTCTATAATTTTTTCTGCTGACGATCTAAATGCTATAACAGTTGCTTCTGGCAAGTCTCTGGACTTCGTATCAATCGAGTTACCGTTTATCGCGGCTTCTCGAACTGATTGCTTAAAAAGTGCGTAGGCTAGTAGGCCTACAATATCATCTGGGCCGTCGATCAAACGATCAAAAGCACGGCTGTGACGAGTTTCTGAGTTGAAAGTAGAGACAGCGCTTGGCGCTTCCAGCCCAATATCTGGCGCAGGCGACTGGGCTTTTGCTAGAGGTGTATCAGCTTTTTTTGTCATCGTGCTTGCGTCCACTGCGCTTCAGAGCACTGTCCATTATGTCTTTTCTGACGGTAACGATGACTTTGCCATTCGGAAGTTCGATTTTTCCAGAAAGCGCGCGCTGCAGTGAAGTGTCGTTAGTTACTCGCAGAGTGCGAAGATTTACGCGTATGTTATCGGACCGCTCTATCACATTGATGTCGTCAGATTTTTGTACGTGTGATGAAAGTCGCCCTGACCTTGCATTGCGTTTGGGAAGCCAACTTTTGTTCATGGGTAGACCGTACAGGTCTCAATACGCTTCGACAACCATTAACCCGAATTTAGTGCTAGCCCAAAGTGGTATGGGACTTTGCATTCAGTTGTAAGGCCTGTAGCAACAGTTCCGCAGCGCGGCTAACTCCGCCTGTGGGGCTTCGTAACCCCGACGACACGTAGTCCGTCCGATTTTCATCGGCCGGGTGGCTGTCACGCATGTCCAAGGCTTGCCTAAAGGTGGCAGCGCCTTGTGCTACGTGCAGGGTTACGAACACCCGGCTATGGCCGGGTATGGCTCCGAATGCATTGGAGCTGATTATGTCGAGATCATTCAATTTGTTTGCATGGATATCAGCAGCGGCTTTGCTTGCGGGACTTCAAATTGCATCTGTCGCGCAAAGTTTGGAAAGTCGGTTGGTAGTTTTTCGTCCAAATGGGGGTGCTGTATCAGTTCCGTGTGTTATCAAAATTGCAGACGAAAATTTTGGTTTCGTGGGAAACAAGCGCTACTTCGAACTCCCTATTTCACCGGGTCTACATTCGATCTCTGCTGCCGATAGCTTCCGATCAGATGAGAAATCTCTTGAGGCATTAGAAATTAGTTTTGAAGCGGGAGAGACGAAATTTATACTTTGCAAAAGAGCGTCTGGGCTTCTCCCATTTGGTGATTTTCAGCTAACATTGTCAAACAAGAGCTCATTTGAAAATCTTAGACCGAAGTTAAAGGCACAAGATCAGTCTAGGCTTACTTCGCGTAGGAGAGATTGAAATCAAAGTTGATACAATTAGACCGTTGCACATTTGATCGATCTTACAATGCAGCGCTAGCAAATTTGGTCCTGCAGATCGTCTATCCACCAAGCGCGCCGTATAGCCACACGTAGATCGTTTTCGGCTGCAATGAAAATCGATTGGAGTGTCGATGTGTGGTTGATATTGTTATTTAGGTGTGCAGACTTAGCTGCAGGAGGATTTCTTCGTGGCCAAAGACACAATCGATTCGGATGATCTCAATATCGTAAAGTTTTTCTCGTCATTTTATCGCGTTCCTGATTATCAGCGAGAGTATGTGTGGGGTGAAGCTGATGGAAAAGGTCGGAAAGGCGACGAGGTAGAGCAATTCCTTGCTGATATTTACACCGAATATGAACAAATGTCGGAGCATTACACGCCTGAGTATTTTATTGGCACTGTCGTAGTTTGCGAAGGCAGTGAAGGCGTTTTCGATCTTATCGATGGCCAACAACGTTCAACAACGATTTTCCTGACGCTTTGTGCAATCCGAGATGCGCTCAACGATGCGTTGGGTAAAGTTCCGGAAACGCTCCCTCCACTTATCGCCGCTAGTGACACTGACCATATGGGAAACACGGTGCACAGGATGCGATTGGACTTACAGTATGATGACGCAAGCAACGTTTTAAACGACTACGGAGCAGGGCATGGTAAAAATGCTCGGCGTGAGGGAACCCGATCCATAAACAATCTGGCTAATGCCTATGATGCGATACGGGAGTTCTTATCAGATAAGTTTGCTAACGATGTTTTGGCTCTGACTAAGTTTTATGGGTATTTCATTAAGCTAGTAAAATTGATCCGTATCGAGACGCCAAGTGTCAGCAGAGCATTGAAGATTTTTGAAACGATTAACGATCGTGGAACTGGTCTGGATGCTATGGACCTGTTGAAAAATCTTCTTTTTATGCATGCTAAGTCAGAGCAATTTGAAAAGCTTAAAGACGAGTGGAAGGCTCTGACACAGGAGATTTACGAAGCTGGGGAGAAACCCCTCCGATTTCTTCGCTATCTAATTTTGTCGAGCTTTGAAGTCGGGCCTTCCAAGCTGAGAGAAGAAGAAATTTATGACTGGCTTATAAGCAATCCCGGTCAGACGAACCACAAAGACAATCCACTTGGTTTCGCCACCTTGCTGAAAGAGGCCGCGAGGGCTTACAGGCATTTTTCAGATAATGAGAGTCCGGCAGGGCGCTTTGAGCACGGTTTAGCAAACACACGGGAATTGGGCGGTAGTGCAATCAAGCAGCATTTTATTCTTCTGCTCGCCGGAAGGCATCTAAGCCAAGAAAATTTCCGTCGACTGTGCGAAGGTATTGAAGACGTAATGTGTGTTTGGCTTATCGCTGGTGTGCCTGCCAAAGAATATGATGGATTATTGATAAAGGCTGCTTCTGAGCTTCGAAAGGTAAAGGTCGATCAGGATTTTGATCAATTCCTGGCAAACTTCATTGAAGCGGAAAAGGCCCAGCATCGGGCGCGCTTTGTCGAAAAATTCAAAACTTTACGCGCAGGAGATGTTCGACAGTTTCGTCTGAAGTACCTTTTAGCCAAGATTACGCAATATTTCGATATCGAGGCTTATGGCGAAAATGCAGGGAAGGATAAGCTGTCCGACTACCTGCACAAGAAGAATGAAATCGAACATATTTTGCCCGAAAATCCTAGTGAAGAGGCATTGTTAGAATTTGGTGAGTTCGATCCGGACGATGACCCAACCCAGAAACTTGGAAATTTAGTGCTACTTGAAAAGTCGCCAAATGTAGTTGCAAGTAACGACGCATATTCCACCAAGGCGTCCATATACTCCGTTTCGACTATGCTACTAACTCGCTGCCAAGTGGAACAACTGAAAGTGGGCGAGGCCGATCAAATTACGCGGACAACTTCTCGATTAAATCCCGCACCTAAATGGAATTTGGGAGCAGTAAGGGAGCGGCAGGAATGGTATGCCGATGTTGCCTTGGACGTTTGGAATTTGCGTAATTCGAAATTGCCGGAAGCAAGCAGCGGCAACTTGAAACCCGTTGGAGTGGCTCAGGCAGACTTTGGGCTCGCAGCACCTGAGAGCTAAAAAGTCCAAATTCCAATTATTAGGCTGCTAGCGCTCTATACACACTTGCCCGTCCAATTCCGAGTTCTTTAGCAATTTGAGAGGGGCCTTTACCCGACTCTTTTAGCGCCTTTACTGCGTTTACATCGACAGACGGTTGACGTCCTTTATACACACCTGCTGCCTTCGCCTTGGCGATGCCTTCCAGTTGCCGTTCTTTACGTATGTCAGCTTCAAACTCTGCCACTGCACCAAGAATGCCAAGCACCAGTTTCCCCATACCTGTAGTGGTATCTACGGCTCCCTGCTGCAAACACCGGAAGCCAACTCCCTTTGCATTTAGGCGTTGCACAATGGCCTGTAGATCGCTCCCTGAGCGCGCTAGACGGTCGAGACGGGTAACAAGCAGGGTGTCACCCTCACGAGCAAAGTCGATAGCATCCTCTAACGCTCTACGGCCTTCCATTGTTGTTCCGCTACGCTTCTCAGAAAATAGCTTTTCGCATCCGGAGGAAATCAATTGTTCCTGTTGCACTTCTAGCGATTGGCCTGTCGAACTTACTCTTGCATATCCTATCAGCATATTCATTACCGTCTCAATAGAGTCTAGATGCATCTTGGGTATATGTCTCATAAATCAAAGTCAACCCTAATGAGACGTGAAAATTGAACCTGTGAGACGTATCGTATGTGTATACCCAATCGGACAATGGCGTTTTACGGCAATCCTGCGGAAAGCAGTTTGAATTTACGAAATTAGAAATGAGGTTGCTTCCGGAGTAAAATGTTTATCCGGGACAAAAGATAATGGTTTCAGATAAACAAAGAAATCCATTAAAGATCATGGGGAGGCAGAAGTCTTAGATTTTTTTAAGAATTCTTTAATATATTAAATAAGAAAACTTATTTATAAATTATCTAACCTCACACTTTTATACATAATAAATTTATAATGATATCTAAAGATATATTATACAGAGGCCAAAATATCTGTCAACCCTATGATACTTTAATTGTTCTCCGGAAAAGTTAGAAAACTATTACACTTAATTCAGAGAATGCATTGTGTTTCGCCGGAAACATTTTTTGATGGATGAAGCCGAAGACCGATTTGATCGAGTTCCGATCCAAACCCTCAGCTATCCATCGATTGGGCCCGGATTTCGTTAGGCCGAGATAATAAAGGCTATTGGTGATCTCACGCTTTATCCCATCGCCTGCAAAATCCGAGAAAACCAAAAAAAGCTCTAACGTCATTGTTTTCTAACCCTCAGCTCAAACTCCGCCAAATTGAATTCGTCGCTGTCTAGCAATGCGAACAATCTGTCTGTCAGGGCCTGTATTTCTTTAGCTGTAAACGGCTCTGGCCTATATACGTGTCCAAAAGCGCCACTGCACAAATAAAATTCTTCGATAAAGTCCTTAAGGTGAACGGACTCGTCGTCCGAGATCCGTTTGATCGTCATATTTAATATAAACTTCATATAATCGTTTCCTTTCGACCGTGATTTGACGGCGACAGGAAATGAAAACGATTTATTAATCAGCGTCAACCGATCATGAATTTATTTATATTTATATTTTGTCACACTTAACTTAATTTATGTTTATTTAAATTAATAGAAAAGTCAATTTTATTGATATTTATGCGGATTCATCTATTATAATGGTATTTGGATTGGGTTAATGCGGAGTGGGTGTACTGGTGAAGCAAAATTTCTTTACTTCACACTATCGAAGTCTTTTTGATGGCGGTTTATCGCACGAACAGGTGCTCGAAACAGACGCCTTCGAATCTAGCTGCCTCAAACATTTTGCTGAGCCGAGACACAGTGCCCTCAGAAAGCCGTCCATAGCCGGAAGTGACTGTCCGTTGGTTGTGCCCCAAAGCGACTTCGATCTCGGTATTCAAATAATCTGCAAGTCGCAGTTCGTCGGCCATAGTATGACGGAACGAGTGCGCCCCATATCCATCGTTGCCGGACTTGATGCCAATTTTAGATAGATAGTTGCGCCAAAATCTCGATGGAATTCCGCTCATTTGCCCGCGAGCACTAGGCTGGATTTCAGGAAACAGCTGTTTGTTACCAGATACGAAGCTTACCGTTCTTTGACGATCAACAAAATCCAAAAAACCGCATCGGACTAACCGCGAAACGATTGGCACGGTTCGGCTCTTTCCCGATTTAGTCGATTTGTTCGCGGCCTCATCGAACCTAATCTGGATCAATGGAATATCGTGCTGCACTTCGATGTCATCTACATGCAATTGAGCAATTTCGCCAATCCTAGCCCCAGTGAATAGGCAGACGAGAGGAATCCAGATTCTCCAGTCATCGGCGCGTTCATCTCCAGCCACATGCTCTCGCTTGGAACGTTCAAATCCTGTGAAAAGTGGTGAAGTGAGAATCTGATTAAGTTGAGCCACCGTGAAAGGTGGATGACTATTTTGTCCCTTTGGAATGCGCCATGCGAGGCCTGAGCATGGATTTCTCTCGATATATTGCTGCTCTACGCACCAACCCAGGAATCCTGCAACGGCTGAAAAATGTCGTTGAATTGTTACATTGGAGCGAGGCTTGTAACCCTCAAGGTTCCGGTCAGCTATCTCTTTGGCCTTCAGGCCGCGAAATTCATTGAACTTCATATAATTTTTCGGAAGCTTAGCTTCCATGTCACGCCAGTTTCTTACGTCACTGACAGTCAAAGAACGCACGCTACGATCTTGACCAACGAAATCTGCAAACTGATTGATTACCAAACGATCTTGAGAAATTGAGTCACAACGCTTTTTCCGTTCGGCTAAGCGTTGGACTGCATATTTTTCAAAAAGCTCAAGAAGGCTCTCTCCGTTTGCAGCAACGTCTTTTTGCGCGTTTAGTTGCGCTAGATTGGTAAAGGACGGCTGGAATAAATGGGAGTTCCCTTCCATTCGCATAATCGCTTCGGTCAGTGCGTCTATTGATGCTTTCGCCACATTCGCAGTGAACTCATTGCGCTCAGCTATTGAGCAAGTGGCAAACCTATCAGAACTTTTCAAAACGCGGTTTGTGATAGCCTCCCACCGGCTGTAATCCTCGGCAACGATATCCTGTAAATAGATTTCACGCTGCTCTTTGTAGCGCTTGTTAAGCTCTGGCATTGCCTGCTTTCGAGCAAAACTGACTGACTTGTTCTTCATGAATGCAGAGAGATCAACATAGCCTGTTTGAATGGCGATTTGACCGAGTGTCATATCCGCAAAGTCGTCATGAACATCGTTCAGTATGTGCAGCGACGCGTAAGCGTCTGCAATTTCCTTTTCCCAAGTCGCTAAAAGGGGGAACGCGAGTTGCTCTGCGGCCCTACGCTCGGTCACCTTTAGAGATCTGTAGAACTCGCGCTTTCCGATGATTGACCGAATCGGGGCAGGGACCATCCGCCTCAGCTGGTAGTACTGAGAATTAGAGCGTTTTGTAAGATACTGTCCAAGCGCAGCCATACCCGTTTCCTTTGCAAGAACGTAGCACATATGCGTAGCAGTACTGTTTCACAACCCTTTGAAACAAAAACATTTATTGCTTTTCAAAGTGTTGATGTTGATCGATTTGACTGGTCTTTTAGCTCCTGTCTCCCCGACCAAAACTTGTTTTGAGAGGGGAGCAGCAGACCGCAGGGCAATCCTGTCTCCCCGACCATTTCCTTATTTTTCACCTACGGTCTCGGCCTCGCCCGCTTGAAATTGCTCAATCTCGGCGCGTGCTTCGTCTTCCACCAGTTTCGCGGCCGCGTCGGCGGCTGCTTCGATGCTCTTCTGCTCTTCTTTGACAGCAGCTGCATCATCTTCGGCGGTAACTTGCTCGGCTGCCTTTTCAGACTGGGCCTCCTCCACACATGCCGCCAAAAGCAAGGGCATGGCTAGTGCCAGATAGACCGGTTTCATGGCTTGGGTGCGACGGTCAAGTCGCCCTCATAATTGGCCAGTTCGGACAAAACGGCCGTCCACGCCGCGACATTCTGCCGCAACTGCGCTTTGTCGATCATGCTGAGGGTGTCATCAGGCGTATGGTGGAGATCGAAATAGCGGCTGCCATCCTGCTGCAGGTCGATGATACCCAGATTTTGCGCGGCGATGATCGCGCCGATATCGGCCCCGCCACTGGCTGCATCTCTGCCTCGGGCAATGCCCAGTGGAGCCAGTTTTGCAACGATGCGGTCCGCGAGCGGTTTCGCACTGTCCGGCAGCTTGAAATCGACGCGCCAGACGCGGTCGGCGCCAAAATCCGATTCCACGGCGAGCGCATGGGGGACGGTCTTATTGGTTTCGGCATAAGCCTTTCCGCCCCAGATGCCGACTTCCTCGGCCCCGGCCCAGAGCAGGCGGATCGTGCGCTGCCTCTTCATGCCTTTGATGGCGCTGGCAGCGGCAGTGATGATGCCGCAACCTGCCGCATCGTCTATCGCGCCGGTGCCCAGATCCCAACTGTCGAGATGGCAGGCGATCACGATCGTGGGCAGGGCGGCATTGCTGCCCAGTAATTCAGCGACGACATTACCCGATTTTTGCGTGCCCAAATTTTTCGGTGTCAGCAGCAGGCGGAGTTTGACCGGCTTTCCGCGCTCTACCATGCGAACCAGATTGTCGGCGTCGGGGATTGACAGAGCTCCGGCTGGGATAGGTGTAACGCCCGCTTCGAAATTGGTGTTGCCCGTGTGCGGGTTACGGTGGTTATGGTCGGTTCCGACCGAGCGGATAACGATCGCCGCCGCACCCTTCTTCGCCGCGATGTTGGGTCCCACAAATCGCGCTGGCCCGAATGCGCCATAGCTGGAGCCATCCTGCGTCGGTTTCATAGCGTGACCAACGAAGGCAATCTTTCCGGCAAGGCTGCCATCGGGTGCGGCGCGCAGGGCATCGATTGTCGGGAAATAGACGACGTCGGCTTCCAATCCGGCATCGCCCGTACTGCCGCTATTGCCCAGCGCCGTAATCGCAAATTTCTGCGGGAAGGGGCTGACGACCCAGGCGCGCTCTTCTCCGCGCACCCAGGTCGGCATATCAAATGCTTCTTCGCGGACATTGGCGAAGCCCGCCTTGCGCAGATAGTTGAGGGCCCAAGCGCGTCCGCGGGCTTCGGCCTCGGTACCGCCCTGGCGTGCGCCAACTTCGGTGGTCAGACCTTCGGTAATCTCCCAAGCGACAGGATCATGGTCGAGCGCCCACATTACCGGGTCTGATCCGGCGGGAGGGCTGGCGAAAGCGGCGGCGGTGAGGATTGTCGTTGCGCCCAAGGCGAGCAAAAGCTGTTTTGTCATGCGCTGGGCTTAGCTATCGCAACGCGGCTTGCCAATCCTGCCTTGCGACAAATGCACAGCTTGGCTAGTAGGCGCGTCGAATTCCGTATTTATTGCTTTTTGAGAAAGTGACCATCGATGGCCGCCCAATACGCCTTTGTCATGAAGGGGATGACCAAAACCTTCCCCGGCGCGCAAAAGCCCGTGCTCAACAACATCCACCTGCAATTCTATCAGGACGCCAAGATCGGTATCGTCGGCCCCAACGGTACGGGTAAGTCTACGCTGATGAAGATCATGGCCGGTATCGACACCGATTTCACCGGCGAAGCATGGCCGGGCGAAAATATCACCGTCGGTTATCTGGCGCAGGAGCCGCAGCTTGATCCAACCAAGACGGTCAAGGAAAACGTCATGGACGGCGTCCGTGAAGTGGCGGACATGGTTGAACGTTTCAACGAAATCAGCATGATCATGGCTGATCCGCCCGAAGACGTCGATTTCGACGCGCTGATGGAGGAAATGGGCACGTTGCAGGAAAAGATCGACGCGGTCGATGCCTGGACGCTCGATAACCAGCTTGAGATCGCGATGGACGCGCTGCGTTGTCCGCCCGGCGACTGGTCGGTGGAAAATCTGTCGGGCGGTGAAAAGCGCCGCGTTGCGCTCACCCGCTTGCTGCTCGAAAAGCCAGACATTCTGCTGCTCGACGAACCGACCAACCACCTCGACGCTGAGTCGGTGGCCTGGCTCGAAAAGCATCTGGTCGACTATAAGGGCAACGTCATCCTCGTCACCCACGACCGTTACTTCCTCGACAATGTGGTGAACTGGATCCTCGAACTCGATCGTGGCCGTTATTTCCCGTATGAGGGCAACTACTCGACCTACCTCGAAAAGAAGGCCAAGCGCCTTGAACAGGAAGCGCGCGAAGATGCCGGTCGCCAAAAAGCGATCAAGGACGAGCTTGAGTGGATCCGGCAATCGCCCAAAGCCCGCCAAACCAAATCCAAAGCGCGTATCAAATCGTTCGAGCAGCTCGTTGAAGCCGCCGAAAATCGCGCAATCGGCAAGGCCCAGATTGTCATCCAGAACCCCGAACGCCTTGGCAGCAAGGTGATCGAGGTCAACAATGTGACCAAAGCCTATGGCGACAAGCTGCTCTTTGAAAACCTCTCCTTCAGCATCCCGCCGGGTGGCATTGTCGGTGTCATCGGCCCGAACGGTGCAGGTAAATCGACTTTGTTCCGCCTCATTACCGGGCAGGAAGAGCCCGATAGCGGCAATGTCGTGATCGGTGAAACCGTACATCTCGGTTATGTCGACCAGAGCCGCGATGCGCTTGATCCGAACAAAAATGTCTGGGAAGAAATCTCGGGCGGTGCGGACTTTATGAAGGTCGGCAAACACGAAACCCCGACCCGTGCGTATGTCGGCGCGTTCAACTTCAAGGGCACAGACCAACAGAAAAAAGTCGGCCAGCTGTCGGGCGGTGAACGCAACCGTGTGCATATGGCGAAAATGCTCAAGGAGGGGGGGAACGTCCTCCTACTCGACGAACCGACCAACGATCTCGACACCGAAACGCTGGCGGCACTCGAAGAAGCGCTTGAAAGCTTCGCCGGTTGCGCGGTGGTTATCTCGCACGACCGTTTCTTCCTCGATCGTCTGGCGACCCACATCCTCGCTTTCGAAGGCGACAGCCATGTCGAATGGTTCGAAGGAAACTTCGAAGCTTATGAAGAAGACAAGATCCGCCGCTTGGGAGAGGATGCGCTCAAACCGCATCGGACGAGCTATAAAAAGCTCACCCGCTAAAGCTATCGCGATGCAGGAGTGAACCAGTGAAAATGACACCCATCAACACCGGGCTTTTCGTCTTAATGATAGGGTTGGGTGTCTGGATCGGGCTGCGTTACCCTGTGGTCGGGTTGGTTTTGCTCATCCCCATGGCGTTGCTCGTAGCGATCATTTTGCTGCGTAATAAGTCGGGAACAATGGCTACTGCCGAAGAGACGGCTGACGCACTCGCAATGAAAATTTCGAGCGACAAAGCGCGTCTGTTCATCATG
Source organism: uncultured Sphingorhabdus sp. (assembly GCA_964597055.1). Lineage (GTDB taxonomy): Bacteria > Pseudomonadota > Alphaproteobacteria > Sphingomonadales > Sphingomonadaceae > Sphingorhabdus_B. The sequence goes on from CAZQWC010000002.1 coordinate 38,678, forward strand.
CGAAATGGTTTTGTCGGTGGTCAACAGGGGATGAACATAACCTTGAATGGGCAGCTGGACAGCCAGATTAGAAGCAAATACTTCCTTATGGCTGACCTCGATCCCGGTACACATGATGTAAAGGCCAAGATGGCTTCCGGTTCAGAAAGTGCTGCACGAAATCATAAGGTAAATCTCAGTGCAGGTGACGTTGTCGTTTTGGATATGAAGTTGAATATGGGTGTGCTGCAGGGAACTCCGGACTTTACAGAAATAGTTGGAGTTGACCAAGCAAGACAAGCGTTAGCGGGTTGCCGGCTCGTTCATTGGAAATCTGGTGATGCTCGCCCACCAGCATCAATCGTCGGACAATAATCTCGAGCGGTTCACCCCCGGGAGCGATCCATTAAGCTAACCGCCATCGATACACCGAATGCCGATAAAAAGCCCGGCACGATCTCATACATCACGCTGCTCCAGCCAAGCGTAATCCAGCCGATAACAACCAATGCGCCGGTTACCATGCCAGCCAACGCACCGGCGAGCGTCATGCGCTGCCATGTGAGGGCGAGGATGATGACGGGTCCAAAGGCAGCGCCAAAGCCTGCCCAGGCGTTGCTCACGAGGCTGAGCACGCTGCTCTCCGGGTTTTGGGCGAGCAGCATGGCGATTGCGGCAACGGCGACGACCGACAGGCGTCCCACGGTAACAACTTCCTTTTCGCTAGCGTCGCGGCGGATAAAGAGGCGGTAAACGTCTTCGGTCAGCGATGATCCGGTTACCAGCAATTGCGCCGAAATCGTGCTCATGACTGCCGCAAGGATGGCTGCCAGCAGGAATCCGACTACCACTGGTGCAAATAATTCGCCAGCCAGCAGAATGAAGACAGTCTCCGGGTCAGCGACAGTCAGCCCTTTGCTTTCCGCATAGACCCGTCCGATGAGGCCAACCAGCAAGGCGCCGCCGAGCGTGATTGCCATCCAGACCATGCAGATGTTGCGCGCGATTGGCATTTCCTTGACCGACCGGATCGCCATGAAGCGCACGATGATATGTGGCTGCCCGAAATAGCCCAAGCCCCAGGCCGCGGTGGAGATGATGCCTAGCGCGGTTGTGCCCGCGAACAGGCTGGTCATCTTGGGATCGATGCTATTGAGCGCGGACGACACCGACACGCCTTCGGGCAAGCCCTGCCATGCCATATAGGGCACCACGACCAAGGCGATGGCCATTATCATGCCTTGCACAAAGTCGGTCAGGCTAACTGCGAGGAACCCACCGAGTACGACATAGGCGACCACAACGGACGCGGTGATCCACAGTCCGGTCTGATAATCGGCGCTGAATGCACTTTGGAACAGCTTGCCACCAGCAACGAGGCCCGAGGCCGAATAAAGCGCAAAAAAGACGATGATCACGATGCTGGCGGTCAGGCGCAACAGGTGCTTCTCATCGTTAAAACGGTTGCCAAGAAATTCAGGGATGGTGAGCGCATTTCCATAGCGCTCGGTCTGCTCGCGCAGCCGCGGGGCGACGATAATCCAGTTGAGCAATGCCCCGATGAACAGGCCGATAGCAATCCATGCCTCTGCGAGGCCCGACGCATATAGCGCACCGGGGAGGCCAAGCATCAACCATCCCGACATATCCGATGCGCCCGCGGCGAGCGCGGTAACGGCAGGGCCCAATTGGCGTCCGCTCAACAGATATTCGCTGCTGTTTGCCGTCGATTTGCGCCACGCATAGATGCCGATGCCCAGCATCAGCGCGAAATAGACCGAAAGGCTTGCGATCACGCCCGGTTGCATCATGACTTCCCCCCTCTTGTTCGATAGCGCCGCGCTTCGGGGCTGTTATCTCATCGGCAATGCTATAAGCAGTCAGCATGCGCATTGCACCCTATCTCTTTGCACTGGCACTCTATTGTTTCGCTCCAACGGCTCAGGCGATGGAATGGTGGTCAGTGGACAAGGCGATGCTGGCCGTGCTGCAAGACGATGACATCAACCGGCATAACGACGAACCCGCATTTCTGGAGGGTATCAGCGTCAGTGATATCCGCTTCTCGGAAAACGGTTTTGACTGGCACCTGATCCGTTTTTCCAGCGATGCAAATAGCGAGGGGCCTTTGTGGGTCGTTCCCCATGACGACGAAAATGCCGCGTTCGAGGCGATGATCGAAGCGCTCCACAAATATGGAGGCACCGGTATCGCCGTGAATACTGGGCCAACCAGCACGAGGCGACAGGCAGGCTATGGCCCGTGCGGAGTGGGTTCGGCGATGGTTTCGGCCTGTGATCCTAATCGCAACTTCGATGAGCGCACACCCGTTTTTACACGAGCTATCCTTGACGCTTGGAAACCTGGGCACCCCCTAATCACGTTGCACACCAACAGCCATGGCTTTGGCGGCGATGGTGCTGGTGGGCGAGGGGATATTACAATGCTGGACGCAATGGCTTATGCGCGCGGCGAAATCGTTGCGCGTGCCGATGGCTATTTCGGCAACCGCACAATCGCCATGTTGGACAATCCGGATGTTTACGCGATCCTGCCCTATGTCGCGACCAAGGCTATCAGCGACGGCGAAACCCTGTGTCGCAATGCAATGAACCAGTCGGGCATCAATGTTTGGCACGAACGGGTAGTGCGCAGCGATGGGTCGCTTTCAAACTATGTCGCGCTGCGGCGCCCGGAAATTGCTTATGTCAATTTTGAAGCAAAGCGGGAGGATAATCTATCGACTGGCGCCAAAGCGCAGGGCTTGATGATCGACACCTATTTGCAAAAATGCGCCAATCTATGGGGCCAACCAATCCCCGCACCAGTCAGCGGCCTCTGAGTCCCATTGCCAGCGCGCGCGGCGATGGCCGCTATTGGCCAAATAGAGCCATTCCAGACTATGAAACGTGAACAGCAGGATCGCGAAATTGTCGCGGGCCGGGGCAATTTCTGCATCGTCCGGCTGCCGCCCTTCTACCCATTCGGGCAGGCCGGAGGTGGGCTGTGCGACGACTATACCAGGTGACTGTTCTGCCAGATAACAGCGGCGCGCAAAATTTGTTGATTGGTTCCAGGCCGCGTCGACGGTCGCACCGTCCTGATGCACGACAGCACTTCCGGACAGGCGCAACTGGATCTTGGGTTCGGGATCGTAGATCAAAACTGATGCTACGCTGTTTTTCGCCAGATCGTCCAATTTGGTCGAACGGGCATCGGTATGGAATCGCAAGCTTCGTTCTTGCCAATCAACATGCCGCAAGATCATCACGCGCTGGCTAGGGCTGCCATCCGAGCCGATTGTCGCAACGACCGGGTGATGCGCCGCGGCGCGCCTGCTTTCGGCACCGTCTTCAATCAGCCGCCGCGCTTCGGCGAAACTGAGATTCAGATTGTTGTAAAACGCTGCTTCACCCGTCATCGGTGAAAGCTCACATCAATGAGCCATCGAAGATCAACCCTACTTGCATGCCCGAACGGTCGAGCGCCGCAAGGGCGGTGAGGTCGACATAACATTCAAACCCGCATTCATTGCCTGCACTATCAAGCAAGGCTGTGACCAGATAGCGGTCGGTCGCTGGGCGGCAGCCTTGCTGGGCGGCGGAAGTTGCCAGCTTTTTGCTGAACAGGCTTTCCTTCGCCTGCTCCATGCCTTTCAAGCTTGAAACCACGGCCTTTGCCTTGTCCGGGGTGCTGCAGCGATAAAAGATCGAGGTCGATTGCTCGCCGCGCGCATCGAGCCAGCCATCGCTGCTTCGCACCGACAACCATCGGGCCAGATCGGTACGGGGAAAGCTGTTATTGCCGTCTTCACTGACGATGCCCGCCAAGACTTTGCCCGCCTCGTCGCGGCCTTCATAGCGCAGCATCCGTTCGCTGCCGCCGGCCAATTCGACCGTTGCCCGCGATTTAGCGACAAGGATGGTGACCACGCCCTTGCGCTCAGCATCTTGCGAACATCCAGTGGCGCGGAGGCCTGCAAAGAAATGGTCGATATCTATGGTGTGGTTATTGGGCGCGGGTTTGACGCGATAATATTGATCGAGCATTGTTTGCGCCGCGGCCTGGGTAGGGCAGATCACGGTCGAATGCTCGTTCGGGATGTCGATATGCTCGGGCAGCAGCTCGGGTGTTGCACCGAGCATCAAAAATGCGAGTAGCGCGTTCATTTCGTTTCCTCAAACAGCGGAAAATTCGCCTGAGGACTCGTCGAGGACGCGCAAAAGCCCGTCTGAAATCGCAAAAACCGCTCCATGTAGCGTCAGTTCGCCCGACTTCTCCTTTTGCCGGACGCACGGGAAGGTGCGCAGATTGGCGAGACTGACTTTGACCGCTTCCATTTCCATGGCGCGCTCGGCGGCGTCGCCGTGGGTTCCGTGAGAATGGGCAACTTTCGCCTGGGCTTCATCGAGCAGGCTGATCCAGTTGGCGATGAAACCACCTTCACCGGGCTCCATTCCGTCCATCGCCCGGCTCAGGGCAGCCTGGCATCCGCCGCAATAGCCATGCCCCATGACGAGGATTTCCTCTACCTTCAGGAACTGTACCGCAAATTCAAGCGCGGCCGAAACCCCATGCCGACCCGGGGTAGTTTCAAAAGGCGGAACCAGCGCGGCGACGTTACGCACTACGAAAATCTCGCCGGGGCGCGTGTCGAAAATTTGGGTTGGGTCCACACGGCTATCGGAACAGGCGATGACCATCACTTTGGGGCTCTGGCCCTCGCCAAGTTTTTCCCACTGTTCGCGTTCGGAAACCCATTCATTGGCGCGGAAACGGGCATAGCCTTCGAGCATGTCTGAAAAGTGTGTCATGGCGCTTCCATAGCAAGCAAAATGGGGGTGGCAAGATACGGGCTTCCGTCCTAAGGGCGGCGCATGAACAATCCCACACCTGTTCGCGCTGCTCCGCGTGAGCGCAAGCCTGACTGGATTCGGGTCAAAGCCCCTACCAGCGCCGGTTTCAACGAGACGCGCAAGCTGATGCGCGATTTGAAGCTCAACACGGTGTGCGAGGAAGCAGCGTGCCCCAATATCGGCGAATGTTGGACCAAAAAGCACGCGACGGTGATGATCCTTGGCGACGTCTGCACCCGCGCCTGCGCCTTTTGCAACGTCAAGACCGGGATGCCCCGCGCGGTTGATCCGCTGGAGCCGGAGCATGTGGCGATTGCCGCCGCCAAAATGGGGCTGGAACATATCGTCATCACCTCGGTCGACCGTGACGATCTGCCCGACGGTGGCGCGAGCCAGTTTGTTAAGGTGATCCAGGCGCTGCGCCGCAACACGCCTTCGACGACAATTGAAATCCTGACCCCTGATTTCCGCAACAAGGTGGAAAGCGCGGTCGAGTCGATTATCGAGGCGCGACCCGACGTCTATAACCACAATCTGGAAACCGTTCCACGGCTCTATCCGACCATTCGTCCAGGTGCGCGTTACTATGCATCGTTGCGGCTCCTCGAATCCGTCAAGCGCCACGATCCGTCAATTTTTACCAAATCGGGTGTGATGCTCGGGCTGGGTGAGGAGCGGATGGAGGTGCATCAAGTGATGGACGACATGCGCAGTGCCGACATCGATTTTCTAACTATGGGCCAATATCTGCAACCGACGCCCAAGCATGCGAAGGTTGCCGAATTTGTTACACCGCAAGCCTTTGATGCCTATGCAGCCATCGCACGTGCCAAAGGCTTCCTTCTGGTCGCCGCCACACCGTTGACCCGTTCGAGCTATCATGCCGGTGACGATTTCGCCAAGATGAAGGCCGCGCGCGAGGCGCAACTCGCCAAAGCGGGTTGATCGGCAAAGCGGGGTAGGGGCATGCCGCATCACCACGAGCGCCGGGCACTGCCCTATAGCGCGGACCAGATGTACGACCTCGTCGTCGATGTCCGCCGATATGGAGAATTTCTGCCCTGGGTTGCAGCGGTGCGTATCAGGTCAGAAAATGAAACCGAGACCATGGCGGACTTGATTGTCGGTTTCAAATCGCTGCGCGAATCCTTCAGTTCGCGAGTGTTGAAAACGCCCAAGTCAAAGGTTGAGGTCGACTATCTTGATGGCCCTCTGCGACATTTGCACAATCAGTGGCTGTTCGAAGAAACGGCTGACGGCTGCATTGTCGATTTCACCGTCGACTTCTCCTTCCACAATCGCATGTTCGAAGCTTTGGCAGGACAGTTTTTCGATCATGCGCTACGCAAGATGACCGATGCCTTTATCGAGCGAGCGGACGCACTTTACGGAGAGGGCAGCAAGAGCTGAAGCGCGTGCAGCGTTGCCGCCATGCGGATGTCGGCACGGCTTTTGTCTTCTCCGAACTGGATTTTGTCGGCGACGACATCTTCAGGATCTTTGCCGCGTTCGGCGACAGCGAACACCACCGTGCCGACAGGCTTGTTCGCTGTCCCGCCACCCGGACCGGCAACGCCGCTGATAGCGACTGCGACATCGGCGCTACTACGTTTGAGCGCACCTTGCGCCATCGCCCATGCAACGGCAATCGACACCGCGCCAAAGGTATCGATCAGTTCTTCGCTGACTTTCAAAGTCTTGATTTTGGCTTCGTTCGAATAGGTTACAAAGCCCGCCTGCAGAACGGCGCTGCTCCCGGCTATCTCAGTGATGGCTGACGCCACAAGGCCACCGGTGCAGCTTTCGGCGGTTACAATCGTGCGACCTGCGGTGATATTGCGCTCTACAACCTCGGCGGCCAGCTTGATCACTTCTTTGGGCAGCAGGCTGTTCACGAGCGTTTGGCCTCTAGTGTAGCGACATAGGGGCAGACGGCGAAATCATCGAAGGGGCGTTTTGTCTGGTCTTCTTCGGTTTCAGCGGTCTCCGCTTTGTCTTTGGATGCCGCCACCATGATGGCGCCCAGCGTGGCTGCGATGTTTTCCGGCGGAAGTGGGGAAAGCGCGGTCCAGATATTATTTGCCGCTTCGCAGGTGTTCGCGTCGATCCCGTCTGCGAGCATCGCGGGCACCATGCCCTCGACAAATGGCAGGATCGCGGTGCCAGCCATGGGCACAGGCAATTCATTTGCGAGCATTCGGGCCAGTATGTCGCCTGCAGCTATCCGCTCACGAGCCGCAGACTCGGCATAGCGTGCTTCCAATTCATCCGATTGCACCAGCAGACCCGCATTGGTCGGCAGAAATGCTTTGCAACTGATAACGGCCTGGCTGTGGAGCACGGGCAGCAATACCACGGCAACGCTCTGGAATTCACTTTTGCTCATGCACGGCTTGGCCGCTTGAGCGGCCAGCGCGCCTTGATGGCTAAAAAGGGCGGCCAAAGCAGCCGCAGTTGCGAGAAGTTTTTTCATATCAAGCCTTTCATTTGACCAACGTAGCTATTGCCTGCGCAGCGATTCCTTCACCGCGACCGGTAAAGCCCAGTTTTTCAGTGGTTGTCGCTTTTATTGATACCCGGTCGGCTTCGATAGCGGCGATCTCGGCAACGCGGGTTTGCATTGCCTTTTTATGCGGGCCGATTTTAGGGGCTTCGCAGATTATAGTGACGTCAAGATGCGTGATGCGGAAGCCTTTGTCCGCCGCTAGTTTGACGGCGTGCGCCAGAAACCGGTCGGAACTGGAACCTTTCCACTGCGCATCGCTGGGTGGAAAATGATCCCCAATATCGCCAAGCGCTGCCGCGCCCAAGATTGCATCGGTCAAAGCGTGGAGTGCAACATCGGCATCGCTGTGCCCGGCAAGGCCATAATCATGGTCTATGCGAATGCCGCATAACCACAGCACTTCGCCTTTTGCGAGGCGATGGACATCATAGCCGCTACCGGTCCGAACATCTTGCATCGCCGCCGATTGGCCGATCTGGCGATCAAAGTCATCGGCAAAGGTGAATTTGGCCAGATTTTCGTCGCCCTCGACAATTTTGACGTCATGTCCGGCGTCCATCACCATCCGGGCATCATCGGTCGCTATTTGACCGGGTTGCCAGGCTTTATGTGCATGTGAAATGACGTCATGACGGAATGCCTGGGGAGTTTGAATCCGGAAAAGTTGTTCACGTTCAACAACTTCGGTCAGAGTGCCCCCGGCACTGCCGCGTGACAGGCTATCAACTACCGGTAGTGCCGGAACCGCGCCTGACGATGTGGTAAGCACTTCCAATAAGCGGTCTATCACCTGACCAGATAAAAATGGGCGAGCAGCATCGTGAATGAATGTTTTTCCATTAAAATTCATTTTATCAAGAAATTGGATGGCATTTCTAACACTATCTATGCGTTCTTTCCCGCCTGTTACCAGAATGACGTCAGGAAAGCCCGATAACGCATCGCGGGCAAGTGCATCCTGTCCGTCGCCGATCACAACTATGATGTACTGGAACGCCGGATGCGACGCGAATGTTTCGACGCTGTGCCGAAGCATGGGCTTACCCAGCACCGTACGATATTGCTTGGGTACGTCGCCGCCAGTGCGGCTGCCGGACCCTGCGGCAACGATAATCGCGGCTGAAGGCAAATCGCTTTGCATGCCAAGCGCCCTAATCGCTGCGGTCTTGCGCGCCAAGGCGAATATCGCTAGGGCGCTGCCTAAATTTTAGGCAGCTTAAAGCTGCAAAACGCATTTCGAGATAGCGATGAAACTGAAACCTATCCAGATTGGCCCGCTGGAAATTGAATGTCCAGTGGTGCTGGCCCCCATGACGGGCGTAACCGACATGCCGTTCCGCACGCTGGTGCGCCGCTTCGGTTCGGGCCTGAACGTGACCGAGATGATCGCCAGCCAGGCGATGATCCGTGAAACGCGCCAGTCGTTGCAAAAAGCGGCCTGGCATATGTCTGAAGAGCCGGTTTCGATGCAACTCGCAGGCTGCGGCCCCAAGGAAATGGCCGAAGCCGCCAAGCTCAACGAAGACCGCGGAGCTGCCATTATCGACATCAATATGGGTTGCCCCGTGAAAAAGGTGGTCAATGGTGATGCCGGCTCGGCGCTGATGCGCGATCTTCCTCTTGCCGCAAGCCTTATCGAGGCGACCGTGAAGGCGGTATCAGTGCCGGTGACGGTCAAGATGCGCATGGGCTGGGACCATGGCAGCCTAAACGCCCCCGAACTGGCGCATATCGCCGAAGATCTGGGTGCGAAGCTGGTCACCGTTCATGGCCGCACGCGCAACCAGATGTACAAAGGAAATGCCGACTGGGCTTTTGTCCGCAAGGTAAAGGATGCGGTCAAAATCCCGGTCATCGTCAACGGCGACATTTGCTCAATTGAAGATGCCGATAAAGCGCTTGAACAAAGCGGTGCGGACGGCGTGATGATTGGGCGCGGCGCCTATGGTAAGCCTTGGCTGTTGGGGCAGGTTATGCACTGGTTCAACACTGGCACGCGCCTCCCTGACCCTTCAATCGATGTGCAATACGACCTGATCGTTGAACATTATCGCGCGATGATGGAGCATTATGGTGAGCAAGTCGGCGTGCCTTGTGCGCGCAAGCATATTGGCTGGTATACCAAAGGGCTGGTGGGATCGGCGGAGTTTCGCAACATGGTCAATCGCATCGACGATGCGAACCAGGTACTCGGCGAACTTGCCCGCTTTTACGAACCTTTGTTGATGCGAAATGCCGCCTGAGGCGACGACCATTGCCGCCAACCGCCCGCCAGACGGGTTGTTGCTGTCGACCATTTCCTTGCCGTTGTTGCTATCCGGCGAAGACAATCTGATCATTTACGCGAATGAAGCTGCCGAGGCCTTTTTCGGCAGGAGTAGCCGCCGCATCCTAGGCGAGCCGGCGCAATCGCTGCTGCGTTTTGCGAGCGAACGCCTGAATGGTGCAGTTGCGGCCCGCGAGAGCGATATCAGCGCGCAAAATATGCGGTTTCATACGCATGGCGCTCAGGCAAATTATGTCGATTTGAACATCTCGACGCCGCTTGGTTATCCCGATTGCCGCCTCTACATCCTTGTTCCTCGACAGGCGGATCGCGACCAGATTGGCGAGCAGACCGATGTCGGAAAACAACAGGCAATGGGTGCGCCCGCAGTTCTCGGCCATGAAATCAAGAACCCGCTGGCGGGCATTAAAGGTGCCGCACAACTATTGGCGCGCAAAGTAGATCCGAAGCAGGCTCCACTGACCGACCTTATCGTGCATGAGGTTGATCGCATTGCCCGGTTGCTCGATCAGATGCAAAATCTGGGGCGGGTGATGCCCGGCCAGATGCAGGCCGAAAATATCCACGAATTGATTGAACGCGCCATCCGTTCTGTCCGCGCGGCCAATAAGACTATGCCGGCGATAGACATCAACTATGACCCCTCGCTGCCCGATGTGCAGATCGAGGCGGATTCGATGGTGCAAGTGCTGATCAACCTGATCCAGAACGCGATCGACGCGTTGGCGCATACAGAAACCCCGCAAATCGGAATCTCGACCCGCTTCGTCATGGGAGCAGCTTTGCGCAGCGAGGGAGACAAGGGTGTGCGTCTGCCAGTCGAGGTGGCGATAAGCGACAATGGGCCCGGCATCGCCACGCACATTGAAAATGAGCTGTTCTCACCCTTTGTGACCACCAAGCGCGAAGGGCAGGGACTTGGCCTCGCCATCGTTCGCAAATATTTGTCGCAGATGCACGGCCGCATCTCGGTCGAACGCGACACCGAGGCCGAGCGGACGATATTCCGCATTTTCTTGCCTGTTGCTGAGAGGAAGACTAGCGCATGAGTATCGACAAGGTATTGATTGTCGAGGATGACAGCTCGATCGGTATGGTCGTGCGCTCTGCGCTGGAGGCAGAGGGTATCGAAGTCGATGTGTGCGAGAGTACGACCGACCGCGATGCGGCGCTTGCGGGCAACCGTTATGATCTGATGCTGACTGATGTGGTGCTGAAGGACCGCGATGGTATTTCGAGTCTCGAAGACGTCATCGCGCAATGGCCCGACATGCCGATCATCATCATGTCGGCGCAGAACACGCTCGATACTGCAGTGCGTGCCAGCGAAATCAATGCTTTTGAATATTTTCCCAAGCCCTTCGATCTTGATGAACTGGTTCTCGCGGTCAAACAGGGTATAGAGAAAAGCCGCGCAGACAATCAAAGCGAAAGCGGCACTCTGCTCGAGGCAACCATGCCCATGGTCGGGCGCAGCCCGGCGATGCAGGATGTCTACCGGATGGTTGCACGGCTGCTGCGGAACGACCTGACGGCTCTAATTCTCGGCGAATCTGGCACAGGCAAGGAACTCGTGGCGGAGGCGATCCACAATCTGGGGCATCGTAAAACGGGCCCCTTTGTTGCCGTCAATATGGCAGCCATCCCGTCGGAACTGATTGAAGCCGAGTTGTTCGGCCATGAAAAAGGCGCATTTACCGGCGCCGTGGGGCAAGGGATAGGCAGGTTCGAGCAGGCACAGGGTGGAACGCTGTTCCTCGATGAAATTGGCGACATGCCCTATCATGCGCAGACACGCCTGTTGCGAACGCTGCAGAGCGGAACGATCAGTCGGATCGGTGGCAAGGCGAGCATTCGCCTGGATGTGCGTATCATCGCAGCCACCAATCAGGATCTGGAAGCGCTGATAGCCGAGGGCAAATTCCGCGAAGATCTTTATTACCGCCTCAACGTTGTGCCGGTGCACCTACCGCCGCTGAGGGCCCGTCCAGAGGATATCGGGTTATTGACGCGTCATTTTCTGAACCTTGCGACGCGTGAAGGGCTGCCTTCAAAGCAGATAGATGACGATGCGATTGCTATCCTGACAGGAATGTCCTGGCGTGGAAATGTCCGCGAGCTGAAAAATTTCATCTATCGCTTGGTACTCACCGCGCGCGAGGACCGGATTTCCGAAGCAACGATAACGCAAATCGCAGTACCGGGAGACGAGGAGGCTGTCGCAAACCTTGCTGGCTGCAGTTTTGATGCGGCGGTTGCGCAATTCATGAACGATCAGAAGCGCAGAGGGCAGGGGCGCGACCGCATCTACGCCAAGGCGCTGGCCGAATTCGAAAAGCCGCTGCTGCAATCGGTGATGGGGCTGGCACGCGGCAACCAGTTGCAGGCAGCTGCGATGCTGGGCATCAACCGGAATACGCTGCGCAAAAAGCTATCCGACTATGGATTGACGGGAAACAAATTGGGTGAGCCGCGCCGCTGACGCGACAGACGGAAATCATTGCGTCAAAATGTGCTTTTCCTGCAACGGATAGCATGACATTAGTTGCTTAATGGCAACAGCGCCCGTTGATATCCCGCAAATTGCGAAAAGCCGGTTCCGGCAGCGCTTGTCGGCAGTCGCCGAATGGATGGGGCGTGCCAAGCAAATCCGATTTCTGGAAGTCGGCAGCGTCTTGTTGTTGCTGTCGATGGCGATTGCCACCGCCTTCGTATTGACGCGGCAGGGGCCGCAATCCGAGCCACTCTCACCGCCCGTGGCTGCTGCGTTGTTGGTGGCCAATCTGTTGCCGGCGACAAGCTTGCTGATGCTTGCGGGCAGGCGCCTTGCGATCCAGCGCGCCAAAAGCGACGGTGAGGGTGAGGGATCGCTTCACGTACGCCTTGTGCTGATTTTCTCACTGCTCGCCGCCGGTCCGGCTTTGCTGCTGGCGATTTTTGCCTCGGTGTTGTTCCAAAGCGGGGTTCAATTCTGGTTTTCCAATTCAGCGCAAGGGATGCTGGAAAATGCGGGTGCGCTGGCCCAGGGCTATTATGAAGAAAAGCTCCGCGATGTGGGGGATGAAACGGTCGCGATGGCCGGTGACATTCGTTATGGTCTTGAACAGACAAAGCCGAACAGCCCGCAATTCCTCAGTTTCTACTATGATCAGGTACTGCGCAGAAAACTGAGCGAGTCAGCGATTGTTACGGTGGGCGAAGACGGTGTCCAACGAACGACCATTGTCGCGTCGAGTGAGGCCCGTAAATCAGACTGGATCAGCGCTGCTGACCTGAAGCGGCTGAATTCGGGTGAGGACCTGATTGTGACGGCCCAGCCTGACCGGATTGTCGCAGTCAACCGCCTGTTCGACAAACCGAAAACCTATTTATATGCCAGTCGCACGGTCAACGTCCCGTCCTTCACCTTGGGTGAAAAAGCGCAAAGCGTGCTGGCCGATTACCGCGAGATGGAGTCGCGTTCCCGCTATCTGCAGCTTCAGTTCAATGCACTGCTCTACATCGTTTCACTGCTGATTATCGGGATAGCTGTTTGGGTCGCTTTGCTGGTGGCGGACCGGCTCGTCCAGCCGGTCAATCGACTGGTGCTTGCCGCCCAACGGATTGCCGATGGTGACCTGACCGTGCGCGTCAATGACGATGAAATCCGGAAAGACGAAGTTGGCTTTCTAGCGCGGTCGTTCAACAGGATGACCGAAAGGCTGGAGAACCAAACGTCGAACATCCTGAACGCCAACAAGCAATTGGAAGACCGCCGCAGCTTTATCGAAACCATTTTGGAGTCGGTGTCTGCGGCGATTGTCAGCGTTGATCCTGCGGGCAAGATTCGCCTCGCAAACAAGACTGCAGAAGCCATTCTTTCAACAGACGGTAATTCGATCGTCGGCGAACGGTTTGACAGCGTCGCGCCGCATCTTTCCGAACTGATATCGGAAGGACGCAACCATGCCGTGGTTCAGGTGGGCGATGGTACCGAACCCAGAACCTTTGCTGTCAAGATTGCCAAAGGGGAAGGGGGGCAGGTTGTCACTTTTGAAGACATCACCCGTCAATTGTCCGATCAACGCCAGGCTGCATGGTCTGATGTTGCTAGACGCATCGCACATGAGATCAAAAATCCGCTGACCCCTATTCAATTGGCGGCGGAGCGATTGCGGCGCCGGTTCGGTAAGCAAGTCAACGAAGGTAACGAGATTTTCGAACAATTGACCGAGACCATCATCCGGCAGGTGGGTGACCTGAGAAATATTGTTGACGAGTTTTCGTCCTTTGCCCGCATGCCGAAACCGGTGTTCCGTGACGAAAATTTGTCTGACATTGTCGGCCAAGCTGTATTTCTGTTCGAAGTTTCGCACACCGACATCACATTCGATTTTGCCCAGGCAGGAAAGCCGTTCCCGATGCTGGCCGATAGAAGGCAGTTGGGACAGGCGGTGACCAATATTCTGAAGAATGCAGCGGAATCGATCCGGGAGCGTGTGGACAAAGAAGGTGCTGACGCCAGAGGCCGGATTCGGGTTCAGATAATATCTGATCAACGGAAAATGCGTGTGTCCTTTGCCGACAATGGCAAAGGCTTGCCCGACGAACGCGACCGGATTGTAGAGCCCTATGTGACCACCCGAACGACAGGTTCGGGGCTTGGCTTGGCGATCGTCAAAAAGATTGTTGAAGAGCATCAGGGCGAGCTTTTGCTTGACGATAACCCCGATGGCGGCGCGGTGGTCACTATGTGTTTCGACCTTGAGCTGTTGCAGCAATTTGGCGACGCGCACCCCATTCATGAAGAGCAAACAAAATCGGAGCGGACTGACTAATGGCACTTGATGTTCTGATTGTTGATGACGAGGCCGATATCCGGGAACTGGTTGCGGGCGTTTTGTCCGATGACGGATATGAAACCCGCACCGCCGCGACTTCCGAAGAGGCGCTGGCTGCGTTCGACGAACGGCTACCGTCGCTAGTGCTGCTCGACGTCTGGCTGCGTGGTTCATCCATGGACGGGCTGGAACTGCTCAAGAAAATGAAGGCGCGCGACGCCAATGTTCCGATGATTGTGTTTTCGGGACATGGAAATATCGACACCGCTGTGGCAGCGATTTCGTCGGGGGCAGTTGATTTCCTCGAAAAGCCGTTTGAAGCCGAAAAGCTGCTGCATCTGGTCGCCCGCGCCACAGAAACCCAGCGGTTGCGGGCGGAAAATGCAACTTTGCGCGCGCTTGTCGGGCAGGCAGAAGAGCTGACCGGATCGTCGACGTCGATCAACGCAGTTCGTGCGACGCTGAAAAAAGTTGCCGGGACTGGCAGCCGATTGTTGATTACCGGCCCTGCCGGTGTCGGCAAGGAAGTCGCGGCACGGCTGTTGCACAGCTGGAGTTCCCGCGCCGAAGCGCCATTCGTCACGGTCAGTTCGGCCCGCCTTTCACCCGAACGGTTCGAGGAAGAGCTGTTTGGTGTAGAAGAAAATGGCGAACTGCTGAACGCTGGTATGCTTGAGCGCGCGCACGGCGGAACCTTGTTCCTTGATGAAGTGGCCGATATGCCCTGGACGACGCAGGGTAAGATACTTCGCGTACTGACCGAGCAGAGCTTTATGCGTGTAGGCGGCAATCGGCCCGTTCGCGTTGATGTTCGCTTTGTTTCGGCAACGGCGCGTGACTTGACCGACGAGATCGCTGCAGGCCGGTTCCGTGAAGATCTTTATTATCGTTTGAATGTTGTGCCTGTCGGCATCCCGCCGCTTTCGGAGAGGCGAGAAGACATCCCGCTGCTCGCACAGCATTATGCGGCACGCTTCGCGGTGGAGCATCGCGTACCAGCACCGTTGCTTTCTGACGACGCTCTCGCGGCGCTGCAGGCTTGCGAGTGGCCCGGCAATGTCCGGCAATTGCGTAATGTCATCGAGCGCACTATCATATTGGCCCCGGCTGACAGGATCCATCAGATCGATGTGGATATGCTGCCGGCTGAAGTCAGCGGTGGAGGTACGTCGGTTCTCAGTCCCGCATCATCGTTGATGGGGTCGCCATTGCGCGAGGCACGGGAAGCCTTTGAGCGCGAATATCTGCAGGTTCAGATACGGCGATTCTCGGGCAATATTTCGAAGACGGCGACCTTTGTCGGGATGGAACGGTCTGCATTACACCGCAAGCTTAAGCTGCTCGGCATAGCAGTCCGTAAGAATGGCGAGGATGTTCTGGACGAGGAAGATTAAGCCGGGTTTTGGCAAGGAATGACCGCCAGTTGTCATTTTGACGTAATTTTCCTGTTCGCGGATGCGTTGTAACATGATATGTATTGCGCATCATGGAGGCGTCCATGTGTTTGGTAATCTCTCCCGAAGCCCAAAAGCATAACAGGAAATCATAATGACTGAAAAAAATAACGGCCTCCAGGACATGTTCCTGAACTCGCTGCGCAAGTCCAAAACGCCGGTAACAATGTTCCTTGTAAAGGGCGTGAAACTGCAGGGGGTAGTCACCTGGTTCGACAATTTTTCGGTGCTGCTGCGCCGTGACGGGCAATCCCAGCTCGTTTACAAGCATAGCATCTCAACCATCATGCCTTCGCATTCGCCAGACCGCGCGCCTTTCGACCAGATGATGGCGAAAGCGACGCATCGCGCCGGGATGCTGCAGGATGTGTTCCTCTATGCCATGCTCGACAAGCGTGAGAATGTGACGACATTTTTGGTAAACGGCGTGATGCTGCAGGGGGCGATCGCCGCCTATGACCTGTTCTCGCTGTTGCTTGAGCGCGATGGCGTGATGCAATTGGTTTACAAGCACGCCGTTTCGACGATCCAGCCGTTGCGACCGGTCAATCTGGCTGAATATAATAAGGAAGCCGGCGAGGTAGACGATTGAGTATATTCAATCGCGGGCAAGAGGACGAGTTCGCTCGTGGCGCGCGCGCTATAATCGCTTATCCTGAATTGCCGGGTACAAGCGGAATCACCGCAGAATTCCGTCTGGAAGAAGCGGTGGGATTGGCCGCAGCTATTGGTCTCAACGTTATCGAAACGCGCCATTACCGGGTTAGGACTCCCAAGGCTGCGACACTGTTTGGCGGTGGACAGGTCGACGAGATTGCCGAACGCGTGGAAGCCTTAGAGGCTGACTTGCTGGTGGTTGATGGTTCGCTTTCGGCGATCCAGCAGCGCAATCTGGAAGATCGCACCAAGGTCAAAGTCATCGATCGAACCGGACTGATCCTCGAAATTTTTGGTGAGCGGGCGGCGACGGCGGAGGGACGGCTGCAGGTCGAACTCGCGCACCTTGATTATCAGGCTGGTCGTCTGGTGCGCAGTTGGACACACCTTGAGCGCCAGCGCGGCGGCTTTGGTTTTCTGGGCGGCCCAGGCGAAACACAGATCGAAGCTGACCGTCGAATGATCCGGGACCGGATGGCGCGTTTGCGGCGGGAACTCGAACAGGTTCAGCGAACGCGGGGATTGCAGCGTGCCCGGCGCAAAAAGGCACCTTGGCCCACCATTGCGCTTGTCGGCTATACCAATGCTGGCAAGTCTACCCTGTTCAACCGGTTGACCAAGGCAGAGGTCTTGGCCGAAGATATGCTGTTCGCAACGCTGGACCCCACTTTGCGCGAAATCCGTCTTCCGGGGGTTGAGAAGGCGATATTGTCGGACACGGTTGGCTTTGTGTCGGACCTTCCAACCCAGCTGGTTGCCGCTTTCCGGGCCACGCTCGAAGAGGTAACGACGGCTGATATCATCATTCATGTCCGCGATATTTCTCACCCTTCAACCGAAGCGCAGCGCTATGATGTTCTGTCGATCCTGCACGATCTGGGTATTGGCGGGGAAGGGGAGGGTCGAACTGTCCTTGAACTTTGGAACAAGGTTGACCTGCTTGATGACGAGAGGCGGGACTATTTGCGGGGGCAGGCAGCGCGTCAGGGCAATTGCTATCTGATTTCGGCCGAAAGCGGTGAGGGCGTCGAACAATTTCGTTCCGAACTAGCGGCATTTGTTGGTGCGGCCAACATAGTACGGACTATTCGGCTCAATGCCGAAGAAGGCCGCGTTGCAGCGTGGTTGTATGAGCGCGGCGCGATCGTTGAAAGGCGGGAAGAGGGCGAGAAGATCATCCTCACGGTATCACTCAGCGGTAGAAACTGGGGGCAGTTTGAAAAGCAGTTCGGCAGTCTGGTAGAGATTATTTAGCCGCGGTTTCAATCTTAGCACGCTGCCACAGAGCTTCTTTGGTATCGAGATCGAGTTTTTCAAAAACATCGCCAGCAATCGCCTCCATGCCACGGAAACGGCGTTCAAATTTAGTCGTCGCATCTTTGAGAGCGGCTTCGGCATCGACGCCCAAATGACGGCTGACATTGACTGCGGCAAAAAGAAGATCGCCGACTTCGTCATGTAATTCGGTCGCAGTTATCGCGTCTTGAACTTCGCCGATTTCCTCGTACAGTTTTTCATAAGCACCTTCGATACTCGGCCAATCAAAGCCAGTTCGCGCTGCGCGTCTCTGGATTTTTTGCGCCCTGAGCAAAGCTGGTAGTGCCTTGGCAACATCTGCCATTGCACTTTTGTCTTCAGATTTACCGTGCCGCTCCGCCTGCTTGATGGCTTCCCAATTGGCGACTACTTGCGCCGACCCGTCAATCTCACGATCGCCAAAGATGTGCGGGTGGCGCCGCTCCATTTTATCGCAGATGGCGTTGATTACGTCCTGCAGGCCAAAATGCCCGGCTTCCTCGGCCATATGGCTGTGGAACACGACCTGGAGCAGCAAATCGCCAAGCTCATCCTTTAATGCCGCCATATCGTTGCGTTCGATCGCGTCGGCGACCTCATAGGATTCTTCAATTGTATATGGTGCGATGGTCGCAAAATTTTGCTCAAGATCCCAGGGGCAGCCGGAAACCGGCGTTCGCAGGCGTGCCATGATTTCGTAGAGGGGAGAAATTTCAGGCTGTGACATGCTTGGCTGCTTTCACAAAGATAAGTTCGATAATATATATTATGTTAATTGAAGTGCATTCCAGGAACGGGGCGGACGTGACGATTGGCGCCCTTCCTTACGGTTTCAACTGCATGACATCGCCGGTAACGCTCCACGATCCGAAACTGTCGAGGAAGTTCATTCCGACAACATTGGTGTCGCCAAATTTGTCTGAGATGACGACGTCATGCTCATCGACCTGATACTCACCAACAATGATGCTGGGTACTGTGGCGCTGGCGACGCTGATCCTGCCATTGGCGGTTTCCAGTTCGATGGGTGGCTTGGTTGAGTCTGCCTTCAAGCCTATTTGTCGCGCCGTACTGGCGTTAATCGCTGTTGTCGTTGCCCCACTGTCGACCATGAAATCGACATTCTGTTTGTTGATCGTCGCGCGCAGCCAGAAATGGCCGTCATCCTGACGTACAAGCCTGATGCCCTGTCCGTCGCTGCTTTGCCGCGGCGCACCGGTAAGTTCGCCTTTAATCCGTTCCCACGCCATCGACATTTCTGGTCGAAAACTCATGATAACAAATGCAATGGCGAATATGCCCGCCCAGGCCGCAATCATCTTGGCATATTGTTTCATCGGCAGGCGTCTGGCGATTAGTCCCGATGCTATCAGAACCAGCAGCAAGACAGCGTAAATCA
Organism: uncultured Sphingorhabdus sp.; assembly: GCA_964597055.1. Lineage (GTDB taxonomy): Bacteria > Pseudomonadota > Alphaproteobacteria > Sphingomonadales > Sphingomonadaceae > Sphingorhabdus_B. The sequence continues at coordinate 57,932 of CAZQWC010000002.1, forward strand.
GATAGGGCGCATCTTCATTATGCATATATTACAATGCCTTGGTAAATAGTCTGTAAAAATTATCTGATGTTTGCGTCGAAAGCACTTCGCAATCCACGCCTCGCAAATTAGCGACAAACGCCGCCGTGCTCGCGACAAAGGCTGGTTCGCAAGTTTTACCGCGATGTGGAACGGGAGCGAGGAACGGGGAGTCGGTTTCGACGAGCAGGCGATCTGTCGGAATTGTCTTGGCGATTTGCTGCAATTCGGTTGCGTTTTTGAACGTCACGATGCCCGAAAGCGATATGTAGAACCCCAGATTTAGGGCAATTTCTGCAAATTCGGCGCTCGCGGTGAAGCAGTGGATGACACCGCCATAGGTGCCCTTCCCCATTTCTTCGGTCAGGATCTGCGCTGTATCGGCCTCGGCGTCGCGGGTGTGTACAATGATCGGCAGCCCGGTTTCCCGCGCCGCGGCGATATGGGATCGAAATGAAGCGCGCTGCTGTTCGCGGACGCTATGGTCGTAATAATAGTCGAGACCGGTTTCCCCAATCGCGATGACGCGCGGATGGGCTGCACGCGCCACCAGTTTTGCCGTATCAACATCGGTGTGCCCATCGGCTTCATGCGGATGAATACCGACGGAAGCCCAAACATCGGCTTCTTTGTTGGCAAGCCCGATAACGTCATCCCATTCGCATTCACGAGTCGAGATGTTGAGCATCGCCGTGACGCCCGCTGCACGGGCATTAGCCAAAGTTTCGGCCTGCCGCTCAACCAGCCCTTTATAATTGAGATGGCAATGGGAATCGATGAGCATCAGTCGGCTTCATTGTCTGCCGGAAGTTCCAATCGGGGGAAAATCGGCGATGGCGGAGGAAGACGAAAATCGACCGAAACCATGGTGTTGTAATAGTCCTGATCATTGAGCGCAGCATAGTCGCGCCCATGCGGATCGATACCAAGCTGGTCGAGCAGCCGTGTCGATGATGCGGGTATGATAGGCTGCACCGCGATGGCCAAAGCGCGGATGGCACGCAGAAGAACTTCCAACACAGCTTCCATTCGCGCTGGATCGGTTTTGCGCAGCGCCCAAGGGGCCTGGGCGTCGATATATTGGTTGCAGGCAAAAACCGCCTTCATCCAACTGTCCAGGCCTTGCGAAAATGCGAAACTCGCAAATTCGCGCGGCACGTCGTTGCGACAGGCATCGTCGACGATGGCCAACAATGCTTCATCATCTGACATCATGACGTCAGCCTTGGGCAAACGGCCTTCCAAATTCTTGGAAATAAATGATAATGTGCGCTGTGCAAGATTGCCGAAACTGTTTGCCAGCTCTGCATTTACGCGCGTGACGATCGCCTCCGCGCTGTAGCTGCCGTCTTGGCCAAAGCTGACTTCGCGCAGCAGAAAATAGCGGAGTGCATCGACACCAAAGCGCTCCGCAAGCTCCATCGGATCAACAACATTGCCCAGCGATTTGGACATTTTCTCACCGCGGCTCAGAAGAAAGCCGTGGCCGAACACCTGTTTGGGCAAAGGCAAGCCGGCGGACATAAGAAAAGCCGGCCAATAAACGGTGTGGAACCGGACAATGTCCTTGCCGATAATATGCGCATCAGCAGGCCAGAACCGGTCGAACTCCCCTTCCTGCGCCGGAAAGCCTATTCCCGACAAATAGGTGGTCAGTGCATCAACCCAGACGTACATCACATGGCCTGGAGAGCCTGGAACCGGAACGCCCCAGTCAAAACTGGTGCGCGAAACGCTCAAATCCTTCAGTCCGCCTTCAACAAATCGCAAAACTTCATTTTTGCGGCTTTCGGGGCGGATGAAATCGGATTGATTATTATATAGTTCCAACAGCTTGTCTTGGTAACGTGACAAGCGGAAGAACCAGCTTTCCTCAACTGTCCATTCGACAGGTGTTCCTTGGGGCGAGAGTTTGATCCCCCCTTCCCCTTCGACCAATTCTTCTTCGCCATAATAGGCTTCGTCGCGGACCGAGTACCAACCCTCGTAGCGATCGAGATACAGGTCACCACTTGCCTCCATCGCTTTCCAAAGCGCGATGCTCGCTTCATGATGGCGTGGATCGCTGGTGCGCATGAAACAGTCATAAGAAATATTGAGTTTTTCACACATCTGCTTGAAATATGACGACATCTCGTCAGCGAATTCAAGTGTTTCGCGGCCCGCCGAGCGTGCCGTCTGCGCCATTTTCAGGCCATGTTCGTCGGTACCCGTTACCAGCCGCACGTCGCGGCCCATCAGTCGCTGGAACCGGGCAATGGCGTCGGTGGCGATTGCCTCATAGGCGTGGCCAATATGCGGCTTCCCATTGGGGTAAGCGATCGCAGTGGTAATGTAATAGGGTTCAGACATGCAAAGCCAATAGTAAGAGGAATTATTCGGCGCCGTGCTTATGCGGTCGCAGCGATGCCAGCAAGCTTCCCATTTGGAAAATTACGGCCTGTTTGTCGAGAGACAGAGCAATAGCACGTATTGAGAGCTTGTCCGCATCCTGAAAGGCTTCAACCGCGGTTATAGCCCCGGACGTCCGTGCCTCTTTGGCAATGCTGATTGGTACATAGCGCAAAAAGGCTTCATAGCGGGCTTGTGCTGACTTTGTTGATAGGCTTTCTGCAAGGCCATGGCGGATTTTGTTCGTCGGGTCGCCCTTTTCGACCATCCGCTGGATGGCTGTTTCGATTTCGTCGAAATCAAGATCGGCATAGTCGAGCGCCTGGCCAGGCGATCCATTGCCTGTTGCTGCTAGGAGCTCAATCTGTCTTTCCGATGCCTCGGGTATGGCCTGACGCAATGCAGCTGCCATATCAGCGATTGAAAGCGGATCAAAGCGCAGCATCTGACACCGCGACCGGATCGTCGGAAGCAACCGGTCACTGGCATGGCTTATCAGGAAGAAATAGGTTCCCACGGGCGGCTCTTCGAGCGATTTAAGCAGGGCATTGGCCCCTCCCCGTTCCAGATCATCGGCGGCGTCAATAATGACTACGCGTTTTGGACCCATTGACGGGCGCGTTGTGAGTGCATGTTGCACATTCCGGATCTGGTCGATGGTGATGCTGCGCTTCAGTTCCGCATTGGGATCAGCCTCTTCACCGTCTTTCGGTGTCTCCTTTGCCAAGCGCTGGATGCGGATGATATCGGGATGCGTGCGGTGTTCGATCAAATTGCGATGCCGGTCCTCCGGATCGACAAGCAGCCGCGCAAATTCGAGTGCAAAGTGCGCTTTTCCAAGCCCGCGCGGTCCAGCGAGGATCCAGCCATGGTGGAGCCGACCGCTTGCTAACGACCGCTCCACATGTTGGCGGTTTTCATCATGTCCGTAAAATTTCATTCTGGCAGCAGCCCAGTCAATTCCACCACCAGCGACAGCGTAACGCGCTCGGCTGTATCATTGGCATTGATGATGCGGACCCTTTCCGGTTCCTGTTCGGCAATCCGCAAAAAGGCGGCACGCACCTTTTTGTGAAATTCCGAAGAACGGCCGCCTATCCGGTCGCTGACTCCGGCATCGCGTTGTTGCAGGCGTTGCGCTGCGACATCGGGCGGTAGGTCGAGCACAAGTGTGCGCTGGGGCAGGAAACCGCCGCTGCCGATAGCGTGCAATGTCATAATATCCGCATCACCCAGACCAAGGCTGGCACCTTGATAGGCGCGGCTGCTGTCAACATAGCGGTCGGAAATCACCCACTTGCCAGCGTCGAGAGCGGGTTTAATCAGTTTTTCGACATGGTCGCTGCGCGCTGCTGCAAATAGCATGGCTTCGGCAGCCTTACCCCAGCGATCATCAGCACCGCCGAGCAACAGATTCCGGATGGCTTCGGCACCTTCGGTGCCGCCCGGCTCGCGGGTCAGAACGACCTCAATACCGCGAGCGCGGAGAAAGGCAGCAAGCGCGGAAATCTGTGTGGACTTTCCGGCGCCCTCCCCCCCTTCGATTGAAATAAAAACTCCTTCGCGCATCACAATCCCACCAGCGCCCGTGCACCATTCAAGGCACGTCCAAGAAAACCGGCTTTCTGCACCGATTTGCCTGCGACCAATGGCAACACCTGTTTCTTACCGTCGGCAGCCTGGACAATCAGTTCACCCAGCGCCTCCCCCTTTCGAATTGGAGCGCGGATCGGGCCGTAATAACGCGCCTTCAACTGCAGTTTTTCTTTCGATTTAGCGCGCGTGGTCGCCGCGAAATCCCATGAAGCCACCAAAGGCACGCTATCAACGGTGCCGATTTGGACCGGCACTTTGATCACGGTTTCACCCTTGCGAAACAAAGTCTCGGTTTCCCATTCGCTGAAGCCCCAGTTCATGAATTTACGCGCTTCGGCAACACGCGATTGCATAGTAGGCAATCCGGCAATAATCATGATCAAGCGTCGGTCCCCGCGCTTCGCGGTGCCTGCAAGGCAATAGCCTGCCGCTTCGCTGTGCCCGGTTTTGAGGCCGTCGGCCCCATCTATCACGCCGAGCAAGGGGTTGCGGTTCGCCTGTGTGACATTCGACCAGCGAAAGGATTTCCGAGAAAAATAGCGTTCGAAAGCGGAGGGATGTTCGATGACAATCGCTTGCGCCAGGGTCGCAAGATCGCGCGCTGTTGAATAGGTTTTACCGCCGTCGGGCCAGCCGTTCGGATTTGCAAAGTGGGTGTTGGCCATACCCAGCTTTTTGGCAGCAGCGTTCATTTCGGCAATAAAGGCTCCTTCGTTGCCCGCTACACCTTGTGCAAGAACGACCGAAGCGTCGTTGCCCGAGAGCGTCAGTACCCCGAAGAGCAGATTGTCGATTGACACGCTTTCATTGGCACGCAGAAACATGGTGGAGCCCTTATTGTTCCATTTGCGCCAGGTCTCTGGGCTGACCTTGACCCTCTGGTCGACCGCAACCTTCTTGTCCCTTAAAGCGTTGAAGGTAACATAGGCCGTCATCATTTTGGCCATAGAGGCCGTCGGGATGCGCTTGTCGGCATCGCGTTCGTACAACGCCCGGTCCGAAAAGGTATCGAGCAGATAGGCTACCGGTGCGGTACCCGAATAGGGTGCGGCCAAACCGGGTGCAGCAGACGCTAGCAAAGTCAGGGCGATAAATACTCGCATTGCCGTCTGTTAGACCGGCTTGCGGCGGCTTTCCAGCCAAAGCTATTCGCGCAACAGCCTTGCTTGTGGATAGCCTTTGGCCTGCACATTTTTGAGCGCGGCTTTTGCTTCGCTTTCGCTGGCAAATGGACCGAAACGAACGCGGTGCAACTTGCCGTCAGAGCTGGCGACAACTTTTGCATCCAGCTTGGAAGCGAGTTGATCGGCATTTGCCTTGGATGAAAAGGCTGCGACTTGCACACTATAGCCAGCGTTTGCTGAAACCGCCTTCACTTCAGGTGCAGCGGGTTTGGCGGGTTCCGCTTTTGCTGGGGCCTTTGTTGCTGCTGGTTTTGTTATCACTTTAGCCGGTGCTGTAACAGGCTTCGCCTTGGGTATGGTGACAATCTCAGGCGCTGCAACCTTCGGCGCTTCCGGCTTTGGCATTTTGGCCAACTTGTCGCGCAGCACTTTCAGCAGCGATTCAGGCGTGTCGAGCCGGGCGGCGGCGGATTGGCCGGCGCGCAAGACCGCGCGATCTTGTTCCGGAGGATTGACCCGGCGGACACGCACCGGGGCCACGCCTTGCTCTGAAATTCCCAATTGGCGCGCCGCACCCTCTGACAGATCTATCAGCCGGTCATTGGTCATCGGGCCGCGATCGTTGATGCGCACCAAAATCGTCCGCCCGGTCTCCAGTGCAGTCACCTCAACATAGCTCGGCATCGGCAGAGTCTTGTGCGCCGCAGTAATCGCGCCAGACACAAATGCCTCGCCATTGGCGGTCGGGTTGCCCTGAAGTTCTTTGCCATACCAACCGGCAACACCGACTTCATCATAGTTGGAGGTGTCTTCCGGCGTATATGTCGTGGTTCCCACCGTAAATGGTGAGCCCAGCTTTACAGGAATATCGCTGACTGATGCTGAAGGTGCCTTTTCCGCCGCAGCTATAGTCTTAGGGCCGTCGCCACCACAGGCCGACAACAGCAGGCACAAGGAAGTGCCAATCAGAAGCCTAGTTTCGTACCGCATCGGCAAGCAATCCCACAGAAAGAGCGTAAAAATTGGAGCAATTATAGTCCAATATCGCGCGATAGTTGCTGCCCAGTAAATATGCGGTTTGTCCTTCGCCGTCGGGTTCGATCAGCGCGGCCTGCATATTTTCATCGGGCCAGACACCATTTTGGGAAATGACACCCAGCTTTTTCCATTCCGAAATCTTCATCAACCGGCTGTGACGGGAAAACACCCGGGCGCATCGCGGCGCGACCAACGTGCTTTTGATGCTGTTGCGGTCGAGGCTGGAGGGCACATTAACGGCAAAGCCCCAGGGCTCATTCCGCCGCCAGCCAGCATTGAGCAGATAATTGGCAATCGAGGTCATCGCGTCGACCTCGCTTTTCCAGATATCGGCGTAGCCATCGCCGTCGCCATCGCGGGCGAGCCGCAGGTAGACCGAAGGCAGGAATTGCGGACGGCCCAATGCCCCTGCCCAACTTCCGGTTATTGCATAGGATGGCACGCCCCTGTCGATCATCTTTAGGACAGCGACCAATTCAGCCTCAAACAGATCCCGGCGGCGGCCCTCGAAAGCCAGCGATGCTAGCGCGTCGGGGGCATGAAAATTGCCCATCACCGCGCCATAATTGGTTTCATGGCCGTAAATGGCGATCATCACTTCTTCGGGGACGCCGGTTTCGTTCTCTATCCGCTGTAGCAACGGACGGAGTTCGGAATATTTGCTCCGACCACGGCCAATGCGTGCGGCGTCGACATGTTTGCGTCGATAGGGTTCAAAAGCGGGGATCGGCGCATTACCGGGCGTTTCGGGCTGTCCCCGATCAAGCTGCACGACGCGCGGCAAATAGGTCAGCGTTGGGATAACGCGGTCAAGTGTGGCCTTGCTGACCCCTTCCCGCTCCGCACGTAGGCGCACGGTCTGCAGATATTGGGCAAAGGCATGCGAATGGCTTTGATCGGAAACGGTGGTCGGTGCTTGCTGGGCCGACAGCGCGGCAGGCGGGCTCAGCGCGGCAAGCAAAAAGGCGGCGGCCACTCCATCGACAGGGAATTTTCCGAAACGCAACGCCACACATCCTCCTTTTGATCCAGTTCCGGACGATACCATGGATTAACGGTTCTAACACAATAATATCAGCAGATTGACGTGCCGTTTGGTCCTTTTGTCGCGTCGCTCGCTATGGGCGCCGGACGCACAGGGATAAAAGCACCGCCCGATACACAGAGCGCTTGCCAGCGCTGTTCTGGATGGTAAAGGCGACGGCGCAGCGGACAGGTGGCCGAGTGGTTTAAGGCACCGGTCTTGAAAACCGGCGTGGGTGCAAGCTCACCGTGGGTTCGAATCCCACCCTGTCCGCCACTTCCCTATTTCTCTTCGGCTAGCTGGCCGCCGCTGTTCAGATTTTCGCCGAAAGCGCTGGTTACGCCGTCGACCATCATCTGGATTTCCTCGGTCGCATATTGCTCGGCATCCTTTTGTGACGAGCCATAGCCGCGTTCGGATTTAACCAGCATGTCGAAATAGGCTTGGCGTTCGGTCGGGCAGGCTTTCTGTGCTGCCTCATTGAATTCCGGCGCAGTTTTTTTCACCTTCACCGCTTCATTATGTTCTTTGATCAAACAGTTGTTGAAACCCTTGCGCGCGTCATCAAGCGCATCCCCCTTCATGGCTGCCATATTAAGCGCCATGGCCAGCGCCAAGCTCATCATCATAACCTTTTGCTCCCCAGTTTCTTAGCGAACGTCTGTTCTTCCCCGACTAAGCAAATACCACAGCGTCGATGGATGCTGCAATGTCGGAAATTGCAATTGAATCGACGCTGAACGCATCTGTTCAGCGGATGAGTTTGCCACCTTTTACAACTGCATCGACCGACTCGAGTTCGCGGACATTGTTCAACGGATTGCCGTCGACTGCGATGATGTCGGCAAAACGGCCAACAGCAATTGCCCCCACATCCTTTTCGCGATCCAGCGCCTGCGCGCCGTTGCGGGTTGCTGCCTGAATGGCTTCCAGCGGGGTCATTCCATATTCGACCATCACGCGGAACTGTTTGCCGATTTCAGCATGTGGCATGACGCCAGCGTCGGAGCCGAATACCATCCGGACGCCGGCCTTATGCGCCTTGCGGAAATTATCGCGCTGGATCTGGGCGACTTCGCGGTCTTTGCGGAGATTATCCTCGAGCACGCCATTTTTCGCGCCTTCGGCCTGGGTATATTCGGTGTTGTAGATATCCATCGAGAACCAGACCGGGCGGGCACGGGAAGCGGCCAATTTTATGCCTTCGTCGTCGACCAGGCTGGCATGTTCGATCGTGTCGATACCGGCTTTGATCGCAGCCTTGATGCCATCGCCGCCATGGGCGTGCGCTGCGACGCGGATTCCCCATTGGTGCGCCTCATCAGCAATTACGCGCAGATGCTCTTCGGATAATTGTTGCTGGCCGGGCTCGGTATTGCGTGAGAAAACCCCGCCAGTTGCGCAGACCTTTATAACCTCGGCGCCATATTTGCGCTGGCGGCGCACCTGATAGCGCAGCTCGTCAGCATTGTCGCCAATGCCTTCTTCCTTCTCGTCCTTCTCCAGGCTCGGCGGGAGGAAAGTGGAGTCGCAGTGGCCGCCGGTTGCTCCCAGCGCGTAGCTTGCAGGAACGATCCGCGGGCCGACGGCATAGCCGTTGTCGATGGCTTGCTTCAGGCCGATATCATTGCGGTCGCCTGACCCGACATTGCGCACCGTGGTAAAGCCCGCATCGAGCATCGATTTGGCTGCACCCACGGCGGTCATACCCCAGAAACTGTCGGTGAATTCCAGGCCGCGATAACCACCAATATCGGCGGGGCCATCGAGGTGGACGTGCATGTCGATGAGACCGGGAAGCAGCGTTTTATCGCCCAGATCGATGTGGGTGACGTCAGCACCCCATTTGACTGTACGCGCATCGGCGATGCTGGTGATGCGGCCGTTATCATCGACGAAGATCGCGGGATTGTCGATCATCTTGCCCGTCAGCACATCGAGCATCCGTGCGCCGGTAATGACGGTATTAGCCAGTGCAGGACCGGAATGAACAGCCGCCACTGCAATTGCCAAAACCCTAGCATTTCTCAGAAAGTTCACGCTTATACCCATGTCTGTCTACTCCCGAATCTTGTTGTTGGACTCTAGGCAGATTGGGCGGCGGTAGGACAGCGGAAATTTTCAAGCGCGACCGCTGTGTTGAAGCTCGGCGGCCCGCATCGTTTCAAGATAGGCGGTAAATCGGCGCAATTGCTCAACGCCGCCGTCAACCTCAATGTCCGAAACGGTTAGCTGGTCGGCGGCACCGGATGAATCCTTGTACGAAATCCGCAAATTATGCCGCAATTTCTGCCCCAGCTTTGCACCGAGATAGCCTGAAAAGGAAACTGCTTTCGCCGTTTCCTGATAAACGTCTTCTTTCAACTGATCTGCCCGACCAAATTCGATCGATGTTATCTTGCCAATCACTATCGGCTCAGGCGTCAATTTGAGGCTGCCGTGCATCAGCAATTGCTTATTGCGATAAACCAACAAGGTGCTGGAGCCGATCAAGCGCCAGATGCGAATGGCGATCGCCCATAACAGATAGACGATGGAAGCGAGCAGCACGACAACCGGAAGCCAGCCACCACATAATTCTTCTAACAGCCCTTCATGGCGCCGGGGCGGGATTTCGTCGAAGAGGATATCAGGAGTCGGATCGTCCGCGATGTAGTGCGACATCGGCTGCGGCTCGGGCTGGAACGGGCGGGTCGTGCTCAGCCCCCAGATGCACAACATGCAGAAAAGCGAGAAATAGAGCAGCTGAACAACCAGGCCAGAGCGTGAGAAATGCAACGATGTAGGATCCATGAGGCTAGCTGTACTGTGGCTTAAACATGACAGTTCACTGGAACAGGACGACCAGCCGGGCAAGCCATACAGTGACCTAGTATGTCATTGGATCAGTCGAGAATGCGCTCAAAGCGGGAAACGATTTTTGCGCCGCTGCTCTTCTCATTAAATTCCGCAGCCCGCCCCAGCGCAGCCTTTTTCAGCGAGTCATAGCTCGTAAACTGGCAATCCGTACCGTCGCTTTCGACCCCCGGCAGGGCAGTTTCGAGGGTTCCGCAATCAAAATCCATGTCAAAGGCTTCGCTACCATTGTCGCTGACGCGAAACAGGCGATATGCTTCCATCTTGCCATTCAGATCGACGATCTGGGCCAGATAGAGCTCGTCATCCAAAACATCGAAAGAGATAGAATATGCGGGTTGGGCTGCTTTGCCGAACTCCGAATGTTCGATCCGATATTCATTGCCGACGAGCGAAACGACATAGCGATCGCCAGTAAACACCTCGCCTTCGAAGCGCGAATAGGTTCCCGAAAGCTCCGGTTTGTCCATCACATCGTCCGGCATCAGTGGCGCTTCGGATGTCCAGCAGCCAGTGAGGAGCAAAGCAAGGGTTGTCGCAAACAGCGTGATGATCGGTTTCATAAGCCTCCTTCGCAACCCGCGATGAGGCTAGTCGAATGCGCTGTCAGGTCAACCGACGATCACATATGCAGCATCTTGCCATAGGCCCCAAGCACGCTCTCATGCATCATTTCGCTCAATGTCGGGTGCGGGAAAACGGTGTGCATGAAATCGGCCTCGACCAGCTCGGCGGTTTTGCCAATGGTGTAGCCTTGAATCAGCTCGGTAACTTCCGCGCCGACCATATGCGCGCCCAATAGCTCGCCGGTCTTGGCGTCGAATACGGTCTTGATGAAACCTTCCGCCTCGCCCAGTGCGATGGCCTTGCCATTGCCTATGAAGGGGAAGTTGCCGACCTTCACGTCATAGCCCGCTTGCTTGGCCTTGGCTTCGGTCAGGCCGACCGAGGCGACCTGCGGGTGGCAATAGGTGCAGCCGGGGATGTTCTTCGGATCCATCGCGTGCGGATCGCCGCCGGCAATGGCTTCGGCCGCGATCACACCCTCATGGCTGGCCTTGTGTGCGAGCCAGGGCGGTGCGGTGACATCGCCAATAGCCCAGAGACCGGGCACATTGGTGCGGCACATCGGATCGGTCTTGATATGCCCGCGCTCGGTCGCGACGCCCAGTGCCTCCAGCCCGATATTCTCGGTATTGGGCACGATGCCGATGGCGACGATACAGTGGGTGAATTCGGATTTTGCGACCTTGCCGTCCTTGTCCTTGATTTCGGCGGTAACGCCGGAGGCGCTAGCCTTCAGCGACTGCACCCCTGCCCCGGTCAGGATCGTCATCCCCTGCTTTTTCAGCGCCTTTTCAAGGAAGGTCGAAACGTCGGCATCCTCGACCGGCACTATGCGGTCCATCATTTCCACAACGGTCACTTCCGCGCCCATATCGTTGTAGAAGCTCGCAAATTCGATACCAATCGCGCCGCTTCCAATCACCAGCAGCTTCTTGGGCATTTCGGGCGGAACCATGGCGTGGCGATAGGTCCAGATGCGTTTGCCATCGGCGGGCGCAAAGGGCAGGTCGCGGGCGCGGGCCCCGGTGGCGAGGATGATGTTTTTCGCGGTCAGCTCTTCGGTCTTGCCATCCTTGGTAACTGACATCTTGCCCGGCGCGGTCAGCTTGCCATCGCCCATATGGACGGTGATCTTGTTCTTTTTCATCAGATGCGTGACGCCCTGATTCAGCTGCTTTGCCACCCCGCGCGACCGCTTCACCACTGCATCGATATCCGCGCTGATATTGGCCGCCGTCAGCCCATAATCGCCCGCATGCTGCATATAATGATAGATCTCTGCCGAACGCAGCAACGCCTTAGTCGGGATACAGCCCCAGTTGAGGCAGATGCCCCCGAGATTCTCGCGCTCGACAATCGCGGTTTTCAAGCCGAGCTGCGCGGCGCGGATGGCGGCGACATAGCCACCGGGGCCGGAGCCGAGAACGATGAGGTCGTAGTTAGACATGTGAGGCACTTTCTATCCCCTCTCCCCTCGCGGGAGAGGGAGGGAGCCGCGAAGCGGCGGAAGGGAGAGGGGGTGTTTGCAATGCATGCCAAATGGTTTCGGTAACTGCTTCACTGTTTTTCAAAATGTCACTGTTCCAGAAACGCAGCACCTTGAACCCCTGCGAGTTTAAGTAGGCATCACGCCGTTTGTCGTATTCGCTTTCGGCGTGCTGAGAGCCATCGGCTTCGACAATCAACCGATTCTCAAAATTCACAAAATCGACGATGTAGCTATCTATGATGACCTGCCGTCTGAATTTGAAGCCAGTCAGCCGTTTCGCCCGCAATATCACCCAAAGACGCTTTTCGGCTTCGGTCGGATTAAGGCGCATACATTTGGCTCGGGCTAATAGGTCTGACCTTGAAGGCACACCCCCTCTCCCTCCCACCGCTACGCGGCGGGCCCCTCCCTCTCCCGCAAGGGGAGAGGGGTTTGTTGTAAATTCGCCGCTACGCACTCCTCTCCCCTTGCGGGAGAGGATACGAAGCCTTGGCAACTAGTTGCCTAGGGGCAGTCGGAGAGGGGGTGCTCATCAAGCCACCAACCCCAACGGTTTTTCCACCAATTCCTTGAACACCTTCATCAACTCCGCCCCGTCTGCACCGTCAATGGCGCGGTGGTCGAAGCTGCCGGTGGCGCTCATCACGGTCGCAATTGCCAGCGCGTCGTCTACGACATAGGGCCGCTTTTCGCCTGCGCCGATCGCTAGGATCATCGCTTGCGGCGGGTTGATGACGGCTTCGAACTGTTTGATGCCCATCATGCCCATATTGCTGATCGAGGCAGTACCGCCCTGATATTCGTGCGGTTGCAGCTTGCCATCCTTCGCCTTGGCGGCGAGTGCGGACATTTCGGCCGAGATGGTCGACAGCGATTTGTTCGCGGCATCGACGATGATCGGGGTGATGAGGCCAGTGGGCACCGACACCGCCACGCTGATGTCGGCGCGGCTATATTGCAGCATATTATCACCCGCGAAGCTGACATTGCATTTGGGAACCTGAATGAGCGCCAGCGCGAGCGCCTTGATCAGCATATCGTTGACCGACAGCTTGACGCCGCGGCTTTCGAGGCTGGCGTTGAGTTCACCACGCAGCTTGAGCAGCGCATCTAGGCGAACGTCGACCGTCAGATAGATATGCGGAACCTGCTGTTTGGACTCGGTCAGGCGGCGCGCGATGGTCTTGCGCATATTGCTGAGTTTGACGACCTCGTGCGGGATGCCGAAATCGGGGATCTGCTGATTTTGTACTGTAAGCCCTGAGCCCGTCGAAGGGCGGCTCTCGGTTGCAACCCGTGCTTCGACAGGCTCAGCACTAGCGGTGTTGGTTGAGGCACCTTCAACATCGGCCTTGACGATACGCCCATTGGGGCCGGTGCCAGTCAATCCGGCAAGGTCAACACCCTTGTCGGCGGCAATGCGGCGCGCCAGCGGGCTGGCCTTGATACGATCGCCGCCAACTCCCGTTCGCCCTGAGCTTATCGAAGGACTGTCTTGCTTTGACAGTGGCGGAGCAGAAGGCAGGGCTTCGACAGGCTCAGCCCGAACGGGTTCGGGAGGTGCAGAAGCGATTGGTGCAGGTGCAGCAGCCTTAACCGGCGCAGCCCCCTCATCATCGCCCTGGATCATCGCTATCACGGTGCCGACCTTCACCCCGTCCGTACCTTCGGCAACCAATATCTGCGAAATCACGCCTTCATCGACCGCTTCAAACTCCATCGTCGCCTTGTCGGTCTCAATCTCGGCAATCAGATCGCCCGACGAAACGCTGTCGCCCTCCTTCACCAGCCAGCGGGCAAGTGTGCCCTCCTCCATGGTGGGGGACAGTGCGGGCATTTTGAGCTCGATGGGCATCAGGGCATCCTGTTTATGGTCTGGATTTGTCGAAGCGGCATAAGGGCTTGGTTTCCCCAGCGTCAAGCGGCTATTGCTTGCACTGCGATTGGAAATGACGCAGGTTCATACGAATACATGAATGCCGCGACGGGGAAACGGCGATGCGCACCTATCTGGTTGTTATTGATGAAACCGAAGAGGCGCGCCTCGCGCTCCGCTTTGCCGCGCGCCGTGCCGCCAAAACCGGCGGCAGTCTGCATATCCTGACTTTGGTCGAACGCGCCGATTTCGTTGCATGGGGCGGCGTGCAGGCGACGATGGAAGCGGAGAACCGCGAAAAGGCCGAAGAACTGGTGCGCGTCGCCGCAGGCTCGATCTTTGACGAACTCGGTATTCAGCCCAGCATCACTATCAAGGATGGCGAAGGCGTGGATGTGGTGAAGGAAATGCTCGACGAGCATCCGGAGATTGCGGCGTTGGTGCTGGGCGCGGCGGCACAGGGCGCGCCGGGGCCGCTGGTTTCACACTTCACCGGAAATAATGCGGGTTCGCTACGTTGCCCGGTGATGGTGATACCGGGGTCGCTCAGCGATGAAGCGCTGGATGAATTGAGCTGATGAAACCCAACTCTAGCCTGTCATTCCCGCGAAAGCGGGAATCCATGGTCTGAGATGTCGGCTTAAACCCGGTGTGCAGACCATGGACCCCCGATCAAGTCGGGGGTGACACGAACAGAAGCGTCATTTTTTCTTCTTACCCTGATGTCGGATATTCGACGGCCGCCCGCGCTTTCCGGCCATATGCTTGCCCTTATGCTTCACACCAGTCGGTCGCTGCATGCGCGCGGGGGCATAGCTGCCGCCTTCGGGCAATTCGAAGCGTAGCGCACCCGAGACCGGATTGGCCTCGGCAAGTCGCAATTTGAGGCGCATTCCGGGGCGATATTCGTCGCCGCTGTCCTCACCGGTCAGCGTCTGACTTGCCTCGTCGTAGAAGAACCGCTCGGCTCCCAAGGTCGAGACAGGTACGAGGCCATCTCCACCAATCGATTCGACCGTCGCGAAAAATCCGAAATTCTGCACGCCGGTTATGCGCACAACAACAATCTGGCCGATCTGCGATGAGAGGAAAGCGGCGACATAGCGGTCGGTCGTTTCACGCTCCGCCTCCATCGCGCGGCGTTCGGCACGGCTGATCATTTCCGACGTGACGTCAAGCCGTTCGAAATCCTTGGCCGACAAACCCGTTACCGGCTTGATCGAACCGTCCTTGGGCGCAGGCATTTCGAGATCATAGGCACTTACAAGCGCCCGATGGACGATCAGATCGGCATAACGGCGGATCGGCGAAGTGAAATGCGCATAGCTGCCCAGCGCCAGCCCGAAATGCCCCGCATTTTGCGGGGTGTAATAGGCCTGCGTCTGGCTGCGTAGCACCGCCTCCATGATTTGCGGCAGGATTTCGTCATGTTCCTGCACCTTGTCGATAATCGCGTTGAACGTCGACGGGCGGACCACCTGCCCCAGCGCGAATTCAAGGTCGAAGGTCGACAGATAGTCTTTGAGCGCCACCAGTTTCTCACGCGCCGGTGGTTCGTGGACGCGGTAGATCAGTGGGGATTTCTTTTCCTCGAGTGCTTTTGCGGCAGCGACATTGGCCGCGATCATAAACTCTTCGATCACCTGATGCGCGTCCAGATGCTCGCGCACGGCAACGCCGACTATCCTGCCTTCATCATCCAGAGTGATGCGGCGTTCGGGCAGGTTCAGTTCCAATGGCCCGCGACGGTTTCTGGCTTTTTTGAGGAGATCCCAGCACGCCCAGAGTGGTTTAAGCGCGCTTTCCAGCATGGGATGATCGATCTTCCCATCAATCGCATCCTGCGCGTCCTGATAGGGAATATTGGCGGAAATCCTGGCAATTGCGCGGCTGAAACGCCATGACGTCACTTGGCCGCCCGCATCAATTTGCATGTGGCAGGCTAACACGGCCCGATCCTCTCCAGCGCGGAGCGAGCATTTGTCTGACGAGAGCGCATGCGGCAGCATCGGGACCACGCGATCGGGGAAATAGACGCTATTCCCGCGCTTTGCCGCTTCCCGATCGAGCGCACTGCCCGGACGCACATAATAGCTGACATCAGCTATAGCGACGATAGCCTTGAAACCATTTAAGTTTTTTGGATCGTCATCCTGCGTCGCCCAGACGGCATCATCAAAATCTCGCGCATCTCTGGGGTCAATGGCGATGATCGGCAAATGGCGCAGATCTTCGCGCTTGGCGGTGGTGACTGGCAGGTCATGCACCTTCTTTGCCTCGGCCTCAACCTCCTCCGGTATCTCAAACGGAATGCCGAATTTGTGGATGGCAATCAGGCTGAAACTGCGCGGAGCGAACGGATCGCCCAGTACATCAGTAACCCGCGCCTTCTTCTGCCCTGCCCGACCGCCAAGCTCTGCCAACACCAGATCGCCCGGCTGCGCCTCGCCAATTTCGAACAGTGGAATGTCGAAACGCGCCTTTTTGTCGGTCGATTTCAGCCAGAAACGGCCATTATCGCTTTCCTCGACCACACCCATGATTTGCTCGCTCGCCTTGGCGAGTTTCTTCATCGGGTGGGCAAGCCAGCCCTTCCCGGCTTCTTCGGTGCGGGCAAGGATGCGATCCCCAATGCCAAGCGCGCCTTTGCGCCCGCGTTCAACGACGCGGAGTTTTGGCAAAGGAATACCCTCTGCTTCCCAGCGCTCCGGAATGGCGATCAACTGGTTACCGTCAACATCAACGATTTTGAGGACGGTAACGCGGGGTACGCCGCCCATCTTGTGGAATGCCCTGCCCGGGGCAGCATCGATCAGCCCTTCGTCGGTCATGTCCTTGAGCAACGCCTTCAAAGCGATCTTGTCGCTGCCATGCAGGCCGAAGGCGCGGGCAATTTCGCGTTTGCCCGCCGGCTCTTTGGATTGCTCGATGAACTCGAGGATCTGCTCGCGTGTCGGAAGGCCTAGATGGCGAGGCTTTCGCGCCAAATCAGTAAGTCCGTCCGATGAGGATGCGTTCGACCGCCGGTTCGCCAGTAAAGAAGCAATTGCCGTCAACCGGCGCTGCATCCAGCGGGCTGTTGCGCATGGTGAGTTTGAGCGCCTTCAATTGTTCAACGATCTTGTCGAGAGCGGTGCCGGTAGGACGCGCCCATTGCACCTCCACCCAGCCAGCGAACTTGGCCTCATCGCCTTTGAAATGCGCGGCAAGATCTGTGACGTCACGCGCGATATTGGCTTCAAGCCGTGCCTTGGCTTCGCTGTGGAGCGTAGTCTGAATTTCTTCGAGCGTGCCTGCCGCCTGAGCGACGAAATCGCCCTTCGGGGTGAATGCAGTGTTGAGCTTGCCATCATCCTTGTACAGCCGGTCACGACGCAGCACGGCGACCTTGCCTTCGGACACGTCGCGCGGACCAACCTCGACGATAATCGGCGCACCCTTCTTTACCCAAGCCCAGCGCTTGTTCGACGCTTTGGCGGCCTTGGTATCGAGCAGCACACGCACCGGCTCTCCAAAGGCTGACAGCGCACCCAATTCTTTCCAGAGCGCACGGCAATAATCGAGCACTGCAGCATCGCCATCATCGTCGCGCAGCATCGGAACGATAACGATCTGCCAGGGCGCTATCTGCGGGGGGCAGCGCAAGCCATCATCATCGCCATGCGTCATGATCACGCCGCCGATCATCCGGGTTGAAACGCCCCAGCTGGTGGTGTGGGCGAACTGCTGTCCGCCCTCCTTATCCTGATATTTGATGCCTGCCGCCTCGGCAAAGCCCGTGCCGAGATAGTGCGAGGTGCCGGCCTGCAGCGCCTTGCCATCCTGCATCATCGCTTCAATCGAATAAGTCGCAACGGCGCCGGGGAAGCGCTCATTCTCGGGCTTTTCTCCCGCCACCACCGGCATTGCCAGCGGTCCTTCGGCAAAGGCGCGATACATTTCGAGCGCGCGCATCGTTTCCTTCATCGCATCTTCGCGGTCGACATGCGCGGTATGGCCTTCCTGCCAAAGAAACTCACTGGTGCGCAGGAACATACGGGTGCGCATTTCCCAGCGGACGACATTGGCCCATTGGTTGACCAGCAAAGGCAGGTCACGCCAGCTTTGTACCCAACGGCTCATTGCTGCACCGATCACGGTTTCGGAGGTGGGACGGACGACCAGCGGCTCTTCAAGCTTCGATTCCGGATCGGGGATCAGCTTGCCTTTGCCATCGCCCACAAGCCTGTGGTGCGTGACAACAGCCATTTCCTTGGCGAAGCCTTCAACATGGTCAGCTTCCTTTTCGAAGAAGGACAAAGGTATGAACAGAGGGAAATAACAATTTTCGACACCGGCCTTCTTGATTTCTGCATCCATCAGCTTCTGGATGCGTTCCCACATGCCATAGCCCCAGGGGCGGATAACCATACAGCCACGTACGCCGGATTCTTCGGCAAGATCGGCTTCGGAAATGACCTCCTGATACCAAGCGGCGAAATTTTGTTGGCGGGTGACGGAAAGCGCGTGTTTCATGCGCTGCCCCTAGCGGCTTGACGGCTCAACCGCAACCGTGCGGCGGCTTACCCCTTGGAGAGTTTATCGATCTTCGCCTGCAACTCAGCCATCTGGCGTTTCAGATCATCAAGATTTTCGCCGGACTTATCCTTCTTGCCACCCAGATTGCCGAGATTGGGTACCAACACATCGCGCGCGGCCCGCATCATTTCGATATTCTGCTTGGCAATATGGCCGAAGGGGCCAGAAGTGAGGGCATTCTCGATCACATCCTGAACCTGCTTCTGGTTCTTGCGGAAATTATCCATCGAGCTTTCGAGGAATTGCGGAACGAGGCCCTGCATAGAATCCCCATAAAGTGCGATAATCTGGCGCAGGAAATTGACGGGCAACATGCTTTTGCCGCCATTTTCTTCTTCCATGATGATCTGGGTTAGAACGCTGCGGGTGATGTCTTCACCGGTCTTGGCGTCCACTACCTTAAATTCGACATCCTTGCGCGTCAGTTCCGCTAGAAAGTCCAGCGTGATATATTTGGAAGACTGGGTGTTATAGAGCCGCCGGTTAGCATATTTCTTGATGATGACCGGATCGCCGTCCTGCCCCGATGATGCCTTGCGTGCCATATTTATAAATCCCCGGATCTTCCTATCGTCCCTAGCGCAGACTTTGGTGCACCGCAACATCGATGCTGCTTTACATATCGACCCGGATTCTTGGTGATTCGATACAAATTGGTTTTTGAACAACCGAGTCATTCGCGTGCGAGAAAATCCGCTAAAATTTGCGCACCAATTCGTTTTTCTCACCGCCCGCTCCAATTTGATGCTTGGTTTCGCAAAAAGGTGCTTTGTTGCAATTTAGTTACAATTGTTATCGCTTCGAGTGTTACTACGTTGCGATATGCCTTTTGTAATAGCATTCTGACCTCTGTGGCGGTTTGGCAACAGAGGTAAAAAATACGTCTTAGTATCTCAGATGCCATTGCATCCGGCATTTCGCTGCGCTTATCGGGGCGGATTAATCCATAATGAATTCTCAACTGGGGAGCTTTTCATGAAGAAGACTCGTTTAATGGTAACCGGTTCGATCGTCGGGCTGGCAATGCTGAGCGTGCAACCCGCATTCGCTCAGTCTACATCACCCGATGCACAGGCAGATGAAGATGAAGAAGAGGTAGCGGAAGAAGACAACGCTCCTATTCTGGTCACCGGTTCGCGCATTTCGCGCCCGACGCTGGAATCGCCGGTACCTGTCACATCGGTTACGGCGGAAGAACTGCTTTCAGGTGGTAATCTCTCGGTCGGCGATGCCTTGAACGATCTTCCCTCGCTGCGCTCGACCTTCAGTCAGTCGAACTCGACCCGTTTCATCGGCACGGCCGGTCTGAACATCCTCGACCTTCGCGGTCTTGGTACGTCGCGTACGCTGACCCTCGTTAACGGTCGTCGCCATGTAACGGTTTCACCTGGTGAATACATCGTTGACGTCAACACAATCCCGAGTGAATTGATCGAACGTATTGACGTTGTAACCGGTGGTAACTCTGCCATTTATGGCTCGGATGCGATTGCAGGTGTCGTTAACTTTGTGTTGAAGAAGGACTTCGACGGTCTTCGCTTGACTGGTCAGGGCGGCGTTTCGAGCCGTGGTGACCGTGGTTCCTATTTTGGTGCGCTTACCTGGGGTAAGAATTTTGCAGATGGTCGCGGCAACATCGCTATTGCTGCAGAATATTCGAAGTCAGAACCGATCAAGTTAACCGGTCGTGATTATCTGACCGGCGCATTTTCGGGCAGGAAGCAATTTAATCTAGATGAAGTAACATCGGGCGAACCTGCGAGCGGTGATGGCATCTTCGACAATCGCTTCTTCACCAACATTCGCAACAACAACATTTCTGACGGTGGCCTCTTGAGTGCATCTTGCACCGCGGCAACCTTGGCTAACCCTCTGCGTTGTGCGCCGGGCGGTTTCCCTGTACGCTATTTGTTCGATGATGCTGGAAACTTGATCCAGAACCCGATTGAGCGTGATTTGCGTCCGGTGGGCTCTAACAATTCGGTTGGCGGTCTTGGTTCGACTTTGTCAAACTATGGTGACTTGAT
The DNA here is from genome assembly GCA_964597055.1 of uncultured Sphingorhabdus sp. GTDB lineage: Bacteria > Pseudomonadota > Alphaproteobacteria > Sphingomonadales > Sphingomonadaceae > Sphingorhabdus_B. The sequence goes on from CAZQWC010000002.1 coordinate 78,516, forward strand.
CCCTGAGATCGAGCGTGCCTCAATAAATTTACTCGCGCATTTCGATGTTTCGGACGCATTCCGTCCGTTTGTTGAGGCAAAGTATGTGCGTTTGAATGTTTTCTCCGAAACCAGTCCGAGCTTTGTTCAGGGTATTAACGGTGACTCATTAGGGATATTCAGCTGCGCTAATCCCTTCCTGTCTGCTGCCAATATCACTTCGTTGCAGGCAATTGGCCGTTGCGCAACCCCTGCAGGTGCAATTGCTATCAACCGCAACAACGTTGATCTGGGTATTCGCTCTGAAGACAATACGCGCGAAACATGGCGAATTGTTGCCGGTGTAGAAGGCACTTTCAACGACGACTGGAAATATGAATTCGCTTTGAACTATGGCAAGCTTGACGGCAAGACTGTGTCATTGAACAATCTGCAACTGTTCAACGCTGACGGTAGCGTTGGACCGTTTTTGAATGCAGTGGATGCAGTGCTTGCACCCGTTGGTTTTTCGGGAAGCAACTTTGCGACGAATGCAGCAGGACAGCGCGTCATTTGCCGCATCAACGCAGTATCGAATGTCGACACCAACTGCGTTCCTTTGAACTTGTTCGGTAACGGTCGTTCAGATCCTCGCGCAATTGATTATGTTATGACCGAAGGTTTCTACGGTCAGAAGGCAAGCCAATTTGTTGCATCGGCATTCGTTGGCGGCGACTTCTCTGAGCTGTTTGAACTTCCAGGTGGTCCGATCGCATTTGCAATTGGTGCAGAATATCGCGAAGAAAAGGGTAGCGTTACTGTCGACGAACTGACCTCGTCGGACGCAACCTTCCTGACTGCCCTTCAGCCGATTAAATATCCGAAGCTGACGGTGAAAGAAGCCTTTGCCGAATTGAATATTCCTCTGCTGCGTGACATGCCGTTTGCGCAACTGCTGGAATTCGGTGCAGCAGCCCGTATTTCGGACTATAACAATGCAGCTGGTTCGACCAAGGCCTACAACTTCACTGGTATTTGGGCTCCAATCGAAGACATCAAGTTCCGTGCTGCTTATTCGCGCTCTGTTCGTGTCCCGACACAGGCTGCGCTGTTCGATCCTTTGGGCCAGAACTTTGCGACCATTACTGACCCGTGTGATGTATTGAACATTGGTCTTGGTGCAAACCGTGCAGCAAACTGTGCCGCAGCTGGCATACCCGTTGGTTTTGTCAACACGCCTGCACGTTCGGCTACGCTGAGCATCGAACAGGGTGGTAACCCGCTTCTCGAAGAAGAGAAGTCGGATAGCTACACTGTCGGTGTTGTTATCGAGCCCAGCTTCGCACCGGGTTTCTCGATCACCGTCGACTATTATGACATCAAGGTTCAGAACCTGATTGCATTCCCGACGGCGAACCTGATCCTGAATGCTTGCTATGACTCAGCCAGCATAGTCGGCAACCCATACTGCGCTCAGGTCAATCGCCTCGCTGGTGGTTTCTTCGACGATCCTGCCGTAACCGTGTTACCTTCGAACTTCGCAAAGTTCACGACCAAGGGTCTTGATGTCGATCTGGCTTACAACCACAGCTTCGACAATGGTGACAAGCTGACCTATCGCGTGATCGGTTCGTGGCTCCGTGATCGTTCGCAGTACACCGACCCTGCCGATCCGCTTTTCCGTAACCGCATTCATGGCGAATTGGGTGACCCCATCTGGGAGCTGGGTTCGAGCTTCTCGTACAAGCATAAGGATCTGACCCTGCGTTACGAATTCCGCTACATCGGTCCGCAAACCGTTGGCACATGGGAATCGCAGCATGCAATGGTCAACCCCTGCCCTGCTAACGGTCTGACTGGTTTTGCAACTGGCAACGCAGCGGGTCAGCCGACCACCTGCACGCCGTTCGAACTGGCGCTGCTTGGTCCGCTCAATGCCGATCAGTTCCCCGAGAAGTACTATAAGGCACAGCATTTCCACGACCTTCGCCTGAACTGGGAAGTGAACGACAAAGTTTCGTTCTACACAGGTGTGGACAATGTCTTCGACCGTAAGCCGCCGCGCGGCCTGCTCGGTACTGGTGCTGGTTCGGGCATCTTTGATGCCACCGGCCGTTACTTCTACGCTGGCGTTCGCGCCGACTTCTAAGTCGACAAGAATGTGACAAACGGAAAGGGCGCCTTCATCGGCGCCCTTTTTGTTTTGGATCGAATGATTTACCGTTAAATACGGGTTGAAGCCCGCAAATTTGGCTTAAGCTTATTGTTCTGTTCTAAATCCAGCGCCGATCGGCGCGGTCGCTTAGTGCGGTAAGCAACTCATATTGAGACATGCCGGACCATTTCGATGCCAAACGCAAATCGAAATTGACGTCGCACCAATCGCCTTCGGCAACTTCTGGCGCGGCGGAGACATCGACTGTGATAAGATCCATCGAAACGCGCCCAAGCACCGGACATTCAGTGCCGTTTACACAAATCGAACCGCTGTTCGAAAAACCCCTGAAATAGCCGTCAGCATAACCGATGGCGAGAGTTGCGACGGTCGTCCTTTTCTGCGCCGCGTAGGTTGCATTGTACCCTACAGTTGACCCAGCCTCCACGTCCCGTACCTGCAGGATACGGGCTTGGGGCAGCACCACTTGGCTGATTGCATTCCGAAGCTGCAAACGGGCCACCCCACCATAAAGAGCCAATCCTGGACGGGTGAGGTCGAAATGATAGTCGCTTCCCAAGGCAATCCCGGCGCTGTTGGCCATGCTGCGTCTTTTAGCGCTTATGCCTTCCGACATCGCGACAAACGTGGTCAGCTGTTGTGCATTTTGCGGTACATCTTCTTCCGCAGACGCCAGATGCGAGAGCAGCACATCTATATCCAGCCCATCAAATAGGCCGGGTGACAATTGTTCCGGACCCAGGCCCAGTCGGTTGATACCGCTGTCGAGCATGACATGGCATCGCCGCCCATTGGCCGCTTTCCACAGTGCAATCTGTTGAGGTGTATTAAGGACGGGCGCTGCGCCCAATGCCATAGCTGCCGCGACATCCTGCTCTGCGATGCCGTTCAACACCGCGATGCTTGATGCAGGAATTATATCCGCTAATGCCGCGGCTTCACCCCAATGCGCCACGAAAAAATCGCGGCATCCGGCAGCCCACAGCCTCGGCACGATTTCGCGCGCGCCCAAGCCATAGGCATCGGCCTTCACCGCTGCGCCAGTTTGAGCATTGCCGCTCAACGCGGACATCGCTCTCCAATTTGCGATGAGGGCTTCGCTATCGAGCCTGAGCCGAAGCGGTGCGGTAAAGCTCAATCGAGATCCTTATCCTTGCTTTCCGGCAGCCAGATCAGGCTAACAATGAATGCCATAGCGACAACACCGACGCCGTACCAAAGGCCGTTAAAGGCACCACCCGTTCTCACAACGATATATTGCGAGATGAGTGGAAGGAAACCGCCGAAATAGCCGGTTCCGATATGGTATGGAATAGACATCGAGGTGTAACGAATTTTGGCAGGAAACATCTCCACCAAAATCGCCGCCACCTGACCATAAGTCATCGCCGACAGGGCCACTAACGCTGCAACTATGGCGATAATCAACAGGCCATTGCGCTCGTTCGGATCAGATTCATTTGGATAGCCGGCTGCTTCCAGCGCCGCGATATAGGATTTCTCATCGAACCCTTTCAGTTCCGAATTGCCAACTTGCAGGATTGTTTCAGGGCCTTTGGCCTTTGTGTAGCTGATCCCGCGTTTCGAAAGGAAATTATATGCTTTGGCGCAGTCGGTTTCATGTTTGCTGGCAAAGACGTTGAAGTCGCAATCAGGCGCGACCAGCGTAACAGGATTTGTTGCAGTCGCTTTTGAAAGTGCCGGATTGGCTGCATCTGCCATTGTCCAGAATAGCGGAAAAGTTAGCAGCATTGACAAGGCATAGCCGATCAACAAAATCTTTTTACGACCGAAGTGATCGGACATCCAGCCCGCCGCTACATAGAGCGGTGCGGCAATGGCTGCACCGACCGCCATGTAGAGAAGTGCATCGGTTTCCGGCACGCGCGCAGTGCCCGTAAGGAAGTAGAGCGTATAGAATTGTGAAGTGTAGTAAATGACCGTCAGGCCTGCAGCGACGCCAAACATGGCAACGAAAATGCGCTTCACATTTCCGGGATAGCGGAAGCTTTCAGTGAACGGGTTTTTGGAAACCGTACCTGCCTCTTTCATTGCAGCGAAAACCGGGCTTTCAGAGAGCTTCAGGCGTATCCATAGCGAGATAGCAAGCAGCAGTATCGAAATCAGGAAAGGCACGCGCCAGCCCCAGGCTTCGAAATCCTCGGTCGACATGGCTGTGCGTGTCGCCAGCACGACCATTACCGCAAGCAGGAAGCCACCGGCTACCGAAGCCTGTATCCAACTGGTATATTGACCGCGCTTGCCCTTTGGTGCGTGCTCGGCGACATAGATTGCAGCTCCGCCATATTCTCCGCCCAAGGCTAGGCCTTGCAGGCAACGCATCAGCAACAGCAGTGCTGCGGCCCAAATCCCTGCTTGTGCAAATGTCGGAAGGAAACCAATCGCTGCGGTCGCGCCACCCATCAAGGTAATCGTGACAAGGAATGTGTATTTCCGACCGATCTTATCGCCGAAATAGCCAAACAGGATTGCTCCCAATGGCCGAACACCAAAACCGGCGCCGAAAACAGCGAGGCTGGCAAGAGTGGCCGCTGTCGGATTGTCGGAAGGGAAAAACAGTTTCCCGATCAGCGCACCCAAAATGCCATAAACGAAGAAGTCGTACCATTCGAACACGGTGCCCAGTGACGATGCGGTAATCACCAGCCGATCGCGTTTGGGATCAATTACAATTTCGTCAGCCTCTGCTGTGCCCGCCATGGCTTCCCCTTCTCTGTATCGCCTTTCGCTCCCTCTTAGTTGCAACGCCGCATCGTTCAAGCCTTGTTGCGTTTGTTTAATCGAGCGATTAACAACTTGTGCGAGAGAGTTAAGGAGAGAGAGATGCTAACCAAGGGCGACGAGTACCCGATCCACCAGACGGCTGAGCCAATTGCCTTTTCAGGCACGGACCGCAATTTTTACGACCGCTTCTTTTTTTGCGGCTACCGTCCCGACGGGTCGGGCTATTTCGGTGCAGCCTTTGGTGTCTATCCGCACCTGAATATTGCTGATGCGCATTTCTCGATCATCAGGGATGGTACGCAGCACTGCATTCATGCCTCGCGCATATTGGGTTTCGAAAGGATGGACATGCATTGCGGCCCTATCCGCATCGAGGTTGTCGAGCCGCTCAAGACGGTGCGTCTCGTCGTCGACAATCATGAGGGCATTTCTGCGGATTTGACCTTCGAAGTCCGCTCTGCGCCAATTCAGGAGCCGCGCTTCACCCGCCGCAACGGTTCGCGGATGATGATGGACCTCACCCGTTTCACCGTGAACTGCCATGTTTCGGGCTGGGTCGAGGTCGATGGCAAGCGCGAAGCCTATGAAGGGGCCTTTGGCACACGTGACCGGAGCTGGGGTGTGCGTCCGATAGGTGCAGCCGACCCGCAGCCAACCATCCCCGCGACGATGCCGCAATTTTACTGGCTGTGGGCGCCCACCAACTTCCCCAACCTGTCGCTCTATGCCCATGTTAACGAGGATGAAAAGGGAGAAGCCTGGAACCGTCGCGCCACACTGATGATGGACGGGGCCAATCAGGAAGGCGGAATGCACTTCCATGACGACCGCTTCACGATGAACTGGGCGGCCGGCAAACGCCATGCGACCGCCGCAAGACTAGACGTTCGTGACGATGGCGGGCGCGATCATGTTGTAACTTGGGAGCCGATAGACACCTTCATGATGAAGGGTATCGGCTATGGCCATAGCGAATGGGTGCATGGTGGTTTCAAGGGAGAATTGGCCGTTGAACGCGAAGATTTCCGTCCTGCCGACCTCGACCCGCTGCTCATGCCACACCTTCATATCCAGCACGTCGCCATCGCGCGACATGAGGGTGGAGGTGCGAGTTCGGAAGGCATAGGTATTGTCGAGCAACTTGTATTTGGCCCGCACGGGCCTAGCGGCTTCAAGGGGCTGAACGACGGGGCTGGCGCATGAGCCTGCCGGTTCTGTCGCGCGATGAAATCACTGCAGAGTGGCTGACAGCCATGTTGCGTGACAAAGGCCATGATGTCGCCATTGCATCAATCGAAGCCAAGGCCATCGGCACTGGTCAGGTAGGTGCCACCTATCGCATCGTCTTGAACTTTGATGCAAATCCCGACGGTTTTCCGCCAACAATCGTCGCCAAGCTGCCGTCCAATGATGAGCTGAGCCGGACAACGGGCAAATCGCACCTCACTTATCTGCGCGAAAGCCGATTCTACCAGACATTCGCAGGCAAAAAGCCGATGGCGGTGCCCGACCATCTTTATATCGCCTTCGATGACGAGAGCCACGCCTTCACGCTGATCATGCACGATCTGCCTCACCATGTGCAGGGCAACCAGCTTGGCGAGCCAAGCCGGGAAGAAGCTTTACTGGCGGTGGATGCCGCTGCCAGCATCCATGCCGCCTGGTGGGGCGATCCAATGCTCGACACGCTTGATTGGCCCAACGGAACCAAGGCAGTGCCGCCCCAGCTGGATAGCGATGTGCTATTCGGCATGTTCTGGCCCGCATTTTGCGACCGTTATGGTGATCGCGTCGATGCCAATATGCGCACGGTGGGCGAAGCCTTTCTTGGCAAACTCAACGCCAATTACGACAACCGTCAAAGCCCGCGTTGCCTGACCCATAATGATTTCCGCCCGGACAATATGCTGTTCAATGTCAGCGATCCGGCAAAGCCTATCGTTATCGTCGACTGGCAAACGACGGGCGTTGGCATCGGTGTCGGAGATATTGCCTATTACACAGGCACGGCGTTCGATGCCGGGCATCGGAGGGACATCGAAGAGGAATTGCTCGCACGTTATCGGTCGCAACTGATTACTCGCGGAGTGCCTGAGACAGATCTGGCCCAGATCCGCGACGATTATTGCCGCTCGGCAGTTGTCGGCTTCCTGATGGGAGTAACCGCGGCGATGGTGGTTGAACGCACTGATCGTGGCGACGACATGTTCCTCGCCATGGCCCGCCGTTCCGCGGCGATGGTGCTTGACCATGGAGACAAGGCACTGCCGCAATGACGCGATTTGTAGACCTTTCGATACCGATAACCAATGATGTGGTTTCGGACCCGCCGGTCATGCGTCCGCAGATAACCTATATGACCCATGAGAACACATGGGAGCAGATCGCGATGTTTTTCCCGGGCCTGACGCGGGAAGACCTCCCCGATGGTGAAGGCTGGGCGGTCGAAAGCCTGACGCTGAGTACGCACAATGGCACGCATATGGATGCTCCCTGGCATTTCCATTCGACCACCAACGGCGGCGCCTCCCCTGCCCCTTCTATAGACGAAGCCCCGCTCGATCTGTTCTTCCGCCCTGGCGTGAAGCTAGATTTTTCCAGCAAGCCGCACGGCCACGTTGTGAGCGCTGCTGAAGTCGAGGAGGAACTGGAGCGCATTGGCTATACGCTGCAACCGCTCGACATTGTATTGGTCCAATCAGGCGCGATCTACGGCACTGACAATTTCACCGATCAAGGCTGCGGCATGGGTGCTGAAGCGACGCTATACCTCACAGAGCGCGGCGTGCAGGTGGTGGGCACCGACGCCTGGAGCTGGGATGCTCCGTTTAGCCACACTGCCCGACGCTGGGCTGAAACACGCGATCCTTCGATCATATGGGAAGGCCATAAGGCTGGACGCATCCAGCCTTACTACCAGATTGAAAAGCTGACCAACTTAGCCTCGCTCCCGCCTTTCGGTTGGAAATTGAGCTGCTTTCCAGTCAAGATTGAACGCGCAAGCGCCGGTTGGATTAGGGCTGTCGCAATGATCGATTAAAGGTTCTGTGTAACAAGCAAATAAAGCGTCCATCCACTCAATATAGCCAGCGTCAGCCATGTAATGATGACGCCCAGCGAGCGGGGTAGCGGCGGCTTGGTGTTGGCGGGTAAATACAGACCCCAAATGTGCATCACTCGGCCAAAGAGGAAAAGCGCGCCGATGGCCATCAGGCCCATATGCCAGGCATGTGCGAGTTCGAGGAAGGCGAGCAGCAAGATGACGATCGGCGCATGCTCCGCGAGATTGCCATGGCTGCGGCTAGCGCTGATCAATTTGGCATCGCCTGCATCGCCAAAAGCCGCCTTCGCACGGATACGTTGGCGGACTGTATCGATAGCAGTGAGCAATAGGAGCAGCGCACAAATGGCTGCAACAAAGGCGGTAACCGGCACTGGCATATAATTCTCTCCCCCTGACGTACGGCGCAGCTTAACCGCTAATGCCGCCAACGCCAATCATCGAAATTTACTGGCAAACGCCGCACGAAACGATATGGCGGATGAAAGAATATTACTCGGGGGAGTTACAGAATGACCATTGCCGAAGCGACACCCGAAATCGATCTTACCGACCGATCTGATCGCGCCTTTCTCGGTCATCCCAAAGGGCTGGGCTATCTGGCCTTTGTCGAGGGCTGCGAGCGCTTTTCCTATTATTCGATGCAGACCTTGCTCGTGCTCTACATGGTCAAATATCTGCTGCTTCCGGAAAATGCCGCCGGAGTAATCGGCCTCGATTGGATGAAGACTTGGTATGGCCTTGATGGGCAGCCCTTGGCGTCCAAACTTTTTGGCGACTACACATCGCTCGTCTATCTGACCCCGATTGCAGGCGGCCTGATTGCCGACCGTTGGCTGGGGCGGCGGACAACGCTGATCCTTGGCGGGCTGTTCATGACGCTTGGCCATTTCCTGATGGCGTTTGAAAGCAGCTTCCTGTTCGCATTGTTAGCGCTGATCGTCGGCGTCGGCCTGTTCAAGGGCAACATCGCCAGTCAGGTGGGCGAGTTGTACAAACCGGAAGACTTGCGCCGCGCTATGGCGTTCCAGATTTTCTACATCGCGATCAATGTCAGCGTGATTGCAGCGCCGCTGGTCGCGGGAACGCTGGGCGAGCGTGTGGGCTGGCATTGGGGCTTTGGTACCGCAGGCGTCGTGATGGTCATCGGCTTGATCCTCTACATCATGGCTGGGCCATGGCTGCCTGCCGATAATCGTCCAGCGAAGGTCAGCGAAACCAAGACGACCAAAGAACCACTGACGCGTCAGGACTGGCTGCGTATCTCTGCGGTGGTTGCGTTGGTTCCAATTTTGGCCGTTGCGTTGCTCACTAACCAGCAGATTTTCAACGCCTATCTCGTCTGGGCCGACACGCAGTTCCAGCTGACCTTTTTTGGACAGACACTGCCGACCAGCTGGATGATCACCATCGATGCGGCTGCCAGCTTCAGCATGCTGGCGGCAGTCGCGGCCTTTTATGTCTGGTACGGCAAAAAACGGCGGGAGCCCGATGAACTGGGCAAGATGATCATCGGCAGCTTCTTCACCATAGCCGGTGGGCTGTGCCTCTATATGGCGGCAGCAACGCAGGGCGATGGCAAGATCGGGCTATTCTGGCCGCTGATGTTCCACATTCTCAACAGCATCGGCTTTGCGCATATCCTGCCCGTCAGTCTGGCGTTCTTTACCAAACTGGCACCGCGCGCGCTCAACGCGACGATCATCGGCATCTATTATCTGTCTTTCTTCGCCGCGAACAAGATCGTCGGTGAAGTGGGCACATGGTATGAAACGATGGCGACGCCGACCTTCTGGCTGTTCCATATCGGCACGGCAGCGGTTGGACTGGTCGCATTCGTGATCTTCAAACTTTTCCTGGCCAAACGACTTTTGGGTTCAGCCCATTGAGCTGAACCCAGTCGTTGGTTACTCCATTTCTAGGATGATCGCGTCCACCGCCAGGCTGTCTCCAGCCTTGGCGTTTACCGATTTGACAACGCCAGCTTTTTCGGCACGCAGGATATTCTCCATCTTCATCGCCTCGACGATGGCCAGCGGCTGACCCGCCTCCACCTTGTCACCCGCCTCGACGTGCACAGCAGTGATCAGGCCGGGCATCGGGCAGATGAGATATTTAGAAAGATCGGGCGGAATCTTTTCGATCATGTGCTTCGAGAGCGGCGCGACATGCTCAGGTAGACATACCACGCTGTGGCTCGCGCCGCGTGTTGTCATCTTGAAGCCCGAACCCGATTTGGTGACCTTGACGGCAAGGCTTTCGCCATCGGCAATGGCATGCACCATAGGCGCGCCAGGGACATAGTCGGTCTGCAGCTCCATCTTCTGGCCGTCGACAGTGACCTCGCCGTTGTGGACGATGACGTCATGCTTCTGTTTATCGACCGAAACCAGCCAGTTGCGGATCGCGGGCAGGTTGTCGCCCAATTGCCCGTCAATGTGCCGCGCACGTTCCGAAGTACTGGTCGCGACGACGCCGGCAATCGCGCATAGCTTACGGATCAGGTCTTCGGTAGCCGGCGCCCCGGCAAAACCATCGGGATACTCCTCAGCGATAAATCCGGTGGTCAACTCGCCCGAGCGGAAACGTGGATGCTGCATGATGGCTGAGACGAAATCGATATTGTGGCCCAGCCCTTCGAGTTCAAAGCGGTCGAGCGCCGCGACCTGCTTGTCGGCGGCTTCGTCGCGGGTTTTGCCCCAGGTGATCAGCTTGGCGATCATTGGGTCGTAGAACATGCTGACTTCGCCGCCATCGGCAACGCCGTCATCGACGCGAACGCCATCAACACCGCGAATATCCCCTGCCCAGCCCGGCACCGGCGGGTTGTAACGCACGATGCGCCCTGTGGACGGAAGGAAGCCGCGATAGGGATCTTCGGCATAGACGCGGTTCTCGATCGCCCAGCCATCGATTGTGATATCATCCTGCGTCATGGCGAGCTTCTCGCCATAAGCGACGCGGATCATCTGTTCGACCAGATCGATGCCTGTGATGCATTCGGTAACCGGATGTTCCACCTGAAGGCGGGTGTTCATTTCGAGGAAGTAGAAGCTTTCGCCCGTCGGATCGGCGCCCGAGACGATCAGCTCGACCGTACCCGCGCTGTAATAGCCAACGGCTTTTGACAGAGCGACGCATTGCTCACCCATCGCCTTGCGCATCTTCGGCGTGACGAACGGCGAAGGCGCTTCTTCCACTACCTTCTGGTGGCGGCGCTGGATGCTGCATTCGCGTTCATTCAGGTACAGCACATTGCCATGCTTATCGCCGAGAATCTGGATTTCGATGTGGCGCGGGTTGAGGATGAATTTCTCGATGAACACACGGTCGTCGCCAAAGCTGTTGAGCCCCTCGCGCTTCACGCTCTCAAAATTTTCGCGCACTTCCTGCTCGCTATAGGCAAGCCGCATCCCTTTGCCGCCGCCGCCGGCTGAGGCCTTCATCATCACCGGATAGCCGATCTCGTTGGAGATGCGCACGGCGTGTTCGGTATCTTCGATCTCGCCTACGAAACCGGGAACGACATTGACGCCTGCCTCCATCGCCAGCTTCTTGGATTCGATCTTGTCGCCCATTGCGGCAATCGCGTTCACGGGCGGGCCAATAAAGGCGATGCCCTCGGCGGCCAATGCCTCGGCAAAGCTGGTACGCTCGGACAGGAAGCCATAGCCGGGATGCACCGCCTCCGCGCCGGTTGCCTTGCAGGCCTCGATGATCTTCTCGGCGATCAGGTAAGACTGCGCAGCAGGCGAAGGCCCGATATGCACCGCTTCATCTGCATCAAGCACAAAAGGCGCGCGCGCATCGGCATCCGAATAGACCGCGACGGTCTGGATACCCATGCGACGGGCGGTCTTGATAACCCGGCGAGCAATTTCGCCACGGTTGGCTATGAGGATTTTTTTGAACATTCTATTTTGACCGTTCTTCTATATCGAAAATTGGAACTTCGGTTGGAGCGCAAGCCATGCGCCATTCGGATTCCGATTGCGTAGAGCTGGACCATTCGAATTTCGTTCGCAGGGTCGCGCTATTATTGGTTCGATTGAACTTAAATTCACATGTTGTCTCTGCATCCCATCCGGTAGGACTGACCCAGTAAGTCCGAATCAAATCAGATGAAAAATCCAACTTCTTCCCGATCGCCCCAATTTCGCAAATATTCTCAAACTCTTGACGACGCGGCATTGCCCGAAGTGCAACATTGGACATCTCGCTGAAAACAAAAATCTGATCGGGCAAGCTGAACTTTGTTTCGGTAGTTTTTCCGTCTCGGAGAGAGGTGTTAAATATCGCACCACTGCAAGCGATCGCAAATGTGTCCGAAGAAGTCGGAGCACTGGCGACCAGAGAACTAGCCAACATCAGCGCCTTCATAGTGCGCCCACCTTACACGTCCGCAGCGGCTCCTCCGCCTCCATAGGCACCAGCCCAAGCTTCGCCATCAACGCCGCATCCTTGTCATCACCGGCATTGGCCGCAGTCAGCAGCTTGTCTCCTGTGAAGATGCTGTTCGCACCTGCCATGAAGCACAAAGCCTGCGTCGCCTCGCTCATGCTCTCGCGGCCTGCGCTCAGGCGGACCATGCTCATCGGCATCGTAATCCGCGCGACAGCGATGGTGCGGACGAATTCGATATCGTCGATCTTGGCGAGCGGCGTGTCAGCCAGCATATCGCCAAGCACGGTACCCTTCACCGGAACCAGTGCGTTGACCGGTACGCTTTCGGGATGCTGCGGCAAAGTCGCCAGTGTGTGGATGAAGCCCACACGGTCGGCGCGGGTTTCACCCATGCCCACGATCCCGCCGCTGCACACATTGATGCCCGCCTTGCGGACATTATCGAGCGTATCGAGCCGGTCCTGCATCGTGCGCGTGGTGATGATCTCGTTGTAACGCTCAGGTGAGGTATCGATATTGTGATTGTAATAATCGAGCCCTGCCTCAGCGAGCATCTCCGCCTGCTTGGGCGTCAGCATGCCCAGTGTCATGCAGGTTTCCATGCCCATGGCGCGGACCGATTTCACGATCTCGACAATTGCAGGCATGTCGCGGTCCTTGGGGTTACGCCAGGCGGCGCCCATGCAGAAACGCTTGCTGCCAGCATCGGCGGCCTGCGCGGCCTTTTGCAATACCGCCTGCACTTCCATCAGCTTGGTAGCTTCAACACCGCTGTCGGCCTTCACTGACTGGCTGCAATAACCGCAATCTTCCGGGCAACCCCCGGTCTTGATGCTCAGCAAGGTGCAAAGCTGGATCTGCCCCACGGCATGATGCGCGCGGTGTACCGTTGCGGCCTGAAAGACCAACTCGTCAAACGGCAGGCCGAACAGCGCGGCGATTTCTTCACGCGTCCAATCGGTGCGAACGGTCACGCAGTTTCTCCCAATGGCGGCATGTTATGACCGAGCAGTGTCAGCACATCTGCTGCGCATTCGACGACATTGCTGCCCGGGCCGTAAATGCCCTGCACACCTGCATCTCGCAGATAATCATAATCCTGCGGCGGGATGACGCCGCCCGCAATCACTTTGATATCGCTCCGCCCATTTTCGCGCAGGCGGTTGATCAGTTCGGGGATAAGGGTCTTGTGCCCTGCGGCAAGGCTCGATGCGCCGACGATGTCGACATTTTCATTAAGCGCCAGCACGACGGTTTCTTCGGGCGTCTGGAACAGCGGGCCGGACACGACATCAAAGCCCATATCGGCAAAGGCCGAGGCGATGACATTGGCCCCGCGATCATGCCCGTCCTGCCCCATTTTGGCGACAAGCAGCTTGGGTTTGCGGCCTAGGCGGCGCTCTACGGCAGTGACACCCTCCAGCACCTGATTGTAGCGCGCATCGCCATCATAGGCCGCGCCATAGACGCCCTTTACCGGCGTTGGCGTTGTTCCATAGCGTCCAAAGGCCGACTCCATGGCGTCGGAAATCTCGCCGAGCGAAGCGCGATGGCGTGCGGCCTCGACCGCGAGTTCAAGGAGATTACCCTTGCCCATCGCGCCTTCGGCCAAGTCCGCGAGCGCAGCGCGGCATTTCGCCTCGTCGCGCGTTTCGCGCATCTTTTTCAGGCGGGCAATCTGGCCTTCGCGCACAGCGTGATTGTCCACCTCCAGCGTTTCCAGCTGATCTTCGTTGGCAAGCCGGTATTTGTTGACGCCGACGATGACGTCTTCGCCCCGGTCGACGCGAGCCTGTCGAGCAGCGGCCGCCTCCTCAATCATCGCCTTGGGCCAGCCAGCGGCGACCGCCTTGGCCATGCCGCCTTCGCTTTCAACGCGCTCGATAATCTCCCAAGCCTTGTCGACCAGCTCCTGGGTCAAGGCCTCGATATAATAGCTGCCTCCCAGCGGATCGACGACATTGCACATGCCGGTCTCTTCCTGGATCACGATCTGCGTGTTGCGCGCGATACGGGCCGAGAAATCGGTGGGCAGCGCAATCGCCTCGTCCAGCGCGTTGGTGTGGAGCGACTGGGTGCCACCCAACATCGCCGCCATCGCTTCGATAGTAGTGCGGATCACGTTGTTATAGGGATCCTGCTCCTGCAGCGACACGCCCGAAGTCTGGCAGTGGGTCCGCAGCATCTTCGAACGCTCATCCTGCGCGCCCAGCTTGGTCATCACTCGATGCCAGAGCACACGGGCAGCGCGCAGCTTGGCTACTTCCATGAAGAAGTTCATGCCGATGGCGAAGAAGAACGACAGGCGGCCTGCAAACTTGTCGATGTCGAGGCCGCTGGCGACGCCATATTTAACATATTCCATGCCGTCGGCGATGGTGAAAGCCAGTTCCTGAACCTGCGTCGCCCCGGCTTCCTGCATGTGATAGCCGGAGATCGAGATTGAGTTGAACTTCGGCATGTTCGCCGAGGTGTAGGCAAAAATATCCGAGATGATCCGCATGCTCGGTTCGGGCGGATAAATGTAGGTGTTGCGGACCATGAACTCTTTGAGGATGTCGTTCTGGATGGTGCCGTCGAGCTGTTCGGTCGGAACGCCCTGCTCCTGCCCGGCAACGATGAAGAAGGCGAGGATCGGGATGACCGCTCCGTTCATCGTCATCGACACCGACATCTGGTCGAGCGGGATGCCGTCGAACAGGATTTTCATATCCTCGACACTGTCGATCGCGACACCGGCCTTGCCGACATCGCCGACAACGCGGGGATGATCGCTGTCATAGCCGCGGTGGGTCGCAAGGTCGAAAGCAACCGAAAGGCCCTTCTGCCCCGCCGCAAGGTTGCGACGATAAAATGCGTTCGACTCCTCCGCGGTCGAAAAGCCCGCATATTGGCGGATGGTCCAGGGACGACCGGCATACATTGATGCCCGAACACCACGAGTGAACGGCGCGAAACCGGGCAGCCCCGGATCCGCGGTCACATCCTCGGCCGTGTAGAGCGGCTTGACGTCAATGCCTTCGGGCGTGTGCCAGGTCAGGTCCTTGCCTTTGACCTCTTTTGCGGCGGCGGTTTGCCAATCTGATAGGCTGTTCTTACTCATCTCTACACCATTCAAGCTGCGGCGCTGGGCCGGGCGGATACGCGCGCATGCCATGCATGCAGGGAAACAAGGTCGTCCGACAAGGCAATGCCGATAAAGGCGGCAAAATCGACCGTGGTCAGCAGCAATATGTCTGCAATCGTATAGTGGTCGGCGGCGAGAAACTCGCGTTCATGCAGCGCGCTATCAAAAAAGCGCAGTGCTTCGTCCACGCGCGGGCGGTTGGATTCACCCCATTCCACATTGCGGCCCGGCAGCCGTGCGGTGAATGGATGGGTATGCACCCAGACCGCGCCCACCGGAGGCATCAGGATCATCTCGACCCGGCGGCTCCACATTTCGATCAGGGCCTGCTCGAGCGGATCGCGCCCGAACAAGGGGAGCTCCGGATGCAGTGCTTCCAGATAGCGGCAAATCGCGACGCTTTCGGAAATCACCGTGCCGTCGTCCAACTGTAGCGCGGGGGTTTGCCCGCGCGGGTTCAACGCCAGAAATTCGTCCGCCTTATGCTCGCGATCGGGAATAGAGAGATCGCGCGTTGGCAGCGCAATCCCCTTCTCGGCCGCAAAGATGCGGACCCGGCGCGGATTAGGCGCCGGATTCTGGCTGTTGAAAAACAGCATTACTTGCCCTTAAACTCCGCCTTACGTTTTTGCAGAAAGGCGATGCCGCCTTCGCGGGCGTCTTCGCTGGCGCCTGCAATGCGCTGTCCTTCAGCCTCTGCGAGCAACACCTGCGACAAATTGCCGTCGAGCGCGGTCTGGATATTGGCCTTCATCGTCGAATAAGACACGGTCGGCCCTTGCGACAGCCGCGTCGCCAGCCCGAGCGCTTCGTCCATCAATGCCGCGTCATCTACGACCTTATAAATCAGGCCCCAATCCTCGGCCTGCTCCGCACCGATTTTCTCACCCAGCATCATCATGCGGGTGGCGCGTGCGCGGCCGATCGCGCGAGCAAGCAGCCAGGTGGAGCCGCCATCGGGTACAAGACCGATGTTGACGAAGGCCTGCAGGAAATAGGCGCTCTTTGCAGCCAGCACGAAATCACCTGCCAGCGCGATCGAGCAGCCGACACCGGCAGCTGCACCGTTGACCGCAGTAACTACCGGCACGGGACAGCGCAGGATCTGGGTGACCAGCGGGTTATAGTAGTTTTGCAGCGCACGGTGGCTGCCACCCTTTTGCTGGATCGCGCTTGCTTCACCGCGCGTGGCAAGATCAGCGCCCGAGCAGAAACCCTTGCCCGCACCGGTGATCAGCACCGCACGAGCGCCATCAAGGTCATAAAAGGCAGCGCCTAGCTCTTCCGCCAGCGGGATCGATGCGGCGTTGAGGCGTTCCGGGCGGTTCAGCGTGATTACCAGAACGTCGCCTTTGCGTTCGGTCAGGATGGTTTCGTAGGTCATGTTCTCTCCGTTTTCTCTCTCAAATTTCAATGCGCCTCTTTGGGCGTCTCCATAATCTCGGTCAGCACCCCGCCCATGTCGCGTGGGTGCACAAAGAAGATCAGCGTGCCGTGCGCGCCAATGCGCGGTTCGCCGAGCACGCGTTTGCCCATTGCCTCAAACTCGGCCTTGGCTTTGTGGATATCGGGCACTTCGTAACACATATGATGTTGCCCGCCCTGCGGGTTCTTTTCCAAGAAGCCCGCGATGCTGGTGTTGCCCGGAAGCGGCTCAATCAGCTCGATCTGCGTGCCGTTCAGCGCGCCATCAGCGGCAGGCGTATCGACAAAGCAAACCTTCACACCCTGATCAGGCAGGTCGAAGGGCTCATGAATTTTCGTCGCGCCCATCACGTCGCGATAGAACACGATGCTTTGGGCAATAGAGGGCGTTGCGACGCCGATGTGGTTGAGGCGGCCTAGTTTCATAAATGCATTCCCATTAGCTGCAAGATGGCCGAAAGAGCACATAAGCCAGCAAAGAGCCAAGCAACGACTCCCATTGCTTTCTGCCATACGATAGCAACACCAAAGCCCAGCTCATCTCTCAAAACTGGCTTCGACTCTTTAGCTTCGACCCAATCTTTCGGAATTTCGCCGCGCCGTTTCCACTGCTCTCCTTGTCGCCAAAGGCCAAGCCCAAGAAGACCAAACAAAACAGCTCCACAGATCGCAACAATGACCACAGTTTTGTCCTACAGCGGAATATTGTCATGCTTCTTCCACGGGTTCTCCAACTGCTTGTTGCGCAGTTTGCGGAGGCCCAGCGCGATACGGCGGCGCGTGGAATGCGGATGGATCACTTCGTCGATAAAGCCCTTGCTCGCCGCGACGAAGGGGTTGGCGAAGCGGTCTTCATATTCCTTGGTACGCTCGGCAATCTTTTCGGGGTCGCCAATGTCACTGCGGAAGATGATTTCAACTGCGCCCTTTGCGCCCATGACAGCGATTTCGGCGGTCGGCCAGGCATAGTTCAAATCGCCGCGCAAATGCTTTGACGCCATCACGTCGTACGCGCCGCCATAGGCTTTGCGGGTGATGACAGTGATCTTCGGCACGGTCGCCTCGGCATAGGCGAAGAGCAGCTTCGCACCATGCATGATGATGCCATTATATTCCTGCGCGGTGCCGGGCAGGAAACCGGGAACATCGACAAAAGTGATGATCGGAATTTCGAATGCATCGCAGAAGCGGACGAAACGGCCTGCCTTGCGGCTGCTGTTGATATCGAGGACGCCGGCCAGCACCATAGGCTGGTTGGCGACGATGCCGACAGTGCGGCCTTCGACGCGGCCGAAGCCGATTACGATATTGCCCGCATGCCCCGGCTGCACTTCAAAGAATTCGCCTTCGTCGACCACCTTGCCGATCAGTTCCTTCATGTCATAGGGCTGGTTCGCATTGGGCGGGATCAGTGTGTCGAGGCTGTTCTCAATGCGATCCCACGGATCGTTGGTCGGCCGTTCGGGAACACCGCTGCGGTTGTTTTCCGGCAGGTAATCGAAGAAATCGCGCACTGCGAGCAGTGCCTCGATATCATTTTCGAACGCATTGTCGGCGACGCCCGATTTGGTGGTGTGCGTGGTCGCGCCGCCCAATTCTTCTTGCGTCACCACTTCGTTGGTTACCGTTTTGACCACATCGGGGCCGGTGACGAACATATAGCTGCTGTCTTTCACCATAAAGATGAAGTCGGTCATAGCCGGTGAATAGACCGCACCGCCCGCGCAGGGGCCCATGATCAGGCTGATCTGGGGGATGACGCCCGATGCCAGCGTATTGCGCTGAAAAACCTCGGCATAGCCGCCAAGCGAGGCCACGCCCTCCTGGATGCGCGCACCGCCGCTGTCGTTGAGGCCGATGACGGGGGCACCTACCTTCATCGCCATATCCATTACCTTACACATTTTCTGCGCAAAGCGTTCGGAGAGCGAGCCGCCGAAGACGGTGAAATCCTGACTGAAGACATAGACGAGGCGACCGTTGATCGTACCGCTGCCGGTAACCACGCCGTCGCCGGGAATCTTCTGCTCCTCCATGCCGAAATCGGTGCAGTTATGTTCGACATACATGTCGATCTCTTCAAAACTGCCTTCGTCGAGCAGGATATCCAACCGCTCCCGTGCAGTCAGGCGGCCCTTGGCATGCTGCGCATCAATGCGCTTCTGGCCCCCACCCAACATGGCCTGCGCGCGGCGCTTCTCCATTTCGGCTATATTTGCGGACATGATCCCTCCGAAAATTCAATAAAGGCGATGCACAACCCGATTTTGAGTGCCATGTCCAATGTGAAATTGCAAAGTTGCAAAGTCGCACTTTGCAAACTATCGAAGGCATTAGCGTATATAATCATTTCTTTGGTTCTTTGGTGCTTTGGGTGACATAAATTCGGTTCACCCAAAGCACCAAAGAACCAAAGACGGAGTGCAGATCATGGCAGCGAAACGTCGGGTTTTTGCCGGAGAAAAGTTAAAGGCGCTTCGCGTAGGTGCCGGATTGCGCCAATCGGAGATGGCCGAAAGGCTCGGAATCTCGGTTTCCTATCTCTCGCAGATAGAACATGACGACCGCCCGCTGACCCCTGCCCTGCTCGAAACGCTGGCGCGTGACTTTCCGCTCGATTGGGATGTCGATGAGGATGATGCAGCTACGCGCCGATTTGCAGCCTTGCGCGAGGCAGCAGCGGATCCGCTATTTCCCAATCCGCTATCTCCGGACCAGTTGGCCCGCATCGCTGAGCAGCAGCCCGCATTGGCGGATCAGTTTGTGGCCTTACATCAAGCCTATCTCCACGCAGGGCAGAGGCTGCAAATCGTCGACGAGGCGCTATCGAGCGACAATGCCGGTGGATCGCGCCTACCATGGGAAGAAGTGCGCGATTGGTTCCACAATTCGGGCAACTATGTCGACATCCTCGACCGTGCCGCCGAGGCGCTGGGCGACAAATTGCGCGGCTCACAACTGACACCGGCGATCGAGGGGCTTGAGCTTTATCTGCGCAACGCCCTGTCGATCTCCCTCCTCTATTCGCACAATGCGGGCCTACGCGATTTTGACCCGCAAATGGGCCATCTGGTGATCGACCAGAGCCAGCCCGCCGAAAGCCGCCGTTTCCAGTTGGCCCACCAACTCGCCGCAATGGCTTTGCGCGATGAAATCAACCAGGTGGTTGAAGACGCCAAGTTGCGAACGCCCGCATCGCGGCAATTGCTCTCTATCGGCCTCGCCAATTACGCAGCAGGCGCGATCCTCATGCCCTATCGGCGCTTCCGTGAAGAGGCGCGAGCTGTGCGGCATGATATTGACCGACTGTGCCAGGCTTTCAATGTCAGTTTCGAACAAGCCTGCCATCGGCTGTCCACGCTCCAGCGCCCCAACGCGCGCGGCGTACCCTTCTTCTTCTGCCGCGTCGACATGGCGGGCAATATCACCAAAAGGCACAGCGCCACCCGGCTGCAATTTGCCCGCTTTGGTGGTGCCTGCCCATTATGGATCGTGCACGAAGCGGTTGCGATACCGGATCGCATTCTCGTCCAGCTCGCCGAAACCCCTGATGGCGTACGCTATGTCTCGATGGCTAAGGGGTTGGTGAAGCCATCGGGCAGCTATGACCGTGCGCCCCGCCGCTACGCCGTCGCGCTGGGTTGTGAAATCGACCATGCACGCGAGTTTATCTATGCGGACGGGCTGGACCTGACAGGGCGTAACGCCACGCAGATCGGCATCAGCTGCCGCCTCTGCCCCCGACCCGATTGCGACCAGCGCGCTTTTCCGCCGAGCGATCGTGAGATCATCGTCGACCCGGACAGGCGGAGCGTGGTGCCTTACAGCATTCAATGACACCGTAGCCCTGAGCTTGTCGAAGGACGCTTATCAGTTAGGCGTGCTTCGACAGGCTCAGCACTACGGTTTAAAATTCTACTTCACTAAGCTTTCACCAAGCCAAGCATGATCATGTCGCGCGCCGTATCAAGGATGCTCTCTTTGGGGTCGCGTGTCTGCCAGCCCAGCACGTCCTTCGCATGTTGCGCCGATGTATCGCGGACATTGTCCAGTTCGCCAACGACCTGACGGATAACCGGATCAAACAGGGCGGAAAGACGGACAATGAAGTTAGGTAAGCGCCGGGTCGGCACTTTCTTGCCATCTGGTCCGAGTCCATCTTTCAGAATAGCGCCGATTTCGCGCATCCACAGGAACGGCCCCGCCGCCACAAACCGCTCGCCCGCCATATTCGGCGCCGTCAGGCAGCGGACATGAAGGTCTGCAACATCACGGACATCCACTACCGAGAAACCTAAATTTGGTATCCCGGGCAATGACCCGTCGAGAAGCTTTTTGATCGATTCAAGCGAGGTAGAGAAATCGGCGGCCAATAATGGGCCGAGCACCAGCGACGGGTTGACCGTCACATATTCCATTGCCGGCGCATTCGCCGCCACCCAATCGCGCGCGGCGCGCTCCGCAATGGTCTTGGACTTAACATAGGCATAAGCGTCGGGGCTGTTGACGTCTGTCCAATCCGCTTCAGTGAAATGCTGTTTGCCCTTGCCATGCCCATAAGCGATCGCTGCAACCGATGATGTCATGACAAAGCGCTTTATCCCCGCTGCATGCGCAAAGCGCAGCGCCCGCAAGGCCCCTTCGCGCGCTGGGACGATCAGTTCGTCGTCGCTCTTGGGCTTGTTCGCTGGAAGCGGTGAGGCGACATGGGCGACGTGGGTGCATCCAGCCATGGCTTCGGCCCAACCCTCATCACTCATCAGGTCTGCGGCAAAGAATTTGAGCTTGCTGTTATCAACCTTCAGCCAGCCCCGCACCTCGGCTTCGCGGTCCAAATTGCGGATACTGGTGTTGACTGTCCAGCCCTCTGCAATCAGCTGACGGATAAGGAAGCCAGCGATATAACCGCTACCGCCTGATACAAAAACCTGTCCTGCCATGCCTATTCTCCTCTCGGCGGAGAATTAGCAGTAAGGTTGCAATTCACAACCAGTCTTATTTCATCAGCACAAGCTCTTCGGCCATGCTTGGGTGCAGCGCGACGGTGTCGTCAAAGACCTGCTTGGTGAGGCCTGCCTTCACCGCGATTGCTGCCGCTTGCAGGATTTCCGCACTGTCCGGCCCGATCAAATGCAGGCCGACCACCTTGTCGCTTTCCCCATCGACGATCATCTTGTAGAGAGCGCGTTCGTTCCGTCCGGCGAGTACATTTTTCATCGCACGGAAATCGCTCTTGTACACCTTGACGGTGCCAAGCTGCGCCCGCGCCTCTTCTTCGGTCAGGCCCACACCAGCTATTGGCGGGTTGGAGAACACGGCAGTCGGAATCGCGCCATAATCGATGGTGCGAGGATTGTTTCCAAACACCGTGTCGGCAAAGGCATGGCCTTCGCGGATGGCAACAGGCGTCAATTGAACGCGATTAGTTACATCGCCGACCGCATAGATGCCCGGTGCATTGGTTCGGTTATATTCGTCGACGATCACCGCTCCATCCTTGTCGAGCGCCACGCCGACGGCCTCAAGCCCGAGGTCCTTCGTCTTGGGCACGCGACCGATCGCGAACAGCACCAGATCCGCTTCGACATCGCTGCCGTCGCCACTCTCAACGAGCATCGAGCCATCTGCTTGTTTGCGGATTGCCGGACAGTTGAAGTTGAACCGGATATCGATGCCCTTTTCACGGCTGATGCCGACAAGCTTCTCGACGATTTCCTGATCATAGCTGCGCAGCATCTTGTCGCCGCGCGTCACCAGTGTCACCTCAACGCCGAGTTCGTTGAAGATGCCGGCAAATTCATTGGCGATATATCCCGCCCCGGCAATAACCGCACGCTTGGGAAGTTGTTCAAGTTGGAACACTTCGTTCGAAGTGATGCCATATTCCGCACCCGGTATATCCGGGATCGAGGGCCACGCGCCGGTTGCGATCAGAATATTGGCCGCGCTCACTTCGGTACCGTCCGCCAGGCAGATCAGGTTAGGCCCGGCGATTACTGCGCGCTGCCGGAACATCTCCACCTTCGCATTGCCCAGCGTCTGGCCATAAAGCCCTTCCAGCCGGTCGACCTCCGATGCGACATTATCGCGCAGGGTAGGCCAATCGAAGGTTGCGCCTTTGGTGTTCCAGCCAAAACGCTCTGCATCAGCCAAGTCTTCGGCAAAGTGGGAGCCGTATACGAGAAGTTTCTTGGGTACACAGCCGCGGATTACACAAGTTCCGCCGACGCGATACTCCTCAGCCACCGCCACACGTGCGCCATGCGACGAAGCTATGCGTGCCGCACGTACGCCGCCCGAGCCCGCACCGATCACAAACAGATCAAAATCAAATGCCATATCTCATTCCTTTGCCCGCCAAATGGCGATGCCTTGCCCGAAATGCCAATCGAAAATGCTGTTCAGTGATAAAGCCCGGATTGTTACAAGCCGGCGGCGGCAATCAACGCGCTGGTCGATGGATCAAAACCAGCTGGTCCGTTTTCGGATATGCCGCGGGCGATTTCCTTGCCCAATTCCACCCCGAACTGGTCAAACGGATTGATGCCGAGCAACACAGCATTGGTGAAGGTGCGATGTTCATAAAAGGCTATTACTGCGCCAACCGCCGACGGCGTGACGTCATCCATCAGGATCGTTGTCGATGGCCGGTCCCCGACATAGCTGCGCGCCTTGTCTGCGCTGGCCCTGCCCCGCATAAGAGCAGCGCCTTGCGCAAAGCAATTGATCATCAGCGCTTCGTGATGCGCCGGATCGAAATCATGCCCTGGCGTCTTGCTGGCGATGAATTCGACCGGGATGGTGTGCGTGCCTTGGTGCAACAACTGGAACACCGCGTGCTGCGCATCGGTTCCCACGCCACCCCAGGTCACCGGCGCGCTCGCCCGCCCCAATGGTTGTCCATCCGCAGTTACTGACTTGCCGTTGGATTCCATCTCAAGCTGTTGCAGATAATCCGGTAACAAGCGCAAGCGCTCGTCATAAGCAAACACCGCACGCGTCTGGCATTTGCGAACCTGCGCATAAAAGAGATCAGCGAAGGCAGCCAATATCGGCGCGTTCTCCGCCAATGGTGCGGTTCGGAAGTGACGATCCATTTCCGCAGCACCCTCAAGTAGCTCTTCAAAAGCCGCCCAACCCAGTGCTGCAGCAACCGGAAAGCCGATCGAACACCATAGCGAATATCGCCCACCCACGCTTTCGGCGAAGGGCAGAATGCGACTTTGATCGACACCCCATTCCATAGCCTTTTCGGGTGCAGCAGTTAGCGCGACCACCTGCCCATAGGGGTCTTCTACCCCTCCATCGCGCAGCCATTCCAGAGCGCTTTCGGCGTTCATCAATGTTTCGGTGGTGGTGAAAGTCTTTGATGCCACAGCAACCAGCGTCGCTGTCGGGTCCATATCCTTGACGGCTTCGGCCAATGCGGTTGCGTCGACATTCGACACGACTTTGGTGTCAAACCGCAATCCATCGCGACCCAGCGCGTCTATCAATAATTTGGGCCCTAGCGCGGAACCACCAATGCCAATATGGAGTATATGTTTGATGTCACCAAATGCCCCGGCCTCGATCACCTCGATCAGGCCGCGCATCCGGTTTTGCAATGCCTTTGCCTGGGCAACATCGTCTACTGAACCACTGCCACGCTCGGCTATATGGGTTGCAGCTCGTCCTTCCGTAGGGTTGACTACGGCGCCCGAAAACAGACGATCGCGTGCACCATCCAGGTCCATCGTTACTGCCAGTTCAGAAAATGCCGCAATCAAGCTTTCGTCGAGGTGCGTCTTGGAAAAATCAAACCGCAAACCTGACTGCAAAATCGTCATTCCATCGACGCGCTGCGCATCCTCATCGAACAAAGCTTCCAGCTTCTTCGATGGGGTGTTTTCGATTGCGGCCCAGTTGTTGGCGGTCACGGCATTTCCTTGGCACGGAGAATCTCGGCACTGGCCAATAGCGCGGACGATCATTAGAAGGCCAGAGCCGTATGGCACCTAAACCATGAAATCGAATGTCGGGGCATCGCAATTGACTGAAACCACCCAAATCGAAACGGCCGGTGTTGAAAAGAGCAGCGCTTCCGAATGGCGCGAATATGGATTGTTCTTGCTGAAACTGGCGGCAATCGTGCTGATTTTCCGCAGTTTCATCTTCGCGCCCTTTAACATTCCGTCGGAATCGATGCACCCACGGCTTTTGATCGGTGACTATCTGCTGGTGTCCAAATGGCCCTATGGCGTTTCACGCTACAGCCTGCCTTTTTCGCCACCTTTGTTTGATGGTCGCATTTTTGAACGCTTGCCCGAACGCGGCGACGTCGTAGTGGTGCATGCGCCAGGCGATGCCAATGTCGACTATATCAAACGGGTGATTGGCCTTCCCGGAGACGCAATCCAGATGCGGGCCGGCATCCTTGAAATAAACGGCAAACCTGTGAAAAAAGTTCGCGTTGGCGATTTTGTAACACCGGTGACGCAGGGCATGCGCGATGCTGCCGCATTGGAAGGTACTGAATTTCCATGCTGGAAGCCGCAATATGAAGAGCCCGCCAAAGGCGGCGGCACGCAATGCCGTTATCCGCAATATCGCGAAACCTTGCCTGAGGGCAAAAGCTACCTGTCACTCGACATCGAGCCCTATCAAAAAGGCGACGATACCGAAGCCAAGATAGTGCCCGAGGGCCAATTGCTGTTGATGGGGGACAATCGGGATCGCAGCGCGGACAGCCGCTATCCCGCAGACGGAGTGTGGATCGGGTTGGTGCCGACCGAAAATCTCGTCGGACGGGCGCAATTTGTGGTGTTCTCGACTGACGGCTCGGCACGCTGGCTGCTGCCCTGGACGTGGTTCTCGGCTGCCCGCTGGGATCGCATTGGCGAAGGCTTCTGACCTTGTCTGATCTTTCAAATTGGCTTGAAGAGGTTATCGGAGACACACCCACTGATCTGAAACTGTTCGAACAGGCGCTGACCCATGGCAGCACCGGCGAAGCGCATTATCAGCGACTTGAGTTTCTGGGCGACCGGGTGCTGGGGTTGGTTGCCGCATCGATGCTGTTTCAGCGCTTTCCAGAGGAACCGGAAGGGCGGCTTTCGCATCGGCTGAATGCACTTGTTTCAGGGGCGACCTGCGCCGAGGTAGCGCGCGAGATCGGCCTGCAAGCGCATATGCGGCTCGGCAAGCAGGCGCGCGATGATGGCGCGAAGGAAAGCGATTATGTGCTGGGCGACATGGTCGAGGCGCTGATTGGTGCGATCTATATCGATCTCGGCCTTGATCGGGCACTCAGCTTTATCGAACGCTATTGGCGGCCCTTGCTGGAATCCGCAAAAGCCGCGCCCAAACATCCCAAATCGGCGCTGCAGGAATGGAGTGCCGCGCATAATCGCAAGGTGCCGGTGTATGAGGTGACCTCGAAGGAAGGCCCACCGCATGCCATGCGCTTTGAAGTCACGGTTATCGTCAAGGGCTTCGATCCTGTATCGGCCACTGCAAACAGCAAACAGGCCGCTGAAACCGCGGCCGCCAAAGCATTTCTGGAGAAACACACATGACGAAGCGCTGCGGCCATGTCGCCGTCATCGGCGCGCCCAATGCGGGTAAATCGACTTTGGTCAACGCATTGGTCGGCCAGAAGGTGGCCATTGTCAGTCCCAAGGCTCAGACCACGCGTACGCGCCTTATGGGTATTGCTATCGAGGGTGATGCTCAGATCATACTGGTCGATACCCCTGGCATTTTTGCACCTAACCGACGGCTCGATCGTGCGATGGTGGCTGCAGCATGGGAAGGCGCTTCCGATGCAGATCTGATTTTGGCGGTGGTCGATGGCCGGGCCGGAGCTGGCCCCAAGGTTGAAAAGATCATCGAAGGATTGGTCAATCGACCGGAACGCAAATGGCTGGTCCTCAACAAGGTCGACATTGCGGCCAAGGAAAAGCTGCTGGCTTTGACCGAAAAACTTTTGAATCTGTGCGCGTTCGAGCAAGTCTATTATGTCAGCGCCGCGACCTCGAACGGCTTGGCGGAACTGAAAGCCGCGATTGGCGCGGCGATGCCCGAAGGCGAATGGCACTTCCCCGAAGACCAGGTTTCCGACGCCTCCGAACGCATGGCCGCGGCCGAAATCACCCGCGAGCAGCTGTACCTGCAACTGCATGACGAGCTGCCTTATGCGAGCACCGTCGAAACCGAGAAATATTCGGAACGGCCCGACGGCAGCGTCGAAATCTACCAGCAAATCTTCGTCGAACGCGAAAGCCAGCGCGCGATTGTCCTCGGCAAGGGCGGCAGCCGAATTAAGGCTATTGGCGCTGCCGCGCGTAAGGAGATTTCCGACCTGATGGGTGTCCCCGTCCATCTTTACCTCCACATCAAGGTGAAGGCCGGGTGGGACGAGGATCGCTCGGTTTACCGCGACATGGGGCTGGATTGGGTCGAATAGCGCCCGACAATATCGTATGAAACATAATCAACTCAAATCCATAGCGCATAACATTGCGGATTCAATTGGCAGCGGTATCGGCTTGCCGGTGGGATATTATGAGATGGACGTTTACGGAGAAGCCGCAAAGACGCCGTCGGGAAAACTCATTGTAGATATGCTCGCGGGTACGATTAACGAAGGAAATGCGAGCAAATATCTTGCTAATGCGATTAAGGCTTATCATGCGATACTGCCCGACTTCTGTCAGAAGCAAGGTGTAAATTCTTCGGATTATTCCAAATTTGAAATTCACTTCTGGCAGGCCGCTACATCGAAAAATTTCCGGATTTGTATAACAGATTCCCGCGGAAAAAGTTCGCAAACGGACTACCAAGGAATTCCGGGCAAACGCGTCAAAACTTTGGATGCGCTTGGTAGACTAAGACCCAAGACGATAAGATTTGAGGACTGAATCACTTTTTTGATTTGGTCGTGACCTTCTTTTTGGGAGCTACCTTCTTCTTCGCTTTGCCCTTCGCCGGCCCCTTGGCCGCACGTTCGTCAATTAACTGCGCGGCTTCCTCCAGCGTTAACTGGTCGGGCGCAATTGTCTTTGGCAGCGTCGCATTGGTGGTGCCGTCAGTGACATAATTGCCGTAACGGCCTTCCATCAGCTTGATCTCAACTTCGGTGCGCGGATGATTACCCAATATTTTCAGAGGTTCGCGAGAACCACCATTGCGTGATCGGCCATTGCCATTTGCGGCTTCGGCCAGCTTTACGACGGCTGCATTCATGCCGGTTTCGAAGACTTCGGCGGTCGACTGCAGGCGGGCATATTTGCCCTGATGCGCGAGATATGGGCCGTAGCGTCCAATGCTTGCGGTGACAGGCTCGCCACTTTCCGGGTGCACGCCGATGGTGCGCGGCAGCGACAGCAGTTTCACGGCCCAATCGAGTCCGAAATCCTCTGAAGGAATATCCTTGGGGATAGACGAGCGCGCAGCTTCCTTGCCTTCGCCCATTTCGACATAGGGGCCGAAGCGTCCGGACTTTCTACTGATCTCCAACCCGGTTTCAGGATGTTTTCCAAGCACTTCAGGTCCATCTGACGTCATGCCGTCAGCACCACCGGGTTGGGCGAATTTACGGGTAAATTTACACTCAGGGTAGTTTGAACAAGCGACGAAAGCCCCAAAGCGCCCACCCCGAAGAGCAAGCTTCCCAGTACCACATTTGGGGCAAATGCGCGGATCGGTTCCATCCTCCCGCTCGGGGAAGAGATATGGCGCGAGAAATTTGTCCAACTCGGCCGTAATGTCCGAAGGCTTCTGCTCCATAACCTCGGCGGTTTTCGGCTTGAAATCGCGCCAGAAGGCCTCAAGCACACGTTGCCAATTGGCATCACCAGCGCTGATCTCGTCAAGCTGGTCTTCAAGACCCGCCGTGAAATCATAGGCGACATAGCGCTCGAAGAACCTTTCGAGAAATGCTGTCAAAAGTCGTCCCGACTCCTCTGCAAAGAAACGATTTTTTTCAATGCGAACATAGGATCGATCTTTCAGAACCTGAATGGTCGAAGCATAGGTTGACGGGCGACCAATCCCCAATTCTTCCAACCGTTTGACGAGACTTGCTTCCGAATAGCGCGGTGGCGGCTGGGTGAAATGCTGGGTCTTTTCGACCGACTTCTTCGCTGGCACATCGCCTTTTTCGAGAGCAGGCAGCAAAGCACCATTTTCGTCGTCCTTGTCGTCGATACCTTCCTCGTAAAGTGCCAAGAAACCGGGGAATTTCACGACCTGACCGGTTGCACGCAACCCGATCTGGCCGGTACCGTCGAGCATATCGACCGTGGTCCGCTCCATCCGCGCAGAAGCCATCTGGCTTGCCAAAGCGCGTTTGTAGATCAGGTCATACAGCTTGGCATGATCGCCAGAACCCACCTTGTCCTTGCCGAAATCGGTCGGACGGATCGCTTCATGCGCTTCCTGTGCGTTTTTGGCCTTGGTCTGATAAACCCGCGGCTTGTCGGGCAAGTATCCCGCATCGTAGCGATTGGCGATCGCACCGCGTGCTGCCGAAATTGCACTTGGATCCATCTGCACACCGTCGGTACGCATATAGGTAATCGCACCATCTTCGTAGAGATTTTGCGCAATCCGCATTGTGTGGCTGGCCGAAAAGCCGAGCTTGCGCGCCGCTTCCTGCTGCAAGGTCGAGGTTGTAAAGGGCGGTTGCGGATTGCGCGTGACCGGTTTGGTTTCGACGCTGTCGACGCTGAAATGACCAGCTTCGACCGCAGCACGCGCTTCCTCTGCACTGCCTTCCAAGCCCAGCGCCATCTTGTCGAGCTTCTCGCCCTTGTAGCGCACGAGACGGGCGTCAAAGCCCTGCCCCTTATGCTCCATTTTGGCTGTGACCGACCAATATTCCTGTGACTTGAAAGCTTCAATCTCGCGATCACGTTCGACAATAAGGCGCAACGCCACCGATTGCACGCGCCCGGCCGATTTCGCACCTGGCAGCTTTCGCCACAGCACCGGGGACAGCGTGAAGCCTACCAGATAGTCGAGCGCACGGCGGGCGCGATAAGCATCGATCAGGTCATGATCGAGCTCGCGCGGATGCGCCATCGCCTCGGTAACCGCCGATTTGGTAATTGCGTTAAAGGTCACCCGCGAAACATTTTTGGGCAGCGCTTTCTTCTTCTCAAGCACCTCCTGCACATGCCAGCTGATCGCCTCGCCTTCGCGATCAGGGTCAGTCGCGAGGATCAGACCGTCGGCTTTCTTCGCCTCGTCTGCGATCGCCTTCAGCTGCTTGGCCTTGTCGGGATAATTGTCCCACAGCATAGCAAAACCATTATCGGGATCGACCGAGCCATCCTTGGGAGGCAGGTCGCGGACATGGCCATAGGATGCGAGAACCTTATATCCGCTTCCCAGATATTTCTCGATTGTCTTGGCTTTGGCGGGCGATTCGACGACGACTAACTTCATGGATTTTGGTTCTTTTCTCACACTCTCACGTACGCGCACAGATTGGCGGGGGGATTTTGGGGTCGTCAAGCTGCAAAAATTAGGCGGTCAGACGCACCCTTGCTCCTGCCCCGCGTTCAAGGCGGCCAGCCAGTTCAAGTTCGAGTAATACCATCTGAACCTGCGCCGATGGCATGCCGGACAGACGCACCAGTTCGTCCACTGCCGCGAAATTGGGACTGAGCAATTCGAAAATTGCATTGCGTTCGCCATCGCCAGCCTCTGCGATGAAATCGAATTGCGGCTGTGTCGATGGCTTGGATCGCACGCGCTGATCGAGCGGTGCGGTCAGTTCTGCAATCTCGCTCGCATCCTGCACCAGCGTGGCGCCTTCTCGAATAAGCTGGTTGCAGCCGCGCGAACGCGGGTCGAGTGGCGAGCCTGGAATAGCCATCACTTCCCTGCCCGCCTCACCTGCCAGCCTGGCCGTAATCAGCGAGCCTGATTTGGGAATTGCCTCAACCACCACGGTGCCTGCTGACAGTCCTGCGATGATACGGTTGCGGTAGGGGAAGTGGCGAGCTCTGGGTTCGATGCCGGGGGGCATTTCTGCAATCAGCAAGCCTTCTGCTGCAATCCGCTCCTGCAACTCAACATGTTCAGGCGGATAAACGACGTCTATTCCGCCTGCGATGACTGCGATCGTTCCGGTAGCGATAGCCCCCTGATGCGCTGCGGCATCGATCCCGCGTGCCAAACCCGACGTCACGACAATGTCCCGTTGTCCCAACTCTTGCGCGATACTGCGCGCCATCCGGCAACCAGCGGCAGAAGCGTTGCGCGCACCGACCATCGCAACATTAGTCTGGGTCGCAAGCGCGATGTTGCCTTTGTAGGTCAAAACCGGCGGTGCATTTTCCAACTCTCCAAGCAACGCGGGATAATCAGGACCGTCGCTAAAAAGATAGCGCCCGCCGACCCGGACCAGATGTTCGATTTCCCGATGAATTGCTTCCGGCTGTGCAGCAGTGAATTTGCGACCGCCAACCCGTGCGGCGAGATCGGGTAGCGCTTCAAGCGCTTTTCCCGCCGTACCGAACCGGGCCACCAATTGGCGATAGCTGATAGGCCCTATATTGGGCGACCTGATTAGGCGCAATCGGTCGAATATGTCGCTGTCGACAATCTTCATTGCCGATTATTTCTGGCCGATGCGCGGTTCCGTACCCGCCATTAGCCGCTGGATATTTTCTCGATGCTTCCAGAAAATGATCAAGCTGCAAGCCACCAGCGGAATGATAATTTCTACCCGCCCGAGAAATGCAGCGGCCAATGGCGCGACAGCAGCTGCGACCAGCCCGCCCAACGAGGAGATACGCGAAGCGAGCAGCACACCTATCCACGCCACTCCGTAAATCATCCCCAAGGGCCAGTGCAGACCGAACAGGATGCCCGCATAGGTCGCGACGCCTTTGCCGCCCTTGAAACCAAGCCAGACAGGATAGAGATGGCCGAAAAAGGCAGCGACTGCAGCAATCACCTCGCTTCCGGGCATCAATTGCCGCGCCAGCAGCACCGCTGCGACACCTTTCAGCAGATCCAGGAGCAGCGTGAGCGCCGCCAGCCCCTTACGCCCGGTACGCAACACATTGGTGGCCCCGATATTGCCCGAGCCGATTTCCCTTATATCCCCCGCGCCGCCAAATCTGGCGAGCAACAGGCCAAAGGGTATCGAACCCAGCAAATAGCCCAGCAAGGCTGCACTTCCGATTTCCATCCAGCCTGTTGGCATGTCCGACTCCCTCTGTTGCGTGATGGTTATCGCCATCCGGGGATACACTCAAGGCCGGTTGCCACTGCTTCGACCCTTGTCTATCTGCGCAGCATGATTTTGCCCGATGCACCGATATTGGTATTTGATTCCGGCATAGGCGGGCTGTCGGTTCTGGGGAAAATCCGTAAAGTCCTGCCACAGGCACCGATCGTCTATTCGGCTGATTATGCAGGGCTGCCTTATGGCGAAAAGAGCGAGATCGAGGTGGCCACGCGTGTCTGTGCATTCCTCGGCCGTCTATCTGAACGCTATCGCCCGCGACTTGTCGTAATCGCCTGCAATACGGCTTCGACCATCGCATTGGCACATGCCCGCGCCGTTCTGGGTGTTCCGATTGTTGGCACCGTCCCGGCGATCAAGCCGGCTGCCGAACAAACGCATACTGGGGTTGTCGGCCTTCTCGGCACCAAAGCAACCATCCGTCAGGCCTATGTCGACAAGCTTGAGGCTGAACATGCGGACGGTAAAACGCTGTTACGCCATGCAGCACCTGACCTTGTGGCCGCCGCTGAAGCAAAATTGCGCGGCGAAACTCCGGACCCAGCAATATTTGCCACGGCGATTGCGGGCCTCGCCAACCAGCCAAATGGCCAGCTGATCGATCGCATCATTCTGGGCTGCACCCACTTTCCGTTGGTGCAGGACGAGTTGTCAAAGGCCGCTGCTGAATCAGGGCTCGACACTAATCTAGACTTTGTCGACGGCTCCGAGGGGATCGCGCGGCGTGTTTCCTTTTTGACCGATGGTCAGCCATGGCCCGAGCAATCTGTCGACGGAATTTTCATCTCCACTGGGCCTGTCGAGCAGATTGAACCCTACCGTCCGGCGTTGGAGCGTTACAATTTGACCCAGATCATGTCACTCTAATCGGATTATTGCGAATAGTTCGCGCTGGATTTCCGTTTTGACCCGCATTATTGGGCGGGCAACCAACAGGGCTTAGCTTGCCATGAACTACGACGAAATTTTCGACAAGGCTATCGATCGACTCCACGCAGAAGGTCGCTACCGCGTCTTTATCGACATTTTGCGCAACAAGGGTAAATTCCCCAATGCGCGCTGCTTTGCAGGTCATAATGGCCCTAAGCCGATCACTGTCTGGTGTTCGAACGACTATCTTTGCATGGGCCAGCATCCCAAGGTGATTGCGGCGATGGAAGAGGCGCTGCACGATGTCGGCGCGGGTTCAGGCGGCACGCGCAATATCGGTGGCAACACGCACTACCATGTCGAGCTGGAGGCCGAACTCGCCAGCCTGCACGGCAAGGGGGCGGCTCTGCTTTTCACATCGGGCTATGTTTCTAACGAAGCGACGCTCGCCACACTCGCCAAGATCCTACCCGGTTGCATAATCTATTCGGACGAGCTGAACCATGCGTCGATGATTGCAGGCATCCGCAATTCAGGCTGTGAAAAGCGCGTCTGGCGGCACAATGATCTGGCGCATCTCGAAGAGCTTCTCGCCAATGACGATCCAGCGCTTCCCAAGCTGATCGCGTTTGAAAGCGTCTATTCGATGGACGGCGATATCGCGCCGATTGCCGCGATCTGCGATCTGGCCGATAAGTATAACGCCATCACCTATTGCGACGAAGTCCATGCTGTTGGCATGTATGGCGATCATGGCGGCGGCATCACCGAACGCGACGAGGTTGCCGACCGTGTAACGATCATCGAAGGCACGCTGGGTAAGGCTTTTGGCGTGATGGGCGGCTATATCGCGGCAGACCAGAAGATCGTCGACGTCATCCGCAGCTATGCCCCGGGCTTCATTTTCACCACTAGCCTGTCGCCCGTGCTGGTTGCAGGTGTTTTGGCATCAGTGAAGCACCTTAAGCAGTCAGGCGAGGAACGCGCCGCACAGCAAGCCAATGCCTCCCGCCTCAAGCAACTGTTCGCCGAGGCCGGCCTTCCGGTGATGCAAAGTGTGACCCACATCGTACCGCTGATGGTGGGCGATCCGGTCAAGGCCAAGAAGATCAGCGACACGCTACTCGCCGAATATGGCGCCTATGTGCAACCGATCAATTTCCCCACAGTTCCGCGCGGAACAGAGCGCCTGCGCTTCACCCCCGGCCCGCAGCACACTGAAGAGATGATGCAGGAACTGACCCAGGCTCTGGTTGAAATCTGGGATCGGATGGAGTTGAAATTCGCCGAGGCTGCTTGACCGGCCTGCGAACCGCCCCTAGATAAGTTGCAAATTGCAACTAGGAGCGGACACATGAACCTCGCCGATTTCACACTGACTTCTTTTGACCAAATGCTCGGCACCTTCGACCATATTTTGGCGAAGGCCGAAGCCGATCCTCGCGGCGAAACTCTGATCGCTGAAAAGCTTGCCGACGACATGTATCCTTTAGCAACTCAGGTTAGATTTACGACACACCAGGTCGTAAATACGCTCAACCGGTTAACCGGCACATCGATTGCCACGCAAGACAGCGATCACACCAGCCTAGCCGAAGCACGCGCGCATATAGCCGAAACACGCGAATTGATTAGAAATGCCCGTACCAAAGAATTTATCGCCGACGATATACCCGTTTCGTTTGACCTGCCCAACGGGATGGCATTTGGGATGACCGCGGCAGAATATGTCCGCGACTGGTCTTTACCTCAATTCTATTTCCACCTCATGGCCGCCTATTCGATCCTGCGCAAAGCCGGTATCCCACTCGGGAAGGCCGATTATGTCGGCTTTATTGCTCGGCATGCCAAGGTGTCGGCATAAGAGTCAGACAGGCGGCCGCATCATTCCCCAGAAATGTGGGCCGCCTTTGGGCACATCCCATTCGCATTGAATGACGAAACCGAGACGCTGGTATAGCGGCACATTTTCCGGTGTCGCCGTTTCTAACCAGCTTGGCAGCCCCTCGCCATCGGCACGCGCCAGCCCTTCGCGAATGATCCGTCCACCCCATCCCTTGCCTTGGTGGCCCGGTCGAACGCCCACAAAATGCAGGTACCAGAAACTGCCTTTAGGCCTGTGGCTGTCTATCCCTTCAACCACGCGCAAGGCACGCGGCAGCGCGGTGCCGAATATGCGCAGCATCGGCCACATCTGGGCAATAAATTCACCACTGCCGGTATCTGCTTTGCCAGGTGCACGCCATAGGGCCGCTGCTTCGCCACCGGATGAACGCATAACCCGCCCAACCTTCGCATCGCCATGCACAAGCGTCTCAAACAGTATCGGCAAGCGCCTGCTACGCCGCGCATCATCCTCAAGGATATAAGACAGCGCCGGATCGGTCTGGAAGGCTAGCGCCAGCGTTTCGATCGCCTCGCGATAGTTCGAGCGGTTTGCATCGGCGATATCGTTCATCATGCAGCTCCGATCATCTGCTGATAGGTTTCCCAATCCACATTGCCGCCAGACAGGGTGACCACCGGCGTCGCAACGGGCATGACCTTTCCTGAAAGGACCGCGGCCAAAGCCGCTGCACCACCCGGTTCGACCACAAGGTGCAGTTTTTCGAACACCACCCGCATCGCCGCAGCAATTTCAACCGGGGTTACAACCG
The DNA here is from genome assembly GCA_964597055.1 of uncultured Sphingorhabdus sp. Lineage (GTDB taxonomy): Bacteria > Pseudomonadota > Alphaproteobacteria > Sphingomonadales > Sphingomonadaceae > Sphingorhabdus_B. The sequence goes on from CAZQWC010000002.1 coordinate 114,183, forward strand.
CACTGCTGTGCACCCGTCGGCTTAAAACATCGAAGTTGATCGGAAAGGTGCGCGGCGTTTGCAGCGCGTCGCACGGCGTCGGGAAGCTCTGATCTTCCACCGTTACTATCTCACCGGCGGCGAGCGACCTGATGACATCATCCCACCCCTCAGGTTCGACAATCGACAAGGCAGCATCGGGGCATGCCAATGCAAGCCCGCCAGATAGCCCGCCGCCGCCGCAACAGGCGATGATGTGCAACGGCCCCTGTACCCCGCGCGCCTTCAATTGTGCCTCTGCCTCAAGCCCCAAAGTGCCCTGCCCCTCCATCACCCAAGGATCGCCAAATGGATGCACCAAGGTGGTGCCGGTGCGCGCAATCAATTCAGCTGCAATCGCATCGCGATCCTGCCCCGGACGCTGGTAAAGAACGACTTCGGCTCCATAGCCGCGCGTGGCTTCGATCTTCGCTTTGGGCGCGTTTTCCGGCATGATGATGGTTGCCGCGATGCCAAGTCGCCGGGCCGCCCATGCAACGCCTTGGGCATGGTTGCCACTGGAAACCGCAACAACACCGCGAACACGCTCTCCTTCGGTCAAATCCGAAATTCGGTGCCAAGCGCCCCTGATCTTGAATGCTCCGATTGGTTGCAGCATCTCCGCCTTGCACCAGATAGTCTGTCCGTCGACCTCCAGCGGTAATAGCGGCGTAGGTGGCAGGATTTGGGCAATCTTCGACATCGCCCGCTTAACGCCTTCATGGCTTGGCTTACGTTTCGGGTCGCGCAATTCTTGTTCTGTCATAAGGGTCCAGACCCACTAAAGATGCAGTCGAGGTTTGAAACAAATTTGCTCAGAGCTAGGCGGCAAGTCGCAGGCATGGAGGGGCCATGTCAAGGCTTGCCAACGACGCTCTGGGCAAATTTGATCAAATCCTTCGGACGGCAAAATGGCTTCGATTTCGGAACAAAATGCATTTGCAAAGTGAACCACACTTCGCGGCATGCATTTTCCCCCGATATCTTTGCCATTTTGACGCCTCGACTGCATATTTAGTGGGTCTGGACCCTGAAGCCCTCTATATGCCTTCGCCATAACGAATCTTTGTCGAAGGACGTAACAGATGAGCAGGGTTTTGGTAATCGGCGCCGGCGGTGTCGGCTCGGTCGCGGTGCACAAGATGGCGATGAACGCCGATATTTTTACGCACATCAGCCTAGCAAGCCGCACAAAGAGCAAGTGCGACGCGATTGCCGAATCGGTCAAGGAGCGCACAGGTATTGTTGTCGACACATACGAAATCGATGCTGAAGAAGTGCCTGCGCTGACCCGCCTGATTGAAAAGGTCCAGCCTGCGCTGGTCGTCAATCTTGCACTGCCCTATCAGGACCTCGCCATCATGGACGCCTGCCTTGCCGCTGGCGTACATTATATGGATACCGCGAATTATGAGCCGAAGGATGAGGCCAAGTTCGAATATCACTGGCAATGGGCCTATCAGGATCGCTTCAAGGATGCAGGGCTGATGGCGCTGCTCGGCTCGGGCTTTGACCCGGGCGTGACCAGCGTGTTCACCACATGGCTGCACAAGCATCATTTCGAACGCATCGACACACTCGACATCCTCGATTGCAATGGCGGGGATCATGGTCAGGCCTTTGCCACCAACTTCAACCCCGAAATCAACATCCGCGAAGTAACCGCGGTCGCACGCCATTGGGAAAATGGTGACTGGGTTGAAACCCCGCCGATGTCGGTGAAGCAGCAGTTCGATTTCGAAGGCGTCGGCCCCAAGAACATGTACCTCATGTATCATGAGGAAATCGAAAGCCTGAAAACCCACCTGCCCGAAATCAAGCGCATCCGTTTCTGGATGACCTTTGGCGATGAGTATATCAAGCACCTGACCGTGCTGCAGAATGTCGGCATGACGCGCATCGATCCGGTGAAGTATCAGGGCGTCGAAATCATTCCGCTGCAGTTCCTGAAGGCTGTATTGCCCGAACCCGCAAGCCTTGGCCCGACGACGAAGGGCAAGACCAATATCGGCTGCATCGCGACTGGTATCGGCAAGGATGGAAAGGAAAAGACCCTCTACATTTACAACATCTGCGACCATGAAGACGCCTATGCCGAAACCGGCAATCAGGCAGTCAGCTACACCACCGGTGTTCCTGCCATGATTGGCGCTGCGCTGATCGTGAAGGGCCTGTGGCGTGGTCATGGGGTGTACAACATGGAACAGTTCAATCCCGATCCGTTCATGGACATGCTCAACCAGCATGGTTTGCCGTGGCAGGTGAAGGAACTGGAAGGGCCTTTGACATTTTAATCCTACCCTCGTCACCCCCGCGAAGGCGGGGGTCCATCACCTGACGAGCAAATTTAACTGGTGGGTGATGGGTTCCCGCCTTCGCGGGAATGACGCAGCGCAGGAACTATGACATCCGCCCACATCACTCCCATCTTGCTTCTGGTCGCGTCGAACGTCTTCATGACCTTCGCTTGGTATGGCCATCTGGCGCATAAGTCGAAACCGCTGTTGATCGTCATCATCATCAGCTGGGGCATCGCTTTTTTCGAATATTGCCTTGCCGTACCTGCCAACCGGATGGGGCATCAGGTCTACTCGGCGGCTGAGCTTAAGACGATGCAAGAGGTGATAACGCTGGTGATCTTCGCACTCTTTGCTACGTTTTGGCTGGGCGAAAAATTAACGATCAACCATGCCATCGGCTTTGCGATGATTGCAGGCGGGGCTTGGTTTGTATTCCGGGCACCGCTCGGATAGGAAAAGTAAATGGAAACCAGAGCCGGCGATCCCGGGGCTTTTGCCCGATTTGACTTGAACCGCGTGCCGACGCCCGCCTTTGTGGTGGACGAAATCGCCGTACGGCGAAACCTGTCTGTCCTTGCCGATGTGAAAGCCCGGTCAGGGGCCAAGGTGCTGTCGGCGCTCAAGGCCTTCTCGATGTGGTCGCTGGCCGATGTCGTTGGTGAATATCTGGACGGCGTATGCACCAGCGGGCTGTGGGAAGCGCGGCTGGCGCGTGATCATTACAAGGGCGAGATTGCCACTTATTGCGCCGGTTACAAGGCTGCCGACATGGCAGAGATTGTTGCCATATCCGATCACATCATATTCAACTCGCCAGCGCAGCATGAGCGTTTTGCCGCCTATCTTGACGACAGTGTCGATGTCGGCCTGCGCATCAACCCGGAGCATGCGGAGGGTGAGGTTGCAAAATACGACCCCTGCTCCCGGCATTCGCGACTAGGTTTCCCTGTCAGCCAGTTGCGGCCAGAGCATCTACAGGGCGTATCGGGCCTGCATTTCCATACGCTGTGCGAGCAGGATTTTGAGCCGCTGAAACGCACTTGGGAGAGCCTGAAGCCGAAGATCGCGCCCTATTTCAGTCAGCTGAAATGGCTTAATTTCGGCGGTGGCCACCATATCACCCGCGCCGATTACCAACGTGACGATCTGGTCGAGTTCATCAAAGCGGTTCGCGACGAAACCGGTTGCGATGTGTATCTTGAACCGGGCGAGGCAATTGCGCTCGACGCCGGGATATTGGTCGGCGAGTTGCTCGATGTTTTCGACAACGGCATGCCCATCGGTATCACCGACATCAGCGCGACCTGCCATATGCCCGACGTGATTGAAGCCCCTTATCGTCCGGCAATGCTGGGCGAACGGTCAGAAGGCCCGGCTATCCGCCTCGGTGGTCCCAGCTGCCTTGCAGGCGACATAATCGGCGATTACCACTTACCCGTCGCGATGGAAGCAGGCCAGCGTTTCGCTTTCCTCGACCAGGCGCATTATTCGATGGTGAAGACCAACACCTTCAACGGCGTCCCCCTGCCCTCGATCTGGCTGTGGAACAGCGAGACAGATGCTTTGCGCTGTGTGCGTGAATTTGACTGGACCGAATTCCGCGATAGATTGTCCTGACTACCTAGGGGGAGTTCGGGGCATGCGTTACATTTTGATCTACAGTTTGGCGTCAATTGGACTGCTCTCGTCGGCCGCTTCAGCGCAATCCCCGTCATACCTGGATTTATGCGACGAATGCGCAGGGAGGCATTGCCTGGGACCAGTCGGATCTTGCTTGGAACGAAGCTGACAAGTCATTCAAGGGCACACTCATTACGTACACCAAAGCTGCCGTTCCCTTAGGCGACAAGGCGGTCAATTATGTGCTGGAGGATTTCCACCTGAAATGTTCCGGTCCGGAATATTTTTATGAAAATGTAGTATATTACGGCGCAGACAAGAAAATGGTTTCAACGATGTTTGCTACCAAGAAAGTGCCGATTGCCTCAGGCACGCCATATTACATCCTTTCCGAAGTTCTTTGCAAAGGCGTGAATTTTCGGGATGGACGTATACTGAGGAATATCAGCACAACAACCGAGGTTATGGATCGCTTGGCCGCTGGCTAGGTCGACAAAAACGGCATCGTTTTTTCTTTACATCTCCCCCCCCGAATCATATAGGCACCCTCCGCTGCCCCAGGGGGACTTCCAATAACCGCAAGGCAGCCTTGTTGTTTCACCGTTTGTTTTTTGGGGGTCCCTTGAGTTGCACAACTATCCTGATGCTGCGTCCCTAGTCCGCGCCCTGCGCCCGGACGAGCCCGTAACACTCCTACGCCCGCATGCTGCGACGCGAGCCGCCCGCTTCTTTGTTGAGAAGTTTCCGGGACGCTCGCTCTACGCCGTAAAGGCCAATCCTTCGCCCGCGCTTCTTGAAACACTGTGGGCGGCTGGAATCACACATTACGACGTCGCTTCGCTCGGCGAAGTGCGGCTCGTGCACAAATTCCTGCCCGATGCGAAATTGTGCTTCATGCACCCCGTGAAGTCCGAGCGTGCAATCGCACAGGCCTATCACAATCATGGCGTACGCACGTTCAGCCTCGACAGCCATGAAGAGCTCGAGAAGATTGTTCGTGCAACCGCGACTGACGGCACAGCAGCAGCTGATCTGGAACTCTGCGTACGCATCCGTGTGTCCTCGGATCATGCCAAGCTGAGCCTTGCAGCGAAATTCGGTGCCGAACCTTCTGAAGTCGCAGACCTGCTGGTCGCGACCCGTCAGGCCGCCGATAGCCTTGGCATTGCTTTCCATGTTGGCAGTCAGGCGATGACGCCGCTTGCCTATGCCGAAGCGATGGAGAAGGTGCGCGCGGCAATTGTCGAAGCATCGGTTACAGTCGATATCGTCGATGTTGGCGGCGGATTTCCATCGGTTTACCCCGGCATGGAGCCCCCGCCGCTCGAAGCCTATTTCGAAACGATCCACCGCAGCTTCGAAGACCTGCCCATCAGCTATTCGGCAGAGCTTTGGTGCGAGCCGGGCCGTGCACTGTGCGCCGAATATGCCTCCTTGGTGGTCAAGGTTGAAAAGCGCCGGGACAATGAATTGTATATCAATGACGGAGCCTATGGCGCACTGTTCGATGCAGCGCATGTTAGCTGGCGTTTCCCGGTCGAGTTGATGCGCGAAAGCGGCAGCGACGAACAGGCCGAGTTCGCATTCTACGGGCCGACCTGTGACGATATGGATTATATGGCCGGCCCGTTCCTGTTACCTGCGGACGTCAAAGCAGGCGATTATATCGAAGTTGGCATGCTCGGTGCCTATGGCTGCGCTATGCGGACCGAGTTTAACGGCTTTGGCGAAACCGAAGACTTCGAGGTCGAGGATGAGCCAATGGCAAGCCTTTACGCGCGCATTGCCGCCAATGATCTGGGCAATGTCCACCATATCGGCAAGCGATCCGCACAATAAGTTGCATTTGACAATTTACACCGACTGAAGCACCCTTCCTGTCATCGAAAACAGGGAGGGTTTTCTTCATGGATACGACTATTCTTGCACCTGCAGCGGTTCTGGTTGCATGGTCATTGGTGATGCTGGCTTGGCTGGCTTTTTCACGGTTCAGCGCCGCGGCGAAACTTGGAGGCAATGAGCCGCCAGCGCCGGGGCTGCGCGGTCAAGACATTGACCCGATGCTCGGTACAGCTGCATGGAAATCGCACAATTACACCCACCTGATGGAACAGCCGACGATTTTTTATGCGACAATTTTCATCCTGCACATTGCTGGCGCAGCCTCGCCATTGATGATCAAGTTCGCATGGGCTTATGTTGCGCTACGCATCATCCATTCGGTTTATCAGGCGACGATCAACAAAGTCATGGTGCGCTTTTCGATTTTCCTGCTGTCGACCGCGTGTCTCGCCGCTCTAGCGGTGAATGCGGTCATGGCGACGCTGTAATATTACGGGAGCAGATTACATGGAACATGCTGAAATCCTGAAACCGGTCGCGGTGCTCGCGGGCTGGACGATGCTGATGTGGATATGGATGTACGCAACCCGATTGCCAGCGATCGGCAAGGTACCCAAAGACAACACGCCTGGTGCAGATGTGGGCTGGACGGGTTCGAAGCTTGAAGGGTTACTCCCCGCAAACGTCCAATGGAAGGCGCACAATTATAACCACCTGCACGAGGCACCGACGGTGTTTTATGCGGTAGCATTGCTTCTGGCGACGATCGGGCAAGGCGACGGCCTCAATGCCACGATCGCTTGGGTCTATGTCGGCCTGCGGATCGCACACAGCCTGTGGCATTCATTGGTGAACAAGGTGGCCGTGCGCTTCCTGCTGTTTGCGCTGTCGTCACTCGCGCTTATGGCGTTGACGTTGCACGCCATCTTGGCGGTATTTCATTGATTTGAACGTTACTGGCGGGTGAATTCACCCGCCAGTTCGACATGGGTTGACCAGCGGAACTGCCCGACAGGCCATATCCTCTGAAGCCTGAAGCCCGCGCCAATCAAAGTTTTTGCATCGCGCGCAAAGCTGGATGGATTGCAGCTTACATAGGCGATCTTCGACACATCCGATTTCGCAAGTTCCGCAACCTGCTCACGCGCACCCGCCCGCGGCGGATCAAGGATTACCGCGGAAAAGCGATGGAGTTCTGACGGCGTCAAAGGCCGCCTGAAAAGGTCCCGATGCTCGGCAAGCAGTTGCAATCCTGCCTTGCCCGCTGCGGCTTTCATTGAAAGTAGGGCCGCCCGCTCCGCTTCCGCCGCGAACACCTTCCGCCCCTGCGCGACCGCGAAGGCAAAGGTACCCAACCCCGAAAACAGGTCGGCCACCAGCTTTGCTTCGCCAACCATCTCCTGCACGGCCTTGAATAGAGCCTGTTCCCCATCGCGCGTTGCCTGCAGGAAGCCATACGGCGGATAAACAACAGCAATCCCCCCCAGCGTAACTGTCGCTGGCTCTGGCTCCCAATAGGTCGTCGGGCCATATCCATCGTCTGTGGAGAGCCGTGCCAGATGGTTGGCGGTTGCAAAGGCCGTCATCGCCTCATGTGTTTCAAGGCCCTCAGGCGACCAATTCTCGATCAAGACATCCACGCCCTGATCAACCAGCGCCAGCTTGATTTCCACATTGCGCTTTGGCCCGATGCGGGGGGCGAGAAAGGCACGTAACGGTTGCAGCAGCGCAAACAGTTCGGGCGCCATGATGTCGCATTGCTTCAGATCGACGATGCGATGGCTCTTTTCCGAGCTGAAGCCCAGCTGGAATTGCTTGCCGGCCCAAGCCGACCGCACCGCCACACGACGCCGACTATGTGGTGGAGAAATATGCACGGGCATGAATTCCGGCAATTCGATATCCTGCGCCACAATGGCGTGGACGATACGATCCTGTACGAACGTCTTGAGCGTTTCATCGTCCAGATGCTGCAACTGGCAACCGCCACACAACTGGAAGTGCGGGCAAGGTGGTTCGGCATGGTGCGGGCCGTGAATAAGCCCTCCGCCGGGGTTAAGGCGATCTCCAGGGGCAGCGAAAGGCACATGCCGCCCGTCTGCGGTAACGCCGTCACCGCGTGAGGCTATTCGGATGATTTCGCTGCTGTCGTTCACGCTATGCGCCTTGCCCGCGCACGCAGGCAGAAGCAAGCTTGGCAGTCTATTTCTGCCCCGATGATTTGATATCGGCAGGCAGACGGTAGATGTCGTCGCCCGAGCTGACCTCAATCATTCCACCACCAAGGATCTTGATAGCGGTTTCATCAAAACCATCTGCCGGCGCAAGTCCGCGACCGTCGGTGAGGATGTTGAAACGGCGAAACCCGCCATCGGGATGGCGCACCACGAGCATCTTGCCCTTTTCACCGGGCATGGTTTCGGTGGCGCACACCCGTTCATACTTGGTTGAACCGGCGAGCGCACATTCAATGCGGTCGGCTTCGGCAACGCCTTCGACCCCGCTGGCAGGCGCACCATCGCCACAAGCAGCCAATGTCAGGCTGGTGGCCGTGGCAACGAATAGCAAACGCACGGAAACAGTCATGGCTACTCTATAGTCTGCGAGTTATGGCTTAGCCTAGAGCATTAACCCTGCTTGTTGGGCCGCTATCCGCGTGGCTTTGAAACCAGTTGCGAAACATCGCGGATAGCGCCGCGCGCTGCGCTGGTGGTCATCGCTGCATAGGCCTGCAAGGCCACCGAGACTTTACGCGGACGTTCCTTGGCCGGTTGCCAGCCCTTGGCATCCTGCACCGCACGGCGTTTGGCCAGTTCGTCATCGCTGACCGCCAGATGGATAGTGCGGTTTGGAATATCGATTTCGATCCGGTCGCCATTTTCGACAAGGCCGATCGTGCCACCTTCCGCAGCCTCCGGCGAGACATGGCCGATCGACAGCCCGGATGTACCGCCCGAAAAACGCCCATCGGTCAGCAGTGCACAGGCCGCGCCCAATCCCTTCGATTTCAGATAGCTGGTCGGGTAGAGCATTTCCTGCATTCCCGGTCCGCCTTTCGGGCCCTCGTAACGAATGACCACAACGTCTCCGGCCTCGACCTGCCCGGTCAGGATTGCTGTTACCGCCGCGTCCTGGCTTTCATAAACCTTGGCGGGGCCAGTGAATTTGAGGATGCTCTCATCCACCCCTGCCGTTTTCACGATGCAGCCATCAAGCGCGATATTGCCGTTCAACACGGCCAGGCCACCATCTTTCGAAAAGGCATGTTCGGCCGAACGGATCACGCCGCTCTCGCGGTCCAGATCAAGCTCGTCCCAACGACGTGACTGGCTGAAGGCGGTTTGCGTTGGCACGCCACCCGGGGCGGCTTTGAAGAAATTCTGCACATCCGGATCATTGGTGCGCGCAATATCCCATTGGTTCAGCGCATCGCCCATAGTCTTGCTATGAACGGTTGGCAGATGTGTATGCAGCAGCCCGGCCCGGTCCAATTCCCCGAGGATCGACATGATGCCGCCGGCGCGGTGGACATCCTCCATATGAACGTCCTGCTTGGCCGGTGCGACTTTTGACAGGCAGGGCACTTTCCGTGACAGCCGGTCAATGTCGGTCATCGTGAAATCGACCCCAGCCTCATAAGCGGCGGCCAGCAGGTGCAGAACGGTATTGGTCGAACCGCCCATGGCAATGTCCAGGCTCATCGCATTTTCGAAGGCTTCGAATGTCGCAATATTGCGCGGCAGAACGCTTTCGTCGTCTTGTTCGTAATAGCGGCGACACAGCTCGACTGCGAGTTCGCCCGCACGCAGGAACAACGCTTTGCGGTCAGAATGGGTCGCAAGCGTCGAGCCATTGCCGGGAAGCGAAAGGCCCAGCGCCTCAGTCAGGCAGTTCATCGAATTGGCGGTGAACATGCCCGAACAGGATCCGCATGTCGGGCAAGCCGACCGTTCAATCGTTGCGACTTCCTCGTCACTATATTTCTCGTCGGCCGCGGCAACCATCGCGTCGACAAGATCGAGCGCAACTTCCTTGCCTTTCAGGATGACCTTACCCGCCTCCATCGGCCCGCCGGAGACGAACACCACGGGAATGTTGATGCGCAGCGCGGCCATCAACATGCCTGGCGTGATCTTGTCGCAGTTCGAAATGCACACCATCGCGTCGGCACAATGCGCGTTGACCATATATTCGACGCTGTCGGCAATCAAATCGCGGCTTGGCAGCGAATAGAGCATCCCGTCATGCCCCATCGCGATGCCATCATCGACGGCGATGGTATTGAATTCCTTCGCCACGCCACCCGCTGCCTCGATCTCGCGCGCGACCATCTGGCCGAGGTCCTTCAAATGGACATGCCCCGGCACAAACTGGGTGAAGCTGTTGACCACCGCAACAATCGGCTTGCCGAAGTCGCTGTCCTTCATGCCCGTTGCGCGCCAAAGCCCGCGCGCGCCTGCCATATTACGACCATGGGTTGAGGTGCGCGAACGAAGGGCAGGCATGAGGGAGACTCCTGTAATATTATTTCGCCAATAAGGCGTTTGCAGGCGCCTTACAGCGCTAAGCCCGCAGTTTCAACGCCACTTCGTTGCTAATCCGCACAAGGCGTTCTGCCCAGACAGACTGCCCCGTTCCTTCACCGATTTGGTCCTGCCGGATTTCGATGCCGAGATAGGGTCTGCCATAGACCTCGCAATGGCGGTTCATCGTCGCATTCAGCAGTTTGCCTGAATAGGGTTGCTGGTCGCCAGCGCACAGGCCCTCTGCTTCAAACAAGGGAATGGCAATCCGCGCTGCGCGGTCATCTTCGTTATACAAAACGCCAACTTGCCACGGTCTTTTCTGCTCTGGATGACTCTCCAATTGTGGAGTGAAGCTGTGCAGGGAAAGGATTAGTGCGGGCCGATGCTGCTCCAGCAATTCGGTGAGTTTTGCATGATAAGGCCGGAAGAAGCGATTGAGGCGCGCCTCATGCGCTTCATGGTTGAGAGCATTTCCCGGTATCGCATGTCCATCGCTGGCGATCGGAATCGCCGCAGGTTGATGTTCCTCTCGATTGAAATCACAAACAAGGCGGCTGACATTGCCGAGAAACGCAGCATAGTTGGCATTTCCCGACATCGCTTCGGCCACCCCTGCCACGCCAATGTCGATGGCAATGTGCTGCTGCAGCAAGGTCGGATCGATGCCCAGATGGATATCATCCGGAACGCGGTTCGACGCATGATCGCTGACAATCAGGATGCCGCCCGCCTTGGGTTCGCCGATCAGCTTCCAAGCGTCATTCATCGCAGCACCGTCGGCAGCAACCACCAGTCTGGCCTCGATGCCGATATGGCATGAGCAGACTTGTCTCTATCATCCAACGACCCGAACAGCGCAAAACAGGTCGCACCGGAACCGGACATACGCACGAAAGTGACGCCCCGTTGAAGCTTAAGCTCAGCAATCACCTCAGCAATTTCCGGAACCAACCCAATCGCCGGCGCTTCCAGATCATTGCGGGCATGCTGCCAGTCCTGCACATCCAGCGCCCCCCGATCAACCCCATCCCAGGCCTTGAATACAGGACCGGTCGGGCAGGACTTCAAAGGATTGACGAGCAGAATCGGTGCGCCAGCGATGTCGTCGACAGCCAATGCGGCAAGCTTTTCCCCAACACCGCTACCGAAGACGGTCTTGGATTGAAGGCATGCAGGCACGTCGGCACCAAGACCAACCGCAATTTCCTGCATCGCTGCATCGGGAATAGCGACTCCCCAAAGTCGCGTTAGAAGGCGTAACGCCGCGGCGGCGTCAGCCGAACCGCCGCCAATACCGGCAGCAACAGGCAGGCGCTTGTCGAGCCTGATTGTAGCCCCCTGTCCCGTCCCACTGGCCAGTTTTAGTGCCTTTGCAGCGCGCAGAACCAAATTGGTGTCATCGGCTTCCAAACCCTCGGCAAACGGGCCTGTAATCGAAAGTGATAGCGTCTCTGCCGGTTCCGCCGTCAAAATGTCACCATCTTCCGCAAATGCAAAAAGCGTTTCCAGCTCGTGATAGCCATCCTCGCGCCGCTGCCGGACATGCAGTGCAAAGTTGATCTTGGCGTATGCGGTTTCGCTGTGCGGCATCGGCTTAGGGTGCGGCCGTCTCTTTGGTCCAGCCAAAGTCGATTTTTCGGGTCAAACGCTCTGCCACTTTACCTTCGGCTGCCAGCGACGCGGCCTTCCAGGCGAAACGCGCTTCGGTCCGCCGTCCGCTGGCCCAATAGGCATCGCCGAGATGTTCGTTGATCGCCACATCGGCAATAGCATCCTTAACCGCGCGTTCGAGCAACGGTATCGCCGCGTCGGTTTCGCCACGCAGGAAATGTGCCCAGCCCAGCGAATCTGTGATCGCGGCGGATTGTGGCGCGAGTTGGTGCGCCTTCGAAACGAGGTCGAACCCGCGCGCGACGTCAATCCGTCGTTCGAGCAGTGAATATCCCAGATAGTTGAGGATCTGTGCGCTTTTGGGGTCAAGAACAGCCGCATCCTCCAATGCGTTTCGGGCGCTGTCCCAATCACCATTTGCATCAAGAGTCGTAGCGAGCAACAGCAGGTAGACCGCGCGCCTAGGCCCATTTGCTCCTCCCGCATCCTGAGCAAGCAGACTGCGATATACTGTTATGGCCTGATCTCGCCTTTCCGCCTGTTCGAGCGTTTGCGCGTAGAGCAGTTTCAGTTGCGACGAAACGGACTGCATCTCTGAAGCCGCTCGGGCAATTGCTACGGCCTCTTCAGGCGTGGCTGCCAATTGGGTTTGATTGACAATGGACTGGGTCCAGAAAGGTGAAGTTGGCGCAATCGTTTTCAGTAGCGTAGACGCCTTTGCATCCAGCCCTTGCCTGTCAAACAATTCCGCCAGGGACAATTTGGCGGCATCACTCGACGGCGCGATCCAATTGGCGATACGCGCGAAATACAATGCCTTCTGCGGCTGCCCCTGCTCATCGAGCGCCAATCCGAGCCGGGCAAACAGCATTGCCAACCCAAGTTCTGCGGTAACCGGCGGCGTCGCATAATTGCCCGCATCAAGACCGATCTGTCGCCCCAGTGCCGATGCAAACTCGGCCTCCTCGCTGCGCGAAAATTCACCGATTGCATGCCCGGCAAGGAAGCGGCCATGCGGTTCATCATAACCCCTAAAATTGCGCAGCCGCAACTTGGCCTGCGCACTATTTCCGTCAGCGAGGTCGAAGTAAATCAGCTGGTCGTCGCCATAATAGGCGGTAAGCCCCGATGACTGGAATGTGCGTGCATCGACGCTGGAATCGCGCCCTTGGGCAACATTCAGCCAACCTTTGAGCATCGGCATCATGAATGCGAAATCGGTTTCAGCTTCCAGATCAGCCAGCGCGCGGTCCGCCTCTGCCCATTTCTTACGACGAAAGGCATCGGCAAGGATCAAGAGCGGTGCATCGCTGTCGGCCTGTTTCGCCTTTTGCGCAGCTTTCACTGCAGCTAGCGCGTCGATGAAACTTCCTTCACGAACCGCCGCATTCAACAGGTTATTAGCGGCGGCCTCGCTATCCGGGCTGCGCGCGAGCAGCTTCGCATAGCTTTTCAACGCCTCATCACCGCGGCCGGTTATTTCCTGCCGCTGTGCATTCCAGTAAATGTCGCTCGCCTCCTGCGCCGCAGAGGCTGGCGTGGAAATCGCCAGCAACGCGGATATAGAAAGGATCTTACATATTCGGATAATTGGGGCCACCTCCGCCCTCGGGCGTCACCCAGTTGATGTTCTGCGTCGGATCCTTGATGTCGCAAGTTTTGCAGTGGACACAGTTTTGCGCGTTTATCTGAAGGCGCGGTTGCCCTTCATCCTTACCGACGATTTCATAAACACCTGCTGGGCAATAGCGCGTTTCCGGCGCATCGTAGAGCGCAAGGTTAACCGTGATGGGCACCTCGGGGTCTTTGAGCTGCAAATGACAGGGCTGGTCTTCCTCGTGATTAGTGTTTGACAGAAACACCGAGGAAAGCCGGTCAAAGCTGATCACGCCATCGGGTTTTGGATAATTAACGGGCTGATACAGGTCCTTACGGCCAAGTGATTCATTGTCAGCATGGTGCTTCATCTCGATCGGCAGGCCGATCTTCATCGTGCGCATCCACATGTCGATACCGGCGAAGATTGTACCATAGGTTTCGCCATATTTGGCGACCGCAGGCTGGGCATTTTTTACCAGCTTAAGCTCGGTTGCGATCCAGCTTTCGTTGAGATTGGGCTGATAATCCGACAATTCGTCATGCTCACGGCCCGCCGACAGCGCAGCCGAGATGCTTTCTGCGGCCAGCATTCCCGATTTCATCGCGGTGTGACTGCCCTTGATACGGGGAACATTGACGAAACCAGCAGAGCAACCAATCAACGCGCCGCCCGGGAAAGCGAGCTTCGGCACCGATTGCCAGCCACCTTCGTTGATCGCACGCGCGCCATAGGACACACGCTTGCCACCTTCCAAAATCTTGCGGATTTCGGGATGCTGCTTCCAACGCTGGAATTCCTCAAACGGGAATACGTGCGGGTTGGTATAATCGAGCGCGACGACGAAGCCCAAGGCCACCTGACCGTTTGCCTGGTGATAGAGGAAGCCCCCGCCCCAACTTTCGGTTTCAGACAGTGGCCAGCCCTGGGTGTGAATCACCCTGCCCGGCTTGTGCTTTTCGGGCTCGATATCCCACAATTCCTTCATGCCGATGCCATAAACCTGCGGCTGGCAATCGCGTTCCAGGTCATATTTTGACTTCAATTGCTTTGTGAGATGTCCGCGCGCACCTTCTGCAAACAAAGTATATTTTGCGTGCAGTTCCATCCCCGGCATATAGTCAGGCTTGTGGCTGCCATCACGGGCTACACCCATGTCTCCGGTCGCGACGCCCTTCACCGAGCCATCGTCATTGTATAGGATTTCGGCAGCCGGGAAGCCCGGGAAGATTTCGACACCCAGATTTTCGGCCTGCGTGCCCAGCCAGCGGCACAGATTGCCAAGCGAACCGGTATAGGTGCCCTTGTTGTGCATCCAACCCGGCGTAAAGAGGTGCGGAATCGCCATATGGCCGCCGCGCGAAAGCACCCAGTGGTGGTTTTCGGTAACCGGAACTTCGGCCATCGGACAGCCTTGATCTTTCCAGTCCGGCAGCAGCTCGTCGATAGCTTTGGGATCGAACACCGCGCCAGACAGGATATGGGCGCCGATTTCCGACCCTTTTTCAAGGATGCAAACCGAGGTTTCGGGGTTGATCTGTTTGAGACGGATGGCCGCAGATAGGCCTGCCGGACCGCCACCGACGATCACCACATCATAGGGCATCGACTCCCGTTCGCTCATAGCAACTCATCCTTCTCTTTGCCCTGATATCGGGCTGTCTCGATTTTGCCTCAACTGACAGGATTCGCCATGCCAAGCAATTGACCTTCGCGTCAACCAGTGACTGATACGAAACATGCAGGTCGCACCGCAGGACAGGGGAAAAATTCTCGCAAACTCGATCATAGGCTGGTGGCACGATGCCGGCGTCGATTATCTGTGCGGTGAAACGACGACCAACTGGCTCGACGATCCTGCTCCGCCTGCAACAAGGCTGGAAGAAACCATTAGGCGCGCAACACCGTCGCCGGTTGCACCCGTTGCGACAATATCTGCACGCAAAGACTGGCCGACCGATTTTGAAACGTTGCAAAACGTTATCGCCAGCGATGCATCGCTTCCCGGCAATGGCTACAGCCCCACTCGCGCAGCGCCTCATGCGGTACAAGTGCCTGAATTGATGGTTCTCGTCGACTTCCCAGAGGAAGCGGATTTGACCACCGGTAAATTGGGTAGCGGGCCGGTGGGGCAATTGCTGCAGGCAATGCTGAAAGCCTGCGGATACACACCCCAAAGCGTCCACCTTGCAGCGCTGGCCTACAGCCGCCCGGCAAGCAGCGCACTACCACCGCAAGACATTCCTGTTCTGGGCGAATTTGCGAGCCACCAGATCAAAGTCGCGCGGCCGGGAAAGCTGCTGCTACTCGGCTCTACAGTGTCCGAAGCGTTGTTGGGCGAAGAACTGATGTCCGCCCGCACAAATTTACCTGATTTTAACCAAGATGGCGGCATTTTGACCGCAGTGGCAACATTCCATCCGCGAACCCTACTCGCGCGCCCGGTTTTGAAGGCGCAGGCCTGGAAGGATCTTCAGCGGATCGTATTGAAAGATCAGCAGTGATCAAGACCGTGCAAATTTGCAAATCTCTCCTTCTGGCAGCTTCTGCACTCGGCGTCACAACAGCCGCTACTGCGGGAACTTCGGATAGCGTTCGTCAAGCTGTCTCGCCCGATGCGCTTGACGCACTCGGTGCAATGCCGACAAGCAAGGACAAGCAGGCATATGCCGCCATTTTTGCTGCGATTGACGGCAAGAACTGGGTGGAAGCAGCGCGATTGATTGAGGCTGCACCCAAAGGGCCTATTAATTCTATGGCCCGCGCCGAACTATATCTGGCGGCGGGCAGTCCGAAAGTTGAGGCTGCTCAGCTACAGGCGCTGCTCGAAGCGGCCCCTTGGCTGCCGCAAGCGGAACAGATCGAAAAAATGGCCATCAAGCGCGGCGTCGCCGATCTGCCGGTACGACCAGGCACCCGCCGTTTTTCCTTCCTTGGCAGCGCCCCAAAACGCGATCTGCCGGATAGCAATCAAAGCGCAGCGGCCCTGCGCTCCAAGCTGCAGGAATTTATCAAGGCCGACAATCCGGCAGAAGCGGAAGCGCTATTGAACGAACAAGGCCTTTCGCTCGACAGCGAAGCTCTAACCGAACTGCGTTATCGCGTTGCCTGGTCTTACTATATTGAAAATGATGACGCTAACGCTCGCCGGTTGGCCGCAACGGCAATGGTAGCAGGTGGAGCCTGGGCCATACAATCACAATGGGTACATGGTCTTGCTAGCTGGCGCCTCGGTGACCAGCGCGAAGCGTTTGCCAGTTTCGATAAGGTCGCACGTACTGCCGATAATGATGAACTGCGTAGCGCTGCGCTTTTCTGGAGCAGCCGTGCGGCAATGGCTGTACATCAACCGCAACAAGTGCAATCTCGTCTTCAGGCAGCTGCCCGCCTTCAGGAAACCTTTTACGGTCTGCTTGCCAGCGAAGCACTGGGTATGGAACCGGTCGCGAGCAAGACGATGCGATACCATTCGACCAACTGGAAGCAGCTGGGCCAGCAAGAAAATGTACGGACCGCCGTCGCCCTTGCGGCGATTGGTAAGGGTAGCCTTGCTGATGAGGCACTGCGTCATCAGGCGAAAATTGGCAATCCCGAGCAGCATTCAGCGTTGGCTCAGGTTGCCGGGGCGCTAAATCTGCCCGCCACGCAACTGTGGATGGGGCACTATGGACCGTCGGGTGAAAAACTCGATCCGATGATGCGGTATCCCTTTCCGAACTGGACACCGATCGGCGGCTGGCGCATTGATCCTGCGCTGGTTTATGCCCATTCGCTGCAGGAGTCAGCCTTTCGCACCTCCGTGATCAGTAGTGCAGGCGCGCGCGGCCTGATGCAGGTTAAGCCATCTACCGCCCAGGAAATGGCGCGCGCACGCGGTTCTTTCCTATCAGCGAGCGATCTCGACCGTCCTTCGGTCAATCTCGAATATGGCCAGAGCTACATCGAGAAATTACGCGACATGAATGCGACAGGAGGGCTGCTGCCAAAGGTCATCGCTGCCTATAACGCTGGCCCCGCCCCCGTCACGCGCTGGAACAACGAAATCCGCGACAATGGTGATCCGTTGCTGTTCATTGAATCGATCCCTTATTGGGAAACCCGCGGTTATGTTTCGATCATCCTGCGAAACTACTGGATGTACGAAATCCAGCGCGGAAAGAATGGCGGCAGCATGAAGGGGCTTGCGCAATATTTATGGCCCACAGTCCCCAAGGAAGGCCGCGTGGCCACTGTTCGCATGGGCAACACGCCCAGAAATGGAGGCAGCATTGCCGCTCGATGAAACCAAGCCATTCAAGCCCGTCAACATCGCGTTGATAACGGTTTCCGATACCCGTACCTACGAGAATGATACGAGCGGCGATTTGCTGGCCGACTACATCGTCGATGCCGGGCATCAGTTGGTCGATCGGTTGATCGAACGCGACGATGTTTCGAACTTGGTCGCGAGGCTGCACGGATTTATCGACAACGAATATACCGATGTAGTTATCCTTACCGGAGGCACGGGATTGACCGGGCGTGATATAACTCCCGAGGCTCTTGATCGCGTAAAAAGTAAGGACATACCTGGTTTTGGTGAGTTATTTCGTATGCTCAGCTACGAAACTATCGGAACCTCAACAATTCAGAGCAGAGCCTGCGCAGTGCTGGCACGCGGTACCTACATATTTGCATTGCCGGGTTCGAACGGCGCCGTACGCGACGGATGGGAAAAAATACTCGTCCATCAGCTCGATAATCGCCACAAGCCGTGCAACTTTGTAGAATTGATGCCGCGCCTACGTGAACAATAATGTTCTTTATTTGTTCTTTTGGACATGATACCCTGCATGGGTGTCCAAAAGCTGTTACCTAGACTTTGTCTCTGGCAGGGGTGCGCCCGCCAACACCACGCCGACCCGCTTCAACCTAAAGTCGCGCGTAGCAGATGGTGATTGGCTCGATGAACGTACGGTACTGGATGGCAGTGCGGCACCTATCAGCACACAAGTGACCCTCGAACGACCTAAGACGATACTGGCCCGGAACGCGTCACCAGACATTCCATTCGACAAATCGGTCAATCCCTATCGCGGGTGCGAGCATGGATGTATTTATTGTTATGCGCGACCGAGCCATGCCTTTCACGATTTGTCACCCGGCCTCGACTTTGAAAGTAAGTTGTTCGCAAAACCCGATGCGGCCAATCTATTGCGCGCAGAAATAGGCAAAAAGGGCCATGTCCCCACCCCCATCGCCTTTGGCACCAACACTGACGCCTATCAGCCAATCGAACGCAAATGGCGGATCATGCGGCAGTGCCTGGAAGTGTTGGCAGAGGCCAATCATCCGCTAACTATCACGACAAAGTCTGACCGTATCCTGCGGGATATCGATTTGCTGGCGCCGATGGCAGCAAAGGGGTTGGTGGCTGTGGCTGTTTCGGTAACTATGCTTGATCCCGCTTTGCACCGGATTTTGGAACCGCGCGCGCCTCGTCCAGAGAAGCGTCTCGCTGCAATCAAAGGATTAACCGACGCAGGCATCCCCACTCACGTCAATGTCGCACCTATCATTCCCGCGATAAACGACCATGAAATCGAGTCTATCGTAGAGCGAGCGGCAGACGCTGGCGCGAAAACCGCAAGCTGGATTCCGCTTCGCTTGCCACATGAAGTCGCACCCTTATTTCAGGATTGGCTGCAAGTGCATTTTCCCGACCGAGCAGGCAAGGTTATGTCGATTGTTCGCTCAATCCGTGAAGGCAGAGACAACGATCCGAACTTTTTTCAGCGGATGAGCGGGTCGGGACCTTGGGCTGATTTGATCAGGAACCGTTTTAGAATCGCTGCGCGAAAGGCCGGACTAAACCAGACAAGGATAGAATTGCGCAGCGACCTGTTCATTCCACCCCGCTGCGACGGACAACTGGTGCTTTTCTGATCAGCCAAAACTGCTGGTATCACCCTCCATGGGTGCAAAGCGAACAAGTCGGCTCGTTTGCACCGCGGCCTGGCGGTTGACCACCGCGAGACGATAATCGGGGTCGGTGACCATCTCCAGAAACGCTCCGGCGTTGGGGTATTGTGCAATGAACGCCGCGTCCCAATGCTCGTCCGCGGGACCAGTCAGTACGGTCTGAAAGGCGCCGCGCCAAAGGACGCTCCCCCCGACGCGCTGGAAAATCGGGCCGCTGGTTTTACCATATTCCTGATAAGCCCGTTCCCCGCTCCAGCCCTTGCCGGCATTTTCGTGGCCTTCAGGATAGACCGCTAAGTCACGATAACGGATCAGGTTGAGCATCTGGATCGGCACATCGCGCGGCAGTGCCTTGAAGGCGTTGAATGCCTCACGCGTGGGGTCGACATGTGCTTCGGCGGACATCAGCCGAGGCTCCGCAGTTTGTAATCCTTATATTGCTTGCGCAGTTCCGCCTTCTGGATTTTGCCCGTGCCCGTGATCGGCATGCTTTCGACGAAATGCACCTCGTCCGGCAGCCACCATTTGGCGATACGTTCCTTGAGATAGTCGATCACATCAGTTTCGGTCAGCGTCTCCGCCTCGGGCTTTTTCACCGCAACAATGATTGGTCGCTCATCCCATTTGGGGTGATAGACGCCGATCGCTGCGGCCTGCGCTATGCCAGGGCATCCGACAGCGGCATTTTCCAGCTCAACCGAACTGATCCATTCGCCACCCGATTTGATAACGTCCTTGACGCGATCAGTAATCTGCATCGTGCCATTCGGATGGATGACCGAGACGTCGCCAGTATCGAACCATTGCTCCCCATCGACGGCATCGGTCTCGGCCTTGAAATAGCGCTTAATCACCCATGGTCCGCGAATTTGAAGCGCGCCTTCGGTGGTGCCATCGCGCGGGGCGACATTGCCATCCTTATCTATAACGCGCAGTTCGACACCAAAGGGGATCTTGCCCTGTTTCGAAACGACGTCGATCTGCTGGTCGAGCGTCATTTCATCCCAGCCCGGGATTGGCGCGCCCATCGTGCCGATCGGAGAGGTTTCCGTCATGCCCCAAGCGTGGGCAACACGCACACCTTGTGTCATCAGCCGCTCGATCATCATGCGGGGAGCCGCCGTGCCTCCAATGGTGACCAGCTGCAATTTACCGAGGTCATAGCGGCGCCCTGCCGCTTTTTCAGCATCGAGATGCTGGAACATCGCAAGCCACACCGTCGGCACGCCAGCGCTATGCGTGACGCCTTCATCGAGCATCAGTTTATGCAGCACGGACGCTTCGTTGGTGGTGGAAAAAACGAACTTCACACCCGCCATCGCACCCGCAAAAGGCAGGCCCCAGCTCGCAGCATGGAACATTGGGACAATGGGTAACAAAGCCGCAGTCATGGAAAGGTTGAAGATAGTCGGCGCAACTTCGGCCATAGCGTGGAGCATGGTCGAGCGATGCTGGTACAATACACCTTTCGGATTACCCGTCGTGCCGCTGGTATAGCAGAGCATGCACGGGTCGCGCTCGTCGCCCCCCACCCAGTCGAAATTGCCGTCCTGCGCGCCGAGCCACTCTTCATACTGCGCACTGTCGAAGACGATATAGTGCTCCACTGTCTTCAGATGCGGCTTCAACCGGTCGATGACAGGCTGAAACTGCGCATCATAAAGCAGCACCTTATCCTCGGCATGGTTCATGATGTAGATGAGGTCTTCATCAAACAACCGGACGTTGACGGTGTGTATCACCCCGCCACAACCGATCGCGCCATACCAGGCAGCAAGATGACGGTGGTGGTTCATCGCAAAGGTCGCCACGCGATCTGCCGGTTTCAAACCCATGCCCACAAAGGCCTGAGCCATCTTACGCGCTTCAGACGCGACATTGGCCCAATTGGTGCGCTCGATGCTGCCATCGGACCAGCGCGTCACAATTTCGCGGGTGCCATGTTCGCGTTCGGCATAATCAATCAGATGTGTGACCCTCAGGTCCCAATCCTGCATTCCACCCAGCATTTTTTTCTCCCCTGCCCGCTATATTTTCAGCGGACGCTCATCAGATACGGCTTAACCGGCGCGAGTTCCACATTCTCTACGCCCTGTATTTCTTTGACCTTCTCGACCAACTCTACGTCAAGCCTGAATTTGCGTCCTAGTACGATATCGGCGGTCTTGCCATTGGCAGTGCGGGTGCGCGCAACAACTTCACCGCGTCCACCGCCAAGCGGCAGAATCAGGCCTTGAAGCCGCAAAAAAGCATCGGCTCTGTCGATATCCAGCAGCAATTTGAACTGGGTGTTAGAAACCAGCCCTGCAAGCGGCTTTGCACTGCGTACAGCAATGCGCGGAATTTCCTCGCCCGAAGGCAGGTCCATTTCCACCGTAAGGAGTAGGCATTCTCCTGACTTAGCCCATTCAGCAAGGCTCGCGCACACATCTTCATCAAAACAGCTCGCCTGGAACTGGCCGCTGCTGTCTGAAAATTCCGCCTGCACAAAGCGCTTGCCGCGTTTGGATTCACGCCACTTAACCGATTGGACCATTGCCGCAATTACCGCAGATTTTCGGCTGCCTTCCGGTATCGGGCCGCAATCAATGGTTTCGAGATAGCTTTTCGCGCCATGGCTGGCCGCGATCTGGGTGAATTGCGAAATGGGGTGTGAGGAGAAGTAGAAACCGAACGCTTCACGTTCGTGCTCCATCGTTTCAGCGACTGACCATTTCTCTGCATTGGGCAGGCGCATCTTGCCGGCATCCGCTGCAGCATCCCCACCGAACAATCCGCCCTGCCCGCTTTCGCGCTGGTCGCGCGCTGATTGCGCGGTCGCCAAGATCATCTCGATACCGCCAAAGACCGAAGCGCGATTTGCCTCAAACTCGTCAAATGCGCCTGCAGACGCCAGGTTTTCAAGGCTGCGACGGTTGATTTGCGCTGGATCGGCGCGGTTGGCAAAATCGTCAAGGTCGCGATAGGGCCCATTGGCCTCGCGCTCCGCGACAATGCCTTCCATCGCCTTTTCACCGACATTTTTGAGGCCCGCTAGCGCGTAGCGGACCGCCAATCCGGACTCACATTCTTCGACGCTATATTCGGCTTCGCTGTGGTTGATCGACGGTGGCAGACACTGCGTGCCCATGCGGCGCATATCATCAACAAAAACTGCCAGCTTGTCGGTCTGGTGCATGTCGAAACACATGGATGCGGCGTAAAAGGCCTCAGGGTGATGCCGCTTCAGCCAGCCAGTGTGATAGGACAACAGCGCATAAGCCGCAGCGTGTGACTTGTTGAAGCCATAACCTGCGAACTTGTCGATCAAGTCGAACAGTTCGTTCGCCTTGGCCGCGTCTATCTGGTTATGCTCCGCGCAACCCTTGACGAAGATAGCGCGCTGCTCATCCATCTCCGACTTGATCTTCTTACCCATCGCGCGACGGAGAAGGTCTGCACCACCGAGTGAGTAGCCAGCCAGGATCTGCGCGGCCTGCATCACCTGTTCCTGATAGACGAAGATACCGTAGGTTTCGGCTAATATGCCTTCGAGCAGCGGGTGCGGATATTCTATCTTTTCTTCACCGTTTTTTCGGCGACCGAACATCGGGATATTGTCCATCGGGCCGGGGCGATAGAGTGACACGAGCGCGATAATGTCGCCAAAATTGGTTGGTCGCACCGCCGCCAGCGTGCGCCGCATACCTTCGGATTCCAGCTGGAACACGCCCACTGTATCGCCCGATTGCAGCAGTTCATAGGTTGCTGGATCGTCAAGCGTGAGCTTGTCAAACTCAACGATGATGCCGCGTTTGGCCAGCATCTGTGCCGCCTTTTGGAGCACCGATAGTGTCTTCAGGCCGAGAAAGTCGAATTTCACCAACCCTGCTGCCTCGACAAATTTCATGTCGAACTGTGTGACGGGAATATCCGACCGTGGATCGCGGTAGAGTGGGACCAGTTCGGAAAGCGGGCGATCGCCGATCACCACACCCGCAGCGTGGGTGGAGCTGTGACGCGGCAGGCCCTCCAGCTTCATTGCCAAATCGAACAGCCGCTTCACCTGTTCGTCGCGGCGATATTCCTCACGAAGTTCAGGAACACCGCCCAGCGCCTTTTCCAGATCCCACGGGTCGGTCGGATGGTTCGGCACCAGCTTGCACAGCCGGTCCACCTGTCCATAGCTCATCTGCAGCACGCGACCGGTATCGCGCAACACGGCGCGTGCCTTGAGTTTTCCGAAGGTGATAATCTGCGCGACTTGGTTGCGGCCATATTTTTCCTGCACGTAGCGGATCACTTCGCCGCGACGCGTTTCGCAGAAGTCGATATCGAAGTCGGGCATCGACACGCGTTCCGGATTTAGGAAGCGTTCGAACAGCAGACCGAGTTGCAGCGGGTCGAGGTCGGTGATTGTCAACGCCCAGGCAACCACCGAGCCTGCACCCGAGCCACGCCCGGGCCCCACCGCAATATCATGCGACTTGGCCCATTTGATGAAGTCGGCAACGATCAGGAAGTAGCCGGGAAAACCCATCGAGCAGATAACGTCGCACTCGAATTCGAGGCGCTCGAAATAAGGTTTGCGCGCTTCTTCGTCTTTGATGCCGGCGTGCTCAAGCCGGGCAATCAAGCCTTCGCGCGCGTCGTCGCGCAATTGTTGCTCCTCCGCCTCCCGGTTACCTGCAAGACTGGGTAGGATCGGCTTGCGTTTCGGTGCGCCGACCCCGCAACGCTGGGCTACGACTAGCGTGTTGGCCAGCGCCTCAGGCACATCGGCGAACAGCTCTGACATCTGTTGCCAGGTCTTGATCCACGCGTGCGGGCTGCTTTTGCGGCGATCTTCGTTCTCGACATATTCACCGTCTGAAATGCAAAGCATCGCATCGTGCGCCGCATAGAAATCAGGTTCGGCAAAACAGGCCGGATTGGTCGCCACCAGCGGCAGGTCACGCTCATAAGCGAGCGCGATCAAGGCCTCTTCGGCAGCCTCCTCGGTCGCATCGCCACGCCGCGCGAGATCGATATAGAGCCGGTCAGGAAATAGCTGTTGTAGCCTCGTGCAATAGTCTGCCGCGCTATCAAGCTGACCGTCGGCAAAGAGACGCGCCAAGCCACCTTCACCCGCTGCGGTCAAAGCAATCAGGCCATCGGTATGGCCCTCCAGTTGGGAAAAGCGCACCTGCGCTTCGCTGTCGTCTGGATTCTCCAGATGCGCCAACGAAGTAAGACGGCAGAGATTTTCGTAACCCGCCTCGTCCTGAGCATAAAGCGCAATCCAATCGCGCACCCCTTGCCCACCGGAATATTCAGGAGGCCTTTGCAGTCCAAGCATCAGCCCCATGATCGGCTGCACGCCCACACCGCGACAACCGTCCTCGAAAGGCATTACGCCATAAAGACCATTCCGGTCCGTTATCGCAATAGCTGGGAAACCGAGCCCCTTGGCATATTTGCCGATAGCCTTGGGTTCGATCGCACCCTCGAGCATCGTATAAGCGGAAAAGACCCGCAAAGGGACAAAGGGTGCGATGGCCATGATGAGAGCCTAAGCAAAGCTCAGCAGATTCGCAAATTGGCAGAGGAGCCTAATTGTGGACAAAACCGCAATGGCCAACTCAACGTCACCCTGAACTTGTTTCAGGGTCCATCTGTCCACAGAAACCTTAGGGTACGTTGACAAATTGATGCAGAAACAAGTTCAGCATGACGATTGATTTTTGGTACTGCCAGCTACTACCCCAGCAGCTTCTCGATATCCTTTTCAAGCGATCCCGGCGCAACCTGCGGGCCATAGCGACCGACAACCTTGCCATCGCGATCTACAAGAAATTTGGTGAAATTCCACTTGATCCCCCGGCTGCCCAGGAGACCAGCCTGCTGGTCCTTCAAATGTTTCCACAGCGGGTCGGCATCATCACCATTGACATCAATCTTTTTCGCCAGCGGGAAGGTGACGTCATAGGTCAGCGAGCAGAAATTCTTTATCTCTTCCTCGTCACCCGGCTCCTGTGCGCCAAACTGGTTGCACGGAAAGGCCATCACGACCAAGCCCTTGTCGCCATATTTTTCATATAGCGCCTCAAGACCCTTATATTGCGGCGTAAACCCGCATTTGGAGGCAGTGTTCACTAGCAACAGAACCTTGCCCTTAAACTCAGACATGTCCTGCTTGCCGCCGCCGGGCATGTCGACGGTGAAATCATGTACGTTCATTGCAATCTCCGGCGCTATTTGGCCGGAATGGGCTCTTTGCGCTTCTTGTATATAAAATCGAAATTGGTCGACCATGTCAAACCCTGGTCGGTCGATTGTTCGCCATGCTGGCGGACCGAACCGTCAGGTTGGAGCGAATAGATCATCCGGATCAGCGCATCCTGTCCGGGACCGTTAACACCGGCCCACATACCAGTGAGCACCATCTTGTCGCCCGTAAATCCGCCATCGAAGTTTACGTGACCCGGCGCGGAACCCACCCACGTCTGGTGCCAACTCTTCGTTGCCGGATTGTAGGCATTCAGGCTGCCGCCCCCAGGCCCCTTTAGCGGCATCCAGTTTTCGCGGATCGCGCAACCGGCATAGAGTTTCTCGATTTTGCTGTGCGCGATCTGCGCGTCTTTTCCATTGGGATAAACATCCCATTCGCCGACCCAGAAGTCGAATTGGCCATATACTGGTGCGGAACAAGGTGGCGAAGGCGGCGTTGCAGGCGTGGCGGCGGGTGTCGCTTGAAATGCGAGTAAAATAGCAGGCGCAAAATAGCTCATGATGTTTCTCCCCAGATTTGGGGATCATGAATGTGTGTCGATTTTCAGCAATTACTTGTCGTCCATTCGACTCGGAGATTCGATAAACGTCAATCTAGCCGAGCACACCATCGTGCAGGCGAACAACGCGATCCATTTTGGCCGCAAGGCGTTCATTATGTGTCGCAACCAGCGCTGCCGAGCCTTGCTCGCGCACCAGCGCCATAAACTCGCGCAGCACTATGTCGGCAGTATGTTCGTCCAAATTGCCGGTGGGCTCGTCTGCCAAGACAAGACGAGGCTTATTTGCCAGCGCACGCGCGACCGCAACGCGTTGTTGCTCACCGCCGGAAAGCTTCGACGGGCGATGTTCGAGCCGTTCACCCAATCCCAGCGTCGACAGCAATGAAGTCGCACGCTCCGTTGCTGCATCAGGCTCCACGCCTGCTATCAGTTGCGGCAGCACGACATTTTCAAGCGCATCGAAATCAGGCAACAAATGATGAAACTGATACACAAAGCCCAGCTTCGCGCGGCGGACATCGGTCGCGCGGTCTGGCCCGGCATCGCGCATTTCCTCACCATCGATCAGGATCGAGCCGGTAAAGCCGCCCTCAAGCAGCCCCAGTGCCTGCAAAAGCGTCGACTTGCCGGTGCCAGAAGGCCCAAGCAACGCCACCAGTTCGCCCTCGGCTATCGTGAGATTTACCCCTCGCAAGACGTCAATCGTAATGTCGCCTTGCGTAAAACTGCGCCGCACGTCGCGCATTTCGGCAACAATCTTACTCATAACGCAGCACCTGTACCGGATCGGTTCCTGCTGCCTTGAAAGCCGGATACAGTGTCGCGAGGAAGCTGAAGAACAGGGCTAGCGTGCAGATCGCCAGCACCTCGAACGGATCGGTTCGAGACGGCAGCTCGGTCAGAAAGCGGATTGAAGGATCCCATAGCTCCAACCCCGTAACAAACTGGATTGCAGTGACGATCGACTGGCGGAAAAACAGGAAGATAAAGCCGAGGATCAATCCCGCCACCATCCCTGCCGCGCCAATCAACAGCCCAACGGTCACAAAAATCTTGAGCAGCGATTGCCGCGATGCGCCCATCGTGCGCAATATCGCTATGTCCCGCGTCTTGGCTCGCACCAGCATGATCAGTGACGACAAAATATTGAACACCGCAACCAGCACGATGATCGACAGCACGATGAACATCGCCACTCGTTCGATCGCCAGCGCTTCGAACAGGGTGGCGTTCATGCTTTTCCAATCGACGATAACAGCTTTATCGGCAATTTTAGGCTGCAGCGGTGCGAGAATGTCATTGACCTTGTCGGGATCGGTGGTGGTCAGTTCGATCATCCCGATCTGGTCGCCCATCAGCATCAGTATCTGCGCATCCTCAATCGGCATGATGACAAAGGCCTTGTCATAATCATAAACGCCCACTTCAAAGATGGCGGCAATTTCATAGGAAATCTCGCGTGGGACTGTACCGAACGGCGTCGTTCGGCCCGCCGGATTGATGATCGTAATACGTTGGCCGACACGAGCGCCCAGATTTTGTGCGAGGCGCGAACCGATGGCGACCCGTTCGCTCCCGGGGCGAAGCAGCTTCATGTCACCCGCCAGTGTTTTACCCTTGAGCGTCGGGTTGGTCAGAATATCCCTGACCTCCATCCCTCGGGCAAGGATCGCTTCGACGCGGCCTTCGCTGGTCGCGAGCAGCGGCTGCTCGATCAGTGGAGACGCTTCGGTCACGCCGGGCGTGGCGCGCACATCCTTCAGCACTTCCCGCCAGTCAGACAGACGCCCGCCATAACCTTGCACAACAGCATGGCCATTAAGGCCGACGATCTTGTCAAACAATTCTGCACGAAAGCCATTCATCACGCTCATCACGATGATGAGCGCGGCGACTCCAAGTGCGACGGCAATCAAACTGATCGTGGCGACGAGGAAGATGAACCCCTCACCCTTGCCGGGCAGCACATAGCGCCTGGCGATCATGCGTTCGTATCGATTGAGGATCATGTCGGGCAGTGTTCCGGCATAGCGTTGTTGTTCAAGCCTTTAGGTTGCTGGACTGCAGCGCGCAAGCCAAAGCCTCTATTACACTATTGTTGCAGCGACGACACACTGTTTGAAAAAGCGTTCACCCGAGCGAGAGAATCGTTGCGGCACGGCGGATTTGAGGCATTTTGCACGCGCTGAATAGGTTCATCGCTGAATGGCCATGGTTCAGGGGGATAAAGCCCCGCGCGACTTGCGACAACGCACAGCGGCAGGGCTTCGACGAGTTTTCGTCAATCAGGCCGTCCAATTTCGATTGGGCGGCCTTGATTTTTGCCTTTCACATTCCATCTAAGTCGAGAGGGAGCCGGAGACGGTCCCTCAACCCGAATGGAAGCGCCGCGCATGCGGGCTTTCGCCAAAACCAAATTGCTCAATAGGAGAATTTGACATGAACCGTTTTGATTTCACCCCCTATCGCCGCAACACTGTCGGCTTTGACCGCCTTTTCGACATGCTCGAAAACACGCGTGCTGCGACCCAGGGCGATAATTATCCCCCGTTCAACATCGAACGCACCTCTGAAACCGAATATGTTGTGACGATTGCCGTAGCCGGCTTCAAGCCCGACGAGATCGACATCACGGCGCAGCAGAACCTGCTTGTCGTTTCGGGCCAGAAGAAAGTCGATGGCAACGACAACCGCGATTTCCTGCATCTCGGGATCGCCAACCGCAACTTCGAACGCCGCTTCCAGCTTGCCGACCATGTGTTCGTGCGCGGAGCCGACCTCGCCGATGGCTTGTTGATCGTGCAGCTAGAGCGGCAGGTTCCGGAAGAGCTGAAACCGCGTAAAATCCTGATCGGTGGCACTACGCCAACTGTCATCGAGCATGATGAAACCAAGAAAAAGGGCGGCAAGGCTGCCTGATCCGGAACGCCGATTAGTATGATTTCGTCATTCCCGCGAAGGCGGGAATCCAACCCCTGCCCTCAAAATTTCAACCGCAGGGGTTGGACCCCCGCCTGCGCGGGGGTGACGAGATTTTGTTTTGGACCTTAGTTTATACCAACCGGCTCTGCTCCACCGCCGCTTCGATGAAACTGGCAAACAATGGATGTGGTTCAAAGGGTTTGGATTTGAGTTCTGGATGGAACTGCACCCCGATAAACCAGGGGTGGTCAGGACGCTCCACAATTTCCGGCAGCAGGCCGTCGGGTGACATGCCCGAGAACATCAGACCCCCTTTTTCCAGTGGCTCCTTATAGGCGGCGTTTACCTCATAACGATGGCGGTGGCGTTCCGAAATAAGCGTCGAGCCATAAACACCAGCTACATGGCTGTTCCCGGCCAACTGCGCGTCATAAGCCCCTAAGCGCATCGTACCACCAAGATCGCCGCCGGCTTCGCGCTTCTGCAAGCCTTCTTCGGTCATCCATTCAGTGATGACGCCGACAACCGGTTCGTCGGTTGGGCCAAATTCGGTGCTTGAGGCCTTCTCGATCCCTGCCGTGTTCCGTGCCCCTTCGATGCAGGCCATCTGCATCCCCAAGCAGATACCGAAAAACGGCACCTTGCGTTCGCGGGCGAAACGGACTGCGGCAATCTTGCCTTCAGAGCCACGTTCGCCAAATCCGCCGGGGACGAGAATCGCGTGCATCGGTTCAAGTGCGGCGGCGATATCGCTGTCGTCTTTCTCGAACAGCTCGGCGTCTATCCAATTAATGTTGACCTTTACCCGATTGGCAAAGCCGCCATGCGCGAGCGCCTCGTTCAGCGACTTGTAGGCATCGGCCAGGCCGACATATTTGCCGACCACACCAATGGTCACTTCACCTTCGGGATTCTGTTGGCGGTCAAGAATGTCTTCCCAGCGGCGTAAGTCTGGAGCGACACCCGGGGTAATACCGAAGGCGCGCAGCACCTCATAATCCAGCCCTTCAGCGTGATATTGCAGCGGAACGGCATATATCGACTTGGCATCGAGAGCCGGGATAACGGCCTCCTTGCGGACATTACAGAAAGCGGCAATCTTGGCGCGCTCGCCCTCGGGCAGAGGATGCTCGCAACGGCACAGCAATATGTCGGGCTGCACCCCCAGCGCAGTCAGCTCCTTTACGCTGTGCTGGGTGGGCTTGGTCTTCAATTCGCCTGCTGCGGCAATATAGGGCACCAGCGTGACGTGGACGAAAACAGTCTGTTCGCGGCCCAGTTCATTTCGAAGCTGGCGGATCGCTTCGATGAACGGCAGTGATTCAATATCGCCCACCGTGCCACCGATTTCGCACAGTACGAAATCGAGGCCTTCCACATCGGCCTGGGCAAATGCCTTGATCTCGTTGGTGACGTGCGGAATGACTTGCACAGTCGCACCGAGATAATCGCCACGCCGTTCCTTCGCGATGATGTCGCGATATATGCGGCCGGATGTAACGTTATCCGATTGCCGGGCGGAAACACCTGTGAACCGCTCATAATGGCCAAGATCGAGATCGGTCTCAGCGCCGTCGTCAGTCACATAGACTTCGCCATGCTGATAGGGCGACATCGTGCCCGGATCGACATTGAGATAGGGGTCAAACTTACGAATGCGGACCTTATAGCCGCGCGCTTGCAAAAGGGCCGCCAAAGAGGCTGCCATAAGACCTTTGCCAAGCGAGGAGACCACGCCGCCGGTGATGAAAATGTACCGCGCCATGGGAGGAAAGGCCTAAGACGAGTTTACGGGATTCGGCAAGGGGGGGAATCGCCCCAACCGAAATAAATTTGCCGCTAACCGCCATCGCAGACGGTGCGAAAAACTTACTTGTCGATGGGAACTTCTGTAGCCGGTGTAGTTGAACTACTTACGGGAGCGGTTTGAGCGGGTGCCTGCTGTTGCGGAGCGGTCGGATCAACTTGCTGCGTCGCCGGTGCAGCGCGCTCCAGCGTTTCATCAATACCGCCCGGAGTTCCGCGCTTTGCTGATACAAAAGCCAATGCGATGGCCAATATGATGAACAACGCGGCGAGGATAGCGGTCGTACGTGTCAGAAAATCCCCTGCTCCGCGAGCTGACATCAGGCCAGACGGGCTTCCCCCCATACCAAGTCCGCCGCCTTCCGACCGCTGCATCAAAATAACTCCGACAAGAGCGGCGGCGACAACGGCGAAAACGACTAGGAGAAAGTGAAACAGGCCCATTTGAATGTCCGATAAATTTGTGAGGCCAAGTGGCCGGATTGCCGCCCACATAAGGATGGCAGCCAAGATTTTCAAATATTATCGCGGGGCAGACGCCGCAGCCTCGACAATCGGCAGAAATTTACCTGCTGTCAGACTCGCTCCGCCAATCAGGCCACCATCGACGTTTGCGACTGCCAGCAGGCTTTTAGCATTATCTGCATTCATCGAACCACCATAGAGAATCCGAATAGCAGTGCCGTCTGCGCCAAAGCGCGTTACCAGTGCGTTGCGGATTGCTGCATGCATAGCTGCCACATCTTCAATCGAAGGAATGCGGCCTGTGCCTATCGCCCAGACCGGCTCATAGGCTATCGAAACCCATTCACTTGTTGCTTCATCGGGTAAGGATCCGGCCAATTGGCTTAGGACCACAGCTTCGGCCTTCCCTGCGTCGCGTTCTGCCTCCGTTTCTCCTATGCAGACGATAACCGATAAGCCCGCCGAACGCGCCGCCAATGCTTTAGCACAAATATCCGCATCACTTTCACCTTGCGCCGCCCGGCGTTCGCTATGGCCGACGATGGTCAGCTTTGCACCAGCATCCGCGAGCATGACCGCAGAAATACATCCGGTGTGCGCGCCCGAGGATACCATGTGGCAATCCTGACCGCCAATTGCCATTTCCGGAAACCTGCCCGCTGCCGGGCGGATAAGCGTTGCAGGAATGCACAATGCCGTATCAACCGCAGGATAAGTTGCTACCTTAGATGCAATCGCATCAACATCGTTCAATTGCGCCATCAGTCCATTCATTTTCCAGTTTCCGGCAATCAGTTTGCGCATTTTCATTCCTTCATTGGGCAGCGGTCAAAATTCGATTCGCGCGCTAGCAAAACTGTTGCGAAAACCAAACCTGCTTCATCGCTTGATAACGGCGCGCCTCCCGCCTAAAGCGCTCGCAGGCAGGCCTTTGGCCGATCAAATTCACCCGGGAACCACATGATCAGCTTCACTCGTAAATTGCTCGGCTCACGTTTTGGTGCGTTTTTCGCTCTTGTTTTTGTCGTACTGGTAGGTTTCGCATTTGCACTGGGCGATGTCACGGGTTCTGGCAGTTTTGGAGGCCTGGGCGGCGGACATGTCGCAAAGGTTGGTGGCGAAAAGATCGGCCTCGGCGAATTCAACGACTCGCTCGATAATCAATTGCGTGCCGAGCGTCGCGACAATCCGACAATCGACATGACTAAATTTGTCGAAAGCGGAGGAATGGATTCGACTTTGGAGCGCATGATCAACCGTTACGCGCTTGCTATATTTGGCGAAGAATATGGCGTTGCCGTGAGCAAGCGACTGGTCGATTCGGAAATCCGCAAGCTACCGAATGTTAATGGCCCAGACGGTCGTTTCAGCCAGCAAGCATTCGATTCCTTTTTGCAGGGCCTTAGCCTCACCGAAGCGATGATTCGGGATGACTTCCGCCAAAACCTTTTTGCTCAGCAAATTTTGCCCGTCGCAGGTGCTGGTGTGGAGGCTCCCGCCAGCATGGTTTTGCCTTACGCATCGCTTCTGCTCGAACAACGCAGTGGTGCTGTAGCAATAGTGCCTTCCCAGGCTTTCCTGCCCAAAACGGCGCCTAGTGAAGCACAACTGGCGGCTTTTTATCGTACCAATGCAAGCCGCTTTGTCATTCCGGAAAAACGCGCCA
The DNA here is from genome assembly GCA_964597055.1 of uncultured Sphingorhabdus sp. Lineage (GTDB taxonomy): Bacteria > Pseudomonadota > Alphaproteobacteria > Sphingomonadales > Sphingomonadaceae > Sphingorhabdus_B. The sequence goes on from CAZQWC010000002.1 coordinate 147,269, forward strand.
TCAACTATGCTATTTTCGACGCGTCGATTATCGGTGACAAGGCAACCCCGACAACGGATGAGATTGCCGCTTATTACAAGGCAAACGCGAAGCAATATGGTGCATCGCAGACGCGCAATATCAGTCAGCTTGTATTTCCTACCGAAGCTGCAGCCAAAGCTGCGGTTGCGAAAATCTCAGGTGGCCAATCATTCGATGCCGTTGCTCGCGAATTAGGTTTGAGTTCAACCAATAGCGGTGCCGCCACGCGCGAAAACTTGACGCAAAGTGCATCTAAAGCTGTCGCCGATGCTGTTTTTTCTGCCGCGTCCGGGACAATCGCAGCGCCAACACGCGGCAGCCTTGGCTGGTATGTGGTCAAAGTGAACGGAGTGACTCAAGTTGCTGCACGCCCATTGTCAGCAGTAAGCGCAGAAATCGCGAAAACTTTGTCTACCGAAAAGCGTGTCGAAGTACTGTCTGATCTCACCAGCGAAATAGAAGATGAATTTGCTGGTGGTTCGACGATTGCTGATGTCGCTAAATCGCAAGGTCTAAAGGTTGAAACAACGCCGAAATTGTTCGCCAATGGCCAAAACCCTGCGGCACCGACGTACAAACCTATACCGGAAGTCGGACAACTGCTGCAGGCTGCGTTCCAGATGGAAACCGACGGTGACGCCCAATTGGTCGAACTGGTTCCTGGCGAAAAATATGCGATGCTTTCGATCGCTGATTTCGATGAGGCCGCCCCGCCGCCCCTTGGACAAGTCCGCGATGTAGTCACCAAGCAATGGGCGATGTCCGAGGGTGGCAAGAAAGCAAAACAGGTTGCCGAACAGATCCAAAAATCGGTCAACGCCGGTAAAAGCCTCGATGAAGCCTTGGCCGCCACAGGTGTATCACTTCCTGCGGCGCAAACCGTTTCCGGTATGCGCAAGGATATGAATAAGCCCGACCAACCCATGCCGCCACCGCTCGCGATGATGTTTGCAATGAAGCAGGGAACGGCCAAAACGCTTGATGCGGGTGCTGACCGAGGTTGGTTTGTTGTTAAACTGAACGCCATCGTCAAGGGTGACGCGAGCAAGGAAACGCAACTACTCGCCGCACGACGCCAGGAGCTGTCAGGGCTGATGCAGCAAGAATTTGCTGCACAGTTGATTAACGCGGCACGTGCGCACGTTGGCGTGACCAAGAATGAAAGCGCAATTAAGGATCTGCGCAATCGGCTCACCAATCGCGACGTAGCGCAATAAGGCAAAGCAGACGGGCATGAACGAAACCATCTCGGCCCGTTCCGCTGATATTGCTCGTGCACAACTTTCTGCGGGTCGTTCTGCTATCGTCTGGCGTGATCTGATCGCCGACACCGAAACCCCGGTTTCCGCGGCACTTAAACTGTTTGAGGCGGGACGCGGCGATTTCATCCTGGAATCGGTCGAAGGCGGTGCGGTTCGGGGACGGTATAGCCTGATCGGCCTTGCCCCTGACCTCGTTTTTCGTGCCGAGGGCGACGCTGCCGAAATCAACCGCCACTGGCAAACCGACCGCGCGGCTTTTACCCCGACCGGCGAAGGCGCGCTGGAATCCTTGCGCAAGCTGGTAGAGGCGTGCCGCATCGATATGCCTGAAGGACTGCCAGCGGCCTTCGCCTGCCTTGTCGGACATTTCGGATACGAAACGATAGGCTTGGTCGAAAAGCTGCCCCGACCGCCTGCCAATCCTATCGGCGTACCGGACATGATGTTCGTACGGCCAACGGTGGTGCTGGTCTTTGATCGGCTCGCCGACCGTCTTTACATAGCCGCACCGATCTGGCCCGAAGGCGGTGATCCGGACCGGTTGATCGAAGCTGCCTATGACCGGATCGATGCCACCGCCGCGAAACTGACTCAACCGGTTCCTGCAAGTCTGGCACATGTCGAACTTGCACCGCTGCCCGAACCAACGCCCGCCCTCGCCCCCGGCCAATATGAAAAGATGGTGTTGAAGGCGAAGGACTATATCGCGGCGGGTGACATCTTTCAGGTCGTGCTGGCGCAGCGTTTCTCGCTACCCTTCGCCCTGCCCCCAGTCGATCTCTACCGCGCGCTGCGGCGGATTAATCCATCGCCCTTCCTCTATTTCCTCGACATGCCCGGCTTTGCGCTGATCGGTTCTAGCCCGGAAATCCTGGTCCGCGTGCGCGACGGCGAAGTCACCATCCGCCCGATTGCAGGCACTCGCCCGCGTGGCAAAACCGCGCTGGAAGATTCCGAAAATCGCGACAGTCTGCTCGCCGATCCCAAGGAAAGGGCCGAACATCTGATGCTGCTCGATCTGGGCCGCAACGATGTCGGCCGTGTGACCGAGGGCGGCAGCGTGACCGTGACCGACAGCTATATGGTCGAGTTTTACAGCCATGTAATGCACATCGTCTCGAACGTGGTCGGCCGCCTAGCCAAGGGCAAAGATGCGCTCGATGCGCTGTTCGCGGGCTTCCCCGCTGGCACAGTCAGCGGAGCGCCCAAGGTCCGCGCCTGCGAGATTATCGCCGAACTGGAACCCGAAACACGTGGGGCTTATGCAGGCGGCGTCGGTTACTTCTCACCGGACGGGAATATGGACAGCTGCATCGTGCTGCGCACCGGGATCGTCAAGGATGGCATGCTGCATGTGCAGGCAGGCGCGGGCATCGTCGCTGACAGCAACCCCGATTATGAACAGCGCGAATGCGAAGCCAAGGCGGGTGCCTTGATCGCCGCCGCCCGCGAAGTCGTCCGCGTCGCCGGAGAGGCAGGGTTCGGCCAATGAGCAATAGCATCCTCGTCATCGACAATTACGACAGCTTCACCTTCAACCTGGTGCATTATCTGCAGGAACTGGGTGCCGAGGTGGAGGTCGTCCGCAACGACGCCATTTCTGCCGGACAGGCGCTGTCGAGTGGAGCCCAGGCCTTCCTGCTTTCCCCCGGCCCCTGCACGCCCAATGAAGCGGGCATCTGTCTCGATATGGTCGCGGCCTGTGCGGAAGCGAAAAAGCCGTTGCTTGGCGTTTGCCTTGGCCACCAGACCATCGGCCAGCATTTCGGCGGCAAGGTAGTTCGTGGCGGATTGATGCATGGAAAGACCAGTCCGGTCAGCCATGATGGCAGCGGGCTGTTCACCGGCCTCCCCTCGCCCTTCACTGCCACCCGCTATCATTCGCTGATCGTCGAAGATACTCCTGACAGCCTTGTCGTCAATGCTACCAGCGACGACGGCCATGTCATGGGATTCCGCCACCGCGAACTGCCGATCCACGGTGTGCAGTTCCACCCCGAAAGCATCGCCACCGAACATGGTCATGCTATGCTCGCAAACTTCATGCGGATTGCGGGCATGTCACCAAAGGAGCGGGTGTGAGGAACAGCCGTCGTTTCTATTACCGTCATGCTGAACTTGTTTCAGCATCCATCGTGCAACCAGAACCGGTGGGTAGCGAGGCGAAATGGACCCTGAAACAAGTTCAGGGTGACGCGGAGTGTGGACTGTGACCCTATCCCTCACCCAATCCGAAGCCCTTTTCGGGCGCATGCTCGACGGTGCAATGGATGACGCCGAGATCAAGGCCATCCTAATTGAAATGGCAGAGCGCGACGAAACTTCGGAGGAAATCGCCGGCGCAATACTTGCGATGCGCGCCCGCATGATCCCCGTTTCTGCACCCGAAGGTGCGATCGACGTTTGCGGCACCGGCGGCGACGGCGCGCACAGCCTGAATGTCTCCACCGCAGTCGCCATCGTCGTTGCCGCCTGCGAAGTGCCGGTCGCCAAGCATGGCAACCGCGCGGCATCCAGTAAGGCGGGCGGCGCGGATACGCTCGAGGCATTAGGCCTCAACCTTGATCGAGCAGCCGAAACCGCCGAGCAAACGCTTGCAGATCTGGGCATCGCCTTTCTGTTTGCGCAGAAATACCATCCTGCTCTTAGCCGCCTTGCCCCGATCCGCAAGGAAATCGGACGACGCACCATCTTCAACCTCTGCGGCCCCGCCTGCAATCCTGCGGGCGTCAAGCGCCAGTTGATCGGCGTTGCGCGACCTGACTTCATGCCTGTCTATGCCGGTGCGCTTGAACTGCTTGGCTATGAGGATGCCATGCTGGTGGCAGGTGACGAGCCATTGGACGAACTATCCATTTCCGGCCCGAGTAGTTTCATCCGGCTTGGAAAAACGCCTGAACGTATCGCGCCAGAAGATGCCGGCCTTCCCCGACATCCCCCAGACGCGCTAAAAGGCGGAGATGCGAAATACAATGCCGATGCGCTTCGTCGTCTGCTGTCCGGTACATTAGTTACGGAACAAGACCGCGCGTATCGCGACGCCACTCTTTTCAATGCCGCTGCAGCGTTGATTGTAGCGGGGCATTCTGAAAATTGGCGTGAGGGCGTTGAAGAGGCTTGCGAAGCCATTGATAAGGGATTGGCGAAGACGCTGCTCGAATGTTGGGTTCGTTTTTGACTTCCGTTCTAACAAAACGCATTTGCCTCCATGGGCCTGAAAGCACAGGCAAATCGACGCTGGCCACGCGGCTTGCTGCGCATTTCGGCTGCGAGGTCGTCCCCGAATATGGCCGCGCTTATTGCGAAGCGCATGGCACCGACATCGGCATGGCCGAATTGGTGCATATTGCCGAGGCGCAGGATGCAATGAACAAAGCGGCGGCAGTAAGGGCGGCGGAGTTGCACGCCCCGCTAGTGCTGTTCGACACCGATCCGCTGATCACCGCAGTTTGGGCGCAGATGATGTTCGGGCACAGCGACCCATGGTTTGATCGCTTCTCCGGATATGCCAATCTCTATCTGCTGCTCGATATCGACTTGCCCTTTGTCGACGATGGTTTACGCGTTTATGCGAAGACGGAGGAACGGCAGCACTTCTATGAATTGTGTAAATCCGAACTGGAAGCGCGCGGTGTCCGCTACGCCTTGGTTCGGGGAATTGGGGATGCGCGCTTTGCCGCCGCGCTTGATGCAATCGATAAAGTTCTGGCGAATTGAATGGATGACATTGCATCGCCTTGCATCAAGATTTGCACCTTAGATCAGACGGGCCAGTGGTGCCTTGGCTGCGGCCGGACATTGGAAGAAATTTCTGGCTGGCTATGCGCAGATCGCGCACAGAGGCTCGAAATATTGGCAGTATTGCCTGCTCGACTAATCCACCTGAACCAGAAACTGGCGGACTAGTTCGACGCTTCCAAAGCCTCGCTTGCGGATATCCAGCGTGCTTCTGCGGCCTCCTGTGCTGCAACGATTTTGCCTCGACGTTGCGACAATTCGCCCATTGTCAGGTCTTTATATTCGCTCGATGCAGATTGCGGATCGAACATCGCTTTATCAATCGCGGACAGCACGACTTCCAGCTTGGCCAGATCCGCCTCGGCATCGTTGACCTCGCGTTTCAGCTTTGCCTGCGCTTCGCGCACCGCTGCCGCGGCCTTCTTGTCTTCCTTCCTGTCAGCCTTGGAGAGCTTTTCCTTCGCTGGGCCCTTACCCAAAATAAAGTCGGTATAATCCTCGATCGAACCGGAAAATTCCTTCGCAGTCCCGCCGTCGACAAGTACCAACCTGTCCGCCGTCAGCTCGAGCATGTGCCGGTCGTGGCTGACCAGCACGACCGTGCCAGCATATTCGTTCAAAGCCTGCACTAGTGCTTCGCGCGCATCGACGTCCAAGTGGTTAGTAGGCTCATCGAGAATTAGCATGTGCGGCGCTTCACGTGTAATCAGCGCCAACGCCAAGCGCGCGCGTTCGCCGCCGGAGAGCTTTCCAACCTTGGTTGTCGCCTTCGGCCCCGAAAAACCGAAGCGTCCTAGTTGTGCCCGCACTGCACCCGGGGTTGCGCCTTTCATTTGGCGAGTCATATGCTCGAGCGGCGTATCGTCGCCGTCCAGTTCCTCGACCTGATATTGCGTGAAGTAGCCTACACGCATCTTGCCCGATGAATTCATCGAGCCCGCCATCGGCGTCAGTTGCGCTGCGAGCAATCGGGCCAACGTCGTTTTGCCATTACCGTTGCGGCCCAAAAGCGCGATCCGGTCATCAGGGTCGATACGCAAGTTCAGCCGCTGCAGCACTGGGTTACCGGGGCTGTAACCGACACTAGCCAGGTCGAGCGTGACGAGCGGCGGTTTCAACTCGTCGGGGCTGGGAAAGTCGAAACTCAGCGTCGGATCGTCGACCATCGCCTGCACCGGCTGCATCTTTGCAAGCGCCTTCGCGCGGCTCTGCGCCTGTTTCGCTGTCGAGGCTCGGGCGGAATTGCGGGCGATATAGTCCTGCAATTTGGCGCGCTGCGCATCCTGCGCCGCCTTGGCCGCAGCCAATTGTGAAGCCCGCTCTGCGCGCTGGCGTTCAAAACTGTCATAGCCGCCGCTGTAAAGCGTCACCTGCCCGCCTTCGAGGTGCAGGATATGGTCGACCACATTGTTAAGCAGATCGCGCTCATGGCTGATGACGACCATCATAGCGGGATAGTTTTTTAGGAAGTTTTCGAGCCAAAGCGTTGCTTCGAGATCGAGGTGGTTCGAAGGTTCGTCGAGCAGCAACAGATCAGGCTGCGAAAACAAAAGCGATGCCAGAGCAACCCGCATTTTCCACCCACCGGAAAAACTATCGAGCGGTTGCCCCTGCATCTCCTCATCAAAGCCGAGGCCGACGAGGATACGCGATGCGCGTGCCGGTGCGGTGTAAGCGTCTATGGCAATCAGCCGTTCGTGCACCTCTGCCATGCGATCCGGATCAAGCCCTTCCTGCTCGCTTTCAATCATCAATGCAGCGCGCTCGGTGTCCGCCGCCAGCACCGTTTCAAAAGGCGTCGCGGTGCCCGCTGGAGCTTCCTGCGCGATATAGCCGATGCGCGTGCCTTTGGGCATTTCGAGGCTGCCCTCATCGGCCTCCAGCGAACCGATCATCACCTTCATCAAAGTCGACTTGCCGGCACCGTTGCGACCGATCAAACCGATCCGGCCATAGGGCGGCAGCGCGGTGGTGGCGCGGTCGAGTATGGTGCGTCCGCCAAGGCGCACGGTGATGCCGTTCAGGTTGAGCATGATGGCGCGCGCCTAGCAGAGGTGATGTCGGCTGTCATGCAGCGATTGCGCTGCCTTGTGGGGAATGTCAGGCGCTGCTAGAGGCGCGCGCATGACCGAATTGTCCCACATCCGAAATTTTAGCATTATCGCGCATATTGACCACGGCAAGTCGACGCTGGCGGACCGGTTGATCCAGCATACCGGCGGCCTTTCCGAGCGCGAGATGTCGGCGCAAGTCCTCGATAATATGGATATTGAGAAGGAACGCGGGATCACCATCAAGGCGCAGACGGTGCGGCTGGATTACACCGCGCAGGATGGCCAGACATATGAGCTGAACCTGATGGACACGCCGGGCCATGTCGACTTCGCCTATGAAGTCAGCCGCAGCCTCGCCGCATGCGAAGGCGCATTGCTCGTGGTGGACGCCGCGCAAGGCGTCGAAGCCCAAACCCTCGCCAATGTTTACCAGTCGATCGAGCATGACCATGAAATCGTGCCCGTCATCAACAAGATAGACCTGCCCGCCGCCGATGTCGACAATGTGAAGGCAGAGATTGAGGAAATCATCGGCCTGCCCGCCGACGACGCGGTCCTGACGAGCGCCAAATCGGGCATCGGCATCGCCGAAGTCCTCGAAAGCATCGTCACTCGCATCCCGCCGCCCAAGGGCGATCGCAACGCGCCGCTGAAGGCGATGCTGGTCGATAGCTGGTACGATCCCTATCTGGGCGTCGTCATTCTGGTGCGTGTCATAGATGGCGCGATCAAAAAGGGCCAGAGCGTCAAGTTCATGCAGGCGGGCACCACCCACCTGATTGATCGCGTCGGCTGCATGCGGCCCAAGATCGAGATACTCGACGAACTCGGCCCCGGCGAAGTCGGCTTTATCACCGCGCAGATCAAGGAAGTCGCGCAAACCCGCGTCGGCGATACCATCACCGATGCAAAGCGGCCCGCGGCAGAGCCCCTGCCCGGCTTTAAGGAAGTGCAGCCGGTGGTGTTCTGCGGCCTCTTCCCTACCGATGCGGCGGATTTTGAAAAGCTGCGCGAAAGCATCAGCAAACTGCGCCTCAACGATGCGAGCTTCAGCTTTGAGATGGAAACCAGCGCCGCATTGGGCTTTGGCTTTCGCTGCGGCTTCCTCGGCCTCCTCCACCTCGAAATCATTCAGGAGCGCCTCTCCCGCGAATATGATCTGGATCTGATCACCACCGCGCCATCGGTGGTCTACAAGCTGAAACTCGGCCGCAGCAAGACCGAAGATGCGCGCGAGATGGAGCTGCACAACCCGGCGGACATGCCCGATGTCAACCGCATCGAGGAAATTCAGGAGCCGTGGATCGAGGCGACCATTTACTGCCCCGACGAATATCTGGGTTCGATCCTGAAACTGTGTCAGGACAGGCGCGGCATCCAGAAACAACTGACCTATGTTGGCGGCCGTGCGCAGATCGTTTACGAACTGCCCTTGAACGAAGTTGTCTTCGATTTTTATGACCGTTTGAAAAGTATTTCAAGGGGTTACGCGTCATTTGACTATCACCAGATCGGCCACCGCGAGGGAGACCTTGTGAAGATGAGCATCATGGTCAACGGCGATCCGGTCGACGCGCTGAGCATGATCGTGCACCGCAGCACCGCCGAAGCGCGCGGCCGCGGCATGTGCGAGCGGCTGAAAGACCTGATCCCCCGCCATCTGTTCAAAATCCCGATCCAGGCGGCGATTGGCGGCAAGATCATCGCCCGCGAAACCATCGCCGCGCTGCGCAAGGATGTGACCGCGAAATGCTATGGCGGAGACATTACGCGCAAGAAAAAGCTGCTGGAAAAGCAGAAGAAGGGCAAGGCCCGGATGCGGGAATATGGCTCGGTCTCGATCCCACAAGAGGCCTTCATCGCAGCACTCCGTATGGGCGAAGATTAACACTCCGATGACCGAAGCGGAGCCAAAGCGGATCATCATAATCGCTGGCCCCAATGGCGCTGGAAAGACGACCTTCGCACGATCCTTCCTTCCCGAAGAAGCCGGATTGCCTCGCTTCATCAATGCCGATGCGATCGCCGCCGGCATCGCCGCCTTCGCCCCTGAAACCGCGGCTATCCGGGCGGGACGATTGATGCTGGAGGAAATCGACCACTGCGTCCGGCACGGGGAGAGCTTTGCGTTCGAAACCACATTGTCAGGACTGACCTATCTTCGCCACATCGCCAAATGGCGGGCGGATGGTTATCGCGTCAGCCTCTATTTCCTGAGCCTGCCCAATGTAGAAACTGCCATTGCAAGAGTGGCAGAGCGGGTGCGACAAGGCGGGCATGACATACAGGAAAATGTCATACGCCGACGCTTTGCCGCCGGTTATGACAATTTTCTGGAACAGTATCAAGGCGTGGTGGACGAATGGGCGTTATATGATAATACAGGGGCCGAACCTGTATTGATCGATTGGGGAGAAAAGCCATGAGCCGTGCCGATCTTTCGCAAGCCAAAAACCCTGCCCTTCGCGGCTCCCTTGCCGCCATGCGGCGGGCAGCCACTTTGGCGCGCAAAACCGCCATCCAGACCGACACGGCGATTGTCATGGTGCGCGATGGCAAGCCTGTCCGCATCCCGGCCGCCGTATTGCGCAAAGCCAAGGATTGAGCGGCAAGATCATCGCCCGCGAAACCATCGCCGCGCTGCGCAAGGATGTGACCGCGAAATGCGGAGCCTGCCCCGGCGAAGGCCGGGGGCGGAGACATCACGCGCAAGAAAAAGCTGCTGGAAAAGCAGAAGAAGGGGAAAGCGCGGATGCGGGAATATGGTTCGGTGTCTATTCCGCAAGAGGCGTTTATTGCTGCGTTGAGGATGGGCGAGGAGTGATACAATAACTTGACTAGTCAAGAAGACGTATTTTTACGCTAATATTCTCAACGGTGTACATTGTGCATTTTACTGCACTTGCTCGATTTGGATCAAATAAAGAAACATTGAAACCTTTGCTTATTGAACTGCGATATGCGACACCGTCATATCCTTTCTTCTTGATTAATTCGCAAAGAAATTGACTCGGAATATAGTCGATTGCAGCGCCTTTAGGAACAACAGGACGCGTTAGTTCTTCGCCTAGACGCTCCAGAAAAGGAATGTCGTCACGAAGCTGAACAATGCTGAGTGCATCACTGAGAATAAACGGGGATAAATGACTCTTGGGATCCCTTAGATCTACAGCCGAAATTGGATTGGCAATCTCAAACTCAGCAACGCAAATATGCTCTCCGGTGTGCGGTCGAATCTCACTTGCCGCAGTTTCTGCGTTCGACGCAAGATATAGATATGGTATCCCGGGAGGGTTGGCTCTGCCGTGGCTTGCTAATCGCCCTGGAGGTGCCCCCATCTGATCTAAAGAATATGGCTGATTAGAATCAGTGATTCGACCCCTGAACCAGTGGGCGGGTAATTCGTTGGTGAGAAGAAAATCAAGTAAGTCAGAAAGCCGATCCATGTCGATAAGCGTCTGATCGAAAAAATATCGATTTTTTTCTTTCAGTTCGACCTTAAGCTCGTCCCATCTTGCTAAAGGTCTGTCCGCTCCTTGCGATATCGGTACCATTGGTATGTCGACTGAAAAAGAAGAGCCCAAGGCGGCCTTAACGAGCGCGTGTTGATCGGTTGGCGCGACCTTTGATTTATCGAAAACTCTCCAGTCTGCCTCTATCCACTCCAAGAATGTAGGGCCAGATTTTGCGGGTCGATATACTGAGTAAAGTAGCTCAAACTGTTCAGCTAATTCTTCCACTTGGAAAAGTGACGATCCTGACGTTCCGCATACTGAGCAATCGCCCTTCGACTTTGAGTGCAATGGACCTAGCTGGCATTTGATATGCCGATCAGCAAAACAATTCGAACAGCAGAGCACAATAATTGACTCAGCTAGGCAGATAGTCGGCGAGCGTTTCTATATGGTGTATCATAGACAGCTTCTTGACCTGACCTAAACCCGGAAAATGACCTTCCGCATGAAGTTCGCGAAACTGTTCAATGGCAGAGCCTTCAAAAATTTGGGAATCGTCTGAATCCAAATGATCAATTAGATTATCAAGTGCTTCTCCAAATTTTCCTGCGGGATCGGTTGGGGTAGTTCGTTCGTCTGAAAGAAAGTGACGGATGTACATAATATCTTCATCGTTCTGATTCAAAAATGTTATATGAATCGCAACGGCGTATGCTGGACCGCCACCTTCAGAAAACTCATCTCCAACAATCAAAAAGTCTCCAAATCCTTGCATCCCTAGACTTTGGAAGGTTAAATGAAGTTCTGAAAACTTCTCGACTTCTGGATGGTCGGCATTTCTTCTACGCTCAAATCCATCGCGCAATAGAACTCGCTGAGCCTCCGCAAAATGATTCAAATATATCTGCCCGCAGTAACGTTCGAAAAATATATGCTTATTTGCAGCTAGTCCTTCACCGAGTGCAGCTGATAACTGCGCCGCAAATTGAAATCCTGCATGAATAAAACAAGGTTCATGTTCTTGATGCGCATTAAAAATTTCCATCGCATCTGCAACGGACATTTCTTGGTGCAAGAAAACACCTGCTGAAATATTGTCGAAATCTTCAATCGCTTCAGCAAGCAAATTCGATATCGGTTCACCATCATCAGCTAAGTCACCGTGACGCGGATTCACGACAACAATGGCTTGCCCTCCGGCATCACATATCGCTCGCAAAGTCCGCTCCAATCCTCTCAGATTGTTCCGAACAGGTTCAATAATTGGGACAAATCCACTATTAGCCAGAGTCTCTGCTGTATCTCGAATTGCAATTAGATCGAATTGCTTGCCACGAAAATATGGATGGTACATCTGCATTTACCTCAAAGAGTACTTAGAGGTTTTTTCATAACCTCAATGAGTCTCTCCCTATCAACTTGCCTTAGGCGCAAGTTCATAACAGCAGGCATCACCGATTTTGGAAGATTATGCAAGACAGATTTGAGTGATTCGGTAGATCGCGTTTTCTTGAGAGTTTTCACAACTGCTCGATGTAAAGTGCTAGAGTCTAAATCCCTAAACTCACGCTGAAGTTCTTTCCGCAAGCGAGTATTAGGAACGATCGGAATGTGCGCTCCGCACATCTTTAATATGCTCTTAGCTTCCGAATTTGTAAGCGACGAAAATACGGTATCGGGGCAAATTTCTGAAGCACGATCCTTAGCATTTCTTATTGTTGAAATCCTGTTCCACCGGGACAAAGTCAAAATACCTACATCATCGGGAAGCATTTTTTCAACTGAGCGAGCATGTATCGGTGCACAAATGACATATACGTTCGCGAAGAACTTCCTGTAGTCACTTATCTGCCCCTCTAATCTACTAAGATTATCTCGCTCCGATTTAATTTCATATACGGTTGATGTACCATTGAAAATAACAACGTCAGCTTTTGATGCACCAACTCGAAATTCTGAGACCAAGCTTGCAGTGGCAAGTGAGTGAATTCCCAATAGCACATTGTGCGTCAAGGCTGCTTTGTAAACGTACTCACTTCTTAGTCCTTTCACCTTCAGCAAATTAAAAGCAGCATCAAATGCCTCACCCACGGTGTTACCGGTATCCGATGACAGAGGTATTCCAGCAGCGATGCAAAGGGCGGTGAATTCTCTTACATTCCCCGATTTCGCCAATTTAGTCAGAACGCCTGATGAAAACAGGCGTGTTGCAGCCACAATCTGAGAGCTTTCAGCATGCATAGCGAAGTGGTATCATATTGAATTCAAACACTAATAGAACCTAATCCGAGAATATTTGTTTGGTCTATCCATTTAGTTCTCATTGGTCAAATGTTGGCTTTCCGCGACATCGGCCGTGTCACTATCAAAAACGCTTAAGAAATCGGAGGGTAAGTAAATTCCTCACCCCCCAGGCAAAAACGTATCGCCTTCCCCCGGCGCCTCGCTCTGCGTGCGCCGACTGGCGCGCCACTCCTCTTCGCTTGCGACGCGTTGGCGCCAGTTGTCTCCGTTGCTGCGCATCGCGCGCACATGGGCTGCGTGGTCGGCGGCGTGGCCTTCCTCGGTCAGATAGCAGGGCATTTTGGGGCGGATACAGGGTGTGGCGATTGGGCCTTCCGCCTCCGGCAATCCCGGAGCGGTTCGATCCGGGATTTTTCAGCCCTCTTTACTTACCTTACCCTTGACGCTCTCTCAGCTTCCATTTCCTCTTGGGTTTTTGGTGCCGTTTGCCGAATTTTCTTGTCCCATTTTACGATAAAATTCTTAAATTCTTTTTCCATATTGCCTTTGTTGATGTAGTTCGCGGCGGGTTCAACTGAACGCTTAAGAGTCTTCGTACTCTTTTTATAGCGAATGGCTTGTTCGGCATTGGGCACATGGCCATCCAGAAAATCCACGTGCATATTTGCCACTTTGGTGGCCTTCATGCCTTTAAAGAGTGAGCAACGGTCGGCACCCCATTTGGTTTCGCACTGCTTCATGACAGCCACCATTGCGGTGTTGAAATCCAGATCCCAAGACACCTCGGAAATCATGCCATCGACCATGGCAATCGCCATCGACAAGCTTTTGCCGCTGACAGCCACCGCACAGCCTGCTCCCATTGCCTTTGTACAATAGTCAAGCGCGCGTTCTTTGGCAAAAGCTTCCGAAGTATTGCTGTTCCAAATAGCCCAGTAATCATTGGCAGCCGGATGCCAAACCAAAGCACTATAACTGTCAACCTCTACAACTTTTTTGGGTAACATTTTTTTGTATAGTTTGTCCACAGCCCGGTCATGCGCTTCTTGTTCTTTGCGGGTCATTTCTTTATAGTCTGCATGCCCATCGGTCGGTTCACCACCCATAGGTACGCAAGACAAAATACCTTGCCCGCCTTCCTGAACCATTCCCGGGCCGCAAAGATTTTGAGCAGAAACCTCGCCAGACAGAAATGTGCATGAGAGTATCAGAAACGTCGAGAATGCGGTTTTGTGCTTCATAACTTTGCGCCCTTGCAGCTTGAATAGAGAAAACAACAAAATAAGACCGACAGCAAACAGGCTTTGTTTAACGATGTGACGGCTCATCAAATCGTCAAAGAGCGAGGGGATTGCGTGCACAATATGGCGGTATTTCACCTTTCATCCGATCCAATCGGTCAAAAAAATGCATCCAATTAAAATACATAACTGTTCAAGATCGCAACACGGATGTCGTACTAGTACACAGGGCCTACAGGCCTTCATTCGACAGCGGTGAGTTCCGGGGACACAATATCAATTGGACTAAGCAGGGGCACCGCGAGCGGACAATGCGAGGACATGCTGGTAGAATATCCCCGGATTGGCGTTTTGCTCCCCCCTCACCCCCCAGGCAAAAACGTATCCCCTTCCCCCGGCGCCTCGCTCTGCGTGCGCCGACTGGCGCGCCATACTTCTTCGCGCGCTACGCGTTGGCGCCAGTTGTCTCCTTCACTCCGCATCGCGCGCACATGGGCGGCGTGGTCGGCGGCGTGGTCTTCCTCGGTCAGATACCAGGGCATTTTGGGCCGGACATAAGCTTCCGGCGCGGGGCCCAGCTCGGCCGGGTCGACGCCCGGCTCCTGTGCCGCGCGGTTGTAGGCACCTAGCGCCTCGGCGCTCGCCTTTTCCCATGCGGCGTGGCGGGCATCTTCCAATGCTCGGCTGACCTGCGTCGTCCACGGGCCGCCATGCGGGGCGGTGTGGAAATGTTGCCGGATCATCTCATGCGCGACGCCGCCGACATCCATCACCACCTCCAGCAGCGTCATCTGCCGCAGCGTGAAATCGGCGGCGATCGCGTTGCCCTCTTGCCGGTAGAAATATTCCTCGCGGATCTTGGCCTGATATTTCTGGCACAGGCGGGCGAGCGTTGCCTGTTGGCTATTGTACGCGGCTTCATACTCCGCTGCGCGCGTAGCGGCGGCCTGGGCGGCTTCTGCCTCCCACTCCTTACGCCATTCTGCCTTCAGTTTCTGCAACCCAGTCGGCAAACCACCATGCGCGGCGAGGCCAGCGGGGTTATCGGCCAGATGCGGCAATGTGTGTGCGACGACCCATTGCATCGCGCGCAGATTGAAATGGCGGCGCTCGCCGACCAACTCTCCATCCTTGTAGAAATATTCGGGCGTGCCGTTGATCGCATGATCGACAATGGTGTCGCGCGCGCGATAGCCGCCCATGCAGATCGCCTTTTCCCACGCCGCACAAAGGCTTTCGGCGCCGGTGCGCATTTTTATGTCATAGACCTGCCCGCTCGACATGCCGACCGCCTCTGCCGAAACCCTGACGCTGCCGGTGATCGAGAGCGCCTGGATGAATTTGCGCTGCAATTCGGGCACGAATTTCTGCCGCCCGCTTTTGGTGGTGACGGGGGTGAATTCCAGCTCTGGCGGCAGGATGCCGTCAAGCTCCAGAAAGTCGGCACGGCGGGGCGGTTGCGGGGTAGCGGGGATGATGTCGTTGGCCATTTGCCTTTTCCTTCAACTGAAAAGGCGGGGCATTTATCGCATGCGGGGGCGTGTAGGACAGCGGTTTTTCGCAGGGGAGCGGGTGGACCGGGAAAAATTCTTTGCGCCGCCTGCCTAAAACTATTTGAACATCGCGTCGTGCGCGCTACCCGCTGCGCATGGCCAATAAATTGGATGAAATATGCGCCACCAAGCGCGATGAGGTTGCGGCGCGCAAGCAGAGCTATCCGTCCGGGCGGCGGCCAGACTGGGCTGACCCCTCCCCCGTCCGCGGCTTTGAGGCAGCGTTGCGGGCGCGGGCGCAGAGCGGCTTTGCCTTGATTGCGGAGATTAAGAAGGCGAGTCCTTCGAAGGGCCTGATCCGCGCCGATTTCGATCCGGCGGCGCATGCTCGCGATTATGCGGCAGGCGGGGCGGCGTGCCTTTCGGTGTTGACCGATGCGCCCTATTTTCAGGGGAGCGAGGATTATCTGATTGTCGCGCGGGCGGCTTGCGACTTGCCGGTGATCCGCAAGGATTTCATGGTCGACCCATGGCAATGCGCCGAGGCGCGGGCGATGGGGGCGGATGCGATCTTGGTCATCGTCGCCGCACTTGAGGATGCAGCGATGGTGGAGATTGAAGCAGCGGCGCGGGCGGAAGGGCTCGATGTGCTGGTAGAGGTGCATGACGCGGCGGAGATGGAGCGTGCGCTCACCCGGTTGCAGTCAAGGCTGATCGGGGTGAACAATCGTAACCTGAAGACCTTCGACGTTGATCTCGCCACCACCGAGCGCTTGGCGGGCATGGTGCCTGATGATGTACTGCTGGTCTGCGAAAGCGGCATTGGCTCGCATGCCGATTGCGCGCGGATGGCGCGGAGCGGGGTGCGGACTTTCCTGGTCGGGGAGAGCCTGATGCGGCAAGCGGATGTCGAGGCGGCAACAAAAATGCTATTAACCGGCGCATGAGCAAACTCACCCATCTCGATGAAGCAGGCAATGCCGCGATGGTCGATATCTCCGCCAAGGCCGCGACCGGGCGGGAGGCTATGGCCGAGGGGCGTATCACGATGTCGGCGGAAGCTTTGGCAGCGATCCGTGAGGGTGCTGTGAAAAAAGGCGATGTCCTCGCCACCGCTCGTATAGCTGGCATCATGGCGGCGAAGAAGACCAGCGAGTTGGTCCCGCTGTGCCACCCACTTGCGTTATCAAAAGTTGCGGTTGATTTCGAATTTGAGGAGGACGGCATCCGCGTCACCGCCCTCGCCCGGCTGACCGGCCAGACCGGGGTGGAGATGGAAGCGATGACGGCGGCGTCTGTTGCGTTGCTCACCATTTATGACATGGCCAAGGCGCTCGACAAGGCCATGGTGATTTCCGGCGTGCGTCTGCTTTCGAAAAGCGGGGGCAAGTCGGGCGACTGGCGGGCTGAATGATCTCGGTCGAGGAAGCGCAGGCGCGGATATTGGCGCTGAAGGAATCCGTTGACGTTGAAACCGTATCGTTGACCGATGCTGTAGGGCGTTGGGCAGCCGCAGATGTGGTGGCGCTACGCACCCAGCCTGCGCGCAATCTTTCAGCCATGGATGGCTATGCGATCCGCTTTGCCGATAGCGCTGGACCGAGGACGGTCATTGGCGAGAGCGCGGCGGGCAAACAGTTTTCGGGCGAAGTCAAAGCCGGCGAAGCAGTGCGCATCTTTACCGGGGCTGTCGTTCCGGAAGGCGCAGACACCGTCATCATCCAGGAAAATGTGTCGCGCGACGGCGATGTAGTGACGCTTACCGGCGATGCGCCCAAAAAAGCGGGGCAGAATGTGCGCCATGCCGGCGGCGATTTTGTCAAAGGGACGGTTGTTGTTCCCAAGGGTGCTGAGTTGCACGCGCGCCATATCGCGCTTGCGGCAATGGCGGGGCATGGCGAACTGTCCGTGCACCGAAAATTGAAGGTGGCGCTGGTTTCGACGGGCAATGAGCTGGTAGCACCGGGCGCACCATGTGCTGACGATCAGATACCGGCCTCGAACGGCGTCATGCTCGCGGCGATGCTGCGTGGGCTTCCGGTGGACCTCAGCGAGTTTCCGGCGGTCGAAGACGATCTGGAGGCGCTGACACAACAGTTCCGCGCGCTAACCGAGCATGACATCATCGTCACAACCGGCGGAGCTTCGGTGGGCGATCACGACCTGATTGTCCCTGCCTTGAAGGCGGCGGGTGGCGAGATTGTGTTCTGGAAAATCGCCATGCGTCCAGGAAAGCCGGTAATCGCGGGGCGATTGGGTGCAGCGGTGACACTCGGGCTGCCGGGTAATCCGGTATCAGCCTTTGTTACCGCAATGCTCTATCTGCGCCCACTGATTGCGCATCTTTGTGGCGCGGCAGATCCGCTGCCACAGCGACTCACCGCACCGACCGGCGTCGATCTGGCCGCAAATGGCCCGCGTACAGACCATCTGCGTGCAAAGCTGGTCGATGGCGTGTTGGTACCGGTTGGTGTCAATGACAGCGCCATGTTGGCCGCCCTGTCAGAGGCTAACGCATTGATAATACGCCCTGCCGATATCAGAATCACCCCGGCGGGCGAGCAGGTTGACTATTACCCGCTCCAAATGTGAAGGCAGCGCCTTTCAACACCGCTTGACAACACCCCCCTTTGTTTCCTAATCGTTCCACATCTGTTCAACCAGACGGGAACAAACCATGTTGACCTCCAAACAGCACGCGCTTTTGATGTTCATCCACGAACGCCTTGAAACATCCGGCGTTTCTCCGTCATTCGAAGAAATGAAAGAGGCGCTTGATCTCAAGAGCAAGTCGGGTGTGCACCGGCTGATCGGTGCTTTGGAGGAACGCGGCTTTCTTCGCCGTCTTCCCAATCGCGCCCGCGCACTGGAAGTAGTCAAAATGCCCGATGGCGGCAGCGCTCGTTCGCTCTCACAACATGAGGCGGTCAACGCAAAAGTCGCGAATATCGCTGACCATCGCCCTGCTCCGGCCAAGACATTGCCGGTGGCTGCGAACGATGTGATCGAAATTCCATTGCACGGAAAGATTGCAGCCGGTGTTCCAATAGAAGCACTGGAAGGCCAGAATTCGCTGTCGGTGCCGATGGCGTTGCTGGGTTCGGGCGAACATTATGCGCTCGAAGTGTCTGGCGACTCCATGGTCGAGGCAGGCATTCTCGATGGCGACTATGCGCTGATCCGTAAAACCCAGACCGCTCGCGATGGCGAAATCGTGGTGGCACTTGTGCGTGGGGAAGAAGCAACGCTCAAATATCTCCGCCGTGAAAATGGCCGCATCCGCCTTGATCCGGCGAACAGCAGCTATGACCCGCAATATTATGACGCCAATGAGGTTGAGGTGCAGGGGCGGCTCGCTGGCCTGCTCCGCCGCTATCACTGAGGTTTCGGCACAATATTTTTCGAAAGCGGCGGGGCTCCCCTCGCCGCTTTTTCCTTTGCCCGTTGTTCAGCCCGCGCTTTCAGACGCTGCGGTGCATAAGCTGACCAGGGATGGTGCGCGTTTTCTTCAGCGACGCTGCTGATTTTCGCGTCGGTCAGATAGAATGCCAGCCCACCTGTTTGCTCCAGCAAGGCCGCATCGGCCTTCATCCAATGCGGCTTGCAACTCCATGGCAGCCGCCTGCTGCTGATGACAATATCGCTACGCCGACAGGCAGCGGCGAGTTCCATCGACGGAATCATATAGCCCGAACGCAAGGCCAATATGCGCCAGTTGCGGTCACCTTTATACAGCAGGAATGAACAGCCATCTGGATTACATACTGCACCGGGCATGGCATCCAATGCCAATGCATCCTCGCCAATGGCTGCCGTTTCGCTAAGGATGGAGCGCGCATATTCCCCTGCCCTTGGCCGCAGCAAAGCTAACTGGCCGTCGCCGCGAATGACCGCGAGATGCTGCCCATCACCGGTTAGCAGCATATCCGGACGTGGTGCGCTGAGCATGGCGATGGTCGCGATCACCAACGGCCCCAGCGCCAACCATCGCCAGCGAGATCTGAATAATGCGATGGCCAAGCCCGACAGCATTACAGTTCCAAATGCCCAAACCGGCATTTCGGGCAAAAGTGCAACCGCACCCGGGGCCGTGCTTACCATATGGGCAATCCATAATATTGCCATGATGCCCTGCTTTGCCACCCACCAAAATGGTGCCCCCAGCCCTGACCATAGAAAATCGGCCAAAAGGCCTAGCAACTGCGCGGGCATGACCAGAAATGTCGTCAAAGGAATGGCGGCAATGTTCGCCAGCGCACCATAGAGACCGCTTTTGTGAAAATGAAACAGGGCAATCGGGGCAAGCACCAGTTCGATGGCCAGCCCGGTAATCAACAACCCACTCAGTTGCCTAGCCAAGCGAGAGAGCAACCCCTCGGCGCGCTGCTGCATCCAGCGTCGCATCCATACATTGTCGTGCAAAATGATGATGGTTCCAACCGCCGCAAAGCTGAGTTGAAAGCTGGGCCCGGCAAGCGCCTCCGGCCAAAAAAGGAGGACAAAGGTGGCACCAGTAGCGAGCAGGCGCAGGGACAAAGCGTCTCGCCCCATCGCCAATGCAATGAGTATCAGCAAGGCCGCGATACAGGCGCGAACCGTCGGCACCTCCGCACCGGTCAACAAAGTATAGAGTATAGCGATGATGGCAGCGCAGGCTGCCGCCGCCAGCGGTACTGGAACCCGCAAGGCAAACCACGGCCATAAGGCCAGAAGGCTTGCGACCAGCAGGAAGGTACCGCCCACGACTGCGGTAACATGCAGGCCGCTGACCGACAGAAGATGCGCCATGCCCGAATTGCGCAGTGCCTCCGCATCGGCTTCATCAATACTTCCGCGTGTGCCGACCAGCAAAGCGCTGCCGACCGGGCCGGTTTCAGCACCCATCGCCAACTGGATCTGCGTCGATAGCGCGTTGCGGGCGCTATTCCAGAAATCCTGCCGGTCGAGCGGGGGAGACAAGATGCGAACCTCCCCCAATATCCGGCCCGTTGCGCCCATTCCGCCGAACCATGCAGTCCGTGCGAAATCATAGCTTCCCGGCAAGGCAGGCCCCGGCGGCGGCATCAATCGCGCCTTGAGTTCGATCACACTTCCCGGTGCGATGTCAGGCGAAGCAAGCTGCTTGTCGATATTCACCCGAAGAATTCGGGGCAGTTCGGGATGCGGACCGACATATATTCGGTAGCGGACAATGTCGCGTGCCGACACATCCTCTATGCTTTCGACACGCCCGTGCAGCTTGCCAATCCAGGGTCGCTCCAGCGGTACGGCACCGTACAGCCATGATTTAAGTGTTATCGCGCCGAAACCCAGTCCGAGCAAAATCGCGCCGCTGAGCAATAGCCCCTTCAAACGCGACGATGGGCCAATGGCTAGTCCGAGCAATGCTGTGCCGATACAGGCACTGACCACCAACCACCAAATTTCTGCGCCAAAAACCTGCCAGATCGAAATTCCAAGACCCAACGCGACCGGGATCAACAGCGGAAGGCGTTCCTGTTCGGATTCCAGCCAGTTTTCGATGGTGGAAAGCCATTTGCTACCCGATTGCTCGGCTGAAATCGATACGGGTTCATCGATAGCAAATTGCATGTCGCGGCCAGCCCTGAAACCAGTGCGCCACCACAAAGTCTGTTATGCTTGTGTTTCAACGAGAAACAAGCGGTTTTCGATACCCTTGACGCGCCGCACAAAACTGCGCAAGGAAGCCGCGACAAGGGGCATATTCCGACCTCGGTCTTGCTATGCCTATATATCGTCTCCCGCCTCTTGTGAGGCCGCCAAAACTATAAAAACAACCGGATTTGGCGGTTTGACAGGAGTAAATGAAATCGGCTTCCCCAGCCAAATGAGTGAATGGAACGCGCATGACAAACAAGGTTGCGACTCTCAACTTGGGTGACCAGCAGGTCGACCTGCCTGTGGTATCGGGGACGGTTGGTCCGGACGTCATCGACATTCGGAAGCTTTATGCCCAGACCGATTGCTTCACATTCGACCCCGGCTTTACCTCAACAGCCAGTTGTGAATCGCAGCTGACCTATATCGATGGCGACGAAGGTGTGTTGTTGCACCGCGGCTATTCGATTGAGGAACTGTCCGAAGAATCGAGCTTCATGGAAGTGTCCTATCTGCTGCTGAACGGCGAACTGCCGTCGAAGCAGGAGCTTGACGATTTCAGTTACACCATTTCGCGCCACACAATGCTGCACGAGCAACTGGCGACCTTTTATCGCGGTTTCCGTCGTGACGCGCACCCGATGGCGATCATGTGCGGCGTGGTTGGGGCTTTGTCTGCCTTTTATCATGATTCGACCGACATCTCGGATCCGGTTCAGCGCAAGATTGCCAGCCACCGCCTGATTGCCAAAATGCCAACCATTGCGGCAATGGCGTATAAATATTCGGTCGGGCAGCCCTTCATCTATCCCGACAACAAGCTGTCTTACACCGGCAACTTCCTGCGCATGACCTTTGGCGTTCCGGCTGAAGAATATGAAGTCATTCCCGCCGTTGAGCAGGCATTAGACCGTATCTTCATCCTGCATGCCGACCATGAGCAGAATGCATCGACCTCGACCGTGCGTCTTGCCGGTTCGTCGGGTGCCAATCCCTTTGCCTGTATCGCAGCGGGCATTGCCTGCCTGTGGGGCCCGGCACATGGCGGTGCCAATGAAGCGGCGCTCAATATGCTGCGTGAAATCGGCACGCCCGACAAAATTCCGCACTATATCGAACGCGCAAAGGACAAGAATGATCCGTTCCGCCTGATGGGCTTTGGCCACCGCGTGTATAAAAATTACGACCCGCGTGCGACCGTCATGCAGAAAACGGTGCGTGAAGTGCTGACCGCGCTGAAGGTCAACGATCCCATTTTCGAAGTTGCGATGCAGCTTGAGGAAATGGCGCTCAATGACCCTTATTTCATCGAGAAGAAGCTGTTCCCGAATGTCGATTTCTATTCGGGCATCATCCTGTCGGCGATCGGTTTCCCGACCACGATGTTCACCGTGCTCTTCGCTCTCGCCCGCACTGTGGGCTGGGTCGCGCAGTGGAATGAAATGATTTCCGATCCCGGCCAGAAAATCGGTCGTCCACGCCAGCTCTACACCGGACCTGCTGCGCGTCCTTATGTGCCGGTCAGCAAGCGCTAAATCAGATTGGCTTTGGGAAGGCTGAGCGTAAACATCGCTCCGCCTTCCGGGCTTTCCCCGACCACCAGTTCGCCGTGCATCGCGCGCGCCAACCGGCGCGAAATATAGAGGCCCAGCCCGCTGCCACCATCGCCGCTGCGACCAAGGCGTTCGAACTTTTCAAAAACGCGCTGCCGGTCTTCGGCCTTGATGCCCTGCCCTTGGTCAGAGACGGAAAGCGATGAGGATGCGGGATCGATCGAGACGGTAACCACACTGCCGTCGGGCGCATAGCGTATCGCGTTGCCGACCAGATTGAGGACGATCTGCAATATCCGGCGAAACTCGCCAAAAACCGGAACTTTCAGGTCAGTGGGAGGCAGCGCCAGTTCGATGTGATGGTCAGCTGCCTTGAGCGCCAGCAGGCCGCCAACCCTGCGCGCAATATCGCCCAGCTCAACCTCTTCGCTCGCGACGTTGAAGTCGGCCCGGTCGATGGCATCGAGATCCTCCAAATCGCCAACCAGCTCGGCCAGGTGGCGCGCTGCCGTTGCAATATCCTGCGCATAGCCGGCATAGCTTTCATCAATATGCCCGTTCAGCCGCGAGCCAATCGTCTGCGCATTGGCCATGATCCGGCTCAGCGGTTGCCGCACCGCCGAGGCAAATTGGCGACCAAAGCCAAGGCCGGATCCGCCCGATATTGCAGAAAGCTCGGGCTCGGCCTGAGACAGTATCGTAGCCTCGACAAAGCGGGCGTGGAACCCGACCAGTTTGCCATTTTCGTTGACCGCTGGGTCGGCCGAGAAAAGCAAGGCGGTTCCGTTGGTGGTAAGAACAGGCAGCGGCCCGATGGTCTCACATTGGGCGAGCAAATCGCTCCACGACAATTCGGTCGACTTCAGCTGGAGCAAATCTTCGATATGTCGGCCTTGTACGACACCACCAAAAAGTGAACGGATGCTCGCCGTCGCGCGGATTACCAGGCCATTGGGCGCGATCGACAGCGCTGTACGCGTTGCCATGCGATAGGGGCTCGCCGCTATGGTCGCCGCTTCGGCGGACGCATCAGGACCCCAAAGATGTTCATGCCATCCCAATATTGACAACCGAATGCCCTCAACCGACGGCTGCGCCTCAACCCATAGGTCAAGATCATGCGTCCGATCGGCAACGCGGACCAGGCGTTCGACACGCACGCCGGTCTTGGCACATAATTGCACCAGTTCGAGCAGTTTGGGTACGGCCAATATGCCACTTTCAACGCCGCCACTTTCGTCGTGCAGACGGCGCAATTGCGGATCAGCAGACAGCAGACACCCATCCGGATCGCACATCGCCTTGATCGGAATGGCTAGAAAAGGCGGCCGAACCGGCATCAGTTATCAGCTCCGCCCAAACGCCAAAGGCTGATCTGCCGACGGGCCTCTTTCGACGACAGCTGTGTAAAGCTGCGCACATATGCCGGGAGCTGGAAATCATCTTTCCGCTGCCCGCGCAATAATGTCAGCTGTTGCGAAGCCGCGTCAAAATCGAGGTCGCGGGCGCGCAATATTGTCAAAATCGGTGCAGCGGAATTTTCATCGATCAGGCGCATGACGCGATCAAAATGCAGATCGAATTCCTGCACAATCGCAGCAACGAAAAGGGGTATTCCGGCAGCAGCCGGATCCAGCAGTTCGGCCCGCGCAGCGTCGGACAGCGAAAAGGCGAGCTTGGCAGCCGCTGCCTGCAGCGTCTGCGCCTCATCATGCCCCGCCAATATCCGGTGACCTGCTGCAACCAAGGCCGCCGCATCATCCTCATTGCAATCCGCATCGGTCCGAAACACGGCGATGACGCGCCAGACGAGCAAATGCAGAAGGTCTGCCGGCAATTGCCGCGCTATACCGATAGGCCGGTTTCCACGACTGGCCCCTTCTGCCGCCAGAAATGTGACTGCGAGGCTTTGCAGATTGGCATCATCCGACAGCGCCAACTTCGCCGGCAATTGTTCGAGCGATTCAAACCGCGCTGCATCCATGCGTTCCTGCAGATTTTCTTCGGCGATGCGGGCCAGGCAATATTCAATCAAACGGGGTTCGCGCAGCAACCCGGCCTTGCTCAAAATCTTCCAGCTTTGGGGGTCTGCATCGCTGTCGACCGTCAGCCCGAGCAACTGTTCAACGCCGCTGACAATCTGGCGAAGCGTGAAGAGCAGAGACGCCTGAAGCTCTTCGCTGGGGGGGTCCAAAACGCGCGGGAACAGCAGATACGACAAGTCCTCGCACAGCAGCTGTGCGTCTGCCGCACAGGCTGTCGCGGCCCGTAATAGGTCGTTCCCTGCATCGTTCGCCAATTGTTGCGTTCCGATATACCGTTTTTGACACGCCAATATAGGCGTTTCGGGGTTAATTAGCCTTTAACTCTGATTGGCAGCCGCCGAATTTCTCGCATCTATAGCAAGCAAAGCAAATTTGATCAGCAGGATCACCTTCAGCGTCGGCACAACCAGCCCTGCAGCGCTTGCGCCAGTCAGCAGCAGAGCAATTGGAATGAGCGAGAATTGCCGTGATAAACCCCGTTTCGCTAAAGGATTCTGCATCCAGACCGCCAACACCAATAATGCCGTCAGAAAAAGACAGTCCAAGGGCGCTTCACCGACCGTCCATAATATCATAGCAAGAGCAAGAGCCAGCAAACCTAGCGAAGCATCGCCAACATAATCGCTGCGGTTCCGGTAGTCCGCCGACAGACACAATTTGCGAAATGGCGAAACGATCAGCGCCAGCGAGCCTGCTACAGCCGCACCAAAGACGATTTCAAAATACCCCAACAGCGCAGAAACCGCAGAAAACACCGGAACTGAAAGCACAGTTGCCATTGCGGCCCAAGGCCTGGCCAATATTGTCGGCAACCATTTGCGGCCAATTCTATTCAGACCTTTGCTGACGACATCTTCGCTATCCGGGTTGGCTGGGAGAAGATACTCTTCCGTAATTTCGATCGTTCCAGCGCCACCAACCTTGGTCAAGCGATGGGCGAGCACCAGTCCAGCCTCCATATCCTGCAAGGGAACGCTAGACTGCAAAGCCTGACGCAGCAAACAGGAATCGAGGCTCCAGCCCTCTGGGATGACACTTGCCTGCTGGGCAATCATTCCGTCAATCATGGCAAGTCCGGCCCAGCGACTGGCAAGGTCGATACGTTCAAAAGCGGCATGTTCGGGCTGTTCGGGCAGGCGTGCGATAAAGCGCCCTGTTTGCTGCAACAGCCTGGCGAGAATGTCATCGCCAATCTGGATATCGGCGGATTTAACGAAAACAGGCTGGTTGTCCGCAATCAGCGCGGTGAGTTCGGCGGGCGTACGCAAAATGCGAATGTTGAACCCTGTCCGGTCGAGCTGTTCGACTATCGTTGGCAGTTCAGGCGGAACCGATTCCACCGAAACGGCGACCCTCGACACGCCAAGCCTTTCGAGCTGCTTCAACTGGTGGAACAGGAAAGGTTTACCTAGCATGGGCTGAAAAGCAGGATGCGGCGCACCGTCGAGACCGCCACCGACGCATAATAGTACGAGCGTCGAAGATACTTGCTGATCGACAATTGAGGCCATCGCTCCGCTATGGCGCGGGCAAAGATTTTGCCAAGCAAAAACGGCTCAGGCGGTCAATCGCGCAGCTGAATCTCTTTGAGAGCGGTCGAGAGCTTTCTGACAATCACCGGATCGCCCGGCGCGCCAGCCATGGCTTCGTCAGCCAATTCCATCAATTCCGATACACCGAAACTGGCGGCCAATCCTTTGATACGATAACAGCTATATCGCCAATTGGCGTCGCAACGAGAGCGCGAAAGCAGGTCAACCTGACGCGTTGCACTTTCGATAAAAGCGGCGCGCAACTCGGCGATTAACGCAGGATCATCGCCTGCAGCAGCGGTCAATGCTGTGTTAAATGCGCCATATTCGATCGACATTCGGCATCAGATATAGTCTTTTGGTTAAGTTTGCGTTTCACCAGCTCTAAAATATGGTAAACATGTCTCATGACGGCACATTCCAAAATCGTCGAGATCAACCGTTCGCAAGGCGATGCGAACGTTGTTGAAGCTGCGGAGAGCAGCCAGGTCGCCTTTCAGGATGAGCAGGAAAACAACCCTGATTCAGCCTCTTATAGCGAAGAGCAATGGCAGGATGAGCCTGTTCAGGGCCGTCCATGGGGCAGGATCGCGCTATTCAGCCTACTCTCGATAGCGGCATTGGGCTGGACCGGATTTTTCATCTGGGGCCATTTGGCCGAAATCATTGCGCTTCCTTCGCCAGTCAGGACCAGCGAATTGATCATAGGCTGGTCGGTACCGACTGCCCTTATTGCGGTTCTTTGGCTGCTGGCGATGCGACTGAGTTCAACCGAAGCCCGTCGTTTTGGCGATGTCGCAGCATTGTTGCGCACCGAAAGCGAAACGCTTGAAACACGTATGCGGAATGTGAATGGCGAAATTGCCCTCGCCCGTTCCTTCCTTGCCGAAAATGCGCGCGAGCTTGAATCCGTTGGCCGCCTGTCTGCCCAACGCCTGACCGAAGCCGCAGAGCAGTTGTCTACGGCGCTGAGCGATTCAGACGAACGCGCCAAAATGCTACAAGTCGCCAGCAATGCCGCAGTCACCAATGTAGAACAATTGCGCAATCACCTTCCTGTCGTGACCAGCGCAGCAAAGGATGCGACCAACCAGATTGGCATTGCCGGAAATACGGCGCACAGCCAGATCCAGTCCATCATCAGCGCATTGGCTATCATGGACGAAAAGGCCGCTCTGGCCGGCGATCATCTGGGCGTGCTGGATGCCAGCATCAACAGCAGCGCAAACGCGCTCGAAGTACGGATTACTGAAAGCAGTGCAAAGCTGACTGCATCGGTGCAGGATTCCGAAAGCCGCGCATCCACTTTGCTCGCGCAACTCGCCGATAGTGTGGAAAATGTTGAGCAGCGCATCACCGAAATTGCCGCGAAAATTGACGCTCGTGTATCTGAGAGCCATCAAAGACTGGCCGGAAACCTGGATGAACTGGGCACTTCAATAGCCCATCTTGAAGCGGTTACCGACGCGCAAGACGCAAGCAGTTCCGCGCTTGTCGGACGGATCAAATCCTCGATCACAGATTGTAAATCGCATCTCGCTGATTTCAATGCAGATGCCACCGACCAGATTGCCAAGCTGGCATTTGCAGTATCGGCCCTTTCGGGCAAGAGCGGCGAGTTGGGTGAAAATCTGACGACAACACAGGCGCAGACCGATGGCTTGATTGCAAAGGTCGCCGATATGCAAAATGGTTTGGCGTCTATCACCAATGAAACTTCGGAAGCCCTGATCGGCCATCTTGGCCAGATTGAGGCCCGTTTTGCCGACACCCGTTCCGCATTTGAAGCGGTGCGAAGCGAAATTCAACAGGCGGATGCGGGCAGCAAAGCCCTGCTATCCTCCATTTCTTCGCTCGAAAATCTGGTTGCATCCCAACATTCTGTGATTGAAGAATTGCTGGGCAGTTCGTCCGAGCACTTCGCCAGCCAGCAGGAACAGGTCGACGCGCTTTCGACGGCAATCGCCCACACACGGGCTGTTCTGGAAGATCTGTCGGGTGTTGCCAATGACCAGCTTGTGTCATCGCTGCTGCGTGTGCGCGAAACGACCAAGCAGGCCGCAGACAATAGCCGGAAGATTGTCGAAGGCGAATTGGCCCATATTGCGGACAAGCTGACCGAACAAAATCGCTTGGCGATCGAAAGCGCGGTCGACAGTCAGGTCAAAGTGCTCGACGGTGCGATGCGCGAAGCGCTGGATCGCAACCTGACGCTTGCGGCCGAAGTTGAAGCAAAAATCGCCGCGCAGATGAAGCTGGTGGATGACATGGCCAGCAATCTGGAACAGCGCGTTTCGACCGCGCATGCCAGCTTTGGCGGACTGGATGACGAAGGGTTCGCACGTCGCATGGCGTTGCTGACCGAATCGCTGAATTCTGCCGCTATCGACGTCGCCAAAATCCTTTCCAACGAAGTCACCGATACGGCTTGGGCCGCGTATCTGAAAGGCGACCGGGGCGTATTCACCCGACGCGCAGTTCGCCTTCTCGACAGCGGAGAGGCAAAGATCATTGCGGCGCATTACGACGACGACGCCGAATTCCGCGACCATGTGAACCGCTACATTCATGATTTCGAGGCAATGATGCGCGTTCTCCTGAGCACCCGAGACGGCAATGCCATCGGGGTAACCCTGCTGTCATCGGATGTTGGTAAACTCTATGTCGCGCTGGCACAGGCCATCGAGCGCCTCAGGAACTGATTATTCGGGACCTTTGATTAGAAAATCGAAGCTCGTCCTGTCGATCCAGCCATAGGTATAATTGGCGTAGAACAGGCCGAATAATATCGCCGACAACAATGTCGTATATCCAATAACCCGAAGCGGTCTGAAGTTGCCGGGCGCACTGTCCGCCTGCCCGACCGTCTTTTCCATGCCCAATTCTTCATGCGTGCGCACACCGATGGGAAGAATGACGAAGGCGCTCAGCACCCAGAACAGCGCGTAAATCGCAAATATCGAGAACCAGTTCATGCTGTCTCCACAATCAACACGTCGACAATCGGCTTTTTACCGGTCCAGCTGGTTGCCACACGCCGTACCGCAAGCCGGACAGATTCGCGCAGACTATCCATATCGCCGCGCCATTCCTTGACTGTCTTTTCGATCGCTAGCCCTGCTTCATCCAGAAAATCTTCCAGATCCTCTTCAATCGGAACGCCATGAACGCGGATGACCGGATCGCCGAGCAGATTGTCATCGCCGTCCAGCGCTATCGCCACGCTGACAAGGCCGTACCAGGAAAGGCGGCGCCGCTGGTTGATAGTCTCACCGTTGGCGGCAATGATCGTGTCGCCATCGACAGCAAGGCGACCGCTATGTTCTTCGCCGATCTTTTCGGGCCCCTTTGGCGCGAGACGGACGACGTCGCCATTGGATTGGACGATCACCTGCGCAATACCCTGCTGCAATCCGAAACGGGCTTGTTCAGCCATATGGCGGCGCTCGCCATGGACGGGCACCAATATTTGCGGGCGGATCCATTCATAGAGCTTGGCCAGTTCCGGACGGCCCGGATGGCCGGACACATGCACATGTGCCTGCTTTTCTGTGACGGTCAGGATGTTGCGCCGCGCCAGATGGTTCATCACATGGCCGATGGCAATTTCGTTGCCGGGAATCTGCTTTGACGAAAAAATGACCGTATCGCCCTCTTCCAACTTCACCGGATGGTTGCCTTCGGCGATGCGCGCCAAGGCCGCCCGTGCTTCGCCCTGCCCGCCAGTTGCGACGACCATGACTTCATGCCGGGGCAAACCGTCCACTGCCTCCATATCAACCAGTTCGGGCAAGTCCTTCAGATAGCCTGTAGCCTGCGATGCCTGGATGATTTTCTGAAGCGAGCGTCCGGCAAAGCACAGTTTACGCCCCGCCTCACGCGCGACTTCACCCAGCGTCTGCAAACGCGCCGCATTCGATGCAAAAGTTGTGACGACGACACGGCCGCGCGCGGCTTTCACCGATTTGATCAGATCAGCCTTCACGCTGCCTTCGCTGCCGCTGTCGCCGGAATTGAAGACATTGGTGGAATCGCACACCAGCGCCAAAATGCCTTCGTCACCCACAGCCCGCAGCTGCTCTTCAGTGCTTGGCTGTCCGATGACAGGTTCGGCATCCAGCTTCCAGTCGCCGGTGTGGAAAACCTTGCCATAGGGCGTGTCGATAAGCAGCGCGCTCATTTCCAGGATCGAGTGGGCCAAGGGCATCAGCTTAATACCAAAGGGACCCAGCTGGAACGCATGGCCCATTGGGATGACGTTCAGTTGGACGTCATCGGCAATGCCCTGCTCTTCCAGCTTTCCGCGGATAAGCGCCGCAGTGAATGGGGTGGCATAAAGCGGGACGCCCAGTTCGGCGGCAAAATAGGGAACGGCCCCGATATGGTCCTCATGGCCATGGGTCAGGATGATACCGAGCAGGTCCGATTTGCGGTCTTCGATGAAGTCGAGATCAGGCAGGATCAGGTCAATGCCCGGATATTCGGAATTGCCGAACGTCACGCCCAGATCGGCCATAATCCACTTGCCTTGGCAGCCATAGAGATTGGCATTCATGCCGATTTCATCCGACCCGCCAAGCGCGAGGAACAAAAGTTCATTTTTGGGAGTTGTCATGCCCCGCCTTCGCGGTTTGCATAGAGCTTGGCAAGCCCGCGCAGTGTCAAATCGGGTTCAACTCTGTCAAATAGATGGCTGTGCTGCTGGAAAAGCGCCGCCAGCCCGCCGGTTGCGATGACTTTCACCGGTCTTCCAATCTCCGACTTCATCCGCCCGAGCAAGCCTTCGATCAGCCCAACATAGCCGAAATAGATGCCGATCTGCATTTGCCCAACGGTATCGCGGCCGATAACGCTCTGCGATGGCGGTGGCTCGATCGCGATGCGCGGCAGCATCGCAGCGGCATTGTAGAGTGCGTCGAGCGACAGGTTGATGCCCGGAGCGATGCTGCCGCCTAGATAGGATCCATCGGCACCGATATGATCGAAGGTCGTCGCTGTACCGAAGCTGATGACGATCTTGTCGACCCCCGGTTCCAATGCCTGCGCAGCAATCGCGTTAACCGCGCGGTCCGCACCCAGAGCGCGCGGTTCATCAACCTTCAGCGCGATGCCCCAACCCACCGGCTCACGCCCGGCAATCAGCGCATCAATGCCGAAATATTTTTGGCTCAGCACCTGAAGGTTGTGCAGTGCACGCGGGACAACGGTCGCGATGATGACCGCGGTGATGTCACTGCGCTTATGCCCTTCCATCTGTAGCAACTGGTCAAGCCAGACCGCATATTCGTCCGCCGTGCGTCGTGCATCGGTGGCAATGCGCCAACGCTGCACGATTTCGCCGCCATCGTCGACCAGAGCGAATTTGACGTTGGTGTTGCCGTTATCGACCGCGAGAAGCATGACACTGTCCTTATCAAATCAGGAATATATCGGCGGCGTGAATGGCACGAATTGTGCCGTCCGCCAAGCGCAGGCTGAGCGCGCCATCGTCGCTTAAGCCTGCAAAAAGTCCTTCAATCCGCTCACCGTCAGGCAGGTTGACGCGCAGGGCCGTACCCTTGGGATGTGCGGCTGCTTCCCATGCTCGCAAGAGATTGGCCAATGGCTGCTGCCGCCATTTTTGCAGCCATGAAGCGAATTGGTCTGCCAGTATCTCACAGACCGCTTGCGGCTCGGGTGGATTGGCACCCAAAGCCCGAAGGTCACTGACGGGGCGTCCGATATTTTCCGGGTGTGATACGAGATTGATTCCGAAACCGGCAATAATCGCGTCACCCGACCTCTCGAGCAATATCCCACACAGTTTCTCGCTTTTGCCCGACAAAACATCATTGGGCCATTTCAGCTGGATGACTACATCGGGCGCGACCAGCTTTATAGTATCAAAGGCAGCCAAACCCGCAATAAAGGCTAGGGTTGATGGAGGCGCGTCACCCGGCGACACCTTTATTATGGTGCTGGCGTAGAGATTGCCTAAAGGGCTGACCCAGTCCCGCCCCATACGCCCCCTGCCACCGCCCTGTTGATCGGCACGCAGCCAGAGGCCCTCAGGCGCGCCTGCAGCAGCGCGCGCCAGCAGATCGGCATTGGTGGAACCGGTAAGTGCGACCTGCTCGAACAAAATGCTCAGAACAAGGCTTCGGCGGCTTGCACTGCAACGGCTGTGAGCGGTGGAATTGCGAGATAACCCAAGGGCGAAACGGCAACCGCAAGAGCGCCCCCGATCCACGGCAGTGCCTTGTCTTCGCTTTCGACGATCGTCCCGGTCGGTTCGTCAAAATACATCGTCTTGATGACCTTGAGGTAATAAAAGGCACCAACCACCGAAGCCGCGATGCCGATGACCGCCAACGGGAACAGGCCCGCAGCGATCGCCGCATTGAAAACGACCAGCTTACCATAAAAGCCGAACAGTGGCGGGATACCGGCAAGGCTAAACATGAAGATGGCCATGGTCGCCGCTAAAATCGGGCGCGTTTTGGAAAGCCCGGCGATATCCGCCATGCCCTCTTTCATTTCACCATCGCTGCCCTTCAACTGCATCAGACAGATAAAGCCACCGAGCGTCATCGCCACATAGATGGCGAGATAGATCAGCATCGCCACGACGCCCCATTTAGTCCCGGCAGCCAAACCAATCAGCAGGAAGCCGACATTGTTGATCGAGCTGTAAGCCAGAAGGCGCTTCAGGTTCTGCTGTCCGATGGCTCCGACCGCACCGATGATGATCGACATCAGGGCCACGACCATCACGATCTGCTGCCATGCCTCTACCTGATTGCCAAAGGCCTCGACCACGATACGGATGAGCAGCGCGCTCGCGGCCACCTTGGGTGCGCTGGCGAAGAAGGCCGTTACCGGCGTCGGCGCGCCTTCATAAACGTCCGGCGTCCACATATGGAATGGTGCGGCGCTGATTTTGAAAGCGAGTCCCGAAAGCACAAAGACCAGACCGAAAAGCAGGCCCATGCTGAGTTCGCCGGTCATTGCGGTGCCGATGGTTTCAAAGCTGGTTGACCCGGTAAAGCCGTAAAGTAACGACATGCCGAACAGCAAAATGCCACTGGCGAGGGCGCCGAGGACGAAATATTTGAGCCCTGCCTCTGCCGATCGGCCGTCATTGCGGGCAAAGCTGGCGAGGACATAGGCCGCGAGACTGTTGAGTTCGAGGCCGATATAGAGCGTCAGTAAGTCGGATGCCGACACCATAATGCCCATGCCAACAGCGGCAAGGATAACGAGCACTGGATATTCGGCGCGCATCGCACCCATTTTTTCAAGCGCCTTGGGCGCAATCATCAGCGAAATGGCCGCAGCGAAGTAGATCAGGATTTTGGCAAAACTGCCAAAGGCGTCAGCGCGATACAGGCCTTCGAACGCCGACGCATCGGTTCCAGCGCACAGATGATGTACGGCATAGGCTCCCGCGCCGACCAGCGCGGCCACAGACAATATGCTGACCAGACGACCGGCTTCCTGCCGCCACGCTGCTATCAGCAGCAGGGCAAGGCTCGAGAAACTGAGGATCAGCTCCGGACGGACCAAATAGAGAGAGGTTGAAAGGTCCATTAGTGTGCGGCCCCCTCTGGCCCAGAAACTTTAGTGTTCTCATGTTCGCCGCCATGCGCCTGTACGCGATATTTGGCGGTCGACTTGTCATTTTCCTTGAGCTTGCTGTCGCCTGCGGGCGCTGCACGCTCAATGCGATCTACGATCGTTGCGACGTCGCGGCGGATCGGTGCGAGGAAGCTCTCAGGGTACACGCCCATCCAAAGCACAGCCGCAGCAATCGGAGCCAACAGCCACAATTCGCGATTGTCGAGATCGGGCATCGCGGCTGCATCGGCATTGACCTGCTCGCCAAAAGCCACGCGGCGATAGAGGTAGAGCATATAGCCTGCACCCAGGATGATACCGGTGGTCGCAATCAGCGTCGCCCATGTTGATACCTTGTAAGCCCCCGCCAGTGAGAGGAATTCACCGACAAAGCCACTGGTTCCAGGCAGGCCGACGCTCGCCATGGTGAACAGCATGAAGAACAGCGCATATTTGGGCATGTTGATGCTCAGGCCACCATAGCGGCTGATTTCGCGGGTATGGAGGCGGTCATAGATGACGCCGACGCAGAGGAAGAGCGCGCCCGATACAAGGCCGTGGCTGAGCATCACGATGATGGCGCCTTCGATACCCTGCTGGTTGAAGGTGAACAGGCCCACCGTCACAATCGCCATATGTGCGACCGATGAATAAGCGATCAGCTTCTTCATGTCGTCCTGCACAAGCGCGACGAGGCTGGTGTAGACGACGGCAACCATCGACAAGCCAAAGATTAGCCAGATAAACTGCGCGGATGCTTCAGGGAACATCGGCAGCGAGAAGCGCAGGAAGCCATAGCCGCCCATTTTCAGCAAGACGCCTGCCAGAATGACTGAACCCGCTGTCGGTGCCTGCACGTGCGCATCGGGTAGCCAGGTGTGTACCGGCCACATTGGCATTTTGACCGCGAAAGAAGCAAAGAAGGCTAACCAAAGGACCGTCTGCGCCTCGGGCGGGAAATCATAGTCGAGCAATGTCGGGATATCCGCCGTGCCTGCTTGCTGGATCATCCACAGCATTGCCAGTAGCATAAAGACCGAGCCCAGCAGCGTGTAGAGGAAGAATTTGTACGAGGCGTAGATGCGATCCTTGCCACCCCAGATGCCGATGATCAGATACATCGGGATCAGGCCGGCTTCGAACATGATGTAGAACAGCATCAGGTCCTGTGCCGCAAACACGCCGATCATCAGCGTTTCCATCAACAGGAAGCTCGCCATATACAGGCCAACCCGCTCGGTTACTGCGCGCCAGCTTGCGCCGATGCAGATTGGCATCAGGAAGACCGAGAGCATGATGAGCAGCAACGAAATGCCATCAATGCCCAGTTTCCAGCCAATCGGCCCGAACAGTTGGGCGCTTTCGACAAACTGCCACTGTGC
Source organism: uncultured Sphingorhabdus sp. (assembly GCA_964597055.1). Taxonomy (GTDB): domain Bacteria; phylum Pseudomonadota; class Alphaproteobacteria; order Sphingomonadales; family Sphingomonadaceae; genus Sphingorhabdus_B. The sequence goes on from CAZQWC010000002.1 coordinate 182,504, forward strand.
ACCCGTCGGATCATAGCTGGCCCAGAGCCAGACACCGAGCAACAGATTGAACAGGGTCGCGGCCAACGCAATGATGCGCGCCATTTCGTCGCGGACAAACAGACATGCCAGCGCGCCGAGCATCGGTACGGCGAGCATTATCGAAAGGATGGGGAGTTCGGCGGCGTTCATCGCGCTTGCACCATAAACCAGCTGATTGCGGCGACGAGGCCAAGCAGCATCACCAACGCATATGTGTAGAGATAGCCCGACTGCATGCGGACGGCGATACGGCTACCCAGACCCACGGCGGCAGCGGAACCGTTCGGACCGAAGCGGTCGATAATTCCGATGTCGCCCCCCTTCCAGAACAGACACCCAAACCAGAAGGCAGGCTTGACGAAGATGAGGTTATACAGCTCATCAAAATACCATTTGTTGAGGAAGAATTTGTACAGCGGCTCGAAATGCCCTGCCAATGCCTGCGCCGAGCCCGGCTTACGAATATACATCATCCATGCGGTGAACAGACCGGTCAGCATCGCGACCGTCGAGGCCAGCTTCACCCACAAAGGCACATGGTGCATCGCGTGGATTAGATGCTCGTTGAAATAGAGCGTTGATGCGGCCCAGAAAGCGATTCCGCCTTCTTCGGCATAGATGAAATCATATTTGAACAGATAGCCCGCAGCGATGGCACCCAGCGTCAGCACGCCCAGCGGAACGAGCATAGGCCAAGGGCTTTCATGCGGATGATATCCGGCTGTGCCATCGTCATGCGCACCATGATGGTCATGCGCATGGTCGTCATCGCCGTGATGATCGTCGTGCACCGCGTGCTGGATATGTTCAGACTGCGCCCAGCGCGGCTTGCCGAAGAAAGTCAGGAAGACGAGGCGCCAGCTATAGAAGCTGGTGAGCAGCGCAGCGAAAACACCAATGAAGAAGGCATAGCCGCCCCAAGGCGCTGTCGAGGCATAAGCTGCTTCGATGATGGCATCCTTCGAATGGAAACCGGCAAAGCCGCCTATGCCGACAATGCCGACGCCAGTGATCGCAAGCGTACCCGCGGTCATCGCCCAGAAGGTCAGCGGGATATGTTTCCTGAGGCCACCATAATAACGCATGTCCTGCTCATGGTGCATCGCGTGGATCACACTACCTGCGCCAAGGAACAGCAAAGCCTTGAAGAAGGCGTGCGTAAACAGGTGGAACATCGCCGCGCTGTACGCTCCAACACCAGCGGCAAAGAACATATAGCCCAGCTGCGAACAGGTCGAATAAGCGATCACGCGCTTGATATCGGTCTGAACGAGACCAACGGTCGCTGCAAACAGCGCCGTCGTCGCGCCAACGATGGTAACGACATTGAGCGCAAACTGGCTGGTTTCAAACAGCGGCGACAAGCGGCAGACCATGAAGACGCCTGCGGTCACCATCGTCGCTGCGTGAATCAGCGCCGAAACCGGGGTCGGTCCTTCCATTGCGTCTGGCAACCAAGTGTGCAGACCCAATTGTGCCGACTTGCCCATCGCGCCGATGAACAGCAGGATGCAGAGCAGGCTCATCGTATCGACGCGCAGGCCGAGGAAGCCGATGCTCGATCCGGCCTTTTCGGGCGCGGCGGCAAGGATATCGGGGATCGAAACCGTGCCGAAGAGCCAGAACACGCCGAAGATTCCGAGCATGAAGCCCAAGTCACCTACGCGGTTGACAACGAACGCCTTGATAGCTGCGGCGTTGGCGCTGGGTTTCTTGTACCAGAAACCGATGAGCAGATAGGACGCCAGACCAACGCCCTCCCAGCCAAAGAACATCTGGACGAGGTTGTTGGCGGTCACCAGCATCAACATCGCAAAGGTGAAGAGCGAGAGATAGGCGAAAAAGCGCGGTTGATCCGGATCTTCCTCCATATAGCTCCAGCTATAGAGGTGGACGAGCGCGGACACGGTGGTGATCACCACCAGCATCACCGCGGTCAGCGCATCGACACGCAATTCCCAATCGAACTTCAGGGCGCCCGACTGAACCCATTGCATTACAGGCTCGACATAAGCCATTTCATTGCCGGTCAGGAAGCCGAGGAAAATTGGCCAGCTGAGCGCGCAAGCGAGAAACAGACCGCCGGTTGTGATGACCTTCGCTGCGGTCTTGCCGATGAAATTCTGCCCAAGCCCGGCGACTATGGCCGCGAGCAATGGTCCGAATACGATGATTTCGATGGACGACATAAGACCGGCTTACCCCTTCATCCGGTTGACATCGTCAACGGCGATCGTGCCGCGACCACGGAAGTAAATGACGAGAATGGCAAGACCGATGGCGGCTTCACCCGCAGCGACGGTCAAAACGAACATCGCAAACACCTGCCCCACCAGATCGCCGAGGAAAGCACTGAACGCGACAAGGTTGATGTTCACCGACAGCAGGATGAGCTCGATCGCCATGAGGATGATGATCACGTTCTTCCGGTTGAGGAAGATGCCGAGCACGCCCATCACAAAAAGGATGCTGCTGACGACGAGATAATGTTCGATGCCGATCATAGCTCCACCCCCTGCCCGACGGGCTGGTTCACATTGCGCACCGAATCCTGCGGGCGGCGCTGGTTCTGGCTGGAAATATCCTGCACGAAAATGCCTTTGCGCTGACGGTGGGTCAGCACGATCGCGCCGACCATTGCGACCAGCAGGATCAGGCCCGCAGTTTCAAACAGGAAGACATATTTCGAATAAAGCAGAGCGCCCATCGCCTCGATATTGGGCTTGTCGGCAGGTGTCGCTGCGGCAATCGCACCGCCCAGTTCGACCGCGCCTGCACGGAAAGCACCGATGCCGAGGATCAGTTCAACCACCAGCACAATCGCCAGCAATAGCCCCAAAGGCAAGTTGCGCATGAAACCTGCGCGCAGTTCGGCGAAATCAATGTCGAGCATCATCACGACGAACAGGAACAGCACTGCGACCGCACCGACATAAACAATGACGAGAAGCATCGCGATGAATTCAGCACCCACCAGCACCATCAGCCCGGCGGCGTTGAAGAAAGCGACGATCAGCCACAGCACGCTGTGCACCGGATTGCGCGCAAAAATCACCATGGCTGCCGAGGCCAGCAGGATGGCGGCGAAGATATAGAAGGAAATGACCTGTATCACTATGCGCGCCCCTTATCGATAGGGCGCGTCGGCGGCAATATTTGCCGCGATCGTGCGTTCCCATTTGTCCCCATTCGCGAGCAGCTTGTCCTTGTTGTACAGCAGTTCTTCACGGGTTTCGGTGGCATATTCGAAATTCGGGCCTTCGACGATAGCATCGACCGGGCAGGCTTCCTGGCAGAAACCGCAATAGATGCACTTGGTCATATCGATGTCGTAGCGTGTAGTCCGGCGGCTACCATCTTCGCGTGGCTCGGCCTCAATGGTGATCGCCTGCGCCGGACACACCGCCTCGCACAGCTTGCACGCGATGCAGCGTTCCTCACCATTGGGATAGCGGCGCAGCGCATGCTCACCGCGGAAACGCGGGGACAGCGGGTTCTTTTCGAACGGATAATTCACCGTCGCCTTGGGCTTGAAGAAATATTGCAAGGTCAACCAATGCGCCTTGATAAATTCCCACAGCGTGAAGGATTTGATGAGATGGGCGACAGAACTCATGCGAAATGCCCTGTGTACATTAGGTAACCGCTCACGAGGAAAACCCAGAAGAGTGAAATCGGCAGGAAGACCTTCCAGCCCAGACGCATCAGCTGGTCATAACGATAGCGCGGGACGGTGGCCTTCACCCACGCGAAGATGAAGAAGAAGATCCATATCTTGGCGAACAGCCAGATGATGCCCGGCACATAGTAAAGCGGTGCCCAATCAACGGGCGGCAAATATCCGCCCCAGAACAGCACCGCGTTCAGCGTGCACATCAACAGCACATTGGCATATTCGCCGAGCCAATAGAGCGCGAAGCTCATTGAGCTATATTCGGTCTGGTATCCGGCAACCAGCTCGCTCTCCGCCTCGGTCAGATCGAACGGCGCGCGTGCGGTTTCCGCCATTGCGCTGATCAGGAACATGACTGCGATCGGGAAGAGCAGCGGGTTGAGGCCAAAGGCGTTCACAAAGCCCAGCACATGGCCCTTTTGCGCCTCGATGATGCCAAGCATGTTGAACGTCCCTGCCCACAGCACGACACAAATCAGGATGAAACCGATCGATACTTCGTAGGAAATCATCTGCGCAGCGGCGCGCATTGCGGAGAAGAAGGGATATTTGGAGTTCGACGCCCAGCCCGCGATTACGACGCCATAAACGCCAAGGCTGCTGATTGCCAAAACATAGAGCAGGCCGACATTGATATCCGCCAGCACCGCACCCGAATTGAACGGAATCACCGCCCACGCCATCAAGGCAACGGTGAAGGTGATGATTGGCGCAATCAGGAACAGCCCTCGGTTCGACGCCGAAGGAATGATGGTTTCTTGAAGGAAGACCTTCAGGCCGTCTGCAAAAGACTGCAGCACACCCCATGGGCCGACCACATTTGGCCCGCGACGCAGCGCAAAAGCCGCCCACAGCTTGCGCTCTGCATAGATAATCATCGCGACGCTGAGCATTAGCAACAGCGAAATCATCAATATGCCCGCGAGCGTGGAAGTGAACCACGCCAATTCATAGGACATGCCGAGGGATTGGAAGAAGGCGGTCATGCGGCGTCCCTTCCTTTCAAAACTTCGTCACCCCCGCGAAGGCGGGGGGCCATCACCGACGGCCTAATTTTCGAAGGCAGGTGATGGATTCCCGCCTTCGCGGGAACGACGAATGAAGGGGTATTGAGGTAAGAACTCATTCCGCAGCCTCCAGCCATTGCTGCCCGTGCACCAGTTCAGCCGAGCAACGCTGCATCGTCGGTGATGCGCGGCAGATGCTGTTGGTGAGATAAAAATCCTTGATCGGATAATCGGCGATTTTGCCGGAGACCTTGGCATCCAGCTTCGGCTCCGCCCAACCATAGTCGGCCAAGCCTTCCTGGCCGAGCGCAGGTACGGCTTTCGCCATCGCAGCGCGCAGTTCGTCGAGGCTGTCAAACGGCAGACGCTTGCCGAGCACATCCGAAAGCGCACGGAAAATGGCCCAATCCTCACGCGCGTCACCCGGCGGGAAGACGGCGCGCTCACCGCGCTGGACGCGACCTTCGAGGTTCACCCAGGTGCCGGATTTCTCGCTATAGGCTGCTCCCGGCAACACGACATCGGCATTGGCCGCGCCATTGTCGCCATGATGGCCGACATAGACTTTGAAGATCTTGGCGAAGAGGCTGTAGTCAACTTCATCCGCACCAAGGAAAAAGGCCAGCTTGGGCTTCTTCGATGCCAGCGCCTTGATGCCGCCGTCAAAGGCATAACCGAGCATCAGCCCACCCATGCGCGCTGCGGCGAAATGCAGGACGTTGAAGCCATTCCAACCGTCTTTGACCAGCTTATACTTCTTGGCAAAGGCCAGTGCTGCGCCGTGCACGCCTTCATAGCGCAGCGCACCACCACCGACGATAATCGCGGGGCGTTCAGCAGACTTCAGCGCATCGGCCAATGCCTTGGGGGCTTTGGTGAGAGCGCCCAGATCGTCACCCAGCCACTCAACCCTATAGGTCAGATCAGTTTCCGGGCCTATGGCGAAAACCTTCGCGCCCTTTTTGCGGACAGCCTTCTGGATGCGGGTGTTTACCAGCGGCGCTTCGCGGCGCAGGTCGCTGCCCACCAGCAGGATCACATCGGCATTTTCGATGCCCGCAATCGTGGTGTTGAAGTTGACCGCCGAAAGCGAGGAGGTGTCGTATGCAAGGCCGGTCTGGCGACCTTCGAGCATAGTGTTTCCAGCCAGTTCGCGGGCAGCGAATAGGGTTTCACAATCGACCATGTCGCCGGCCAGCACAGCCGCTTCGCCCGACCAATTGGCCTTGATCGCCTCAAAGGCTTCCTGCCAGCTTGCCGCAACCAGCTTGCCATCCTTGCGGACATAGGGCTTGTCGAGGCGGCGATGGGTCAGGCCGTCAACCGCATGGCGGGTCTTGTCGTGCGCCCACTCTTCGTTGACGTCTTCGTTGATGCGCGGAACCACGCGCAGCACTGCCCTGCCCCGGCTGTCGAGGCGGATATTGGTGCCGACGGCGTCCATCACGTCAATCGCGGGCGTTTTCTTCAGCTCCCACGGGCGCGCATTGAAGGCATAGGGCTTGCTGGTCAGCGCACCGACCGGGCAGAGGTCAACGACATTGCCCGAAAGCTCGCTCGTCACCGCGCGTTCGAGATAGCTGGTGATCTGCATATTCTCGCCGCGATAGATCGCGCCGATTTCTTCGATGCCAGCGACTTCCTCGGCAAAGCGGACGCAGCGGGTGCACTGGATGCAGCGGGTCATCACCGTCTTGACGATGGGGCCCATATATTTCTCGGTCACCGCGCGCTTATTCTCGTCATAGCGCGAGGCACCGCGGCCATAGGCGACCGACTGGTCCTGCAAATCGCACTCGCCGCCCTGGTCGCAAATCGGGCAGTCCAGCGGGTGGTTGATGAGCAGAAACTCCATCACCCCTTCGCGCGCTTTTTTGACCATTTCGCTGTCGGTCTTGATGATCTGCCCTTCGGTCGCGGGCAGCGCACAGCTCGCCTGCGGCTTGGGCGGCCCCGGGGCAACCTCGACCAGACACATGCGGCAATTGCCCGCAATGCTGAGGCGTTCGTGATAGCAAAAACGCGGAATTTCCTTCCCCGCAAGCTCGCATGCCTGCAGGACGGTTGCGCCCTGCGGGACCTCGATTTCTTGGCCGTCTACGGTGACTTTAGGCATTGGTCTTCACCAGTTTTTCAATATCGGAGGTGTCGCCAATCGCCTCGAATTTATCGTCAGGCACATAGAACGAACCACTCATAGTCTTTTGAATTTTATCAAAGTTCTTTCGATCCAGAGCAGCTGCACGAGTGAAACTTCCGCATGCAGCTACAATACGCGGTTCGATCTTGTTCCAACGACCTTGTGCATTTGGTAGCAACTTTTCATTGAGCCATTTCGCACGAGCAAAGTTGACCATAAACTTGTGGTCGCCTGTTTTGGACGCAACTTTGTATCCACATTGCGCCCAAGTACGGACGGCTGGTGTTACGCTCAAACAAGCATAAACGGGCGTTACTAAGCCAAGGGACAACACCACAGCAATTGGAACCGCATACTTCATTCCGCCGCCTCCAGCATCCCGCCGCGCTCAGCAATCCGCCGCTCCATCTCGGGCCGGAAATGGCGGATTAGGCCCTGGATCGGCCAGGCTGCTGCATCGCCGAGCGCGCAGATGGTGTGGCCTTCGACCTGTTTGGTGACTTGGAACAAGGTGTCGATTTCCGACACATCCGCATTGCCTTCGCGCAGCCGTTCCATGACGCGCCACATCCAGCCTGTGCCTTCGCGGCAAGGCGTGCACTGGCCGCAGCTTTCATGCTTGTAGAAATAGGACAGCCGCGAAATCGCGCGAACGATGTCTGTGCTCTTGTCCATGACGATGACGGCGGCAGTGCCAAGGCCGGAGCCCAGCGCCTTCAGCCCGTCAAAATCCATCGGCGCGTCCATGATCTGCGCGGCGGGAACCAGCGGAACTGACGAACCGCCGGGGATCACTGCGAGCAGATTGTCCCACCCGCCTCTGATGCCGCCAGCGTGCTTTTCGATCAGATCGCGGAAGGGAATGCTCATCGCTTCCTCAACCACGCAGGGCGTATTCACATGGCCCGAAATCTGGAACAGTTTGGTACCCAGATTGTTGGGGTTGCCGAACGACGCAAACCATTCGGGACCGCGTCGCAGGATTGTGGGGGTGACCGAAATCGATTCCACATTGTTGACTGTCGTGGGGCAGCCATAGAGGCCAGCACCTGCCGGGAATGGCGGTTTCAGGCGCGGTTGGCCTTTCTTGCCCTCAAGGCTTTCGATCATCGCGGTTTCTTCGCCGCAGATATAGGCACCCGCGCCGCGGTGGACGAAGACGTCGAAATCATAGCCGGACTTGCAGGCATTTTTGCCGATCAGGCCAGCAGCATAGGCTTCGGCCACGGCAGCCTCGAGCACTTTGGCCTCATAAATGAATTCGCCGCGAATATAGATATAAGCCGCGCGCGCGCGCATCGCGAAACCGGCGACCAGTGCGCCTTCGATCAGCTTGTGCGGATCGTGGCGTATGATTTCACGGTCCTTGCACGAACCCGGCTCGGATTCGTCGGCGTTAATGACCAGAAAATTGGGCCGTTCGGGTGTCGGATTCTTGGGCATGAAGCTCCACTTCATCCCCGTCGGGAAGCCAGCACCGCCGCGCCCGCGCAGGCCCGAAGCCTTGATGCGCTCGATAATCTCGTCCTGCCCGATCTTGAGCAGGTTTGCGGTCTTGTCCCAATCGCCACGCTTTTGCGCAGCCTTCAGGTTCCACGGTTGAAAGCCATGGACGTTGGTGAAGATGCGGTCTTTATCCTGAAGGCTCATTGCTCGTTTGAACCCTTCTGCTTTCGGCTGAAAACACCAAGGCCGCCAAACAGCACGCCCAGGATAAACCAGACAATCCAGTCATCGCCATTGATGAATTTGAAGACCCCTAGGAGCAGGAAAATGATCCCTACCAGCGGGACGCCTTTGGTCTTGGCTTGCTCCATCACCAATCCCCCCGATAATCATGATTGGCCTTGACCATCTCTTTCAGCGTCGTTGGTCCGCCTTCGGGGCAAGACGTCTGCCGATCGATCTGCGGTCCGATCTTGACCGGCTTGTCGTTCGCCAGTGCGTCGAGCAGCGCGGACATGCTGTCATAGGTCAGGTCTTCGAAATTATCGTCGTTAATCTGCACCATCGGCGCATTGGCGCAGGCGCCGAGGCATTCGACTTCAGTCAGCGTGAACAGGCCGTCTGGCGTGGTCCCGCCCTTGACCAGCCCGCGATTCTTGCAAGCGGCCATGACGTCATCCGAACCGCGCAGCATGCAAGGCGTGGTGCCGCATACCTGCACATGAAAACGGCCAACGGGCGCGAGGTTGTACATGGTGTAGAAGGTCGCGACTTCATAGGCACGCATATAGGGCATGCCGAGATAGGCGGCGACATATTCGATCACCGGCACCGGCAGCCAGCCCTGCGTCTTGGTTTCCTCACCCACCTGCCGTTGCGCGAGATCGAGCAGAGCCATCACCGCCGATTGCTGACGGCCAGCGGGATAGCGCGCGACATACATGTCGGCGGTCTTCTTGTTCGCCGCCGTAAACTTGAACCCACTCCATTTGGCGCGGACTTCGGCTTCGTCGGGAATGTGGACAGCGTCAGCCATTATCGGACAAACTCCACGCGCGACACCTTGTCGCCTTCAAAACTATAGATCGACATCACTTCGAACGGCTCGGCAGATGCAGAGCGGAACACGCGCTCGTGTAGCGCGACGAACTCGCCCAACTCATAGCCTTTGAGGATTTCGGCGCGGTTCTCCGGAAATTCGGCGAACATCGCCTTCAAACCGGCCCGCGTGCCTTCCTTGCCTTCGCGCACCACGGCACCGCGATAACCCGCCTCGCACGCTTCATCGGTCATCAGCGCGACATAGGCGTCGGCATCCTGCGCGTTATAATGCGCGATCATCTGCTCGGCGATGGCCAATCTGCTCACCGGTCGCACTCCCCGAACACGATGTCGAGGGCGCCGATGATCGCGGTGGTATCGGCCAGCATGTGCCCGCGCGACATCATGTCCATTGCCTGCAAATGGCTGAACGCGGTTGGGCGGATTTTGCAGCGATAGGGTTTGTTGGTCCCGTCGCTCACCAGATAGACGCCGAATTCGCCCTTTGGGCTTTCGGTCGCGACATAGACTGCACCTTCGGGCACATGGAAGCCTTCGGTGTAGAGCTTGAAGTGGTGAATCAGCGCTTCCATCGATGCCTTCATCTCGGCGCGCTTGGGCGGCACAATCTTGCGATCGTCGCTGCACACCGGGCCTTCGGGCATCTGCTGCAGACACTGTTTCATGATGCGGATCGACTGGCGCACTTCTTCCACGCGGACCATGAAGCGATCATAGCAATCGCCCTTGGTGCCGACGGGAATGTCGAATTCCAGCTTGGCATAGACGTCATAAGGCTGCGATTTGCGGATATCCCAGGGGATGCCCGCGCCGCGGATCATCGGGCCCGAAAAGCCCCATTTGATCGCATCTTCCTTGCTGACGAAAGCAATATCGACATTGCGCTGCTTGAAGATACGATTGTCGATGACCAGCGCCATGCCGTCTTCGAACAGGCGCGGCAGGCGATCGTCGAGCCAGTCACCAATATCGGTGAGCAGCTTCAACGGCACATCCTGATGGACGCCGCCGGGGCGGAACCATGCGGTGTGCATGCGCGCACCCGATGCGCGTTCGAAGAAAGTCATGCAATCTTCACGCGCTTCATAGAGCCACAGACCCGGCGTCATCGCGCCTACGTCAAGCGCATGGTGTGCGAGATTGAGCAGATGGTTCGAAATGCGCGTCATTTCCGCAAACAATACGCGTAGATATTGCGCACGCAGCGGCACTTCGAGGTTCAGCAGCTTTTCGATGGCGAGCACATAGCTGTGCTCCATTGCCAGCGGCGAAGCATAATCGAGCCGGTCGAAATAGGGCAAGGCCTGCAAATAGGTCTTGTGCTCGATCAACTTCTCAGTGCCGCGGTGCAGCAGGCCGATGTGCGGATCGAGCCGCTCGATGATTTCCCCGTCGAGCTCCATCACCAGACGCAAAACACCGTGCGCGGCGGGGTGCTGCGGTCCGAAATTGATCGTATAATTCTGGATGACTTCATCGCCGGTGGTCGGCGCGAGATCTTTTTGGAGGGTCATGGCAGAACCTCCTGACGAAAATCAATAAATGGGGACAGTATATATTTAATTGACGCCGGGCCCCTTTGGCTCAGACGTCGGGAAGCATTAAATATATACTGTCCCCATTTATTGTTGTGCGAGCTCATTTGCTGACTCCCTTCTCGTCACCGGGCAGCACATAGTCTGCGCCTTCCCAGGGAGACATGAAATCGAAGCTGCGGAAATCCTGCGCCAGTTCGACGGCCTCATATTTCACGCGCTTTTCTTCTTCCGAATAGCGGAGCTCAACATAGCCGGTCAGCGGGAAATCCTTGCGCTGCGGGTGGCCGACAAAGCCATAATCGGTGAGGATGCGGCGCAAGTCATCATTGCCCGCAAAGGTCACGCCGTACATGTCGAACACTTCGCGCTCGAGCCAGCCAGCGACCGGCCAGATTTCGGTCACCGAAGGAACCGCAACATCTTCGTTGGTCGTGACATGCACGCGGATGCGGTGGTTCTTGGTCAGACTGAGCAGGCAGTAAACGACTTCGAAGCGCGGATCGCGATCGGGCCAGTCGACGCCGGCAATTTCCATCAGCTGCTGATAGTCGCAGGTATCGCGCAACTGCATCATTGCGCCGACCAGCTTGTCGGTTTTGACATGGCAGGCAATCTCACCATGCGCCTCTTCAATCGCAAGCAGGTCTTTGCCCAGCGCTTTTTTGATTGCAGCAACGGTGCCCTTTGGCGTTTCGATATGGGGGGCTGGATGGCTCATCGCTCAAACGTCCCCTCACGGCGGATTTTGCGCTGCAGCTGCATGATGCCGTAAAGCAATGCTTCTGCAGTCGGCGGGCAACCGGGAACATAGATGTCCACGGGCACGATGCGATCGCAGCCACGCACGACGCTGTAGCTATAATGGTAATAGCCGCCGCCATTGGCGCAGCTGCCCATCGAAATCACATATTTCGGCTCCGACATCTGGTCGTAAACCTTGCGCAGCGCCGGGGCCATTTTGTTGCACAGCGTTCCCGCTACGATCATCACGTCCGATTGGCGCGGTGAGGCGCGCGGGGCAATGCCGAAACGTTCAAAATCATAACGCGGCATATAGCCGTGGATCATTTCCACGGCGCAGCAGGCCAGACCAAAGGTCATCGGCCAAAGCGAGCCGGTGCGCGCCCAAGTGAAAAGGTCTTCGGTCGAAGTGACGACAAAGCCCTTGTCATTGACCTCTTCAGACAGGTCTTTGACGAAATCCGTATCGGCGGGAACGCCGCCTGCGGGTGCTGTTTCGATCACTCCCATTCGAGTGCTCCCACTTTCCAGGCATAGATGAAACCGATGACGAGCTCGAACAGGAACAGCATCATCGTGCCCCAGCCCACCCAACCGGTATCACCCAGGCTGACCGCCCAGGGGAAGAGGAAGGCGGCTTCAAGATCGAAGATGATGAACAGGATCGCGACGAGGTAGAAGCGCACGTCAAATTGACTGCGGCTGTCCTCAAACGCAGGAAAACCGCATTCATATTCGGCAAGCTTCGCCTCGGTAGGTTGGTGCGCACCTGTAAGGCGCGAAACCGCCATCGGCAGAAACACGAAAAGGCTCGATAATCCCAGTGCAATGACCAGGAAAATGAGGATCGGCAGATATTGCGACAGATCGGTCAAAACGGACTCGCTTCAGGCCTGAATTGGCGCGCTTTTAGGGGTGATTGTGCACCGCCGCAAGGGGCGGACACGGCTTTTTTCCACCGATTTTTGTATTATTTGAGCGCGCCGACCAGAAGCTTGTGCAAGCGGCTGTGTAACTGGTCGTTTCCGGCCAGCAATTGGGCATCGGCGATGGCAGGCGAACGGCCGCGATAGTCGGTCACAAAACCGCCCGCTTCACGGACAATCAGGCAGCCTGCAGCGGCATCCCAGGGCGACAATCCGCTTTCCCAGAAACCGTCATAGCGACCTGCCGCCAGCCAGGCGAGATCAAGGCTGGCGGCACCAAAACGCCGGATACCGGCGACTTCGGGAGCGATGGCGGCGTAAATTTTGCCCCATTCCTCGATATCGCCATGTCCTTTGAACGGAACGCCGGTCGCAACCAAAGCCTCGCTCAATTTGCGGCGCGCAGACACGCGTAACCTTTTATGGCCAAGGAAAGCCCCCTTGCCGCGCTCAGCCCAAAAACTTTCGTCGGTAATCGGGTTGTAGACGAGCCCCATATAGAGATCGCCCCAGCCCGAACCATCGGGCTTGGGATCCTGCACCGCGATCGAAATCGCGAAATGCGGAATGCCGTGCAGGAAGTTGCTGGTGCCATCTAGCGGATCGACGATGAAACGCGGCTTGCCTTCTTTGCCGGCAATCTCTCCGGTTTCTTCCATCAGGAAGCCCCAGTCGGGCCGGGCATTTTCCAGCTCGCGGAAAATCGTGTCTTCGGCTTTTTGGTCCGCTTTGGTCACGAAATCGGCAGGCCCCTTCATCGAGACCTGCAACTGTTCGATTTCGCTAAAGTCACGGCGCAATTTGCTACCCGCCTTGCGGGCAGCCTTTTCCATGACCGACATTAGTCCAGATAGGGCTGGCATTAGTCAGCCTTCCGGACATATTCCCGTTCGTAAACGTCAACGACAATGCGCGTGCCCGAGCTGATGAACGGCGGCACCATCACGCGAACACCATTGTCCAGAATCGCTGGCTTGTAGCTGGAAGATGCCGTCTGGCCTTTGACGACAGCATCGGCTTCGACAATCGTGGCTTCGATAGTATCGGGCAAGGCGACCGAAAGCGCCTCATCCTCATACATTTCCATGACGACATCCATACCGTCCTGAAGGAATGCAGCCGCATCACCCAGCAAGTCGGTCGGCAAGGTCACCTGATCATAGGTCTCCTTGTCCATGAAAACCAGATTGTCGCCTTCGGCGAACAGATATTGGAAATCCTTTTGATCGAGGCGAACCCGCTCTACGGTTTCGGCCGAACGGAAACGGACATTGTTCTTGCGGCCATCACGCAGATTTTTCAGTTCGACCTGCATATAGGCGCCGCCCTTGCCGGGTTGCGTATGCTGGATCTTGACTGCACGCCAGATGCCACCTTCATATTCGATTATGTTGCCCGGACGAATTTCGACGCCACTGATTTTCATGTGATAACTCGCTTAACAGATGGAAAGAGCTTGGCGCAGCCCAATTTGCAAAAGGCGCGCTGACAGCGGCGGCCTTTAGCGTCATGGTCCGGATTAGGCAAGCCGACCTTTTACGGCTTGATCGTATCAACTTCGAGGATTTTACGTCGCAACTGATTGCCACCTGCAAAGAACAAACAAACGCCGACATAAACCGTTCCGCTGGGCGGATGCAGGAAAGTACCCAAAAACCCCAACATCATTCCTGTCCACATAAGCCATTTCCAGGGCCTGGGATGAGAAAAATCTTGAGGTTTAGGATCGAAAATATCGCCTTTTCCAGAAGGCAGAGTTCTAGTCGTTAAGCGCCACATATCAGGCAAAATTACCAGTACTCCTGATGCAAAAAATGCCAGCATCATTGCTGCAATTCCTAAGCCATTGCCGGCTTGAGAATCGAGGAACACGGAAGCTGAAAGTGCGGAAACAGCCGCAAACAAGCAAAGGCCCGTCGCAACATTTCTCCGATCGTCGAAAATCTTCATTCTGCAAGTAAAGTTGAGAACGCTTTCACCGCCGCCGCTGGGCCTTCAGGGTGGTTCCACACCGCGCCGCTGACAGCGATGAAATCGGCCCCAGAATCGACAACGGCTTTGGCATTGTCCGGTGTTATTCCGCCGATGGCTACGCAAGGCACCTCGGTAAATTGCGACCACATCTCCAGCGTTTCCAGATCGGCCTGATGTTTGACCTTCTTGGTCGTGGTTGGGAAGTACGCACCGAACGCAACATAATCCGCGCCAGCCTCAGCTGCTTCCATCGCCAGATGGCGGCTATTGTGACAGGTAACGCCGATCTGTGCATCGCGGCCAAGTTCCGCGCGCGCATCACGCGGGTCGCCATCGTCCTGGCCCAGATGCACGCCGTCGGCCTTGATCCGCTTTGCTAGCGATATGCTGTCATTGACGATGAAGGCCACATCATGCCGCGCGCAAATTTCCTGCAAAGGCACCGCCAGTCGGGCGGCCTCATGCTGGTCAATATCCTTCACGCGAAATTGGAATGCTGCGACCGGACCCGCGGAGAGCGCAGCTTCGAGTTGCGACGGAAAGTCGCCGTCGACATTCAACGGCGAAATCAGATATAGTTGGCAAGCAGGTCTGGTCATTTTCCGTTCATAGCTGCGAGGGCAATTCGCTGTAAATGCAAATGCGTATTCTATTCACACTCCTGCCCCTTCCATTTCTTGCAAATTGTGTCGGCACACCCGGTGCCCATTCGCAAGAGCGTGAAAACGCCCGCATCGGTGAGGCGGTTTATGTCGACGGTCCTGTTATCCGACCTGTGGCAATCCTTGAAGACAGCCGGTGC
Organism: uncultured Sphingorhabdus sp.; assembly: GCA_964597055.1. Lineage (GTDB taxonomy): Bacteria > Pseudomonadota > Alphaproteobacteria > Sphingomonadales > Sphingomonadaceae > Sphingorhabdus_B. The sequence continues at coordinate 197,834 of CAZQWC010000002.1, forward strand.
CCCGCCACGGTGCAATGTGTCTGGGCCGGGCGCGTCCGCATCAAGGCAATCTGGTTGCGCGGCGATAAGCCCAAGGAAATCATCTTGTCGAGCGACAAACCGACACCAATTGCTGACGGCATGATGGGGCTGACCAACATCCGCCCTGCCCGCCCCAAAAACGGCAAGATTGGCGATGGCAAATATCGCTTTACCCTGAACTTTGTCGGCGGGTTTTAACGCAATCGCGCCAACAGGAAACCATCCCAGCCTTTGTCGCCCACCGTCTGGATTGCGGTCGCATCGAGCCGGGGGTGGTTGGCGATATGTTCGAACAAATTCCGCGTACCGATAATGCGGTCGTCGTCACTCGACGCATCGAGCACTCCCCCGTCACGCACCACATTGTCGACGATGATAGTTGCGCCTGAACGCGCCAAGCGGATCGCCTGTTCGACATAATTTACATTATTCTGCTTGTCGGCATCGATGAAGATGAAGTCGAAGGGCACCGGTAGCTGCATATTGCGCAGACTTTCGAAGGCTGCGCCGGTTACAATCTGTACCTTGCGACTTAGTCCAGCCCGATCCAGATTTTCGCGCGCCACTTTTGCATGGTCCGTATCGATTTCGAGCGAAACAAGCTGCCCGTCATCCGGCAATGCCCGCGCCAACCAGATGGTTGAATAACCGCCCAATGTGCCCACTTCGAGTATATGCCTAGCTCCCGCCATCTGCGCGAGTAGCATCAGCATTTTGCCCTGGGTCGCAGACACATCAATAGGCGGAAGCCCTTGTGCCGCATTGTTCCGCAGCGCGCTGGAAAGCGCGCTGTCAGGTTTCAGCAAATGACCGGAGATATATTCGTCGACCGCTGCCCAACTGGTTTCACTCATGCCAAACCAGTGGAAGCGGACCTAAGGCCTGTCAAGCGATCGAAGCTTTGTAGATCGCTTCGATGGCTTCATCGAGCGAGGCGTCAAATTCATCGTCGCTCATCTGGTGGCGCAAATCTTCGAGCAGTGCGCGGCTGAATGATGCGATAATTCCGCTGTTTTTGGCGAGTTCGACGCAGGCTTCCGGACGCTTATAGCCGCCCGACAGTGCAACCACGCGCAGCACCTTGGGGTGTTGCACCAGTGCATCAAATTTGCCAGCTTCGACCGGCAGGGACAGTTTCAGCATGACTTGCTGATCTGCACCCAGTGCGTCGAGCTGTTTCAATGTTTCTTCGAGCAGGATGGCATCGCATTCTGCCCGCGTTTCGCTTTTGATGTTAATCTCGGGCTCGATCATCGGCATCATGCCATGCGACAGCACCTGCTGCCCGACTTCAAACTGCTGCGCTACAATTGCGGCAATGCCCTCGCGGTTGGCAGAATTGATGACCGAACGTTCCTTGGTGCCGAAAACGCCCAGCGCCTTCGAACGCGCAAGCAGATCGTCAAGTTCGGGCATCGGCTTCATCATCTGCACGCCATTGACTTCGTCTTCGAGGCCATTGTCGATCTTGATGAACGGCACCACGCCCTTTTCGATTAGGGCCGCAGGGGTCGGCTTTCCGTTGACCGTGCCATCCATTGTACGTTCGAACAGGATCGCGCCAATCACACGGTCGCCGTTGAAAGCCTTTGACCGGATGATCCGCGAACGCATATCGTGGATCAGGCCGAACATCTCCTCGTCATTGCTCCACGCCCCTTCTTCGATGCCATAACCCTTGAGCGCCTTCGGCGTCGAACCTCCGCTCTGGTCGAGTGCGGCGATGAAGCCTTGGCCTGCAGCAATCTTGGCGGTCATGTCAGCGGTGTTCATGGGAGCTCCCTATATGTGCATACGTATGTTGCGGCGGCGATTAGCGTTCGTTCGTACAAGTCGCAACCGCTCTATTGGTAAATTTCAGGCGATGGTTTCCAGCGCTTTGACGCCGGGCAAAACTTTGCCCTCCATCCATTCGAGGAAGGCGCCGCCTGCTGTCGAGATGAAGGTGAAGTCTTGAGTCACGCCTGCATGCGCCAGCGCGGCAACGGTATCTCCACCGCCTGCGACCGACACCAGCGAACCTTCCTTGGTCAGCGCAGCGGCCGTGCGGGCCAGCGAAACTGTTGCAGTATCAAAGGGTTCAATTTCAAATGCGCCCATCGGACCGTTCCAGACCAAGGTACGGCAGTTCTTCAATACATCGGCCAATGCTTCCACAGCTGCTGGACCGACGTCGAGAATCATTTCCTCCGCGGCCACTTCATGTACATTGACCGTGCGCACCGGCGGATTGGCGCGGAACTCTTTTGCGACAACAACGTCATAGGGCAGATGCACGGTGCAACCGGCAGCATCGGCTGCATCCAGAATGGCGTTGGCAGTGTCTGCCAGATCATGCTCGCACAGCGACTTGCCGACATTGACCCCGCGAGCGGCGAGGAAGGTGTTGGCCATGCCGCCGCCGATAATCAGATGATCGACCTTGGTGACAAGGTTATCGAGAACATCAAGCTTGGACGAAACCTTGGCACCTCCGACCACGGCTGCCACCGGATGCTCGGGTGCACCCAATGCGGCTTCAAGCGCCTTGAGTTCAGCCTCCATTGAGCGGCCGGCATAAGCGGGCAGAAGATGTGCCAAGCCCTCGGTCGTCACATGTGCGCGGTGCGCCGCAGAGAAGGCATCGTTGACATAAAGGTCGCCATTGGCGGCAATCGCCTTGGCCAGTTCGGGATCGTTCTTTTCCTCACCCGCCCAGAAACGGCTGTTCTCAAGCAGCGCGACATCACCATTGGATAGGATCGACAGCGATTGCGCAACAACATCGCCATAGATTTCAGGAACGAACATGATTTCGCGGCCCAGGACTTGCTGCAACGCATCCAGCGTCATCGACACAGACATTTCGCTGTGCTTCTGTCCCTTCGGACGACCGAAATGCGCCAGCAACAAGACCTTGGCACCCTTGGCCGAAAGTTCATTCACCGTCGGCGCAAGCGCGTGCATGCGGGTCAAATCGGTAACGCGGCCTTCCGCCATCGGTACGTTCAGATCGACCCGCACCAAAGCGCGTTTGCCGGTTAGGTCGCCGAGGTCGTCGAGGGTGCGAAAGGCCATGACGTCGTTCCCTTAGATCAGGCCAGCCATTACGCCAGCAGTGTCGACCATGCGGTTCGAGAAGCCCCATTCATTGTCATACCAGCTGACAACGCGAACCAGCTTACCTTCAAGAACAGTGGTTTCGAGGCTGTCGATGGTCGAGCTTGCCGGGCAGTGGTTGTAGTCGATCGAAACCAGCGGCTCGTCCGAATAAGCGAGAACGCCCTTGAGCGCACCTTCCGACGCAGCCTTCAGCGCAGCGTTGATTTCTTCAACCGTTGTGTCACGCGACGGCGTGAAGGTCAGGTCGACCAGGCTGACATTGGGGGTCGGAACGCGGATTGCAGAACCGTCGAGCTTGCCCTTCAGTTCGGGCAGCACTTCGGCAACTGCGCGTGCAGCGCCGGTGGTGGTCGGGATCATCGACATGCCGGCAGCACGCGCGCGGCGCATGTCGCTGTGGATCTGGTCGAGGATCTTCTGGTCGTTGGTGTAGGCGTGCACGGTGGTCATCAGGCCGCGTTCGATACCGACGGTTTCGTGCACTACCTTGGCAAGCGGGGCGAGGCAGTTGGTGGTGCAGCTGGCGTTGGAAACAATCTTGTCATCTGACGTCAAGACGCCGTGATTAACACCATAAACAATTGTCTTGTCGACATTCTTTGCAGGAGCCGAGATCAAAACGCGCTTGGCGCCAGCTGCCAGATGCTTACCCGCGCTGTCGCGATCGGTGAAGAAACCGGTGCATTCAAGCGCAATATCGACGCCATTTGCGCCATGCGGCAGGTTTGCCGGATCGCGTTCCGCAGTCACATGGATACGCTTGCCGTTGACGATGATGTCGGTACCATCGGCCTCTACGGTGCCGGGAAATGCGCCATGGACGCTGTCGCGCTTGAACAGCAGAGCGTTAGACTTGGCGTCGGCCAGGTCGTTGATCGCGACCAGTTCAAGATCATGGTCATTCCGTTCGAGGATTGCGCGCGCGACGAGGCGGCCGATGCGGCCGAAACCATTGATCGCAACTTTGGTAGCCATATTAAATACTCCCTTTAAGCTTTTAACTTAGCTTGAATTTTGTTCACAATTGCATCGACCGAGAAACCGAAATGGTCGAACAGGTCTTCTGCAGGCGCGGAGGCGCCAAAACTGTCGATTCCGATGTTGATGCCATCGTTTCCGGTATAGCGCTGCCAACCCAAGGTAACGCCGGCTTCAATCGAAACCTTGAGTACGTCATTGGGCAGGATTTCTGCGCGATATGCAGCATCTTGAGCGTCAAAAAGTTCCCAGCTGGGCATCGACACGACATCGGTACCCTGCCCTGCTGCCTCCAGCGCATCAGCTACTTTCATCGCCAACTCGACTTCCGAACCGGTCGCGATCAATACGACTTTGCGAGCACCGTTTGCCGAACGAATGCAATAACCACCCTTTGCTGACATATTCTCGCTGATGTCAGTGCGCAGTTGCGGCAGGTTTTGCCGTGACAGTGCCAATAGTGACGGGCACTTGCTGTTTTTCAGCGCCAGATCCCAGCATTCTGCGGTTTCGATTGTATCGCACGGGCGGAAAACCGTGAGATTCGGCATTGCGCGCAGGCTGACAATATGCTCGACCGGTTGGTGGGTCGGACCATCCTCACCCAGACCAATGCTATCGTGCGTCATCACATAAATGACGCGTTGCTGCTGAATTGCCGACAGGCGGATGGCGTTGCGGCAATAGTCCGAAAATACCAGGAAAGTGCCGCCATAGGGGATGATCCCGCCATGAAGCGCCATACCGTTCATCGCGGCTGCCATACCGAACTCGCGAATACCGTAATAAACGTAGCGACCTGCATAATCGTCGCGCGTCAGCGGCCCGGTCGATTTGGTTTTGGTGTTGTTCGATCCGGTGAGGTCTGCCGAACCGCCAACCAATTCCGGAATGGCCGCGGTCAAGGCTTCAAGTGCCATTTCAGACGCCTTGCGCGTTGCCACTTTTGCGGGGTTGGCGATCAACGATGCCAGATAGGATTGCATCGCATCGTTCTGCGGCAATTCACCATTCATACGGCGCGTAAACTCTGCGCCGTTAGTATTTGCTAATAAACGATCATTCCATTCGCCATGCGCGACTTCGCCGCGTTTACCAGCAGCACGCCAGGCATCGAGAATTTCCGCCGGAACTTCAAATGGCGGATAGTTCCATCCCAGCTCGGCCCGGGTCGCGGCAATTTCGTCCGCACCCAGGGGCGAACCGTGCGTTGCCGACGTACCCTGCTTGTTGGGCGCGCCTTTGCCGATCAGTGTCTTGCACGCAATCAATGACGGCCGTCCGTCCGCAAGTGCAGCCTCTATCGCCCTTGAAATATCAGCAAAATCATGCCCTTCACAGCTTTCGACATGCCATCCGGTGGCGACATAGCGCGCCTTGATGTCTTCGCTGGTCGAAAGGTCGGTGCTACCGTCGATGGTGATGCGGTTATCGTCCCACAGCACAATCAGTCGACCGAGCCCCAAATGCCCCGCAAGTCCAATGGCTTCGTGGTTGATGCCTTCCATCAGGCATCCGTCACCGGCAATCACCCAAGTGCGATGGTCAACCAATTCATCGCCGAAAACTGCGTTCAAATGCCGTTCGGCGAGTGCCATGCCAACCGCCATGGCAAGCCCCTGCCCCAACGGACCAGTCGTGCTTTCAACGCCTTCGAGCTCGATATTTTCAGGATGCCCAGCGCAAGGGCTATGCAACTGACGGAAATTGCGGATATTCTCGATAGTCGGGCTTGCATAGCCGCTAAGGTACAGCGTCGAATAAGCCAGCATCGATCCATGGCCCGCCGACAAAACAAACCGATCTCGATCGGGCCATTTCGGCGCAGAAGCATCATATTTCAGATATTTGGTGTAAAGAACCGTCGCGACATCGGCCATACCCATGGGCATGCCCGGATGGCCGCTATTGGCCGCCTGAACGGCATCCATTGAAAGCGCCCGGATCGCGTTAGCCATCATCTGAAGGTTGGCGGACATGCAAATTACCCCTTTTGCTGCCCGCTAGAGCAGCCCCAGCACAAAAATTTCATGATGACTGCACGAGTCGGCTCGCGCCTCCTTTGGGGAGCGAGGAGGCACGGGTCAAGCCAAAGTCACGAAGAAATGCGGCAATTGAGCCCAGATCGCGCGTTGCCAATCGCCACAGTTTTGCTAGTTTGTCACAGGAACGGGGTACAAGCTATGGCACAACAACAAATGATCGAGGCAATCGGTCGACTGGAGCGGGCAATTTCCAGGCTTGAGCAAGCGAAACTGCCGAAATATGGCGCTGCCGATCCGGATCTGGAGCAGCGTTATTCCGCGCTGAAATCGGCCACTGAGCAGGCTGTGGCTGAAATCGATCACCTGCTTGCAAGGGAAGGTTCGACGCATGGCTGAGGTCAGGCTGAACATCGTTGGCCGCGAGTATATCGTGACCTGCCGTGATGGAGAGGAGCAGCGATTGCTTGATCTCGGTCGCATGGTGGACACCAAGGCACGTGAAGCCGGTGGCAGCGCGGGCGGACTGAATGAAAGCCGCCAGTTGCTTTTTGCGGCCCTTTTGCTGGCGGATCAACTCAATGAGGCCAATGGTGGTGTCGCGATGGTGCCTGCAAGCAAGACGATCGACGAGCAAACTGCGCTGAAAATGGCGCAATCACTCGACAAGCTGGCTGCACGCGTTGAATCTTTTGCTTCCGGGCTTGAGCAGGCAGGCCAGCACGCCTAGATTGGTTGTGGCGGGACTGCCCGGCACGAGCTGATGAGAACATCCCTGAGGCGATAAAATCATCCAAGGGAGCTATCCCTGCCTGAACCCTGGTTCAGGTTATATGGCGCCCACCTGACGTAATGGCGTCAGAGGATATTCCGGAAAACGACCCATGGTGGTTCCGCTACGTTTTTCAAAGGGTTACAAGTGCCGCAAAGTGACGTCAAATCTGATCTGCGGCGGAAATTCAGGGCAAAGCGCGACAATTTTGTTGCCAATCTGAAGAGCGGCGAAGCAGCGATTGCCTTCAGCTGCCTGCCCTCCCCGCTTGCGCAGCTCTGTACCCCCGGAAAGATTGTTGCGGGCTATGTCGCAATCGGCTCTGAAGCAGATCCTGCCAAATTGCTGTCCGCCGCTGCCGAACAGGGATGCACGCTCGCTTTGCCCTATGTCACGAGCAAGACCTCGCCGATGCGTTTTTTGCAATGGAAGGCTGGAGACCCGCTTGAAAATGGCCCCTTTGGGCTGTCGCAACCCAAAGCCGATGCGCCTGAATTGAAGCCTGATATTGTGCTGGTTCCGCTGGTTGCCTTTGATGCGCGGCTGATGCGGCTCGGTCAGGGTGCCGGGCATTATGATCGAGTCTTGAGCGTGCTGGGCAATAGCATCGATGTCGGGATAGCATGGTCGGTTCAACAGGCCGAAAACCTGCCTTTAGACCCTTGGGACATGCCCTTGGACGCCATTCTTACCGAAAGCAGCTGGATCAGTCGATGAACCACCCCAACCCGCCACCACCGCCGACATGGCGCAAGCCCGCAGGCATGTTCATGATATTAGGCATTATCGCTATATTGGCCTGGATTATCGGCAGCCAATCCGACGTCATTGGCGGTTGGCCCATCTGGCTGCAAGCCATTGTATATCTGATTTTGGGGACGATCTGGATCGCACCTTTGCGGCCATTGTTGCTGTGGATGGAAACAGGAAAATGGCGCGAGTGACGGGGCTCGAACCCGCGACCTCCGGCGTGACAGGCCGGCGCTCTAACCAACTGAGCTACACCCGCTTGATGCGGTGACGGCGCTCCTAGAAGCGGGCGCTTCGACTGTCAACAGCGAGAATAGCAGAAACGAAATTTTCTTGCGCAAACCGCTTTTGGACCCAAACCACTCAAAGCTAAAACTTTTAGCATAATTTACCATTGTCGTTTGATTTTACAAGATTCCACAAGTTTGACGCTGAATATATCCAATATATACAATTAGATGGCTCGTTAACAAGTGGGCCCGCGGCTTAACCATTTCTTGACCTCGCTCTGGCATAAGGCCCAGCATGTTGAGAACCAATATATCCCGCTCAAGCCACGGAAACGCATTTTTGCGCCTCCGCTACGCGTCGGCTTTGGCATGCCTTGCTATAGCAACGAATATCGGGACGAGCGCCCATGCCGCAGGGACTCTTGCAGGAACCAACATCGAAAATATCGCCACCGCGAGCTATGATGCTGGTGCGGGTCCAGTCGATATTCAATCAAACGTGGCTGTCATCCTCGTTGACGAACTTCTCGACGTAACTGTCGTAAGCAGCAATCCGGGCGACGTCGGCACCACCAATGGTGCCACGAATGCGGTACTGACGTATCAGGTGACAAACAACGGCAATGGTCCGGAAGTTTTCACGCTGACGCCGAATGTCGCCAACAGCGGTGACGATTTCGACCCCACTTTGTCGCAAGTTGTGCTCGATACCAACAACAACGGTGTCTATGATGCCGGTGTCGACACAATCTATGTCGCGGGCACCAACGACCCGTTGCTGACGCCTGACCAGAGCATCACTGTCTTCGTCCTGACCAACATTCCGGCAACGCAAGCCAATGGGGACCGTGCCAATGTCAGCCTGCTCGCAGCAGCCAACACCGGAACCGGGGCGCCAGGAACATCTTTTGCAGGCGCAGGTGAAGGCGGTGGCAATGCCGTAGTCGGAACCAGCGGCGCAGATGGCGAGGCAAGCGGATTTCTTCGCGTTGATGCCGCTTCTGTGGCCTTGGCAAAATCGGCTGTTGTCGCCGATCCCTTTGGCGGCACAACCGCCGTTCCGGGGTCGACCATCACTTATACGATTGTGGCAACGATCAGCGGCGCAGGTACGCTGAACAACCTCTCCATTAACGACCCCATTCCGACAGGTACAACTTATGTGCCTGCCAGCATCACCCTCGAAGGCGCGGCACAAACCGATGCAGTCGATGCCGACGCCGGCAACTTTAACGGAACCAGAGTGGGCGTGTCGCTCGGCAATGTACCTGCCGGGCAAACCCGCACGGTCACTTTCCAGGTCACAATTCAATGAGTCGCACAATGAAACATATGATTGCCGCCATGATCGCTTTGGCAACCGCCGTTCCTGCGATTGCAGCACCTGTCGAACTCGCCAGTGACGTTTTTGTCGAGCGCGAGCTAAAACGTGCGGATGGAACCGTGGCAACCGTGCTCGAAGCACCGAAACTTGTCGTTCCCGGTGACCAATTGGTGTTTATTGTGCGCTACAAGAATGTCGGTTCGCAGCCCGCATCAAACTTCGTTGTAACCAACCCGATCCCCCGCGCAGTCGCCTTTTCGGGCACAATGGATGGCACCGAAGTTGTTTCGGTAGATGGTGGCAAAAGCTGGGGCACGATGGCGCAATTGAAAGTTGCGAAGCCTGACGGCAGCTTTCGTCAGGCCCTACCCGCCGACGTTACGCATCTGAAATGGAACATGAATCAAACGCTCGCCGCAGGCTCTGCCGGCAAGCTCGTCTTTCGCGGGGTCGTACGATGACCTGCAAACGAAACCGTAACGATTGCTGCGGCACAAGCGATCAAATCCAATGCAACCGGAGTATAAGCATGACCAGAACGCTTAAATCCCTCGTTGCCTCAACTGCGCTTGCCGCAACGCTCGGGGTTTCCGCTCCGGCCTTTGCGGTAGGTACAACCCAAGGCACCGACATTACCAACAGTGTGACCGTAAATTATACTGTTGGAACCACGGCCCAGACGCCGGTCACAAGTAACACCGACACGTTCAAGGTCGACCGCAAGGTTAACTTTACCGTTGTCGAGCGTGCGACGACCGGAACGACCACGGTCAATCCTGGGCAACTTGCCCAGCAGACTGCGTTTACGTTGACCAACCTGTCAAACGACCTGCTCGATTTCGATCTGACGGCAGCCAATTTGTTGACCGGTGCAGCCGCGCCGCGCGGTACGGACGCATTTGACGTTACCAATTTGTTGATCTGCCTTGATGCGGACAACAATAATGTCTGCGATGCAGTGGCAACCGCAACGCTGACCGTTAACGATCTGTCGGCCACAACCGGTAGCAACAGCGTAAATATTCTTGTGCTGGGTGATATTCCGGCTGCAGCCACCAATGGCCAGATTGCGGGCGTTAGCTTGCAGGCCACTGCAAAGCTGAGCAACGGCACAGCCTTTGTTCTGAGCGGCCCGGGCAAGAATGTTTCGACCGACACCGACGCCAACGTCGCTGGCGCAGTTGACACTGTTCTGGCCGATACCGGTCGCGATGCAGTTGAATCCGCACTCGACGATTACACCGTCCAGTCGGCAACACTGGGCGTGTTCAAATCGAGCCGCGTTGTGAGCGACACTGTCAGTGGCAGCAATCCGAAAGCTTTGCCCGGCGCTACGGTGGAATATTGCATCGCAGTCCAGAACACTGGTAGCGTTGCCGCAACCAGCGTCGCGATCGAGGATTTAATTCCCGCGAACACAACGTTTGTTACGGGTTCGATCCTGCTGGGTGCAACTGTAACCGACTATGGTCTGGCAACGCAAAGCTGCTCGGCCGGTTCGGCAGGCGGTAGCTACATGACAACGCCGTCACCGCGCGTCAACGGAACCCTCGCCAGTGTTGGCGCGGCTTCGACGAGCGGCCTGATCTTCCGCGTTACCATCAACTAAAGAAACAAGGCGGGGACGAAGACTTTCTTCAACCCCGCCTTTTTCTGTAAAATGCTGTTAACTAAACATCTTATCAAACGCGCAGGAACGCTGGCGGCAGCTGCCCACTTGGCTGCCGCCTGCCTTCCCGCGCATGCGCAAGTCTTGCCAAATATCATCAGCAACACGGCACAGGCGGAGTGGACATCGGGCGGACAACAGCTTTCGCGACCGTCAAACAGCGTCGACATCATAGTCGACCGATCCAATCCACAACCAGCAACGCTTGAGGTGTTCCATTTCACCAGCGCGACCGGTTCAACCCAGACCGTTTTGCCGCAGACAATGTGCCGTGGCAGCAACGGGCTTCAGCCGGTAAATCTTCAGGGCGTTTTTGCCGGTCTTTCGACCAATCCTGCATCTATAGCCCCTGCAACCTCCATTCGCGCGAGCGAACCATTGGTTTTGAAAGTGACGGCGCCGGGGCAAAACAGCAATCCTGGCGCGATTGACAGCTTTGAAGCCGAAATTTCGACCGACACCGGCGATATTGAGCGGGTCATTCTGACCGAAACGGGCACCAATACCTCTGTTTTTCTGGCTTTGGTCAATACCAAAGCAGCGCCACCAGCGGCAATTCAAGGCGATTGTGTCCTGTCGGTTCGTCCCGGTGGTCAGCTTCATTTTGACCTCGACAATGCCCAAAATGGCAATCCGATTGCCGGTGCAGACGTCGATATTCTTGTCGATCCGTTCGGATTGACCTTTGACAGTGCCGACGGCACTGCAGTCGATGGCACCCGGGTGACTATCGTAGACGCGGCAACCGGCCAGCCTGCACAGGTGTTCGGCGATGACGGCGTCTCTAGTTTCCCGAGCACCATCACAGCGGGAAGCACGGTTACCGACAGTGGGGGGCAAATTTATGCCTTCCCGACTGGCTTTTACCGCTTTCCCTTCCTCCGCCAGGGCACTTACAGGCTGATTATCAGCCCGCCAGCGCCTTACACACACCCCTCGGTGGCCACTCCGGCTGAAATCGCGCTGTTGACACGCCCCGATGGCGGCCGGTTTGTGATCGCAGACGGCTCCTATGGCGGAATCATTACACTGGATGACCCTGCACCGGTGCGCATCGACGTGCCTATGGACCGGCCCGGTGGCAATTTACAGTTGCGCAAATCGACATCAAGCGTCACAGCCATGCCCGGCGATGTCGTTCAATACCGCATTGAGGTGCGCAATCCCGATCGTGTCCGCAACAGTGGCCCGATAACCGTCACCGACATATTGCCTGCTTCCATGCGGCTGCGCCTGAACAGCGTCCGCTACAATGGTTCCTCGATGGCACCAGTCGCAACAGCGGACGGCAGCGAATTTTCGGTTATTGTACCGCCCCTGGCAGGCGGTGCGTCGGGTCTGCTGACCTATCTGGCCGAAGTTCGCGTCGACGCGCGTTCGGGAGATGCTGTTAACCGCGCCTCTGCCCGCGATAACCGCGGTGCAACCAGCGATACGGTCGATGCCGCCATCCGCATCATCCGCGATGGGATAAGCGAACGCTTCACCATTGTCGGTCGCATTACCGAAGGTGGATGCAGTGTCGATCCGCGCAAAGCAAAAGGCCTCAGCGGCGTTCGCGTCATGCTTGAAGATGGCACCTACGCCATCACTGATGTTGACGGTCGCTATCATTTCGAAGGTGTGGTCCCTGGCCTGCATGTTGTGCAAGTCGACCCGTCGACCTTCCCTCTCGATCAGGCCCCCGTCGACTGCGCGCAGAATACGCGCAGTGCAGGAAGCGCCATCTCACGCTTTGTCGAAGGTCGCGGTGGTAGCCTGAAACGCGCAGATTTTCGTTCGACACAGGTCAGCCCCCGTCACGAAGCCACACAAATTGCTTCCACACCGGCTGCGCCGAGCGCCGAAGAACGAAGCATTGCTGGCGGTGAAAAAGATTGGGTTGCCGGTCAGACACCGGGTCTGGAATTCCTGTTCCCCGGCACAGACCACAACCCGCCCGTACCCGCTATCCGTGTTGCCATCAAACATGCTGCAGGCCAGCGCATCGAACTCAGCGCCAATGGCAAGATCGTCGACCCGCTGAATTTCGATGGCGTCAAGCGCAGCGGGGATGGCCAGGTAAATGTCAGCATCTGGCGAGGCGTTCCGATTGTTGCAGGCAACAACGCGCTGGTTGCACGCGTCCTGAACAGCGAAGGTCAGGAAGTTGCCAAGCTGGAGCGCCAGGTCCACTTTGCTACGCCCGCAATTCAGGCACAATTCCTGAAAGAAAAGTCTTTGCTGCTCGCCGACGGCGTAAATCGTCCGCGTATTGCCGTGCGCTTCACCGATCGCTCGGGCAAGCCCATCCAGCCCGATGCAGTTGGCGATTTCAGCGTAACCGAACCCTATCGCCCTGCTGTCGAAATCGATGCGCAGCAGGCAAGCCAGTTGTCCGGCCTGGAACGTGCAGCACCGGTGTGGCGCGTTGTCGGTGAAGATGGCGTAGCCTATATCGAACTCGAACCGACAACGGCGTCGGGTGCCGTCGCAATCAGCTTCAATTTCCAGGACGGCCAAGTCAAACGCACCCAGCGCATTGAAACCTGGCTCGATCCGGGCGATCGCTCCTGGACGGTAGTTGGCTTTGCTGCGGGCACACTTGGCTTCAACAAGCTTGAAGAAGGCCTTCAGGATCTGGCTGGTGAAGACGACCAGTTGAATTTGGACGGCCGCATCGCGCTTTACGCAAAGGGTCGCGTCACCGGCAAATGGCTGATGACCATGGCCTATGACAGCGACAAAAAGGCTGACGATGCTCGCTTCGCCGGAACCATCGACCCGCGTCGCTATTATACCGTTTACGCCGATCGCAGCGAGCAACGCTATGACGCTGCGTCGATCCGCCGCCTGTATCTGAAGCTCGAACGCCCGCAATTCTATGCACTGTTCGGTGACTATCAGACCGGTATCGATGAGCCTGAACTTGCCCGCTATCAGCGTAGCTTCAACGGCATCAAAGCCGAATATCGCAGCGACGAAGTGCATGCACAGGCCTTTGCTGCCGATACCCCCTATCGCTATCGTCGCGAGGAAATCCAGGGCACGGGACTGACCGGCCCCTATGCTCTCACCGCACGCGATATCCTCGCCAACAGCGAGCGCATCACCATCGAAACGCGTGACAGACTGCAGTCGAACATCATCATCGACCGCAAAAACCTCGTGCGCCATATCGATTATGACATCGATTACCTCGCAGGAACGCTGCGTTTTCGCGAGCCGATCCTGTCACGCTCGAGCGGCCTGAACCCGCAATTCATCATCGCGGAATATGAAGTCGATGGCGTTGGAAAGCGCGTCAACAACGCCGGTGGTCGCGTGAAATGGCAGTCGCCGGACCAGAAGCTGCAGATTGCAGCGACCGCGATCCACGACGAAACCGATACCGACAAGACCAACCTCATCGGCGCCGACGTACGCTATCGTCCGACCGCCAACACCGAATTGCGTGCCGAATTTGCCGCAACCGATGGCAAGGCCAATGCAGGCAGCGCAACCACTGATGCCGGTGGCGCGTCGGCTGTGCTGCTCGAGGCCGAACATCATGGTGCGAAGCTCGACGTGCTGGCCTATTATCGTCGCCAGTCGGCCCGCTTTGGCGTCGGCCAGACCAACCGCAGCGAAGTTGGCACCGAGAAATTCGGTCTCGACGGCCGCTATCGCCTGACCGACAAACTGTCGATTTCGGCAATTGGCTATCAGGAAGATTATATCGAAACCGGTGCCCGTCGCATCGCGGGATCGACCGAACTCGAATATCGTAACGACAAAGCGTCGCTGCGCGCTGGCATCACCCATGCCGATGACAAGCTGGCCGATGGTACAACCAACAAGTCGACGCTGGCTCGTATCGCTGGTTCGTACAAGCTGACCAGCAAGCTCGAACTCGACGCGCAGACCGAATTCGCCTTGGGCGGCGAAGATGAGAGCGTCGATTTCCCTGCCCGCCACCGTCTTGGTGCACGCTATGCGATTCGTAACGATATCGCGTTGGTCGGCAGCTATGAAATTGCCAAGGGTGAGAATATCGACGCACGCACTGCGCGTATCGGCTTTGACATCGCTCCCTGGGCCGGCGGGCGTATCGTTGCGAGCGCCAACCAGCAGGATATCGGCGAATTCGGTGCGCGCAGCTTTGCCTCTTATGGCCTCGCGCAATCGTTCAAGATCAACGACAAATGGTCGGTTGATTTCACTCTTGATGGCAACCAGACCATCGGAGGTTTCGACCGCAGCGATATCATCAATCCGTTGCAGCCCGTTGCATCAGGCGGTTTCCTGGGCAGCGACGGCACGCTTACCGAAGATTTCGTCGCAGTCACCGGCGGCGCCAGCTATCATGGCGAGCGCTGGAGCTGGACCGGTCGTGCCGAATGGCGCGATGGTGACACTACGCGGCGTTATGGCCTGACCACAGCTATCCTGCGCCAGATTGGCGAAGGCAAGGCTGTCGGCGGCGCGCTCAATTGGTTCAAGGCGAAGCAGGATGGCGGCGCATCGACAACGACCGCGCAGGCGGAAGTCAGCTGGGCCAATCGCCCCTCGGGCAGCCAGTGGTCGTTCCTCAACAAGACCGAATATCGCTATGATTCGGTGAAGAATGCAACCGCAGGCCTTCCCGGTCCGGTCGGCAGTGCGCCGTTGCTTGTCAGCGGTGACGTCAAATCGACCCGCATCATCAACAGTCTTTCGGTCAACTACACCCCGATCGACGAGCGCGATGGCAGTTTCATCGAACGCGGCGAATATGCCTTCTTCTGGGGCACCCGCTACAACACCGACCGCTTTGGCGCGGATGATGTGAAGGGCTGGAGCAATGTTGTCGGCGCGGATCTGAAGTTCGACCTGTCGGACGTTGCCGATGTTGGCGTTTCGGGGACGGCACGCATCGGCACCTCGGGAAAGAATATCGCCTGGTCGGGCGGCCCGACGCTGACCGTGACGCCGTTCGAAAATGCCAATGTCACGCTCGGCTATAATTTCGTCGGCTTCGAAGATCGCGATTTTGAAGAGGCCCGCTACACCCGCAGCGGCCCCTTCCTGACCTTCAAACTGAAGTTCGACCAGACCAGCTTTCAGGGCCTGGGGCTGTAAACCTTAGTCTGCGAACAGCAGAACCGGCGTTTCGACCAGCTTCTTGAGCGCCTGTACATAGCTCGCCGCATCCCAGCCATCGACTACACGGTGGTCACAACTGATCGACAGGTTCATGAGCTTGCGCGCCTCGATGGTGTCACCTACGAACACCGGGCGCTCGACAATCTTGTTAGGGCCAATGATCGCAACTTCAGGCCGATTGATGACCGGCGTTGTCGCGATTCCGCCAAGCGGGCCGAGTGACGTCACTGTCAATGTTGACCCTGAAAGCTCGTCACTTTTTGCAGAGCCATTGCGAGCTGCGTCCGCCAATCTTATGATTTCATGCGCCAATTGCCAGACATTCTTGTCCTGAGCATCGCGGATGACCGGAACCATCAATCCGGCATCAGTTTGCGTCGCCATGCCCAGATGTACAGAACCAAATCGCGTTACAACCCCGGCTTCGTCATCATAACGGGCGTTAATCATCGGAAAATCAGGCAATGTCTTACAGATCGCCACGATCAGGAAAGGCAGCATCGTCAATTTGGGACGACTACCGCGGTTGGCGTTCAGATCCGCCCGCATCGCCTCCAGCGCAGTTACGTCGAATTCCTCGACATAGCTGAAATGGGGGATGTTGCGCTTGGACGCGGCCATATTCTCGGCAATGCGGCGGCGCATGCCGATGACCTTCACCATTGCATCAGTCCGCTTCGCGGAAGCGCCGGGGGCCCGATAGCCCTGCCCCGAACCATAGTTCAGATAGGCGTCCAGATCTGCGTGGCGAACATGTCCGCCCGACGTCTTGACGTCACTTAGATCAACGCCAAGCTCCTTGGCCCGCGCCCTAACTGCTGGAGAAGCAGTGATTTTTTCGTGCTTGGTTACAACCGATACTTCAGTAACCTCCACTTTCGGCGTTTCTACTGGTGCAGGCGCTGGAGCAGGCGGTGGGGGAGCGGCTACCGGCTCCGCTTCCACTTTAGGTGTTTCAGCAACAGGCTTGGGCGCTGCGTCTTCATTGCCTGCGCCTTCAGTCTCAATCTCGACCAGCATCGATCCGATGGCAATCACATCGCCTTCTTCACCCGCAACAGCCGTCACGACGCCAGCCACCGGGCTCTCCATCTCGACAGTGGCCTTATCGGTCATCATGTCCGCCAGCGGCTGATCTTCTTCGATCCGATCGCCAATCTTGACGTGCCAGGCGACGATTTCAGCCTCGGCAATGCCTTCGCCAATGTCAGGCAGCTTGAATGTGAACTTACCCATGACGTCAGTCCTTCACGATCTTTTCAATGGCACTGGCAATGCGAACAGGGCCCGGAAAATAGGCCCATTCGAGGCTGTGCGGATAAGGCGTATCAAAGCCGGTGACGCGCTCGACCGGCGCTTCGAGGTGATAGAAGCAGCGCTCCTGGACCAATGCCGCCAGTTCCGCACCAAAACCACTGGTACGTGTAGCTTCGTGAACAACAAGGCAGATACCAGTTTTTTTCACTGATTGTTCAATAGCTTCTACATCTAATGGTAGAAGTGTTCTTAAGTCTACAATCTCCGCATCGACGCCCATTTCGGCAACGACGGTCTGCACCACATGCACCATCGTGCCATAGGTCAGGATGGTCAGCGCCTCACCTTCACGGACAATCCCGGCCTTGCCCAGTTCGATGCGATAATAGCCTTCGGGGACGTCGCTGGCCGCATGTTTGGACCATGGCTCGACTGGCCGATCATAATAGCCGCTGAATGGGCCATTATAGATGCGTTTGGGTTCGAAGAAGATGACCGGATCGTTATCTTCGATGGCCGCGATCAGCAGGCCTTTGGCGTCATAAGGGTTCGACGGGACCACGGTTTTGATACCGCACACATGGGTGAACAGGCTTTCCGGCGACTGACTGTGCGTCTGGCCACCGAAAATGCCGCCGCCGAAGGGGGACCGAACCGTCATCGGGCAGATGAAATCACCAGCAGAGCGATAGCGCAGACGCGCCGCTTCGCTGACCAACTGGTCCAGACCCGGATAGATGTAGTCAGCAAACTGGATTTCCGGCACCGGACGCAAGCCATAGGCCGCCATACCGACGCCAGCGCCAATAATTCCACATTCGCTGATTGGGGTATCGAATACGCGGGTTTTGCCATGCTTGGCCTGCAAGCCCGCAGTCGCACGGAAAACACCGCCAAAATAGCCGATATCCTCACCCATTAGAACGACGTCGGGATCGCGTTCCAGCATGATGTCGAGCGCGCTGTTGATTGCTTCGATCATGTTCATGGTTTTGGCTTCGCCCATCATTTCGGCTCCCACTCGGGGCCGAATTTGCGGTGCTGTTCGTCGATCATCTGCGCGCACTGTTCTTTCAGATGCCAGGGCATTTCCTCGAACACATCCTCGAACATCGTCTCGAACGGCTGGTGCATGCCATGTCCCAATATGCCGTTCGCCTCTGCTTCCTTCTGGGTTTTCTTGACCAGCTCGGCCAGCTCGTCATGCTGCGCCTGATGCTGCTCCTCACTCCATTCGCCGAGCAGGATCAGATGCTTTTTCAACCGGTCAACAGGGTCACCCAGCGGCCATTTTT
This sequence comes from uncultured Sphingorhabdus sp., assembly GCA_964597055.1. Taxonomy (GTDB): domain Bacteria; phylum Pseudomonadota; class Alphaproteobacteria; order Sphingomonadales; family Sphingomonadaceae; genus Sphingorhabdus_B. Next base: position 216,317 of record CAZQWC010000002.1, read on the forward strand.
CAAATTCCTTAGCCGCTCGATAAGCCCCCGGGTCGTCCGAAGTTGAATGGCCTTCCGCGCGATAGGTGAAATATTCGATGAAGGTTGGGCCGTTATTGGTTCGCGCCCGATCCGCCGCCCATCGCATCGCTGCATAGACGGCGAGCGGATCGTTGCCGTCGACGCGCAGCGAGGCGATGCCATAGCCAAGCCCGCGCGCCGCAAAGGTCGTCCGTTCGCCACCCGCAATGCCGGAAAATGAGGAAATCGCCCACTGGTTGTTCACAACCTGCAGGATAACCGGCGCGTTGTAGACGGCCGCAAAAGTCATCGCACTGTGAAAGTCTCCCTCTGCCGTCGAACCTTCACCACACCAAACAGCGGAAATACGCGTATCGCCGCGCGACGCGCTGGCCATTGCCCAACCCACAGCCTGCGGATATTGCGTCGCCAGATTGCCCGAAATCGTGAAAAAGCTGCACTCTGGTGCCGAATACATGATCGGCAATTGGCGGCCCTTCAGATGATCCTGGCTGTTCGAATAGATCTGGTTCATCATCCTTACGATCGGATAATCGCGCGTGATGAGGATGCCCTGCTGGCGATAACTCGGGAAGCACATGTCATCGCTGGCCAGCGCCATGGCCGTGGCAACAGAGGTTGCCTCCTCGCCAGTCGATTTCATGTAAAAGCTGGTCTTGCCCTGCCGCTGTGCGCGGAACATGCGGTCATCAAAGGCGCGGGTCAGCATCATGTTGCGGAGCATCAGACGAAGCTGTTCGGCATCCAGGTTCGGATTCCAGCTTCCCTTGGCTTGATGGTCGCTGTCGAGCACCCGAACCAGCCCATAAGCCAAATGCCTGATGTCGGCCGGGACAGACGCTTCATCAGGCCGCGCGATTTCATCTACTGCGGGAATCGAAATGTCGCTGAAATCCGCCTCATCGCCGGGACGGAATTTGGGTTCCGGTATGTGCAACCGCAACGGCGCAAGATTGGACTTTTTGCCTGTCATCGCTTCCTCTCGTTCCCTTCACAGGGCTCCACGCGAATCACATATGATTGTTGTCCGCTCTTGTTAGAATATTTCAAACTCCTTTTTAGGTCAATATAGCTGACCTATACCGCAACGGGCGCGGAAATATGGGCTTGCGGGTGATAGTCGAGCACCTCGAAATCTTCGATCTCATAGTCGAAAATGCTATCCGGCTTGCGTAGCAGGTGCAATTTGGGATCGCCTCCAGGCTGACGCGACAATTGCTCTTCGACCAGTTCCGCATGGTTGAGGTACAGATGCACATCTCCACCCTGCCAGATCAACTCGCCCGGTTCATATCCACATTGCTGCGCGAGCATCCGGATCAGCATTGATGCGGCGAAAACGTTAAAGCCAAAACCCAGCCCCAGATCGCAGGAACGCTGGAAAAGCAGCCCGCTCAACACGCCGTCCGCCACGTGGAACTGATAGGTTTTATGACAAGGCGGCAATGCCATCCGGTCCAGTTCGGCAACATTCCAGCCTTCGAAGATATGCCGCCGCGACCCCGGATTGGCCTTCAGACTTTGCACCAGCAATTCGATCTGGTTGATGCCCTTTTCGGCGCGGCGATAAAGCCCCTGCCCTGCACCCTCATATTTGGGCCAATTCACCCATTGCGCGCCATAAACCGGGCCAAGATCGCCCCATTGTTCGGCAAAGTTGATATCGTCCACAATGCGCTGCTCGAAATCCTCCTGGGAAATCGGATCACCGGTTTCGTGGCGATACCGTTCGAGCGGCCAGTCGGTCCAGATCCGCACCTTTTGCTTCAAAAGGTTGCGAATGTTGGTGTCCCCCGTGAGGAACCAAAGCATCTCACGTGCCGCGGTTTTCCAGAATATCCGTTTGGTGGTCAGCAAGGGAATCGCGTTGTCGGCCAGCGAAAAACGCATCGTCGCACCGAAGAGTGACCGCGTGCCTACGCCGGTGCGGTCTTCCTGCACCGCGCCTTCGGTCCAGATACGGCGCATCAGGTCGAGATACTGGTCTTCATAATGGCTCATTCAGAGCGCCTTCCCCATCGAGTCTATCGGCACTGAAGCTATTCGCAGAACGGCCAATCGGCAATGGCCAGAATATTGCATCTTTACGCTTGAAAGGCTGGAACCGCCCTTCTATAGGCACCGCCTGCCTTGCCGGTCTTGCACCGGCTTCAAGCATCGGTCGGGGAATAGCTCAGCCTGGTAGAGCACTGTCTTCGGGAGGCAGGGGCCGGAGGTTCGAATCCTCTTTCCCCGACCATTTGCTCCATTTTGAACCCTCTGAAAATTTTACGATTAACCATTCCTTGAGATTGGGTCGTTATCGCGTATTTGATGCACGCGCGCATAGTCATAGTCGACGACAGGTCAACGAACCTGCGCATTTATGCGCAGTTTGTGGCTATGATGGGTCCCGAATTCACCTCGGTCTGCTTTCAAAGCGCCAGCAAAGCGTTGGAATGGCTCGAGACGGAAACCGCAGATCTGTTAATTGTTGACTACCGCATGCCCGAAATGACGGGTGCGGACTTCATTCGAAAGTTTCGTAGCCGTCCGGATGGGCATGCTACACCTGCCATCATCATCACCGCACGGCAGGATCGCGAAGTTCGCATTGCAGCTCTCGACGCTGGCGCGACCGACTTTTTGCAGAGCCCGGTTACCGACAAGGAATTCCGGGAACGCGCCATCCTGCTGATCGCACAGCACCGTAAAAGGTTGGAGCTGGAAAATCGCCCAGCATCCTCCTCGTCGGCAACCAATATCAATGTCGGAGCGGTTGGCGTCGGCAAGTCGATGCTTGAGCAGATTATCGACACGACACCAATTCTGATCAATGCGACTGACCGCAACGGCAAGATATTGTTCATTAACAGCTATCAGTCCGCATTGCTTGGCCAAGATATGGACAGTCTCGTCGGCAAATCCATATCGGATGTGTTTGAGCCGCACCTCGCGCAGCGTGAAGAACGCCGGAACGCCATCATTGTCGACGGCGCGCAATCCATACCCAATTATGAGGAAGTCTATCACAGCGACGGCGTGCAGCTTACTTTCCATTGCAACAAGTCACCGCTGCATAACAAGGACGGCCAGGTCATTGGCGTACTAACATCTGCGGTCGATATTACGGCCCGCAAATTTGCCGAAGAACATCGCGCGCATCTGGCCTTGCATGACATGCTCACAGGCCTGCCCAACCGAGCATTGCTCGCCGAAAACATGCGCCAGACTATTGAGGAGTGTGCGACCAGTAATTCTAAAGCGGCCCTGTTGCTGGTTGACCTTGATCGTTTCAAGGTCATCAACGACACTCGTGGGCACCAAGCCGGCGATATGTTGCTTCGCCAGGTTGCAGAACGTATCAATGGCGCGCTGGACAGCAACGAGATTGCCGCACGCATCGGTGGTGATGAATTCGCCGTCATCATCCGCAATATTGAAAGCCCTGATGACGTCAGCCACAAATGCTTGAGTTTACTGGGTCAGATTGGCAAGCCTTATTCGATCGGGGATTCCGACCAATTGATCGGTGCCAGTATCGGCATCGCCCTAATTCCTGACGATAGCGACTCCGCCGATGAGCTGCTGCGTCTTGCCGATCTTGCCATGTATGAAGCAAAGACCAGCGGCCGCAACCGCCATTGCTTCTTCTCGCCCAAGTTGAACCAGATCGCGCAGTTCAATGCGGACGTCGAGGCCGATTTGCGTGCTGCGTTGGAAAATAACGAATTTGTTCTCGAATATCAGCCCATAGTCGACGCAACCACTTCGGAGTTGACCGGCCTCGAGGCTCTCCTCCGCTGGCATCATCCCAAGCGTGGTCGGCTGATGCCTTGCGATTTCATGCGGGTAGCCAATGATTCCGGCCTCATCGGTCGCATAGGCAGCTGGGTCATAGGCACAGCATGCCGCCAAATTGCGGAATTCCGTGAGCAAGGCGTGGAATTGCCGCATATCGCGGTCAATGTTTCGCCACGCCAGTTTCAGTCGAACAATATGTGCGACGAAATTCTCGCAGAAACGCGGAAATATGACATTCAGCCTGGGCAGCTGGTTGTTGAAATTACAGAAGAACTGCTGCTCGATCAAAGTCAGACTTTGATGGATCAGCTCAACGCTTTGCGAAACAGCGGCATAGAGCTTTCCATCGACGATTTCGGGACAGGTTATTCTTCGCTGCAATATCTGCGCGATCTACCTGCCAACAGGCTGAAAATCGACCAAACCTTCATTTCGCGCATCGAAAGTTCCAGTGTCGACCGGGCGATCATATCGACCATCGCGCATCTTGCGCATGCGCTCGACATGCGGGTTGTCGCCGAAGGGGTCGAGACCGAGACGCAGCATATGTTGTTGCGAGCTGCGGGCTGTGACGAACTGCAAGGTTATCTATTTGGACGGGCGTTATCTGTCGAGCAACTCTATGAACGCATTGTTCCTGGTACCGGCAGCCAGAAACGGCGGTTGAAATGACAGCGGTCGCGAGCAAAACCACCGGACTGGCACCCGAGCAGGAAATCCTGCTCAACCGCCTCGTCATGGGCACGGCATCGGGTATTACCGTATATTTCCTTGCCTTTGACAGCTTTGTCCTGACGGCTTTTGTCGTCTATCTTTCGTTGAACGCAAGTTTGTTTGCGATGCGTCAGAAAAATATCTGGCCGCAAGAGCGCCGTTGGGTTGCAGCCATCATATTGGACATTGGCATGGCCTTTGCCGTGATGATGCGCTCAGCCGAAACCATGTCCTTTTTCTACCCGCTGTTGCTTTGGGTCACATTGGGCAATGGCTTTCGCTACGGCGTCCGATATCTCGTCTTCGCGGCCGTCTTGTCGCTGCTCGCCTTTGGGACGGTTGTTTTGACGACTGATTATTGGGCGCCCAACCAAGTACTTGGCTACAGCCTGACACTCGCATTAGCGGTGATACCGGCATATTGCTCAACGCTGATCCGCAAACTTTCAAAAGCCAAGGACGAGGCGGAGGCCGCCAACCGCGCCAAAAGCTATTTTCTGGCAAGCGTCAGCCATGAATTGCGCACCCCTTTGAATGCCATCATCGGTTATGGCAATCATCTGAAGCAGATGGGAATGCCCAAAAACCAGCACGATATGATTGATGCCAGCGTTCTGGCCGGTGAACATCTGCTGCACTTGATCGATCAATTGATCCAAATTGCCAAAAGTGATTCGAACTCTGCAAAAGTGGTGCTTCGTCCGCTGCGACTGACCGAATTGTTCACCGAAATTCGCGACATCATGCTTGTACGCGCTGAGGATAAGTCACTAGCCCTACAGATAGCAGCCGAGCCGCTATCGGATCGCCTGGTCGATGGACCAGTCGATATCATGCGCAATATTCTGCTCAATCTTACAGGCAACGCGATCAAATTTACCGAGGCCGGTACGATCGCGGTCAATGGCGGCATCAGGGAGCATGAAGGAAAAACCAGGGTCTGGTTCAGTGTGACGGACACCGGTATCGGTATCAAAGGCGATGCTGTGGAACGGATTTTTGAACCGTTCCAGCAAGCAGACGACACAGTGATGAACCGTTTCGGAGGCACAGGGCTAGGCTTGGCTATTTGCAAGCAACTCGTGGATCAAGTCGGCGGGCGCATTTCAGTTACCAGTCAAATTGGCCAAGGCAGCAGCTTTTTGGTGGAAATTCCGGTCACATTGGCGACCGCTGACCAGCAGGATGAGCCTGCACTGCCGTCGGAAGAGGCTCCGGCACTTAATGTGCTCGCCTTGGGCAATTTTGATGCCGAGCTGTTGGCTACAGCGCAGTCCGCTGGCAGCTATGTAGTGCGCAGCATCAAATGCTCGAACCGCAAGCAATTGGCAGAAAAGATCGAACAGCTCACAATAGATGACTTCGCCATCGCCATGATCGACGATCGACTGGTCGACGAAATGTCGAACGATGATCCTTTGTGGCAGCGTTTCTCCGACGCAGAAGTCGCTGCAGTGCTTGTGTCGCATGACAAGGTGCCCGATCTTCAGGAAATCAGGCTTCGTGCTGCATTTGCCAGCGTTATTCCAAGCGACGCAAATTTTGATCAGTTGCGTAGTGCCATCCGGATTGGGTGCTCCTTTGCACACAAACCGCATTTTGATCACAAAGCTGCCATTGCCGTCCCGCAGAAACCGCAGTCTTACCGCCCACGATCAGTGCTAGTCGCCGACGACAACCGCACCAATCGCAACATTTTGGCAGCAATACTGGAATCAGCCGGGCACAGCGTCACGCAAGTCTGTGACGGCGATGAGATGCTCGACATCCTTGAACATGACCGTTTTGACATCGTTCTTCTCGACGTCAATATGCCGCGCTTGAACGGCATTGATGCGTGCAAAATGTGGCGGCAAATCGAGGGCGCGCGCAGCCATCTACCCATTGTGGGAGTGACCGCTGATGCTACGAGCGAGACAGAAGAACGTTGTTTGGCCGCCGGGATGGACCTGCGTTTGACAAAGCCCATCAATTCCGGACTGCTGCTTTCGACTATCGAAAAATGGTGCTTCGGTGAAAGTGACCAGTTCACTTTGCCAAACCCAATCGAAGACCCGTTGCAGGTCGTCGTACCATTACAAGCGACGCGCCAAACGAACCTGAACGATGCGATTGATCCCGAGCATATGGCGTATCTGAGGTCCATTGGCGACGAAAGTTTCATCGCCAGTATGGTGGAAGGTTTCCTGGAAGACGTTACCGAGTGCCGAGCGACTCTGGAAAGATCGGTAGAGGAACGCGACCCTGCCCTTTTCCGTTTCTCAGCGCATGCTTTCAAAAGTTCGGCCAACAATATTGGCGCGAAACAACTGGCGGCACTCTGTGCGAAGCTGGAAAAAGTAACCGAAGCAGATTTCGAAAACCATCGACTGGACTATTTACACCGAATTGAAAATGAACTGCATCGGGTGCTAGATGCGCTACAGCCAGACCAAACTCCGTCCGCCGTCACAGCTGCGAAATGAGTTTGACTGCTAAATCGATTCCAAACTGCGCTTTATTCGCCGTTCCTGAGCATCGGCCAGTCTTTCCATTTTGCGGACATCTGCATCGGTCAGCGTCATCGCGGTGTCAGCCCATACGTTGGTGATTTCCAGCAACTCGTCCAGTTCAACAGGGTTTGCGGCGCGCCTCGCACGATAGACTGCTCGCTCGGCGGCGAAGCGGTTGCGGTTGCGCTGGCAATATTCGACAATCGCGGCCTCGCCCTGCCCGTCTTCGACCAACACATCGACAATTCCCATGTCGTAAAGTTCCTGGGCTGTGTAAATTTTGCCTTCCAGGATGAATGATTCAGCCATTTTCCGGCCAACGCGACGCAACAGAAAACTATAAGCCCCCATGCCAGGAAACAGGTTGAACACGATTTCCGGCAACCCTAGCCGGGCACTGCGTTCTGCGAATAAAATGTCAAAAGCCAAGGCATGTTCAAAGCCGCCACCTAAAGCATCACCCTGAACCAACGCCATCGTAATGATGGGCGCACCAAAGGCATTGGAATTTGCGTACTGCATCCGAACACAGGTTTCCGCATATTTCCGCATCGCAGGCAGATCACGGGTACGAATACATTCGGCAAAATGGCGAAGATCGCCTCCCAGATTATAGATGCCAGGCGTTTTCGAACCGCAGACGAAATAGCGTAGATCATCCGGTCCGCCATTGGCAGGGACTGCATAATTGTCAGTCACCCAATCCTGAACTTCCTGAACTTCTGCACCCAGACTATATGTATAGCTGGGCCTGCCGCGTTGGTTCATGAAGCACCAGAAAATCTGGTCACTTTTGTCATGACGCACAACAATTTCGTCAAACTTCCGACCAATGATTGGAAGACCGAATTGCTCCCCGACCCCGAATTTCGGGGCAGAAATATTCAGTGATGATCGTCCTGGGCCGTCGGAAATACGGGTATAGGTCGCCATAGCGCTCCTCGAGCGAAAACATTTTGCATGGCCACCCCAACCACACTCGGTTCTTACCACAAATCACGACGGCGCAAGTCAAAAAAATGGTTAACGCGATTAAGAACATCGACATTAAGTCAGCGCTTTACAGTATTTGCGAATTAGATAGTTTATAGATTTGATATATTTACACTTAAATACAGGTCGACAGGTTGGTGGGCAATCACTCCCCTATGTCTGCCCTCTGTCAGTTGGAGGGATTGGAGAGAGCCCGACAGTCGGTTTGCTAGAAAATGTTCTCGGCCACAACGCCCCCATATGGCGGCATAACCCAACCTGAGTCCGAATCCAAAGCTTCAACAATCCGCCAGCGATCGGGTTGAACCGGCTGCCAATGTTGCGAATCGCTGCCCAAATTAAACGCGCAAAGCAAGTGTTGCCTTGCTGTTTGCCTGTCAAACACCAGCAATGTCTCACTCGCTTCAATAATGCGCAGATCACCAATCAACAGCGCGTCATTAGCGTTCCGAAGCGCGATTAAACGGCGGGTAAATTGCAGCAAGGAAGTAGCGTCGTTCTCCTGCCGGTCGACCGACAGGGCAATATGATCCGTTCCAATTGGCAACCATGGTTCAGAAGCCGAAAAACCGCAATTTGGGGCATCAGCCTGCCACGGCATCGGGGTCCGCGTTCCGTCGCGCGATAGCGTCAACGGCCAGTTTGCGATTGCTTCTGGATCCTGCAATCGATCAAATGGAATTTCGACTTGCGTAAGTCCCAACTCCTCCCCCTGCCAAATAATCGCATTTCCGCGCAGGCACAGGAACAGCAACATGACCATCCGGGTATAAGGACGTTTGTCACCAGCTGGTGCCCACCGGCTTATCCATCTGGGCGCATCATGGTTCGACAGCGCCCAACTTGGCCAGCCAAGCCCCTCTACTGCTGGCCATGTTTCGAGAGCTTCGCGTACAAGTCCGGGGGAAAGTGTGGGAGAGTAGAGAAAGTCAAAACCATAGGCACTGTTGAAATGCGTGTCGCCTGCAGTGAATGCTTTCATTTCTGCTTCCGGGTTCGCGCCACCCACTTCTGCGACTGTGAACCGATCAGGATATTGGTCTGTCAAAGCCCGTATCCGTGCGACAAATGCAGGTATTTCAGGCTGCGACTGGTTATGAACGTGCAACTGAAAATCAAATGGCCGTGTGCGCACAGAATTCCCGACCGGCGCCGGCGGATTGTCCGTCAGGTCGCGGTTGTGCATGGCGAAATTAATGGCATCGACGCGAAAACCATCAACACCCCGGTCCAGCCAGAATTTGGCGACCGCTAGCAAGGCGTCTTGTACTTCGGGATTGTGGCAGTTCAGTTGAGGCTGGCTGCTCAGAAAGTTGTGCATATAATATTGGCCACGTCTCGCATCCCAGGTCCAAGCGGGACCACCGAACACTGATTGCCAGTTGTTCGGTGGTGTCCCGTCCGGATTGGCATCTTCCCAGACATACCAATCAGATTTGCCGTTGGCGCGACCCGAACGGCTCTCTTCAAACCATAAATGCTGGTCAGATGTGTGCGAATAGACCTGATCGATCAGGATTTTGAGGCCTAGCGCATGCGCTTTTGCTATCAGCTCATCAAAATCAGTCAGTGTGCCGAATATTGGATCGACGTCGCAATAATCGGCCACGTCGTAGCCAAAATCCTTCATCGGCGATGTGAAGAATGGCGACAGCCAAACGGCATCAACGCCCAACGATACAATGTAATCCAACTTGGAAGTGATGCCGGGTAAATCCCCGATACCATCGCCGTTGCTGTCACAGAAGCTACGCGGATACACCTGATAGATAGTGGCACCACGCCACCATTCTCGGCCCAGGGCAAGTATCGGGGCGGATCGGACTGTGTTCGTCATTTTACTTTGCAGATCATAAATTCAAGAGGTGCCAGCTTTACCGGGACCGATCCAGCCAGGCGTGGTGCAACCGGGCAATCGCCATATACCGGTGCGAGCGAAGTTACTTCTTTGCCAATCTCGACATTCGCCATGAGCGGACTGTTGGCTGTATTGAATATGATCAGCAATTCAGTCTTCGATTGCCGGTCGATGCGGGAAACAGCAAATAATCCCGGCTTATCCGAATAGTTACGCACGATCTGATCGCCCCTGCGCAATGCAGGCTGTTCAAGGCGAAGCTGCGCAAGCTTTGCGATATGCTGATAGATCGGATGGGTTTGATCAAAATTTGCATCTGCAGTCGTTTTCGTGGTGCCGACCAGTTTGTTATCATTGTAAACAGCAACCTTGGACGGGAACATGTCCTCACGTGCATCCTGGTCGTTACCGTCCCCGGCAAAGCCTTGTTCGTCGCCGGAATATATTGTTGGCACGCCACGCAAGGTAAACAGCATCGAATGGCCGAGCAGGATGCGCTTCAGGATTTCGGCATCGTCAGCATCGGGATGAGCCATCCGCATGTCGCGGGCGAAACGTCCGAAATCGTGGTTTCCAAGAAAGGTGGGCAGTCGCTTCGCAGTTTGGTAGCCGCCTTCATAGAGCGCATCCGCATCGAACATCTGCACCCACATTTCCGAGCCACTTCGCCCAGCAACAGTTTCGATGGCCGCTCTGCGGAAAGCGAAATCGAGCACGGTCGGCAGTTTCGCGATACGGGTATGGACGTGCAGGGCCGGGTCGAAACCATCGGCCGCCACTTCCCCAAAAATGTGGAAATTGGGAATAGCACGTGCCTTTGCCCTATCGAGCATCGCGGGCGCAAATTTCGCCCAAAATTCTGGGTTTACATGGCGCGCCGTATCAATGCGAAAACCATCGATCCCAAATTTGTCGATCCAGTCACCATAGACCTTGATGAATCCGTCAACGACAAATGGGTCTTCGGTCGCAAAATCGTCGAGCCCGGCAAAATCACCCATGGTCGAATTTTCACCACGAAAAGTCGAATTACCGCGATTATGATACCATTTGGTATTGTTCATCCATGCCGGCACTTTGACCTTTTCTTCGCCCTTGGGAACCACGGGGGTATAAGCTTTGTCAGGATAGTCGGCGCGGCTGCGGTATTCGCACACACTTTTCGGACATTCAGCATATTGGATGACATCGGCGCTATGGTTGGTGATGATGTCCATATAGACTTTCATCCCCCGCGCATGCGCCGCATCGACAAAGGCCTTGAACTCTTCGTTGGTACCGAAATGCGGATCGATCGATGTGAAATCCGTCACCCAATAGCCATGATAACCGGCACTTTCCTGTCCGGGACCGCCTTGAACCGGCTTGTTTTTGAATACCGGCGCAAACCAGATCGCCGTCATGCCCATTTGCTGAATGTAATCGAGCCGCTGCGTCAAGCCTTTCAAATCACCACCGTGATAAAAGCCCTTGTGAGTCGGATCGAAGCCATGCTTCATCCGGTCACCTTTTATCCCGCCGTGGTCATTCCTCGGATCACCGTTCTCGAACCGGTCGGGCAGAACAAAATAGATATTCTCGTCTTCGGGCAACCTTTCGCGAAAACCCTCCGCACTCGCCGAAGTCGCTGCGGCCAATGCGCATATCGACGCCAAAACCAGCTTGCGCATCATTCGCCTCCTGCAGAGCAATGTTTGCGGATGAAATCGGCATGGTCGGGCATCCGGTTAACCTTTGCCGCAATAACCTCTTCGATGGAGGCAAGATATTTGTCGATCGCTTCATCACCTGGAGCATTGGCAAGCGGATGATATCCGTTTGGTTCCATTCCCTGCCCGATAAGAACCTGCAACCAGCCCGTTTCGGTGAACAATTCTTCATTGTAGCGGAACAGCCTTCCATTTGCCCGGAAAAGCTCCACTTTCGATTTCAAGCTTTCGGTCAATTCCATCGACCGGCAAGCCTGCCAAAACGGTTCATCACGGCCATTCGCCCAATAATGCAACATCAGGAAATCACGGATTGTTTCAAATTCGAACGTCATTTGCTGATTGAACCGCGCCACATCAGCCTCGGCTAATCCACCATTGGGAAGAAGGTCGACCAGATGCTTGATACCCGATTGTACCAGATGGAGGCTCGTGGATTCCAGCGGCTCCAGAAAACCGCACGCTAGACCGAGCGATACCACATTCCGTTTCCAGAACTCGCGGCGGTGCCCTGTCGTGAATTTTATCGGCCGAGGGGCGCCCAAAGCTTTTCCATCAAGATTGGCCAGCAAAATGTCCGCCGCCCTGCCATCGTCGATAAAATCGCTGCAATAGACATGCCCATTGCCGATCCGGTGCTGAAGAGGAATGCGCCATTGCCAGCCCGCTTCCCGCGCTGTCGCCTTTGTATAAGGGAGCAGTTTTTCCGATGACTCACATGGCACAGCCAGTGCGCGGTTACAGGGCAACCATTTCGACCAATCGACATAATCGCTACCGACCGCATCGCCGATCAGCAAACCCCGAAAACCAGAGCAATCAATGAAAAGGTCGCCTTCAATCCGTTGGCCGTTTTCCAGCTGCACCGCCATCACTGCTCCGCTTTCGGCGTTTAGCGGGACATCGGTGATGCGGCCTTCAAACCGTTTTACCCCGCGCACTTCTGAATATTTCCGCAACATTGCGGCATAAAGCCCTGCGTCGAAATGATAAGCATAGGTTGGTGCCCCCATTGGCGCTTGGGGCAACGGATCGGTCGAGGAAAAACGGTTCGCATAGGCGGTTCTCTCGGAAAGGCTGTAATAACCGAGCGGCTTCGCCTTTTCGCGCGCCTTCGCCTGCAACCAATAATGATGAAACGGAATTAGGCCCAGGTCACGCCCGACCATACCAAAGGCATGCATATAACTATGACCATGCGCATTCCAGTCCGCAAACTCGATGCCGAGCTTGAAAGTCCCCTTGGTTGCCTTCAGAAACTCAGCTTCATCGATGCCCAGAACCGCATTGAACAGCAGAATTTGCGGGATCGTTGCTTCACCTACACCCACAGTTCCGATCTGATCGGATTCGACGAGTGTTATTGTCCAATCCGGTGTCAGCAAGCGCGACAGCGCGGCTGCCGCCATCCAGCCCGCCGATCCGCCTCCCACAATGACTATTCGCATCGGTCCTGCCTGCTTCATTCGCGGTGTCATCATTGCCCGAAAAATAAGGGGCGCTACCCATGGCAGCGCCCCTCAAGAGGTATCAGAACTTGAAGGTTATGCCAGCCTGATAGCGGCGACCGTAAGTCTGATAATCAATCACTTCGAGCGGTTCGCCGGGATTGATTGTCGAGAATGGCTCATTGGTCAGATTCTGCCCCTGAATGAACAGCGACAGGCCTTCAAGGCTGCTGCCATCCTGGAACTCATAGCCAAGTTGCGCATCGACCAGCGTTTCGCCACGGGCACGGCGCCGGGTACGGTTACCGCCAAAGCCCGCCAATTCGCCCTGGAAGGTCGAACGATAGCGAACGCTGCCGCGTGCGCTGAAGCCGCTGCGTTCGAAATAGGCCGTGCCGTTGGCAACCCAGCGCGAATAGCCGTCAATATCGCCGAAATTGACCCCCGGTGCCGGACGCAGACGGCTCTTGGTGTAAGCTACACCACCGGTTACGCCAAAGCCTTCCAGCGCAGCGGTGAACGTCTCAAACGGCAAGGTGCCTGCGAGTTCGATGCCGTAGAGTTTGCCACCATCGCCGTTGATCGGCAGATTGACGAAACCATTGCGGGAAGGAACAACTTCACTGCCCAGCGGGAACCCTGTGAAATCGAAGGGCACATCGACCTTGTAGATCCAGTTCAATAGCTTTTTGTAGTAAAGCTGGGCCGAAATATATCCCTTGTTACCGAAATATTTTTCCACTGTGAGATCAAGGGCATTGGCACGCATCGGTTCGAGGAACGGGTTGCCGCCGCTACCACGAATAATCGGGACAGGGCCGTCACGATTGACGCCGTAACCGATTGCCACGCGCATATCATCCATGCGCGGACGCTGGATTTGACGTGACAAACCGACGCGGAAGACAAAATCACTCGGCGTGCGGAGCGCGAGGTTCAGGCTCGGCAACACATCGGTATATTTGGTACCGTTGGTCAACGGCGTCGGCGTGTTTCCAAAATAGACCGCGCCGCTGCTGCTTTGGTCGGTACGAATGATTTGCACGCCAACATTACCGGTTAGGTTGCTCGAACCAACTTCGGTGTCGATTGCTGCCTGCAGATAGCCCGTAAGCAGTTGTTCATCAACGACATAGGCTTTGGTACCGACATCCGCGACGGCATTTGGTACGAGACGGTAAATGCCAGCGTCCAACAATTCCTGCGGGTTGTAGCTGATGACCTGACCTAGGCCCAGATAGCTGAGATTGGTCGGACGCAGCAGATACTGATCGGGAATGCGAAGGTCAGCCGCGCCGCTAGCCAGAACCACGAATGACTCGTCAGGAACCAGCGATTTCGAACGGTCTGTATATCCGATGCCGGCACGGATCGCCGAGAAGAAGCCATCGAGCTCCTTTTCCAGATCAAAGCGCAGCGTGGACAGTTCGTCCTCTACCACGCGGTCGTTGTAGTAACCGTCCTGGCCGCCGGCGATACCCCCCCAACCCATGGGCGAAGTGAGGCGGATCAGGTTGGGATCGGCATAATTGAGAGTCGGGCTGAAAGTCGTACCCGATGTCGACTGCGTGAAACCAATGGTATCACGCGCACCAACACCCTGTCCGCGCCCCGTACCAGCATTCGATTCAAACACCAGTTCGTTGCGATCAGTACGCGATGTTCCCCAATCAAAGGTAGCGTTCCAACCGTTGCCTATATCCCAATCGACATTCAGGCCGGTCGACAGCAGGTCGGCCGAACGCACAACCTTATGATTGTTCACGACTGCTTCGATGTCGGTGAAGGTGCCGTTGACGATATGGCCATCCTGAACGGTGTAGCCCGGGTTGATGCCTGCAGATGTCCAACCAAAGGCGCTCGACAGCGGAAGTTCGATGCCACGCTTGATGATATCATCGTCAAATTTCGAATAGAAGATATCTGCGGTCAGGCGCACATTGTCAGACAGATCGCCCTGCAACGTGCCTCCAAGCCCGAGACGCTTCAGGTTGGTTGAGGTCACAAAGGATTTGTTGCCGCCAATCAATCGTGATCCGGCAAAATCATTATAGCCCCAGGCGTTATATTCCTGAACCTGATAGCTTTCATCGACATAGCTTGCAGTCAGCGCAACACCGACAGTGTCGCCACCGAAAGTATCGATATATGTAGCGTTGACGCGGTAGCCCTTATCATCCGAGCCTGCATTGAGCTTGCCAAGATCGGTTATGCTGCCTTTAACGCCCACAGCCAGAACGCGCTTGCCAACTTCGAGCGGACGCGCGGTGCGGATGTCGACGGTGCCGACAAGGCCCTGGCCAATAATGTTCGCGGACGGCGTCTTGTAGACATTGACCTGGCTGACCATTTCCGAGGGATATTGATCAAATTCAACGGCGCGGTTGTCACCGGTCGATGTCTGCTCGCGTCCGTTGAGCAGGGTCTGTGAAAGGTCCGGACCAAAGCCGCGGATAGAGATGAATGCAGAACGTCCGTTCAGGCGCTGCGACGTGAGGCCCGGCAAGCGTGCAATCGATTCAGCAATCGAGGCATCGGGCAGTTTGCCGATGTCTTCGGCAGAAACCGATTCAACGACCTGTTCAGCATTTTTCTTTTCCGCAACGGCACTTTCCAGTGCGGCGCGGAAGCCGGTCACGACAATCACTTCTTCAGCAGCGACGTCTTCGACGGGTGCTTCCTGCGCATTTGCTGCAGCCGGAATTGCAGCAAAAGCAGCAAGCGCCATTGCTGTCGCGCTGGTCGATTGAACCAGACGCAAACGTACTTCATTCGTGTTCCACGAAGCAGACATCCTGTATCCCCTCTCTTGCGGCCCAGTCGTTGCTGCACCGCTTTGTTGCAACCTCAAGTGCATGGCCACCCAGTTTGGCCATCGCTGTTTAATTACTACGGCGCGCATGCCGAATGACAGTTATTCACATACGTATTCAGAATTATGCGGTAACGTCGTTGCACGAATGCATCGCCGCGCTTAAGGATTGTTGCAGGAGAGCCGTGCACGCCATATGCCACCACATAAGCCGACATCGTTCGATATCGCGCAACTCGCTGGCGTTTCGCAGCCTACGGTATCGCGCGCCTTGCGCGGTAGCCCCTCGGTTTCGGAGCAAACGCGCAAACGCATTGAGGCAATTGCACAGCAACTAAACTATAAGGTCGACAAGAACGCATCGAGCTTGCGCACGCAGCGTTCAAACACATTGGCCTTGTTGTTTTTTGAAGACCCGACGCCGGACGAAACCGGCATAAATCCTTTCTTCCTGTCGATGCTGGCTTCGATCACCCGGACAGCCGCCCGGCGTAATCATGATCTGCTGATTTCCTTTCAACAGCTCTCGGCCAACTGGCATGTCGATTATGAAGACAGCCGAAAAGCCGATGGCATCATCCTGCTCGGCTATGGCGATTACGAGCTATACCGGCCCAAGCTGGAGCAATTGATCCAGCAGGGCACGCATTTCGTTCGCTGGGGACTGGTCGGCGGTCAGGATGAAATGGGAACAACGATTGGCTGCGACAATATGGACGGCGGTCGATCGGCCGCGGAGCATCTGATCGCGCATGGTCGGAAAGACATCGCCTTCCTTGGCGATGCATCTGATCACTACCCCGAATTCCGGGACAGATATTTGGGAGCACGCAATGCAATATTTGCGGCAGGGCTGAACATATCGGGCGACTTGCAGGTCGATGCGTTCAATACAGAGCAGTCTGGCTTTGATGCTGCGCAGCAACTGATCAACAGCAGCGTCAGGTTCGACGCTATTTTTGCTGCAAGCGACCTTATCGGCATCGGTGCCATCAGGGCAATCGAAGCTGCTGGTTTGACTATCCCGGGTGATATTGCCGTGATCGGCTTCGACGATATTCCCGCAGCCAGCCTTGCCCATCCGCCGTTGACGACCGTGCAGCAGGATTATCGGACAGCTGGCGAAGTTCTTGTCGACACATTGCTCAAACTTATCGAAGGCAAGAGCGCGGAAAGCTACACTCTTCCGGCGAAGCTTGTTGTCCGCAAATCCTGCGGAGCGCATTGAAAAGCTACGTATTCGTATACGTAACCGTATCGCGCTGCCCGAAATATTGCCGCCCCGCAAATTCGCTGCCAAGTTACCGCAAAAGATAATCGGGAGAGGGTTATGGAAAAGCCGCGTCAGGGCTTTTGGGGCCTTTGGAATATTTCGTTCGGCTTCTTCGGGATACAAATCGGCTTCGCACTGCAAAATGCGAACATGTCGCGCATCTTCCAGTCGCTGGGTGAAAGCCTCGACAATCTGACGGCGTTGTGGATTGCCGCGCCGCTGACCGGTCTCCTAGTGCAGCCTGTCATTGGCCACATGAGCGATCGGACCTGGCTGGGAAAACTCGGCCGCCGCCGTCCATATTTCCTCGCTGGCGCGATCATGGCTTCACTGGCGTTGTTCGTAATGCCGCTCGCCCCTGCCCTCTGGTTCGCGGCAGTCATGCTCTGGCAACTCGACGCGTCGATCAATGTTTCGATGGAGCCATTCCGCGCATTCGTCGGCGATATGCTCCGCAAAGACCAGCATACATCCGGCTATTCGCTGCAAACGGCCTTTATCGGTGCAGGCGCCGTTGTCGGTTCAATATTCCCTTGGGTGCTCGACCATCTGGGCGTTGCCAATGAAGTGGCGGGCGGCGGCATCCCTGACACGGTTAAATACAGCTTCTGGTTTGGCGGTTTGATCTACCTGCTTTCCGTTTTGTGGACGGTGTTCAGCACCCAGGAATACAGCCCCGATGAATTGCGTGCATTCGGACAAGACAGCGCCAACGGCGATAGCTCAACCATTCGCGCCCTCGCCGCGCGTTCGCCCGTTTCAGCGCTGGTGTGGATTGCCGCAGGCGCTGGTGTCGCGATGCTGGTTTCCATCATGGGACTGGAGAAAGAAGTCTATCTGCTTGCTGCTTTGATGGCGGGCTATGGCATCGCCAGCATCGTCGCTATCCAGCTGGCAAAGAACGGCCGAGACAATAATATGCTGAGTCACATCGTTGGCGATTTTTCAGGCATGCCGGATATCATGAAGAAACTGGCACTGGCGCAATTTTTCAGTTGGTCGGCGCTGTTCATCATGTGGATCTACACAACGCCCGTCGTTGCTCAATATGTCTTTGGCTCAAGCGACCCCGTATCGGCCGCCTATAATGAAGGCGGCAATTGGGTCGGTATCCTGTTTGCTGTTTACAATGCGGTAGCCGCAGTTGCTGCACTATTCCTTTTGCCAAAGCTCGCAGAGCGCATTGGTAAAGTGCGCACGCATATGGCTTGCTTGCTCTCCGGGTCGGCAGGCTTTGCGGCCTTCCTGTTCATCCGCGATCCGCAGATGCTGTTACTTGCGGAAATCGGCATCGGCATCGCATGGGCATCGATCCTCGCAATGCCCTATGCGATCCTCGCGTCCAGCCTGCCGCAGGGCAAGCTTGGTATCTATATGGGGCTGTTCAATGTTTTCATCGTTGTGCCGCAATTGTTAGTCGCAACGGTTATGGGATCGATATTGAAAGCCTTCTTCCCCACCGAACCCATTTGGACGATGGCCTTCGCCGCCGTCGTAATGGCGCTTGCGGCGCTCGCTACGCTGAGGGTGAAGGAGCCAGCCTAAGCGCGGGCCCAAACCCTGCGGCCACCGGCATCGGCGATAACTGAGCCAGAGGTTCCGACAGGTTCTTCCTTACCGCTCGTGAGGAATTCAACCATCGCGCCATCGGTCACATCAACATGCGCCAGGGTGCGATCGCCATTCGGCGTGCGTGCGACCACGACTCCGCCCTTGGGGCTCCCATCGCGGCCATAAAACACGGTGTAGGTCTCCACCTTTCCTGCACCGACATAATCCTTGTCGAGTTCAGGCACCGATTCACGCGCTGCATCCGCCTCTGCCTGATAATCGAAATTCTGCGGAAACTGCGCAGCCGCCAAGGGCTTGTTGGAAACCACGATGCAGTGGTTGTCGGTCGCAAAACCGCCATTGGCGAACAGGAAGCCGTTGGTGCCTTCCTTACGCAGTTTCTCGACCATCGAAACCAGAGCGTGGCTCATATAGTTGGCGATCGGGCCGCCACCGAATGTCAGACCGCCAAATACCGTCGCCGGCTTCTCGACCGGCCAGCCAAGGATACGCCGTGCCATTTTCGGCACGCAGGGGAAGCAGCTGTACAATTCGACAAAATCGAAATCCGCGCCGCTCATCTTGTTGAGTTCCAAGGTACGGCGGATCGATGTTTCCATGCTGACCGAGCGGTCGTAACGGTCGCGTTGCAGGAAACTGTATGCCTCCTTCGCCGCCGCTCCCATGCCGACATAGATCATCTTGTCGTCGGCAACGCCAAGGCGGCGGGCTTCGGCAAGGCTGGCGACGATGAAACCGGCGCCCTGATTGACCGACGAATTTGCAACCATCAGCTTGTTATAGGGGAAAGCCAGCGGACGATTTTTCTCGTTAGAGGTAATGATTTCTTCGGGTGATGTCGGCTTGCGGATCCAGGCCCCTTCGTTGCCTGCTGCGATCTCGCTGAAGCGCGACCAGATCGCACCGCTTTCCTGCTGTGCCTCGGCGAGCGTCTGGCCATAGGCCGCACGACCGGCATTTTCATAAAGCGGATAAACATCAACCGGCGCATTCAAGCCATGTTGCTGCGCATAGCCAGGTTCACGTTTGGCCGCTTTGCGGACGCCTTCGAACACATCGGATTGCGGTGTTGCATGCTTTGCCAGACGGCCGGCAATTGTGCGAAGGGCTTCCGCCCCGGCAACGGCTGCCAGTTTGATTTCCCCGGCCCCGATGCGGTTCGCTGCTTCGTTCAGCAGGCGGATCGGCGTATCGCCATGCGGCGCTTCGGATTGGTAGCAAACCGATGGATTCGCACCGAGTGCATCGGCCAGCTTGCGGTCGAGCGGATTGAGATCGCGGAAACTGATCTGATCGACAACCGCCACACTATCCAACTGTGCCAACAGCGAAACGCCGCTGTCTGCCTCGGCGCGCTTAAGCGCCTCTACCATCAACCCCAGAGGATCGAGCCCATTGTCAGGGTCTTCTGGACGGTCATTAATCTGGCCTACGCCGATGATAACGGGAATACGTTCATTGTCAGTCATGCAGACCATTGACCAAATTTGCTTAATCTACGCAACAAAGAATTAATTGCGCGATTAAAATAGCCAACTGTTGTGATAAAGTGGCGGACAGACAGTCCGCCTAACTATCATCCCGATACGCCCCGGAATGTCTCTTGAACTATCGTATTTACGCCTTTTTTGTTCACCCTCACCAATAGGCGTGTCCAGCGTTGTCCGGTTGCGTTCCCTAAAAACCAGTGTATTATCGGGGAGCTATTTAGGGAACGGACGGGATATGCCACGCAAATTGAACCATGCTTTGACGCCTCTTTCGGTCAAGAGTGCAAAGGCCGGTCGCCACGCCGATGGCGGCGGATTGAATTTGCTAGTCAAAGACAGTGGCGCTCGCTCTTGGGTTTTCCGCTTCATGCTGAACGGCAAGTCGCGCGATTTGGGATTGGGCGCGGCGGCTGGACCGGATGCAATTTCATTGGCCAAGGCCCGCGATCTTGCGACTGCCTTGCGGCTGAAAGTGAAAGCGGGCATCGATCCCCTTGCCGAACGCCAGAGGGAGGCCGCTGAGGCCATTGCAGCGGCTCAGGCGGCAAATGTCGCCGGAATTTCTTTCAAGCACGTTGCAGAGGCCCATATCAAGGCCAATGAAGGCAGTTGGCGCAATGCCAAACATCGGCAACAATGGCGCAATACTCTCGCCACCTATGTTTACCCCGTCATCGGCGATTTACCCGTTGCCGAAATTGGCACGGCGCATGTGCTGCAAATTGTTGAACCGCTGTGGCAGGCAAAGCCCGAAACCGCTAGCCGAGTGAGAGGGCGCATTGAAACCTTACTCGATGCCGCCAAGGCGCGCGGATACCGTGAAGGCGAAAACCCTGCCCGATGGCGCGGCCATATAGCGCAAATCTTGCCAGCCCGCGCCAAGCTTTCGCGCGGCCATCACAAAGCGATGCCCTATGCGGACCTGCCCGAATTTATGGCCGCATTAAGGGCGCGGGAAGCAATGGCGGCGCTTGCGCTGGAATTTGTCATCTTGACCGCCACCCGCACAAGCGAAGTGCTTGGCGCGACATGGGGCGAAGTCGATTTGGGAAAGGCAATCTGGACAATACCAGCCGCGCGAATGAAAGCAGGCAGAGAGCATCGCGTTCCCCTGCCGCCGCGCGCAATCGAAATTCTGGAAACAACAAAACCGTTGGGCAAGAATTGGCTTTTTCCATCGGACAGGGGCGGCAAGCTGTCTGGCATGGCCATGTCCATGCTGCTACGCCGGATGGAACTGGATTGCACTGTTCACGGCTTTCGCTCCACTTTCCGAGACTGGAGCGCGGAATGCACAGGCTATGCCCATGAAGTCTGTGAAATGGCGCTGGCCCATAGCATCGGCAACAAGGCAGAGGCAGCTTACCGGCGCGGCGATTTGTTCGACAAGCGGCGGCGGCTTATGGCGGATTGGGCAACCTATTGCGCCAGCGAAGGCGCGGCTGGTGCCAAGATTACGCCTATCAGGGCGGCATAATGGGGAGGCGAGAAAATGAAAGGTCTTGAGGAAACGGCAATCGAATTGATTGCATCGGCCATTGGCTGGCTTGTCTGCATGGCGATAGCGAGCGGTGCGTTTGGCCTAGGTTTTGCCACTGCCAGCTGGTGGGGCGGCGTCGATCCAAAAATTTCAGGAATGCTTTCGGTTATCGCGCTCGTATGGCTTTACGAGCATCGACTTGCCCATTCGCGCTGGGAGAAGCTGAATGAGCGGCTTGATCGTCTTTGGGAAAAGGCTGCTGGTCTTGATTGAGTTTCACCGGACAATCGACATGCTGCCGTTTGTAAGCTGCCGCATGAAGCCATAGAATGCAGGCGGGGATAGGCAGGCCAGCCGACAAGCGCGCATCCCACGCGCTTCCCCGCTGCCACATGGGAGCCACTTGGGAGGCGGGAATGAGCAGCTACCGTTGGCTTCGACCATTGCGAGCATCCGAGAGCATCGGTAGCTTGCCTAACTTCAAGAACTGCGATGCAGATAAATGCGATGAGCTGCTTTGGAACGCGGTCGCGCAGGGAGACGTCCGAGCGCAAATAAATGGCGTGACCATCCATAAAGCCCATATTCGTTACTTCCTGTTGCTTTATAGGACTGCATTCCCAGAGCAACCGCCATTCACCATTTCGCCCGATGTTGGCATATCATACGATGACATCCTTGCAGTTTTTGACCGCGAGCGCCCCGACAATCGCAAGCGGGGAAGACCGGTAAGAGAGAACACGGGCTGGACGGAAGACCAAAAGCTCGCATTCGAGATGCACAAGATGCTAGCATTCAATAATCCTGACAGGCCTTCCAGCCCAACCGCCGCAGCTCGGATACTGGTTGAAGCAGGCCGCGTGAAAGGGGCTGGAACAGTCGAGAGCAAAACAAAACGACTAATGCGCGAGTTTCGCAAACGATACACTTCCTGATCGGCTGAATTAAAATCCTTTAAAGTCCTTTGCCGTCAGACCGTTCCATCGGCAAATGGTCAACCCGCAAGTGTCCACACTCAACCCCGGACACTGCGGAGAACGTCAATGGACATACCAATTGCAGTAACCATACCAGACGCCGTGAAAGCGTCGGGCATATCGCGCAGCTCGATTTATGAGGCGCTTAAACGGGGCGATCTATCCGCTCGGAAAGCAGGGCGGCGAACACTAATCAGCTTTGCCGATTTGCAAGCCTATCTGGCCAGCCTCCCCCAATACAAGGCGGGGGCATGAGCTATGGCGACACATATGCAAAACCCCGGCTGGCGGGCCGGGGCTTCGCGCAATCAACTTGTGGGCTGGTTGCATCCCTCTCCTACCGCATCGGAGCGGCAGGCGCAAATGCTTGCTTGCCGTTTTTGCCTCTCGCCTTCGATGGCACGAGATATTGCGCGGCTTTGCTTTGGGGAGCGATGCCATGACTAGCCCCAGGTTCGATCATCATCGGAAAGCGGCGCTCGCGCTGTTAAACCAGAGCCTGAAACTCTCCCACAAAGAGGCTGGCTTTCTCGGCCATGTATGTGTTGCCGATGCGCTGAGCGAACGGCAGCACGATTGGCTCTCAAAGTTGCTTTTGCGACATGGATTGCCACCTTTGGCAGAGGGAGGCCCGCGATGAACGCCTATCCCGATGCCCCCGGTCACCGGAATATCGACACGTCCATTGCGGCGGCGGATGCCCTTGCTCCCAAGCTAGGGAGGCTCCAGCGCATGGCAGAGGCGGCGATCCGCGATGCTGGCTGGCTTGGGCTTACTGCCGATGAACTTGCCGCAAGGTTGAACATGGACCGCTGGTCGATTCAGCCGCGCACAAGCGAATTGAAGCGTAAGGGACTTATCCGTGACAGCGGACTGAGGCGACCGAATGCAACCGGCAAACGTGCTATCGTCTGGATAGCAAAATGAGGGTTGCCGCCATGACAAAACCGCTTTCGGGCGCGCTGCATGGCGGCAGCTTTGAAACTTCACCGATCTGCAAATTCGGTGAAGTTTCAAAAGCGCCGCTCCAGCCGCAAAAGCCCTGCAATCCGCCGATCCCCGAAACTGGCACGGCAGTTGCAAATAATTACCTTAGATTAGGTGTGCCAGCACATTTGCCTTGCAGCACTGGCAGAGGCGGCGCGCGCAACCGTGCCGACCGCGAAAGCCATGCACTAACAGCCGCGCAAATCGGCAATCTGTGGGCCGCTGAGCGCCATGCCATGGCAATTGGCCTGCCCTTCACCCGAATGATAACAATCCACTGGCAAGCGGCTGGCGTGGCACTTGCCGACATGGTCAGGGCGACGGGTCGCTTTCTCGATTTGCTGACAAAGGCGCTGGCACGTCGCAAGACCAAAACCGCTTGGCTTTGGATACTCGAAAATGGCGACCGGAAGGGCGGTCACTGCCATTTGCTGGTTCATGTGCCAGCCGCTCTCGTTTCATTGCTGACAAGGCTACAAAAGGGCTGGCTGCGCCGCATCACCGGCAAGCCCTATCGCAAGCGCGTCATTCACTCGGACCCGATTGGCGGGCGGTTGGGGCTGGAGGCAGGCAACCCCGAACTGCATGCAATCAATCTAGCAGCGGCGCTTAGCTACGTCTTGAAAGGCGCAAATGCAGAGGCGGCAGCTGAATTTGAACTGGAACTGCTGGAGCCGGGCGGTCGCATTATCGGCAAGCGTTGTGGCACATCTCAAAACATCGGCACGAAGGCACGAAAGGCGAAAGGCTGAAAATGGCACGAAAAGCAAAGTCATCGAACAAGGAAGTCCCGGCAAATGATCGGACAATTCCTATTACCCTGCCAGAAAGCGGCACGGCAGAGGAAGCCAAATGCGATCTAGCCAAATCCGTTCCCGGCTGGGATAAACTCTCCAAAAGCGAACAGACCGAACTCGCAGAAATGGCGACGGCTCAACTTCGCGCGCCCAAGCCTGTAAAGGTAAAGTTGACCGAGATGCCAACTGGAGGAAAGTCTATTGGCATAGCTGGCGACTGCGAAACACAAGGCTTGCTGAAACTGCAAAAGACATTCGCAGCGGTGACAATGGACCCGGTGAACGCGAGAGCGAATGAGTTGCTCAAATACATGGCGTCGGTCGGCACGGACAACACCGACCGTTACAACGCGGCGCTGTCTTTCATCGAAAGCATGGACCCTCAAAATCAGGCGGAAGTGCTTTTGCTTGTTCAAATGTATGTCACTCACGACGCGGCTATTCGGGCGCTTAGTATGATGGGAACAGCTGAATGGGTGCCTCAGGTCCAGACATTCGGCAATCTGGCCACAAAACTGCTCCGCACGTCGCAAGGGCAAATGGACACGCTCGCAAGAATGCGACGTGGCGGGGAGCAAGTCGTTCGCCATATCCATGTCGATAATCGTGGCGGACAAGCCGTCATCGCTGAAAACGTAAATACCGGGGGAGCAAAAAATGGAAAAATCGACAATCAATCCGATGCAACCGGCGCGGCTGGCATCGGCTCAACGTTGCTTGGCGCGGACCCGTTTGGGAGCGGAGTGCCAATCCCCAGCCGTGAAGGGCAAGCGTCGATGCAGGATGCACGGCGGGACTAATCCGGGCGCGCCAAAGGGCAATCGTAATGCATGGAAGCATGGCGGGCGATCTGCCAAAGCCATGCAGACAGCGCGTTATTTGCGGGAAATGGTGCGGCTGTTACAGGACTAACCTTATATGTTGCCTTGCATGTTCTGGCATGCAGCTGAAGTGCCCCCATCTTTCAACGTTTCGGTTGCAACATCATAGCTAAACAAAATCGGATTGCCGCGAATTTCGCCGGTCGAACTGGATATAAAATCGGCTTGGCCGCTAATCTGAGCGCCGTCAATTTTCATTGCGGTGACGTTATATCGAACGTCCTGCCCCATGTATCTATACCTGATCTCGCCCGAGTTTTTGGCTGTGTGAAGCTTTATCCAAAATTTTGAAAGTCCGCTTTCGCTGACACAATACTTCTCTAGCTGAAGTGGGAGCGGCTTCTCGGTGCATGCTGAGAAAAGCATGATGCACGCGGTCGCCGCTAACGGGCGCAATGTAAATTGGGAAGGCTTTCGCAATTATCAACTCCGATTAGCAGCATCTCATCGTGGCGTCCTTTGATTCAAAGGGCAAATTATTTTCAATTTGGAATCGCACAGATGGCATCAGCCTATAAATTCAAGCAAATTCCAATGCTTACTACTATTTCAAATCACATTTGAAGCATCCGAAGCCCTTTGATTTGAATCTGATTGGAAAGCTGCCACTATCTGAAAGCCGCATAAAACCGCCAAATATCGTTGCAATTTGTTGTGTAGGGTGTGTAGCAATTTTTCTGAATCACAGAACCAGTTTTGCGACCCGATTAATCTTAGGAAGATGCTCGTTCTGACCGGTGGTCACCCCGGCGGCGCGGTCTAGCGCAAATGGTGTTGAAACATTAACCTGTCGGGCGTATATGGGCTAGGCAAAGTCGCTCTGCTTCTCCGAACTGTCACCGGATGGTGTGCGTTCCTTCCAATCGGAAGGATAGGAAAGCAGAGCGCAACCTCACTTAAAATCCCAAACATCGTCAATGTGCTTACCTAGCATTTTGCGCCACCTATCAGCATCTGTCCGATCCTTTCGATAAGAGCGCGCTATTGCCCCGGCACACATATCCGCAAGCTGCACTAGAGCGTCATTTGCTGAGTCCTTAAACCGCACATCTTTGATGGCCCCCTTGGCCGCATTGCGTGTAACATGCTTTGCAAGGCCTTGTCTGAATGCCCGGTCACCCGATCCGTCGATTATGATCCTTGCTGCGGTAAGCCGCCCATTGTCGAAGCGGACCATCGTTTTGTTAGCGTCCGCGCTCGTGGTGTAATTTCCGGTGTAGGCGATGGTGTATTCCGGG
>CAZQWC010000003.1:0-237074 GCA_964597055.1 uncultured Sphingorhabdus sp.
GTAACCATCTGCACGCCGGTCGACCCGTTTCCAATCACGCCTATGCGCTTACCGGTCAGATCGATGGCAGTATCCCACTGGGCTGTATGCATCGCGCGACCGGCGAAGCTTTCGAGCCCCTTTATATCGGGAATCTTTGGATGATGCAGCACGCCTGTCGCCATGATCGCGACATGAGCGCTGTCCTTGTGCCCGTCCTTGGTCTCGATATCCCAATGATCGCCAGACCAGACCATGCTGGCGATTTCGCTGTTGAACCGGATCAGCGGGCGGATGCCATAATCATCGACGACCTTTTCGAAATAGGCCTGGATTTCATCGCCGCCGACCAGATAGGCCGACCATTCGGGGTTGGGCGCGAATTCATAGGTATAGGCGTGCGCCGGGACGTCGCAGGTCAGCCCCGGATAGCGGTTATCCCGCCAGGTGCCGCCGATGCGATCCGCCTTTTCGTAGACAGTGACGTGCTTGTGGCCTGCTTCGCGCAGTTTGATTGCGCACAGGATACCGGACATCCCGGCCCCTATGATGGCGAAGCGTTTTTCTCCGTTCAACAAGTCACTCTCCTAAAAACGCACGCCAACCGAAACGCCCCATGTGCGCGGATCGGGGAAATAGCCCAATGTAAGGCCGCCAAAACCGGGCCCGAAATCGATGAAGTTGCTGGGATCATCCTCCTTGGTCAGATTGCGGACAAAGGCAGCAATTTCGGTTTTCACGCCACCAAGGTTGAACTCGGACAGTGCCGCACGCAGGTTGATGATCGTCCGACCCTTCGATTTGGTGTTAAAGGCGTTCTGATCGGAAGGCGTCGGCGTGCGCAGCGGATATGGGAAAGTGAAGTAGGACGATACATGGTTGATATCGCCATAGAGGTTGAACTTGCCCCAATCGCCTTCGGCCACCGCCCAGTCCACACCTAGCGAGGCGCTCACTTTCGGCGTGTGCGGGAAAGCACGATTGTCGGAGACATCAACGCCGGCATCGATATAGCGTTTATAGTCGGCATCGAGCAGTGCGAGCGAGCCATTGATCGTCAGGCTGTCTCTTGGTTTGGCAATGGCTTCGAATTCCAGGCCCTGGATGCGCGCGGATGCGGCATTGCGGACAATGGATGATGCGGCGCCGGTTGCGCGGAATATCGAAAGCTGAATATCCTTATGATCGTCGCGGAATGCAGCGACATTGAAGATCAGTCGACCGTCGGCCAGCTTGGTCTTTATGCCCAGCTCATAACTGTCGACCTTTTCGGGATCATAGGGGTCGCACAGTTCGAATGCGCCGCTCGGGCAGGCCGCAGTTGGCGCGCCGAAATCATTAGTCTCACCGTTGAAGCCGCCCGATTTGAAACCGCGGGCAAAACGGGCGTAGAGGTTGATGTCCTCGCTTGCAGCATAACTGAGCGTCGCAGCAGGAGAGAAATTATTGTACTTCGCATCGGGTACGCCGCCATAGGGGATATTCGCCACGACCAGTGGCGCGAAAATGCCATTGGCCGCGTCAAAATTGATGCGGAGGAAACGGCGAATATCCTTCTTTTCATGCGTGTATCGACCGCCCAGTGACAGTTTCAACGCATCGGTGAGGTCATAGTCGAGCTGGGCGTAAAGGGCCAAGGCCTTGGTGTGCGATCCGTAATCCGATTGGAAGTCAGAACCCCCGCCAAAAAACACCTGCGGCCCGAGCGTCTCCGCCTTTTCCTTGAAATAGAAGACTCCCAATACATAGTTCAAACGATCGGAAAAGGCCGTGCCGGCGAGTTGCAGTTCCTGACTGAATGCATGATAGTCGGTGATACGCTGGGTGAAGGCCACTGGAGTTGGCGAACCGTCAAGATCGAGACCATCGGCCCAGGCAAGATCGCGGTAGGCAGTAATCGATTTGAGCGTCGCGCTACCTAGGTCGGCCGTTAGCGTGAGCGCATGGCCATAGGCGCGCGAGCGTTCATAGACTGCACCATCGATGCTCGCGACCTTCTGCCCTTCAGGATTGGTATATTGGTGCAGCGGGAAAAAGGCGCCGCCAAAGGCGAAGCTGGGCGATGCGGGATCGAAGATATCGCGCGGATCGCCATTGCGATTAACCCGCAGCAGTTGGGCGAAGGGCGGCCGCTGCTTCTGCTTGTTATAATCGTAGGTATAGTCTGCCGTGATGGAGTCGCTCAGTTCGGCCCGCAACTGGACCATGAAGCTGCCGCTGTCGATCGTGTCGGTTTGGTTCACGACATTGGGAAGCGCCGTGACGACACCCGCGACCGGATTGGGAATAACGTCCACCAGACCGTCGCGCTTCACATATTGGCCCGAAACCTTGGCAGAGAATATTCCCATTTGCGGCAGGTCGATCGCACCCTTGATCTTGCGATAATCGTAGCTGCCATAAGTCAGTTCCAGCGAGCCACCGGCTTCACCCGAAGGTTTCTTGCTAATCAGGTTGATGGCACCGGCCAGAGCATTGCGGCCATAGAGGGTGCCTTGGGGGCCGCGCAGGATTTCAACCCGCTCCAGATCGGCCACATCAAAGATCGACCCCTGCGCCTTGGCGATGTAGACGCCGTCCAAATAGAGACCGACTGCCGGTTCCCAGGTGATCGCCGGATTGATCGTCACCGAACCGCGGATGGCAATCTGTGTGATGGTCTTGCTCGACGGCGCGCGTTCGATTTTCACATTTGGCGAAACCGTGCCTAGCCCGTCGATCGAGGTGATACCCCGCGACTCCAGAAATTCGGATCCGACCGCCGAAATTGCGATCGGCACATCCTGGATATTTTCCGCCCGCTTCTGCGCAGTAACGACGATTTCGCCTATTCCATCGCTATCGCTGCTTACATCCTGTGCGTAGCTTGCGGTGGCGCTGGCCAGTGCAGTGGATACCAAAAGGCTTTTGAAAATGACGCGTTGCATGGCAAACTCTCCCGACATATGCGTTGATCGCAAAATGCGTAATTATTTTATAGTATGGCTACGATATATTGAATATATCGACAATGCAAATTCGAAAAGCGTAGATATGACGCAATCGATTTACGCAATGAGGGGAAGGTCATGAGCACATTGGAGGCAAGGATTGATCGGCTGGAGTCGCTTGATGCGATACGCCAGCTCGCCGCCAAATATTCGCTGGCACTCGACATGCGCGATATGGACGCGATGGTTAACCTGTTCGAGGAGAATGTCCGGGTCGGCAAGGATGCCAGCGGGCGCCAAGCGCTACGCGCGTATATGGATGGCACGCTCCGTTCGCCATTTACTGGTACCTCGCACCATATTGGCGGCCACATCATCGAGTTTGACGATCCCGACCATGCGCATGGCATCTGCTATTCGAAGAATGAGCATGAGACTGGCGACGAATGGGTCATCATGCAGATGATGTATGCGGATAATTATGTGCGTGCAGATGGGCGCTGGTATTTTGCCCGGCGGCTACCTCTTTATTGGTACGCAACCGATCTTAACAAACCCCCGATCGGAGAGAAGAAGATGCGCTGGCCCAATACCGATTGGGTCGAGGGCAATTTCCACAAGCTGTTCCCAAGCTTCGCTGAATTCTGGGCGCGCGAAGGCGACCATGGCGGGCCGGTGCCAGAGCCGGCGCCGCTCGAAAAGTTCATCGAAACGATGCGACGCGGGCAGGCGGCCCCCAAGGTCAAGGTGCGGGCAGGCTGATGCAAAAGCGCTGGATCGCGCTTCTCACGCTGGCAGCCATAATAGGTGGAGCGGGAGGGTGGTGGGCCAACGCAAACCGCGAGATCGCTACAGCGCGACCGATTGAAGGCGCTTCTGCGCAACAGGTCGAATGGGACAAGGCCTTCGTTCCGGCACCGGTCGAGGGTAGCATCAACGCCAACCCGTATCTCGCTGCAGGCACTAATGGCACAATGCATGGCGATGGCGGGCAGTCGGATACGCATCTGGCGCCGGGCCCGTTCGGTAGCAATCTGGAGGTGCGCAGTCGCCGGTCTGGAAATGGCCTGCCCCGGCAATGTTCGACCTTCGTTTATCGCAGCGATGGCAAACCGGTTGTCATGTGCGGTGGGCTTTCGGGTTTCCGTATGGTGCTGCTCGATCCCGAAACGCTGGAGGCGCTTGCTCATTACGATTTGCCAATACGCCCCAGCTCTTTCGAAGCCTTCGTCAAACGCGACATGGGCATCATGATGAACGACAGTTCGGGCGGGGCCTACATGTTCCTCGACAACAAGGATCGGCTGGTCTTCGCGAACAGCCAGTGGGTGGTGCAACGACTGGTGGCTAAAGAGCAGGGCGGTAAATGGTCCTTTTCAGTCGAGAAAGAATGGGACCTGAAGCCCTATGTTCCGCACGATTGCTTCAACTGGAACAACTGGTCGCCAGACAGCGAATGCGACAAGGTGACGACGGTGATGCCTGATCATCAGGGCCGTTACTGGTGGACGACGCGCAACGGCAGGCTGGGAACGCTTGATTCTGAGAGTGGCAAAGTTTCTGTCATTCGACTAAAGGGCGAGGAAATCCAAAACGCGCTCGCGATGGACAGCCGCGCGGTCTACGTGCTGTCCGACCACGCGCAATATGCCTTCACCGCTGATGCACAAGGCAAGCCTTCCCAGCTTTGGCGCACCGCCTATGATCGCGGGACGAAACGCAAGATTGGTTCGATCAACCAGGGGAGCGGCACCACGCCGACTTTGCTGGGCGAGAAGTGGATCACATTCGCCGACAATGCTGATGGGCGGATCAACATCATTGTCCTGCGCCGCAGCGACGGCAGCCGCATCTGCGCACAGCCGGTTTTTCAGGAAGGCGCGAGCGCGACCGACAACAGCATGATTGGTTGGGGGCGCTCGATCATCCTTGAAAATAATGCTGGCTTCACCAGCGCCTATGAGCAGAAGGACTGGAATGCGATTACTGGCGGTGTTGTCCGTGTGGATGTGCGCGACGACGAAAGCGGCTGCGATACTGTCTGGACCTCGCCGCTCAAGGTTCCGTCGGTCGTGCCCAAGCTCTCGGCCGGGAACGGCATTGCCTATTTCTACAGCTTTGACCTTGCAAAAGGATCAGATGGCAAGCCGACGCAAGACTGGTCAATTGTCGGTCTCGACTTCCGCACCGGCAAACAGGTCATAAAAATCCCGACCGGTCGCGGAACCAAGTTCAACAACAATTGGGCGTCAATGTCGATCGCGCCCAATGGTGATTTCTATGCCGGGATGACGGGTGGGTTGGTGCAGGTTCGGCGGCGTCAGAAGAAATAGCTAGCCCCGTTGGCGACGAGCACCGAACCGTTGACGAAACTGGCGTCGTCCGATGCTAGATAGGCGACAGCAGCGGCGATCTCCGACGGGTCTGCCATACGGCCCATGGGAATGCTTGCCTCCATCGATTTGATCCATTCATCCGGAATGCCTGCCATCACCGGCGTATTGGTCGGGCCAGGTGCGACAGCATTGACACGGATTTTTCGCGGCGCCAGTTCGCGCGACAATTGCCGTGTCAGCCCGATAATCGCAGCCTTTGACGCGCAATAATGCGGAGATCCCTCGCCTGACTGGGCGCTGGTCGAGCTGATGTTGACGATTGCGCCCGGATTGCCATCCTTCGCCAACACGCGGACAAATTCGCGCGCCAAACGGAACGCGCCGCCGACATTGACCTCCATCACGCCGGCCCAGCCGCGGTCTTCCATATGGATTAGCTGGTCGACGATGATGTCGCTACTGCCGCTTTTGGCAAGCTCTGCATTGCGCTGTGCCATCGCGCCGTAAAACTGTTCGGATCCGTCACCCTCCGCTGCGCCAATCCCGGCATTAGCGACGGCGATGTCGAGACGCCCGAAAGTCTCGCGCGCTGCGGCAACCGCTTCCGCGACCGATTCAGCATTGGTCACATCGCAGCGCAAGGCGAGCGCTCCTCCGCTTTGCATGGCGTCTTCCAGATTAAGGTCGAGTGCTGCGACCTGCGCCCCTTCCTGCGCCAACCTTTGCACGATCGCGCGGCCTATCCCGCGACCTGCACCAGTGACTACCGCGCCTTTACCTGCAAACCTGCCACTCATTCATTTGCTCCTGTCATATGCCGCGCGGCGATGTAGCCAAAGGTCAGCGCAGGGCCTATGGTGACGCCTGCACCGGGGTAGCTCTCACCCATTGCGGAGGCCGCATTGTTGCCGACGGCATATAGCCCGGCAATTGGTTTGCCATTGGTGCCCAGAACCTGGGCCTTGTCGTTGGTCTTCAACCCGCCATTGGTACCGATATCGCCTGGATAGATCGGCATCGCGTAAAAGGGGCCCTTCGATAGCGGACGCAGACAGGGGTTGGGTGTCACCGAAGGGTCGCCATACATCTTGTCATAGGTCGCTTCACCGCGATGGAAATCGGGGTCTTCGCCCTTAACCGCATATTCGTTGTAGCGCGAAACAGTGGCTGCCAGCTTCACCGGATCGACGCCCATGTCTGCGGCCAGTTCTTCGATCGTGCTGCCCTTTTTAAGAATGGAGCGCACCTCGCCACGCTGAAGCCAATCGGGCATCAACGGCAGCAATGGGCCGACCGGATATTTGTGGCGATAGGTATGATCGAAGACGAACCAACTGGGCGAGGCATCGCCATGCTCGGCCTCACGCCGCGCCATTGTCTGGCCGACGATGTGATAGGATGCGGCCTCGTTCAGATACCGCTCGCCTTTCTGGTTGACCATCATGCAGCCCGGCAGCGCGCGTTCGATGGTGCAAAGCCGCCCGCGATCCTCACCTGGCACGTAGAATACCGGAGCGGCCCATGCCGAGTGCATGTTCATGGTATCGGCACCCACCGCTTCGCTCGCGCGGATGCTGTCGCCGGTGTTGCCCGCTGTTCCGCCGGAATAGATTGCGTTTTTATAGAGCGGTGCATTTGCGTCGCGCATCGCCTGGTTCTTGTCGAATCCGCCAGCGGCCAGCACCACGCCCTTGCGCGTCGCGATGCGCAAGTTCGTGCCTTCATGGCGCACTATGGCGCCCACCACCTTGCCCTTTTCTTCGACCAGTTCGACGAGCGGGGAGTTGAGCCAGACCGGAACCTTTCGTTCGTTGAGTGCCAGTCGCAGCCCGCCCAATAGCGAGTTACCCAACGTCAATCGCCTGTCTTTGCGGCTCTTGAACCGGAATGGCCAGTCGAACCAGTAACGGGCGAGGCTTTTGATCAGGTGCCACCACCAGCCCGGTGCGCGGAACAGGATGATGTAGGTCTCGTCGAAATGCCAGTTGAGATAGCCAAACAGGCTGGCCGCAGGCGAGGCGAAGCGTAACGTCTCGACATCCTTGCGCAGTTTGCGTCCGTCAATGGGCAGCGGCATGTGGGTGCGGAAACCCTGCGGCGACCCACCGGGTTCCTCGGCGTGATAATCGGGGTAGGGGAAGGCCTGATAATCGAGTTCGGTATTGACCGTCATCCAGCGCAGCATGTGCGCTGCATTTTCGACATAGGCCTTGATGTTGGCATCGGGTACATTCTTGGCCGAAAGCTTGCGGACATATTTGAAGGCGTTTTTGGTGTCGTCCTGAAATCCGGCTGCCGCTGCCTGATCGCTGTTGGGTATCCATATGCCTGCGCCCGAGGTGGCAGATGTGCCGCCCCATAGGGGTTCCTTTTCGACCACAAGCACATCGGCGTGATTGTGGGCCGCGACAAGCGCCGAGAGCAATCCGCCCGCGCCTGATCCGACAACGAGTATATCGACTTCCTTGTCCCAGCTCTTCCTATCCAAGCCCTTTTGGTTTCGAGCCATGTTCAGTTCCCCTCCACCCCATAGAATTGCGGGGGCAATCGCTTGGTTATGCTTTCATTGCGCGCCGCAAACCCCTCGTCAAACGCTTCGGGTTGCGGGATAATCCAATAGTCGCCGCGTTCGATCGCGTCGAAGACGCGTCCTGCGAACGCGTCCGGTTCCAGCCCGTTCTGGTCGAGCATCGATGTCATCATTTCATGGAAATGCTGGGCTTGCCCTGGTGGCGGTTCACGGAAAATTCCAGATTTGACCGGACCGGGCGCTAACAGTGACACTTGTATTTTTGTGCCCAACATTTTCAGCTCGCCCGCCAAAGCTTCGGTCAACGCCACCACCGCAAATTTGGTTGCGGAATAGGGTGCCATCATCGGAGAAGGAAGAAAGCCGCCGACCGAAGCCGTGTTTAAAATGCGTGCGTGTCTATCCGCCGCAATCAACCGAGGTACAAAGGCCCGCAGACAGTTCAAAATGCCGTCGACGTTGACCTTCCAACAACGATCCCATTTGTCCAAGGGAATTTCCCAGCTCAGCCCCGTCGCCATTACCCCGGCATTGTTGAATAACAGATCGACAGCGCCGAACTTCCGATAGGCCTGTTCTGCCATCTCCTCCACCGCTGCGCAGTCGGTCACGTCGGTCGGCAGGCAAAGTGCATTAGCGCCAATTTCCGAAGCAACCCGCTCCAACGTGGCAGCGTCTCGGTCAGCTAGCACAACTTGCATTCCACGCCGTGCCGCCTCGCGTGCCAAACCTGCGCCTATGCCAGAGGCGGCTCCGGTGATGACGGCTATGGGCATACAATCAGGACGGTAGGTACAGTTGCGCGGCTTTGCCGCCATCGACGGGCAGAGCAACGCCGGTTATATAGCTTGCCGCGTCGGAAAGCAGGAAAACGATGGCTTCGGCAAGCTCTTCGGGTTGCCCGCCGCGCATCATCGGGATCGCACCTGCGGCCTTTGCGGCGGTATCCGGTGCTTTGCTCGCCCAATCTGCTGTCGCAGCGGTCATCACCTGGCCGGGCACGATCGCATTGACGCGGACATTGGCGGGGCCGCCTTCCATCGCGGCGCAGGCAGTGAAATGGGTCAGTGCCGCCTTCGACGCCGAATAGCTCGCCATATAGGGAGCGGCACGTATGCCGGTGGTCGACGAAATGTTGACAATGCTGCCCTTGCCCGCCGCCATCATGATCTTCATCGCGGCACGGGTGCCGACAAAGGCGGCTTCAGCATTGACCGCGAAGTCTTTGCGCCAATGTTCGGTCGAAAGCTTGGTCAGCGGCGCGTAATGTACGGACATCGCATTGTTCACCAGCATGTCGAGCCCGCCATGGCGTGCTGCGATATCCTCGATCCACGCGGTGAAGCCGGATTCATCGGTGACGTCCAAGACTTTGGCTTCGACTGTGCCGATTGCCGCGATTTCGGCACGCGCCTCTTCGAGTTTATCAGGCCGACGCGCGCAAATTGCAACCATCGCACCGCGGCGAGCGAGCAGCTTTGCGGTTGTAAGACCGATGCCGTCGCTGCCTCCGGTGACGATGGCGACCTTGCTGGCCATATCCTTGCTCATACTGCTGCTCCTGCCTTGATTACATTGAGTTTGGCGTCACTAGCCTTGCCTTCGACGCAGAAAGTTCCATTCGGGGTGTACATCATCGTGACGCAGCGGTTGCACGCGGTGCAGGCAGACTTCGCTAACTCGCCCGATTGCAGCTTATTGACGAAGGCCGGATCGCTGACGAGTGCGCGGCCAAGCGCGATGCATTCGAAGCCGTCGGCCATTGCCTGTTGCGTCCCCTCAAGCGACTGCACCCCACCTAGATAGGCAAGGGGCATGTCAACCGAAGCACGCACCTTCAGCGCCAGTTCGCGCAGATAGTTTTCCCGGAACACGACATTTTTGGGTTCGGACAGCGACTGGATCCACATGCCCAGCGCAATGATCGGGTTACCAACCGTACCCCGGTTTGACTGCGGGAAGGATGAGCCGAACATGGCCGTTATCGATTCAACGTTCAGCCCGTTCGACAGTACAGCCAAATGTGCGCCGTCGACTTCGATAGCTTTCGCAATGGCTACACCGTCGTCGATGCTGTTGCCCTTGCCTCCGTCGGTCATCGAATATTTGACGATGACGGCTAGGTCTTTGCCAACCGCATCAAGCACGCGGCCGAGCACTTCGCGAGGGAATTTCAGGCGCTTTTCGATGCTGCCGCCATAGCTGTCCCAACGCTTGTTGTAAATTTTCGAGAGAAACTGGCTGAGCAGATAACCGTGCCCCATATGGAGCTCAATAGCGTCAAAACCGGCTTCGCGGGCAAGCTTCGCCGCTTCGACAAACTCCGCGGTCATCGCATCCATTTCATCGCGATTCATTTTCTTTTTTAGCCAGCGATGCGACATCACGCCGACCTTGTTGAACCCTCCGCTCGATGACAGCGGACGCGCGGTTTTCAATGTGGCATGGTCGAGAAAGGTGAAGCTGCCGGCATGGGTAATCTGCGCAGAGGCGGCGCCGCCATGTTTGTGCACCGCGTCGGTAAGAGCGCGAAAGTCGGGCAGGGACTCAGTATCGAGCACCGCCTGATCGACAAAGGTGCGTCCGTCAAGCGAGGTTGCGCAATAAGCGACAGTCGACAAGGCTGCCCCGCCCTCGGCCACTTTTTCGTGGAAGCGCGCCAAGCCCTTCGATACGATGCCGCCTTTGGCCATGCCTTCATTGGTTGCCGACTTTATGAAGCGGTTACGAAGAGTTATCGGACCTATCTTCACCGGGCTGAATGGTAAAGTCACGGATGTGGATTGCACGTCTTTACTCCCCTAGGATCAACGCATTTGACGTTTTCTATAGCCTTTTGTCAACGTCATGCGTAAAAAACATGCGAATAAATTACGAAAACAGCGAATGAGGGTGCGATGGGACAGCTTGCGGGTAAGGTAGCGTTGATCACGGGTGCCGGGCAAGGCGTAGGGCAGGGCATTGCTCTTGCATTGGCGTCAGCGGGTGCTGCGGTGGTCGTCACCGGGCGGACACTTGAAAAGCTTGAGAAAACGGTCGGAGAGATCGAAAAGCGCGGTGGCCAAGCGCTTGCGCTGACCTGCGATGTGAAATCGGCGGACGATTTGGCGCGTATCGTTGCCGAGGGTGCGGGGAGGTTTGGCGGCATCGACATATTGGTGAACAATGCGCAGGAAGTGCCCAACGGTCCTCTCCTCGATGTAAGTGATGAGGCTTTCCTTGCCGGTTTCGAATCGGGACCGCTCGCTTCCTTTCGGCTGATGAAGCTGGTTCAGCCGATCATGAAAGCGCGCGGTGGCGGCACGATTTTTAACCTCGCTTCGTCGGCGGGCATACGGTGGGACATGACTGGCTATGGCGCTTATGGTGCCGTCAAGCAGGCGACCCGTGTTCTGACGCGTGCGGGTGCTGCAGAATGGGGGCGCGACAATATCCGCGTGCTGACCATCGCGCCGCATGCCGAGTCGCCGGGGCTGAAATGGTGGGTGGCCAATAACCCTGAAGAGGCGAAGGCGTTTTTCAAAACGATCCCGCTCGGCCGGATCGGGCAATTGGAAGAGGATATCGGGCAGGCTGTGGTTGCGCTGTGTGCGCCTGAAATGGGCTATCTGACAGGTGCGACGATCCCGCTCGACGGCGGCCAAGCTAATTTCGATTGAGGGGGCGACATGGAAAAAATCGTCACTGCGCTGTGGGGTGTTGATAATGCGAGGCTGCTGGCCGAACTGCCTGCTGCCTTGCGTGCCGCTGGTGCCAGTGGCATTCGTATCAACATTCGCGATGCGGCTGTCGCGGAGGGCTCTAGCCACATCCAGACATGGCAGGATCCGCAACAGGACGCCGTTGTGCAGTTCTGGCTGCCCAGTGCCAATGAGATCTTCCGGATGGAAATAGATGGAGCGATCGCCGCACATTGCGAACGCTTCCACGCTTGGCTGGTTGCGGAATCGACGATCATTCCCAATCGAGATCACCCGCCGGTAAAAGGCGAACGCACATGGGGCTGGAGCCAAGCGAGCTTTATCAACTTCCGTAACGACATCTCGCACGCTGAAGCCGTTGCGGTCTGGCATTCGCACCACACAAGAGTGGCAATCGATACGCAATCCAATTTCGAATATGTGCAAAACTTGGTGGTCCGTCCGCTGACCGACGGCGCGCCCGATTATGATGCCTTTGTCGAAGAATGTTTCCCGATAGAGGCGCTGAGCAACCCCCACGTGTTTTTCGATGCGGTAGGCGATCAGGCTAAGTTTGAGGCCAATCTCGATGCGATGATGGACAGTTGCGGGCGCTTCATCCAGTTTGGGCGGATCGATATTATCCCCACGAGCCAGTATGACTTCGGATAAGGTCATTCGCATCGGAGGCGGTTCCGCTTTTTTCATCGACAGCGCGCTCGCGGTGCCGCAACTTCTGGGGGCGGGCGTCGACTATATCATACTCGACTATTTGGCCGAAGGTGCCATGGGGCTACTCGGCCGGATGAAGCTGGCCGATCCGGATAGCGGATTTACTGGCGATTTCATGGACGTGCATATCGGACCGTTCCTGCAACAAATTGCGGACCGGAAGGTGCGCATCCTGTCCAATGCGGGCGGGGTCAATCCGGCGGGCCTTGCTGCGAAACTGGGGTCGCGGATCGACGAACTCCGGCTGTCGCTCAAGGTCGCGGTGGTCGATGGCGATGATCTGATGCACCGGCTTGGTGATTTCGCCACGACGCGCGACATGTTCAGCGGTCTGCCCTTTCCGCAAAAAGGTGTGACGAGCGCCAATGCTTATCTCGGCTCATTTCCCATCGCGCATGCTTTGGCGCAGGGGGCCGATATCGTCATCACCGGGCGGGTCGTTGACAGCGCGCTGGCACTGGGGCCGTTGATTCACGAATTTGGCTGGGGACCGAACGATCTGGATCTGCTCGCCGGTGGCACATTGGCGGGGCACCTGATCGAATGCGGGGCGCAAGTGACGGGCGGAACCTTTACCGACTGGCGCGAGGTCGAAGGCTGGGCGAATATCGGCGCGCCGATTGCCGAATGCCATGCCGATGGCAGTTGCATTGTCACAAAGCCGGAGGGCAGCGGCGGACTGGTCAGCGTCGGCACGGTGGCAGAGCAATTGCTTTATGAAACGTCCGACCCGGCTGCCTATATCGTCCCCGACGTGACCTGCGATTTCACCCATGTGACGCTCGTACAGGTGGGCAAGGATCGGGTGCGCGCTGCCAATGCGCACGGTTTGCCGGCGCCTGCCACGCTGAAGGCCTGCGCGACCTGGGATGATGGCTGGCGTGCGGTAGCTTATCAGCCTGTCATAGGTCCTGCGGCGGTCGAAAAGGCGCATAAACAGGCCGAGGCGCTGTTCGAGCGCGGGCGGATCATGCTGCGCGGGCGCAACATGGCCGACTGGCGGCGCACCGAATGCGTACTGATTGGCGGCGGTGAAGAGGTAGTCGTCAAGCTGGTTGTCGAACATGACGAGGCGCTGGCCGTGCAGATGTTCGCGCGCGAACAATTTGCCGCGATTTCCGCGATGGCCCCGGGCACCAGCGTCGCCTTTGGCGTGCAGATAGCACCCTGTATGAACCTGATCAGTTTCCTTGTGCCGCGCGAAGAGGTGTCGGCGCGGGTGGATGGCGTTGGACTCCCGCCTCCCGCCGCTAATACTAGTCGTCATGCTGAACTTGTATCAGCATCCGTCTATCAGCCGCAACCGTCGGTTGATGAGGAGAAATGGACCCTGGAACGCCAGTCACCAGAGGTGAAACAAGTTGAGGGTGACGATGCTGTCATGACAATGTTCGACCTCGCCTACACCCGCTCCGGGGAAAAGGGAGAGACGATCAATATCGGCGTCATTGCGCGCAAGCCCGAATATCTGCCGACCCTGAAAGCTGCCCTCACGCCGGAGGCGCTGCGTACGCATCTGCCCGACCTTGGCGATTTCGGCGTTACGATTTACGACCTGCCCGGCATCCACGCGATCAACGTCGTGCTAGATGGCGCGTTACCGGGAGGCCTCAATGCCAGCCAGCGGCTTGATCCGGCGGCGAAGTCGATAGGCCAGAGACTGGCCGGGATGCGGATTGGATGACAGCGAACAAAAAGCTTTTGTTGAGTAGGCACCGTAGCCCTGAGCTTGTCGAAGGGCGTCTGTCAGCCTCAGCGTAAGCCTTGAGACGTGGTTGACCTGCGGTCGCCTGCGGCCCGACAGGCTCAGCACGTCGGTGAAAAGCAGCAGACTTCAGGCCGCCTGCGCGCCCCGCACCAGCCGCCCCGGCCTTGCCCCGGTGCTTTCATCAAAGCGTCGGATAACCTCACCCGACACGATCGTCGCGTCATAGCCGGTCGCTCGTTGATGCAGCCGCCTTCCGCCAGCGGGAAGGTCGTGGACGATTTCGGGCGCATACAGCATCAGCCGATCCATATCGATCACATTGATATCGGCCTTCGCCCCGACGTGCAGCGTGCCACGATCGTTCAGGCCAACCGCCTGTGCCGCCTTTTGTGAAAGCATGTGCACCGCTTGCGAAAGATCGAACCCGCCATCGCGGCCATCGCGGACGAAGTGCTTGAGGAGGAAGGTCGAATAGCTGGCATCGCAGATCGCACCATAATGCGCCCCGCCGTCGCCCAGCGCGGGCACGCAGTGCGGGTGGCTGAGCATTTCATGCGCGCTGTCGAGTGAAGCATTTTCGAAATTGCCCAGGGCTGCCAAGAACAGGCCCTTGCCCTCGGTCGCCAAAATCCGCTCATAGGCCACTTCCTGCGGCGTGCAGCCGCGCGCGCGGGCCTGATCGGCCATGCTGGTCGATTTCGGCGGCGCATAATCGGGCGGATTGTCGAGCGGGAACATCCATTCCCAGTTGCGTGCCAAGGCGTTGAACGGATGGCCTTCGCCAAATTCTTCGCTGAGCAAAGCGGCGCGCATTTCCGGATCGCGCATCGCCGCAACCTTTTCGGCCAGTGGCAGGTGCGCGATTTTCGCCCAGCTCGGGCAGAGGACAAAGGGGTGCACGGTGAGTTCAAGGCCTGCGATCAGGCCGATGGGGCGCGGCATGACTTGCCCGGTTACCTTGGCACCGCGGGCGGTGCTCGCCTCGATCATGTCGAGCACAGCGCGCCAACGCGGCGGGCCTTCATTGCCGCTGGCGAGCGTGAAGGTGGCGGGGCGGCCGGTCGCTTCGACCACCGCGTCGATGACGCTATATTCCTTGTCCCAACCAACAAAGGCGTCGAGCACGATCTGGAAAGTACCCGATCCCGCGTCGGTCATTCCCGAGCAGATCGCCTTCAATTCGTTGACATCCGCTTCAAAGGTGGGGATCGAGCCGCCGTCCGCAGTCTTGTGGATCGAAAGGCGTGAAGTCGCGAAGCCGAGCGCGCCTGCCTCGATCGCTTCCTTGGTAAGCGCGCGCATCTTGGCGAGGTCATCGTCATTGGCGGGTTCGCGCCGCGCGCCGCGTTCGCCCATCGCGTAAACACGAAGTGGGGAGTGCGGCAGATAGGCGGCAACATCGATGTCGCGTTTGCCTGCATCGAGCCGGTCGAGATATTCGGGGAAGGTCTCCCAATCCCAGGGGAGTCCTTCGGCCATGACCACGCCGGGAATATCCTCGACACCCTCCATCACGTTGATCAGCGTCGTCTGGTCCGACTTGCGGCAGGGCGCAAAACCGACGCCGCAATTGCCCATCACCACCGTGGTCACGCCATGCGCGGAGGAAGGTGCCAGTTCCTCACCCCAAATAGCCTGTCCGTCATAATGGGTATGGACGTCTACAAAACCGGGGGTGACGACGCGGCCCTTGGCGTCAATCTCTTCACGACCAGCTGCCAGATCCTTGCCGATGGCGGCCACGCGTCCGTTGCTGATGGCAAGATCGGCCTCGATCAATTCGCCGCCGGTGCCGTCGGCAATGATGCCGCCCCTGATGACCAGATCATATTCGCTCATATCGTCGCCCGCAGGCCTCCCCAGAAATCGCCTTCTTTCTGCGTGTCGAGATCGACCGCACCGCGCACGCCCAGTTGCGCACGCGCCTCCTCCAGCGGAGTGTGCCAGACATCTTCCATCCTTGCCATCCAGAAAGCATCAGATTCGCGGCCGATGCGGATGCCCTGCTGGATGCATTCAAGCGCACATTCCCAAACCTGCGGATAATGCAGCATTGTGCGGATCACATAGCGCATTGTGCCGAGGATCGAGAGCACGCTCATCTCGCCCGCAAGCTCCTTGTTCTGGATATGCGTGTGGATCGTCGCCAGACGGAACCAGTATGGAATAAGCTCGCCCATATAGTTGAAGCCGCCGCCGGTCAGGATATGCTCATAATCATGCGTTTGGCCTGAGCGGAGTGAGTAAAACTCCCACTGGCTGCGCGGCTTGAAATTGGGGACGATCTGGATCTCGTAATTGCCCTCGGTTGCGGTTTTGTAATAGATGCCGCCAACGGTGCCCGGTGCGCAACCCTTTAGATCATCGATTGTATAGTCGGAAACAAATCCTTCCTCGAACCACGCGTCAAATCGCGGATTCACCTTGCGCTCTTCGCTGATCATATGTTCGATATGTTCAAAATCGCGCAGTTCGTTAAGGATAGGCAGCAGTTGGTGCATCTCTGCGGCAGGCGGGAAATCCGGACCGTTCTTCTTGAGCGCGATCAGCGCGATCCATTCGCGCAGCTTTGGGCTGTTGAGATATTTGGAGGAAGAAACCAAAACGCTTGAATCGGTACCGAGCAGGTTTACCCCGCGCGCCAGATAAGGGATGTCGTCCACTTTCACTCCTTTCGCGATTTGCGTAAAATATACCCCTTTTCAATTCGCATATCTAGGCTATTTGTGAATTTAATACGCGATGTGCGTCGAATCGGGAGGAGTTTGGTATGTCCAATGGCAAAGTTGCGCTGGTAACCGGCGCGAGCCGCGGCGCTGGGGCCGGAATTGCGCGCGGTTTCGGCGAGCTCGGCTACACCGTTTATGTAACAGGCCGAACGGTTGCGCCGGGCGATGCGAAGGGCTGGGATGGATCGGTTTTGCCCGGAACGGTTGCAGAAACTGCGGCGCGCGTAACCGAATTGGGCGGCAAGGGGATTGCCGTGATGTGCGATCATGCCGATGATTCGCAGGTTGCCCGCGTTTTCGAACAGATAGCGGACGAACAAAACGGCCAGCTCGACGTGCTCGTCAACAACGCCGCCTATATGCATCCGCAGCTGATCGAGCAGAAGAAGTTCTGGGAGAAAGAACTGGCCGCGATGGGCATCCTCGATGTCGGGCTGCGCTCTGCCTATGTTGCAAGCTGGCATGCGGCCAAGATGATGGTCGCGCGCGGAAGCGGCGTGATCGCGATGGGCTCGTCCTTTGGCGGCACATGTTATATGCACGGACCGGCCTATGGCGCGCAGAAAGCGGGACTGGACAAGTTTGCGCACGATATGGGGCATGACTTTCAGGGCACCGGCGTGCGGTGCTTTTCGATCTGGATGGGGCCACTGATAACCGAGCGGTCGATGATCGCACGCACGCAGCACCCGGAGCAATATGAGGGCTTTCTGGAGAGTGCGGAGAACCCTGAATTCACGGCACATATCATTGACGCACTG
The DNA here is from genome assembly GCA_964597055.1 of uncultured Sphingorhabdus sp. GTDB lineage: Bacteria > Pseudomonadota > Alphaproteobacteria > Sphingomonadales > Sphingomonadaceae > Sphingorhabdus_B. The sequence continues at coordinate 17,386 of CAZQWC010000003.1, forward strand.
GCCACTGACCCGCGTGGTGCCGAGCTTTCGGGTTCAACGCTGATCGGTGCCGAAATCGCCAAGGAACTGGGCGTTACCGACCGAGGTAAGGAACGGCCTTCCTATCGCGAGATGCTCGGCAACCCCCCGCAGAAAAATCCCGCCGCAGTCTATTGATGGCCAGTCAGTTCCATCTTGCCGACCTGTTCGAAACCGCCGCAGCGCAGATACCGGATCGCGTCGCGATCAAATCCGATTCCGGGCATCAGACTTATGCCGAGCTGAACGAACGAACTGACCGTTTGGCATCGGGGCTCTGGGCGCACGGCGTAAGGCGCGGGGATAGCGTCGGGCTGTATATGATGAACGGGCCTGAATATCTGGAAGGGTTATTGGCGGCGTTCAAGATTGGCGCGGTGCCGTTCAACGTTAATTACCGCTATCGCGCCGACGAACTGCGCTACCTGTTCGACAATGCTCAGGCGGTTGCGGTCATCCACGGGGCAGAGTTCACCCCGATTATTGAAGCCATACAGGCGGACTTGCCGAAATTGCGGCTGACAGTCGCAGTCGAAGACGGGATCGGCGAAGCGACTGGTGTCCGCTATTCAGAACTGCTTGCATCTCCGCTTTCCGGACCATTTGATCGGCACGAAGATGACATCCTGCTGCTCTACACCGGTGGCACCACCGGGATGCCCAAAGGCGTGATGTGGCCCCATAAGGCATTTTTCTTCGCCTGTCTGAACGGCGCGGGTTATTACCATCCCGAAGGGCCCTGCAAAGTGCCGGAGGACATCGCCGCAAGGGCGTCGGGCGGTTATCCGCTGACAATGTTCCCAACAGCCCCGCTGATGCACGGTGCGGCGATCTGGGCGGCCTTGGGGGCGATGCTGTCAGGGCTGACATTGGTCCTCGATCCGGTGCGGACTTTCGATCCCGAGGCCATCTGGGATCGGGTCGAGCGCGAAGGCGCGCAAATGGTGCAGATTGTCGGCGATGCCATGGCGATCCCGCTGCGTGACGCGCTGCGAGCCCATCCGGGGCGCTGGAAACTCGACCATGTGGTCAATTTCGGCTCTGGAGGCGCGGTCTTTTCGGAGAACGTTAAGGCTGACATCAAGGCGTTTCTACCCAATGCGATGATCACCGATGGCATGGGATCTTCCGAAACCGGCGTCAGTGGAATGGCGGTACCAAGCGGTGAAGGCCTGATGCGCCTTCCGGTCAATGAATTGCAGTCGATCGTCGTTGATGGGCGCCTTGGAACGGTTGGAGAGACAGGCTTTGTGGCCCGATGTGGCAATATCCCCGTTGGCTATTTTGGCGATCCGGTGAAAACAGCCGAAACCTTTCAGACAGTCGACGGCAGATTATGGGCGGTGTCGGGGGATAGCGCCCGCATCGACGATGATGGCTTTATGACGGTGTTCGGACGCGGATCGACGTGCATCACCACCGGCGGCGAGAAGGTGTTCCCTGAAGAGGTTGAGGAAGCGCTGCGGACGCACCCGGCTATCCTGGATTCCGTTGTTGCAGGGCAGAGGGACGAACGCTGGGGCGAACGGGTCGTGGCCATCGTGTCCGCGCGCGAGGGATTTGACCAGCCGCCGCTTGAAGATATCAAGTCGCACTTGTCGGGGCTGCTCGCAGGGTACAAACTGCCCAAGGCGGTGGTCTGGGTTGACGCGGTGAAGCGCTCGCCGGCCGGCAAGCAGGATTATCGCTGGGCAAAGGAAGTTGCGGCAACGGCATGACCAAATCCGATCCGATATTCGACAAGGTGACGGCACCGGGTTCGCCGTTCGAGATTGGCGAGCGTGATGGCCTTCGCCAGTTCGTCAACGCGCCTGCTGATCTGGGCACGCTGATCGATGCCGCGCGCAGGCATGGTGACAAGACCTTCATTGTCGAGGGTGACCGGCGGCTGACATTTGAAGAGGTATTCCAGTGGCGCGACCGGCTGGTTCCGATGCTGGGTATCAAACACGGCGATCGCGTTGCCATCTGCATGCGCAACCGAACCGAGTGGATCATTGGCTATCTCGCCGCGATCAAAGCGGGCGGTGTTCCGGCGTTGCTCAATTCGCGCGGTTCCCCGGCGGAGCTGGTGGCGATGATCGACGAAGTGACACCTGCCATCGTACTCGCCGACCGGGATCGGGCGCAGCTCATTCGCGAAGGTGGCTATACCGGGCGGATGTTCGACCTGACCAATCCGGTCGAGGAGGCCGCATTGGCCTCGCTAATTCCCGAAGGGCATGTCACCGATACCACGCCGACAAAGCCTGAAGATCCGGCGTCCATCCTGTTCACTTCTGGCACGACAGGCCGTGTGAAAGGCGCGGTGCTGACGCATCGGAACCTGACAACCGGGCTGCTGTCGATGCAGCTGTCGGGGGTGATGGTGTTGCACCATATGGCCGCGCGCTATGGCATGGAACCCGAAGCGTTGATGGCCGCCTCACCACAGCAAGCGGTGCTGCTGGTCTATCCGCTGTTTCACATTTCGGGGCTGGGATCGGCTTTTCTTTCGCCGCTATTTGCGGGCACGAAAATCGTGATCATGCGGCGTTGGGATGCGCAAGAGGCGCTGCGGCTTATCGTTGCCGAGAATATCACCATGTTTACCGGCGTACCCACCATGTTGTGGGATGTGCTGCATACAGCAAAACTGGATCAGGCCGATCTGTCCGGCTTGCGCAATGTGGCAAGCGGAGGGCAGGCGCTTCCGGTCAATCTGCTTGAAGAAATTTGCGCCGTCTGCCCGCAGGCGGCGATGGGAACCGGCTATGGCATGACCGAATGTTCGGGGTCGGTTGCGCAGGCCGTCGGCGAAGATTTCACCCGTAAGCCCTCTGCGGCGGGACGCGTGTTACCGATGGTCGAAATGCGCATCGAAACCCCCGATGGAGAGATATTGCCACAGGGTGAAACCGGCGAGATCGTGGTGCGCGGTGCGCAGGTGATGGCCGGATATTGGAACCGGCCAGAGGAAACAGCTGCGGTCCTTTCGGCGGATGGTTGGCTAAAGACTGGCGATGTTGGTTATGTCGATGACGAAGGCTATGTCTTCATCGTCGATCGCAAGAAAGACATGGTGATCTCGGGCGGCGAAAATATCTATTGTGCCGAGGTTGAGCGCGTGATGGGCGAGATGTCTGGCATCGTCGAATGCGCTGCCTTTGGCATAGCCGATGAACGTCTGGGCGAGTTGCTCGTTGCGGTGGTGGTGGCGCAGGATGTTTCCGCCGATTCAATCAAGCATGAGGTTGGCGAAAAACTGGCGCGCTACAAGGCGCCGGGGCTGGTTGCCTTTTCCGCCGATCCTTTGCCGCGCAATGCAGTTGGCAAAATCGACAAGGTCAAATTGCGGGCGATGTGGCCCGAACTGAATGGAGCTTAATCAAATGGGTATGCCCACAGACATCAAAGTAATCGACTGCATGTTGGGTATTCCCAATGCCGAGGATAGGTCGGATTGGTTTTCCGCTTTCCGTCCGTTGATCAAGGATGCACAGACGCTCGAACAATTTTCGATGCCTGCGCAATATATGTTTAAGGACGTTCCGACCACCGGCAATCCCGGCGATTTCGTCAAATGGACAGTCGAGCAGATGGACCGGTTCAATATCGAAAAAGCGCTGGTCGGCTGGAATGATGACGATACCTCGCGCCGTGCGAAGGAACTGTACCCCGACCGCTTTTTCTTCGACGTGCCCTGTGATCCGAACAAGGGCGTGGATGAGGTTCGCCGGATCAAGCGCTTACACAGCGAAGTCGGTATTTCGGCGATCAGCGTGTTTCCGAGCGGCACGTTGCCGCAAGTGGCGATCAACCACAAATATATGTTCCCGCTTTACACGGCGGCGGCCGAACTGGGCATTCCAATCTGCCTCAACGTCGGCATTCCCGGCCCGCGAATCCCGATGGAAACGCAAAAGGTCGAGCATCTGGACGAGGTCTGCTGGTTCTTCCCTGATCTTAAGATTGTGATGCGCCATGGTGCCGAGCCTTGGGAGGCGCTGGCCGTGAAGCTGATGCTGAAATGGCCGAACCTCTATTATTCGACCAGCGCTTTTGCGCCGAAACATTATCCCAAGGCGATCATCGATTATGCCAACACCCGCGGGGCCGACAAGATTATTTATGCCGGTTATTTCCCGATGGGGTTGAGTCTCGACCGGATTTTTGGTGACATGCCCAATGTGCCGTTCAAGGATGAGGTGTGGCCCAAATTTTTAAGAGAAAACGCCATCAAGGTGTTCGGCCTGTAGTTGCAGGCATTTGAGGAGAAGGGAGCCGGGAAGTCTGCTCCCCTGACATAGTTTCGGCCCGGTGAGACAACCCCCCGGCCCGGTCCCCTCTCAAAAAAGGGGTCAAGTAAGGAGACTTTGTATGTCTGACGCTGAAAATCGCCCGGCTGGTGATGCCCGCACTCCGCCTGTTGCCGTATGGCAGATCCTCGAAAAGTTGAAAGGGCAGGACCTGCTCGACTGGCGCTTGGCCGAGGTTAAGGGCCGCGCATCTGTCGAGGAACGCAATCTCGATATTGGTATCCCCTTTGGCTGGTATCCGCTTGTTATGACAAAGGATCTCGCTGTGGGCGAGGTTAAGCCCTTGCGCTATTTCTCCAAAGACCTTGCCATGTGGCGCGGTGAGGATGGCCAAGTGCGCATGGTCGATGCCTATTGCAAACATCTTGGCGCACATATGGGGCATGGTGGCAAGGTGCATGGCAATCTGCTCGAATGTCCGTTCCACGCCTGGCGCTATAATGGCGAAGAAGGGGTGGTGAAGGAAATCCCCTATTCGAAATCCATCCCCCCGCAGGTGAAGCGGAAATGCACGCGCACCTGGCATGTGACAGAGGCGAACCGCTGGATCTGGGCCTGGTATCATCCCCACGATGTCGCGCCGCTGTTTGATGTGGTACATCTGCCCGAATGTTCCGATCCTGACTGGACCGATTTCGAAGTGTTCGAATGGAATGTGTATGGTTCAATCCAGAACATGGCCGAAAACGGCGTCGATGTGGCGCATTTCAAATATATCCATGGCACTGCCAATGTCCCGCTCGGCGAATTGCGCTGGGGCGAATGGGGCCGCGGTGCCGATGTGCGCAGCAAGATGGGCACACCCTGGGGCGAAGTCGATGGCTGCATCAGCTATGACACTATGGGGCCGGGGCAAAGCTGGACGCGCTTTACCGGCATATCGGAAACGCTGCTGGTCGCCTGCATCGCACCGGTCGAGCTTGACCATTGCCACACCCGCTTTTGCTTCACCCAGCCCAAATCGCAGGCCGAAGGCGAAAGGGCGGGGGTCGCCAAAGCGATCATTCGCGATATCTGCAAGCAATATGATCAGGACAAGGTGATCTGGGACCGGCAGAAGTTCGAACCCAATGCCCTGATCTGCGAGGGCGACGGGCCGATTGCGCAGTTCCGCAAATTTTACAGCCGGTACTACGCCAAGGATGAGGATCGGCCTGAAGGCGAGAATGTGACGCCTCTCCGGAAGGCGGTTTAAGCGCGATGGCCGTTCCCCGCTTGCATCGCGAACCCGGCGCGCTTGAACTGGCTGGGCAGATCGCACGCGGGGAACTCAGCGCGCTGGAAGCGGTTGACGCTGCCATCGCACGTATTGTGGCGCAGGATCATGTCATCAATGCGGTCGTAGTGCGCGATTTCGATCGTGCACGTGATGCTGCCAAACAGGCAGACGCTGGTGGGATCAACGGGCCACTGCACGGCGTGCCCGTAACCGTCAAGGAAAGCTATAATATCGCAGGGCTCAAAACCACCTGGGGGTTTGAGTTTGCACGCGATTTTGTTGCCGACGAAGATGCGCATGCGATCAAGCGGCTCAAACAGGCGGGCGCGATCATCTTGGGCAAGACCAATGTTCCGGTCGCGCTGGCTGACCTGCAATCGGTCAATCCCATATATGGTCGCACCAACAACCCGCATGATGTGACGCGCGTTCCCGGCGGATCGTCGGGCGGTTCGGCTGCATCACTGGCGGCAGGTTATGTGCCGCTGGAATTTGGTTCGGACATTGGCGGCTCGATCCGAACACCTGCGCACTTTTGCGGCGTGATGGGGATCAAGCCGACTTTTGGTTCGATCCCGTTCGATGGCCATTATTTCCCCGGCGCACAAGGTGCAGCGACGGTGCTTTCGATGACCGGGCCAATGGCGCGGACGGCCGAGGATCTGGCCTTCGGTCTCGATCTGGTCGCGGTCCCGCCATTGCCCCGCTCGCGGCATGACAGCCTGAAGGGCGTTCGCATTCTGATGATCGACAATCATCCGCTTGCTGCACTAGATGCGCCGGTCAAGGCCGCGCTGCACAATGCGGTAGAGGCGGCGCGCACGGCTGGTGCTATTGTCGAGGACACCACCAAGCTGCTCCCCGATCTGGAGGCGATGCACGGTCGCTATACCAAGCTGCTCAATACCGCGATGGGTATGCGTCAGCCGCCAACCGATGCGCATCCGGATATCGGTGCGCGCGGTTGGCTCGGGCTGCTCGATGCGCAGGCTGATACGATCCGCGAATGGCAGCGACTGTTCGAGCAGTATGACGCAATTTTTGCGCCCGTGTTCGGAACCTCTGCGTTCAAGCATGAAGACAATCCCGACTGGCTGACACGCAAGCTCACGATCAATGGTGCCGAGGCGGATTTCTATACGCAGATCGCGTGGATCGGCCTTGCGACTTATACCAATCTTCCAGCGGTATCGGTGCCGGTAGGAAGCCACGGCCATTTGCCGGTGGGAATCCAGGTCATCACGCCGCACTGGCAGGATCAAAGCGCGATTGCGATAGCCGGGATGTTACATAAAATGCTCGGCTAACGGTTTAGCGGAACGGAGGAGATTTCGATGTCGACAGCTTCATTGCCCATGATGGAAGGCGGAGCGCCGCTGCTAGGCCATTTGCTTCCGTTCTTCCGTGATCCGGTCAGCGTGCTGCGTCGCGGCTATCAAAGCAAGGGCAAGCTATTTTCCTTCAGCCTGATGGGTCGGCGGATGAACGTGATGCTCGGGCCCGAGCATAACCGTTTCTTCTTTGAGGAAACTGACAAGTTGCTGTCGATCCGCGAATCGATGCCCTTCTTCCTCAAAATGTTCTCGCCCGACTTTTACAGCTTTGCCGAGATGGACGAATATCTGCGCCAGCGCGCGGTTATCATGCCGAGGTTCAAGGCGGCGGCGATGAAGCAATATGTCGGCGTGATGGTCGAAGAGAGCCTGAACCTTGTCAACCGGCTGGGGGACGAGGGAGAATTCGACCTGATCCCGACACTCGGCCCGGTTGTCATGGACATCGCGGCGCACAGCTTCATGGGCAAGGAATTCCACGAAAAGCTGGGGCACGAATTTTTTGATCTGTTCCGTGATTTTTCCGGCGGGATGGAATTCGTCCTGCCGCTCTGGCTGCCGACGCCGAAAATGATCAAGAGCCAGCGGGCCAAGAAAAAACTGCACGCAATCCTGCAAGGCTGGATCGATAAACGCCGTGCCACGCCGCTCGATCCGCCCGACTTCTTTCAGGGGATGGTAGAAAGCAAATATCCCGATGGCCGACCAATCCCTGACGAGTTGATCCGGCATCTTATCCTGCTGCTCGTCTGGGCGGGGCATGAAACGACGGCTGGTCAAGTAAGTTGGGCGCTGGCGGACATATTGCAAAACCGCAATTATGAGAAGGTTTTGCGGGGCGAAATCGAAGCGGTGCTGGGCGGGAGCGACGGCGGCAATCTCGGCTGGGAACAGGCGATCGCCATGCAGAAAATGGACCTCGCACTGCGTGAGACCGAAAGGCTACATCCGGTTGCTTTCATCCTGTCACGCAAGGCGACGACCGATATCGAACGCGATGGTTATACGATCCGCAAGGGCGATTTCGTACTGCTCGCCCCGTCGGTCACGCACCGCATGACCGAGACTTGGGTTGACCCCGACCGTTACAATCCGGAGCGTTTCAACGCAGAGCGCGAAGACGCGCAGATCGAATCGAACTCGCTCGTCGGCTTTGGCGGCGGGGTGCATCGCTGTGCGGGTGTGAACTTCGCGCGCATGGAGATGAAGGTCGTGCTCGCGGTGCTGCTCCAGAATTACGAGATGGAATTGCTAGACGACGTGAAACCCATTGCAGGAGCCGGAACCTATTGGCCGGCCCAACCCTGCCGTGTGCGTTACAAAAAGCGAGCGCTTGGTAATGCCAAGGGTGCGGATGTTGCCGAACTGGCCAAGGCCGCAGGCTGTCCGGTACATAACTGATGGCAAAGATCACCTATATCCAGCCCGACGGCACGGCGCGAACCTGCGTCAATTTCGAAGGCATGACGGTGATGCACCTCGCCATCGGCAATCTGGTCGACGGTATTGATGCCAATTGCGGCGGAATGATGCAATGCGGCACCTGCCATGTCTATATCGCGAACGAATGGGTCGACAAAGTCGGCCCGCCGTCTGCAGATGAGCGAACCATGCTTGAGGCATTGGAGGGTGTCGAAGTCCGCAGCACCAGTCGGTTGTCTTGCCAGATCCAGCTGGGCGAAGAACTGGATGGCATGATCGTCGAAATCCCGCCCGACCAGCCAGGGGTTTAACCTTGCGGGAGCTATTGTTAGCGCTGCTGTGCATTTTGGGGCCAGCGAACGCGTCGGCGCAATCCGGGGCACCCCTGTCCGATGACGACAAGCTGTTTCGACAGGGCAGGGCGATGATCGCACGCGAATACCCCGAAGTCCTGCGCAATGTCTTTCGCAACGATGGTTTTGGCGGGCCCGGATCGCAGAAAATAGCCAATGCGATGTTGGTCGATAGCCCAGAGCTGGTCGCAGCAGCCAAGGCGGGGATGACGGTTGAGCGCCACGGCGAAGGCATGTGGCTGATCCGTTTTCCCTATGTGAATGTGGCGCTGATCGAAACGAAGCGCGGGCTGGTATTGTTCGATACGGGCTATGCTTCGATTGGTCCGGTTCTGGCCGAGGTCATCCCGACGCTCAGCCCAAAGCCGCTGACCCACATCATCGTCAGCCATATCCATATCGACCATGCTTATGGCTGGCCTGCGCTGAAGAAAAAATGGCCGCGCGCCAAAACGGTCACCAGCGACCTCTTCCCCAAAATGGCGGAAAAGGAGGTGCGGCTAGGCGGCTCGATCGGGCGGCTTAACAACCAGCCGCTGGAAAGCTGGCCGACCAGCGTCGATCGCTTGCCAAAGCCCGAAATAGTATTTCGCAACCGGCTAGAGTTAAAGATTGACGGCGAGACATTTGATCTGCGCCATGCACCGGGCGAGACAGAGGAGCAGATCTGGCTGGCGTTGCCGTCGCGCGGGGCGATCTTTACGGCCGACTATTATCAGGGATTTCTGCCCAACGCTGGCAATGGCAAGCGCATCGTGCGTCATATCGATGAGTGGGCAGACGCCTTTCGCCTGATGATTGCAACGAAGCCTCGCCACATGCTTCCCATGCACAATGCTGCCGTCAATGATGAAACCGAGATTGCGCGGATACTGACACTTAATGCGGACGCCCTCGAGCATATTTCGAACCAGGTCGTGGCCCGCCTGAATGCCGGTGAACGGCGGGACGCGATTGCGGCGAGCCTTGATTGGCCCGATCGATTTGCCAAGGCCCCTGAACTGGATCCCCAGTATAACCGGCCCGAAGATATTGCCCGCATGGTTAGCCTGCGTTGGACAGGCTGGTGGGACTCGATCCCCAGCCATTTTCCTGCAATGCCGTTCGAAGCCGAGGCGAAGGAGGCGCTGCGGCTCTCCGGAGGGGTGGATGCAATCGACCGCCGCGCACGGGAGTTGCTTTCAACGGATACCCGACTGGCGGCCCGTCTTGCCGACTGGGCTTATTTCGGAGCGCCGGACGATCCGACAGCACTCCGGTTGACGATTGATGTCTATATGGCGCGGTTGGCAGAGAAGGATATGCCCTTGCAGGAGGCGACAGTCTACCTCGACCATGCCTCGCTGGCACGAGCCCGGATGGAGGCCTTGAAGCCAGCCCCTAACTTCTGAGCCTTTCGAGCCCGCTGGTATCGAGAGGGCGCATGACGGCCAATGTGGTGACCCACTGGCCGGGCAGGTGCGTTGTGTCGCGATCCTGCCGCGCCAGCGCTTGCACATCGCGGCGAAAGGCCTCGATCAGTTCGGCGAGTGAGGCCGCACCTTGCGGTGACAGCTTGATCATTTCAGAGGCATAGACCGTTTCGGGTGCGGCGAAATCAAGCGACAGAAATTGGCTCTTCATCCGGGCTTCGAAGAGGGTGCGCATCGGAGCCTTGCGCCAGATGATCGTCCGGTCAACCAGCGGGCGCACACGACCGCCGGACAAGCGATCAATCAATGCCAGTCGTTCCAGCCGTGCGAGCGCGGCTTCCACCATACGCGGCGGAAGCATGAAATCCGCCGTAGTTTCCTCCGGTGGGTAACCCGATAATATGGTGAAAAACATTAGCGCGAGAAATTCGTCGGTCAGTAGTGCCTTTTCCTGTGCCAGTGTCAGCTCGTGCGCCAGCCCGCTATTCGGCTTTTCAGTTTCACGGGCCAGCTCCGCAAGGCTGACTTCGCACATCGCTGCAAGTCGTTCGAGCTTGTCTAACGTCAACGCCTTCCCCGCAAGCCAGCGCTTCACTGTCGCTTCCCCAACCGCAAGCTGCCGCGCGATTCGTGCGACCGTGAAGCCGTGCGATTTCAGGTGGCGTCTGAGTGCGGCCAGCAGGCGCTGACTTTCGGTTTCGGTTCGCTGCATGATACTATTGTGATCATTATATGATCCTATTGCAAGTCAACCAATAGGTAATCGGCGGTCTCCGGGCTTACTCTCACCTTCAAAGAATCGCGGGCAGAAAGCCCGCAACGGACATGAAGGAGGAGACGATGTCGGATATGCTGATCAAAAATGGTACTGTGGTTGATGGAACCGGTGCACCGGCTTTCAAGGCCGATGTGCGCATCAGGAACGGTTCGATTGCAGAAGTCGGCGCAGACCTCTCGCCCAACGGCGAGCGCGTGTTCGACGCTACCGGCTGCCATGTCACCCCCGGCTTCATCGAAAGCCACACCCATTATGATGCCAGCATGTGGTGGCAGCCCGATCTCGACCCGCTGCCCGGCTATGGCGCGACGACGATGATCATGGGCAATTGCGGCTTCACCATGGCCCCGCTGCCGCCCGAGGAGAAGGTCAAGGAAGAGGTGATGGGTATCTTCTCCTTCTTTGAAGATATCCCGCTCGGTCCGTTTAAGGAATTCGTGCCTTGGGATTGGCAGAAATGGTCCGAATATCGCAAGTCGTTCGAGGCGAATGTCAAGGTGCCGTTGAACTATGCGACTTATGTTGGCCACATCCCGCTGCGCCTTTCCGCGATGGGGATGGACGCGTGGGAGCGCGCCGCGACGCCCGACGAAATCGCAAAGATGTGCGAGCTTCTGGATGATGCGCTGGCCGCTGGTGCGCTTGGTATGTCGGACAATATGCACGACCATGATGGTGAAAACCGCGCGGTTCCTTCACTGCATGCCTGCGATGCCGAATATGCGGCGCTGTTCGATGTGATGGAGCGATATCCGGCGACCTGCTATCAGGTTGTCGTCGATACCTTCATGCGGATGACTGGTCCGGCGAATCTCAAACGGCTCGAAAAGCTGCTCGCCGGACGCAAAATCCGTGTGCAGATCGCAGGCGGTATCCCGACACTTGAATTCCAGAAGGGCATCCTGCCGTCGATGCAGGAAAGCATGGAATCGATGAACGCCGCTGGCGTTGATGTGTGGCCGGGCTATGCCCATGTTTCGCCAACCAATGTGCTGAGCATCGTCAAATCGCTGATTTTTGCGCAGTCGAATGACTATGTCTGGCACGAGGTTGTGCTCGCCGAAAGCCATGAAGAAAAGCGCCGCCTGCTGGCAGATCCGGATTGGCGCGCGCGTGCCCGCGAAAGCTGGGACACGCAGGCATGGGATCACAGCCCGCTGAAGAACCCGCAAGACCTGCTCCTGCTCGATAGCGAAAATGGGGTGGGCCCGCTGGGCGGAACATTGCTCGAATATGCCGATAGCATTGGCAAGCACCGCAGCGATGCGATGGCTGATTGGATCCTCGCCAACGGCACCTTCTCGACCGTGCATATGGCACCGTTCCCCAAGGATGAGGATCTGACGCTTGGGCTGCTCAAGAACCCCAAATCGGTCGGCAATGTCTCCGACGCCGGGGCGCATTTGCAGATGCTGTGCGGCAGCGGCGAAAACGCGCTGTTGCTGACCAAATATGTGCGCGAAAATGAATGGCTAAGCCTTGAAGAAGCAGTGCATGTGATGACCGGCAAGCTCGCAGAGCATTTCTTCCTTGCCGACCGCGGCGTGATCGCGCCCGGAAAGCGGGCCGACATCGTCGTCTTCCATATGGACGAAATCAAATATCACCAGATCGAAAAGGCGCATGATGTGCCCGATGGCAAGGGTGGCACCAGCTGGCGCTTCACCCGTCCGCCGATGCCGACCCGGCTTACGCTGGTCAATGGTGTGCCCACCTTCGAAAACGGGGCCTATACGGGCGCTAAGCCGGGCGAGTTTCTGGCCCCGGCAAATGATGATGCACCAGTGGCTGTAGCAGCGGAGTAAAGACGATGGAGGTCAAGGTAGGCGCAGGTGAACGCGAATATTTCAACGGCGCTATTCGCAAGGTAGAAACCGAAAGCTCGGTATTGGTCAGTTCGTCCAAATATCTGAACAATGCCGATCTGCGCCACCTGATCGCGCAGGAATTTCTGCGACGAAACGGGGCCGATCTTCCCAACACAGCCTACATTCCGGAGGTCGCGCAGATATTGATGATGCAGGAGGACTTCCCCCGGATCATGCAGCTGTTCGAGGAGGAAAAGGCAAGGCTGCCCAAATTCCGCGAATGGTGCGACAAGAAATCGCTGGCCGATTTCAAAAAGGATGAGGTGAAGGATTGTGCGCCCGGAACCTTGGGGTCTGCGTTGTACGATTTCATGGTCAATAGCGGCTATGAGCTTGATATCTTTTACCGCGAAATCCAGGTGGTCAATGATCTGACTTTCTACCTCCGCCAGACTGCGCTGACCCATGATATCGAACATATCATCTCGGGCTTCGGACCGAACCATGGTGGCGAACTGGCGCTGCTTTCGGCGAATATGCACAGCAAGTCGCTGTATTTCGTACCGGAGATGTCATCCTTTTTCAGCCGGATCGCCTTTTACCTGAAAGCTAAGACGGTGATGAAAGACGGGCTGCATTACCCCGAGGCGATGACGCTACATCTGGAGGCGGAATATCGCGGGGCGGAACAGGGCAGGAACTGGAAATATCCGATCATGCTTGCCGACTGGCGCGGTATGACCGACTGGCAGATTGCTGACATTCGCGAGGAACTGGGCATTACGCCCGTTCCGCCAGAGGGGTTGTGGGCTGATACCAACCGGCTGGTGGAAGAACCGCCAGTCGCGCATAACGACAGCGATACCGCAATCGCTGCGGAATAAGGGTAAATCGCATTTGCTGGTTTACAGCGCATAGTAGCCGTAATATGCGTAATAAATAACATTGAATCTTACGCATATCGAGGGAGAATGGCATGCGCGGGCTTTCAGGCAAGGTTGGTATAGTTGCTGGCGGCGGTCGCGGCATCGGTGCGGCTACCGCACGGCGTTTGGCCGAGGAAGGCGCGCATGTGGTTATTGGTGACTTGATGGGCGATTGGGCGCGTGAGGTTGCAGAAGATATTGTCTCCAACGGTGGCGAGGCCGTCGGATGCGATCTGGATGGCACCAGCGCTGAGTCGCAGGCGGCGATTGTTGCCAAAGCGGTAGAAGCCTTTGGTGGTCTCGATTTCTACCACAGCAATCTTGCGGGCGGGACAGAGGGCGATGTCGATGCGCTCAATTGCCCCGTCGAGGTTTTGGAAAAAAGCTTCGCGATCAACACAAAGAGCCATTTCCTAGCGACACAGGCTGCCTTGCCGAAGATTATCGAACGCGGCGGCGGGGCGATGATTTATACGTCGAGCGGCGCGGCCTCGGGCGGGGCGGCGTGGCAGGTCGCCTATCCGATGACCAAGAACGCGATCCACGCGCTTGCCCGCCATGTAGCCAGCAAATTTGGCAAGCAGGGCATTCGCGCCAATGTCATCTGTCCAGGGCTGGTTCTGACCGAGGCGGTCAAGCAGCATCTGACCGACGAATATGTCGAGCGCGGTCTGAAGGCCATTCCGCACACCCGACTGGGCGACCCCCGTGATATCGCCGCTGCTGTCACGTTCCTTGCATCCGACGATGGGGCATGGGTCAACGGGCAGGTCTGGCATGTCAATGGCGGAGCGCAAATGCGTGACTGATGCATCCGCGCCGCGCTTGACAAACCGCTGGCTCGTCCTGTTCCTGCTGCTGCTGATTTTTATATTCAACTATGCCGACCGGTTCCTGATTTCCGGCCTTGTCGGGCCAATCAAGCGCGAATTCGGGCTCGGCGACGGTTTTATGGGTTTGCTCATGGGGCCGGCATTTGTCGTGCTCTACGTGCTCGCGGGCATTCCCATCGCCCGACTGGCTGATAGGCAATCACGGATATTGATCATCTGCGCGGGTTGTCTGGTCTGGAGCCTGTTCACCGGCCTTACCGGATTGGCGACCGGCCCGGTCACGCTTGCGCTCTGCCGGGTAGGCGTCGGCATAGGTGAAGCGGCGTTTGTCGCACCCGCTTATTCGCTGCTTGCCGACTATTTCAAGCCCGAGCGGCGCGGTGTTGCCTTTGCTGTCTTGGGCCTCGCCACCTATTTCGGCCAGATTGGCGGATATGCCGGTGGCCCGGCCATTGCAGAAGTGCATGGCTGGCGCGCGGCATTCATCGCGATGGCCGTTCCGGGCGTTGTACTCGCAATTGTCGCCGGGTTACTAGTCAAGGAGCCACCTCGCTTGCAGGCGGCGAAGGTCCAAGAGGCATTGAAACCCATCATCGGACGACTGGTCGCAGCTCGCAGCTACCTTGCGCTGATGTTCGGTGCCGGTTTGGGGACGCTATCGGGTGTGTCGTTCGGTTTTTGGGGGCCGACTTTGTTTGTTCGCAATCATGGTCTGACGGAAACAGAGGCCAGTAATGCCTTCGCAGCCTATTTCGGTTTGGCGGGCCTTACCGGCATGCTCATTTTCGGTGCGCTATCGGACAGGTTGGCCCGAAAGGGGCCGTCGGGTCCACCGCGTCTTGCCGCCTTTTCACTAATGGCTGCCACTATCTGCATTCTGCTGGTGACGTGGAGCGACAGTTTTACTTCGTCCAAAATGCTCGCAGTCCCCTCCGGCCTTCTCGGAGGAGGCTGGTCTGTTGGCGTCATGGCCAGCCTGCAATTCCTCTTGCCTGATCGCTATCGTGCAACTGCCACCGCTTCATTCATTGCGGTGACGACGTTGCTCGGTTTCCTGATCGGTCCGTGGCTTGCAGGCGCTATCAGCGGGGCGATGGGTGACAATGCGCATTCGCTGCGCATCGGCCTGTCGGTTACAATTCCTACCGGGATAGTGGCTGCGGCGAGCCTTTGGTACGCCTCATCCCGTCTGCAGTCCGAGCAGGAGGTGCTTGCTCAAACTGAAGCAGATCGCGCGACCTAACGCTGCATCGACGGTGGCGCGCCGGGCATCATCGCGTAATAATGTCCTGCGACAAGCCCACCATCGACCAGCAGCTCCGTACCGATGCAATAGGCCGCATCATCCGAAGCCAGATAAGCCGCCGCGGCACCAATATCGTGCGGGTCGCCTGCGCGCTGTGCCGGGTAGATCTTATAGCCCTGGTCGACCACTTCGCGCGGCAGGTTTGTCGGGTTTGAAATCGCGGTGACAATACCACCCGGATGGATCGAATTGACCCGGATACCGCGATGCCCCAATTCGAGCGCCAATGCCTTTGTGAAGCCGCGCACGCCGAATTTGGAGGCGCAATAGGCGGTCAACGAATTCGCCCCCACAATGCCGTCGGCGGAACTCATGTTGATGATCGATCCGCCGCCAGCCCGTTCGAGCGCAGGGATTGCTGCCTGCGCGCCGAACATCGTACCCATCAGGTTGATGTCGATGATGCGTCGCATGTCGGCTTCGCTGAGGTCGTCCAATCTTGCAAAAACCAGCACACCCGCATTGTTCACGAGACAATCCAGTCGACCGAACCGCGCTTCGGTCGCAGCAATCACCGCATCCCATTCGCTGCGCGATGTGACATCGAGATGCGAATAGGCCTGACCCAATTCAGCCGCCAGCGCCTGCCCCCCTTCGTCGAGCACATCGGTGATCATCACCTGCGCGCCTTCCTCGACAAAGCGCCGCACGATGCCTTCGCCGATGCCACGCGATCCTCCGGTGACCAGCGCTACTTTACCCGTCAGTCTTTGCATGTCGCACATCCTCTCTTTGGGGTGATTTAACACTGGATTTGCAGGCAACAATACGCAATTATCCAATCAAGAGCGTATTTTTCCGTCATATGCGAAAGAAATGCCATGTCTGATAACGCATTGTTCCCCAAAGGTGCCGCTCTTGTCGTCGGGGCAAGTGGCGGTATCGGCGGCAAGGTCGCGCAGGTTCTTGGCGCGGACGGCAGCGATCTGGCGCTGGTGTATAACCGCAAGGCGGAAGCTGCGCAGGCGGTTGCTGGCCGTGTCTCGACCAAAACCAGCCTGCACCGCTGCGATGTGACCGATCCGGATGCGATAGCACAGCTGGTTGCCGAAGCAGTCGCAACCCATGGCCGCATCCACACGCTGGTCTGGGCTGCGGGGCCTTTGGTGGATCAGCTCTATCTCGCCGAAACGCCGCTTGAAAAATGGCGCAAAGCGTTTGAGGTGGAGGTGCATGGATTTTTCGCGCTGGCTTCCGCGCTGGTCCCCCACATGCGCGAGGCCGGCGGCGGATCGATCATCCATTTGGGTTCGGCCGGTCATTTGCGCTGGCCTGATCGCGACGGGCTTTCCGTTGCGCCCAAGGCGTCGAACGAAAGCTGGCTGAAAGGTATCGCCCGCGAAGAAGGACGGCACGGCATCCGCGCCAATTCGGTGCTGGTCGGTGTGATCGATGCAGGTATGTTCCACGAGTTGATGGAGCGGGGGGCTTTCCCGCCCGAATGGGTCGATGAAACGCTAAAGATGCTCGCGCTCAAACGCTGGGGTCAGCCTGAGGAAATCGGCTATGCCGTCAGCTGGCTGGCGTCGAGCCGCGCCGCATATGTAACCGGACAGCAAATCAACGTATCCGGTGGATTTGGAATTTAGGAGAGACTGATGCCGCTTAACCCACAGATCGACGCTTTACTGCAATTCATGGCGCAAGCCCCGCAAATCGATTTTGCCACAGCCTCGCCAGACGAGGTGCGTGCGGCCTATGATCAGTCGATGATGCAAGGTGAGCCGCCCAAGGTTGCTTCGGTGCGCGATGTTGCGATCGCACTAAACGGGCGGACAATCGACGCGCGGTTGTATGTGCCTGAAGGCGTCACAGGCACGCCCGGTCTGACAGTCTATTACCACGGTGGCGGGTGGGTGATCGGCACGCTGGATACCCATGACGCTACCTGCCGGGCCTTGGCGCAGAAAAGCGGTAACGCTGTGCTGTCGGTCGCCTACCGGCTGGCACCCGAGCATCGCTACCCGGTTGCGGCGGAGGATAGTTATGATGCCTTGTGCTGGGCAGCGGAAAACGCCGCTTCCTTGGGCGTCGATGGTACGCGGTTGGCTGTGGCCGGGGATAGCGCGGGAGGCAATCTGGCGGCGGCGGTGTCGCTGATGGCGCGCGACCGGGGCGGGCCTGCTTTGCGGCATCAATTGCTGATCTATCCGGTAACCGATCAGGATTATTCCTTCGCATCCTATGAAGAAAATGGCGGCGGTGAATATTTCCTGGGTACCGATGGCATGCGCTGGTTCTGGGGGCACTATCTCGGCGATCTGCCAACCGAAGATGCGCCTTATGCGGCTGTTCTCCAATCGGGCGATCTTTCAGGATTGCCGCCCGCTACCGTGATTGCGGCTGAATATGATCCGTTGCGCGACGAAGGCATGGCTTACGCCGCCAAACTGAAAGCCGCGGGTGTAGCAACCGATGCAGCCATCGCTCCAGGGATGATCCACGGATTTTTCAGCATGTTTGAAGCCGTTCCGAACGCGTGGGAGTGGATTGATCGCGGGGCTACAAATTTGAAGAAAGCGCTGGCGTGACGCATTTTACGGCTCCACAGGAACTGCATGATCTGGCGGTGCGTTATGCGTTGGCGGTCGATACGCGCGATGCCGCCATGCTCGCCTCGATTTTTACGCGTGACGGCGTGATACGCGGCTTTGGCGAGAATCCGATCGAGTTTCGCGGTACGGAGGGGTTTGCGCGCATGGTGGATCAGGTCGATGCCGCATTCGACCAGACGATGCACAATGTCTTCAACCAGACATTTGAGCGCGATGATGAGGGCAATGTCGCCGGGCTGACCACCTCCATAGCCAGCCACATCCTCAAGCATGATCCATGTTCGCTGCTCGACTTCGCGATGCGTTATCACAACAGATATGCGATGGAGGATGGCGTGTGGAAATTTGCGGAACGGCGCCTTGAAGTTGTGTGGGTCGAGACAAGACAGGTCCAGAAATTCTCCGCTGCGATGATGGACTCGGACCTGAAGGAATTTCGCTGATGGCGCGGCTCGATGGCAAAGTCATACTGATCACGGGCGCGGCTTCCGGGATCGGGCGCGCAACGGCTGATGCGGTGCGCGGCGAAGGCGCAGTCGTTGCGGCAGCCGACCTTGCCGAAATCGATGGTCTTGGAAATGAAGACAGCGCCTTTAGCCTCGATGTCAGCAGTGAAGCCCAAACCGAAGAGGTCGTTGCGCAAATCATCGGTCACTATGGCCGGATAGACGGGCTCGCGACCTGTGCCGGGATTTCAGTCGAAGGGTCCGTAACCCAGTTCGATCTGGAAAATTGGAACCGCGCGATTGCGGTCAACCTTACCGGCACTATGCTGAGCTGCCGTGCGGTGCTGCCTCATATGGTGCAGCAAGGTGCAGGTGCGATTGTCACCATATCAAGCATTTACGGCATGACCGGTGGGCCCGGAAACACGCCCTATAATGTGACAAAGGGAGGCGTGCTGCAGCTTACGCGCAGCTTGGCCGCCGACTTTGGGTCATGCGGTGTGCGGGTGAACTCGGTTAGCCCTGGCTATATCGAAACACCAATGACCGGTATGCTGGCGCACGCCGGCGCCATGCGCGATGCATTTGTTGCCATGCATTTGCTCCAGCGGGCTGGGCAGCCGGAAGAGGTCGGGAATGTGATCCGCTTTCTGCTGTCCGACGATGCATCCTTCGTCACCGGAGCCAATATTCCGGTTGACGGCGGCTTTTCAGCCGCGCAGGTGATCCGGGTCTGAAGGGGTAACTATGGCTGACGAATTCATTGCCGACGATATTGACCGGGCCATCGTCGAACAGCTGCGATATAATGGGCGCGCAACCAATCAGCAGATAGCTGACCGGTTGGAATTGACGGCTGCAACCGTATCCGCCCGCATTCGCCGGATGGAGGATGAAAACAAGCTGCGCGTCGTTGCCGTGTCCGATTTCTCGGCGCATGGTTATAATGTCCTCATGGAAGTCGCCATCGAAGTGGATGGGCGCCCTGCATCTGAAGTTGCCGTAGAGCTGGCCGAATTTCCGGAAGTTTTCGCGGCGCATTTGGTAACCGGGCGCTATGATATCGACATGTTGGTTGCACTTCACGATTTTGACGAGCTGTCAGAACTGATGTTGACGAAGCTATCGAAAGTCCGCGGAATCCGTTCAATGAGTCCGGCTATTGCCGTGGATGTCGTTAAGTATAAATTCGACGTTGCGCCGATCGAGGCGAGGGGGGCGGAATGAGCGCACCGCTGATCGACGAGCTGGACCGCCAGTTGATCGACATTTTGTCGAATGATGCCCGCGTGTCGAACCGCAAAATTGCTGCCGACCTTGGCGTTACCGAGGGCACCGTGCGCGGGCGTATCAAACGCCTGCAGCAAGACAGACTGATAGCTTTTACGGCGATCACCAGCTTCGGCCTCGAAAATTCGACTAAGATGGCGTTCATCGGTGTGCTGGCCGAAGTGGAGAAAGTGCGCGAAATCGCCCAGAAAATCGCCAGCCTATCGTCGGTGAATGGCGTGATGATCACAATGGGACGTTTCAATATCCTTGCGATTTGCCTCTTTAACGAACTGGATGCGTTGCACGCCGTTTCTTCGGACCAGATTTTGGCAATCCCTGGTGTGCATCACGTGGAAACGTCAATTGCCGTGAAGACAGTCAAATATAATGCCCGTGTTGTACGGATTACGGAAGCTGATCACATCGTCGAAAGCGACGACTGATTTGATGTGCGTAATTGTATATGGCTTTGATTACGCATATTCAGGTTAAATAGCTTCTCTCTTGCCAAGCATACGCATTTTGCGTTATCCATCCTTGCGCGATTTAAGGAGAGGTATGCGACATGGCGACAACGGCAGACTATGGCTTGGGTGAATTCACTTTTCCAAGAGGCTGGTTCATGGTGGCAACGTCAGACGACGTGACAACTACACCTATCGGCGTCCGCTATTTTGGAGAAGAATTGGTCCTCTATCGCGGACAATCGGGCAAAGTCTTCCTGATTGAGGCTTTTTGCCCGCATATGGGCACACACCTTGCCAAGAATAGCACATCTTATGTCGTACGCGACAAGGAGCATGTTGAGGGCGACAATATCCGCTGTCC
Organism: uncultured Sphingorhabdus sp.; assembly: GCA_964597055.1. Classification (GTDB taxonomy): domain Bacteria; phylum Pseudomonadota; class Alphaproteobacteria; order Sphingomonadales; family Sphingomonadaceae; genus Sphingorhabdus_B. The sequence goes on from CAZQWC010000003.1 coordinate 38,194, forward strand.
CTATCATGGATGGCGGTTTGGGCCGGATGGCCGTTGCAACGACATCCCTTATTCGCCGTCGCCCCCGCCCAAGGCGGCCTGTCTGAAAAGCTGGAAGGTCGTCGAACGGGCGGGCGTGGTGTGGACCTGGTACGACGCTGAAGGCGCAGAGCCCGACTATGAGCTGCCCGAATTCGAGTCCTATGACGCGCCCAATTGGGTGAATTGGAAAATTGATTGCCTAGGCATACTCAATTCACATCCGCAGGAAGTCGTCGATAACATGACCGACAAGGGCCATCTTGAGCCGGTTCACGGTTCGATCGACATGGTTAGCTTTGAGAATGAATTCGATGGGGTTGTCTGTCGACAGATCCTGGCCGCGGGTCACAAAACTTTGGCCGGAGCAGGCGCCGAACCGATGACCAACGATACGTGGTACACAGGTCCGGGAATATTGCAGTCAGTGATGATCGGCGAATATCCTTCGCACATGCTAATTGCGCATACGCCGGTTGATGATGGCTCGGTCAAGGTCTGGTACGGCCTGATGGTCAAGGTGAAGAATGAAAAGCCAACCGGAGCGGACATCGCCCTGGCCAAGCAATATGAAGTTGCCGGCGTCGATGCCTTTGCACAGGATTTCGAAATCTGGTCGAACAAGCGGCCGTGCATCAATCCGATGATGGTGAAGGGCGATGGCCCGTTCGACAAGCTGCGCATTTGGTACAAGCAATTTTATAACCCGCGCGCACGGGCGGTGGAATTCCAGGCACGCGTGAATGGGAAGTACACGACTCGCGGCACGGCGACTGCCCCGTGGGACGCCGTAGCCTGAAGATTGCGATGTCAAAGTCACACGAAGCTTCGCAAATGGACAGGAATCTGGCTAAAAGCATGTGAAGTGCGTAAAATGGATTGACTTTCATTACGCTTTCTTGAAAATTGAGGGTAGAAGAAGACGGTCTGGATCGTCGGGGCGCGCACCTTTGGCATTCCAGCAATTTTGGGAGGGGTCTATGAAGCCATTTAATCGTGTAGTGTCGGCTGCGTTGCTGGCAGGAGTGAGCATGACAGGTCTGGCAATGCCGGCCTATGCGCAGAATGCAGACGACAATAGCGGTGGTCTCGACGAAATCGTTGTGACGGCGAACAAGCGTGAGGAAAATCTGCAGGATACTCCGATAGCCATCTCTGCAGTTGGTGGAGAGCAGCTCGAACTGCGTGGCCTTTCGGAAATCAAGGATTTGAGTGCGATCGCGCCGAACGTGTCGATTATCGGCGGTACGACCAATGCAACCGCTGCAGTTGTTTCCATTCGCGGCATCCCGACACCGGCTGACGAAACGCAGGGTTTCGATTCGCCGATTGGTCTGTATCAGGATGGCGTTTACCTCGCCCGGTCGTCCGCGGCATCGTTCGAAGTGGCGGATATCGAGCGCGTTGAAGTATTGCGTGGCCCGCAGGGTACGCTGTTCGGCCGTAACACCACTGGTGGTGCGATCAACTTCATCACGAAGAAGCCTGACGATGAAGCGAGCATGAAGGTGAAGTTTGGCGCAGGCAATTATGGCCAGCTTCTCGGTCGTTTTGTCCTGAATTCGGGTGATCTCGGTGGTGCGCGCATGTCGCTGGGCTATCTGCGCCGCCAGCGTGACGGCATCGTTGATAATCTGCTCGAGCCGAAGGATAGCCGTGACCCCGGCGCCAGCAAGGTCGATTCCGCCCGCTGGGCCGTCGAAATCGACGTCACCGATAACATCTCGATCTACAATGTGCTCGACTGGACCCAAATTACCGGTCAGCCGCATGTGCAGCAATTGGCCGAGGTAGGGCTCGGCGTATTCCGGCCCAATGTTGTGTTTGAAGGCAACACTTTTGCCCAAGTCAATCCTGCGAATGTCGGCGGCTATCTGGCGCAATCGACCGTTTTGGAACCGGGATGCGGAATTCCCGTCACGCGTTCACGTCTTTCGCAGATTTGTAACGAATCGGATGGTCTTTCAACTGACCGCATCTGGGGCAATATGTTCCGGATCGAAGCTGAAACCGAAGGGGTCACGCTTCGTACGACCACAGCCTATCGCAGCTGGAACAACAAGATTCGCGGTAGCGATCTTGATGGACTGGGCTCGCTTCGTGGCGCTCTGTTCAACATCGGCGCTACCAACACGTTCAACGGCTTTCCTGCCGCAGTGCTTTCGGGTAATCCGTTGACCGGCGCTGGTCTGGGCTTCCCGGGTGGAACAGCAGCGTTCCTTTCGAGCCAGGCTATTCCGCAGATTACGCAATCGCTGTTCACCGCAAAGAACGCGCGTAGCCAATATCAGTGGAGCCAGGAAATCGAACTGGTTTCAAACGGCGATGGTCCGTTCCAGTGGGTGTTTGGAGGCTTTTTCTTCCGCGAAAGCGGGAAGGAACGTAACGATCAGAGCTTCGGTTTCGTTCTCGATACAAATCAGGCTGTGTACAACGTAAACACGTTCGCGGCGACGTTGCGCAGCTTCGGTTTTGATGCAACCACAGCGGCAGCACTCGCCCCGGCTATCACGGCTACTTTCCAGGCGAATAACCCAGCCCGTTTCCGCGTGATCCCGCAATCATCGACCCTTGGTTATACGTCCGACGGAACATCGAAGGCTGTCTATGGACAGGCCAGTTATCGCCCCGGCGGCGAAGAGGGTGCCTTTGGCGTAACCTTGGGTCTGCGTTATTCATGGGACGAAAAGGAAGTTCTCCGTACGCAGAATGGCGCGGTGCCCTACACAAGCGGGGCAGACAAGGCCTTCAACTATGGCAAGAAAAAATTCAGTGCGCCCAGTGGCCACTTGACCGTCGACTATCGTGCGAGCGAAGATGTCAATCTTTATGCGCGCGCGGCCCGTGGCTATCGCTCGGGCGGTTTCAACCTGCGGCAGGCGACACATGATGGCGCAGCAGCCGTCCCGCCATTCGGGAACCGTACGATCCCGTTGACGCCGTTTAACGAGGAAACCATCGACTCTTTCGAACTCGGTGCCAAGACCGAATTTGGCGGCCGAGTTCGCCTGAACGCGGCTGTCTTCCACAACATCTACAAGGATCAGCTGGTTACAGTTCCTGTTCCAATCGTCGGTAGTGGCAGCTTCGGCACAATCACGGTCAATGCCGGCAAAACGACCTACACCGGTTTGGAACTTGAAGGCCAGTTCAAGATATCCGACAATTTCTCGATCGACGGAAATTTTGGGTATCTGGATATCAAGATCAAGAATTTCCCGGGAGCGGACATCACCAATACACCGCGCAATATTGCAGGGTTGCTGGCGGGTGCCGGTTATGCACCCAAATACACAGCATCGCTGGCCGGTAACGTAACGGTTCCACTTTCAGGAGAGACAACGCTGACCGGACGTCTCGGGTACAACTATACGTCGAAATATCAGATGTTCCCCAACACGCTGACGGCACCATTTTCCAAGGCAACCGAAGGTGATGCACGTGGGCTGTTTGACGGACAAATACGTATCGACGGCATCAAATTTGGCGGATCGGGCAATGGTTTTGGTCTTACATTGTGGGGCAAAAACCTGACCAATAAAAAGTATGTTACACGTTCGGTCGATTTCGGTCAGCTTGGATTTGCTGGTGTGATTTACGGCGATCCGCGGACTTATGGCGCGACCCTGGATTTCGAGTTCTAAGCATCGTTATCAATTCTCAAGAAAGGCCGGGCGTTTCTCCTGGCCTTTTTTGTTCGACGATAGCGATGTGAATATAATCTCAGCGCCCCGTGGAATGGCTTGGGATTCTGACGTCACAGTGCCCACTGCGTCAGTTCCGCATAGTAGCGCTGGATCAATCAACGTTGTGCAACGCCACTTTCCTGTGAGCAATTTGAATGTGGCGCACCCAAGAGGATTCGAACCTCTGGCCTCTGCCTTCGGAGGGCAGCGCTCTATCCAGCTGAGCTATGGGTGCTTTATCGAACCGCGCGGTTAGCAGGAGCATCGCGCAGTCGCTACCCTTTTTTTGCGGAGTGCGCGCTTCGGCTCGCGGGTAACGCTGTCATTGCGGCAAATCAAAACCGACAAAATTTAATCGCACGATTAAATTGCGCTTGACTCGCCGCCCAGCCCTGTCAACTTTCACCCAAAGCAAGTGGAGAGGCTGTCATGACATTGTTCGAAATCCCCAAGGAAATTACCGACTATCTGGCCGAACTGGATGATTTCATCGAGCGCGAGATTGTTCCGCTGCAAAATCAGGACGATAATAACCGCTTCTTTGACCACCGCCGGGAATGGGCCCGCACCGACTGGGACAATGACGGGCTGCCACGCAAGGAGTGGGAGCAATTGCTGGTCGAGATGCGCCGCCGTGCCGACAAGGCCGGGCATTATCGTTTCAATCTGCCCGTCGAATATGGTGGCAAAAACGGTAGCCATCTGGCCATGGCCTGCATCCGCGAGCATCTGGCGCAAAAGGGGCTGGGCCTGCACAACGACCTGCAGAATGAAAGCTCGATTGTCGGCAATCTTGTCCAACCACTGATGGTTCGCGATTTCGGTACGCCCGAACAAAAGGCTGAATATATCCCCGCGATGCTTGAGGGTCGCATGCGCTGTACCTTTGGCCTGACCGAAGAACATCATGGTTCGGACGCGACCTGGATGGATACCCGCGCGGTCCGCGAAAAGCGTGATGGCGTCGATGGCTGGCTGATCAATGGCAACAAGATGTGGACCACGGGCGCGCATCATCATTCGCATTGCATGGTCTTTGCCCGCCACAGCGGAAATGATGGCGATGCCAAGGGTATTGGTTGTTTCCTCGTACCTGCAGACACGCCGGGTTTTGAGGTTGGTGAATATCTCTGGACGTTCAACATGCCGACCGACCACCCCAAGGTCGCGCTTAAGGACGTCTGGATTCCTGAACATATGGTGCTGGGTGATCTCGATTACGGGCTCGCGCTGGCGCAGCATTTTGTTCACGAAAACCGCATCCGCCAGGCCGCGAGTTCGCTGGGTGCTGCACAATATTGCATTAACGAAGCGGTGAAATATGCGCGGGAGCGTAAGCCCTTTGGCAAGCCTCTGGCTGTCAACCAGGCGATCCAGTTCCCGTTGGTCGAGTTGCACACCGAAGCGGCCATGCTGCGGCAGCTGATCTATGCGACCAGCGCCCAGATGGACACAATGCCCAAGCCCGAAGTGGCAAAGCGGTTGTCTGATGTGATTTCAATGTGCAACTACCGCGCCAACCGTTTGGTGTGCGACGCTGCCGACCGGGCGATGCAGGTGCATGGCGGCATCGGTTATTCGCGGCACAAACCGTTTGAACATATCTATCGCCACCACCGCCGCTATCGCATCACCGAAGGTGCGGAGGAAATCCAGATGCGCAAGGTTGCCGGCCACTTGTTTGGCTTCATGAGCAAAGGTTAGTGGGGTAAAGAGGCCGATGCAGCAGGCACGGGATTTTCAGGACGAGAGCGAGGCGATTTACATCTTGCTCTCACCGCTTTCTGACGAGGACTATGCGAAGCCGACCTTGTTCAAAGGTTGGACCATAGATGAAGTCCTGCGCCATTTGCATGTCTGGAATATCGCTGCTGATTTGGCGCTGAGCGATGCGGACGCATTCCGCGCCTTTCTGGGCCAGATGGCAGCAGGGGTTCGTGGGGGGCGGCTTCCCGATTTCGAGAAGGTCTATCTTGACGGCATTTCGGGCACCGCCTTGCGCGATGCCTGGATTGCGCAGGTTAGGGCGATGACGCCGCGTTTTGCCGCTGCCGATCCCAAGGCGCGGGTGCCATGGGTGGGGCCGGAAATGAGCGTGATCAGCTCGATCACTGCGCGTCTGATGGAAAGCTGGGCGCATGCGCAGGCCATATATGATGCACTGGGCGTAGAGCGTGCCGATGCCGACCGGATCGGTAATATCGTGCGGCTGGGCGTCAATACCTATGGCTGGACCTTCAAGAACCGCAAGGAAGAGCCGCCCGGGACTATGCCGCGGTTGCTTCTGACCGCACCTTCGGGTGCAATATGGGAATATGGCGACGGCGATGATTTGATCGAAGGCAGCGCCAGCGAGTTCTGCCAGGTTGTCACGCAATGCCGCAATATCGGTGACACCTCGCTGTCGGTACACGGCCCCATCGCAACCCGCTGGATGGCGATTGCGCAATGCTTTGCCGGGCCGCCACAAGATCCGCCACCGCCCGGAGCGCGCCACCGGGCGTAAATTCGATTGCGGTCCGTCGACAAGGTTCTGGACCCTTGGCGCGAATTCGCTAGAGAAGCGAACGATGGACGAAAATGCGCCGACCAATACCAGCTATAAACTGACCCGCAGTGCCGGTGGCCTATGGGAGCAGTTGCAAGTCTATTGGCAGAAAAGATGGTTCCGGATTGCTAGTTATGCGCTGGCTGCAATGCTGGCCTTTTATTTGCTGCTATGGGCGCTGGTGCTGCGCACAATGCCCGATGCCGAAGCCCTTGTGGAATATCAATCGCCGCTGCCCACCGTGGTGCGAGACATCGATGGTGAGCCGTTCCACAGCTATGCCCGCGAACGCCGCGTGCAGCTGGAATATGCTGATTTCCCACCAATGTTGATCCGCGCCTATCTGTCTGCGGAAGACAAGAATTTTTTCCAGCATGGCGGCATCGACTATGTCGGTATCTTGGTCGCGATTTATGACAATCTGACCAGCACAGGCCGGTCGCGCGGTGCATCTACAATTACACAGCAGGTGGCAAAGAACCTGCTGTTGACCAATGAATATAGTTACACGCGCAAGATCAAAGAGGCGATCCTGGCCTACCGCATCGAAAATGCGCTGACCAAACAGCAGATATTGTCGCTCTATATGAACGAGATTGCGCTCGGGCGGCAGGCGTTCGGTGTCGAAGCTGCGTCGCAAGCCTATTTTGGTAAAAGTGCCGATGAACTGCAATTGCACGAAATGGCATTTCTCGCGGCGCTGCCCAAGGCTCCTGAAAAATATAGTCGGGGGAAATATGAAAGCGATGCGATTGCGCGTCGTAACTGGATCTTGGGTGAGATGGTTTCGAACGGCTGGGTCTCGCGTGCGAAAGCCGAAGAGGCGCGCGCTATGCCCTTGGGTCTGATCCCGCGGCAAGCACAGCAGTTCAAGAATGACGGTGGCTATTTTGCCGAAGAAGTCCGCCGCTTGCTCATTGAACAATTCGGCGAAACCGCGGAAAAGGGGCCCTATAGCGTCTATGCTGGCGGGCTTTGGGTGCGCTCGTCACTGCATCCCGAATTTCAGGAACTGACGACGAAGGCATTGCGGGATGGGTTGTTACGCTATCATGGCGGCCGTGGCTGGACCAAACCGATTGCGACCATTCCGATGGATGATGGCAAATGGCAGTCACGTCTTGCCAGTTCGAATATCGGCATAAGTTACAGTAACTGGCGCATCGCGGTCGCTCTGCGCAAGCGTGGCGGTGGGGCGGAAATCGGGTTTGCGGACGGTGATACCGGCATTTTGAATGCGGCACCTGCCGCCCTTAAAGCAGGTGATATTATCGCCGTCGCACCTCTCGGCGGTCGCGCATTCCAGTTGCGCACAGTACCCGAAGTCGGCGGGGGTATGGTTGTGCAGAATCCGGTCAACGGCCGCGTGCTGGCGATGCAAGGTGGCTTTGACTCGCGAATATCAAGCTTCAACAGGGCGACGCAGGCGCAACGCCAGCCCGGTTCGACGATCAAGCCATTTGTCTACGCAACGGCATTGGAAAACGGCATGACACCGGCGTCCATCATCGTCGATGGGCCCTATTGCGTTTGGCAGGGCGCGTCTTTGGGGCAGAAATGCTTCCGCAACTTTAGCGGGGGCGGTGCAGGTCCGCAGACAATGCGTTGGGGGCTGGAGCAATCGCGCAACCTGATGACGGTGCGTGCAGCGAATGACTCCGGCATGGAAAATGTAACCAACACCTTCCGCGCGGTGAGCATCGGTGATTATCCGCCCTATCTGTCTTATGCGCTCGGCGCCGGAGACACGACCGTCCTTAAGATGACCAATGCCTATTCGATGCTGGTCAATCACGGGCGCGAACTGAAGCCGACGCTGATTGACTTCGTCCAGTCGCGCAATGGCAAGGTAATCTGGCCCAAGGACTGGAAGGCCTGCCAAGGCTGCAACATGAAGGACTGGGACGGAAAGCAGATGCCGCGCTTTAAGCCAGCCGGAAAGCAGGTGCTCGACCCTGTTACGTCATATCAGGTGGTACATATGCTGGAAGGCGTAGTGCAACGCGGAACAGCGACTATCTTGCGCGATCTGGACAGACCTTTGTTCGGAAAAACGGGTACTACAAATGGCCCGACCAACGTCTGGTTTGTGGGTGGATCGCCTAATTTGGTCGCCGGTGTATATCTTGGGTTTGATCAGCCGCGTAATATGGGCGGATATGCGCAGGGCGGCTCAATCGCGGCACCCATCTTCAAGCAGTTCGCCCGGCAGGCCTATATCGGAATGCCCAAATTGCCATTCACTGCACCCAATGGTGTCCGGCTAGTGCGTATAGACCGCAAAACCGGCAAGCGCGTTTATGGAGCGTGGCCCGATGATGATCCCAAGGGCGCAGTCATCTGGGAAGCTTTTGCCGCGGAAACAGAACCCAAGCGCTCAATACGGCAAGACGAGCTCGAAAAGCGCGGCGACAAGCCGAAGAAAAAGGCGGCGACCACTGATGCGGCACGCGGAGCAGCTGGCAGCAGCCAGAACAGCGGTGCCAGCGCCAACCAGCGCGATCAGGAGTTTATGACCAAAGAGGGCGGAATTTACTGATCCGAAATGCGACGAAACGAAGCCGAATCTGACATCGATTTACTGCCCGTTAAGCATTTTTGTTCAGTTGTTGGCGCTTGAAATCGGGGCTTTCCCGATATTTGAAACTATAATCAGGATTGCTTAAATGCTGTACCGACTTCGGTTCGCTCATCTTGTCCTCGCTGCATGTACCGTCGTTGTTGCTTCGCCAGCGCCAGCGCATGCCTCGGCGCTACTCGCCAGCAATTCAGTAGTTCTGACAAGCGAAGCCATGGTCGAACGCAGTGAAACTGATGTTGCGGGTAAGGAAAAGCTGGTTCTTAAAAAGCCGTCCGACGTCATCGTTGTTCCCGGCGACCGGATTATTTTCACGCTGCGCTATGTCAACAATGGTGCTGAACCCGCCTCAGGTTTTCGTGCGACCAATCCCATGCCCGCACCTGTCCAGTTCGTTTCGGTTGCCGAAGACTGGGCGGAAGTTTCGGTTGATGGCGGCAAAAGCTGGGGCAAGCTTGCTGAGCTTAAAGTAACCGCGAAAAATACTGATGGTATGGGTGATGTGTTGCGCGCGGCCACTGCAGAGGATGTTACCCATGTCCGCTGGGTGTTCACGACACCGATTGCCCCCGGGGCTAAAGGTTCGGTCAGCTATCGCGGCCTGATAAAATAGCCGCAACGCTTCTAAAATCTTCAGGATGCACCTTGCCGCTGTCCCGCTGTGGAACAGAGGGTCGTTGGCCGTGGCCAAATAATAGCGTTAATGGCATAAGAGACTAAATTAACCTTCTTTGGGGCTGGATTTACCCGCTTCTGGCGCGCAGCCCTGCAGTTTACCGAAAGTCGGAGCCTGAACGTGAAGAATCGAACCCATTATACCAAGAGCCTGATCGCAGCCTCGGCTATTTGCATCTTGTCCTTGGGCCTGTCTGCGTGCGGGAATGAATCGGCAGAGGGCGACGACGTTGCTGCGCTCGACGAAAAACTGACCGGCAAGGGCAGCGATCCTGCGATGAAGTCGGCTTTGAATGAAAAGATACTCGTCGATCCCGACCTGGCGGGCAGCTCGAACAGCAATATGGCGCGGGCCGCAGACAAGGCGCTCGACGGCAAAGTACCTGCCGACACCGGCTATGATGGTTCGACCGCTTCGATCGAGGAGCTGGACGGCGCAAAGCTGATGCGAGCGCCTAAACCCAAGGTTGTGTCGGCTGAGGATTGCACCGATTGCGCCTCGGGCCGCGGTGAGACGCTTGAGGCCCGCGCAGCTGCGCAGGGCGTGAAACGCGGGAAGGGCACTTGCGAGGCCAAGTTGCAATATGGCGCTGGTTGGTCGAACCGCATGCCTCCTGAATTTCCCGTCTATCCCAAAGGCCGCGTCAAGGAAGCTGCCGGTGTCGATGGCGGCATCTGCGACATTCGCGTGGTCAGCTTTACGACATCTGCCGGTCGTCAGGCGGTCGCCGATTATTATTACACCCGCGCGCGCCGCTCCGGCTTTAGTGCTGATTACGAAATCCGCGACGGCGAACATATGCTCGGTGGCGTCCGTGACAATGATGGCGGCGCCTATGTCATCACGCTGACCGCATTGAAGAGCGGCGGTACCGCAGTCGATATCGTGGCCAATAACGGCCGCTGAACAGATTCAAACTGGTTCCGAAACGACTTGGGGGCTTCGGCCCCCATTTCTTTTCTAGGAACATCACATCTTCCGCCATATAGTCGCTTCGAACTGGGACGGAGATTTGGTGATGCGTTTTGCGGTGATGATTGTGCCTTTTGCTATTTTGATGGCGGGTTCGGCGCAGGCTGACGATGAGGCACCGCCCAAAAGCTATGTCGACCTTATGGCATGTCGTTCCATCGAAGATGCCAGCGCGCGTCTCGCTTGTTTTGACAAATCGAGCGCCGATCTGGACAAGGCGCGAGAAGCTAGGGAAGTTGTCCTGCTCGACCGAGCTGATGTGCGGAAAACACGCCGGTCGCTTTTCGGCTTCACCCTTCCGAATCTGCCCTTCTTCGATGGCGATGACAGCGCCGACGAAGAAGAGATCAAGGAAATCAAAACGACCTTTGAAACGGTGCGCGACCTGGGGCTTGGCAAATGGCAATTCACTATACCCGAAGGTGGCACCTGGCAGAGCACCGAAGCGCTAACATCGGTCCCGCGCGAAGGACAGGCGATCTTGATCAAAAAAGGAATCGCTGGCGGTTATATGCTCAAGATTGGCAATGGTCCGCTGCGCCGGGTTAAACGGGTCAACTGACCGTTCCTGCCAACGGGGCTGGTTTTACGAGATTCAGCCGCTAATGCAGATTTCATGCAGGCCTATATTTTAGTCATGACCGGCGGTGCCATAGGTGCGGCTGCGCGCTTTGGATTGGCGCGAGCGATTCCGCATATGCAGGCTGGATGGCCGTGGCCTACTTTCCTTGCCAATGTTCTGGGCGGGCTATTGATGGGAATAGTTGCCGCTTATGTAGTGCGTAGCGGCGCGGTAGACGAAAATATTCGCCTTTTCGCCGGCGTTGGCTTGCTCGGCGGTTTCACCACCTTCAGCGCATTCAGCCTTGAAATGGCGCAGATGATCGAGCGTGGTGAAATGGCCTTGGCGGGTGGCTATGCGCTGGCTTCAGTCCTGTTAGCATTGGCGGCGTTGTTTGCAGGGCTGGCACTTGGAAGGGCGGTGTTCGCATGATCAAGGACAGCCAATCGATACGCCGCTTCGTCGTCGATGCCGAAGATGATGGCATCCGGCTCGATCGCTGGTTCAAGCGGCATTTGCCTGATGCGAGCTTCAACATTGTGTCGCGCTGGGCGCGGACGGGGCAACTTCGGGTCGACGGCAAGCGCGCGGCACCCGGCGACAGGATTGAGGCAGGGCAGGAAATTCGTGTCCCACCCGCCGAGCCCATAACCGATGCGCGGCCTAAAAAGGCGCGTCCTCCGGTTAGCGAGGAAATGGCCGAATTCGCGCGGAGCCTTGTCATCCACAAGGACAAGGCGGCGCTGGTGCTCAACAAACCGGCAGGGCTGGCGACACAAGGCGGCACCAAGACCGAAAGCCATGTCGATGGCCTGCTTGATGCGCTCTGTTTTGAACTGGAGGCGCGGCCAAAGCTCGTCCACAGGCTCGACAAGGATACCAGCGGCGCCTTGCTATTAGCCCGCACACCGCGGGCTGCCGCGCATTTTTCCAAGGCCTTTTCATCGCGCACAGCACGCAAGGTGTATTGGGCGCTGGTGATGGGCGTGCCCGAAATTTACGATGGCTTTATCGATCTGCCCCTCGCCAAACAGCCCGGCACGGGCGGCGAAAAAATGCATGTCGATGAAAAGGAAGGTCAGACAGCTCGGACCCGTTATCGCGTCGTTGAGCGGGCAGGGAACCGCTGCTGCTGGGTCGAATTACAGCCCTATACCGGCCGCACCCACCAGTTGCGCGTCCATATGGCTGCGATTGGCCATCCTATTGTGGGTGACGGTAAATATGGCGGCAAGGATGCCTTTCTGACCGGCACGATAAGCCGCAAAATGCACCTGCATGCGCGGCGCATCCGCATCGATCATCCCGATGGCGGGCAGGTGGATGTGCGCGCCGACCTGCCGCCGCATATGGCAGAGAGCTTTGCTGATCTCGGGCTCGACATCGAACTGGGCGATGCGCTGGTGCTCGATGAGCCCAAGAAATCCGAGACGCCCGAAGGCAAACGCCGCGCCGCCGCCGCGCGTGCCAAGGACGTGCGCAAGGAACGCAAGGGTGAACGTCGCAGCAGGGGTGAGGTGAAGGCCCCGCTGAAATCCACGCGAGCAAAGCCTACCGCCAAGCCCAAGGGTCGAAAGAAATAATGCATCCCAATTCGATTTTCCGTTTGAAAGGCAGCGATGCCGATCAGCGCGCGACGATGGAGGCGCTGGTTCAGGAAATCGGCTTTGGAATGGTCTTCGCCCAAACCCCCGACGGCCCGCGAGTTGCACAATCTGCGCTATTTTCAACCGGCGACGGCGCGGTGCAGTTTCATCTTTCCAATGGCAACGCGTTGACCAAATATCTGCACGGTTGCGATGCGCTGGTCGTGGTGAACGGGCCTGACGCCTATATTAGCCCGGATTGGTATGAAGGTTCCAATCAGGTTCCGACATGGAATTATATCAGCCTTGAGCTGGAGGGGCCCGTGCGCAAGATGGACGATGATGGCCTGATCGCGCTTCTCGACGATCTCAGCGCGGTTAATGAGGCTCGGCTCGCACCAAAAACGCCGTGGACGCGAGACAAAATGGACGACGCTTTGTTCGACAAAATGACCCGGGCGATCACCGGTTTCGAAATGGAAATCCGGGGATGGCGGCCTACTTTCAAGCTGTCGCAAAACAAACCTGATGCTGACCGTTTGCGGGCAGCCGATGAACTTGAAAAGCAGGGCAAGAAAGCGCTGGCGCATTTGATGCGGGAATGGGTTCAGTGACCACGCCCCGCCTCGCCATATTCGATTGCGATGGTACGCTGGTGGACAGCCAGGCCAATATCTGCATGGCGATGGAGCACGCCTTCGACGAAATGGGGATGGCCCCGCCGCCGCGCCATGCAACGCGACGTATAGTCGGGCTCAGCCTTGTGGAGGCGATGCGGCAGTTGCTGCCCGAAGCAGAGGACGCGCTCCACCGCGACATGGCCGAGCGGTACAAGCAGGCATTCTATACATTGCGAGGAAACGGTCTGGTCGATGAACCGCTTTATGATGGCATGGCGGCGGTGCTAAGCGAACTCGACGAGAATGGCTGGCTTCTGGGTGTGGCAACTGGAAAGTCGGATAGAGGCTTGGAACGTTGCCTCGACCATCATGGTATCAAAGGATTGTTCGTGACGCTGCAGACTGCGGACCGGCACCCGTCCAAGCCGCACCCGTCGATGGTGTGGCAAGCGCTTGCCGATGCAGGCGCCGACGCCGCCAATGCTGTCATGATTGGCGATACCGTTTACGATATCCATATGGGCAAGGCCGCAGGTTGTCGCACGATAGGCGTAAACTGGGGCTATCATCCGCTCGATGAATTGCGTGAAGCGGGGGCGGATCATCTGGTTGAGACTATGGAAGAATTGATGCACGCATTGGAGGGGAGGGTATGACCAGCGAAGAACGCGAAGCACTGGCAAGGAACCGCTTCTTTCTGTTGAGCGCGATGCGCTTCGGTTCGGTCATTTTTGTCATGATGGGAATCGCCAATATTGGTGGGCGGCTGTTTCCCGATGCCGCGCCCTATCTTGGGTATGGCTTTTTGCTTATCGGCGCGCTCGACTTTTTCCTGATACCGATATTGCTCAAAAAATCCTGGGCCAAGCAGGACGCCAATAGAGGCTGAACATGCGCCGCTTCTGGAAACAAGTCAGCCTTGAACAGGGCACTTACGGGCATGGGATTAGGCTCGACGGGCGCGCGCTCAAAACCCCGATGCGCAATGAACTGTATCTTCCAACCAAGGCATTGGCGGATGCGGTGGTTACCGAATGGGAATCCGTTGGTGAAGTCATAGACCCCGCGGTGATGCCGATGACCGGTTTTGCCAATGCAGCGATCGATCGTGTCGCGCCGGATCGTGCGGCCTTTGCTTCGTCGATAGCCGCTTATGCCGAAAGCGATGCCTTTTGCTATCGCGCCGAAGCTGATGAACCTTTGGCACCGAAACAGGCGGAACTCTGGGATCCCTGGCTCGATTGGGCGCGCGGGCGTTATGATGTGTCATTCCAGATCGTGCATGGCATATTGCATCAGCCGCAGCCCGAAGCGACGCTGGAGAAACTGCGTGCTGCGGTGATGGCACGCGGGACTTTCGAATTGGCGGCAATGGCCAAGCTCGCCCATCTCGCTGGATCACTGATCGCGGTGCTCGCGATTGTCGAGCAAGCGGGCGATGCTAAAAGCCTGTGGGAGGCGACCTGCCTCGAAGAGCTGTGGCAGGAACAGAATTGGGGTGAGGATTATTGGGCGCAGAAGAACCGCGCCGATCGCGAAGCAGAGTTCTTGGCAGCGGCGCATTTCCTGCAACTTTTGTGCGTTTAACCGAATTTTGGTCTTCTAGTTCCAAGCTGTAACGCTTTGGGGATGGAGGTTTCGCATGCAAGACTATGTCACGCCATCGGGCCTGATCATGCTCGGTGCAGTTGCAACCTGCATCGCGCTGTTGATTGCGGCAATTGCTGCAACGCCGGCCGCGACCAAAACGGGCTGGATGCAGGTGCGCCCTGGCGGGATGCACTGGTTTTCCTTTTACGGCAGCGCTGCTCTTTTTGCGTTAATCGCTTGGGTATGGATTTTCGTCGGATCGGCGCGCTCCGACGCTGCGTTCCAGATGCGCATCGCATTCTGGTTGTCTTTCACATTCGGCATCGGCGCGGTGTATGCTGGCATGTTGATCCGCAAGCTGCGCAAGATGGCGTTACGCATGCGGGGCCGCCAGATCGCTTTTGTTGGCAGCGACGGGCGTGAGGCCGGTCAGTCTATCGACAATTTCACCGCTTTCCGCCGCCGCTGGCGCGGCGATTTTCAGTTGTTGTTTAACGATGGCACGGTGATCACGCTTGATCCCTATGCGAAGAACAGCGATGAATTTATGGGACGGCTGTTCGACGAGCCGCTACCCGAGGAGCTTTAGCTCGCCACCAGATCGCGGACAAAGCCGATCAGGCCCTTTTGCCGCCGCCGCTTGAGACGCTCGGCGGTCAAAATCTGGCGGACCTGCGCGAAGCAGCCATCTACGTCGTCGTTGATCAGGACATAGTCATAGCCATCCCAGTGGCCGATTTCGGACTTGGCGCGCGCCATGCGTTCGCCGATTACAGCGTCGCTGTCCTGCGCGCGCGCATGCAAACGGCGTTCGAGTTCTTCGATCGAGGGTGGCAGAATGAAGACGCGGACAACGTCCGGGCCTGCTTCCTGATAAAGCTGCTGCGCGCCTTGCCAGTCGATATCGAACAGCACATCGCGGCCTGCGGCCAACTCAGCCTCCACCGGCTCTTTTGGTGTGCCGTAACGGTGGCCAAAGACATGCGCCCATTCGAGGAATTCGCCATTCGCCGCCATCGCCTTGAAGGTCGGCACATCAGTGAAATGATAATGCACCCCGTCAATCTCGCCGGGGCGCGGCGGGCGGGTGGTGTAGCTGACCGAAAGCGCGATTTGCGGGTCAGCCTCCAGCAGCATCCGCGACAATGTCGATTTGCCTGCGCCGGAGGGCGAGGAGAGTACGAACAAAAGCCCGCGGCGTTCGAGTTGGTTGTGGGAACCGGCCATAGCCGCTACTGCGCGAAAGGGTATCGGGGCGTCAAGCCCTTAGGAGAGTTTCTCACATGAATTGGCCGCTTCGGATCAGCAAGTTCAGCGCACTGATCGCCTACCTGCTTTTCGCAATTATCGGTGCAATATTGTGGTCGATGGGCCGCCCGCCGATTTGTGCGTGCGGTGAAGTGAAACTGCTGCATCTGGTGGTGCAATCGAGCGAAAATAGTCAGCATCTGGCCGACTGGTATACGCCGAGCCACATCATTCACGGTTTTCTGTTTTACGGCGCGGGCTATCTGCTGAGGCGCAAATGGCCCCAATTGTTTCCACTCGGTGTGGCAGTTGCGTTCGCGATATTGGTGGAGGGTGCGTGGGAGATCGTCGAAAACTCCTCCGTCATCATCGACCGCTATCGCGAGGTAACGATCTCCTATGGCTATGCCGGCGACAGCATCGTCAATTCGCTGGCGGACATCGCTTGGATGATTTTCGGCTTCTTCTTGGCTTCGCGTTTACCCTGGAAGGCAACGCTGGCGCTGGGGCTGGCGATGGAATTGTTCGTCGGCTGGATGATCCGCGACAATCTCGCGCTCAACATATTGATGCTGACCGCGCCCCTTGAAAGTGTCAAGGAATGGCAGGCGGGCGCCAGCGGTTATTGGGTGACGGGGAAGGGTTAGCCGTTCCGCTTCTTGCGTTTGTCGTAAACCGCTTTGGCCACCAACGCCCCGCCAACGAGCAGCGCACCGGGTATCGAGCGGGTGGCAATCCGCGTGGCGGCAATGCCCAGGCCAGCGCTCAATAGGCCATGGCCGCGTTTGCGACCGACGACTTCTCCAACAACGGCACCGGCGATGGTTTTCAACAGGGGCATGTGGATAACTCCTTTTTCCACAGGGTAGTGTGGATAATCACACCATGTCCTCTGCCCTGACATGGGCATCGAAGGTCGCCTCTTCAACCAGCCCGAGCGCAAGCGCGGATTGTTTCAGCGTCATTCCGTTCTGGTGGGCGTGCTTGGCGATTTTCGCTGCATTGTCGTAGCCGATTATCGGCGCAAGCGCGGTGACGAGCATCAGTGATCTGTCGACCAGTTCGGCAATGCGTTCGCGATTGGGCTGCAGCCCTTCGACACAGTTTTTGGCGAAGGTTTCCATGCCGATCGACAGCAGTTCGATCGAACGCAGCACATTGGCGCCAATCAGCGGCTTGAAGACATTGAGCTCCAGATGCCCCTGCATTCCGCCAACGGTCACCGCCTGATGGTTGCCGATCACCTGCGCCGCGACCATCGTCAGCATTTCGCACTGGGTGGGGTTCACCTTGCCCGGCATGATCGAACTGCCCGGTTCGTTCTCGGGCAGCGAGAGTTCGCCTAGGCCAGAGCGCGGGCCGGAACCGAGCAAGCGGATGTCGTTGGCGATTTTGGTCAGCGACACGGCCAAGGTGTTAAGGACACCGGAAAACTCGACAAGAGCATCGTTGGCGGCCAAAGCTTCGAACTTGTTATCGGCGGCCTCGAAGTCGACGCCTGTCAGCTCGCTGATTTCCTTGGCAAAGGCCACATCAAACCCATTTGGCGCATTAAGTCCGGTGCCTACGGCAGTTCCGCCCTGCGCAAGATAATGTAGGCCAATCAGGCCGGTTGTAATCCGGACTGAAGCTTTCGCCAGTTGGGTATCATAACCGGAAAATTCCTGTCCCAAGGTCAACGGTGTCGCATCCTGCATATGGGTGCGGCCGATTTTGACTAGACCACGCCATGCCTGAGCCTTGTCGGCAATCGCGTTATGCAAGCGGTGCAAAGAGGGTGTTAAGCGATCACGAACAGCGAGAACCGTTGCGACATGCAAGGCCGTCGGAAAGCTGTCGTTGGACGACTGGCTCATATTAACATGGTCGTTCGGGTGCACCGGCGATTTTCCGCCGCGCGATCCTGTCAGCATTTCATTGGCACGACCGGCAATCACCTCGTTCACGTTCATGTTGGATTGCGTGCCGCTGCCCGTTTGCCAGATGGTGAGCGGGAACTGGTCGTCATGCTTGCCCGCGACCACCTCCGCCGCCGCTGCTTCGATGGCGTCGGCCAGCTTCGCATCCAACCCATGTTTACGGTTCACCCGCGCCGCAGCCTGTTTCACTAATGCCAGGGCGTGAACGATCACCAACGGCATCCGTTCATGCGCGGGGAAGGGGAAATTGCCGATGCTGCGCTGCGTTTGTGCCCCCCAATAGGCCTCGGCGGGGACGTCTATGGGGCCGAAGCTGTCGCTTTCGCTGCGGGTCTTGGTCATAGATGATGCTTATATCCCAAACTTCGTCATGCTGAACTTGTTTCAGCATAACGCGCTAACCTCAGATTGTTATCCCGAAACAAGTTCGGGATGACGATGTGTTTAGAAGTGGCAAGGCTTCATTCGCTTAAGCCCAGCCCCGGTGCCAAATCACGCCAATCGGGATTGCCTGCTTCGATCAAACTGAACTTCCAGTCCCTTTGCCAGTTCTTGAGTTGTTTCTCACGCGTTATTGCCAATTCCATCGTTCCGAACAATTCGAAATGGACGAGCCTGTTGGTATTGCGCCGTTTGGAGAAACCTTCGAGCAAGCGGTTCCTATGCTCGTAGAAGCGTTTGGGAAGATTGGAAGTTACGCCGATGTAAATGTAACCGCGGCTGCCGCTCGCTAGGATGTATACGCAGGGCTGGAACTCTCGCAACGAACCGGTCGCGCGTTATCCCGAAACAAGTTCGGGATGACGATATGTGTGATGTTCAAGATGACAATATGGGCGATGTTCAAGATGACGAAAACCCCAAACTTCGTCATCCTGAACTTGTTTCAGGATAACAAACAGCGCCATCGCTCTACTTTTTGCGCCCGAAGTCCACCGTCACAACGTTCGAGCCATCCTCCTGCTCAATGCTCGGCCCGTCATTTTCCGCCTGTTCGTGCGGCTCGGGGCCGGATTCGGCGTCGACGTGGAATTGCAGTGCAAAATCGACCGCCGGATCGACAAAGGCGGTTATTGCCGAAAAAGGAATGTGAAGATGCGCGGGTACCTGGCTGAACGACAGGCCGACCTCGAAATAATCCTCGCCCACTTTCAGGTCCCAATATTTGTGCTGCATCACGATGGTCATTTCATCGGGGAAACGCTCCATCAGATGCACGGGGATGGCTACACCAGCCGCGCGGGTCTTGAAAGTGATGTAGAAGTGATGGTCACCGGGAAGGCCGCTGACCATGACTTCGCCGAGCACACGCCCAACCACTGCGCGCAAGGCCTCTTGCACGATATCGTCATAGGGAATCAGGCTGTCGGGGGCGTCGTCGCTCATGCGCGCCTTGGTGGACTGACCGCGCGTTGAAATCAAGATGAACTTTAGCCGAAGAAAGGCGCACAGGCTTGCACTTGGCCATTATCGGCCTATAGCGCACAGCCATGCGCACCGCCTCGATCAACCGTAACACCAAGGAAACCGAAATTGCGGTCGAGGTGAATCTCGACGGTACCGGGCAATATGAAATATCCACCGGCATCGGCTTTCTCGACCATATGATCGAGCAATTCTCACGCCATTCGATGATCGACATCCAATGCCGTATCAAGGGCGACCTGCATGTCGACCAGCACCACACCGCAGAAGACAGCGCGATCGCTATCGGGCAAGCGATCCTGAAGGCGCTGGGCGATAAGGGCGGGATCATGCGCTATGGCAGCGCCTATTCGCCGATGGATGAAACGTTGAGCCGCGTTGCGCTCGATATTTCGGGACGGCCCTATTTCGTCTGGAAAGCGGGCTTTACGCAGGAACGCCTCGGCGAGATGGATACCGAGTTGTTTGAGCACTGGTTCCACTCGATTGCCGATGCCGTAGGCCTGACGCTGCACATCGAATTGCTTTACGGCAAGAACAACCACCATATCGCCGAGAGCATCTACAAGGGCTTTGCCCGCGCGATGCGGCAGGCGGTCGAGATTGATCCGCGCAAGGGCGGGGCGATCCCCTCGACCAAGGGGATATTAGGTGGCTGAGCGCATCGCGCTGATCGACTATGGCGCGGGCAATCTCCAATCGGTTCGAAACGCGCTGAAGGCTGCGGGAGCGGCGGATATCGCTGTGACCGCAGACCCTGATGTTGTCTCTCGGGCCGAACGCATAGTCCTCCCCGGCGTTGGTGCCTTTGCGCATTGCATGGCGGGTGTTTCGGGCATCGACGGGATGGTTGAGGCGCTGGAGCAGCGCGTTCTGCGCGATGGCGTGCCGTTTCTAGGCATATGCGTCGGCATGCAGTTGCTTGCCGACGAAGGTGTCGAGCATGGCAGCACCAAGGGACTCGGCTGGATAAGCGGAACCGTGCGAGCCATCGAGCCCGCACCCGGTCTCAAAGTGCCGCATATGGGGTGGAATGATGTAACCGTGCGCGGTGAGCATCCGGTTGTGGCGACCGGAGAGGCCTATTTCCTTCACGGCTATCATTTCGACGCCGCCGATCCGGTGCATGTGCTGGCGACCACCGATCATGGCGGCCCGCGCGTGGCTGCTGTGGCCAAGGACAACATCCTCGGGGTGCAATTCCACCCTGAGAAAAGCCAGTCTTATGGAATAGCCACGCTCGCTAGATTTCTGGAGTGGATGCCGTGACAGGCAGTGCATATTGTCTTTGGTACTTTGGTGCTTTGGGTGACATTAAATTTGGTTCACCCAAAGCACCAAAGAACCAAAGCAGAAAGAATGGTTTATGATAGTCTTTCCCGCAATCGACCTCAAATGTGGGCAGGTTGTGCGCCTTGCCGAAGGCGATATGGACCGTGCGACGGTGTATGCCGACGATCCGGCTGCGCAGGCGTTACTTTTTGCCGAAGCCGGGGCAGAGCATTTGCACGTCGTCGATCTGGATGGCGCTTTTGCGGGCAAACCGGAGAATGCCGAAGCGGTCGAATATATCATCGAAAATTTCCCCGGCTATGTGCAGCTGGGCGGTGGTATCCGAAACCGCGAGACCGTTGAGCGCTGGTTCGATCTCGGTGTCGCGCGGCTGGTGATTGGCACCGCAGCGCTCAAAGACCCGCTATTCGTCAAGGATATGGCGCGCGAGTTCGAAAATGGCATTGTTGTTGCCGTCGATGCACGTGATGGCTTTGTCGCGACCGAAGGCTGGGCAGAAAAATCGGACATGCCGGTAATCGATCTCGCGCGCCGGTTCGAGGATGCAGGCGTTGCCAGCCTGCTGTTCACCGACGTTGGTCGTGACGGGATGCTGACAGGCTGCAACATCGATGCGACGGTTGATCTGGCGCGCGCGGTGGATATTCCGGTGATTGCCAGCGGCGGGGTGAAAGGCATCGACGAAATCCATATACTCAGCCTGCACGCGCAGGACGGAATTGAAGGTGTGATTACCGGTCGCGCAATCTATGACGGGCGTCTGGATCTGGCGACAGCGATCAGGATGGCGAACAGGCGGTGAGGATACAATTCTTGAGAAAACTCGCAGGCTTAATTCTCATCGCTGTGACATCAGGTTGCAGCGATACCGAGCAGCCTTGTGCACTTGACAAGTCACTGATTTTGGAAGGGAATGGCTCTCTGCAAATCCAGTCGCAGTGGGACGCATGTATTGCCAACAATGCAGGTTTGGTGCGAAAGAGCAAGCAGCCAATCGAGGTGCAACGAGTCCGACTAACCCAGCTATGTGAGCCGTTTGGTGACCAATATGTGCAAGCAATTATGTCAGAAACGCCCAAGTTGAGTCGAGATCAGGCGGAGCAAACAAAAGCTGCATATGCTGACTCTATTAAAAAGATGGCCGCATCGGAACTAACACGCGTCGAATCCGGTGATTGCAGTAAATGACCGTCCGCATCCGCGTCATTCCCTGCCTTGATGTCGCCGATGGCCGGGTGGTCAAAGGCGTCAATTTCGTTGATCTGAAAGACGCCGGCGATCCGGTTGAACAAGCCAAGGCCTATGACGAAGCGGGCGCGGACGAGCTCTGCTTTCTGGATATCACCGCCAGCCACGAAGGGCGCGACACGATCCTCGATGTTGTCCGCCGCACCGCCGAAGTCTGCTTCATGCCGTTGACCGTCGGCGGTGGGGTGCGCAGCAGTGAGGATGCGCGGGCGCTACTGCTCGCCGGGGCGGACAAGGTTGCGGTGAACAGCGCTGCCGTTGCGCGGCCCGAAGTGGTCGCGGACATCGCGGAACGTTTCGGCAGCCAGTGTGTCGTCGCCTCGGTCGATGCCAAGCGCTGGTCCGATGGCCGCGACGGTTGGGAGATTTTCACCCATGGCGGACGCAAGCCGACGGGTATCGACGCGGTCGAACATGCGCTGAAACTTGCGCAACTGGGTGCGGGCGAATTGCTCGTCACCAGCATGGACCGCGACGGCACCAAGATCGGCTTTGACCAAGAACTCACGCGGACAATCGCCGATGCCGTCGATGTGCCGGTCATTGCCAGCGGCGGCGTAGGCACGCTCGACCATCTGGTTGAAGGCGTAACCAAGGGCCACGCCAGCGCAGTGCTGGCGGCGTCGATCTTTCACTTTGGCACATACAGCATCGCCGAGGCGCATGCCGCGCTGCGGGCTGCAGGACTGCCTGCACGCGGCTGATTACCAGCGGATCAGGCGCGGCACGATCAGCCGTCCGAGCAATGCACAAATCCCGACCGCCAGTGAGTACCAAAAGCCAGTATAGACGATGCTGTTGAACGGGCAGTGGAAATTATAGGCAAAGGCACCCAACCCACCTGCGGCTAGCCCTGTCAGCCACCCTGCCTTTTCCGGCGCGACCGGTGCCCCCCGGCGGAGCCACAGCACCATCGGAAAGGCTGTGGCAAGGCCGCCGATGAAGCTGAACGTCAGGCACTGGATACCCGACTGCATCGTACCGGAAGACCCGCTCGGTTGTCCCGCAACGGCGAGTATAGTCGCTGCCAGTGGAAAGAGCAAAGCTGCAGCCAGCGCAGTTTTCCAGCCATTGCTATGGCGACCGACGCCGGGATTGGCCATTGCCAGCAATGTCGCCGCACAAACCAGCCCCAGCAACAGCAAGGTGCCTGCGCGCAACAGGAACATCGGGTGTGGTGCGCCTGCCATCAGGTCCGCGCGGATTCCGGCATAAGCCGCGATCATAGCTATCGCTACCGCGGTCATTGCGACCGGCAGGATCAACGCGCGCCGCATGCTCATCGGTCGCACAGGCTCCAGTTCGTCGACCAGCTGCGAAATGTCGAAGGGCTGTTTCATATTTTCATTCATTCTCGATCAGGGCGGCCAGTTTTTTCAAGCCGCGATGGATATTCACTTTGACCAATGCTTCGGATTGGCCGGTCTGGTGGCACGCATCGGTGATGCTGTGGCCATCGATTTTGACGATGCGGATGACCTCCGCCTGCGGTGGCGGAATGAGGTCGAGTAGGCGGTCTATGCTAATGCGCGCGCCCACCACTTCTTCATGGCTTTCTTCGGCTACATCATGGTGATCCAGCGCCTCGGTCTGCTGGCGATAGCTGTGCCGCAGTCGATCAACCCAGCGATAGCGTGCGATAGCGGCGAGCCAGGGCAGGAAAGGCCGTGATGGGTCGTAACTTGCCCGTTTGCGATGAAGCGACATGAGAGTCTCCTGCACCAGATCATCAATCGCGTCAGGGGCAATTTTTTGTCGGAAATAGCGGCCAAGCCACATGCCGCACTGTTCCAGAAGGACGGCATAGGCCTGCTTGTCACCGCCTTGCGAGAGGCGCATCAAGCGGCGCAGTCCCTCCTCATTGGCAATCACGCGCGGCGGCCTGCGAGCAATGCATCAACCGACAAGCCGCCGCCTCCGCGCACGATCAGCATAAGTGCAAGCGCGACCCAAAGGCTGTGCACCTGCCACCATGCTTCGGGGAAGACGAAGATCTGGATCACCAATGTCATGCCGAGCAGGGCCAGTGCCGAAAGCCGCGTGAACAGGCCCAGGACAAGCAGGATCGGTAAGGCATGTTCCGCATAGGTGGTCAGATGCGCTGCCAGTTCAGAGGGCAGCAACGGTACCTTGTTGAACGGATCTTCGGCAAATTGGTAGCTGGTGTTCTCGCTGACCGACAGCCAGCTGCCTTCCTCAACTTTTGTACGTCCGGAGCGCCAAAAAACGCCCGCCAGTATTACACGGACAAATAGCAGCATCAGAGATTCGACTAATCGGCCGGAAATCAGGGCGACAAATTGATCATAGGGCCGGGTCAGGGTCTGCAACATCTCTCACTCCATCGCGACCAGCACACCTGCGCCGATCAGGGTCAGTACCGGCCCGATGGGGTCGGCGTCCTTCCCTTGTTCGCTGGCAAGCGCGAGAAGGTTACCGATAGTGGTGGGATGAAGGCAATTTTGTGCAACTCGCAGCGTTCGCTCGTCGATGGCGAATAGCCGGACTTCCGCATCCGGGCGAACGATCAGGACTGCAGCCGGAACTGCTTCTTTGGTCAGATGCGCGAGCGATGCCGCCAGAGGCGCGTGCAAAACGCAATGGCGCGTTGCGGGGTGCAAAATGATGGGCAGTGCCAGAAGATCCGCTTCGGTCATCGCACTCACCGCTTCGAGGGTCAGCGGCGTCCGATCCTCGGCATGATAGCTTTCCAGCCATGCCCATTCGATGGCGGCAAGGTCGCCAATAGCGGCGGAGATGTTTGAATTTTGAAGGAAAGGCGCAAAGTGACGCCCGATGTGCGCAAGGTCACTAGCTTTGGCTTCAGCCATTTCAACATAATCGCGGCTTAGCTCATTGAACCGCTCTTCGCCCAGTTCGCCGCGGGTCAGGGGGAAACTCTCTTCCAAGGCAACAAGCCGCGCATGGTTGATCGTATTGGCATGGGCTTTCAGGCCAAGGATGACGCGCTCTGATGCTCCGGTGAACAGCGTTGGATCGAGCGCGTCCGGCCCCTCATTGATTGTTGCGACGAAGATCCGCTGGGCTTCAGTCAGCGACGGCATCGAGGATCACCTGCGCCTTGCCGACTTCGGCCATGTAGGTATCATAATCGGGGGTGTTGGTATCCCATTCAATCAGCGTCGGTTTCAGGCCATGTTTTGCGACGAAATCGAGATAGAGCATCCAGGCGATATCGCCGACAGGGCAGCCATGATCGTCGATAAATAGCGGTCCGCTCTCGTGGATTTCGGTCGCATGGCCGGCCAAATGGATCTCGCCGACCCAATCGGGATTGATCTGCGCAAACCAATCGCAGGGTTCGCCGCTGAGATTGCCAGTGGAAACGACTATGTTGTTGATGTCGAGCAACATGCCGCAACCGGTTTTTTCGATCAATCGGGCGATGAATTCCGTCTCGGGCATTTCGTTGTCTGCATAGGCCAGATAGCAGGACGGATTTTCTATAAGCATCTGCCGACCGAGCCTCTGCTGAACCCGGTCAATTTGGACGGCAAAATGATTAATGGCTTCGTGCGTGTAAGGAATAGGCAAAAGATCGGCAAAGCGATCATGTGCGTTGCCGCTGAAGCTTAGATGGTCTGACACCATGGCCGGATTGTAGCGATCACATAGTGATGCCAGCCGCTCCAGCTGGTCTTCGATGAGTCCTTCTGCAGTGCCGAGCGACAGCCCGACCGAGTGAAAACTCAGCGGATAATGTTCTGCGACGGCGGATAGCCAGCGATGCGGCGGACCGCCATCGCAGAAATAGTTTTGCGGATGGACCTCAACCCAGGCAGGGCGACCCGGTTGGGTTTCTGCGTCGAGGACGGCACCATAATGCTGCGGCTTTAACCCGATCCCGGCTTTTGGGGGGAGGGTACCGGAATATCCGGGTTGCGCCGTCAGATTGGCCGTCATGTCCATCCGCAAACTTTAGCGCAGATCTCAGCTCTGCGGAACCGGCTTGGCGTTGCCCTGCTTTGCGGTGAGCGATCCGCCCATCTTTACGCAGCTGCCCTTGGCAACATATTTCCACGCATTGCCCTGATAGTCGACAGTCGACGTGCCGGCGCAGGTGGTGCCCGGGCCCGCGGCGCAATCATTCTTGGCTTTCAGGGCAACACCGTAGCATTTTTCCTTGGCACCAGCGGCGGCAGTGGCGGGCGTTGTTGCAATGGCGGCAGCGGCGGAAAGGGCAGCAGCAGCGGCGGCGATTTTCAATACGGAAACAGTCATAAATCCTCCAAATGTTCGGCGTCAAAAATAAGGCCAGGGGGCTGGCTTGGAGAGCGCTCATCTAGCGTCTCGACATGAGGTTCGCGACCATGGCCGATAAAGTTACCGAACGAATGAAAATTTTTCCGGTCCAGACGCTTGACCCATCCCGGATAATCCCTATCTGGGCCCCGTTAGCACTCGCAAAGAGTGAGTGCTAATTGTGATTCAGGCGTCGGGGAGGTCGCTTTTCCGTTCCCCCTTGCGTCACCAACCCAAAAAGGAAAGCATGGCATGAAATTTCGTCCGTTGCATGACCGCGTCCTCGTCCGTCGCGTCGAGGCAGAATCAAAAACCGCTGGCGGGATCATTATCCCCGATAGCGCTCAGGAAAAGCCGCAAGAAGGCGAGATCGTCGCTGCCGGCGAAGGTGCCTATAACGAAGATGGCGACCGCATCAAACTCGACGTCAAAGTCGGAGACAAAATCCTGTTCGGCAAATGGTCGGGCACCGAAGTGAAGATCGACGGCGAAGACCTGTTGATCATGAAGGAATCGGACATTCTCGGGATTGTTGGCTGAGCCCTCTCTTAGATTCCCAAAAAACCATCACAGGCGGGAATCTAGGGAAGTTAAGCCCCATTTTTTGAAGGAAATTCAACATGGCTGCTAAAGACGTAAAATTCGGCCGCGACGCGCGTGAGCGCATCCTGCGCGGTGTAGACATCCTCGCCGACGCGGTGAAGGTAACCCTCGGCCCCAAAGGCCGCAATGTCGTGATCGACAAGAGCTTCGGCGCTCCCCGCATCACCAAGGACGGCGTTACCGTCGCAAAGGAAATCGAACTGAAGGACAAGTTCGAAAATATGGGCGCCCAGATGCTGCGCGAAGTTGCCAGCAAGGCCAACGATGCTGCCGGTGACGGCACCACCACTGCAACCGTTCTCGCTCAGGCTATCGTTCGCGAAGGCATGAAGTCGGTTGCTGCTGGCATGAACCCGATGGATCTGAAGCGCGGTATTGACCAGGCTGTTGCTGCAGTGGTCGCCGACCTCAAGGGCCGTTCGACCCCCGTCGCTGGCTCGTCGGAAATCGCACAAGTCGGTATCATCTCGGCCAATGGCGACAAGGAAGTCGGTGAGAAGATTGCCGAAGCCATGGAAAAGGTCGGCAAGGAAGGCGTCATCACCGTTGAAGAAGCCAAGGGCCTCGAATTCGAACTCGATGTCGTCGAAGGCATGCAGTTCGACCGCGGTTACCTCTCGCCCTACTTCATCACCAACACCGAAAAAATGTCGGTCGAGCTGGATAACCCCTACATCCTGATCCACGAAAAGAAGCTGTCGAACCTGCAAGCGATGCTGCCGGTTCTGGAAGCTGTCGTGCAGGCTGGCCGTCCGCTCCTCATCATCGCGGAAGACGTTGAAGGCGAAGCGCTTGCAACCCTCGTGGTCAACAAGCTGCGCGGTGGCCTGAAGATCGCTGCCGTCAAGGCTCCGGGCTTCGGTGATCGTCGCAAGGCGATGCTCGAAGATATCGCAATCCTGACCAAGGGCGAAATGATCAGCGAAGACCTCGGCATCAAGCTTGAGTCGGTTACGCTCGGCATGCTCGGTCAGGCCAAGCGCGTCACCATCGACAAGGACAACACCACCATTGTTGACGGTGCCGGTGAAGCTGATGCGATCAAGGGCCGCGTCGAAGCGATCCGTGCGCAGATCGAAACCACCACCAGCGACTATGACCGTGAAAAGTTGCAAGAACGTCTGGCGAAGCTCGCTGGCGGTGTTGCCGTGATCAAGGTTGGTGGTGCGACCGAGGTTGAAGTGAAGGAACGCAAGGACCGCGTTGACGACGCTCTCCACGCAACCCGCGCTGCTGTCGAAGAAGGCATCGTCCCCGGCGGCGGTACCGCTCTGCTCTATGCAACCAAGGCTCTCGAAGGCCTCAAGGGTGCGAATGACGACCAGACCCGCGGTATCGACATCATCCGCAAGGCAATCATGGCACCTGTGCGCCAGATCGCTGAAAATGCCGGTCATGACGGTGCGGTTGTTTCGGGCAACCTGCTGCGCGAAGGCAAGGAAGAGCAGGGTTTCAACGCTGCTACCGATACCTATGAAAATCTGAAGGCTTCGGGCGTTATCGACCCGACCAAGGTTGTGCGTACCGCGCTGCAGGATGCTGCCTCGGTTGCCAGCCTGTTGATCACCACCGAAGCGACCATTGCGGACGCTCCGGAAGATAAGGCTCCGGCCATGGGCGGCATGCCCGGCGGTATGGGCGGTATGGGCGGCATGGACTTCTAAGTCCGCCGTTCAGCTCGCGCTGACAAACAAAGGGCCGGTGGGGAAACTCGCCGGCCTTTTTGTTGGAATTTGGGCTGCGTGTCCCTACATCGGGAGTGATGATGCCGCGCATAACCGTTCTGACCGCCATATGCGCGACAATGATCGCGGTTCATATCATCAATCTTGTGCTGGGCGGGGCGCTATTGTCTTTCGGGATTGATCCGCGGAATGTGGGCAGCGCGTACACCATTTTCACCGCGCCTTGGCTGCATGCCGATTTCGGCCACCTGTTTAGCAACCTAGCTTCCTTTGTGGTGCTGGCCGCCATCTGCTTGCTCAACGGCATTCGCTATTTCCTTAAGGCCAGCCTGCTGATTATCTCAATCACGGGCGCGCTTGTCTGGCTGCTGGCGCGCGACAACATCCATGTCGGCGCGAGCGGCTGGATATTCGGCCTGTGGGCCCTGGTCATCACGCTCGCCTTTGTCGATCGCAGCTGGCGGAATATCGCCATCGGTATCGCTGTGGCCTTTTTCTATGGCGCGATGGTGTTGGGCGTGTTGCCTACCGACAGTTACATTTCGTTTGAATCGCACCTGTTCGGGGCGATTGCGGGCGCAGGCGCGGCGGTCATCCTCTCGCGTAAACGCGATCGTATCGCGTCTCCCGAAACCGGCCAGCTGAAATTCTGGTCCTGAATGTCTCGCCTGATCCTGTTCAATAAACCCTATGGCGTCCTGTCGCAATTCACTGACAGGGGCAGCGAAGGTGCGCGAGCGACGCTTTCGGACCATATCAATATCCCGGGAGTCTATCCGGCAGGCAGGCTCGATCGCGACAGCGAAGGCCTGTTACTACTGACCGACGATGGGCGATTGCAGGCGCGGATAGCCGAACCCAAGCACAAGATGCCGAAAAGCTATCTGGTGCAGGTGGAGGGCGATATTGGCGGGGATGCGCTGGGTCAGCTGCGAAAAGGTGTTCGACTAAAGGACGGCATAACCATGCCCGCCGACGCAGAGCGCATTGCCGATCCAGAACTATGGCCGCGTGATCCGCCGGTGCGGTTGCGCAAATCGGTGCCCGATTGCTGGATCAAGCTGACCATCCGTGAAGGCCGCAACCGGCAAGTTCGGCGGATGACGGCGGCTGTCGGCTTTCCCACGCTTCGACTGGTAAGGTGGTCGATTGGCGACTGGACAGTAGCGGGGCTGGCACTGGGCGAATGGCGACAGATTGAGGTCTAGACTTCAGCCGTCGAGCGCATATCCGACAGAACGGATCGTACGGATCGGATCGTCCTTACCTGCAACCTCGATTGCACTGCGCAATCGCCGAATGTGCACATCAACGGTACGCAGTTCGATGTCGCTGTCATGTCCCCATACGGCATCAAGCAACTGGCTGCGCGATTGGGCGCGGCCTGGCCGCTCCATGAAATGCCGTAGCAGTCGGAATTCAGTCGGACCCAGTGCGATTTGCGTGCCGTCGCGCTTCACGCGTACGGCAACAGGGTCAAGTTCGAGATCGCCAACAACCAGCGTGCTTCCGGTTACCGCGGGTCGTGTACGCCGCAAAACAGCCTCTACCCGGGCGCGCAGCTCGCGGGGAGAAAAGGGTTTGGTGACATAATCGTCGGCACCGGTTTCGAGCCCGCGAATGCGGTCTTCTTCTTCCCCTCGTGCAGTCAGCATGATGACGGGGATTGCTGCGGTTTCCTTGCCTTTGCGCAATCGGCGACAGACTTCGATGCCTGGCAATTGCTCGATCATCCAGTCGAGAATGATGATGTCGGGGGTAAACTCCTGGGCGATCAGCAGGGCTTCTTCGCCGTCTGCGGTTTGCTCGACTGAAAAACCAGCGCTCTCGAAAGTGTACGACAGGAGTTCCGCGAGTGCGGGCTCATCCTCTACAATGAGGATTTTTGGGGTCATTCGTCATCCTCTAGGCGGACAGCGCCGCTGCGGTCGGTGAAATAGCGCCCGGTCGCCGCATAATAGACCATTTCTGCAACATTGGTGGCATGGTCCCCGATGCGTTCCAGGTTGCGCGCGATGAACAGCAGATGTGCGGCGGTACTGATCGTCGCCGGATTTTCCATCATGTGCGAAACCAGATTGCGGAACAGGCTGTTGTAGAAATTGTCCAGCTTCTCATCGCGGGCGATGACTTCGACCGCGAGCTGGGAGTCGCGTGCGGCATAAGCATTGAGCACATCGCGCACCATTCCCTGTGCGATATCTGCCATTGCCGGGATCAGCGTCAGCGGTTCAATGGTGCCTTTGACTTTGACATCTCCGACCCGCTTGGCGATGTTCTTTGCATAGTCGCCGATGCGCTCGACGACCCCCGAAATCTTGAGTGCGGCGATCACGTCGCGCAAGTCGTCGGCCATAGGTGCGCGAAGGGCAATGATGCGAATTGCCAGTTGGTCGACTTCGGCTTCAAGGGCGTCCAACTTGGCGTCGGAAGCAACGACCAGTTTCGCTTTCGCTTCATCGCGATTGACGAGCGCATCGATTGCGTCAGCAATCGCCACTTCGGCGAGCCCGCCCATTTCGGCAATCAGGCCGCGCAGCTTGCTGATATCCTCGTCGAATGCTTTGACGGTATGGTTTTCTGCCATGTCGGGTCCTTATCCGTAACGACCGGTGATATAGTCTTTGGTGCGCTCTTCACGTGGATTGGTGAAGATCGTTGAGGTTTCGCCATATTCCACCATCGAACCCAAGTGGAAGAAAGCGGTACGCTGTGAAACGCGTGCGGCTTGCTGCATCGAGTGGGTGACGATGACGATGGCGTAGCGGCCTTTGAGCTCGTCGATGAGTTCCTCAATACGTGCCGTTGCAATAGGATCGAGCGCTGAGCAGGGTTCGTCCATCAGTATGACTTCAGGGCTGACGGCGATGGCGCGTGCTATGCATAGACGCTGCTGCTGGCCACCGGACAATGCTGTACCCGCATCGGACAGGCGATCTTTCACTTCTTCCCACAGGCCTGCGCGGCGCAGCGATTTTTCGACGATGGCGTCCATATCCGCTTTGTTTGCGGTAAGACCATGGATGCGCGGGCCATAGGCGACATTTTCGTAGATCGACTTGGGGAAGGGGTTGGGTTTCTGGAAAACCATACCGACGCGGGCACGGAGCTGAACGACGTCCATTCCGCTTGAGTAAATATCCTCGCCGTCGAGCTTGATCTCACCGTCAATACGGCACCCGGCAATGGTGTCGTTCATACGGTTCAGTGTCCGCAGGAAGGTCGATTTACCGCAACCCGAAGGGCCAATGAAGGCCGTAACATGCTCTGTCGCGATATCGATCGAGACATTGTTGATCGCCTGCTTCTCGCCATAAAAGACGTTCACATCGCGGGCGGAGATTTTTAGATTAGCGTTTTCTGACATGGTCCTACCAGCGGGTCTCGAATTTGTTGCGAAGATAAATGGCGACGCCGTTCATCGCGATGAGCACGAACAATAGCACAATAATCGCGGCAGAAGTGTTCTGCACAAAGCCTTGGTCGACTTCATCCGACCAGAGAAAGATCTGCATCGGCAGCACGGACGAGGGGTCGGTGACACTGCCCGGAGGAGTTGAGACAAATGCACGCATGCCGATCATGAGCAGCGGCGCGGTCTCGCCAAGCGCGCGGGCCATACCAATAATCGTTCCGGTGAGAATACCGGGTAGCGCGAGCGGCAAGACATGGTGGAACACGGTTTGCACCTTGCTGGCGCCTACGGCGAGAGCGGCATCACGGATTGACGGCGGCACCGCCTTGATGGCGTTGCGACCGGAGATCACGATAACCGGCATCGTCATCAACGCGAGTGTCATCCCGCCGACGAGGGGAGAAGAGCGCGGCAGGTGCATGAACTGGATGAATACGGCGAGCCCCAACAGACCGAAGATGATCGATGGAACAGCAGCGAGATTGTTAATCGACACTTCGACCCAGTCGACCCAGCGTGACCGCGGAGCGAACTCTTCCAAATATATCGCAGCCAGGACACCCATCGGGAAGGCGAGGGACAGCGTGACCAGCATGGTCCACAGCGAGCCTTTGACCGCGCTCCACACACCGGCTGTCACCGGATCGGTCGAGTCCGAACCAGACAGGAATGCCCAGTCGAGTCCAGCGACACCATTCTTCAGCATCGTGAACAGCAGCACAGCGAGGAACAGTATCGACAGGACGATGGCCACAAAACCCAGCGCCTTGAAGCGCCGTTCGGCGGCATAGCGTTTTTTGAGACGCGCTGTCGCTTCGGAAGATTGCCAGTTACTCATAAGCCTCCCGGAAGCGCTTGACGACACGCAACGCGACGATGTTGAGGATGAGCGTGACAATGAACAGTACCAGACCCAGAGCAAAAGCCGACAATGTGGTCGGATGGTCGAAACTGCCTTCACCAGTGAGCAGCGCTGCAATCTGGTAGGTGACAGTTGTCATACGCTCGAACGGATTTGCCGACAGATTGGCCGAGGCACCCGCTGCCATATAGACGATCATCGTTTCCCCGATGGCCCGGCTGATGGCCAGCATGATTCCAGCAACGATACCGGGCAGCGCGGCGGGGATCAGAACCTTCTTGATTGTCTCCGAGGTTGTAGCGCCCATAGCGAGCGAGCCATCGCGCATGGCCTGCGGAACCGCAGCAATGCTGTCGTCTGCCATGGAGGAGACAAAGGGGATAATCATCACGCCCATGACCAGACCGGCGGCCAAAGCGCTTTCTGTAGAGGCGTTGGTAATGCCAATAGCCAGCGCAAGGTCTCGGATGAACGGGGCTGCGGTCAACGCAGCGAAATAGCCGTACACCACGGTCGGAATCCCGGCGAGGATTTCAAGCATCGGCTTCAGGATGCTTCGCGCCCGCGGGCTTGCATATTGGGTTAGGTAAATCGCACTCATCAGTCCGAAGGGGATCGCAACGAGCATCGCGATGATAGCGCCGATGAAGAAGGTGCCCCAGAAAAGCGGTACAGCGCCCAAGTCATCGCCCATGTCCGACGTTGCAGAGGCCATGGTGTCGGGTGTCCAGTTGGTCCCGAACAGGAAATCGATGGGGTTGACCATCGAAAAGAAACGCGCCGATTCAAAAATCAGCGACGCAATGATGCCTACCGTAGTGATGATGGCAACGAAGGAAGCGAGCAGCAGTGCGCCGAGGACAATGCGTTCAATCTTCGAGCGTGCCGGAAAGCCTGCCTTGATCCGGGTATATCCGAATGCGAAGCCAGCCAGAGCTACGACTATTGCGAGCACCGCGCCGATCCAGCCGAACTTTGTCTGGGCCGCGGTAATGGCTGGGGCAAGTTGTTGGGCAATCGGGTCCGATACAAAGGCGTTGGGGTTGTTCGCCAGCGCAAAGGCTTCGTTCAGGATGGTGTTGCGTTCAAATTCGAAGCCAGGCAGCTGTGCAGCCGCCGGATCAGCGAGGATTGCGCCCTGCACCAGGCCGGGAGAAATCAGCGACCAAATCCAGACAGCAATCAGTGCCGGTACGATGGTCCAGATCGCCGCATAAAGTCCATAATGGCCTGGCAGGGCGAGCTTGAGCTTGCCTGCGACCGGCGCAAAATGTGCCGAACGTGCGCGTGACATGGCCCAGGCGATAACGCCCAGGCCAATCACGCTGATCAAGACAAATGAAATTGGCATCGCCCCCAGCTTTCCGGCTTATTTCAGGCCGCTGGCATCCATCAGTGTCATTTTCGCGACAATGTCAGCATTTTTCGTGCGGACATCCTCCGGTGCAACAACCATGCCTTTGGTTTTCAGATAGCCATCCATGCCCCACGCCTTAGAAAACTCGTTGAGGAATGGCGTGAGCGACTTGATCGCCTTCACATGCGCAGCTTTGACATAAAGGTAAAGTGGACGCGCGCCAGGATAAGAAAAGTCCGAAACGCTCTCATAGGTCGGCATCACGCCCGACATCGGGATGCCTTTGATCTTCGACATATTCTCTTCAAGGAAGGAGAAACCGAAAATGCCGATGGCTTTGGGGTTGGCGGCAATCTTCTGCACGATCAGATTGTCGTTTTCGCCCTGCTCTACATAGGCGCCATCGGTGCGAACCTTTGTGCACAGATCCTTGTGCTTATCCTTGTCGCTGTCCTTCAGCGCCTTCATCGCCGGATCGGTTTCACAGCCCTTGGTCAGGATCAGTTCGGCCAGAGCGTCGCGCGTTCCCGAAGTTGACGGCGGCCCGTAAACCACAATGGGGATCGCGGGCAGCGCGGGGTTTACGTCGTTCCAGTTCTTCGCGGCCTGCGGTTTGCCAAAAGGCGTGGCGGCAAGCGCTTTGTAAACGTCTTCCGGCGTCAGCTTCATTTCCGGACCATTGGTAGCTTCAGCAAAGGCGATGCCGTCAAGGCCGACTTGGACTTCGATGATGTCCTTTACGCCGTTTTTGACGCAATCTTCATGCTCGGATTTTTTCATCCGGCGCGAAGCCATTTCGATGTCGGGATGCTGAGCGCCTACGCCGCCGCAAAACAGTTTCATGCCGGCGCCTGTGCCTGTCGATTCGATGACGGGAGACTTCATGTCGGCATTGGCCTTGGCGGTCGCTTCAGCGACTGCGGTTGCAAAGGGATAGACAGTCGAAGAGCCGACAACGCGCAGGAAGTCGCGATTTTCGCCGCTTCCACCGCCGCTGCCGCCGCATGCTGAAACTGTAAGTGCAGTGGCAGACGCCAGTGCGATTAGACCCCATTTACGCATTGCATAAAACCTTTCACCTTTGTGACTGGCCCGCCAAATGCGACAATCATGTTACAGTTTTGAGACTCAGTCCGATTTATCCTGCGGAAGCATGATTGTTGCCGTGGTGCCTTCGCCCTGGCGGCTGCTGATGTCGAAGCGGCCACGGTGCCGTTCGACGATATGCTTGACGATAGCGAGGCCCAATCCGGTGCCGCCTGCCGCCCGGCTGCGCCCGGTATCGGCGCGGTAAAATCGTTCGGTCAGCCGCGGCAGATGTTCCGGTGCTATTCCTTCACCATGGTCGGTGATTGCCAGCGTCAACCAGCCGCGTTCGCTGGCTTCCAGTTGCACTTTAGTGCCTTTGTCGGAACCGCCATATTTTTCCGCATTATCAACGAGGTTGCGGACGACCTGCGCGAGTTGGGCATGATCGCCCGTCACATAGGCGTGATCGGCATTGGTAACAAAATTGACTTCGACCTCACGGGGGCGCTCGCCGATGACTTCGCGACACAGACTGACCATTTCGATCTGGTCTGATGGCGCTTCATGCCGTATTGCCTCAATGCGTGAGAGTGACATCAGGTCGGACACCAGCGACTGCATTCGTGTTGCTTCCCGCTTGATGATATCCAGGAAGCGCTGGCGTGTAGCGGGGTCTTCACCTGCTTTCGGGTCAGATAGCGTTTCAACATAGCCCAATATGGCCGTCAATGGCGTGCGCAATTCGTGGCTCGCATTAGCAACGAAATCGGCATGCGCACGGGCTACGCTGACCTGAATTGATTGATCCTGCAGCGAAATCAGTCGGTTGTTATCCGCCAGCGGGCTGCATACCATTTCCCAAACGCTGCCGCGCACCGAAAGGCCCGAAATCTTGGCTCGCCCGCCATCAGGAGATTTTATCAGTTTAAGTGCTTCCGGATCACGCAGAGCTATGCGGATGTCCTGACCCTCTATGTGGCCACCCAGCAGGGACTTGGCGGCTGCATTGGCGAAATTGACCCTGTCGCCGTGGACCAGCAGGATCGGAATCTCGATCAGCGACAGCAACTGTTTTGAATATTCGGCCATGTTTTCATTCTAGCAAAAAGGAAATCTTCCTCAATCAGGAACCGGGAAGGAATGGAATCGGGGAATTTCGAGCAAAATTTGTCAAGCAAATATATTCAGTTCAACGTTACAGTTTAACGACGAAACTATTACAACTAAACGACATCGCAAGAGGGCGATTCGCGCCCCGGAAGTTTCAGCGTTCAGGGGGAAATATGTTCGCTTGGTTTCAAAAGCTGTTGCCGCGCACCGGCAATTTTTTCGAGCAGTTCGAAGCGCATGGCAAAACGATTGTTGCCAGTTCGCAGGCGCTTGCCAAACTTGTGCGCGGAGGACCCGACATTGCCGTTCACATCAAGACTATCGAGGACGAAGAGCATAAGGCGGATGATATTATTCGCGATGTGCTGCAAGATGTCCGTCGCATATTCCTGACGCCATTCGATCGCGGATCTATCACGGCATTGATCGGCGTGATGGACGATGCGGTCGACCAGATGCAGCAGACTGCAGGCGCTGTTGAGCTATATGATGTTACCAGCTTTACACCCGAAATGGTAGGTATGGCCGACATCATCGTCGAGGCATCGACGATCATCGATCAGGCGCTTCCGCTGTTGCGTGATGTAACGGCGAATGCCAAGCCGCTGCACGAAATGACCGCCCGCCTCGTCAAGCTTGAAGGCGATGCCGACAAGCTGAACTTCGATGGTCTGCGCAAGGCCTTCAAGGAGCATGGCAAAAGTGATCCGACCCAGTTTGTCGTCGTCAACGAAATCTACCGCCATCTTGAAAAGGTTTGTGACAAGTTCGAAGATGTTGCGAACCAGATTGACGGCCTCGTCATCGACCACGCCTGAGCCGGGAGGCCATAATGGAAATCGCCTTTCCGCTACTCGTCGGGCTAATCATCCTCGCGCTGCTGTTCGATTTTCTGAACGGTTTGCACGATGCCGCCAATTCGATTGCGACCATCGTATCAACCAAGCTGCTCAAGCCGTTTCATGCGGTAATGTTCGCGGCGTTTTTCAACTTTGCGGCCTATTTCCTCACGCTCTATTTCCCATGGCTGCACAAGGTTGCGGACACAATCGGCAAGGGCCTGATAGATAAGGATCTTGTGACACCCGCCGTCGTCTTTGGAGCTCTGTGCGGGGCAATGTTCTGGAACATCCTCACCTGGGTGAAAGGAATTCCATCCTCCTCCTCCCATGCACTCGTCGGGGGATTGATTGGTTCCGGTGTCGCTGCAAATGGCTTCGGTGCCGTGCAATGGGCAGGCCTCAACAAAACAATCATCTTCATATTCCTGTCCCCGACATTGGGCATGATCCTTGCGATGCTGGTGATGCTAATTAGTTCGTGGGTGCTTCGTAACGCGACGGCCAGCAAGGCTGAGGGCGGAATGAAGGTGATGCACATCATGTCCTCCGCCGCCTATTCGCTCAGCCATGGTTTGAATGACGCGCAAAAAACGATGGGGATCATCGCAGTACTGCTCTACTCGACCGGCTATATGCAGGGCGAGTTCCACGTTCCGCATTGGGTTGCGATCAGCTGCTATGTTGCCATCGGCCTTGGTACAGCCTGTGGAGGATGGAAAATCATTGAAACCATGGGGACCAAGATAACCAAATTGTCCCAGCATCAAGGGTTCAGCGCATCGCTTGGCGGATCGATCATGCTATTCAGCGCGTCGGCGCTGGGCATTCCAGTTTCGACGACGCATACCATTACGGGCGCGGTGATTGGCGCGGGAACTGCGCGGCGCGCATCGGCAGTGCGTTGGGGCGTTGCCAGCAATCTGCTGACTGCATGGGTTTTGACTGTCCCGGCGTCAGCCGCCGTAGGAGCTAGTTTCTACCTGCTTACCCGGTTGTTTTGAAATCAGCCGACAATGAAACGCTTGAGAATCGAGTCAAGCACCGCTTGGTTGAGCAAATTGGTGAACGCACAACCAACTGCGCGACCGTTGTTCCAGATCAGCTCGGCCTGGATTGGTGATAGCCCGGGAAGTGCGAGCCAACACCGAGCGCCTGCGGGCATTCCGGTCAGGGCTTCGCATTGAAAGCCTGCTATTGACAGGTCGGTAACAACCACCGCGAAACCTGTATTTCCCGACTGCCTTAGCAAAGCAGGAATGCGAATCTTGATGCGCGGAGCACAACGATCTTCGAGTGCGGCGCTATCATAGCGAAGCGAAGTAGGGTCGATTGTGCTTGGTACAATCATTGCCGGAAATCCTGCCAGTTGAACGCGCACATTGCGCTGGCAGGGTTAATGCACTGCATCCAAATGTGGATAATAAAAGTTAAACCAGCCAAGCTGCTGCTTTTATGCCAATATTATCCATCAAAATGACCGCGCTTGAAAATAAGGAACTTCACTGCCATATGCGCTGCGGGAGTCGGATGGGCGCTGTCGTCGCCAACCCGGTCAGATCCTGACGGAAGCAGCCGTAACGATTTTTCGGCGGGTCATCCGGCTCCTATTTCGAGCAATCACAATTGCAGCGAGTTGGTGACCCGAACTTCGCCACGCGCAAATTCGTTCGCGTCAACGCCTCGTCCAATTCGGTTTGTCGCACCCACTGATCAAACTATCGGCAGAAGATATGTCTGCCAGATCCCGTTCATCCGCCAGCAAGGTTTGTCACAACAGGCAAATTTGTAGGGGCAGGTAGAAGGAGTAATTCTCAATGCGTGTTGTTTTCCAAAAGACAGGACGCCTCGTCCTTGTTTCAGCGCTTGCAGTTTCGGCGTCGGCTAGCTTGTCGGCTCAGCAGGA
This sequence comes from uncultured Sphingorhabdus sp., assembly GCA_964597055.1. Lineage (GTDB taxonomy): Bacteria > Pseudomonadota > Alphaproteobacteria > Sphingomonadales > Sphingomonadaceae > Sphingorhabdus_B. Next base: position 77,232 of record CAZQWC010000003.1, read on the forward strand.
CGCAACCGATCCGAATATTGTCGTGAATGGTACGCCCATTCCCGACCCGGCGACAATGCCCAAGGGGCCGGAAATCAAGGGCATCATCTCTGCGCGCAACGACGACAGGATAAAGATTACCACTGCGGACGGCAACAGCACCGTCATCGCAATCAGTGAGGCGACCAAGATCAAGACGAGCAGCGGGCTATTTGGCGGAAAAAGCAAGCTGGGAACTGCCGCATTGCTGAATGGCCTGCCGGTAACTGTCAAGACTTTGCAGTGGAGCGAAGGCTTGCTGGCTAGTCACATCAGCTTCCGCAAGGGCGATTTCAAGACCGCCAATATGATCTACAACGGCACCGATCAGCGTTTTGGTGAGCAGGCCGCTGCGACCGAAGCGTTGCGCGGACGGATGGGCGATATCGACAAGTACAACATCAAAGGCACAACCAACGTCTATTTCGATACCGGAAAATGGGCGCTGTCTGCGCAGGCCAAAGATGAGCTTTGTGCAGCTGCAGCTCAGGCTGATGCTACCAACAACGCGCTTTTGCTGGTCGTCGGCTATACCGACTCGGTTGGCAGCGATGATTATAACCAGACGCTCAGTGAGCGCCGTGCGAGCAGCGTTATCAACCATCTGCAGCAGAAATGCCGCTGGGCTCCGTATCGCATGCTGACGCCGACAGGGATGGCAGAATCCGATCCTGTTGCTGACAACAGCACCGAAGAAGGCAAAGCACAGAATCGTCGCGCCGCCGTCAATATTCTTGTCAGCAAGAGCGTCGACGGGATTTGATCTGGATGGGGTGGGCCAAACCCACCCCGCCAATTTGCTCAAGTGGTGAATGCAATGGTGTGCTTGGTACTCAGGCAGGCACCCAATTGCCATGGAAGCCCGGCGGGATACGGTGCGGGATGTGCACCGTTGCCGCAGGCGCACTTTGGAAGTCCTGTGCATTCAGAATGACTAGGTCCGTTGTTTCGTCGGCCAGATTGACAACATAGCCCATCAGCCAGCCATCATCTTCGGCGGTGCCGTCCTTACTTGGTACGAAGACAAACTCGCCGGGGATGTGACCGGCTCCGAAATCATGCACCTGCTTTCCCCCGGCCACCAGATCATGCTTGAACAGTTTCGACTGGTTGGGAGAGGCTGCGTCGAACCCGTCGGGCAGGGCCATCGTATAGGCATAGCGATAGGATTTGCCGATCCGATCTTCGTTGGGTCGGGGGAATTCCTGCGATTCTTCGTCGACGACCCGCCGCGCAACATTTTTGGCGGTTGGATCAATTGTCCAGCGTTCGAAAGGCACGCGGGTTGAATCGGGTCCGGTCGCATCGGGGCGGAACATTTGGTCGTGCGCGCAAACGTCCAGGATCACCTTGCCATCTTCGGTTTCATATCCGTTGCAAGGGTGGAAGACATAGCAGGGTTCGACATCGCACCAGATCGTATCGTCACCTTTGCCATCCCGAGACAACAGACCTATGCGCGGCTTGTGATCGGGATTCCAGCGATAAGGGAAAGGGTGGCCTGAAATCAGTGCCTTCATTGAGAAAGTGCAGGGCAGATCCAGTATGATCACATAATTTTTCGTTATCATACAATCATGTATCATCGGGCCATGGGCGACGCTGATGGGTTCCTCTCGGATAACCTTGCCGCTTGCATCGACGACAACATGCCAGATCGTGTCCTGCACATCGCCCTTGTAGCAGATGGCGTGCATCTCTCCGCTGTCGGGGTCCAGATGCGGATGGGCTGAAAAGGAATAATGCAGCGTGCCACCAAAGGGATCATGCGCGATAGTGTTCAATTCCTCATCAATGCGAACGGGAAAGCCGCCCGCCTCGACAATCGCCCAAGTCTGGCCGGCATGACCGAGGACGTTGGTGTTGACGGTGTCGAAGCGTTCAGCGCGAGGGCCGGGAGCAGGTGCTTCTCCCAATGCAGCACTGACCGCGCTTGATCGGACCCAGCGGTTGCGATACCACAGTGCCTTGCCGTCCTTGAGACGCACGCCATGCACCATGCCATCGCCAAGAAACCAATGATAGGCAGCTGGGTTGGCGTTGATCGGGTTGGGGCCAATTCGAATATAGCGACCATCCAAATCAGCCGGGATCGAACCCGTCACTTGCAAGCTATCAAGCGACAGCTCCGCTTCCATAGGTGTGTGGATGCCCGTCAAATAAGGGTGGGTTGCAGGGGCTTTGCGGTGGTCGCGGTTGAATTCTGCAACCTTCATTACGCCTTTGGTAACGGCACCCCGAATAAGGGTTTCAACTGCGCTGGCCATATCTGCTGTCCTCTGGCTTGCCATTCGACTCGGCAATGTTTACAGCGATAACATGTCGCGTAAAGATAACAGTGTCAACATTGAAAATGGGAAACGTGGATATCACCATGGTGATCTGCGTTCGGCGTTGGTGCAGGCCGGTCTGGAACTGCTGAAAACGCGCAGCGCTGAGGCGGTCAGTCTGCGCGAAATTGCGCGCATGGTTGGCGTCAGTCCCACTGCGGTATACCGGCATTTTCCCGATAAGGCGGCCTTGCTGGGTGCGCTGTGCGATGAAGGTGCGGCGGAACTGGGCAGGCTGCAATTTGTCGCGATGCAGGATGCAGGCGGTGGTCGCGCCGGGTTCGACGCTGTCGGGCGGGCCTATGTTCGTTTCGCGCTCGCCAACCCGACTCTGTTTCGTATGATGATGAGCACGAGAACGCCCTTCGACATGCTGAACCTGCCTCAGGATCGCGACAATGCGGCGATGCAATTGTTGCATGACAGTATCGCGCATCTGGCGCCCGAAGGCGCTTCGGAAGAGGAGCGGCGGGTGGCGGCGTTGCGTGCCTGGTCGATCGTGCATGGGTTGGCTATGCTGATGCTGGACAAACAAGTGCCCCCAGAAGAAACGCTGATAGAACGCGTGATCGACAGCCAATCGGTCGGCATTGCCACCTGAATCCAACGACGGCAAAATGTGGAATTGCCTTTTGACATTCACATTATGATGTGAAACAAGCCCGCAAGACACCACATTTCCGTGGTGCGATTCTCACGGGAATGTGAAATGTCGACCCAATTGATCGAAAAGCTCCGTCACCTCGTCACCGAAGGTGGGCTGTCGCGCTCTGGCCTTGCCCGCGCTGCAGGCCTGCATGCAAACACCTTGCGCGATCTGGATGCGCCGGACTGGAACCCGACTGCCGAAACGCTGCGCAAGCTCGAAAGCTACCTGTTTTCGAACGACGAAACACCTGCACTCGTGCCTATTGAAGAAATCATCGAAGAGGCCCGCAATGGTCGCATGTATATCCTTGTCGATGACGAAGACCGGGAAAATGAAGGCGACCTTATCATCCCTGCGCAGATGGCGACGCCCGATGCAATCAACTTCATGGCAACCCATGGTCGAGGGCTGATCTGCCTGGCGATGACCAAGGCGCGCTGCGGCCAGCTCGGTCTTGCGCCGATGGCCAGCGAAAACCGCGAGAGCATGGAAACCGCCTTCACCGTCTCGATCGAGGCGAAAGAGGGCGTCACCACTGGGATCAGCGCAGCAGATCGCGCGCGTACCATCTCGGTCGCTGTCGATGCCTCTAAGGGCCCGGAAGACATAGTCTCCCCCGGCCATGTCTTCCCGCTGACGGCGCGCGATGGCGGCGTGTTGGTGCGGGCAGGACACACCGAAGCCGCTGTCGACATCAGCCGTCTTGCGGGGCTCAATCCCTCTGGCGTGATCTGCGAGATCATGAAGGACGATGGCACCATGGCGCGGATGGACGATCTTGTCGCCTTCGCGCGGATGCACAAGTTGAAGATGGGCACGATCCGCGACCTGATCGAATATCGCATGCGCAACGACCATCTGGTCGAGAAAGCGAGCGAAAGCGCTTTCCAGTCCGACTATGGCGGCGACTGGCGGGCGATGACCTATCGCAACAAGATCGACGGCAGCACCAATGTCGTCCTGCAAAAGGGTAAAGTGCTCCCCGATGAACCGACGCTGGTGCGCATGCACGCCATATCGATCTTTGACGACGTCCTCGGCCGTTCGGGCCCACGCAAGCGGACGCTGCAACGATGCATGGCCGAAATCGGCAAGGAAGGGCGCGGATTAATCGTCGTCCTGATGCCCAGCGGCCCGCAGAGCCTGCAGCACGAAGTGGGCGGCACCACGGACGGTAGTGAACTGCGCGTCTATGGCATCGGCGCACAAATCCTTGCCGATTTGGGCGTGCACGATATGACGCTGCTCACCAATTCGCACCGCACCGTTGTCGGCCTTGAGGGCTATGGCATCCATGTCGTCGGCGAACGCCCCATTCCGGAGTAAGAAAAATGGCAAAATTCCTGATCGTCGAAGCGCGCTTTTACGACCATCTCAACGACATGCTGGTTGCAGGTGCGAGCGCTGCGCTGAAGGCTGCCGGTCATGAAGTCGAAGTAATCACCGTTCCCGGTGCGCTGGAAATTCCAGGTGCTATCGCCCTAGCTGACCAGAGCGACCTCTATGACGGCTTTGTCGCGATCGGCGTAGTCATTCGCGGCGAGACCTATCATTTCGAAATCGTTGCAGGCGAAAGCGCGCGTGGCATCATGGCGCTGACCATGGATGGCGTGGCAATCGGCAATGGCATTCTAACGGTTGAGAACGAAGAACAAGCACTCGTCCGCGCCGATGCGAAGCAAAAGGACAAGGGTGGGGAAGCGGCGAAGGCAGCAATCGCATTGCTCGAATTGCGCAACCGCTTCGCGTAATAAAGTTGCGCATAGGATTCCCGAAAATTGCCGTTATAAGATGATTTCACGGCAGCACTTCTCGTCACCCTGAACGTGTTTCAGGGTCCATTGTGCCTCCGGGAACTTTGGTCTGAGAGGAGAAATGGATGCTGAAACAAGTTCAGCATGACGGTGTGTTAAATTGACGGCTCCCGTTCTGACCACGCAATTTAATGCGGAAGACCCGGCAACGCAGGCCCGCGCTGCGCACAACCGCGCCTTGGCGGATGAATTGCACGCGAAGGTGGCGCAGGCCGCGCTTGGCGGGCCGGAACAGCATCGTGAGCGGCATGTAGCGCGCGGAAAGCTGTTGCCCCGCGATCGTGTCGAACGGCTGCTCGATCCTGGTGCGCCCTTCCTTGAGATCGGCCAGCTTGCCGCCAATGGCATGTATGAGGGCGATGTGCATGGGGCGAGCCTGATCACCGGCATCGGCCGGGTTTCAGGCCGCGAGTGCATGATCGTGTGCAACGACGCGACGGTAAAGGGAGGCACTTACTATCCGCTGACTGTGAAAAAGCACCTCCGCGCCCAGGAAATCGCGATGGAGAACCGGCTGCCGTGCATCTACCTCGTCGATAGCGGCGGGGCGAACCTGCCGCATCAGGCAGAGGTATTCCCCGACCGCGAACATTTCGGCCGCATCTTCTTCAACCAGGCGAATATGTCAGCCAAGGCGATTCCGCAAATCGCTTGCGTGATGGGCAGTTGCACCGCAGGCGGCGCCTATGTGCCCGCAATGTCGGACGAGACGGTGATCGTGAAGAAACAGGGCACAATCTTCCTCGCCGGCCCGCCATTGGTGAAGGCAGCAACGGGAGAAGAGATCAGCGCCGAAGATCTGGGCGGGGGTGATCTGCACGCCAAGAAATCAGGCGTGGTCGATCATCTTGCCGAGAATGACGAACATGCGCTGACCATAGTGCGCGATATTGTTTCGCACCTTGGTAAAATAGGGACAGTTACTAATTTCCTCCGGTCGTCTGAGCATATGGGAGCTGGCAGCGATGGGAAATTAGTAACTGTCCCTATTTTACCCTCCCGCCCACCCAAATATGATCCGCAGGAACTGTACGGCATCATCCCCGAAGATGTCCGCGCACCTTATGATGTGCATGAGGTGATCGCGCGGATCGTCGACGGCAGCGAGTTCCACGAATTCAAGGCGCTCTACGGCACCACGCTGGTGTGCGGTTTCGCGCATATCTGGGGGATGCCCGTCGCGATCCTTGCCAATAACGGCGTGCTGTTTTCGGAAAGCGCGGTGAAGGGCGCGCACTTCATCGAACTCGCACAGCAACGCAAAATCCCGCTGCTGTTCCTGCAGAATATTTCGGGCTTCATGGTTGGCGGCAAATATGAGGCGGAGGGGATCGCCAAACATGGCGCAAAGCTCGTCACCGCCGTCGCCACCGCGACCGTGCCCAAGATAACCGTGCTGATCGGCGGCAGCTTTGGCGCAGGCAATTATGGCATGTGCGGGCGGGCCTATTCGCCCCGCTTCCTGTTCAGCTGGCCCAATGCGCGGATCAGCGTGATGGGCGGCGAACAGGCGGCCAGCGTCCTCGCCACCGTCCACCGCGACGCCGCAAGCTGGAGCCCCGAACAGGCCGAAGCCTTCAAAGCCCCGATCCGCCAGAAATATGAGGATGAAGGCAATCCCTATTACGCGACCGCGCGGCTGTGGGATGACGGGGTGATCGACCCCGCGCAGACCCGCGATGTGCTCGGGCTGGCGCTGGCAGCGACATTGAATGCGCCGGTTGAAGAGCGCGGCTTTGGGGTGTTCCGGATGTGAGAAATTTGAACAGACAGCTTGCGCCTTTTGTTGCCGTTGGTCTCGCATTCTGGAGTCCCTCCGCTGCGTCAGCCAAAGCTGAAGTCAAGGACGCCAATTCGCATACTGCCACAGCAGAAACTGGCAGTGCGGCCACAGTTATCGCGCATCAGACCAAAAGGCCGGTTCCTAATCCATCTGAATTAAGGGATATTCGAGACCTTAAGGCGCAGGAGGAGATGGCAAAATGGGCCTTCTGGATGCTGATTGCATCAGTGACAGGAGCCTTTCTAACCATGCTGGGTCTGGGTTTTGTCTGGAGAACTTTGCACCACACGCGCCGGGCCGCTGATTTTGCGGGGGAGGGTGTAAAAGAAGCTCGCAACGCAACTGCCAATCAACTGCGTGCATATGTCGGACCACGCGCAGTCAATTATACGTTCGACCCCGTAAGCGGTGGTTTCGGTGCCAGCGCGGAGATTTCAAATTTCGGACAAACCCCGGCGTTCAAGTTTCGTCATATTTCTAGTCTGAACTACTTGCCGTTCCCGTTGAGAGACTTGCCAGAAATCGGACTACCAACGGAAGTGCCACATACGTTGTATCCTACGCAGAACACTTACATCAACACTTCGCTGCCGATGCAGCAGGACCGAATTGATGCACTCCGCAGTGCAACCGGTTGCTTTCTACTTTCTTTCATTATCGAGTATTTCGACCATCAAGGAGAACGTCACCTTAGATGCCATCGATTCTACACGACAAACAATCTTGGAATGGCGGTGTGGGGTTCAACCTACACCGGAACGATGACATTCCATTCGGATTTTGAAATGACCACTGTATGATCCAATCCCTCCTCATCGCCAACCGCGGCGAAATTGCTTGCCGGATCATCCGCACCGCACGCGCCATGGGTATACGCACCATTGCGGTCTATTCGGATGCTGATGCCAAGGCGCTGCATGTGCAGATGGCCGACGATGCCGTGCACATCGGTGCTTCGGCGGCGCGCGAAAGCTATCTGGTGGGCGAGAAGTTGATCGATATCGCCCGCGTCACCGGCGCGGAGGCGATCCACCCCGGCTATGGCTTCCTTTCGGAAAATGCCGAATTTGCTGCGCGTGTGATCAGCGCGGGGCTGGTCTGGGTTGGCCCCAATCCGGCGAGCATTACCGCTATGGGGCTGAAAGATGCCGCCAAGCAGTTAATGCAGCAGGCGGGTGTGCCGGTGACGCCGGGCTATATGGGCAGCAACCAGGATGCCGGGTTCCTGTCGATCCAGGCCGATGGCATCGGCTATCCGGTGCTGATCAAGGCGGTTGCGGGCGGCGGCGGCAAGGGAATGCGGCTGGTCGAGCGCCCAGAGGATTTTGCCGATGCGCTGGCCAGTTGCCAGCGTGAGGCGGCGGCGAGCTTTGGCAACGACCATGTGTTGATCGAAAAATTTATCCAGCGCCCGCGCCATATCGAGGTGCAGGTGTTTGGCGACAGTCATGGCCAGATCGTCCACCTGTTCGAACGCGACTGCTCGCTGCAACGCCGCCACCAGAAGGTGATCGAGGAAGCGCCTGCGCCGGGGATGGATGCCGAAACGCGCGAGGCTCTGTGTGCCGCCGCCGTTCGCGCCGCCAAGGCGGTCGACTATGTCGGTGCAGGCACGATCGAGTTCATCGCTGATGCGTCCGAAGGCCTTCGCGCCGATCGCATCTGGTTCATGGAAATGAACACCCGCCTGCAGGTCGAACATCCGGTGACCGAGGCGATTACCGGCGTCGATCTGGTCGAATGGCAGTTACGCATCGCGAGCGGGGAGCGCCTGCCGATGACGCAGGAGCAACTGGCCATCAATGGCTGGGCAATGGAGGCGCGGCTCTATGCCGAGGATCCGGAGAAGGGCTTCCTGCCTTCAATAGGCAAGCTTGAGCATTTGGTGCTTCCAGAAACGCTGCGCGTTGATACCGGCGTTCAGCAGGGCGGCGAAGTCTCGCCGTTCTACGATCCGATGATCGCCAAGCTGATCGCGCATGGCGCAACGCGCGATGAGGCAATCGCGCGGCTGGAGGCCGGGATCGACGATACCGAAGTCTGGCCGGTCAAAACCAACGCCGGCTTCTTGGGCAGTTTGCTGCGCCATCCGGAGTTTCTGTCAGGCGATGTCGATACCGGTTTGATCGGCCGTGATGTCGATGAACTGGTCCATCCGATCGAGGCCGAGGTCGATGAACTGACCGAAGTCGCGGCTTTGCTTGCCGCCAGCCCAGGCGAAGGGCCATGGAGCGGCGCGCTGGGTTTCCGCCTGAATGCAGCGCCCCATGCGGTCGCGCGGCTGCGCGATGATGCGGGAACGGTGTATGAGGTGCCGCTCGCCGAGGTGAACGCGGCAGAACCTGCGCGCGATGTCCTCGCTTTCACTGGCGGCTTTGCCCGCCGCTACACACTCGACCGCCACGAAGGCGCGCATGGTGGGGTTGCAGGCGATGGCACGATCCTGTCACCCATGCCGGGGCGCATCATAGCGGTTGATGTGACGGCAGGGCAGGCGGTGACCAAAGGACAGAAGCTCCTCACCCTCGAAGCGATGAAGATGGAGCACACGCTGACAGCGCCGTTCGATGGTGTGGTGGCAGAGCTTAACGCCGTCGCTGGCGCTCAGGTTCAGGTTGAGGCGTTGCTGGTGCGGATACAGGACGCTGCAAGTTAAGGCTTGCAGGGATCCCCAGCGCCCCAGCCACCGCCATCGACTGGCAAGCCACCAATCGGCTTGCCGCGCAGCGCCGCGTTCACAAATTCGATGCGCGTGTTTTCGGAGCTGGACGAGGGTGTCGTGACCGGCTTGCTGTTGCCAAAGCCCACCACGAACAACCTTTTGCAGTCGACCCCTTTCGCGACCAGCGCCTTGGCGACGGCCATGGCGCGGTCTTGGCTCAATTGTTGCGGCTGACCGCCCATCGCGACATGGCCTTCGATGCGCAAGGTCGTGATGTATTTCTTGTCCGCCATATATTTGGCGACTGCTTCGATTGAGGCTTCGGCGCTAGGATTGGGCACAGCCTTGCCAGCGGGAAAATTGACTTTGCCGGGCAGCACCAAACGATTGCCGTCCAGCGTTACCTGTGCCGCCAGCGCGACCGGGAGCAGCAAAGCTGCCCCCGCTAACATTACCTTCAGACGCATTACGCGGCCAGCTTGCGCAATACGTAATGCAGGATACCGCCGTTGAGGAAATATTCCAGCTCGTTGGCAGTATCGATGCGGCACAGTGCGTCGAAGTTAAAGGTTGAGCCATCCTTGCGGGTGACCTTGACTGTCACCGTCTGACGCGGCTTCAGATTGGCAACGCCGGTGATCGTGAAGCTGCAATCGCCATTGAGACCACGGCTCTGGCGGTTCTCGCCTTCCTTGAACTGCAGCGGCAGAACGCCCATGCCGACGAGGTTTGAACGGTGGATGCGCTCGAAGCTCTCAACGATTACTGCCTTTACGCCGAGCAGGTTGGTGCCCTTTGCCGCCCAGTCGCGGGATGAACCAGTGCCATATTCCTTACCTGCGACGATGATCATCGCGGTGCCGTCGGCCTTGTGTTTCATGGCAACGTCGTAAATCGGCTCGGCCGGACCATCGCCATAACGCGACATGCCGCCTTCGATTCCGGGGACCATTTCGTTCTTGATTCTTATATTGGCCAGCGTGCCCCTCATCATCACCTCATGGTGGCCGCGGCGGGCGCCGTAGCTGTTGAAGTCGGATTTGCTAACCTGATGTTCCATAAGCCATTTTCCGGCGGGGCTGTCTGCCTTGATGCTGCCGGCGGGGCTGATGTGGTCGGTGGTGATCGAGTCGCCGAGGATCGCCAGCGGCTTTGCCTCGATGATGTCCGAAACCGGGGCCGGGGTCATCTCCAGACCCTCGAAATAGGGCGGGTTTGCGACGTAAGTGCTGCCCGCGCGCCACTGATAGGTTTCCGACCCCTCGACCTGGATCGCCTGCCAATGTTCGTCACCCTGATAGACCGTCGCGTAACGGCTGAGGAACATGTCGCGGCTGACATTGGCGGTCATCAGGTCGTTAATCTCCTGATTTGAAGGCCAAATATCCTTGAGGTACACGTCCGCACCGTCGGAACCTTTGCCGATCGGGGTGGTGGTGAAATCCTCGGTCACCGTGCCTTTGAGCGCATAGGCGACGACCAGCGGCGGCGATGCCAGGAAGTTAGCGCGCACATCCGGCGAGACGCGGCCTTCAAAGTTGCGGTTGCCCGAAATCACGCTGGCGGCGACAATATCATTGCCGTTGATCGCCTTCGAGATCGGCTCTGCCAGCGGGCCGGAATTGCCGATGCAGGTGGTGCAGCCATAGCCGACCAGGTTGAAGCCCACCGCGTCGAGATGCTCCTGCAGGCCAGCCTTCACCAGATAGTCGGTGACAACCTGCGATCCCGGCGCGAGCGAGGTCTTCACCCACGGCTTGGGCCGCAATCCGCGCTCATTCGCCTTCTTCGCAACCAGACCAGCGGCCACCAGCACGCCCGGATTGCTCGTGTTCGTGCACGAGGTAATCGCCGCGATCACAACGTCGCCGTCACCGATATCGTGGGATTTGCCTTCTACGGCCACGCGCTTGAAGCCGTCATGTTTGTAAACGTCGGCGAGGTCCGCGTTGAACACATCGTCGACCTGCTGGAGCACGACCTTGTCCTGCGGGCGCTTCGGACCCGCCAATGAGGGCTGCACGGTCGACATATCGAGTTCGAGGGTCGAGCTGAACACCGGCTCGATCGAAGGATCGATCCAGAAACCCTGCTCTTTCGCATAGGCCTCGGCGAGCGCCACGGCCTCTTCGCTGCGGCCCGTCAGGCGCATATAGTCGAGCGTCTTGTCGTCAATGCCGAAGAAACCGCAGGTCGCGCCATATTCGGGCGCCATATTGGCGAGCGTCGCGCGGTCGGCGAGGGTCAGCGAGGCAAGGCCCGGACCATAATATTCGACAAAGCGGCCAACCACGCCGTGCGCACGCAGCATCTGGGTGCAGGTGAGCACAAGGTCGGTCGCGGTGATGCCTTCGGCCAGCGATCCGGTCAGCTTGAAACCGACAACTTCGGGGATCAGCATCGATACCGGCTGGCCCAGCATCGCGGCCTCCGCCTCGATGCCGCCCACGCCCCAACCAAGCACGCCAAGGCCGTTGATCATCGTGGTGTGGCTATCGGTGCCAACGCAAGTGTCGGGGTAAGCGACGGTCGCGCCATCCTGATCGGTGGAGGTCCAAACGGCCTGCGCGATATGCTCCAGATTCACCTGGTGGCAAATGCCGGTGCCCGGGGGAACCGCCTTGAAGTTATCCAGCGATTTCGAACCCCATTTCAGGAAGTCATAGCGTTCGCCATTGCGGTAATATTCGATTTCCACATTCTGCTCGAACGCCTTGGGGTGGCCGAATTCGTCGACCATCACCGAGTGGTCGATGACGAGGTGGACGGGAACCAGCGGGTTGATCTTGCTGGTATCGCCGCCCAGCTTCGCAATCGCATCGCGCATTGCGGCCAGATCGACAACGCAAGGCACGCCGGTGAAATCCTGCAACAGCACGCGCGCGGGGCGATACTGGATTTCATTCTGGCTTTCGGTCGGGTTCTTTTGCCAATCGACCAGCGCCTGCGCATCGGCGGTCGAAACGGTGAAGCCGCCGTCTTCAAAGCGCAGCAGGTTTTCGAGCAGCACCTTCATGCTGAACGGCAGGCGCGACACATCGCCCAGCTTTTCCGCCGCCTTTTTGAGGCTGTAATAGGCATAGGATTTGCCCCCGACATTCAATGTCGAGCGGGTGCCAAGCGAGTCTTGTCCAACGGCGGTCATGGTAAATTACCCCTTCTGTGTTCGGTGCCCATGCGCGGGATTGGGGAAGACGGGCCTGCTGTAAACCGCCAGCGCGAAACCGGTCGGTGAGGGCCGTCAAACCAGCGCAGAAGCGGGAGATTCGACTTTCGCGCGCGCCTTAGCGCGATGGGGGGGCAGGGGCAAGAGGGGGAGGGGAGGCATTAAATAGGGACAGTATATATTTAAATCGCAAGCGCCAAGTTCAGCAACGTGCACGTCATATATTAAATATATACTGTCCCTAATTAATGAAGCTACTTCAGCGCGGTCGGACGGCCGCGTGGACGCAGGGTCAGATCAGATCCGGTCAGGCGTTCAATATCGCTTCTGAATGCTGTCGACCCCAAAGGTCGACCATTGCGCTCGCCCGCCCGGATCGCTTCATGCGCATCTCCCTGTAAGCCTTCGGCAAGGAACGCCCGCCAATCGCTCACCATCGCCTGCCCGCCCGCCAGATCGGTCACGCCGTCGGCGGCCCCGCGAAGATGCGCGCGTGCGCTTGACCAGGCCCAGTCCTCCGGTCGGTTGACCAGTCGGGCCCGAACCGGGTTCAGCTCAACATAGCGCAATGCAGACAGGCAATGTGGCTCGTCCATGGGAAAGGAGGCAAAGCGTTCTTGCCACAAATGGCCCCGCCAGCCTTCGCGCTCGTTTACATGGCGGGTGTATCGGCGATGCGTCTCGCCCAACGCCGCCCGCAGCCCGTCGCTATGGCTGGGCACTAGCACCAGATGGACATGGTTGGGCATCAGGCACCATGCCCAGATTTTCGTTCCCGTTTTTGCGCACCACTCGGCCAGCAAGCTTTTGTATAAGCGGTAATCGCCGTCGGAGAAAAATGTCGTCTGCCGACGATTTCCGCGTTGTGTCACGTGGTGCGGAACATCCGGAATAACAAGACGCGCAACTCTAGGCATGGCTAAGTGTAGCGTCATAAATAGGGACAGTATATATTTAATTCCCGAAAATCGGTTGCCGCACGCAAGGCCTGACAAATTAAATATATACTGTCCCTATTTATGTTTACTTGCGAGCCCAACCCAACCCGCCGGTCGCCCCGCTACACCCAAAGGCGATGCCGGTGATCCTGCACGAAAGCGACTATGCCCGCTGGCTGGAGGGCAGTGAGGCGGAGGCGCACGCGCTGGCGGTGCCCTATCCGTCGCAGTTGATGGGGGTGGGGTGGGGGAGAATTCTCGGCGACGCAGGTCTAAGCGACCAAATTACCCCTCACTCAAAACCCTAGTCACCTCATCCAACGTCCCACGCACGCGCAGCAACTGGTCTTTCCCGAACACCACCAGGCATTCGTCGGGTGCATTGTCGGCGGCTTTCACGAATTGCACTATCTCTGCATTGACCGAGATTTTCTGGCTGCGAGTGTCGATCAGGGTGACGAAGGGGATCATGGGGGGTCCTATCAATAGTTATGCCCAGCCCATCTCTCTCCTTCAGGGGAGAGATACAAGCCTTACTGCTGAAAGCAGTTAGGCGCAGTTGAGAGGGGGAGGGGGTGTGCAATCCCACCGTCGCAGCCCCTCTCCGCTGCGACTAATTCGCTGCGCTCATAAGTCTCGCTCCTCTCCCCTGAAGGAGAGAGGATATTTATCTGTCCTACATATAACCATATAGGTTATCTGCGATTCGTTTCTCTAACCCGGAAAGGAGGCAATTATATACTTTAGTTAGCGGAAGAGCGATTCTTCCATCTGAATCGGAGGGCGGCGATGTCAACTTATGGTAATGGGTTGTGGAAACTCGCGCCGGAAAATTTTGATAACCTCTCCGACCATATTGCATCCCTCAATGAGCGTGCTCATCACTGGCTTTCCGGACAAACGAGCTGGCTCGCTGAAAATTATATCCAAGGCAAAATTGGAATTCTTGTCCAGCTTCTGGCCACCGGCAAATCTGATGGCGTTGCCAATCACAGTAGCTCCCCCGCTAATCCGCCCGCCATTGTTCAGAAGGACATTCATTTCAGTCAATTGCTGGATGGATGGGGTCATCAGGCGATGCTTATCGATGTTGTCGGACGTTATAATTCTCCAGAGCAAATCGCCCATCGGGTGCGCTCCGTGTGCTGCGCTGTAAGGTTGAATGTCGGTCAAAATAACTTTTTCGAGATTGGGATATTGCCTGCTGAGGTCGTAGAGAGGACCGGCTTTTCGGCCTTTTCTGTGCTGCTGTCCAGGCACGGGGCGATTGAAACTGGCTTTCAAACCAGACGGGTCTTCCGAGAAAGGGAAAACAGTGTGCTTGTCACTGATATTAGCTTCCCTCGCCAATTCCGAGACAAGATAATCGAGGGCAGAGCGCAGATTTCTGATGCAATCTCCGATGAACAAAGGAATTTCGATAAAGACGGGTGGCATCAGGAGAAACTCTTCAAGGCTGTAGCCGAGATCCACCTCCCCTCCTGTGGCGGCTGCGTAGTGCTTCTCGACACCGAATTCCCATGTTACACTGAGGTTGTGGGCGTGTTGGCGCGCCCAATAAAGTTGAGCCCCAGCTTGGATAAACCTATGATCGCTTGAGTGGATTGCCGGATCAGGCCGAGGTATTTTAAAGGATTTTGATCTCATGCCAAACCAATCTAAAGACGAAACCTATTCCGAAGCGGAAACGGAAGCCCGTAGAGAGGCGGCTTTGCGTAATATGCTGGCGACCCCCCACAAGCCGCACAAGGCTAGCAAGAAGGGCGGCAAAGAGTCTCGGGAAAAGTAACGGCGGTAAGGCACCTGCGGCACTTTTGGCACATTTGTAAAATGACGCATGATGAAAAGATTTTGAAAGCCAGCGGGCCTATTTTCGTGCAGATTATTCAGACAACGCCCGTTCAGCCCAAGCCTCGGCTCGATCAAAAATTTGGTTTATTCTATCGCCTATTTTCACATCTAGGTTCTGTAAATCTTCTGCGCTGATTATTCCAGCGGTTAGCTCTGGCCCTGTCCCTATAACCGCACTTCTAATGTCTGGCCAATCTTCACTGCTCTTTTGGCAAAGCTGTTTCGTTAGCAGATATTCCAAAATCCGCTCGTAAGCTGCAAATCTAGCACTCAAATCGGCTTCAAATTCAGTCATAATATCGCTTCCTTTTCCCCCCGATCTGGCGCGGTAAAACCGCCTTTTTAGGCGGCGAGTTTATCAATCCGCCGATAGGTGAGGCGCTTGCCTTCCATGCCCTTCACAATGACGTCAGCGCGTTCGCTGTCAGTCATTTCACGGGTGTTGTAGCGAAGGTCGAACTCCTTGCAGTAACGGCCAAGGTGGGCTTCGCTCATATGGTGGTAGGTGCCAATCACGCCACGCTTAAAGATGGAAAAGAAGTTTTCGGCGGTGTTGCTATGTGACAGGCCTTGGTGGCGCACATATTGATGCTTGCTGTGGTTCACGACGGTATGGGCGCGCATTTCGCGGCCTACGGCTTTGTAGGACTGGTTTTCATCGGTCATTAGGTGAGCCTTACGGTCCACATTGGTAACGATCAGGCCGCGCAGGGTCTTTGCATTGACGTTGGCGACGTGGAAGCTGCGAACATGACCTTCACGTTCAACGAGTGCAACAACGGCTTGCTTGGTGGGGATTTTGCCCCAAGCGCGATTGCGGGCCTTGCCGCCTACGAATGTTTCGTCAGCTTCAACAATACGAGTAGGACCACGGCCCAATGGGTCGTTTCCGGTTGCACCGTCCATAGCTTCACGGATGCGATGGCAAAGAAACCAAGCGGTTTTATAGGTCACGCCGATCATACGGGCCATCTGGCTCGCGCTCATGCCCTTCTTTGAAGCGGCCATGATATGTGTCGCCAGAAGCCACTTGTGCAAAGGAACGTGCGATCGCTCCATAACCGTGCCGGTGCGAACGGTGAACTTGTCGCGGCAATCGTTGCACTGGAACATGCCAGCCTGTGTCTTGCCACCCATTTTCGTCACGTTGGTAGCGCCGCAATGAGGGCAGAATACACCATCGGCCCAGCGCGAGTTTTCCAGATGGGCGATTGCCTTGGCTTCGTCGTGGAAGATGGGGTTTGTGATATTGATATTCATGGCTTTTTCCTTGTTGAAGCCTTGATATCAAAATCAGCCTGCTAAGTAAAGTATATAATTGCCGGAAAGGAATCGCGAAATGGCCCATCCCAAAAATCCGCCGCGCACCGTGCCGCAAAAGCCGCTGCCCCTCTCGCCCAAATTGGCGGGGTTGCAGGCGATGCTCAACGAATTGGCGAAGAGCGAGCGGACGGACCGGCTGGTCGATTATCTACACGATCTGCGACAGGAATTTGATTGGGCCGCCGCCGAGCTGAAAACGCTCGGTTTCTGTGCGCCCTGCTATTTTTCCATACTCGACGATGGTGACGATCATGATTGCCCCGAGGAGGAGTGGTAATGGCGCGTAAACGCAAGCCGGAGGATGATCTGGCGGCCGCCTCCGCCAACCCGCCGCAGCATATCCCCGCTGGCCCCAAGATTGATTTTTTTAGGCTGATGCCCGGCTATCCCAAGCGGCATGATGGCTGGAACCAGCAACGGGTGCAGCGCTTCCTCGATGTGCTGGCGCATACCGGCTGTGTCAAGGATGCGGCGCGGGTGGCGGGGATGTCTGCGGTCGCGGCGCGGCGGGCGCAGCGGCGCTTTCCGCTTTTTGCCGCCGCGTGGGAGGATGCGCTTGATCGGTCGCGGCAGGGGTTGATCGCGATTGCCTATCAACGCGCGGTCGAGGGGCGCGAGACGATCATCATCCGCAAGGGCGAGGAATATGAGCGCAAGATCGAGCCGTCGGATTCGATGCTCGGCCTGCTGATCAAGCGCGGTGATATGTCGGGCGGGCGGCTGGGGGAGAAGGCGGAGGATATTCTGACATTTGACGAATATAAGGCGGGGTGGCGCTTCACCGGCTTTGGCAAGAAATACAAGCAGGACGACCCGGCAGTGGTGCGCGCGCGGCTGGACGCCAAATTCGCGCTGATGCGTAAGCGGATGTTCGCCGATGCCGACGCCAAGGGCGTGTGCCTCCGCTGCGACGCGCCTTTGCCGCCGGGGGTGACCAATGCCGCGCTTGATGGGCATTCGACGTAGGGGCGATTGCCAATCGGGGCTGGTATGGCACCGGCAATCGCGTTATCGCGAGTCATAGCAGTGTGAGAGAGATACTTCAGGAGAGAAACATGTCGGTAATGATGAACACGGCCACCGCCGCCAATGACGATCATATCCGCAATTCGGTGAGCGAAGAGGAGTGGGCGGTCCGCGTCGATCTGGCCGCCGCCTATCGGCTGGTCGCGCATTATGGCTGGGATGACCTGATCTTCACGCACCTGTCGGCGCGCGTGCCCGGGCCGGAGCATCACTTCCTGATCAACCCTTATGACATGATGTTTGAGGAGATAACGGCATCGTCGCTCGTCAAGATCGATGTCGAAGGGCAGCCGGTGGTGCCGACCGCGCATCCGGTGAACCCCGCCGGTTTCACCATCCACTCCGCGATCCACATGGCGCGCGAGGATGCACATGCGGTGATGCACCTGCATACGCCTGCCGGTCAGGCCGTCAGCGCGATGGCAGATGGGCTGTTGCCGCACACCCAGACGGCGATGATCGCCAAGCACAATGTCGCCTATCACGAATATGAAGGCATCGCGACCGACCTCGACGAGCGCGAGCGGCTGGTCGAGGATCTCGGCGAAAAGCATGCGATGATCCTCAGGAACCACGGCACGCTGGCGGTGGGGCAGAGCGTCGCCGATTGCTTCATGCGGCTCTATTTCCTTGAGCGCGCCTGCGATGCGCAGGTGAAGATGCTCTCGGCAGGCCGCGAAAATCTCCACACCCCGCCGCAGGGGGTTGAAGGCAAGGTTGAGGGGCAGTCGCCTCCGGGCGGCATGGCGATGGTCGCGCAGGCGCTAGCCTGGCCTGCCTTGCTGCGCAAGCTCGACCGGATCGACGCGAGCTATCGGAATTAGTTTTCGAACATCGGGAGTGAAGGTGATGAAGACGATCGCTGTTGCGCTGTTGAGCGCAGCTCTTCTTTCTGGGTGCGCCGGTTATGGCGAGACATCGAAGGAGCCCGCAGCCGCGGTCGCCCCGCCCATCACCCGCGGCCTGCCGGGGACGACCTGGCGTCTGGTGCAGTTCCAATCGATGGACGACAGCATCGGCACCAAGGTTCCGCCCAATCCGGAAAAATATGTGCTGACCTTTGCCAGCGACGGCTCGCTCTCGGCGCAGCTTGATTGCAACCGTCTTGCCGGCAAATGGGAGGCGCAGCCCAGTTCACCGACCGGCGGTGGCCTGACAATCAGCGGCGGCGCAATGACCCGCGCGATGTGCCAGCCGGGAGCGATGGATTCGACCATCGCCCGCGATATGGGCTTCATCCGCAGCTACACCATTCGCGGCACGCAATTGCATCTGGCGCTACAGGCCGATGCAGGGATTTACTCTTGGGAGGCTTTGCCGCCAAATTGAGGCAGAACGGGCGAGGCTGACTTAAATTTGTGATTTGATGTAAAACTTCACATTTGGGTCAGCTTTGCCGGTGCTGTTTACGCTTCTGAAACGCGAAGCGGATAAACGCGTCTGGAAATCCGACAGGAAACCAGAGCAAAATGGCCGCAAGAAAATTTTCATGGGGTGCCCCCAAGGCGGAACAGGCAGAGCCTGCGGGGCGTGGTTTGCTGGGTAAGATTGGTTCACGTCAATCGGCACCTTCGCCAGCCGCATCGTCGAGAGACGCGTTGTTATTGCTGCAGAATTTCGAAGAAAGCGGGCGCGGCTGGTTCTGGTCGACTGATGCCGAAGGGCGCATCACCTATTTGAGCGAGTCGATTTGCAAGCGGCTTGGCAAATCCTGCGATCAACTGTCGGGCAAGGAGTTCGTCGAACTTTTCCTGAAACCCGATAGCAGCGAAGACCGGCAACGGACATTGCCCTGGGTGTTGATGCGCCAGTCGAAATTTGACGATCTGGCTTTGCAGGCATCCGACGTTGAAGACGAAATCTGGTGGGCGGTTTCGGGGCGGCCCTATCACAATACCAATGGCGAATTTGCCGGTTATCGCGGCAGCGGTACCGACATCACCGAACAACGCCGAGCGTCGAAGGACAATGACCGGCTGGCAACCTATGACGCATTGACCGGGCTACTCAACAGGCACCGCATGGCCAAGTTGCTCGAAAGCACATTGTCGGCTTTCCAGATGCAGAAGCGCGCTTGCTCCATCATGCTCATCGACCTCGACCGGTTCAAGCAAGTCAATGATACGCTGGGCCACCCGGCGGGCGATGCACTGCTGAAACAGGTGGCTGAACGCCTGATCAAGGTGGTTGGCGACCGGGAAAAGGTCAGTCGTCTGGGCGGGGACGAATTCCAGATCATATTGCAGGATCAGGATGATCGCGGTGAGCTTGGCGATATGGCGGACAAGATTATCCGCAGCCTGTCGCATCCCTATTCGATCGACGGCAGCCGCTGCATCATCGGCGCGTCGGTCGGTATCGCGGTCAGTCCGTTCGACGGGCAGTCGAGCGAAGACCTGATCCGCAACGCCGACCTTGCGCTTTACGCGGCAAAGGGTGGTGGACGTGGGCGCTTCCGCTTCTATTCGAGCGATCTGTTGCAGGCCGCCGAAGATCGTCGTGTTCTGGAAGAAGATTTGCGCGATGCGATTTCGCGCGATGAAATCTGGCTGGCCTATCAGCCCATCGTCAACGCCCAGACCAACATTGTCACCGGGTTTGAGGCGCTGATGCGCTGGAACCACCCGGAACGTGGCAATATTTCGCCCGCCTTGTTCATCCCGATTGCCGAGGAAGCCAATATGATTGGCGAATTGGGCGAATGGGCGCTGCGCAAGGCTTGTGAAGAGGCAGCGACCTGGCCGGGGGTCATGAAGGTGGCTGTGAATGTGTCACCCATCCAATTCGCCAAGGACACCCTTCCCAAACTGGTCAGGGAAGCTTTAGCTACTTCCGGGCTGGCACCAGGGCGGTTGGAGCTGGAAATCACCGAGAGCGTGTTCTTGCAGGATTCGGATGATACCGATGCAATGTTCCAGCGGCTGAAAGACATTGGCGTGCGGTTGGCGCTCGACGATTTCGGTACCGGCTATTCTTCGCTCGGCTATCTGAAAACCGCGCCGTTCGACAAGATCAAGATCGACCAAAGCTTCGTGCGCGGGGCCACTGAACCCGGTTCACGCAACGGAGCGATCATTTCCGCAATCGTCGCCCTTGCCAATGCATTGGGTATGGAAACGACGGCGGAAGGCATTGAATCGCTCGACCAGCTCGATTTGATCCGCGACCTGCATGTCAGTCATGTGCAGGGCTATGTGTACAGCCAGCCGGTTGCGAACAATGTGCTGCTCGAACGGTGCGAAACAGGCGATTGGGAAATTACGCCCGCTGGCCCGGCGGTACAACGCAGCGACAGAATCTCGATGTATCGCAAAATTGGCGCGATCCACGAGGATCATTATTACAAAGTCGTCCTTCGCAACCTGTCGCAATCGGGTGCGCTGATCGAGGGTATCGAGGATGTACCGCTGGGCACCAAGTTCGTCATTGATTTCGGCGATGGGCAGCTTGCGGTGTCGACAGTGGTCCGGTCAATGGGGTCACAACAGGGACTGGAATTCGAGGAGCGGTTGGTCAATGACGGTAATGGTGGCCTTTGCACCAGTCGCCGCGTGTCGCCCTATATCATGGCAGCGGCCGGGATGCCGGTCAAAAACCTGCCACCCGGCTATTACGACCAGAATGAAGAACCAGCCCGCAAGAAAAGCTTGCCCGCTTTCAATACGGTGGGCGACTGGAACGCCGCTTGATCGCGGCTGGCATCCCTTGGGTCGCAAATTGCATCTCCGGTTTTCGCTGTTATCAGTTTCCCGCTTTGCAATGATGGCGGTTGGAGCGGAGAGATTGCTGGGGTGAATTGGGCCTCCCCGCTCCTGCGCGCAGCACTTTGCAACGCGCAATTTCTTTTGCCTTAGACGGGGGCGGATACAAATTGGCCATGCAGACCGAGTGGCATGGCGGCATCGAGCCAAGCGCGGGCTAGAAATCCACGTTCCGGATGAGCCGCGTCAAATATCGTGAATGCGCTTTTCTGCTTCTTCCAATTGAGCGCGGTACCGACCAGCCAGCCGTCATCTTCGCTGGCACCGTCGGGGCGGGGAACGAACAAATGTTCCTCTATCATCCAGTCTGGGCCATAGCGGAAGATCTGATCCTTGCCGTTTTCCATGTCGATCTTGACCACCGCATCAAACCAGTCGGTGCGTCCGGGCGTCTCCGTTGTGCTCATATAGACGAAGCGGTTACGCCGCGTTTTGACCTGCGGGTTGACCTTGGGAAATTCAACGCGCTGATGCAGAGGCTCAACCAGCGGAGCGCCTTTGACGGGCAGTGTGACCCGATAGGCGCGCGCGTTCCAATCCGGAAAGATGCCGCGCATCGGCTTGAAAAATTCCAGCATCAGGTCGCCATTGCGATCGTGCGCCATGTCAAAACGGATCGTGCCGTCTTCTTCTTCCCAGCCATTGCCGAAATGGAAAACGAAGCCCTCGGGCAGTTCCGTCTGGCGTATCAGATCGAAGGTTTCGCGATCAAAAATATGTACTTTCATTGGCTTGCCGGGCACTGCTCGCATGCTTCCGAAACTGCCATTTTCGATCGACCGGGTAGCGTCGGATTGGGTCGAACACTGAATGACCACCAGTGACCTGCTGGTCAGCAGAAAGTCATGATAATAGCCAGGCTGACCAAGCGGCTGGATGCGTGCCTGTTCCAGCTTGCCTGTTTTGCTCAGCCGGTAGAGTAGGACGCGCGACCCGAGCGAGCCGACATTCCAGATGCGGCCGTCTTCTCCGACACGCGGATGTGCGCTGAACGGCGCCCCCTTGCTGCCTTCGCCCAGATCGACATAGCCTTCGGTTGCCAGCGTATCGGCGTCCATCCGGACTGCGCTGCCACCCTCCCACAAGGCCCACATCGCGCCGTCGACCGGCAGGATGCTGGTGTTGGACGGGTTGGTGCTGTCGGATCCGGTGAGCGGTGCCCCGACGGGGATGCCGCCGCCCGAAGTGGCGACGACGAACTTGCCCGCCTTTTCTTCTATTCCGCGCTTGTACGTCGCGACGAAGCGGCCGCGATAGCCGATGCCCGAAGGCCCGACCGACCAACGCTGCACCAGACCATCGCCGTCGAACCAGTGCCGGTAGCGGACACCGTCGCGCTCGAACAGCGCCGGACCGTTGCGGTAAAAAGCACCGCGCAATCCTGCCGGGATTTTGCCCTCAGCGCGGACATGCGCAAAGTCGAACTCACCCGACGCATTGGCAAAGGCAATGAGGCGGGGATCGGATGCGCGGGCCTTTGTGAATTCAGGAAGGATCGCACCGATGGGATGATAAGGGTCTTGCGCAAAGGCGGGCAGGCTGCGTGCAGCGGTGAAAGCGGCAAGACCGCCCGCAGTACCCATCAGGAAGCGCCGCCTGCTGGCCTCCATATTTTTCGGACCAGTCATGGCGCGTAGGCCAGTATAGCGGTGGTGGTGCTGTCGGCGGACAGGGAGACTTTCATCTTTTCAAATTCCGGAATGCCGCCTGTCACCATCGGGGTATTGGAAAAGCCGAAGCCTTCCAGGGGCATGCCGACCATGTTCATGTCGACTTTGCCATTGGCATTTTCGTCATGGTACAGCTGGACAGCATAGTCGCCGGGGGCGAGGCCCGGAAATTCGATCAGCACGCTTCCGGTCTGCGCATCCTTGACGCCATAGGTCACCGTCTTGGCTTTGGCGTCGCCGGCTTGCTTGCCGAGAAGTTCTGCCCGTATCTGTCCCTTGGACGACCGAACGCCTTCGACTTTGAGTGTCAGAACGAGACCGCCCTTTTCAGCGCATTCCGCGCTGTCGACAGCGTGGAATAGCGATGCTGCGCAAAAGAGTGTCGGTAACATCCAGAGTGTAATTCGCATATTGGGTTCCTGTGTTGGGCTGGCGGGGATATGCTGGCCGGTACGACCGGAGATGGGCAAGGCAGGGCAGGGGCAGCAAGCGCAATTGCGTGAACGCCGCTTCGCGCTTCGTGAACGGTAGAATTGTTCGTGCGGCGTGCTAGAGAAGCGCCCCGATGCCTGAAACCAGCCACCCAGCTTCTGCGACCGCGCACAGCAAGATTCTGGGTCTTGCTGTTGCGACGGGGCTTTTGCTCGCGCTGCTGGCGCCTTTTCACACCGCTGAAATCTTCAATATGTGGGAGCTTGCGGCCTTCTGGGCATTGTCGAGCATTTTTGGCTGCTATTTGCTCTATGCCCTGCAGATGGTGGCGCAGGGCTTTGCCCGGACCAGGGATATTGCGCCGCGCATCTGGCTGCCGCTCTCAGCAATCATTGCCGCCATACCCACGACATTGATCGTCCATGCATTGGGCCCGGCGCTCAACGGAGATATCCGACTGTCGGCCTTCTGGCAGCTATTTCCGTCGGTGGCTATTTTGTGCCTGCCGCTGCAATATATCATCCATTTGATCCTCCGATATGACGCGGTCCAGATTTCGGCGTCGCAACCCTTCGCCGGCGAAACAGCATCCAGCCTGTCGGCGGGCGCTGAGCAGATTTTGTTCAACAAGCTACCGCGCCACCTGGGCAGGAATATCCTCTGCATGAAGACCGAGGATCATTATCTGCGGGTCTATACAGATGCAGGAAATACGCTGGTGCTGTTGCGAATGGGCGATGCCGAAAATGCGGTGGGCGGGATCGAAGGCCTACGCGTCCATCGCAGTTGGTGGGTCGCACGTCATGCGGTTGCTGAGGTGGCGGCGGCCGGAAACGCATTGCAACTGCGCCTGACGAACGGGCTGGACGTGCCGGTATCGCGCGAACGCCGCCTTTTGCTCAAATCGAACGGCTGGATGTAACCCGTTACGCTTGCTTGATACGGACGCGTTTTTCGCGGCTAGTCGCGCCGCTGACCAGTTCGATGTCGCGCGCAGCGATGCCGAGCAGTCCGGCAAGCTGTACCAATACCGCTTTGGTGGCCTTGCCATCCTCGGGCGCGGTGCGGGTCCATAATTTGAGTGCACCATTTTCGATTGCCGCACGCTCCACTTTTGCGCCGGGAACGACGCGCAGCGCAAGTTCGCCCTTCGCATCGATCAGCGCGCGGATTTCGGAAACGGACGGGATGTTCGTTTTGCCCATAGCGCGGCATTAGCATGGCAAAACAGCGATTTCCTACCCCAATAGGTAGCGCACATTGGCCCGGATAGGCGTTAGGTGGGCTGGCATTTTATTGGAGGTATCGACGATGTCCCGCTTTTTATCGCTTTTCCCGCTGACTTTGGTGTTGGCCGCCTGTGGCGGGGAAAGCGCTCCCGCCGACCCGGCAAAAAATGCGCAGGCCGAACCCGAATTTGTCCCTGCGAAGCCAGCATCCCAAACAAAGCCAGGCGTTGCGGCAATTGATCCGGCCAAACTCAAAGACCCCTGCATTTTCACCAAGGAAGAGGTTGGCAAAACCTTTGGCATTACCATTGCAGCCAC
This sequence comes from uncultured Sphingorhabdus sp., assembly GCA_964597055.1. Classification (GTDB taxonomy): domain Bacteria; phylum Pseudomonadota; class Alphaproteobacteria; order Sphingomonadales; family Sphingomonadaceae; genus Sphingorhabdus_B. The sequence goes on from CAZQWC010000003.1 coordinate 102,202, forward strand.
CGAACCTGAGACGATGGGGCAGATGTCGGGTTGCACCTACAAGGGCGACAAAGGCAGTCTGCGGATCAACTTCATCGCGCATGACCCCGGCTATTTCGACATGGCCGTGGCATCGATGAAGAAGATGAAGCCGGGCCGTAAGGTGGACATTACGGGTGACCCCGATGGTGCATGGATGCAGTTTGTCAGCGATACGGGCGGATATTTGAACTACAACCGGCAAAATGTGTCGGTCGAGATTTTGCCGTTGATGAATGACAGCGAGAGCAATGCTGCGACGCAGGAAAAGCTGTTGTCGATGCGCCGCATTCCCTGAATCCTGACGCTCGACCATGTTATAGGGCAAACTCCTGTCGTGCCCCGTGCGGTGCCGGCTGCTAGCCGGACGCTGACTGGGGGGCGGTGTTTCAGGAGTTTTCGATGAATTTGTTGCGCCATTATCTGCTGGCCCCGTTGCTGTTGGCCGCCACGACTGCCCCCGCATATGCCCAGGCTACCTATGGCCCGCCTTCGCCCGATCGCAATAGTCTGACCCTCGGCATAGGGGGTGGCGTAGCGCCCGAATATGAAGGGTCGGGGGACTATGGTTTCCAGCCTGGCGGGGTGATTCAAGGAAAGGTCGATGGTTTTGATTTCCAGGTGCGCGGCACCAATATCTATGTCGATCTGATCCGCGATGCCGATGACAGCAAGCTCAACCTCATCCTCGGCCCGGTCGCGCAAATCCGGCTGGAGCGGACGAGCCGCAGCGATCTTGATGACCCGCGCGTCGCACTGCTCGGCACGCGCGAGACGGCGGTCGAGCTTGGCGGGTATATCGGCATCGGCAAAAAGGGCTTTCTGATCCCGCCCGCCAGCCTGACATTCGACCTAAGCTTCGTCCATGATGTTGCCGGCGCACATGACAGTTTCATCCTCAGCCCCGGCCTGTCGCTGTCGAGCCCGGTATCGCAGCGGACTTTTGCCCGGCTGGGCGTTTCTGCCGACTATGTCGGCGCGGGATATGGCCGCACATATTTCGATGTCCCCGCTTTGGCCACACCCGGCGCGCTGCCCGCTTATGCGACCGATGGCGCAGGGTTCAAAAGCATCGGTACCACGCTGCTCCTCACCCACGATCTGGGTGGCGAGACGCGCAAGGGCTGGGGCCTGTTCGCGCTGACCGGCTATAAGCGACTGCTCGGCCAATATGCGCGCAGCCCGATTGTGCGCGACGCCGGCAATGCCGACCAGTTTCTGGCGGTGGCAGGGATTGCCTATAGCTTCTGACCGCTCTATCATCCACCCATCCCCGGGGAGCCTGCTGTGGCTGAGAGGGATGGGTAAGCTCCATCCGACCCGTTGAACCTGAACCTGTTAGCACAGGCGGAGGGAGGGAGCGGCTTCACCCGAAAACCGCACTCTCTTCGCCTTTATGGAGAAGAGACATGGGCGACGCCCCCGCACGCACCGAGCAACCCGCAGTCACCACCGGACCTATCCGTGGATCGAAGAAGATCCATGTCGGCCCGCTGAAGGTCGCGATGCGCGAAATTTATCTCGAGCCGTCGAGCGGCGAGCCGCCGGTGCGCGTGTATGACACGTCTGGCCCCTATACCGACCCCAATGCGAACATCGATATATCGCAGGGCCTGCCCGAATTGCGCCGCGACTGGATATTGGCGCGCGGCGATGTCGAGCAAAAGGAACAGCGGCAGGTGCGTCCCGAAGATAATGGCCAGCTTGGCCCCGACCGTTCGGGCGGCGTTGCGCCTTTCCCCAATGTGCGGAAACAGGTGCTGCGGGCAAAGCCCGGCATGAATGTCAGCCAGATGCATTATGCCCGCCGCGGCATCATCACGCCCGAAATGGAATATGTGGCGGAACGCGAAAATCTCGGTCGCGCCCGCCTCGCCGAATATATCCGGGACGGCGAAAGCTTTGGCGCGGCCATCCCCGATTATGTCACCCCTGAATTTGTCCGCGACGAAGTGGCGCGGGGCAGGGCAATCATCCCGTCAAACATCAACCACCCCGAAAGCGAGCCGATGGCAATCGGGCGCAATTTTCTTGTGAAGATCAACGCCAATATCGGCAATAGCGCGGTCGCCTCTGACGTCGCCAGCGAAGTCGACAAGATGGTGTGGAGCATCCGCTGGGGCGCGGATACCGTGATGGACCTTTCCACCGGGCGCAACATCCACGACACGCGCGAATGGATCCTGCGCAACTCGCCCGTGCCCATCGGCACCGTGCCGATCTATCAGGCGCTCGAAAAGGTCGGTGGCATTGCCGAGGAACTGACCTGGGAAATTTTCCGCGATACGCTGATCGAGCAGGCCGAGCAGGGCGTCGACTATTTCACCATCCATGCGGGTGTGCGCCTGCCCTATGTGCCGCTGGCGGCGAAGCGCGTGACGGGTATCGTCTCACGCGGCGGCAGCATCATGGCGAAATGGTGTCTCGCGCATCACAAGGAAAGCTTCCTCTACGAACGCTTTGACGAGATTACCGAGATCATGAAGGCCTATGACGTTGCCTATTCACTGGGTGACGGCCTGCGCCCCGGCAGCATCGCCGACGCGAACGACGAAGCGCAATTTGCCGAGCTTTACACGCTGGGCGAACTCACCAAGCGCGCCTGGGAACAGGATGTGCAGGTGATGATCGAAGGCCCCGGCCATGTGCCGATGCACAAGATCAAGGAGAATATGGACAAGCAGCTGGAGGCGTGCGGCGAAGCGCCCTTCTACACGCTCGGGCCGCTCACCACCGACATCGCGCCGGGATATGACCATATCACCAGCGGCATTGGTGCGGCGATGATCGGCTGGTACGGCACGGCGATGCTCTGCTACGTGACCCCCAAGGAGCATCTGGGGTTACCGGATCGCGACGATGTGAAGGTCGGCGTGGTGACCTATAAACTGGCGGCGCACGCAGCGGATCTGGCCAAGGGCCACCCTGCGGCGAAGGTGCGCGACGATGCGCTATCGAAGGCCCGTTTCGAATTCCGCTGGCGCGACCAGTTCAACCTCAGCCTCGACCCCGACACGGCGGAGCAATATCACGACCAGACGCTGCCCGCCGAAGGCGCCAAAACCGCGCATTTCTGCAGCATGTGCGGGCCGAAATTCTGCAGCATGAAGATCAGCCAGGAAGTGCGCGAATTTGCCAAGCTGCAAAACCAGCCCGCCGACGGCTTTGTCGCTGCGGACGAGGCGGAGAAGGGCATGGCCGAGATGAGCAAGGTCTATGACGAAACCGGCCGCGAGTTGTATATGGGGCAGGGCGACCGTGAGCATGACTAGGCTATGCGTGCACTAAAGGTCATCGCTGCTCTTGCCGCAGCTCTTCTGACCGTTGCCTTGGTCCGATTGTGGCTTGTGCGGCGCGCGCTGCCTTATGGAGAGGAAGGGCAGTATTTTGATGCTGCATCGGGCATTAGCTATAGCGATGGCATGGTCGTTGTTGCTGGAGCTGGCGCGATAGTTGCCGGTGTTTTGGCACTCCTTCTGGCAGTCTGGGCATGGCGGAGATGAGCAAGGTCTATGACGAGATCGCGCAAGTCGCGATGTAAATGGGGCTGGAATGCCCGGCGAGCAGAATAGAGGATATTAGCCATGGCCTTAACTACTCCACCCAAAGCATTGGCATTCGATGTGTTTGGCACCGTTGTCGATTGGCGGACGAGCATTGCGGCCTTGGTGGGGCAGGTGCTCAGCGCGGCGGGCCATGTCGATTTGGATGCCTTTGCCTTCACCGATGATTGGCGGATGCGCTATCTGGTCGGGATGCGCGATTTCGGGCAGACGGGGCGGGGTTTCGTGAAGCTCGATATCCTGCACCGCGAAATGCTCGACGCGCTGCTGGCCGATATGCAGCTCGATCTGGCGGAGACGGATCGCGACACGCTGGTGACGGGCTGGCACCGGCTGGAGCCTTGGCCCGATAGCGTCGAAGGGCTGAACCGGCTCAAGCGGCGCTTCCCGCTTGTCACCTGCTCCAACGGCCATATCGCCTTGCTGGTGAACATGGCGCGGCACGCGGGGCTGCCATGGGATGCGATATTGGGGGCGGAGGTTGCACAAGCCTATAAGCCCGCCCCCGCCGCCTATCAGCGCACGGCGGAGGCGCTGGACATCGCGCCCGGCGAGCTATGCCTCGTCGCCGCGCACCATGGAGACCTGTTCGCCGCGCGCGCCGCCGGCCTGCAAACCGCCTTCATCCACCGCCCGATGGAATATGGCGGCGCCCCCGCGCCCGATCTGCAATATCAGCAGGCGTGGGATTATGAGGCGGGGAGTTTGATCGAGCTTGCCGAGATGATGGGGTGTTGAGGCGGGGTAGGGCTTATGGTGGTATGGCGGAGATGAGTAGGGCCTATGACGACAACTGGCGTGAGCTATATATGGGCGCTGGGGGCTGCGAGCATGATTAAGCTAATGAATCGTCCGTAGCTTCATGTTAGACGCACGAATATGACGCGGGTAAAGGTCAATCCGAAACTGCTGGTCTGGGCGCGGGAGCGAGCCGGATTGGATACGACTGACCTTGAAAATCGGTTCCCAAAAATCAATGCTTGGGAGGCGGAGGAAATCCAGCCGACAATCAAGCAACTCGAAGACTTCGCCCGCGTTGTACACGTTCCGTTTGGATATTTGTTTCTTCCTGCGCCTCCGGACGAACCAATGCCCATTCCTGATTTCAGAACGGTGGATGGGAGGGGAGTGCGCCGCCCCAGCCCGGAACTGCTCGACATGGTTTACGCCTGCCAAGAGCGACAAGGCTGGTACAAGGAATTTTCCCTTACAACTCGTCAGCCCGAGGTCGAGTTTGTCGGGAGCGCCCGTTTACAGGATAGTGTCGTTGCAGTTGCTGCAAGCATGGCGGAAACACTAGGTTTCGACCTCGAAGCCCGCGCTACATGCCGGACATGGGAAGAAGCTTTGCGTTTGTTTATCGCTCAGGCGGACAGCATTGGCGTGTTGGTCATGGTGAGCGGGGTTGTGCTCAGCAACAACAATCGCAAACTCGATCCGGAAGAGTTTCGTGGATTTGCACTGGCTGACCGACGTGCTCCACTGATCTTCGTTAACGGGTCGGACAGCAAATCGGCCCAAATGTTTACTTTGGCCCATGAGTTGGCACATCTATGGCTGGGCGAGACGGCAGTATCCGATGCGAGCGCTGCGCCTATTGGCGGGCATCGTCGCGAAGAGGTGTGGTGCAACGCGGTTGCCGCAGAATTGCTGGTTCCGCTCAAGGCGCTCCGTAATGACTTACAGCATGATGAAACGGTTGAACATGCTATGGGAAGGCTGACGCGGCGCTACAAGGTAAGCAGCCTTGTTATACTCCGGCGGTTGCTAGATGCTGGGTGGTTGGATCGTGCTGCTTTTGACTTGGCCTGGGCCAATGAACGCGCGCGTTTGCGGGCGCTTGCCGAGCGTGGAGGCGGCGGCGGCGACTTCTATCGAACTACGCTTTCGCGTGTCAGTCGCCGCTTTGCACGGGCGCTAGTCGAAAGTACCTTGGAGGGGCAGACGCTTTACCGAGATGCATTCCGAATGCTTGGCGTCGCTAAGACAGAAACCTTTAACCACATCGGGCAGGAAGTCGGGGTTCTGGTTTGACGAAATTTCTGCTCGACGCCAACGTCTTCATTCAGGCCAAGAATCTGCATTATGGATTCGATTTCTGTCCGGCTTTCTGGGATTGGATGGTGACGCAAAACGCCCACGGAACGGTCGCGAGTATTGAAAAGGTAAGCGACGAACTCGTTGGGGGCAGTGATGAGTTGTCTAATTGGGCAGGCGCTCAAGGAAAGGCTTTTTTTCTACCACCCGATGACCAGGTTCTGCCCGCACTGGCACAGGTAAGCGCTTGGGCTACTGGTCAGAATTATGAGCCTGCGGCAATCGCAACCTTTTTGCAGGTGGCAGACTACTGGCTTGTCGCGCATGCTTTAGCCCACGATTTCGTGGTGGTTACACACGAAGTTCCGTCTGACTCGATACGCAAGATAAAGATTCCCAATGCTTGTATTGGTTTGGGACTCAAGTGCGTCAGTCCGTACGAAATGCTAAGAAGTACTAAGGCGAAATTTGTTTTGGGTTAGACTGTGATTTCGATCACTATCTGCCCATCTGGATGAAGTCCGAGGATACTCCCCTCACCCCAACCTAACCAAAGCCGCATCCAGCGCCTGCAAAAACCTTGAGCGGTCGGCCTTTGTAAAGGGCGCTGGCCCTCCGGTTATCCCGTCCATTCCGGCGCGCAGGTCGGCCATGATGGCGCGGGTGGCTATGGCGCCGCCGATGGAGCTGGTGGTGAAGGGTTTGCCGTTGTTGCCGATCACCACCGCGCCCGCCTTCAGGCATCGGTCGGCGAGCAAGATGTCGGCGGTGATCACGATGCTACGCGGCCCTGCTTGCCCTGCAATCCAGTCATCCGCCGCGTCGAAACTGTCTGACACAATAACCCGCGTGATCAGCGGATGGTCGGGAATGCGAAAGCGCGCATTGCTGACCAGCACGACGGCCACATTGCGGCGCCAGGCGACCTTGTAAATCTCCTCCTTCACCGGGCAGGCATCGGCATCAACCAATATGCGCGGGCCAGCGGGGGGTGAAGTATCGGGCAGTGGATCGGGGCTGTCGGATGTCATATTCGGTTCGGGGCTATAGACTGATTACGCCCCCGGCACCAACTTCTCTCGCCTCCGTTGCAACTCGACTGCTGTTTTGCATCCCGCAACCATCTGATGAACCAAATCCCCGCGTGACATTCCCCCTCATCCGTTTAGGACGGTGCCCGATGAACAACTCCGCAAAAATCCCCAATCGCCCGCGCCCCAATCCCTTCACCATCACGATGGACGCCTGGGCGCTGGCGGCTGAATCCAGCATGGTGATCGCGATGCGTATGGGGGCGCTGGCCTTTGGCGGCCCGGCGGCGATGAAAGAGGCGGAGCGGATGGTTTCGGAAAAGGTCGTAGCGAACATGGCGCTGGGTTTCGACCTGATGACCGGCAAACTCGGCACCAGCCCAGACCAGATCCTCAGCGGCAGCATCGCCCATTATTCCCGCCGCGTGCGCCGCAACCGGGAACGGCTGTCACGATAAGCGGCATATTTGGCAGTATGGGCATTTGCGCGATTTTTCCAATATTTTGCCGACATGCAAAGTTATGGGATGCCATCAATCTATGTCCCGAAGGAGCTTTCCGCCATGCGCCGCCACATTTTCACTCTGCTGGCCTGCATGGCTTTGGCCTCACCTCAGATTGCGGCGGCGCAGGGGCGGGATTTTTATGTGTTCCAGTACAACAGCACCATCCGCGATTTTAACAAGGCGATTGATCGGGTGAACGAAGCCAAGACCGACATGAAAACCGAAAGGGATTTTGCGCGGGGCTGCGCGCTATTGAACGGGCTGATCTCTGATCTGAAGGAGGCGCAGATTCTGTCTGAAAAGCTGGCCGATTATGCGTACCGGATTGAGAATGACGAAGGCCATCGCGCGGCCGTGGATCAGCACAACGCCTTGCTCGAAGAACGCCATTATTGGGAAAGCGAACGCAACCGGATCTGCAGTTAGCCCAGAACGGTAGGGCCACAAAACAAGTCCATTGGCAGCATATATCTCTTGGCATCGCTCGCCCGCTCACCCATGGTGACCGGACGGAGTGAGGAGGGAGAGCCGATGTCCGCCAACGGTGTAAGTTCAACGGAACAGCAATCCGTGCAAGAGTCCGCGTCCCGATGGGGGCTGCTCGGACTGCTGACCATCATAAACGTCCTGAATTTTGTCGACCGGCAGTTGCTCCCCAGCTTTGCGAATTTCTTCAAACCCGAGCTCGGGCTGACCGACACCCAATATGGCCTGCTGACCGGGCTATTTTTCATCATCTTTTACGCAGTCGCCGGACTGTTCATGGGGATATTGGCCGACCGGATGCACCGCGGGCGGTTGATCGCGGCCGCGATTGCAGTCTGGAGCTTGCTGACTGCGGCGAGTGGCGCTGCGAAAGGTTTCGTATCGATGGCGATCCCCCGCGCACTGATCGGCGTCGGGGAATCGGCGCTGACGCCTGCGGCGACCTCGCTGCTGGCGGACCGGTTCCGCCCGTCGCAACTCGGAATGGCGGCGGCGCTTTACTATCTTGGCGTACCGGTGGGGGCGGGGCTCAGCCTGCTGGTCGCAGGCTATCTGGGGCCGACAATTGGTTGGCGCAATTGCTTCTATTTGCTCGGCGGGGCGGGGATGCTGTTTGCAGTGTTGATGTTGTTTGTCCGTGACCCGCGCGTGCCGACCGCGCATGTGCATGAACATGGGCCGGGCCTGCGCGGGCATATGCGGCTGCTCGGCGCTGCGCTGAAACAATCACCGGCCTTGTGCATGATGATCGGCGGCGGGGTTGCACTTCACTTTGCGGTGGGGGCGGCGGCGTTTGACCAGATCTGGTTTGTCGAAGAACGCGGCTTCGAACGCGCCGAAATCGCGAAGCTGACCGGCTATATCACCGTGGTTGCCGGGATCGCGGGAACGCTGTTTGGCGGTTTCGCGGGCGATTGGTGGTATAAATACCGCAAGTCGGGCCGGGCGATGCTGCTCTTCTGGATGTTCCTGATTGTCGGGCCGTTTTCGGTGATCTTCCGCATCCTCCCAGCGGATTCGGCGCTGTTCGTTCCGGGGATCGGGCTGGGTATCTTCATCCTTTGCGCCTTTTACGGGCCTTCGATCTCGACGATCCAGGAACTCTCTCCGCCCACCGCACGCGCGACGGTGATCGCGTTCAATATCTTGTGCCTGAATGTGGTGGGCCTTGGCTTAGGGATTACCGGCACCGGCTGGTTGATTGACATGTTCCGCGCGGCGGGTAGTCTAGAGCCTTATACCCATGCGGCGATGACGATGTCGGTCGCCTCGTTGTTGGCGCTCCCGGCGTTTTTCCTCGCGGGACGCTGGTTCCACCGCGACAAGGCGCTGATCGAGAGTGATTTACCCGGCCGGTTTGAGTTCAACTGACTATTGTCTCAAGGAGATTGAAGATGGCCAATATTCTCGGCCTTGGCGGGCTGTTTTTCAAATCAGCCGATCCATCTGCAACCAACGAATGGTATGCCCGCGTACTTGGCATCAAGGTGGAACCCTGGGGCGTAATTTTCACCCCCGAGGCTGCCGCCGCGCATCCGGGGGCGGCTACGGTCTTTTCGCCCTTCAAGGCCGATACCGACTATTTCGCGCCGTCGGACAAAGAGTTCATGTTCAACCTGATGGTCGATGATCTGGACGGCATGCTCGCCCGCTGTGCCGAACATGGGGTGCAGCCGGTGAAGACCTTTCCCGACGAAGCCAATGGCCGCTTCGCGCACATCATGGACCCGGAAGGTCGCAAGATCGAATTGTGGGAGCCCAAGCCGATGTAAAGCATTTGGGCAAAAGTGAACTAGTTCCTAAGACTTGTTCAACTTGACTGCAAACTCACACTATTAGACCGGCCGAAGATTAACAATAATCGGAGGTCGTGTGTCTGTTTCCATCAAAGATCTTATCGAAGAATCGCTCAATCATCGTGCGGTCAGCCATCCCTATCTGAAAGCATTGGGTTCGGGTGATTTGCCCGATACAGATTGGGCGCTGCGCGACTTTGCCGAGCATTATTACGGTTATTCGCTGCATTTTCCCCGCTATCTGACAACGGTGATTTCGAAACTGGAAGTTGCCGCGCATCGTAACAGCCTGTTGCAGAATCTGACCGAGGAATCGGGCATTTACGAGGATGAGGAATACGCAGAACTCGCCGCAGTCGGTGTGGAACGCGAATGGATTGAGGGTGTACCGCATCCGCAATTGTTTCGCCGCTTTCGCGAGGCGACTGGCATTACCGCTCCCTATGTGCCGTCGAATGAAGCAATCGAACTGGTTTGCTGGCGCGAATCTTTTCTAGCGACATTGACCTACGGGTCGGCCGCCGAAGCATTGGGCGCGCTTGGTCTGGGTACCGAAAACATCGTCAGCACCATTTATATCCCATTTGTCGAAGCGCTGAAACGCACCGACCTCCATCCGTGCGACACAGTGTTTTTCCCGCTGCATACTGCGGTGGATGATCATCATCAGGAGGCGCTGGAGCAAATCTCGCTCGATTTTGCGGCAACGCCTGCGGGTAAAGGGGATTTGCGCCGAGGCATGATCAAGGCATTGTCGCTGCGTTCATCTTATTGGGACTGGATGTATGATCGCGCGCTGACCTGCGCGGAACAGCCAGAACTGGCGATGGCATCCTGACATTCGGGGAAATTACAACCGGACGGTTGCCATGTCTTTGCGCTACCCGACCGACGTTCCTGCAAGAAAGTACGAAAATGAACACAGACATCCTGACTATCATCAAGAATATCGAGGATCGCCAGCCGCTGGCTACCGGCCATGAGGCGGCGGAATTTCACGCCGATTTGGTGAACACCCATCGCGAAATTTATCGCAATCGGAATGAGAAACTTGGCATCGATTTTTCGGTCGATGTTCTGGACTTTCCTGGCACCCAGGCATTTGATGCGCGCGTGGTGCGGATTGCCGCCGGGGCCAATAACGAATTGCATAAGCACGCCCATGAATCATTGTTCTATGTCATCAGCGGAAAGGCCGAAGTACGCATTGGCGACGCGACATTGACGCTGGAACCCGGCGGGCTGGCCTTTGTTCCGCGCTGGCATTTTCACCAATCCAGAAACCTCTCTGAAACCGACGAGCTGGTGATCCTTGCGATCACTGACTTTGGTCTGACCAAGGCTGTGCTCGGCGACTATGACAAGCGCACCCGGCTTGCAGTCAATGGAGCGGATGTGCTCGAACAAGCCTGACGGATGCCGTTTCGCCAGATAGTTTCAATCGTCCCTGCCGCCATGTGAACCGAATTCGCCGCGTTCGTGGATGATATTGGCGCGGCCAATGATCAGATCGTCGACCATCCCGATACGGCCCGCATCCTTGTCCTTATAGGGCAGCGAATGGAGCACATAACGCATCGCGTTCAGTCGTGCCCTTTTCTTATCGTCGGATTTGATAACGGTCCACGGGCTGTCGGCGGTGTCGGTCGCGAAAAACATCGCTTCCTTGGCGCGCGTATATTCGTCCCACTTGTCGAGGCTGGCCATGTCGATCGGTGACAGCTTCCACTGTTTCAGTGGATGCACCTTGCGTTCCTTGAAACGGCGGCGCTGCTCGGTTCGACTGACCGAGAACCAGAATTTGATCAGATGGATCCCGCTGCGCACCAGGTTGCGCTCAAATTCCGGTGCCTGACGCAGAAATTCGCGATATTCGTCGTCGGTGCAAAAGCCCATGACGCGTTCGACCCCGGCGCGATTGTACCAACTGCGGTCGAACATCACGATTTCGCCTTTGGTGGGAAGATGTTCAACATAGCGCTGGAAATACCACTGCCCCTGCTCGACTTCGCTAGGCTTTTCGAGAGCGACAACGCGGGCCCCACGGGGGTTGAGATGTTCCATGAAACGCTTGATCGTCCCACCCTTGCCAGCGGCGTCGCGACCTTCAAAAAGGATGATAACGCGCTGGTGATTCTCCTTGACCCATTGCTGCAGCTTCAACAATTCGGTCTGGAGCAGGAACTTTTCCTGCTCATAATCCTTGCGCAGCATCTTGTATTTATACGGATAGCCGCCCTTGCGCCAATCATCGGCCAGCTCGTCACTGGTCTTGCGCGGACGGCCTGGGGGTTTGGGCAAGCCTAGATGCTCACGCAGCAATGCAGCGTCATCGGGTGACGCGCCGTCGATAATGGCGGCAACCCCTTCGGGACCAGACACGGCCGAAATGCTGTCAATCGCGGCCATTTCAAATGATTGGGCAGCTTGTGTCCGTTCATCGGCCAGGCTGGCGTCGAGCGCCGACTTAACCGGTGCTGCAGGTCGGCGTGCAACCGGCTTTGCGCGTGTTGAGCGGATGTTGTTGTTTTCTGTCGTCATGTTCCCACCCTGCAAATCGCCATCTATCGGCAGCCTTCAAATCGCTATGAGCCTAAGACCGCACCCTGTACCGAGATGGCATTGGCCATAGCAGATGCCCGGCGCGCACGGCTTGACCTGCGTCAAAACCGGTGCCGGTGCCGGGATTAATGTGCGCGGACGTGTTTAAGAACTTGTGAATCACACACGCTTGCGCTTTTGTGGCAGTCACCCAAAGGGGAAGGGGAGCAAGATGAACACAGCATCGTCCACAATGCCCAAATTTTGGTGCTGGTTTTTCTATGCCGCTGCCACTTACAATTTTGTCATCGGCGGCGCGGGACTGGCAAACGCTGCGGCTCCGGTAAACGACCGGATTGTCGGATTGCTCGTGCTGTGCTTTGGTATTGTCTATGCTTTTGTCGGGCGTGACCCTGCACGGTTCGGCCCTGTTCTATTGGCAGGTATTGTGGGAAAGCTGGGCATTGTCGCGCTGCTTCTACCCGATGTGCTCGCTGGAAAAGCTGCAGCTGGAACTGGCTATATTCTTGCCGGCGATGCGCTGTTCACGATGGGCTTTCTCATATTCCTGCTGCGAAGTCGAACCGTCTACATCGGCTAGCGGACGAGCTGGCCAAGCGTGCTCCAGCGGCAATTGGTACCGTTTATCCTGTAGTCGACCAGTCTATAGCCCGGCTTTGAGCCTCCGGGTTCCATAAAGAGTGTCAGATCGCACTGGCTCAGTTCGCCGATTTCGCGCTCCACCGAATTCATGCCGACCGTCGCACCTTTCGCATCTAAAACTGGAACATTGTCGACCACAGTCTGCCGGGTGTCGATAACCGAACGATAGTCCAGTGCCTTTGTGCCAGCCAACTCGCGTTCGCTGTTGGGTACGCCCCAGAAATCGACAATTTCCTTTTCAGTCCAGCCCTGGAGACTGAACAGGTGCTTGCGTTGTTCGCCATCCTTTTTGGAGAAGTTTGCTGCGACCTTTTCCATGAAAACGCGTTCGGCCTCGATACCTTTGATCTGCTGTTCAAATTGCTGCGTCTTGACGTCGAGTTCAGCGACTTTCCGGTTAAGCTCCTCGCGTTCCTGCAATATTTCTTCGCGTGACTTGGTCGTGGTGTAGGCTGGTCGTGTTCCGTCCTGCCACAAGTGTTTCCAAGAAAAGTCTGACAATTTGATATAGTCAATCAGCGGAATTTCCGTCGCGTATATCAATCCCAACTGCGCGAGGGGCAACATGGCTTCGGCCTTGTCATTCATCGAAGCATTCGGGTTTTTCTGTATCCTTTTGGAAGCGTCATAAAATTTCTGAATTGCAGGTGCGACCTTGTCTTCCATCTCGCATGCGATCGTATACACGCGTCCAATCCAGTTATCTGGAATGGCTGCCCATTGAAGGGAGTTCATCTTTTCGGTTTCGTTGTTGCGATACAAGGCGAAGGCGTTGGTGATGCGGAACTGTTTTGACACGCATTTTATTTCGACAGTGTATTGAATTGTATCGGGGTCAGACGTTCCCTCCATAACCTGCACGACAAATGCCGTCTTGATCTGACTGTCTTCCATATATTTCGCCATGTCTGCCGCTTTCATGGCAAGGGCCTTTCCCTGGTCGAAATTTTCGAGGTCGAGCGATGAACTGACCTCGTCGAGCGCAAGATAATGCACATTTCGATTAGGCTGAGCGCCTTCACGAGCAACCATTACCCAATGGGCAGCGTTGGCTGGAACATGGATCGAAAGCAACGCTATCGCTGAAAGGAAGGTTGCATAGCTGGAACCGGTTTTCATGACGGGATTCGCCTTGGCAATTTGAATTAGCGTTTCGCGAGGCACGCCCGCATCTGGTCGCGTGCGGCATGTCCCTTTGTCCAAGCAGAGGAGAAAATCTGCGCGCCAGCCATGCTGACACGGACGCCCTCCTGATCCTGCATGATGTCGAGAGCAGCGTCGATATTGGGCAACAGAAAAATGATCATCCCGTTCGGCTCGTTGTCGATACTGATATGTGTCGCGGTGACGGTCCGGTCGGGTTCACCGTCGGTAGACAGGGTAACTTTGACACTTTTTGTTTTCTTTGCCGGCTCGACTCCGGGCCCGGTGACAAGGAAAAATGCTTCATTCCAATCGTCCGACGGTCCGAGATAGCCCAGAGCTGAATTGCCCGATGCAAACGTAATCGTGCAGCCCTTGCCCGGCTTGCTCCCGTTCTTGCGGGCAAACCATTGCGGCTCTTTTGCTTTGCCGTTTGCTACCACGTGGTCGTCTTTATTCTGCAACGCGCCCGCCAATTGCTTTTGCAGCGCAGATTCCGCATTAGCCACAGTCGCCAGACCGGGAACCGCTAGTGCGGCAATGAACATTGAAGCTGGCCGCTTCACTGTCGACAAAATTGAACTCGCTTTCATGCCGTATATTCCCTCGTTGTCAGCAGATCATTTGAGTTGGCGAGACAGATTCATGGACGAATAACCATCAGGGTTACGGCAAAACTATTCGGATCCGTGTCGCATAGGTCAAGAATTTCGGCGTATTAGGTCATCAAAGTCGAGGAAGCGAGAAAGCCAGTCTCGCAATGTCAAATTTCCACTACTGGATATCGTCGCGCTGCGACTGCCCGCCTTGCCCACCGGAACAGCAGCGGAGGCAATCGGTTATATTCTTGCAGGCTATGCGTCGCCAGCGATCTTTATGCCAAAAGTCATCAGCCACAGCGCCAAAGCAAGTTCGCCCAAGAGTGGGGGATAGCTGAACAGATCGGGAATTTTCTGGGCAAAGTCGGGTGCCAGAATGAAGGCGAAATTGTTGAACAGATGGGCTGTACCACCTGCCATCATCAAGGCACCCACCCATTTCGGAATGCGGTTTGATCGCCAGATCAATAGGCCGAGCAGCAGGCAGTACGCACCGAAAAAGAGCAGGCTGATGATATAGCCTTCAGTATGTAAGTCGAGTGCCAGCCGCGCCAATTGCTGTTGCGTTTCGGTGCCGAGATAGGCGGTATTCTGTAGCAGCAGCATCGGAGCTGCGTGGAATATTCCGTTTACCGACAAAATGGCGATGCCTACAAAGCTGAATCCAGCAGCGATGCGCGAAAGCAGTGCGTCGACACTTTTGAATAAGCCCAGAAATATGATGGTCACCGCGATATAGCAGAACAGCATCATCGCATCGGCAGCCAGCCCCGAACGATACAGGCTTTCTTGCGCCAGAATTGCGCTGGCGGTCGCTGCCGGATTGTCGGCAACCGCCAAATTTATCCGCGTGAACAAATGCGCATAAATCCCGGTGACAATGGTGCCGAGATATAGCCAGCCTGCCACGCGGGCCTGTGTTTGCGATACGTGCGTCATTTGCCGGTACGCTTCGTGCGGGACCAGCGCCAGGCAGTCCATACTATCGACAATGTCATCAGCATTTCGATCGTACCGAAGAACAGGTAAAATGGCGGCGCACCACCAATCATCGTCGCACCCTGGATGAAGGTGAAGGCCAGACCAAAAACGATATTGGACCAGCGCGCGAAACGCGCAGGCAGGATCAATGACAATACGACCATGAGGCTCGGTATTGCCATCATAACGGATACTGCCAGCAACACCATCGGCGTGGCTTCACCCAATGGAAGGATCATACCTTCATTCATCGAAGCCATCCGGCCTTTCCGGAAAAGCCCGAAAAAGTCAGCGTAAATGTAGCAAAAAATTGTCGACGCCCACAGCCCGCTCAGGACAAAGCGCTCGGACACTGGTCCGTCCGCAGGCTTGTTGTTCGTCAAAAGATCTTCATTCTGCATTGGCCGATACCTCAATGTATTGCCGTTATAATACAGTGAGTCGGCGTAGGTGCAATAGCAGAACTATGTGCTAGCCCTTCGGGATGCCGCGTTTCAGTTTATCGCATCAGTACGCCTGCGGATTTCCCAAGGTCATCGAGCGCGCTTGCATCCCGCTTTCGACACGTAGCTCTATGCTGCCCCTTCCGTCGGCTTCACCCTTGGTTATGCGAGCAGGTGTGACGCTTTCAAACTTGGTGTCGATGGTGGCCAGATTGCCATAGATGGCAAATGCGTTGCCTTCACCTTCCAGAAGCCGGAATCCGTCGATCGACATTGTTCCGCTCGGGCCGATCAGCAGCGCAGAGTAAATTACGTCTGTCTTGTCTTTGCGCAGCGCGGCTGTTGCGTGCAACTCGACCCTCCAGTCTGTGATTTTTGTAACATCCCCCTCGCTTGTTGCGAGTGGCGTAATGGGTACGGGCTTGCCCAGCTTGTCTACGACCGGAAGGACATAGCCCTTTGAGCTGCCTTTCATGGCGCTTTCCATCACACCGTCATTATTGGCATCGGCGAAGCATAATGTGTCCGGACGATTTGTCAGCACCGAGCCGCCAATAAAGACATTGGCAAGGCCTATTCCCTTTTTCTCCTCCGGCAGCAACCGGAGCGGAGCCAACGCACACCAGGCGGTGCCCTGTTTGGTGGTCACGCGAAACAAGGTTGCGCCGGCATCGACGCTGAGTTTGCCGAGAGTGGCTGGAGCTGCCGTTATACGGATCGCTTCGGGGAAAAGGGGTTGGCTGAGCAATATACTATCGCTGCTGCCGACCTGGAATATTTTGGGCGCATCCAACGCAATCGGTGCAATCTGCCAGCTGCCGTTGACCGGCTTTTTCTCCTTGGCTGATACGGATATTGGCACTGCAAGCAAGCCAAGCGCAAGCATCGCGGATATTGAGCGGAGCATGGTGAATTCCCTTTACGGACAATATCTTGCGACACCTACCTATTCCTACGCATATTGCAAACTTCACATTTCACTGATAAGTAAAACCAACTAATCAGGGTCGCCTCACTCGGGGGAGAAGAGGCTTGAATATTTCTGCAAAAGACGCAGCGCTGCGCGAGCGTCGGTTTTTCACCGGCATGGGCATCATGCTGTTCCTTGTCGCCTTTATCGGTTTTTCCCAAACCTTCTATCTCGATCCGATTTTGCCTGATCGGCCAAAGCCGGGAGAGCCTTTCTATTACACCGTTCACGGGCCCATTTTCACGCTATGGATCGCCTTGATCGCGGTGCAGCCGTGGCTGATCCGGCGGGGCAATTATCAGCTGCATCGGCAACTTGGCTGGTTCGGGCTGATGGTTGCCATAGCGGTTGTCGCCACCGGTTTGTGGGGGGCTTTGCTGCTGGCATCAGGGCAGGTTAATATGGTGCAGACGGGTTTGCCGCCAAAGCAAGGCTGGGCGACACCCTTTACCAGCATGGTGACTTTTTCGATCCTGGTCGCCGTCGGTATCTGGAAGCGCAAGGATGCCGCCACACACAAACGCGCGATGATATTGGCCACAATCGGCATGATGGGCGCGCCGCTCGCGCGCTGGCCCGTCATTGGCGATTGGCGGCCAAGCTGGATGCGGCTCGTGCTTGAACTGATGATTGTGGCCGTGGCGATTTATGACTGGCGCAAGCTGGGGCGCATCCATGTCGTGACGCTATGGGGCGGCCTGCTGCTGGTCGTCTCACACCGGCTTATCAAGCCAGCGGTCTGGAAGAGCGACGGCTGGATGCAGTTTACCGACTGGACCGTGCGCGCGGTTGGATTGTCTTAGCTACCCCATGGCGGCGGTGCGACGACGGTTGTGCCGAGGTCAAATTCCACGCGGAAGAAGCGCGCATTTTCTCCTATCCGGCGCAGGATATAGGCGAAGCGAGGGTCGGCCGCGCCCTTGGCGCTGATCTCGACCTCCCAGACATTGGTGACCGACACATCGCGGCCCTCGCGGCGGAACAGTGCGATGCTCTCGGCATCAACGGGGAAGGTTTGTGCGGTCGCGGTGCCAGCGGTCGCCGTATCACCGCCATATTGGCTCAGCCGATCTTCGCTGCCATCTTCATGACGGTGATCATGTTTTAGCCGCAAGCCGGTAGTCGTGCGAGTGATGACCCAGGTCCGCGAGCGATCCCATTTGCCGTCCGCGTCCTTGGGCCCGACATGGAAGGGGATGCGGATTTCGCTGTCGGTGCAACTACGGATATGCATCATCAGCGGTCGGCCCTTGAAATCGGCATCGACCGCTTCGTCACTGACGAGCGTGCCTGGGAAAGCCTTGCCGCAATGTGTGCTCAGATTGGCCCAAAAGTCATCCTGCGGATTGGCGGGCGGAGTGGTCGCGCAGGCCGTAAGTGCAAACGCGGCGAGCAAGGCCAGCCGCCGCATCACCGCTTCCGCACGAATTCGGCGCGCAGCACGAGGCCCTTTATGCCTTCATATTTGCAGTCAATCTCCTGAGGATCGCCGGTCAGCCGGATCGATTTGATCAGCGTCCCCTGTTTCAGCGTCTGGCCCGCACCCTTGACGGTCAGGTCCTTGATCAGCGTCACCTGATCGCCATCCTTCAATATATTGCCGACCGCATCGCGTACCTCGACCGAATTGGCTGCAGCCTGCTTGGCCGCAAGTTCAGAGGCGGGCAGCCATTCGCCGCTTTCCTCATCATAGACATAATCTTCGTCGGACATTTTCCCGCCTTTCTGGCGCGCGCTGTGCGCCCAGGGCTGATGATTTGCAAGCTTGCCGTGCATCGCCGCGATAGCTAACGGCAGGGCATGAAACTTTCCGCCATGATTGGCTGTGCATTTGTTGCGACATGCTTGTTCGGTGCTGCACCCGCAATGGCCAATCCCGAACTTGAGATTGCCGATCGCGGGACGGTGCCGACCTGCAGCGTTACCGATGCCTTACCCGCCGATATGGCAAAGCGCGCGGGCGAATTGGGTTATGTGCGCGAAGAGTTGATGCCCTCGACGGTCACGACGCCGCAATTTCGCGGGCGGCTTCGCTGCGCGCGGACGCTCGACGGCTTTGGCAAGGTGATTGGTATCGCGCTGGTCGAAGATTTCCTGCTGGACGGTGAAAAGATTCGCGCGCTCTATCAAGGCGATACGATTGTCTTTTCATTGTCAGGCGCAACACCGGCAGCCACTTACCCCACACGCAAAGGGGAGATCCGCTGCTATCTCAGCGGCGCGGCGGCTGTCGTTCAGTGCACCACCGGGTTCGGCCCCAAAGGCGCGAGCATGCTGGTGCTGCAAAACCAGAATGAGGAATATTTGCTCGGCCTGTCGGTCAGCGCTTATGACTGGCCCGAGATTAAAGGCGCGCCCGTTGCGCCATTACTGTTTCGTGCGGGCGAAAATGCAGCGGTGTCTATTGGTTGGGTTAACCAGTCACTATCGGACGCAGAAGATGTAGCGGCTTGGACCGCAATATTGGAGGGCAAGTCCTTCACCGATGCTTTGTTGCAACAAAAGGGACCTGTTCCAGTCGAAATCGAAATCAGGCTGGCAAACAACCAAGCGGTGAAACAGGCTTTTGACTTTGCCGAGATGATCGCGCTGTATCGCGCGATGGCGGCCTTGACCCGCGAAATGCCGGTCCGTTGATCAGCGGCCGAACCGGGTTACCAGCGTAACGAAAAAGGCAGTCGACCAGCCAAGTAGCAGCAACCCGTTTATGCCCTCAATGCCGGCGACCAGACGCCATGCAGGCTCGATATAGCGATCATCATAACCGATACCGGCATAGCTGATTGTCGAAAAATATACGGCGGTTTCGAGCACGGGGATTGCGCCGACCGCGATGAAGAGAAAGGCGTAGAGCCAGATCTCCATGCCGTGAAGCAGGAATAGGCCCAGGACGAGTGCCAGAGTGAAGAACAGGCTGCGCCGCGACAGTTTCGGCACATGATGCGCCCGCTCCTCATGCGCCTCGATCCGGACCATACGCGACAGCAGGTTAAGGCCCATCCCGTGAAGGATGACGGTCACGATGACCATCGCGGTCGAGATTGCGAGATGCAGCAGCATATTTCGATGTTAGCCCTAATTGCGGTTTTTAGTTTTGATGCAGGGCAAATTTCCTGCGTGTGAAAATGGTAAGTACACTTGTATTGGCCGAACGTCTGCGTATCGTCGCGGCGGGTGGTCCTACAACAAGCGAGAATCCTATTCATGTCCGACGAAGAACAGCCGCTGCCAACAGGTTACCAGCTTTCAGCGCTTGACCCGATCTATCGCGAAACGCCCTGGGTGCCGCTCGACCGGTTGCGCGCCGCAGACCCCGTGCATCATGACCAGCAGCTTGGCCGTTACTTCCTGACGCGCGGGCAAGAGGTTTCGGAACTGATCAAGAACCGCGAACTCAACGCCGATCCGCGCAAGGCCAATGAGGGCAGTTTTTCGAAGACGCTCTATGGCAATAACAGCAAGGAATTGTCGATCCTCATGCTCGACGATCCTGAACATAAACGACAGCGGACGCTGGTGTTGAAAGCTTTCAACAAACGCTCGGTCGAAGCGCTGCTGCCGCGCATAGAGGAAATCGCCAAGGGGCTGGCCGACGATATCGAGGCGGCAGAGGGCGAATTTGATTTTGTCCAACTGTTCGGATCGCCCTTGCCAACAACGGTGATGGCAGAACTGCTCGGCATCAACCCGGCGGATCGCAAGGATTTCCGCCGCTGGTCATTAGGATGCATGCAAGCGCTCAACCCCTTTCGCACGCCCGAACAGACAGCGCTTTACGAGGAATCGACCACCGTGCTCGCCGACTATCTGGCGCGGGAGGTGGATATTCGCCGGAGCCAGCCCAGCGACGACCTGATCACCCGCCTCGCACAGGCTGAGGAGGAAGGTGACAGCCTGACGACGCAGGATATCGTGCTGCTGATCCGGCTGTTGCTCATCGCGGGCAATTCAACCACCACCGACATGCTCGGCGCTGGCGTGGTGCAGTTGCTCAAGCATCCCGATCAACTTGCCAAATTCCGCGTGCGGCCTGACCTGCATGATAATGCGATGGACGAAATCCTGCGCGTCGAACCGCCGGTGTCGCAGGTGCTGCGCAGCGCGCATGAGGATATGCAGGTGGCGGACAAGGCGATCAAAAAGGGCGATACCATCCATATGTCGCTGTTCGGCGTGCACTATGATCCTGAAATGAACCCCGATCCGCTGAAATTCGATATCGAACGCAAGACTATCCAGCATTTCGCCTTTGGCGGCGGCGCGCATTATTGCCTTGGTGCGGGGCTGGGCAAGGCGCAGGCGAAGATTGCGCTGCCGATGTTGTTCGAACGCTTCCCCAACCTCGCCTTCGCGCCGGGGCGCGAGGTGAAGCACAAGGTCGCGCCTGCCTTTAACGGCTATGGCGAGGTGTGGTTGGTGAAGTGACGGCTCCCACAAGCCGTCACCCTGAACTTGTTTCAGGGTCCATTTCGCCTCTCTTCCCTTCGGCCTGACATGATAAATGGATGCTGAAACAAGTTCAGCATGACATTGTCAGGACTTCGGCGGCCAGGGGAAGAAACCCGAGGTGCGCTCGATATAGGCGGCATATTCGGGGCGGTTCTTTTTCAGGCTTTTTTCCAGCAGCGGCTTGCCCGACCATTTGGTCAGCGTGAAGGTCAGGAATATCGGGCCGATGATGCTGATCCAGCCCGCAGGTCCGGTTTCGGCAGCGACCAGCCAGATGCCCCACCAGGTACAGGCATCGCCGAAATAATTGGGGTGGCGGGTATAACGCCACAGCCCGGTATCGAGCACCTTACCCTTATTTGCAGGGTTGTGGCGGAAGGCCTTCAATTGCGCATCGCCGACGGTTTCAAACAGGATGCCGATCATCGCGACGGTCACGCCGACCCAGGCAACCGGCCCCATTACCCAACGCCCGCCCTCGCTGGCCCATATGCCGAGCTGTGCGGGCAAGGAGGTGATGAACAGCAACGGCGCTTGCGTCAGGAATACCATGAGGAGCGCGGTCTTGGTCCAGCTCCACCCCTTGGTTTCCATCGCATGGCCGATAATCTTTTTATAGCGTGGATCTTCGCCTTCTCGCCGCCAGCGTGTGACGAGATGGGCGGCAAGGCGCACACCCCATATCGTTGTGAGCGCAAGCAACACATCGGCGCGGCGGCCATTGCCGTCAATCTGGAACCAGCTCGCCCAGGCAAGGATGACCATCCCGAACGCCCAGAATGCATCGATGAAAGACACATCGCGGATTTTGACCGCATAGGCCCAGAGCAACAGAATCGCGACCATCAACGCCCCAAGGTTGATTGCCAGCATCGTCAGTGCGTCGCTCATTCCTCGCTCTCCCCGGTTATACTCGCCATTTTTTTGCCCGGATGTTTCGGTGTCACTTTGGCATAGAGTTCGGCAATCTTCGCCATATCTGCCTTGAAATCACCAGTTGGCCAGATCGCCGGACCAAGGCCGCCACTTTTCTTCGCATAGTCCATCATGCCGACCACCAGCGGCACTTTGGCACCCAAAGCGATGTGATAGAAACCGGTTTTCCATTTACGCACTGCACCGCGCGTACCTTCAGGGGCTATGGTAAGCATGAATTCGGTACGTTTCGCAAATTCATCGATCATCGTCTGAACATAATTTTGGTTCGACGAACGGTCGACGGGCACTCCACCCATATCGAGCAGAAAATTCTTCCATGGCCAGCGGAACAGCGATTTTTTTGCCATGAAATGCGGCATGATTCCCATATCTTCGGTCAGGCCGATGAAATAGAGGAAATCCCAGTTCGAGGTGTGCGGGGCGGCGATAAGCACGAATTTGCGCGGTTCGGGAACCTCACCAAAAGCGGACCAGCCATTACGGCGATAAAACCACACCAGCGCTTTGCGGAACAGCCGCGACATCAGGCTTGGCTGTCGGATTTCGTGGGTCATATGCGACCTGCTTCCCCTCTCTTGTTGTTGGCAACACTGGACCGCCAATTTTGTAAAAGCAATTAGCTTGTTTCCCGTATTTGGTGGCGCTAGGCCGCTGCCATCAAAACCATATAAGCGGGATTGCCATGTCAGACGCCAACACACCGGTCATTTCAGCGACCGGGCTTTACACCCCCAGCGATACCATCTCGAACGAGGAACTGGTCGCGAGCTTCAACGCCTATGTTGATCTCTATAATGCGCGCAATCCGGATGCCGAACCACTGGTGCACAGCTCGGTCGAATTTGTCGAAAAGGCGAGCGGTATTAAGTCGCGCCATGTGATCGACAAGACCGCGATTATCGATCCCGAAATCATGGAGCCTCGCTATGCCGAGCGCCCCAATGACCAGATTTCGCTGATGGCCGAAATCGGCGTCGCCGCGTGCAGCGACGCGCTGGCCAAGGCAGGGCGCGACATAGCCGATGTCGATGCTGTGCTGTGCGCCGCATCGAACATGCAGCGCGCCTATCCGGCGATGGCGGTGGAAATCCAGCACGAGCTGGGCATGGAACGCGGCTTTGGTTTTGACATGAATGTCGCCTGTTCCTCGGCCACTTTCGGTATCCAGACTGCGGCGGATTATATCCGCGCTGGCAATGCAAAATCGGTGCTGGTGGTGAACCCGGAAATCACCTCGGGCCACCTCAACTGGCGCGATCGCGACAGTCATTTCATCTTTGGCGATGTGGCAACGGCGATTCTTGTCGAGGCGAAGGATATCGCCCCCACACGGCATTGGGAAATCTTGGGAACGCGGCTGAAGACCCAGTATAGCAACAACATCCGCAACAATTTCGGCTTCCTCAACCGCGCAGAGGGAAAGGGGCCGGTCGATCAGAGCGGACCGAAGACCGACAAGCTGTTCGTCCAGGAAGGCCGCAAGGTTTTCAAGGAAGTGGTGCCAATGGTCGCGCAGATGATCGTCGATCATGCCGCGCATCTGGGCCTTGAAGGCAGCAATCTGCGCCGTCTGTGGTTGCATCAGGCCAATCAGGGCATGAACCGCCTGATCTCGCAGCGCGTGCTGGGGCATGAAGCGAATGAGGATGAAAGCCCGACCGTGCTCGATACCTATGCCAATACCTCGAGTGCGGGTTCGATCATCGCATTCCACAAGCATAGCGAAGACCTGAAGGCGGGCGATACCGGACTGATCTGTTCGTTCGGCGCGGGCTATTCGGCGGGCACGGTCTTCGTGCGCAAGGTCGCCTGACCTCTGCTTTAGCTTGCCTGTGACGCGCGCCAAAGTTCCGGCTGCATGAATCTGCCTTGCCAGATTCCCCGGCGGGCCGAACTGGCTGCATCTTCTTCGCTACCATAATCGCGCAGGCCGTAATATTCGTGTGACACCGCGAACCCGTCTGCTACCTGTTTGGCAGCCAGATCAGGGGTTTGTGCGGTCTTGCAGGTGGCGAGCGAGCGATGATAGCGATCCTGTGCATCCGCGACGCATGTAAGGCCAGGCTCGAGCAGCAGTTTTTCGAGTGCAGCCCGGGCTGCCTTGCCGCATTCCCATTTCATGCCTTTGGCATCATCGCAGGTCTGGCGATATTCAGGGGCGTCGATGCCCTTCAGGCGGAATTTGCGCTGGCCAATGGCAAAGCTGTCACCGTCGGCGGTCTGAATCGGCGATTGGGCAGCGACAATCGTGTCGCCCGACCCAATATCGTCAGCATAATACCAGGCCGCTAAGACGCCAGCGAGTGCCAACAGAAAGAACAGGCCGCGCGCAAAGCCTGAGCGGCGACCGCGATATATCCGGCTTTTCGGAAACCTCGGAGAGATTAATAGCCTCCCAATGACGGGAATTTCGCGACGATATGTTCGTAAACCGCCTGATGAAGCCCATTATGGAACGAGCAGCCATATTCGTCGCCCTGTTTCCAGATGACTTCGACTTCAAGCGGGGCCAATTCTGGCAGGGTCACAAAGACCCTGCGATTCAGATTGAGCAGCACTGGGCAATTTATGCGACAACCGGATTGCGATAAATCGATCATCTGCCCCTTGTGTCGTCCTGCGCCATGTTCGCGGATATCAATCGGTATATAAACATGGTCACGGTTGAAGCGGCGGGCCTCCATCCGGGATTTGGTGGCGTTTGAACGTTGATCGCCTTCAGACACGCATTGCCGCTCCTGGCTGGAAGTCTGTATCTGCGCCATCTGTTACCACCTAAAGCGTTAAAGTCCATATTGAATAACGGCATCGGGTGACGATTGTTTACATCATCGGGATTAATCGAGGATCAATCCCAATGCGATGTAAATGAGGAGAGCAGAGCCGAAGCCAACCAATGTAGCTATAACAAAAGCTATACGGATGACTGTGGTATCAATGCCGCTCCAATTCGAAAGTCCGGCGCAGACGCCCATGATTTTCTTGTTAGTACGGTCCAGTGTCAATTTGGTCATTTTACCTTTACTCCCATTAACTGCTTTGATGACAGGATCGCGGCGCATCACACGATACCATTGTTGACGGCGGGCGCGATGCTCATGCCGACGGTGATGAAGGCGCAGACCAAGGCGGCTGCGATCGAAAATAGCTGGTTGCGAAGCGGGGCGTTCATTTCAAATCCTTTCGGGTGGTCTTGCGATCAGGCAAGATAAGGCGACATGGGAGCAACGGCGGGGGCAACGCTGACGCCGATGGTCAGGAATGCACATGCGATAGCTGCGAAGATCGAAGCGAACTGATTGCGGGTCGAAATGGTCATTTTAAAAGTCCTTCCTTGTTCATGTTCCGGATCATTCCGGGGATGCCAAGGTTATTGCAGGAGGCGTGCCAGTTTTTGAAAATACAATAAATACAATGATATGAGTTCATTTTGACTGGCTGAACACAATTTTACAAAGCTGAACATTGGGAAAATACACCAATAATTTGGAGTTGGATTAGTGGAATTTGCGCCAACGCGCACCCGTATCCCCAAATCGGCGTTGACGCGGGCTGCATCTCGGATAGGGCGCTGGCATGGCGCTCGATCGGCTCAACCTTACAGATTTTCGAAATCACGCCGCACTCAGCGTGCGTCCGCAGGGGCGCTTCATCATCCTGCACGGTGCTAATGGTGCCGGTAAGACCAATATATTAGAGGCGGTCTCGCTGCTGGTACCGGGTAGGGGGCTGCGCCGGAGCAATTTGCACGAAATGGCGCGACAAGGCGGGGCCGGGGGGTTTGCCGTCGCTGCGACTCTAAACGGGACTGCGCTGGGCACAGCTGTGTCGGCGGACGCTCCGGGCCGGCGTATTGTCCATATCAATGGCGCGAATGCCGCGATCAACGATCTGGCAGAATGGCTGTCGATTTTGTGGCTGACGCCCGCGATGGACCGGCTGTTCATGGATGGGGCTGGCGCACGGCGTCGTTTCCTTGATCGGCTGGTGCTTGCGCTTGAACCCGCCCATGCGCTCAACAGCAGCCGCTATGAAAATGCCCTGCGCCAGCGCAACCGGATGCTGTCCGAGGGGCAGGGCGATGCCGCCTGGTTCGATGCGGTCGAGGCCAGCATGGCGCAATATGCCGCAGCGACCATTGAAAGTCGGGCGCGCACGGTGACGCAGCTTTCGGAGCGACTTGCCGCCATGCCGCCATCGCCTTTTGCCCGACCCCTGCTTGCGCTGGAGGATGAGAGCATCCCCGATGTTGCCGCGTTAGCCGACGGCTGGAAGGCCAATCGCGGGCGTGATCGCGCCGCAGGACGCACGCTATCAGGCCCGCACCGCAATGACCTGCTCGTCCGGCATGATGGCCATCGGCAACCGGCGGCGAGCTGCTCGACCGGAGAGCAGAAGGCGTTGCTGCTCTCACTCATCCTTGCCCATGCCCGATTGGTGACGGAGTTGCGCGGCGCTCCGCCGATCTTGCTGCTTGATGAGGTTGCCGCGCATCTCGACCCCGGCCGTCGCGCGGCCTTGTTCGAGCGGCTCTACGATACTGGCAGCCAGGTGTGGATGACGGGGACGGAGGAGGCCTTGTTCGATAGCGCTGGCGACAATGCGCTAAGGCTGCATATCGCCGACAGCGCGCTTGGCTGAAACCGGTGAGTGCGATAAGCGCAGCAGCATGACGCAATCCGCTCCTGATCTTGCCAGCCACTATGTCGCGCGTGGAATGCGCAATCCGCAACTTATCGAGGCGGCGCTGGCGATCAACGAAGACCGACTGCCCGATGCCGAACCGATCCTGCGGGCACATCTGCACAAAGATCCGTTCGATGTAGCGGCAATCCGCCTGATGGCGCAGCTGGCAGCACGGCTGGGGCGGTTCAAGGACAGTGAAGCTTTGTTGCGCCGCGCGCTGGAACTTGCGCCTGATTTCACTGCAGCAAAATCCAATCTGGCGGGCATTTTATACCGGCAGAACCGGTTCGAAGAGGCAGTCGAGTTGCTTGACACCGTGCTGCAGGTCGACGCCGATGATGCCAGCGGACAGAGCCTGATGGCGGCGGCGCTGGGCCGCATCGGCGAATATGACGAGGCGCTGGCGCTCTATGGTGCGTTGACCCGGCGCTTCCCGCAGCACGCCAAGCTCTGGATGAGCTATGGCCATGTCCTCAAGACTGTGGGGCACCAGGACGAAGGCATTGCCGCCTATCGCCGCGCGTTGGCGGTGGAGCCGACTTTGGGCGAGGTCTGGTGGAGCCTTGCGAACCTGAAGACGGTGCGTTTCGACGATACCGATATCGCCGCGATGGAGGCGGCGCTTGAAACCGCAGCGCTGTCTGACGAAGACCGGCTGCACTTGCACTTCGCGCTCGGCAAGGCGTTTGATGACCGGCGCGAGGCCGAAACCTCCTTTGGCCATTATGACAGGGCCAATGCCATCCGGCACAGCCAGCTCGATTATGATCCCGAGGTGGTGACGGGCCATGTCGACAAGATCATCGCCATTTTCACGCCCGAATTCCTCGCCAGCCGGGCAGGGCAGGGCGATGCGACGCCCGATCCGGTCTTTATTCTGGGTATGCCACGCGCGGGTTCGACGCTGCTCGAACAGATACTGGCCAGCCATTCGCAAATCGAAGGCACGATGGAACTGCCCGACATGCCGGCCATTGCCCTGCGCGAAGGCAAAGGGGCTCCAAGTGGTTGGGTCGATGCCGTAAAAGATATGCCGTCGGAGCGTTTGGCCGAACTGGGCGCGGAATTCCTTCAGCGCACCGCCGTGCAACGCAAGGCCGACAAACCCTTTTACATCGACAAGCTGCCCAATAACTGGGTCTATACCGGGCTGATCCACCTGATCCTGCCCAACGCGAAGATCATCGATGCGCGGCGGCACCCGCTCGATTGCTGTTTCTCCAACTTCCGCCAGCATTTCGCCAAGGGGCAGGCGTTTAGCTACAGCCTGTCAGACATGGGCCGCTATTATGCCGATTATGTGCGGCTGATGGCGCATTTCGATAAGCTACTGCCGGGCCGCGTCCACCGCGTGATCCACGAACAGGTAATAGAAGAGCCCGAGGCGCAGGTAAGGGCGATGCTCGATTATCTGGGTGTGCCGTTCGAGGAAGCCTGCCTCAATTTCCACCAAAACAAGCGCGCGGTGCGCACCGCATCGAGCGAACAGGTGCGCCGCCCGATCAACCGCGACGGCGTGGAGCAATGGAAGCCTTACGAGCAATGGCTCGATCCACTGAAGGATGCGCTTGGCGTATTGTGGCAAAGCTATCCGACTGTTCCTGCAACCGGAAAATAGCGGATGTTTTTCCGCACATTTGGCGTTAGGAATTGATCACATGCTGAGCCTGCCCAACATCCTGACGCTCTCGCGCATCCTAGCGGTGCCGATATTGGTGTTCCTGCTCTGGCCTGGCACGCGACCTGGCCTGACCCAGCCCTTGCCGATCGATTATTGGCTGGCCTTCGCGCTCTACTGCCTGATGGGGATTACCGATTATTTCGACGGCTATCTGGCGCGCGCACAGGGGACGGTTTCGAAGCTCGGTGTTTTCCTCGATCCGATCGCCGACAAGATCATGGTCGGGGCGGTCATCCTGCTGCTGGTCTTCACCCGCGACGTTGATGGCTGGCACGTCATTGCCGCGCTGATCATCCTGCTGCGCGAGATAACGGTTTCGGGCCTGCGCGAATTCCTCGCAGGCTTGCAGGTTTCGGTGCCGGTATCGCAGCTGGCGAAGTGGAAAACCACGGCGCAACTGGTCGCCTTTGGCGGCCTCATCCTTGCGGGGGCCTTGCCCGAATGGGCCTTGCTGAAAACCGCGGCGCTCAGCCTTTTATGGGTTGCCGCTGTGCTGACGATCATTACCGGCTGGGATTATCTGCGCGTCGGCATCAAGCATATGGATTGACCATGAAGCTGGTCTATTTTGCACGCGTTCGTGAGGCGCTTGGCTTCGATGCTGAAGAAATCGACTTTCCGGCCAATGTGCAGACTGTTGCAGAGGCGCTTGACTGGCTGGCGATGCAATCGCCGAGCCATGCCGAGGCCTTTGCCGACCGTTTCAAGCTGCGCTTTGCGCTCGACCAACGCATGGTGAAGGCGGATGCAACTATTGCCGGGACCAGTGAGTTTGCCATTTTCCCGCCGGTAACAGGCGGATGATCCGCGTTTCCGTTCAACGCGAAGTATTCGATATCGCGGCTGAATGCGCGGCGTTGGACCGTTCCGGCGTCGGTGCGGTGGCTACATTCACCGGCATAGTGCGCGGCGATGACGGCGTGACTGCAATCGAGCTGGAACATTATCCGGGCATGACCGAGGTCAGCCTGTCGGCGATTTGCGAAATCGCGATGGAGCGCTGGTCGCTTGCAGGATGCACGATCATTCATCGCGTCGGACGGATGGAAACAGGCGAACCTATCGTTCTCGTTGCAACGGCTTCCCCGCATCGCGCAGCCGCTTTGGAGGCCTGTGCCTTCCTGATTGACCGGCTGAAAACCGATGCTCCGTTTTGGAAAAAGGAATATCGCGGCGACGCGGTCAATTGGGTCGAGGCGAAAGCAAGCGATGCTGCCCGCGCCGATAGCTGGGGTTAAGCAGGCACCAGTTCGCGCATCGTTTCTGCGAGCAGTTCGAATTCGGGCTGGCGCGGGCTGTTGGTGCGCCATACGAGTGCGATTTCGCGGCTGGCATGTGGCGCATCAAGCGGGCGGGCCTCGACTTCGGTGCCATTGAGCAGCCCGTTTTTGACGGCGATTTCGGGCACCAAAGTCTGGCCCAGGCCGTTGTCGACCATCTGGATCAGCGTGTGCAGCGAGGTGCCGAGCATCGTCGCTGAAGCCCGCAGTTCAGGGCGGTTGCAAGCAGCGAGGGCGTGATCCTTGAGGCAGTGCCCGTCGACCAGAAGCAACAAACGCGATTCATCGATCATTTCAGGTACTATGGTGCTGGGCGGATTATCGGGTTCGCCCTTGGGAAAAGCGACGAACAGCTTATCCTGAAACAAAGTCGCATGTTCCGTGTCGCCGCAACCATAAGGCAGGGCCAGCAGCACACAATCGACCTGACCACGGTGCAGCGCTTCACAGGCTGCCGCGCTGGTTTCTTCGCGCAGATAGAGTTTGAGATCAGGATATTTCTTGCGCAGTGCAGGCAGCAGGCGCGGCAGCAGGAAAGGGGCGATGGTCGGGATCACGCTCATCCGCAACTCATCGGCCAGCGGCTTTCCAGCGGCCCGCGCCATATCGGCCAGTTCCTCGGCCTCGCGCAAAATGCGGTGCGCCTTGGCCACCATTTTCTTGCCCAGCGGGGTGAAGCGCACAACGCGGCGGGTGCGTTCGACAAGTACGAGGCCGAGCAGTGACTCCAGTTCGCGGATACCTGCGGAAAGGGTTGATTGCGTCACATAACAGGCATCGGCTGCCTTGCCGAAATGGCCATGCTCTTCGAGCGCGACCAGATATTGCAGCTGTTTCAGCGTGGGCAGATAGGTCGACATAAAGCGGTCCAATCGATTAATCAGGCTTAATTAATCGTCGTATCCGATAAAATCCATGTTTTTCCTTTGACCAAGGTCAACAGGTCTGGAATTATTTGCATCAACGCTTAACTTTACAGGCGTAACGAACGAATGGCCAATGCGGGCGCCAAGCCTGCACTGCGGGTTGCGGGAGGTAAAAGGCCATGCTTGGAAATTTTGTCGAATATCTCGACTCGATCAAGGCACGCGATCCGGCGCCGCGCACGCGCTGGGAAATTTTGCTTTACCCGGGCGTTTGGGCGCTCGGCCTGCACCGCGTTGCGCACTGGCTGTTCAAAGGCGAGATGTATTTCCTCGCTCGACTGGTGAACCATATCTCGCGCTTCCTGACGGCGATCGATATTCACCCAGGCGCGGTGATCGGGCGGAACTTCTTCATTGACCATGGCTTTGTGGTGATTGGCGAGACCGCCGAGATCGGTGACAATGTCACCATCTATCAGGGCGCGACGCTGGGCGGCACTAACCCCACCAGCGGGCAGGGCGGAAAGCGCCATCCGACTATCGGTGACAATGTGATCATCAGTCTGGGTGCGGCTGTATTGGGACCGTTGACCGTCGGCGCAAACAGTCGCATCGGTGCCAATGCCGTGGTCACCAAGGATGTGCCCGAAGGTGCGACGATGGTGGGCATTCCGGCCAAGCCGACTTTGGTCGAGGTGAAGCCCGAAACGCAGAATTTTGTGCCCTATGGCACGCCGTGCAGCGAACGTTTCGATCCAGCGACGCAAAAGCTGGAACTGCTGCAATGCGAAATGGAAACCATGCAGAAACGCCTCGCGGTGCTGCTTGAAGAACGCGATGCTCTTGCGGCGGCCAAAAGTTCGGCACGCAAGCGTGGAGGTAGCAAACCGGCTTGAGCGCGATCATCACGCCCTTTCCGGTTTCAGCGCGCCATCCGACGCAGGTCGGTTTTGAGCGTGACGAACTCACCCGCATTTTGGATCTATACGGTCGCATGGTCGCGGCGGGAAACTGGCGCGACTACGCCATCGATCTTGGCCGCGATGTCGCGATCTTCTCCGCCTTCCGACGAAGCGCCGAACGCCCCGAATACCGCATCGTCAAAGACCCCTCGCTGCGCAACAAGCAAGGCATGTGGGCACTGATCGGCGAGGGCGGGGCCGTGCTGAAACGCGGGCACGAACTGGTGCCGGTTTTGGCACCGGTCGAGCGGAAATTGCTCAAACTGGTTGAGGGTTAGGCACTCACCGGCAGGGTTGGCCAATATTCCGCAATTTCCCCGCCATCGAACACCGCGATATCGCCGAATTGCAGGAATAAAGCTTCGCTCTGGTCGGGGCGCATGAAGACGGTGTCGCCGGGTTTCAGGTCGATCTTGCGCGAACCGGTGAGCAATTCCTGATTGGAGGAGCGGCCGAACAGGCTGGAATATTGCAGGCCTTCGGGCGACATTGGTTTCGCCAGCCAGTGGCCGCCATGGATGTAGAAGCCGCGTTCGGTATTGCGATCCCACCAGTGCAGTGCACCCGACAGCGGTTCGAGGCCGGGCAATGGCTGGTCGCTGCTCGCCTTGAGCACCGGCGTCGCGATGAAAGCCGCAGGTGTCAGGTCGGCCAGATCGTCATAGTCGAAATCGCCGGGTTTGACGAAAGCGGAGCCGACCGAAACTTCATTGGCGACGGTTCCCTTGCAATGCCGGCGGAAGGTGGGGCTGCCCGCGCCATTGAGCGTCATTGCGCCGACATCGAGGTCGGCAGACTTCAACATCTCTATGGCGTTTTTATAGGCTGATTGCGTCGCCGCATAGGTTGTGTCCGGACTTGGCATTTTGGGAACGTGCGGGTCATAGCCCATCAGGCCTGACAGCTTTACGCCGGCCCTTTTGGCGGCCGCGACCGTGTCGGAAAGCATAGCCGGATCGGCAAAGCCCCCGCGGTGGAGGCCGACGTCGATCTCAAGGCTGGCGTTTAATTGAACCCCGCGTGCCTTTGCGACCTCGGTATATTCGGAGAGTCGCAGCGGCGTATCGATCAGCCACTGCACATTGGCGATGGCAGGGCTGCCTGCTTTATCGATCACGCGCGCATATTCGCTGGCGGGGAGGGGCTTGCCCATCAGATAGTCGGCTTCGGCGCGTTGCGGAAGCAATTGCAGCAGCATTTCGGCGCTGAACATCATCAACCGGTCGCTGCCCAAGCCAGCGAGGACAAAGTCGAGCAGCTTGGGTGACGGCAATGACTTGGCAACAACGCGCAGCGGCAGGCCAGCCTTGTCGACGCTTTGCCGGATGGCGGCGATATTGGCGGCAAGGCGCTGGCGGTCGATCACCAGCGTGGGGCGGTTGAGACCGGCACGGCCAATCGCGCCTGCAAGCCCTTTGAAATAGTTGCTGTGCATCGCTCCCTCCTCCGCCGGGCGCAGCAACATTGCACCCGCGCCAGCCGCAATCAAGGCACCGCCACCGATAAAGAAGGTGCGGCGCTTCATTCGAAAATCCGTTTCAGGAACGGATTGAGCATCCGGCCATCGGGATCAACCGAGCGCCGAACGGCATCCGCCTCGGCAAATTGCGGATAGAGTCGCTTGAAATCCTGCGCGCCGAGCGAGTGCAGCTTGCCCCAATGCGGGCGGCCGCCGGCTTCGCGGAATACGGGCTCGGCAAGCTTGTACATCCAGTCATGGTCTTCCTTGTACCAGGCGTGGACCGCAATCGATCCGCCTTCGCGTTCGTGAAAGGGCGACAGCCAGGCATCGTCGGGGGCGATGATGCGCGCCTCGATCGGGAAGAAAACCCCGCGCGCGTCGCTTTCAATCCGTCGGATGATTTCGCGCAGCACGCCGACCTGCTCGCCAATCGGCAGGTGATATTCCATTTCCTTGAAACGCACCGGCCGCTCGTTCGACAGCAGTTTCCAGCCTTCGTCGATGGCAATATCGGGCGGGATATCGGCCATCGCCGATTGCGCGGCTTTCCTACGTAACTCGGGCGTAAATTCGAACAAGTCGCGCAACGATTTAAGGTCCATCAGCGTATCGGTATCGCCGTCGGGCCCGCGCGGACTAACCGGTTCGGTCGTTGTGTCGTGGGTGATGAGCGCCGATTTGCCAGTAAAGGGCAGCACGAGGAACTCGGCGTTGCGATGCTTTTCGGCGAGCGCGGGCCATTGGCGCAGCATGTCTTCGGTGTCGACCAGCGACACCACCTTCTTCACGCGTTCGAGCGGACGGTTTTGTAAGGTGACTTCACTCAACACACCAAAGGCACCGAGCGAAACGCGCGCGGCGTGGAACAGTTCGGGCCGCACTTCGCGGCTGCATTCCGCCACCTCGCCATTGGGCAGGACGAGCCGCATCGCGGTCACTTCGCCATGGATTGCCTTCACGCCCTTGCCCGTACCATGCGTGCCTGTGGCCAATGCGCCTGCCAGCGTCTGTTTATTGATATCGGGCAGGTTGGGCATTTCCTGCCCGATTCCCGCGAGAAGCGGGCCAAGCGCGGAAAGTTTCGTCCCTGCCCGAACAGTGGCGGTCATCGCCGTGGCATCATGGCGCACCAGCCCGCTCAGCCGCTCAAGTGAAAGCAAGGTGCCTTCGGTCGGAACCAATGCGGTAAAGCTGTGGCCAGAGCCCACGGGCCGAACCGGCGTCTGCGCCTTGGGCAGCAGGGCGACGAGTTCGGCCTCATTGGCCGGTGCCGCTCTCGCGACCGGATAGGAATGTTCATTTGCGGCCCAGTTTGACCAGAGCGCGCGACCCTTTGCGTCAATGGGCTCGGGCAGGTCAGGCTCGCGGCTTAGCCACATGCGTCGACCGGCCAGCCCGCCGATGCCCAGCGCCAGCAACCCGGCCCCTCCCAATAATGCGCGACGGCCCAGCTTCATTGTTTTTCCTCCCGGCCAGCCATGAAGCGGATCAAGGCTTTCATGTCATCAGGTGTGCAGCTGAAGCATTGTCCCCCGGCGGGCATGCCCTTCTTGCCCTGAATGGCGGCTGCAAGCAGAACATCTTCGCCTTGCGCCCAGCGTGCATCCCAAACCGTGCGGTCTCCGGTCAGCGGTGCCAGCGAGTCCTTGACGGTATGGCATGCCTTGCACGATCCGGCATAAAGCTCTGCAAGTTTCGGATCGGATGGTGACAGCATCGCGCTCTCCGCCTCGCTCAGCGGATTGGGCGAGGGCTCTCCGCCGCTACAGGCCGCAAGTGGCAGTGCCAGAATTGCCAGCGCAATTTTCCGCATGCTTTCCCCTTCCCAAAGCAAGAAA
This sequence comes from uncultured Sphingorhabdus sp., assembly GCA_964597055.1. Taxonomy (GTDB): domain Bacteria; phylum Pseudomonadota; class Alphaproteobacteria; order Sphingomonadales; family Sphingomonadaceae; genus Sphingorhabdus_B. The sequence goes on from CAZQWC010000003.1 coordinate 137,142, forward strand.
TATAGCTATAACTAAATTTCGTCAAGCAGGATGTCATAATGCCGCGAAAGCCTCTCCAGAAGCGATCGATCGCAACGCGCGAAAAGCTGCTCGATGCGGCAGGTGAACTGCTGGCCGAAGTGGGCGTGGAGCGGCTCAGCACCAATTTGGTGGCGGCCAAAGCCGGGGTCACGCCGCCGACGCTCTACCATTATTTCGATGACAAATATGCGTTGCTCGCCGCGCTAGGTTCACGGCTGATGGAGGCGCAAAATGCGCTGGTTCCGCTCGAGCCGGGGCAGGATGAGGATGCCATCGCCAAGTCGTTGCTCGACCATGTCGAACTGACACGGCAGAGCCTCGGCGGACCATGGGTGATGCGGATGCTGCGTGCGGTGCCGCAATTGGCCGAGGTGCGGCTGGCCTCGCACCGGACGTTGGCAGAGGCGTTGGTGGAGCGCGCGCTGGCATTGGAGCCACGGCAGGATCGGGCCAGTCTGGAGCGCCGTGCGCGGCTGGCAGTCGATCTGGGTTATGCGGCTATCGAACTCGTCTTCGACGAACCCGAGCTCGATAGCCGGGAAATCATGCAGGATGCGGCCCGGGCAATCCGGGCCCTGCTGGCTTAGCCAGCCTTTGCCTGCAGCAGCTTCATCGCCTGCATCGACTGTTCGCCACCCGACTGGGGAACGATTTCGCCGGTGCGGTCGCTGATCTTGGCAAAGTTCGCAGCCACGCCTTCGGGAGACAGATCGTCACCTTCGAGCAGCGCGCCCTGCGTCATGGTGACGTTGGCGGTGTGGAAGAAGCCTGCACCGGCGCCCATGATGACATTGGCGGGCGCGTCTTCTGAAACGAGGAAGAGAGCTGCTGGAACGACATTGACCGGATCGAACATTGCGAAAGCCGCGGGCGGCAATATGTCTTCGGTCATGCGCGTCGCGGCGATCGGGGCCAGCGTGTTGCACTTCACGTTGTACTTCGCGCCTTCAAGGTAGAGCGACTTGGTGAAGCCGGCGAGGCCGAGTTTGGCTGCGCCATAGTTGGTCTGGCCGAAATTGCCGTACAGGCCGGTCGAAGATGCCGTCATCAGGATGCGGCCATAATTCTGTTCGCGCATCGTATCCCACACCGCCTTGGTGCAGTTGGCCGAGCCGTTGAGATGGACGTCGACGACCAGTTTCCAGTCGGCCATTTCCATCTTGGTGAAGCTCTTGTCACGCAAGATGCCCGCATTGTTGATCAGGATGTGGACGCCGCCCCAGGCTTCCTTCGCCTTGGCGACCATTTCGACCATCTGTTCATATTCGGTGACGCTGCCGCCGTTCGACATCGCTTCACCGCCAGCGGCCTTGATTTCCTCGACGACTTTCAGAGCGGCATCCGAATGGCCCGTGCCGTCGCGTGATCCGCCGAGGTCGTTCACGACAACCTTTGCTCCGCGCTTGGCGAGTTCGAGCGCATAGGCGCGGCCCAGTCCGCCGCCTGCACCGGTCACAATGGCGACTTTATCCTTGAAGTTGATGGTCATTTTCATGCTCCAGATTTAAGAGGTTCATAGGCGCCCAAAAGCGACTCCAAACCCCGGGAATTTGCGGGGCGCGGATTGGCATGCCCTTTACGTTTACGCAAGCGTAAAGCGGTGGAAATTGAGGACTGTAACAAAAGCTACTTATTGCCGTCATAAAGGCGACGCGAATTGGCAATCATTTTGTCACGGTGATTCGGGGAAGGAAAAGGAGCCGTCATGAAATTCGCACGCAAATTGCTGCTCGGCAGCGCCGCCACAGCCGCCATGCTCGTCGCTAATCCGGCGCTCGCGCAATCGAACGACGCCGAGATGGAGGCGCTGCGGGCCGAAGTGGCGGCCTTGAAAGCGCAACTGGCCGAGCTGTCGGCCAAGGTTGAAAAGGTAGGGGCGACGCCTGTGCCTGCACCCGCTCCGGTGGTCGTCGCTGCCACCGAAAAGAAGCCTGCTGCCGAAATTTCCTGGAAGGGCGCACCCGAGATAAAGGGTGAGGGCGGTTGGAGCTTCAAGCCGCGCGGTCGCCTTCAGATCGACGCCGCTTCGATCAACCCGTCGGACACCATCGCGACCAACAGCCTTGGCACCACGGCACGTGTACGCCGTGCACAATTCGGTGTCGACGGCACAATCCCGGGTGGTTTCGGGTACCGCGTTGAAGCCGATATCGGCAGCGGTTCGCCTGAACTGACTGACATGTACCTCACCTACAAGGCGAACAAGGAACTGACGATAACCCTTGGCCAGCACAAGCCCTTCTGGGGTCTGGAAGAGCTGACGAGCGACCTGTTCACCAGCTTCAACGAGCGCGCCGCCTATCATGGTGCCTTCGGGTTCGAACGGCGTGTCGGCTTATCTGCGACTTATACGGGCAAAAATGTGCTCCTGCAGGGCGGCATTTTCGCTGACAATGCCGCGGATCTCAATGGCGATGGCTCCAACAACAGTCGCAGCTTTGACGGCCGCATCGTGTTCATGCCCAAATTGGGTGACACGCAGCTGCACCTCGGTGCGTCGGGCCACAGCCGCCGCTTCAATGATTTTTCGAGCACCGCGCGCTATCGCGCCCGCCCCTTCACCCGCACCACAGATACGCGCTTTGTCGATACGCGTGGTTTCCTTGCGAGCGGTGAAGACAGTTTTGGCCTAGAGGCCTTGGCAAGCAATGGCCGTTTCCACGCAAGCGCGGAAAGCCACTGGCTGACTGCCAAGCGGATCGGAGCCTTTGCCGACCCGACCTTCAATGGTGGCTATGCCGAAGTCGGTTACTTCCTGACCAAGGATTCACTCACCTATAAGGGTGGCGTGGTTGACCGGACCAAACCCTCTAACCCGCTGGGCAAAGGCGGTATCGGCGCAGTTCAGGTCAACGCTCGCTATGACTGGGTCGACCTTTCGGACGACGTTATTGTTGGCGGCAAGCAGCAGACTTATGGCTTGTCGCTAGTCTGGACCCCGACCGAATATGTGCGCTTCATGGCCAATTATGGCCACCTCGAACTGACCGATGCCGCCGTGCTCGCAGGCGGTGACGGCGATTATTCGGCGGACGTCTTTGGCATGCGTGCCCAGATCGATTTCTAAGCCACTGCGTTTAACATTCTTACAAAGGCTGTCCCGTTCCAAGACGCGGGGCAGCCTTTACAAATCCTACGGTGGATTCCTGCGCCGATATTGCTAAGGGCATAGCATGAGCGGCGATACACCCGAAAAGAACGACCCGATCCAGATGCCGACGCGTCGTCGCGCGTTGATGCTGGGTGCGGCGGGCGTCGCGGCTGTGGTGTCAGTCCGCCCCGCGCTCGCGCAAACCGCGGGTTCGGTCCTCAACTGCGAAATTCCGGTTCCGGGGCCGCATGGCACGGGCATGAATATCGACGCAACGGGCAATCTGGTCGCGCCCGATACGCCCGGATCGTTTGTTGCCACCGGCCAGAAGTTCAGCGGTGAGGAAGTGAAGCGCGCGCTTTCCGGCCAGACGCTGCCGGGTACGACCTATGAGCAGAGCCAGGCCTATGTGAACTACATCCGCCGCCTGCAGGCCGGGCAGAGCGGGTTTACCTGTTTCGCCTCGCTTCAGATGCCGCGCTGATCCTTGCCGATTGAATTTTAACGCGGCTGTATTAGGCCATGGCCGTGGCCAATTCCGAAACCCTTTATTTGGCAGAACCCGCCGACGCCCGCATTGTCGAACCGCTCGACATGATGACGCTTATCTATCAGCGGCGTTCGGGCATCACGCATATGGTTGGCGAGCCAGTGCCGCAGATGCTCGAGGCGATGGGGAGCGATGCGGTTGATGCTGCAACGCTGGCATCGAGGCTGGCAGCCAGCTTTGATCTGGGCGCGCAGGATGATGCGGTCGCCTTGATCACCGAACGGCTGGAGGAACTGGCCGAACTCGGGCTGGTAGAGCGTATCACCGATGCATGAGTTTCGCGTCCAGGTCGGGCCTGCGGCCTTTCGGATTGGCTCGGCGTGGCGGGCACCTGTGGACCAGTTGGCGGAGCTTTATCGCGACTATCCGCAACCTGAATTCACCGATTTCACCGTGCGGCTGGAGCCCACGGGATGGTTGCGCCGCTGGCTGCGACCCTCGGTGGCGATCGGCGGCGATTATATGCTTCCCGATGCTGCACCGTTGCCGCTGGAGCAGGGACTGCTCGCTGCCGAAATGGCGATGAACCTGCAAATGGCGCTCGGCTGGCGGCGGCATTTGTTGCTGCACGCCAGCGCGGTTGAGCGCGACGGACGAGTGCTGGTGATGACCGGCCAGTCGGGTTCGGGCAAATCGACACTGTCGGCCTTGCTGGGGTCGCAAGGCTGGCGGTTTCTGGGCGACGAATTCGTACTGCTTGATCCGGTGAGGGGGGATGCGGTGCCATTCCCCCGTCTTATCAGTCTGAAGAACAGCGCGATTGCCGCGATGCAATCGGCGCAACCCGATGGGCGCTTTGGTCCGCTTTTGGCGGGCACGCCCAAGGGCGACATCCGCCATATGGTGCCGCCGTCCGATGCAATTTCGCGCATGGGGCAGGGTGGCGCGCCAGCATTGCTGCTCTTTCCCCGCTATGGTTATCCGGGTGCGGTGCGAGAGGTTGCTCCGAGCGAGACCTTCATGCGGCTTACCCAAGCTTCGACCAACTATGTCGCATTGGGTGAGGCTGGTTTCACCACTTTGACCCGCTTCGTCAGGTCGGTGCCTTCGCGCGCGATCGATTATCAGTCGGGCGAAGAGGCGATTACGCTCGTTGAAAAGCTGTGGGAGCGGCTGGCATGAGCCGCGACGCGATGTTGCTGGTCGATGCGCTCCGCGCGCCCTCGACAACGCGAGGTCTGAATGCGCGAGGCTGGACCGAATTGCTGTCGATGACGCGTGCTGAACAGTTGGTTGGCACACTGGCAGAGCGACTCAAATCTGAATCGGTCCCTGCTAAGGTCGCAGAAATCCTTGCAGAAGCGCACATCAATGCCGACTATCAGCGCCGCTCGGCTTTGTGGGAGGCCGATTGCGCGCGGCGCGCTTTGGCTGGCTATGAAGGCAAGGTCGTGCTTCTGAAAGGCACTGCCTATGTTGCGGCAGGCCTGCAAGCGGGCGAAGGGCGACATATCGGCGATCTCGACATTTTGGTTGCTCGCAAAGATTTGCCAGAGGTTGAGCAGGCACTGCTAGCCGTCGGATGGGAATGGGTAAAGCCTGACCCCTATGACGATGCCTATTATCGCGACCATATGCACGAACTGCCGCCGCTGATCCACAAGGAACGCGACCGGATGATAGATGTGCATCATACGGTGTTGCCGCTTACATCAAGGCGGAGGCCGGATTCGAGGGCGATGCTGGCGGAAGCGCATCAGATTGGCTCCGGGCTATCCGTTCTCTCACACGCTGATATGATTTGCCACAGCGCCGCTCACCTCTTTGCCGATGGCGACTTGGCGGGAGGCCTCAGGAACCTATGGGACATCCATTGCCTTTTGAGCGAATTTTCCAGCCCTGAATTCTGGGCGCAACTGCGCGAGCGTGCGGCGCGCCACCAACTATCCGAGCCAGTCGAACGGGCAGTGCGGTTGGCGCACCAGCTTTATGGCACCGAAATTCCGATGGATTGGCAGGGCTGGCATCGGCAGGATAAATGGTATGTCGCCCGATTGACCGCCCGCGATGGCTGGGGGCGGTCGACCCGCAAATTCATCCGGTTGATTTTCTACATCCGCTCGCATTGGCTGCGCATGCCGCCGCTGATGCTAGCGGGGCATTTGTGGACGAAGTGGCGAAAAGGTCAGGCAAGCGCCTGAAGCGTACCCACCAGCTCGTCATAATGGTTGATCACTGCGTCGGCGCCCAATTCCTCCGCAGGCTGGCTGAGGAAACCGAAGGCTACCGCGACGCTGGGAATGCCCGCCGCGCGTGACGCATGCACATCGTGGATGGAATCGCAGATATAGGCAGCGCTACCGCCACCGCAACGCGCGATCATTTCGTGGATCGGATCGGGTTTGGGCTTGCCATTGCCTTTCCCCATCGTGTCGCCGCCGATGATGGTGACGAAACGATCCGCCAGCCCGACATTGCCGAGCAATTCGACCGCGAGGCTCTCAAACTTGTTGGTGACGACCGCGAGTTTCACGTCCATTGCCTGCAACCGGTCCATCGCCTCGATCAAGCCGGGGAAAGGTGGGCAATTGCTGCCAAGGTTCGCGCGGTAATGGTCGATCAACACGGGATGGAGCGCGCGGATTGTCTCCTCGTCCGCCTGACCCGATTGTTGCAGCCCCAGCGTCAGCATGTGGCGCGTGCCCATGCCGACCAGCGCCTTGACGCCGTCGGTTGCTATCGGCGGTCGCCCGATGCTTTCCAGCGCATGGTTGAGCGAGGCGGCAAGCTCGATGCTGGTATCGAGCAGCGTGCCGTCAAGATCGAAGCCGACAATGTCGAAGGGGAATTTTTTCATATCGTCTTTAGCTGTCCGCAAATTCTGGAAACTGCAACCATTTGCTTCTAAAGCCTTCGCCCATGAGCAACATCGCCGCAATCATTCTCGCCGCGGGCAAGGGAACCCGCATGAAATCCGACCTGCACAAGGTGCTGCACCCGATAGCGGGTCGCCCGATGCTGATGCACCTGATGGCCAGCGTTGATGCGCTGGAGCCGGCGAAGAAAGTGGTCGTGGTTGGCGACAAGGCGGATCAGCTTCGCGATGCGCTGGGCGATAGCGCGGAAACGGTGGTGCAGGAACCGCAACTGGGCACCGGCCATGCGGTGCAGCAGGCGGAAAGCGCGCTCAAGGATTTCGATGGTGACGTGCTGATCCTTTATGGCGACGTGCCTTTCGTGCCGACGAAAACGATGCAGGCCATGATCGACCGGCTGCACAGCGATGACAATCCGGAGGTCGTCGTGCTGGGCTTCGAACCCGAAGACACACTGCAATATGGCCGCATCGTCGCGACCGGTGACCGCATCGAATGGATGGTCGAACATAAGGATGCGACCGAAAAACAGCGGCAGACCAAGCTGTGCAATTCGGGCCTGATGGCGGTGCGATCGAAAGACCTGTTCGCGCTGCTCGCACGCGTCACCAACAACAATGCGGCGGGCGAATATTATCTGGTCGATATCGTCAATATCGCGGTGCAGGACGGGCGGCATTGCCATGTCGTCAAGACCGATCCCTATGACGTGACCGGCATCAACAGCCGGGGCGAATTGGCGGCGATGGAGGCCGAATGGCAGAAACGCCGCCGCGTGCAGGCGATGGCCGATGGCGCCAGCCTGATAGCGCCGGAGACGGTCTGGTTTTCCCATGACACGCAGCTGGGCCGTGATGTCCTGATCGAACCCAATGTGTTTTTCGGCCCCGGCGTGCGCGTGGCCGACAATGTGAAGATCCGCGCGAACAGCCATATCGAGGGTGCGGTGATCGGTGAAGGCTGCGAAGTCGGCCCCTTCGCACGGCTGCGCCCCGGCACGGTGCTGGAGGAAAAGGCGAAGATCGGCAATTTCGTAGAAACCAAGAAAGCGCATCTGGGCAAGGGCGCCAAGGCGAACCACCTGACCTATCTGGGCGATGCCGAAATCGGTGCAAAGGCGAATATCGGGGCGGGTACAATCACCTGCAACTATGACGGCTATTTCAAGTATCAGACGGTGATTGGCGAGGGGGCATTTATCGGCTCAAACTCCTCGCTGATCGCACCGGTTAAGATCGGCCGCGACGCTATTGTCGGCGCGGGTAGTGCCGTATCGCGCGATGTAGCCGACGGCGAGCTGCGGATGGTACGGGCCGAGCAACTGGTGAAACCGGGCTGGGCTGACCGCTTTCACGATGCGATGCGCAAGAAGAAGGCGGAGAAGAAGTAGTTGGTCGCGATCAATTTCAGCGTTTGGGGATTCGAATATGAAAGTGGCGTAGGAGCCGTCGAGCAAATGTATCTCACGGCTCACGAAAACCTTTGGGGTCAACGTGAACGATGCTACAGAGATTTAGAGGCGATTGAGAGAGGCGAGTTCGTTGGGAAGTTGGGCGAGGGCAACGAAATTTATTCGCACGAAAAACTCGTCGGGTTCGAGCTAGCCAACATCGAACTGTCCATTCAGCTTTTGCGCCAATCAACGCTGTTGATGGCATATCATTTCTGGGAGAAGCAGGTCTTGCGCTGGACCGAAGGTGCACATGAAAAGCCAAGGAACCAAAGTCTTCATGATTCCTATATCGCTTATTGCCTTGGTCGCGGCATGGACGTCGATCAGGTTGGTCTCGAAACGCTCAGGTTGATTTCTAATGTGGTAAAACACGGCCAAGGCGAGAGGGCTTGGGCAGATAAGTTGTTTGAAAGCCGACCTGATTTGTTTTCCGATGCTGTTACAGTCTCGGCCGATCCTTATGAGCTGCTCAAATTATCGCACGAGTTGGTGTTTGAAATGATGTCCGTTTTGACCGCATCTGGTCCTAAGGCTTTTAGTAACTTTGCTCCGAAAGTCTTGACATGATATCATGATATGATATCAGTATATCATGACTCGCATTCTCGCCGATCTGCCCGATGAAGACATCAAATGGCTCGACCAGCTCGCTGCCGAGCAGGGCAAGTCGCGCGCGCAGGTTTTGCGTGAGGCGGTTGCCGAATATAGAGCGGAGAAACCGTCTTCAAGTGACAAGGATTGGCTCGATCAGGCATTTGGCATCTGGAAGGACCGTACGGACATTGGCGACGCAGTCGAATGGCAGCGGCGGGAACGTGCGTCTTGGACACGCCCTTGGGACGATGATTATGAAGAGGTAAAAGCTGAATTCCCCGACCTCTTCGACGAATATGACGATAAGGAGCGACAGCGCTATCTTGACATGGTGGCGTCCGAAAAGCCCGAGAAGAAGCGCAAACGAGCGTGAGCGGCTATTCCTTTGATAGCAACATCCTGATTGACGCTCTGAACGGCGATGCGCTTGCGCATGCAGAGATTAGGCGCGTGGACCGGCCTTGGATCAGCCGTGTCACATGGATCGAGGTGCTGTCAAAGGAACGAGGCGGGACATTGAAGTTTATCGAGAATTTCCTAGGCGGATTTTCGGTCGATGAAGTCGATACAAGAATCGCCGGACATGCTGCTGCCTTGCGCCGCGAGCGGCCTCGGTTGAAACTTGCTGACGCCGTGATTTTGGCCTCGGCACAGGTCAATCATCGAATACTTGTTACACGCAATATCAAAGACTTTCCGGCAAATATGCCGGGAATTCGAATCCCTGTTTAATGAAAGCAAAAACCATGTGCGGAATTATCGGAATCGTCGGCAAAGACCATGTAGCTGACCGCCTCGTAGAAGGCCTGAAGCGGATGGAGTATCGCGGTTATGATAGTGCTGGCGTCTGCACCCTTGATCACGACAGCGACGGTCGGTGGCATCTGATCCGCCGTCGAGCCCAAGGCAAATTGAGCAATCTTGTTGACGTGCTCGAAGCTGACTTTGCTTCTGGAATGACAGGAATTGGCCACACCCGCTGGGCGACGCATGGCGCGCCGACCACCAGCAACGCGCACCCGCATGCCACCGGTGAAGTCGCGCTGGTCCACAACGGCATTATCGAGAATTTCAAACCGCTGCGCGATGCGCTGACCGCGCGTGGCCGCACCTTCGAGAGCGAGACCGATACCGAAGTAGTTGCGCATCTGGTTTCCGAACAGATTGAGGCCGGGCAATCGCCCACCGAAGCCGTGAAAGCCGTGTTGCCACAACTGCGCGGGGCCTTTGCGCTCGCTATCGCTTTCCGCGAAAATCCCGATTTCCTGATTGGCGCTAGGCTCGGCAGCCCTCTGGTCGTCGGCTATGGCGATGGCGAAACTTATCTGGGTTCGGATGCGCTGGCGCTCGCGCCGCTGACGCAGCAGATTGCCTATCTGGAGGAAGGTGACTGGGTCATCATATATCGCGAAGGCGCGCAAATTTTCGATAAGGACAACAATCCGGTTCAGCGCGAAATCACTACCAGCGGCGTGTCAGCAGCGGCGATCGAAAAGGGCCATTACCGCCATTATATGCAGAAAGAGATTTTTGAGCAGCCCACCGTGGTTGCACAGACGCTTTCTTCCTATATCCGCCCGCTCGAACAGACCGTTGCGCTACCGCAGATGGATTTCGATTTGGCGGGCGTGAAGCGCATCACCATCGTTGCTTGCGGCACCAGTTACTATGCCGGGATGGTCGCCAAATATTGGTTCGAAACCTTCGCCCGCGTGCCGGTCGATATCGATGTCGCCAGTGAGTTCCGCTATCGCGATCCGGTGCTCGAGGAGGGCGGCCTCGCGCTGTTCATCAGCCAGTCGGGCGAGACGGCGGATACGCTCGCCGCGCTCAAGCATTGCAAGGAAAATGGCCAGACCATCGCGGTCGTCGTCAATGTGCCAACGTCGAGCATGGCGCGTGAGGCCGACCTGCTGCTCCCCACGCATGCCGGGCCGGAAATCGGGGTTGCCTCGACCAAGGCCTTCACCTGCCAGCTGGCGGTGCTGGCGGCGCTCGCCGCGCACCTCGCGCTGGTGAAGGGCAAGCTGTCTGCAGAGGAAGAACGTGAGATCGTCCGCCACCTGATCGAGGCCCCCGCTGCATTGAACGCCGCGCTGGCGCATGATGAGGATATTGCCGCCATGGCCCACCTGATCGCCCCGGCGCGCGACGTGCTCTATCTCGGCCGTGGCCCCGATTATCCGCTGGCATTGGAAGGCGCACTCAAGCTGAAAGAGATCAGCTATATCCACGCCGAAGGCTATGCCTCGGGCGAGATGAAGCACGGGCCCATTGCGCTGATTGATGAGGCGGTGCCGGTAATCGTCCTTGCTCCGTCAGGCCCGCTATTCGAAAAGACCGTCAGCAACATGCAGGAAGTCCGCGCGCGCGGCGGCAAGATCGTTTTGATCTCCGATGCCGAGGGGCTGGCAGAGGCCGGCGAGGGCTGCCTCGCCACCATCGAAATGCCCCACGTCCACCCGCTGATTGCACCTTTGGTCTATGCCGTGCCGGTGCAATTGCTCGCCTATCATGTCGCCTGCGCCAAGGGGACCGATGTTGATCAGCCGAGGAATTTGGCGAAATCGGTTACGGTGGAGTGAGCACTTCGATGCCATCCACCTTTATCGCTCGTGCATCTCCATGGCGAACCGGGCGCAATGGCTTGCTGTGCGTTGGGATCGCTGTAGCTGCGCTATGGTTCGCTGGCGCTTTTGGAAGGCAGGTCAGCGGCGTAGAGCGGATCGGGGGTTGGATTGCTGCGATTGCGATTGTTTGTATCGGTATCTTTGCGTTCTCTCAAATTTTCGATACCTCCGTTCAAGTCAAAATTGGCTCTGACGGAGTATTCGTGAAAAGCTATTCTGACGAGACGATCCCCTGGTCAGAAATTGAACGGATTACGATGTGGCAACGCAATCCTGGTTGGATTGTACTTCATCTCGTTGACCCGAGAAAATTTCAATCTAAGCCGGTGCTGTACGGGGCTACAGCCGTCTTTGCGACGGGTGGCCATGTTCCCATCACGATGGCCGGTATCAGCGGTAGATTTGATGATGTAATGGCAGCCATACTCGCATTTCAGCCTCGTCTAATATCCTGACGCCATAGCTGTAAATTTCAATTGCCTTGTGATACCTCATGCGGTATCATAAGGCATGAAAAAAGCGGACAAGCTGCTTGAGCGAATGCGTCGCAATCCTGCTGGGGATTGGACAATAACCGACATTCAAACAGTTTGCGAACGGCTTGGCTGGAGATGCCTGCCGCCTTCGGGCGGTGGGTCGCACTGGAAAGTGGCAGTGCCGGGGAGTGATGCGATTCTTACGATCCCCGCCAAACGCCCGATCAAGCCAGTCTATATCCGCAAGCTTATGGAATTTGTTAAGGGAGCCCAAAATGGCTAAATCAAAGGTGAAACAGACGGAATATGCAATCATGGTCGAGCCGCTTTCCGAAGCCGACGGCGGTGGCTGGCTAGCGACTGTTCCGGCGCTTCCGGGCTGCATGGGTGATGGCGATACACCAAAGGCAGCGCTTGCCGACGCCGAGGCGGCAATTGTCGAATGGCATGCCGCCGCCAAGCAACTGGGACGCGAAGTTCCCGGTCCAAATGCACTCGGCCAATGGCGCCAGCGCGTGCCACGTTCGCTGCATGAAAAACTGAAATTTGTCGCCGCGCGTGAGGGCGTTTCGCTCAACGCCTATGTCGCAAACGTGCTGGCGGAAAGCGTTGGCCGGGCAGGCTGACATACAGAAAGCCTAACAACCCCTTTGGCATCTGCCTATTTTGTGTATCCTGCTGTGTGATTCTGTCGCGCTGTAACCGGCGTGGCTGGATCATGGGGAGAGGAAACACATGAAATACGATTACGACGTCATCATCATCGGTGCCGGGATGGCCGGCATGTATATGCTGCACAAGCTGCGCGAAGTCGGGCTGACCGCGAAAGTATTCGAGGCAGGGCATGATGTTGGCGGGACCTGGTATTGGAACCGTTATCCCGGCGCGCGGGTCGATATCGAGAGCCAGGAATATAGCTTCTCCTTCAGCCCGGAGCTCGAAGAGGAATGGGTCTGGACCGAGCGCTATGCCAGTCAGCCCGAAATCCTGCGTTACCTGAACCATGTTGCCGACCGTTTTCATCTGCGCCGCGACATTCAGTTCAACGCAAGGGTGAAATCGGCGCAGTATGATGCCGCAAACCATCTATGGCGCGTCGACACCGAAAATGGCGACAGCGTCCATGCGCGCTTCTGCGTTTCGGCGACGGGCTGCCTTTCGGTGCCCAACGAGCCCAATTTTCCGGGGCAGGAACGCTTTGCGGGGCCGACCTATCACACCGGACGCTGGCCGCATGAAGGCGTTGATCTTACCGGGAAGCGCGTTGCGGTTATCGGCACCGGTTCCTCCTCGATCCAGTCGATCACCGAAATTGCCGGGCAGGTAGGGCAGCTTTACGTGTTCCAGCGCACCCCCAATTACAGCGTTCCGGCACATAATGGTCCGGCCAATCCGGAGGTGCGCAAAAACTGGCTCGCCAACCGCGCGGAAAACCGGATGGCGCAGCGGCAGACGCTGGGCGGGTTCCTCTCTTCTGTGCCCAATGAACAAAAGGCTTCGGAAACCGGGGATAATGAACGGCGCAAGGTCTATGAGGAGCGCTGGGCCGAAGGTGGCTTTGCCATATTGGGGGCGTTCGCCGACCAGTCGGCCAATCCTGATGCCAACGCCCTTATCGCCGAATTTGCTGCCGAAAAAATCCGCGAGATCGTTCGCGATCCCAAAGTTGCGGAGAAATTGACCCCGAAAAGCTATCCTTTTGGCGCCAAGCGGCTGTGCGTCGACACAGGCTATTACCAGAATTTCAACCGCCCCAATGTCGAACTGATCGACCTTAACGAAACCCCGCTCAATACGATTACCGAAAAGGGCGTCGCCACCAGCGAGAAGGAATATGAGGTTGATGTGATCATTTTCGCGATCGGCTTTGATGCGATGACGGGCGCACTGACACGCATGGACATTAAGGGGCGCGAAGGCCGCACTCTGGTTGATAGCTGGGCGGAAGGGCCCAAAACCTATATGGGCCTGATGGTTTCCGGTTTCCCCAACCTGTTCACCATTACCGGCCCGGGCAGCCCGTCGGTGCTGTCCAACATGGTTGTTTCGATCGAGCAGCATGTCGAATGGCTGGCCGACCTGTTCGTTTTCATGCGCGACAATATGATGGTTGAGATTGAGCCGACCGCGCATGCGCAGGAATTTTGGGTCGAACATGTCAACGAGGTGTCGAACTACACCGTCTATAATTTTGCCAATAGCTGGTATCTGGGGGCGAACATCCCCGGCAAACCACGTGTCTTCATGCCTTATGCGGGCGGCGTCGGGGCTTATCGCGATCTGTGCGCGGCGGTGGCGGCCAATGCCTATATGGGGTTCAAGCTGAAACCGGCGGCTCCACCGGCATGATGCGGCAGGGTTGAAAGCCCTGCTGCTTTTCGCCATCAGGCTCGCATTGGAGGTCTGGCCAGTTGGGATTCTTTGCGCGTCTATTCCGGCGAAAAACAAAGCGGCAGGCACTGCCACCACCACGCCCGTTTAACGATAGCCAGTGGCCGCCCGCGCCGCTTTCACCGGCACCCTCTTATCGGTCACTTGATAGCGCGCCTGCATTCCCACAACAGGTGCAGGAAACACCTTCATGGATGAAATATCCGGTCGGTGGGCAGCGCGGGCACATCATCGTCTTTGCCAATGAAAAGGGCGGGGTGGGCAAATCGACCAGCGCCTTCCACACCTGTATCGCGCTTTGCAACGCAGGCGAAAGCGTTGCCGCGCTCGACGTCGATTTGCGCCAGTTGACATTGCACCATGCGCTATGGGCAAGGCAGGAGAGCGAACGCGAATTTGGTGTGAAGTTGCCCGGGCCGGAGCAGATTTTGCTCGCGCAGCAAAATGAGAATGAGCTGGAGGAAAAGCTGCGCATGGCGCGCATCCACCATGACTTCATCATTATCGATGTCGGCGGGCATGACTCGCCGATTGCGCGCAAGGCGATCTTCATGGCCGATACAATCATCACGCCGGTGAATGACAGCTTCATCGATCTTGATATGCTGGGGCGCATCGATCCGCGCACCGGCGAACTGCGCACGCTTGGCAATTTTGCGCGGCTGGTAGAGCATCTGAAAGAGCCGGGTATGGCGATCCGCCCCAAGGCGCTCGACTGGGTGGTTATGCAAAACCGGTCGCGCAACTTTGCCACCAAGAATGAACGCAAGGTATTGGACGCGCTCGAGAAGATCGCGCCTGTGGCGGGATTCCGCATCGTTCCCGGCCTGCGCGAGCGCGTAACCTATCGTGAACTGTTCCCGATGGGACTGACGCTGTTTGACCTAGAGGCCATTCCCGAACTGGGCAAGCCACAGCACAATGCCCGCGAAGAAATCTGGGCGATGCTGCGCGCGCTTAATTTACCCAGTGCGGCATTGAACAAGGCGATTGCGCCTGCCGAGGCATCCTGAGCCGCAGAGCAGGCGGGATTATTCCGTTCAGGCTGTTTTGCTGGATTCGGCCAATATAGTTGCTGCCGTCTCTTCAATAGTCCCCGTGACCAGCAAGGGTGAGCCGCCGACAATGCCGATCTGCGTTTGGCCGTTCTCCGCAGAGCGCAGCCATGCGATGTTCGAGGCAACGACAAGATAATTGCCACCACGGGATTGGAGGGTAATGAACTTCATGGGAAAAGGCTCCTGACAATGGAAGCTTTAGGCGCGAAGTCTCTTTGAGTGATTAACGTTAGCCGATCCAATATGTTTGACCCGAACGAAGCTGAAAGGAACAAAGCGGCTTGAGCAAGGATATCATGGTTCAGGGTGGTTGCCATTGCGGCGCCGTGCGGTTTCGCTTCGGTCTTGCTTCGAACAAGGTCGAGCTGCTCGATTGCAACTGCTCAATGTGCAGCCGCACCGGCTTCCTGCACCTGATCGTTCCGCACGGCGATTTTGAGTTGCTGACGGCGCGTGAAGCGCTGACCTCCTACCGTTTCGGAACAGGCGCAGCCGAGCATCTTTTCTGCAGCACATGCGGGGTGAAGTCCTTTTACCAGCCGCGGTCGCACCCCGAAGCATGGAGTATCAATTTTCGCTGCCTTGATCAAGATCATGGCCTGGAAGCGCGAATTCAGGCTTTTGATGGAAAGAATTGGGAAGCAGCGCGGGCGGAACTGGGATAGCATAGGTAACCCGCGGGAAGGAGGCTGAACGGTCGTGATAAAGTCAGGCATCATTGTGGTACTGCTTCTGGTGGGCGCACATCTGTTGCTCTACGGCTATCTCCAACGCCGTATCAACGCAGCCAAACGCGAAAAGGATAAGCAGAATGAAGGATAACCCCTGCGCAACGGTTGAAAGCGCCGAAGGCACCTACGCCCAATTGATCAAGGCGCGGGTGCATGAATGGGCGGCGGGTGAACCTGTCGAGGACGGCGGTATCGACAACGGCCCGATGCCCTATGAACTATTGCTGTCGGCACTGGGTGCCTGCACTTCGATTACCTTGGAGATGTATGCGGCGCGCAAAGGCTGGCCACTCGAAAAAGTGCATGTCACGCTCGAGCACTCCAAGGAGGAACGTGCGGGTGAAAATGGCGGAAAACCTGTCGACATGATCGACCGTATTGTCCGCCTTGAAGGTCCACTCGATGACGAACAGCGTGCAAAGCTGATCGAGATTGCCGAAAAATGCCCCGTGCACAGGACGCTGACCAATCAGATCAACATCAACACGCTGCTGGGGTAGCGAGTTCGGAAGCGGGGGTTGATTCACTATTTGGGCAGGCTTATAGCCGGATTTTAGCAATGGCGGTCCCACGGGGCCGCTTTTTGCCTTTTGGCGCTTTGCCGTCGCAGCACCAGCCCACGCCCCTACCCGGCCTCCCATCGGCAGGGTATGTTATGGGAGGCCGGGTAGGGGCGTGGGCTGGTGCCGGAAGCCAGCAATTTGAAAGGACTTTGCCATGTCGATCACCCCCCTGATGCCCGTCTATCCCCGTTGCGGGTTCCGGCCGGTGCGAGGCGAGGGATGCTATCTGATTGGCGAGGATGGGCGCCGCGCGCTCGACTTCGCTGCGGGTATCGCAGTGAATGCACTTGGCCACGGCCATCCGCATTTGACCAAGGCGATTTGTCAGCAGGCTGCAACGCTCATGCACGTCTCGAACCTCTATGGCAGCCCGCAGGGTGAGGCGCTGGCGCAGCGCATTGTTGACAACAGCTTTGCCGACACGGTGTTCTTCACCAATTCGGGCGTCGAGGCGATCGAATGTGCGATCAAGACTGCGCGCCGTTACCATTTCGCCAATGGCAATCCGAAGCGTCATAAACTGATCACCTTCAAAAACGCTTTCCATGGCCGTTCATTGGGCGCGATCTCGGCGACCGATCAGGCGAAGATGCGCGATGGTTTTGAACCGCTGCTGCCGGGCTTTGCTTATGCGAAGTTCAACGACCTTGCAGGTGCGCTGGCGCTGATCGACGATGAAACCGCTGGTTTCTTGGTCGAGACGGTGCAGGGCGAAGGCGGGATGACGGCCGGTACGCCCGAATTCATTCAGGGCCTGCGCAAGGCGTGCGACGAGCATGGCCTGCTGCTCATCCTTGACGAAATCCAGTGTGGCTATGGCCGCACCGGCAAGATGTGGGCCTATGAGCATTATGGCATCACGCCCGACATATTGACCTCGGCCAAGGGCATTGGCGGTGGCTTTCCGCTCGGTGCGTGCCTTGCCACTGAAGAAGCCGCCAAAGGCATGGTCGCAGGCACGCATGGTTCGACCTATGGCGGCAATCCGCTCGCCATGGCAGCCGGGCAGGCGATCCTTGATGTGATGACCGAACCCGGTTTCCTTGAGCATGTAACCGCAATGGGCGATCGCCTGCGCGCCGCGTTCGAGCAGTTGATCCCGAACCATGATGACCTTTTCGAGGAAATCCGCGGCAAGGGACTGATGCTGGGTATCAAGATGAAGGATCCCGCCGTCAGCCGCGATTTTGTGGCGCATCTGCGCGACAATCACGGCCTTCTGACAGTCGCTGCAGGCGAGAATGTCTTCCGTGTGCTGCCGCCGCTGGTGATCAACGAAGATCATATCGCCGAGTGCATCGAACGGCTTTCGGCCGGTGCGCGCGATTATCAGATGCCCGAGGCTGCATAATTTAGATTTGTCACCCCTGCGAAGGCGGGGGTCCATCACCCTCGGATAAAGTTTCAATGGCAGGTGATGGATTCCCGCCTTCGCGGGAATGACGAAAGAAAGTATGGATGTTTTGATGCCGAGACATTTTCTCAACCTAACCGACGCGGGGGCGGATGCCATTGCGGCAATGATCAACGACGCCATTGACCGCAAGGCGGCGCGCGCTGGTTGGCCGAGGGGCAGGGCCGATGCCGATGCGCCGCTGGCCGGGCACACGCTAGGGATGATTTTCGAGAAAAATTCGACCCGCACCCGGGCTTCGTTCGAAATGGCGATCAAGCAATTGGGCGGCGACAGCATGTTCATGGCCTCTGGCCAGATGCAGCTCGGGCGCGGCGAGACGATCGCCGATACCGCACGCGTGCTTTCGCGCTATGTCGATGCCATCATGATCCGCACTGACGATCATGCCAAGATCGAGGAACTGGCGGCTTATTCGAGCGTGCCGGTCATCAACGGGCTGACCGATCTTTCGCACCCTTGCCAGATCGTCGCCGACCTGCTGACGCTGGTTGAGCATGGCAAAGCGCTGCCCGGGCTTGAAGTTGCATGGCTCGGCGATGGTAACAACGTGCTCAATTCAATCGTCGAAGCCGCCGGATTGATGAAGTTCAACGTCCGCATCGGTGTGCCGCAAGGCTATGACAGCGATCCGGCCTTTATCGAGGCTGCTCGGGCGGCAGGGGCCAATATCACCGTTACCCGCGATGCGGCAGAAGCCGTGGCAGGGGCGGATGTTGTTGTGACCGATACCTGGGTATCGATGGGGCAAGAACATGCGCATAACAAGATTGCCGCGATGATGCCCTATCAGGTCAATGACCGGTTGATGGCTGGTGCGAAGGCTGATGCCAAATTTCTGCACTGCTTGCCCGCGCACCGCGGCGAAGAGGCGACTGACGGCGTACTCGACGGCCCGCAATCGGTTATTTGGGACGAGGCCGAAAATCGGCTGCACGCCCAGAAATCCATATTGCTTTGGTGCTTCGACAAGATCTGATGGCAGACCAGTCGGAAACGCGCTGCGATCAGCCTTTGCGCTTTTCAATTCCGGCGCTGAATGCGCGCGGGCGGCTGGTGCGGCTCGATGCCGTGCTCAACGACGTGCTTTCGGCACATGCCTATCCGCCAGCGGTCGAGAAAATCCTGGCCGAAGGACTGGTGCTGACGGCTTTGCTCGGCACGACGCTCAAGGAACGGGAAGGTCAGCTGACGATACAGGCGCAGACCGAGAATGGCCCGCTGTCCTTACTTGTCACCGATTATATCGACGGCGCGGTGCGCGGCTATGCGCAGTTTGATCTGGCGAAGCTGGCCGAGGTGCCATCGGATCCTAATCTTTTCGCGCTGTTCGGCAAAGGTTATCTGGCGGTCACATTCGATCGCCCATTGCCCGAGGCGCAAGGCGGCGGGCGCTATCAGGGCATCGTGCCATTGGAGGGCGCCAATCTCTCCGAAGCGGCAATGCAATATTTCGACCAGTCCGAACAGATCCCGACATTTATCCGCATCGCCATTGACCATGTCGGCGGCCGCTGCGTGGCTGGCGGCATATTGGTGCAGCATCTGCCCGATGGCGAAGAAGGCCGTGAGCGTATCGAGGCACGCGGCGAGCATCCCGATTGGGAACATGTCCGTATCCTTTCAGAAACGATCAAGCCTGACGAGCTTGCCGATCCCACGCTTCCGCTCGAAGAAATCGCCTGGCGGCTGTTTCATGAGGAGCAGGAAGTCCGGATCGTCGAAGGGCAGCCGATGACCAAAGGCTGCAGATGCGATCCGCATCATATCCGTGATGTAATAGCGCGCTTTCCGTCCAGCGACCGCGCCGACATGGCAGATGAAGCAGGCGATATTGTCGTCAATTGCGAATTTTGCTCGCGCAAATTCCCGATCAGTCTGGCCAGCCTGTCAAACTGATTTCGCGACAGGTGACCGTCCTCCGGTTACATCATTCAGCCACAATTAACCTCGTTCATGCGACTTGTCGTTCATAAAGCACGGTTTATCGTGTGCATGGATACAAATCGGACAGAGATACCGAAAAGACGATTGGGTCGGGTCGCTGGGGCAAATTTTACGGCGGAACGAGACGGCATGAAATCTAAATTGCTGGTAACGAGTATTGCGGCGCTGATGGCCGTATGTGTGGGCGCGTCTGCCCATGCACTGACGCAATCGGACTCGTCTGGATTGCTCGATAGTCTGGAACGTGGGCGCTGGCAGCTGCGCCCGGTCGGTAGCAGTGCTGCCAGCCTGTCGGTCAGTCAGTTGTGCTTGGGCGAGTCGCGCTATTTGGCGCAGATTCAACATGGCTCCACCGCGCAGTGTTCGCATTTTATAGTCAAATCGACACCAACCTCGGTGACAATCAGTTATTCGTGCAAGGGTACGGGGCAGGGTCTGACGACCATCCGCAAGGAAAATGACCGGCTGGTGCAAATCCAGTCACAGGGCATCCACAACGGATCGCCGTTTTCCTTTTCGGCCGAAGCACGGCGTACCGGACCCTGCTGACTCGCCGCCCTTTAAGCGCTTGTTAACCATCCTGGTCTATTAAGGGAACGTGCCTTTCATGGGGCACGCTTTCCTCCCTAACTGGCTATATGCCGCTTTGGGCCGTTCCTACCGGGACGGCCCTTTTCTTTGTACTTACGCCGCTTCGTCCATGGCCTTTTTGTAGATGCTGTTCAGTGGCTTTTCGAACAAACGCATGACCATTGGTTCGAAAAATTCGAGCGGAAGCGTGTCATAGTCGGGGTCGAAAGCCGGACAGTCATATTTCTCGATGAATTCGGCAGTTGCATCAAAATGCGGATGTCCGCGAAACTTTTCGCGCATGTCGCGATCCAGCCCGATATGGTGAAAGAAATTCACGCCCTGGAAAATGCCATGATGCTCGACAATCCAGTGTAATTCTTCGGAAACAAAGGGCTTCAAAATCGCGGCGGCGATATCCGGGTGATTATAAGCGCCCAGCGTGTCGCCGATGTCATGCACCAGAGCCATGACGACATAATCCTCGCTACGGCCATCACGGTGCGCGCGGGTCGCGGTTTGCAGGCAGTGGGTCAACCGGTCGACCGGAAACCCGCCATAGTCGCCCGCCAGCAAGCGCAGATGATCCAGCACCCGTGCGCCGCCGCTGCGGGCAAAGGGCGCCTGTTCGACCATGATCGCGGCCCAGTCCTCCTGCGTGCTTTGCGACATGTCGCTGAATGTTGCGCGGCTGTGTCCTTCGCTCATGCCGGTTTCTCCTCTTTTCTGTCCCGTCAGCACGCTATCACATCGTCAGGCGCAAACAAGGGCTTCATGGGCCGGACTTTTCGCGCTAGACGGTATCGATGGCCGTTCTCGAATTGGGTGAGAAGCCCTTTTTTGCGGACAAGAACCGCGCATTCTGGAACCTGCACAGCGCTGGCTGGGGCGGGGCAACAGCGCTGTATGCGGCGACCGGCATAGCCAATAACCGTCCGCTCGATTTCCTGCTGCCGGTGCTGATTTCCTCTGTGACCGGCTATTCGATATCGCTGCTGCTGTCGGTTGTGTTCCGGAATGTCATCAACCAACGGCCCCTGATTACCTGGGGCGCGACATTCTTTTCCGTGATGCTGGCGACGATGCTGTACGCCTATATCGACACCTGGGTTGTACAGACCATTGTCGAAGGTGCAGACCAGACGCCCTTTGCGCAATTGGTGCTGGGTGCATTGTTCAAGGATGGCCTGCTGCTCGGCGGTTGGTCAGCGCTGTATTACGCCATAAATTACTTTGTCCGCGCCGAAGAACAGGCAGATCAGCTGTTACGGCTGGAGGCTGCAGCGACCAGCGCGCAATTGACGATGCTGCGCTATCAGCTGAACCCGCATTTTCTGTTTAACACGCTGAATAGCATTTCCACACTGGTGCTGCTCAAGCAAACCGAACAGGCCAACGCCATGCTTTCGCGCCTGTCGTCCTTCCTGCGCTTTACCTTGATCAACGAGGCGGAGGCGAAAGTGACGCTGTCGCAAGAGGTTGAGACGCTAAAGCTCTATCTTGATATTGAAAAGATGCGCTTTGAAGAGCGGTTGCGGACCGAGTTCGACATAGACGATGATGTAACCGAAGCGCTGGTGCCTTCGCTGTTGCTGCAGCCTTTGGTCGAAAATGCGATCAAATATGCGGTAACACCGCAAGAGGATGGCGCAGATATTTCGATAAACGCCCGACGGGTTGGGGAACGGGTCCGGATTATTGTTGCTGACACCGGGCCGGGGTTGCAGTCAAGCCTGCCCGACCCCAAATTGTCGACAGGGGTCGGAATGGCCAACACGCGCGAACGGCTGTTACAAGCCTATGGCGACGATCAACGATTCGATAGCTATACCAGGAGCGGCGGAGGATTTGAGGTTGTGATAGAATTTCCCTATCAGACCAAAAACGGCGGGGGCGAAACACTAGCCATCGAGGCACCGGCGGTAACAGCGGGCGTCGGTGTTCAAGGAGCAGTAACCGCATGACTATTCGCACCATCCTCGTCGATGACGAGAAATTGGCGACACAGGGCCTCCAGTTGCGACTGGAAGCATTTGACGATGTAGAAATTGTCGCAACATGCCTGAACGGGCGTGAGGCGATCCGCAAGATCAAGACATTGAAACCCGATCTGGTTTTCCTAGATATCCAGATGCCTGGGTTCGACGGTTTTTCTGTTGTGCAGGGTGTGATGGACATCGACCCGCCACTGTTCGTTTTCGTTACCGCCTATAGCGAGCATGCAATCAAGGCATTCGAGGCGCAGGCGATTGACTATTTGATGAAGCCGGTCGAGCCTGACCGGCTTGCCGATACGATGGAGCGCGTTCGCAACCGACTGGCCGACAAGCGGACTTCGGAAGAGGTGGAGCGCCTTCGCAACGTTATCAGCGAGGTAGCACCAGACGCTGCCGAGGCACTGCCTCCCGCAGAAGAAGAAGTTTCCAGCGGTCGCTTCGAGAAGCTCATCAACGTCAAGGATCGCGGCCAGATTTTCCGCGTCGACGTCGATACGATCGAGCGCATCGAGGCCGCGGGCGACTATATGTGCATCATCACCGCGGACAATTCGCTGATCCTGCGCGAAACGATGAAGGACCTCGAAAAAAGGCTCGATCCGCGCACCTTCCAGCGCGTGCACCGTTCGAAGATCGTCAATCTCGACCTCGTCAGGCAGGTGAAGCCGCATACTAATGGCGAATGCTTCCTGATTCTGGAATCAGGAGCACAGGTGAAGGTAAGCCGCAGCTATCGCGATGTGGTTGCGCGGTTTGTACATTAAAAATGGCGAATCCCGGCGTTTCTACTCCTCAGTTCCGAACGCTGCTTATTCGTAAGCTGGGAAACCTGTACCCGGATTGGAAAATCCAGATACTGAAACAAAATCAAACTGGTATCGCTTTTCAAATGTTGGACAAGAGTGGTGCGGTCGCCACACAGGTCGCCGGCATTTATCGACACACGGATGACACGCTGACGCGATCGAATCTGCGAAGAATTATCATACCCATTACAGGTAATTCTGAAGGAAATACCGATGTCACGTAAAGCCGCCGCCGATTTCCATCCGGCAATCCTCGAGATTTTCGATGGCTATGTGCATGGCAAGCTGAGCAAGCGCGAATTTATCGAGCGCGCGGCGAAGTTTGCTGCGGTCGGCGTGACGGGGGCAATGATTTTCGATCAGCTGCGCCCCGATTATGCCTTGGCGCAGCAGGTGAAGGCGGACGATCCGGCGATCAAGACCGAACGACCTTCTGTATCGAGCCCTAAAGGCCACGGCTGTATTTCGGGGCTGCTCGCCATGCCTGCCAAGGCTAGAGGCAAGATACCGGCGGTGTTGGTGATCCACGAAAATCGTGGGCTCAACCCCTATATCGAGGATGTTGCGCGGCGACTGGCCAAGGCAGGGTATCTAGCCTTTGCACCAGACGGTCTCACTTCGGTTGGCGGCTATCCGGGAAGCGATGACAGGGGCCGTGAATTGCAGGCCAAGCTCGATCCCAAGAAGCTTTTCGAAGATTTTATCGCTTCGTTCGATTTCTTGCGCCTGCACGCCAAATCGACAGGGAAAGTCGGCGCGGTTGGTTTCTGCTATGGTGGCGGCATATGCAACGCGCTTGCAGTAGCGTGCCCGGAACTGGCAGCATCGGTTCCCTATTATGGCCGACAACCCACAGCTGCAGAGGTGCCCTCGATCAAGGCTCCGCTGCTGATCCACTATGCCGAGAATGACGAACGTATCAATGCCGGTGCCTTGCCCTATCAGGCGGCACTTCTAGCGAACCAGAAACCGTTCGAGGTACACTTCTATCCCGGCACGCAGCACGGCTTCCATAATGACACGACACCGCGTTACGACAAGGCGGCAGCGCAACTATCGTGGCATCGGACGATGGCGTTTTTCGGTAAAAATTTGGCTTAACGCCGCTGACTGAAAAAGGTTTTCAGCAGCTCTGACGCTTCATCTTCGCAAATCCCGCCATAAACTTCGGGCCGGTGATGCACAGTCGGTTGCTCAAACAGCCGGGGTCCATGCTCGACAGCGCCGCCTTTCGGGTCGCTGGCTCCATAATAGAGCCTTGAGATACGGGCGTGGGCGATGGCGCCGGCGCACATCGCGCAGGGTTCGAGCGTTACCCATAGATCGCAGCCGATAAGGCGGTCTGTGCCAAGTTTCGAGGCTGCTTCACGCATCGCGACGATTTCGGCATGGGCGGTGGGATCTTGGCCGGCAATGGGGCGGTTGCTGCCATGTCCTATAATCTCGCCATCTTTGACGACGATGGCTCCGACCGGCACTTCGCCCGCCTCCGCGGCCTGCCGCGCCAGATCCAGCGCGGCCTCCATATAGCGGCGGGCCTGTTCAATCGGCATGTGCCGGACCGTTACTTTGCGGGCGTAAAACCGCGCGGGGCAGGATCGACGGTGACATATTTGCCAGCCTGCACTTCCTGTACCTCCAGCATGCGTTCGGACAGACCATTTGCGGCGAAGCGGAAGGCGCCATCGATGCCGATAAAGCCGTCCGGATCGGTCAGGCGAGCGACCGGGAAGCGCGTGCCCACTTTCCAGTTTTGTGCCACGCGAGCGACCAACAGCACCGAGTCATAGCCAAGGCTCGACAGGCGCGACGGGGCGCGACCGAAGCGGGCGCGATATTTGTCGGCATATTGGCGATACATGCCGTCTGAAACGCTGGCGAACCAAGCGCCCCGCATCATCGGATTGGCTGCAACGCTGGAATCGATATTCCACAAATCGGTGCCCAGCACCTTGGCGTTGGCAAGCCCTGCCTTGCGCAGCGCCGGAACCGTCGCAATCGCGACGCGGCCATTGTCGGCGATTAGCACGGCATCAATGATACCAGCAGCATTCAGTTTGCGCGCTGCCGCATCAATCGACACGGTTGAGCCATCAATTTCCTGCACCGAAACCAGCGCACCACCGGCCGCACGTACCGAATTGGTCAGGTTCGACAGCGCGCGCTGGCCATAGACCGACTTGGGTACGATACCTCCAAAGCGGGTATATCCTTGCGCCTTGGCATATTTGATCACCCTGTCGATCGACTGCGACGGCAGATGGCCAAGCAGGAACACATTTGGACCCGCCGAGCCGACATCGTTCGAGAAGCTTATCATCGGCACGCCTGCGGGTTTAGCGACGTTGGCGACAGCAATCACATCGTCGCTCCGCAATGGACCAAGGATTAGCTTGTTGCCGTCAGCCACCGCCTTTTTCACCGCCGCATCGACGCCCAATGCGGTATCGTAAGTAGTCATGCGAATATTGGTGTTGCGTGTGTCAAGCAGAGCTAGCGTGGTCGCATTGGCAATCGACTGGCCAACGTCACCATCAGCACCCGTGATGGGTAGCAG
Organism: uncultured Sphingorhabdus sp.; assembly: GCA_964597055.1. Lineage (GTDB taxonomy): Bacteria > Pseudomonadota > Alphaproteobacteria > Sphingomonadales > Sphingomonadaceae > Sphingorhabdus_B. The sequence goes on from CAZQWC010000003.1 coordinate 162,807, forward strand.
CAAAGCAACGCGGTGGCGATCGCCGTCTGAAAGCACAACATTGCCGGGATCGGGGGATTCGACAGGCGGTGGACCATTCGGGCCTTGTCCGCCCTTCGGAATGACCGACTGGCAGGCGGCCAGAAATATCAGCATGAAAAGCGCGGTAGCACGCTTGGCCGTCGACCAGATCGTTTCCGACTGCGCTTGCGGCGCAGCCAAGCTTGCTGCAATGGTCATGTCCATGTCCTCCGACCTTTATGATTTTTCTGCATCAGAGCCGGAAAAACCGGCAAAGGCAATCGATTCGGGGCTTTACATTGTTGCAACACCCATCGGCAACCTTGGCGACATGACACATCGGGCTGTCGAAATGCTGCATAGAGCTGACCTGATCGCGGTCGAAGACAGCCGGGTAACAGGCAAGCTGCTGCACTATCTGGGCATCAAAAAACGTATGCGGCCTTATCACGATCATAGCAGCGATGCTGATCGGGAAGCGTTGCTGGCGGCGGCGCGTGAGGGTGTGGTCGTGCTTGTTTCGGATGCCGGAACTCCGCTGATTTCCGACCCGGGGTACAAGCTGGTGCGTGCAGCGCGGGAAGCAGGAATTCCGGTCAGTACTGCCCCCGGAGCGAGCGCAGTCGTAACCGCGCTGTCGATTTCGGGCCTGCCCACCGATCGCTTCCTATTTGCGGGCTTCCTGCCTTCGAAAGCCAAAGCGCGGGCGGATGTGATTGCCGAAATCGGGAATGTAAAATCTACGCTGGTTTTTTACGAAAGCGGCCCGCGATTGGGGGCAACGCTGGCGGCGCTGGCCGAACAGTTGGGCCCCCGCGAGGCGGTGGTCGCGCGCGAGTTGACCAAGAAGTTCGAGGAAGTGGTGTCAGGTACACTGCCCGAATTGGCGGAACGCTATGCGGCGGCTGAGCCCAAGGGTGAGATCGTGCTGATTGTCGGGCCGCCGGGGGAGGCACACGCCGAGCAGGGGGATTATGAAAGCGCGCTAAAGGTAGCGCTCGAAACCCTGCCGCCCGCCAAGGCCGCCAAGGATATCGCCAAACGCTTTGGCGTGGACCGGGCGGAGGTATATGAGCGGGCGATGACGTTGAAGGCTAAGGAATGACGGCAAATTTTCGCCGTAGCCCTGAGCCTGTCGAAGGGCGCTTCTCAGCATTAGCGCTAACCTTGAGACGCCCTTCGACAGGCTCAGGGCTACGGTTATGGGGAAACGGTTTTTGAGTAACCGCCGTGAACTGGCCGAAATGCGCGGGCGGCGAGGCGAGACAATTGCCGCCTGGTGGCTGCGACTGCATGGCTGGCGGATTGTCGGGCAAAGACTCAAAACGCCGCGCGGCGAAGTCGACCTGATCGCGCGGCGCGGAAAGACCGTTGCCTTTATTGAAGTGAAGGCGCGGGTTAAGCAAAGTGATCTGGCCACCGCCATTGACGGCTGGCGGTTGCGCCGCGTCGCGGCGGCAGCCGAGCAATTGCTGCCGCGTTATGGCAAGGGTGCTGAAAATATGCGGATTGATGTGATATTGGTTGCACCTTGGCGCTGGCCGCACCATCTGGTCAACGTCTGGCACGGATAGATTAGAAGAGGGCATCAGATGGGATTGCGCGTTGCGGTGCAAATGGACCCGATGGCGGGTGTCAACATCAATGGCGACAGCAGCTTTGCACTGATGCTCGCGGCGCAAGCGCGCGGGTTTGATGTCTGGCATTATGATGTCGGCACGCTAACGCTTGATGCCAATGACCGGCTGACCGCCTTTGCCCATCCGGTTTATGATTTGCAGCGCGTTGCCGGGGCGCATTACCGTTTTGGTGAGCCCAAACGGATCGACCTCGGTTCGGACGTCGATGTCGTGCTGATGCGGCAGGACCCGCCATTTCATGTCGGCTATATCACCGCCACCCATCTGCTCGAGCGGATTGAGCATGAAACTTTGGTGGTGAACAACCCTGTCAGCGTGCGTAATGCCCCGGAAAAGGTGATGGTGCTCGATTATCGCCGTTTCATGCCACCGACGCTGATTACACGCTCTACCGACGAGGTGCGCGCCTTCCAGAGGGAGCATGGTGCGGTTGTCGTGAAGCCGCTGCACGGCAATGGCGGCAAGGCGATATTCCGCGTGCCCGCCGAAGGCGACAATTTGGGTGCGCTGTTCGAAGTGTTCAACACCACCTGGCCCGAACCGCATATGGTGCAACCTTTCCTTCCCGATGTAGCGAAAGGCGACAAGCGTATCGTATTGATCGACGGTGAGGTTGCTGGCGCAATCAACCGCCGCCCCGGCGAAGGCGAATTCCGTTCGAACCTCGCCGTAGGCGGCAGTGCGGAGGCAACCGAGCTCTCTCAGCGCGAACAGGAAATCTGCGCCGCCATGGGGCCGCGCCTCAAGGAACTTGGCCTGATATTTGTCGGAATCGACGTGATCGGCGGCGAATGGCTGACCGAGATCAACGTGACCTCACCGACCGGCATCGTCGCGATCGATCGCTTCAACGGCACCGATACTCCCGGAAAGATCTGGGATGCGATCGAACGTCGCCTCAAGGAACGCAAAGCGAGCTGATCTCCCATGGAAGACTGGATAATCCACCTGGTCGATGCGACCGGCTACTGGGGTGTGGCATTTCTGATGCTGCTCGAAACGGTGTTCCCGCCTATCCCGTCTGAAGTCATCATGACCGTGGCCGGGGTATCTGCTGCACGCGGGAACATGACGCTGACCGGAACGGTTGCTGCAGGCACGGCAGGCGCGATGCTTGGCAACTGGTTGTGGTTCTGGCTGGCGATCAAATTTGGTGAAGCGCGGCTGCATCGCTTTCTCGACAAGCATAGCCGCTGGCTAACGCTCGACTGGCATGAGGTGGAACGCGGCGAGGCGCTGTTCCGCAAATATGGTTCGACCATTGTCCTTGTCGCACGAATGCTGCCTACACTGCGTTCGTTGATTTCGATCCCGGCCGGCTTGTTCGGCATGTCGCACCGCCGATTCCTTGTCTTTTCGACGATCGGTACCGCGGGATGGAGCGCGGCTTTGGCCGGGGCTGGGTATTTCCTCGGGTCGCAATTTGAAGATGTCGAAAAATGGCTCGGGCCGCTTTCGACGCTGGTGATTGCGGCGATTGTGGTGACCTATATCTGGCGGCTCGCGCGCTGGAAGCCCCGACCCGAAACAATCAAGCCCGCGGATGCGAATTCAGATATTCGTCCAGAAGCATAGCGGTATCGACCGCGGTATAGACCTGCGTTGACGACAGGCTGGCATGGCCCAATAACTCCTGCAGACTGCGCAAATCCGCACCACCAGCCAGCAAGTGCGTTGCAAAGCTATGGCGCAGTGCGTGCGGTGTGGTCTTTTCCGGCAAGCCGAGCCGATTGCGCGCGCCCTGTACCGCGCGTCGGATGAGGGCAGGGGATAGCGGCCCGCCGCGCCGCCCGCGGAACAGCGGTTCTCCCTTGGCCGGCGGATAGGGGCAAAGCTCTAGATAGCCCTCAATCGCCTCGCGCACATTATCGAGCAGAGGAACAATGCGGGTCTTGTTGCGCTTGCCGGTGACGCGCAGGGTTTGCCCCATGGGCAGCACATCGCCGGTCAAGCTGGTCGCTTCGCTGACGCGCAGGCCGCAGCCGTACAGAAGCAGCAGCACCGCCCAGTCGCGTGCGCCTATCCAGCCATCGGTCGCACTGTTGGCAGCGTCGCCTGCAAGCGCCAACACCGCTTCGGGATCGACCGGGCGCGGCAGACTGCGCTGGACGCGCGGGCCTTTGAGAGCCGGGATCGCCGCTTCATCGCCCAGCGCAAAGCGCAGGAAATTGCGCAAGGCGGAAAGCTCTCGTGCGGTCGAGCGATTGGTCAGGCCGTCCCCCCGCCGGTTGGCGAGGAAAGCGCGCAAATCCGCGGCGGTCGCTTTGGCAAGTGTAGCGCGGTTGGCAGGCTCGCCCAGATGTTCGGTCAGGAATGCGCAAAGCCGCTCTGCCGTTGCGACATAAGCGCGCACGCTGTGCACCGACCGGCGGCGATTGTCCGCAAGATAGGAACGATATTCGGCGATCAGCGCTTCGGCCATGGCGGCGATGCTATCAGGTGCCGGGCGTCGGCTCAATCGCAACGATTTGCGGCAGGATGGCGTCGAGTAAGGGGAAGCCTTTGGGCGTGACGGCCAGATGCGATCCGTCCCGCTTAACAAGCCCCAAGTCTCCCAATTTTTTCGCAGCCTCCCAATCGACCATTTCGGGCGATTCTAGTCCAAACCGCGCTGCCAAGACTGAAATATCCACGCCCTCGCGAAGCCGCAGCCCCATCAGCAATGCCTCCATCGCTTGTGTGGCCGGATCAAGCGCGGTTTCGCTTTGCAAGCCATGACCGTTGCGTTCGATGGCGGAGAGAAAATTCTCCGGTTTCCGGTGCCGCTGCGTGGCCATGCCGGTGCGGCGCCCATGCGCGCCGGGGCCGATACCGACATAATCCTGATAGCGCCAGTAAGCGAGGTTGTGGCGGCTTTCCTGTCCAAGGGCAGCATGGTTGCTGATCTCATAGGCGGGAAGGCCGGCTGCTCCCATCCGCGCTTGGGTCAGTTCATAAAGATCAGCGGCGGCATCATCGTCGAGCGGTTCCCATTGGCGCTTCGCAACATCGGTGGCGAAGCGGGTGCCGGGTTCGATGGTCAATTGGTAGAGCGACATGTGCGTGGTGCCAAAGCCGATGGCGCGCGCCAGCTCGGCATCCCATGCCTCAGGGCTTTGGTCGGGGCGGGCATAGATCAGGTCGAGGCTGACCCGGTCGAAATGGTGTTGCGCGGTTTCGAGTGCAGCAAGGCTTTCATCCACCCGATGCGCACGGCCGAGGAAAGCGAGCGTCGCATCATCAAGCGCCTGCAATCCGAGTGACACCCGGTTCACGCCCGCTGAGGCCAGTTCAGCGAAGCGCGCCGCTTCGACCGAGGAGGGGTTGGCCTCCAACGTAATCTCGACATCGTCGGCAAATCCCCAATAGCGCTCTGCCGTCTCGATTAGCGCGGCAGCGGTTTCGGGCGGCATCAGCGACGGTGTGCCACCGCCGAAGAAGATAGACCCCAGCTTGCGGCCCTCGGTCAGTCGCGCCTCATGCGCAAGGTCAGCGAGTAACGCCTCGCGCCAAGCCGCTTGGTCCACTTGCTCGCGCACATGGCTGTTGAAATCGCAATAAGGGCATTTCGAAACGCAAAACGGCCAATGGATGTAAAGGGCGAGCGGCAACTCCATCAAATGGCGTTCGATTCTGTCGGTGCCGTATTGCCCGCCAATCGGTCGAGATAACGCCTGATGTCTTCCGGCCATGCAGCAATGATTGCTTCGAAAGCTTCTACATCGTCGCGATACAGCGCGCGCGTTGCCTCTTCAAAGCCCGGGCGATCGCCGCAAAGGTGGCTCATGAAACTGTACATCGCATCGCGGCGCTGGCGCAATTTGGGTGCCGCTTCGATTGCCGCATCGACCAGACGGCGAAGGGCCGCCGAAGCTCCGCCCGGCTCTGACGATAGCCAGTCCCAGTGCCGGGGAAGCAATGTCACCTCGCGCGCCTTCACCCCCAGACGAGGGCGGCCCGATGCCGGGGCAGGTGCAGATTTCGCAGCATCCCAGAAATCGAGATCTGCCAATTTTCCGGTTTCGTCATCGAACACCAGAATAGCACCTAAGTCGCTTGGATATCGCTCCTCTAGCATCCGGGTCAAAGCTTCGCGGCTGCCGGTGCCAAGCGATGTGTCGCCTAAAAAGGCGGATACAGTTTCGTTTCTGTTGGTCATCCGCTGCCATTATATCCGGATAAAACCCATGTCAATATTATCCGGATAAAATTCAAATCTAATCGAAAACCGCCTCAACCAACTTCCGGAAGGCATCGGCCCGGTGGCTCATCGCGTGCTTTTCGACCGGTTCGAGTTCAGCGAATGTTTGGTCGCGTCCCAAGGGCACGAACACCGGATCATAGCCAAAACCCATCGTTCCGCGTGGCGGCCAGGCGAGTGTGCCCTGAACGCGTCCCTCGAACACTTCCTCATGACCGTCAGGCCAAGCCAATGCGAGGGTGCAGATGAAATAGGCGCTGCGATCGGTATCCGGGCCCTGCTCGGCCAGCTTTCCTTCGACCTTACCCATCGCCAGATACCAGTCGCGACCCGGCCCGCCCAGCGCCTGCGCCTCGAACCATTGCTTTTCAGCCCAGTCGGCAGTGTACACCCCCGGTGCACCGCCCAAAGCCGCGACGCACAAGCCGCTATCATCGGCAAGCGCCGGCAGGCCTGAACCCTGCGCCGAGGCATGCGCCTTTAGCAGTGCATTTTCGGCAAAGGTCGTTCCGGTTTCTTCCGGCTCTGGCAGGCCGAGATCACCCGCCGACACCGGCTCGATCCCGAATGGTTCAAGCAGCGCACGGATCTCGCGCACCTTGCCCGCATTGTGGCTGGCGATGACAAGTTTGCCCGGTAAGAGTTTTCTATGAACCGCTATCACGACTTTCTCTATAGAATGTCACCCAAAGCACCAAAGAACAAAAGGCATTCAAGCTTGCGCAACCGCTTTGGTTCTTTGGTGCTTTGGGTGAGTTGTGATTACTTCACCGCTTCGCTCTGTGCTGCGAAAATCCGGTCACAACCCATGCGGGCAAGGCGGAGCAGGCGCAGCAAGGCTTCCTCGTCATAGGTCGCGCCCTCTGCAGTTGCCTGCACCTCGGCGATCTTGCCGCCTTCGATCAAAACGAAATTGGCGTCGGCATCGGCACTTGAATCTTCGACATAATCGAGGTCGAGCACCGGCGTACCGTTGCAGATACCGCAACTTACGGCCGCGACGCGGCCGGTGATCGGGTCCTCCTTGATCTTGCCCTCGGCCATCAACTTGTTGACCGCGAGGCGCAGAGCAACCCAGGCACCCGAAATCGCCGCCGTGCGCGTGCCGCCGTCGGCCTGCAACACATCGCAATCGAGCGTGATCTGGAATTCGCCCAATTTCTTGAGGTCAACAACCGCTCGCAATGAACGGCCGATCAGCCGCTGGATTTCCTGCGTCCGGCCCGATTGCTTGCCTTTGGCTGCTTCGCGTTGGCCACGCGTGTGCGTCGCACGGGGAAGCATCGAATATTCGGCAGTCACCCAGCCTTCACCCTTGCCGCGCAACCAAGGCGGCAGCCGGTCTTCGACACTGGCGGTGCACAGCACCTGAGTATCGCCGAAACCAATCAGCACGCTGCCTTCGGCATGTTTGGTGAAAGCGGTTTCGATGAAAATGGCGCGCATTTCGTCTGGCGCACGTCCGGATGGGCGCATGTACTAGTATCCTTTGATGGTATTAATGGCGCGGCACTTATCCGAAGATAGCTATGGGAGCAATGCGACCGAGGGAGAAAGTTATGCGCCTGGGTGGCTTGATATCATTTATGACGGTACTGGCTATGACGCCATCGCTAGCTGCGGCGGATGCGGCACCGCCAGAATCCCCTCAAATAGAAAATGCTGACGTGGGTGGTGAAACGCTGCACTATACTATCATCGGCACACGCTTTGGTAACCGGTTCAAATGGACCGTCGGCCCCGACGGTAAGGGTGAAGTCGCTATCCCCTTTCCCATCGGGCATCTGATACCAGCAGCCGAACATGACTATTACTTCATGCAAGGTGAGCATCCTATTGATATCGGGGCGGACGGCTATGCCGAACTGCGCACCGCTTTGGCGCAAATTGTCGAACGCAGGCCGATGCCATTGACGCTGGATGGTCCGTGGCTTGAATGCCGTATGGCCCGTACATTGGACCTTGGTGCCGCTCAATTGCGTTGGACCAAAGATGCCAAGGAAGGGCTGGCTTTTGCAGACTTTGGTTGCCGCAACGAAGATAAGGATGTGGCAGAGATGTTGGCGCGGTTCGATCAGGCTTGGCAGATTCTCGGCAAGCGCCTGTCTGAACAAGGCGGTAATATCGCGATTTCCGTTCCCAAAGGCAGTAAACCTTTCGAATGGAACGAAACACTGCGCTATGATGAAGTTGGTCCCATGGGGGCTGGTGGTAAGCTGTTTATATTGCATCCCGATGGAAAAGGAAAAATCGTAACCGACGGTGATATCAGCTGGTATGCGGACAAGGAGTTGCGCGACCAATATTTCATTCCGACCGGGGAAAGCCGGTTCGATATCGGTCGGGCGGGTTATCTCAAAGTTCGGGCTTCACTGGATGGCGTGATTGCCGGACGTGTCGCGCCGATGATAGAGCCTTGGGAAACCGATCCGGATGAATCCAACCGTCGCTGCATGACCGATCAACCATTTGGCTTTCTGAAATGGTCAGAGGATAAAGACCAAAAGAGCTACCGCTTTGATCGAAGTTGCTACACCGCCAAGAATGAGGAGATTTGGGCAATGCTGGCACCCATATATCCCTTGATAGCGCGAAATCTGGTGAAGCCTGATTGACACCGACGCAGGGGCTGCGCACATTCCTGTGCAATGGCAATGCACCCCATCACCGAGCTCAATGATCGCACGCGCACGATCTTCAAGGTCGTAGTTGAAAGCTATCTCGAATCCGGCGCGCCGGTAGGTTCGCGGACGCTGTCCAAGGTCAGCGGGCTCAACCTCTCGCCCGCATCGATCCGCAATGTGATGCAGGATCTGGAGGAGGTCGGCTTGCTAGCCTCTCCGCACACCAGCGCCGGGCGGCTACCGACCGAAAGCGGGTTGCGATTGTTCGTCGACGGCATGATGCAGGCGGCAGAACCGACTGCGGAAGAGCGGCGGGCGATAGAGTCGCAGATTGCGGGCAGCGGCCCGATAGAAACGGCACTAGCTGCCGCCACCGCCGCACTTTCCGGCCTTTCCGCCTGCGCGGGCGTGGTGATGGTGCCCAAGCGCGAGGCGGTACTCAAACAATTCAGCTTTGCCCGATTGTCTGCAACGCAGGCGTTGGCCATCATGGTCGGCGCGGATGGCAGCGTCGAGAACCGGCTGGTCGATATTTCGCCTTCCGTCGGCGACGGCGTGTTGACTGAGGCGGGTAATTATATCAGCGCGCGCCTCTCCGGCCTGACGCTATCCGAAGCGCTAGGACGGCTTGATGCTGAAATTCGCAGCCACAAAGCCGCGCTAGACCAAGCCAGTGCCGAACTTGTGCGCAACGGTCTGGCAGTCTGGTCGCTCGACGCCAATGACCGGCCAGTGTTGATCGTACGCGGGCAATCGAACCTTATCGATGAAAGCGCGGCAGCTGACCTCGATCGCGTGCGTCAGCTGCTGGACGAGCTTGAAAACACGGAAGAAATCGCCCGCCTGATCGATAGCGCGCGCGAGGCGCAGGCGACCCGGATTTTCATCGGTTCCGAAAATAACCTGTTCTCGCTTTCGGGTTCGTCGGTGATTGCCGCACCCTATCGCGATCAGGGCGGCAAGATTGTCGGCGTGGTTGGCGTAATCGGCCCGACCCGGCTAAACTATGCCCGCATCGTCCCCATGGTCGATTTTACCGCGCAGGCGCTCAGCCGCTTGATGAAATGATGCGAGCCCCTATATGCGCCTGCAACACAGACATTCGGGGCAGTTATGAACGACAAGGACAATATCGACGCAGCGGCTGAGCAGGAGCTGGAAGGCGTGCCCGAGCATCTGAAGGCCGAGGCAAGTTCTGCCGACAGCGCGGCGGAAGAGCTGAACAAGCTGGCCGCAGAACTGGAAACTGCGCGGCAGGATATTCTCTATGCGCAGGCCGAGGTGCAGAATGTGCGTCGTCGCATGGAAAAGGAAGCCGCCGATGCACGCGCCTATGCCGCCACCGGCTTTGCGCGCGACATCCTTTCGGTTTCAGACAATCTCACCCGCGCGCTGGAAGCAATCCCCGCCGAAATGCGCGAGAGCGAGGCGATGAAGCCGCTGGTCACAGGCCTTGAAGCCACCGGCCGCGAACTGGACAGCGTTTTTGCCAAGCACGGTATCAGCCGCATCGCCGCAATGGGCCTGCCGCTCGATCCCAACCAGCACCAAGCCATGGTTGAAATCCCTACTGCGGATGCAGAGCCGGGCACTATCGTCGCCGAAATGCAGGCGGGCTATATGATCAAGGACCGCCTCTTGCGGCCGGCAATGGTCGGTGTGGCGAAAAAACCAGACTAGGCATTTGATGTACTAAGCGCTGCCTCCGCTTGAAAAATACGCAAAACCGGTTCAGGGTTTGCGAATGTAGTGCGGGAGTAGAGTTTTGAAATCGCTTGTCTTCTTGCCGTTGTCGCTCGTTGCGTTGCCTGCGGCTCATGCAGCGGAGGATTGGCAAAATCATGTTCCGGCTGGCTGGAAACTGATCGGCGATGTGGCCGATGCTGATGCCGCCGTTTTGATGATTGAGCAGGATGATCTAGCAAGGCGCGTCAAAAATTCAGGGCTAGGGCCGGATGAACTCAACACCAATCCGCGCCGGTTGGTGTTTCTGTCACGCACTTCTGCTGGCTATAAACGGACCGGGTCAGCGGACCGTTTCCTGCCGCCTGAAGGGGATAGCGATACACCCTGCCTTGCTGATCCGCTCGAAGAGGGCGGCATGGATCTGCGCGACAATGTGCTGACGTTAAATCTCAATTACTGGCTTAGCTGCGGCAGCTGGAGCACGTCCAAGGACAGCTTTAAATTCCGGCTCGAAAATGGCCGATTTCGATTGATCGGTTTTGACCGCAGATCCTATGCGCGCAATGGCGGAACGGGTGAGGAAATCAGTATCAACTACCTCACCAACCGGAAGAAGATGACAACCGACATCGAGATTTTTGAGCCGGAAGCCGACGCTCCGACGACCAAACAGAAAGTCGTCTGGACGCGTATCGGGCGACAGAAATATTATCTCGACGCGATGGATCGAAAGCAGTGCGACGGGGATGAGAGCGCGCCAAGTTGGTGCGGTTATTAAGCGGGTTCAACTTCCCTTTCGGAACAAATCTATGCCCGTTCGCGTCGTGTGAAACACAAACACGCCGGTTAACAACATACCCAGCACGACCGCAAAAATATCAAACGGTGAGAACAACTGGCCAGCAACGGGCCAGTGAATGTTCGCCTCTGGTCCGAAAACGAACATGCAGATCGTCAGGACAATCAGCATCATCCTAACCTCGGTCGGTCCGCCGCCCAGATAGGTGAGGTTCATCACGCCGGTGACTTTTGCTGAAATGAAGGTGTGGATCGACAACAGCAAATAACCCGCCAACCCAAACAAAGCGGTGTCCATCCGCATATAGGGGCTCAGCCCCATGCCCAGAATGAAGATCGTGTTGGCGAGCGCATCAAGGCTGTGGTCGATGAAATAGCCGTAATTGGGCCGTTCGATCTTGCGGAAGCGGGCAACGCTGCCGTCCAGTGAATCCCCGAACCAGTTGAGGCAATAGCCGAAAACCGAAAGCCACAACCAGTCCCGCCCCCAGTTGCTCGCAATATAGCCAGCGGAGATCAGGATGGCACCGAAAAAGCCGAGCGCTGTCAGCCGGTCGGGCGTCCACCACAAAGGCAAGCGCGCGCAAATCCAGTTCAATAGGCGCCGTTCGACGGTAGCGGTCAGATTTTCCTGAATACGTTTCGGGGCAGTCACTTATTGTCCTTTTTGCCATCCCCCAATGTTGCGCTTTTGTGACAGCGCACACAAAAGCGCAAGGCGGAAAGCAGGATGCATTTCCAGCACTAGCCGCACTGTAAAAGCTGGGCTAATCGAACGCCATGGCTACAGCGGCAACTGCATTGGACCGCCAGTCCCCCTGGCGCGACGAGCTTCGCGCGACGCTGGCGCTCGCCTGGCCTTTGATCCTTACCAATATCACAATGGTGCTGATCAACTCAACCGACGTTTTCCTGCTTGCGCGGCTGGGGCCGGGGGCGCTTGCTGCATCGGCTCTGGGTTCGGGTATCGTAATCGCAATGCTGCTGATTGGCATCGGGATCGTCGTTGCGGCATCTCCGCTGATGGCGGCGGAACTGGGCCGCAAGGCCCATTCAGTGCGCGATGTGCGACGCAGTTTCCGCCAATCCTTATGGGCTGCTACGGTGGTTTGCATCCCGATCTGGGCACTCCTCTGGCAAAGCGGCGCTATACTCGAATGGGCTGGTCAACCCAAACAATTGGCGGCAGATGCCGGCATCTTTATTCGCGCTTTGATGTGGCAGATTTGGCCGGCGCTGGGTGTCGTCGCGATCCGGGGTTTTATGGCCGCGCTTGAAATGCCGCGGTGGACGATGGTTGCCGGTTTTGCAGCAGTCATTGTCAACGCGGTCATCAATTATGGCTTGATTTTCGGGCATTTTGGTCTGCCAAAATGGGGATTGTTCGGCGCAGGCGTGGGCAGTTCGCTCACCAGCTTGTTCCAGTTCCTGTTCCTTTGTATGGTGCTTTATTTGCATCCGAAGTTTCGCCGATACCATTTACTCGGGCGTTGGTGGCGCGCCGATTGGCAGCGTTTTGGCACGATCTGGAAACTCGGTTTGCCGATTGGATTGCATATGGGCTTCGAAGCGATGGTCTTCGCCGCCGCCATTTTCCTGATGGGCTATATCAGCACCGAAACCGCAGCGGCCCATGCAGTCGCTATCCAGATTGCGTCGATGACCTTCATGGTGCCAATGGGCTTGGGACAGGCGGCGACGGTCCGTGTCGGGCTGGGCTATGGACGGCGCGATGCAGATGCAATCAGGCGCGCGGGTTGGACATCCTATGCTTTGGGCGTAGGCTTTATGACCATGATGGCATTGGTGATCTGGCTGTTTCCCGCCCAACTTGCTGGCATTTTTGTCGAGCCCAAGGATGCAGATAATATCGAGGTGCTGAGGCTTGCCGTTTCCTTCCTGATCGTTGCGGCGGTTTTCCAAATCGTTGACGGTGCGCAGGTGGTCGGCACGGGTATGCTGCGTGGTTTGCAGGATACGACCTGGCCGATGTTGTTTGCCGCCTTCGGCTATTGGGTAGTGGGTTTGGGATTCGGCGCCTGGCTTGCATTTGGGCGCGGCTGGGACGGCGTCGGTATCTGGATCGGACTTGCCGTGGGCCTTGGTATCGTTGCCGCGCTCGTCCTCGTGCGCTGGCTATGGCGCGACCGGTTGGGGTTGCTGCCCCAACCGGTCTAGGCCGTTCAAATCGTTTGCGCGCGATTTTCGTCGCGGTGCTTCTTGAGGTATTTCATGAACGGCGTGCCGCCGGTGCCGACATCGGTGTCATTGCCCGCGCCTGACGACGCCTGCTTGTTGATATAGCTCGCCGCATATTCGAGGTGCCGGGTGCGGAAGCGCGCAACCTGTTCGACACAGGCGTTGAACGCATCCTTGAGTGACTGGTTTTGCGTCTTGGCAAAATCGCGCAACGTGCTGGCCTCGCGAACCGCATCGATAAAGGCGCGGTGCTGCGGCGGGCGGTATTGGTGGAGCTCATCGAGGAATTCCCGAAGCGGATCGCTTTCATGCACCACCTGGAACAGCCCGTCCATCGCGGGCACAATCGAGCTTTGCGAACCCGTCTGCCCACGAAAGGCCTGCGGTTTGCCCGCATATTTGGCAACGCCTTCGTAGATCAGGCCTTCGGGCAGCGCCGGGTTGTTCTTCCAGCCATGGATATAGGGGCGGACGCGCTGGTAATAGATATAGGGATCGCAGCGTTCGGGCATGCGATCGAAATGCGCATTCATCGCGTCCCACACGCGGTTCATGGCGGTCAACAGTTGCTCGACTTTGGCTGCGTCTTGCTGCGCTGATGCGTCGACCAGTTCGGTCGCCAGTTGCAGCGCACGTCCTGCTTCGGCCTCGATCGCGACGTGGACGAGGACGAACCAGTTCTCATCCTGACCGCCGAGGAAATTCTGGTGCATCGCGATATTGTCGAGGCTGATGCCGCCCGATTTGTCGAGCCGGTACCAATTGTCGAGGACATAACCCGAATAGGGGAGTAAGGGCGGCAGTCCCATATGGTCGCCAATCGCACAGATGGGGATGGCGAGGTTCGCGGGCAGGGTAGTTGGCGCCTCGGACTCTCCCCAGACATAAGCCTGAACGAGGAAGCTGTAATGCACCATCGCGGTTCGCACCTGTTCGTTGCTGGCGCTGGCGAGGAAGGTTGCCATGTCGGGATGGCCGACTTGCTTCAGGAAATGGCGCACGCGGCCTGAGGTAATCAGGCCTGAAAGACTGGCCGCTGCATCCAGCATTTCATCAAAGCCCTGTGGCAGTTCAATTGCATCGATTTCATGGGTTGAGAGGTAGCCACGCTCTGCGCTGAGGCCAAAATCTTCAAGTTTCATGGAAGTCTCATAGGCGAGGTGCGGGTTGGGCCACCTCTGCCGATTTGGTATCAAATGAAACTTGTTGGCGCAAGTCGCTGTGTGGTCGAATGTCAGATCAGATAGACGGCTGCATAGCGGATGATGAGCGCGATCAGGACAGCGATGTTCATGGCTTTTGATTTGACGAAAAAGGCTGCTGCCATCAGCACAACCAAAACCGCCGTCAGACCCAAGGCCAGCGGATTGACCAGCCGTGCCGACAGGGCAGGGTTGGTGAGATAGAAGGTCAGTTGCACGATCAGCAAAGCGAACAGCATCCCCAATACTATCCGCCGGACATGGAAATAGTGCGGGTCCAGATCGCCGTTTTTCGGAATGCTCTCCGGGAAAACCAGATGGGCGGCGAGGTAATAGGCGCTCGCAAACAGCATCGTCCCCATCATCCAGCCGCCCGATACGGCGATGATATCTCGGACAGCCCAGGCTGCCCCCCAGAAGGACAGAAGATCGAGCATCACGAACAGGCCGAGCAACGGCGTCAGCCAGCCGATGCGGTATCCAGCCTTCGCCTCTTCATCAACATGCAGCCGCGCTTTGACCGTCTTGCCCAGCCCCGACAGCAGCTCGACCAGCGAGAGACCGAGCAACAGGCTGTACAGCGAAAAAATAAATTCGAACTGCGACATCATTTCGCGACTGCCTTTTTGCCAAATGGCAGCACGCCTTCATATTGCTCCAGCGGAAGGGCGCCTGGCACCTTCGCCTTGTTCTTCAAAAGGAAATAGTGGCGAACGATTTCTGCCTGCTGCTCGATGCCATAGCGCTCCAGCATCCAGCCGGGCTTCAGCACATAATTATAACTGCTCAAAGGATACCGGCGGAGGGGCAGGAAAATGCCCTGCTGGTGCTGCCAGACATGCACCAGCTCGTGAATGAACAGCCCCTGTAGCCCTAGATCGCGGTCGCAGAAATCGTCGCAGAACACGTCGCTATCAGGGTGGAACCATAAATGCCCGTCGGGTGCCATGGTGATCTTGCGTGGTTGGAACCACCACCATTTGCGTTTGTGGATGCGCACCTTTTCATAATCGATGGCATCGTGGAAAACCGAGCGCGCGAGTTCGATCTCGCGCGCTGTCATCGGCCGTCCTGATGGGTGCGGTCCGAACATCAGTGGTTGTTATGGCCTGTCTTCTCGTCGGGTTCACGGCCGTCCATTTCCTCGACACGGGCTTTGACCAAGATGCGTTCATTGTTTGAAAACAGGAACTGCGTTTCCATCTCACCCAGGCGGCGGCCGACAAGATTGACCCCCCAGACCATTACATGTTTGCCACCGCGCTTGAATTCGACCTTGCCATCAGCCGGGATGAAAACGCGGGTCAGCGGACGCATCGTCATCACCCCGGTCTTCGCATCGACCTTGCTCTCGTGCATTTCGGTGCGAAGCACCGAACGCGAGGTGACCGACATCAGATAGACGTCCTTGGGACCGCCGCGGATCGTGAAATACATGGCCGACGGATTGCTATCGACCGGGTTCAGCTTGACCACCGCGTCGTGGACGCGAAGTTGTGGTGTGGGGCCGCAGCTGGAGAGCATCGTCACCAGCAACGGAGCGGCTAGCAGTCCCAATCGTGCGCGCATGTTCAGCATTGTCATCATCTTTCCGCTTTGACTTTTCCGTTCAGAAACGGGGCATTGCCCGCCTTTTTGACAATGTAGGCGGGGCAAAGCCTTGTGCCAAGCAATTTGCCACCTATATCGCCCTCGCATGTTTGGCAGCGGTGCCTGATGGGGCCGCCCGCTAAAGACAGGGCTAATTTAGTTATCGGGGTAATTTGTAATGGCAAAAGTTATTGGTATCGATCTGGGCACCACAAACAGCTGCGTTGCTGTGATGGAAGGCGGCCAGCCGAAAGTTATTGAAAATGCGGAAGGCGCGCGCACGACGCCGTCTATCGTCGCCTTTGCGAAAGATGGTGAGCGCCTGATCGGCCAGCCCGCCAAGCGCCAGGCGGTGACCAATCCGGACAACACGATTTATGCGGTGAAGCGCCTGATCGGCCGCCGCTTTGACGACCCCATGACCAAGAAGGACATGGAACTCGTCCCCTACAATATCGTCAAGGGCAAGAATGGCGACGCCTGGGTCAAGGCGGGTGGAGAAGACTACTCCCCGTCGCAGATCAGCGCCTTCACCCTGCAGAAGATGAAGGAAACGGCAGAAGCCTATCTGGGCGAAACCGTGACGCAGGCGGTGATCACCGTTCCCGCTTACTTCAATGACGCCCAGCGTCAGGCAACCAAGGATGCCGGCCAGATCGCCGGCCTTGAAGTGCTGCGCATCATCAACGAGCCGACTGCGGCTGCGCTCGCTTACGGCCTCGACAAGGATGAGAACAAGACCATCGCGGTCTATGACCTTGGCGGCGGCACCTTCGACATTTCGATCCTCGAAGTCGGCGACGGCGTGTTCGAGGTGAAGTCGACCAATGGCGATACCTTCCTTGGCGGTGAAGATTTTGACAGCAAGCTGGTCGAATTCCTCGCAGCTGATTTCAAAAAGGCAGAAAGCATTGACCTGACGAAGGACAAGCTCGCGCTGCAGCGCCTGAAGGAAGCCGCTGAAAAGGCGAAGATCGAACTGAGCTCGGCGCAGACGACCGAAGTCAACCTGCCGTTCATCACGGCCGACCAGAATGGTCCGAAGCACCTCGTCAAGAACATCAGCCGCTCGGATCTCGAAAAGCTGGTCGACGACCTGATCAAGCGCACGCTCGAGCCGTGCAAAAAGGCGCTGTCTGATGCCGGCCTGAAAGCTGATGCGATCGACGAAGTCGTGATGGTTGGCGGTATGACCCGCATGCCCAAGGTGCGCGAAGTCGTAAAAGCCTTCTTTGGCAAGGAACCGCATGTCGGCGTGAACCCCGACGAGGTCGTTGCCATGGGTGCCGCCATTCAGGCGGGCGTTTTGCAGGGCGACGTCAAGGACGTGCTGCTGCTCGACGTGACCCCGCTTTCGCTCGGCATCGAAACGCTGGGCGGCGTGTTCACCCGCATGATCGACCGCAATACGACGATCCCGACCAAAAAGTCGCAGGTCTATTCGACCGCAGACGACAACCAGAACGCCGTGACGATCCGCGTATTCCAGGGTGAGCGTGAAATGGCGGCAGACAACAAGCTGCTCGGCAATTTCGACCTTGTCGGCATCCCGCCCGCACCGCGCGGCGTTCCGCAGATCGAAGTGACCTTCGACATCGACGCCAATGGTCTGGTCAGCGTAACCGCTAAGGACAAGGGCACCGGTAAGGAACAGCAGATCAAGATTCAGGCTTCGGGCGGTCTGTCCGATGCCGACATCGATCAGATGGTCCGTGATGCCGAACAGTTTGCCGAAGAAGACAAAAAGCGCCGCGAGGCTGCCGAGGCAAAGAATAATGCCGAAAGCCTTGTCCACACGACCGAAAAGCAGCTTGAAGAGCATGGCGACAAGATTGACGCTGGCTTGAAGGCTGAAATCGAGGCCGCCATGGGCGAAACCAAGGCAGCGATCGAAGGTGGCGACCCCGAAGCGATGAAGGAAAAGGCGAATGCCTTGGCCCAGGTCGCGATGAAGATGGGTCAGGCGATCTACGAACAGGAACAGGCGGCGGGCACGTCAGCTGCTCCCTCGGAAGAAGCCCCGGCAGACGATGATGTCGTCGACGCCGAATTCTCCGAAGTCGACGAGGACAAGAAGGACTAAGCTAAGGTAAAGCCCATTTTCGTCACCCCCGCGAAGGCGGGGGTCCATCACCCGATGTCGAAATTTCAATAGCAGGTGATGGATTCCCGCCTTCGCGGGAATGACGAAGTGGGAGGTGGGAGTGGTATGCCTTGAGCCTCGACATAGATTATTACGAATTGCTGGAATGTGAGCGGACGGCGGACGACAAGACGCTGAAATCTGCCTATCGCCGCATGGCGATGCAATTTCACCCGGATCGCAACCCCGGCGATGCCGAGGCTGAAGCTCGTTTCAAGGCGGTCAACGAAGCCTATGAAGTGCTGAAAGACCCGCAGAAGCGCGCCGCCTACGACCAATATGGCAAAGCCGCGTTTGAAAATGGCGGGATGGGCAATGGTGGTGGCCGTGGCGGTGCCGGTTTTGGCGACTTCTCCGACATTTTTGAGAGTTTCTTCGGCGATGCCTTTGGTGGCGGACGCCAGCGTGGGCCGGTGCGTGGTGCTGATCTGCGCTATGACCTCGAAATCAGCCTCGAAGATGCGTTCCATGGGCGCACGACTGAAATCGCGATCGATGTTGCCGCGAAATGCGGTGACTGTGAAGGCACGGGCGCGAAACCGGGTACCAACACGCGGCGCTGCAATTTGTGCGGCGGACATGGCAAGGTCCGCGCGCAGCAGGGCTTTTTCGTTGTCGAACGCACCTGTCCGACCTGCCATGGTCGCGGCGAAGTGATCGAGGATCCATGCCGTAAATGCGGCGGCGAAGGCCGGGTTGACGAGCGGCAGAAGATTGAAGTCACCATACCACCGGGCGTCGATGAAGGCACTCGCATCCGTGTAGCTGGCAAGGGCGAAGCCGGGCCGAATGGTGCGCCTGCGGGCGACCTCTACATCTTCATGCACATCGCGCGCCACAAGGTGTTCGAACGTGACGGCACGACATTGTTTTGCCGCGCGCCGATCAGCTTCACCAAAGCGGCGCTGGGCGGCGAAATCGAAATCCCCGGACCTGATGGCAGCAAGCACAGTGTCAACATCCCCGAAGGCATACAGTCGGGCAAGCAACTCCGCGTCCGCGGTGCGGGCATGCCGGTTCTGCAGGGACGGGGCAGGGGCGATCTGGTCATCCAGATTGATGTCGAGACGCCGACCCGCCTGACCGCGCGGCAAAAGGAATTGCTCTGCGAATTCCGCGAGACCGAAACAGGCGAGGAATGCCCGCAGTCGCGCGGTTTCTTCGACAAGGTCAAGGAATTCTGGGACGATCTGACGGACTGAATTAAACTGCTCTCTTCTGCAAGCGGGAGGGGAGTCTCTATCGAGTAAAATCTGCCGACCTGCACAAGACTCGCCCTATGCCTAATGTTATGCTCGCCCAGACAGGAGTGAGTCGATGGCGGGCAACAGTTTCGACAAACGGGATTTTCTGCGGCTAGCGGGCGGCGGTGTGGCCGCTACTTTCGTCGGTACACGCATCAACGCGCAGGATGGCCGCATCCTTGGGCTCGATTTGCCCAAACAGGTTGTTGATCTAATCCCGCGCAAGCCTTTGAACTACCTTAGGATGGCGGAATCGGTTGTTCAGTTGGAGCGAGAGGCCGATCGCAGAGGGTTTCCCAAATCCCCACTGGAAACGCGAAAAGGGCAATCGCTCGCGGATGTGGCGGATTCGCTATATCAGTTCGCCATGCCCCGGCTGGTTGCGCTAATCGACCGTAGTGAGCCCATTGATCTGCAATTTGCCGATCAGGCCGGGGAACTGCTCGCGGAGTTGCACCAGAACCAGCATGAATTGCCCGAGGCACTGAAGCTCGGGCTCGGCGAACTGGGCCTGAAACCCTTCGCGCCAGAACGCCAACGCTATTTGGACCAACCGGAGCCCGAATCGGGCGACGTTATTTTCGTGCCCGGTGCGCCGCCGGCGCCAGATGCGCTACCGTCGATTGAACCGACGCCTCAGCAAAAAGAGCCGGAAATACCGTCCGAAGACGAACCCGATAAACCGCTGAGCAAATCGCGTGATTTCGCGACGTTGAAGTCTGAATATCGCCGCATGTTCCGCAAACTCGTTGTGCGTCCGCAATATCAGGAATCCGTGGACTGGCACATGGCCCTCATCCGCAAATCGCGCAATCGCTATGAAAAGGTTGCGACGCAAACCGGTGTGCCGTGGCACTTTATTGCCGTCACGCACGGGCTCGAAGCCAGCTTCAACTTCCGCGCGCATTTCCACAATGGCGATTTCCCGCTCACCGCGCGGACGCGGCAGGTGCCAGCAGGCCGCCCAACAAAATGGCTGCCGCCATCGGACTGGGAATCAAGCGCCAAGGATGCGCTTCGTTTGCTAGGCTATGCCGGGCAAAGCGACTGGAGCCTCGAACGCACGCTCTACCGGCTGGAGGCCTATAATGGCCTAGGCTATCGCGGGCTTGGCGTGCCTACGCCTTATTTGTGGAGCTTTTCGAACCAATATGAGCGCGGCAAGTTCGTCGCCGACGGCAAATTCAGCTCAACTGCCAAGTCGCAGCAATGTGGCGCAGCGGTGATGCTGAAATTGCTCGCCGATGCGGGGGATATTCAGCTTCAGAGTGCGGTTTGAGGGAGGGCGGTACCCGTCGGGTACTGCGTACACGCTGATCTTAAGTAGTAATCGAGGCAATCTCTGCCCGCAGTTCTTCGATCAAAGGTTGAATTCGTTTCAGTCGCGGCGCTTCCGCTTCAAGAACGGCTGCAAAGGCCTTTTGCTTGATCGCCATAACCTCGGCCTGTTCCGCTGACACCGCGCCGGGCATTGAAGACAGCACGATATCAACCAGCCTGTCGATGCCGTGCAGGCGGCCCCACAGATAGTCATTCTCGCGATAGGCGCGGCTGAAAAAGGCGCCGAAATTGTTGAATTCAATGCCCTTAAGTGTCGCGGCGGCCCCGCCTTTGCGGATAGTGGTCGCATCGTCGGGGGAGATGCGGTCGACCTTGATAGGGTCGAATTCGTCGAGCCCTTCACCCTGCAGCAGCGGCAGGGTGGCGATGTCGTAAAGGATGTAGCCGAGATAGCCGAGCAGGATTTTGCGCGTGGCAGCTTCTGGCACGTCGGCCAGAGCTGCGTTGATCGCGGCGTCGGTGGCAGTATCGGCGGCTTCCAGATTGCGCCGCGATGCCAGAAGCTCGAGTAGTGCGGCTGGATTATCGACACCCTGACGCACCGCCTCGGCCACATCGACGCCCAGATATTCGGAGGTTTCGACTTCAAGGAAATGCGCGAGCGAGGCGTAGATTGCTTGCCGCAGGCGGTCTGCCACATGCGGGGGTATGTCGGCCATCACTTCCACATCTTCGGCGAGACGGCGCGCGAGGAAGCGCAAGCGCCGGATGCGGAAACGTACATCCTGCTCGCGGAAGAAGTTCATCGATTCCGCCGCCATCACCTTGCCTCTTGGCCCGGTCATCTTGTCGAGCCCACGGCGGCAGATTTCGCCCCACAGTGCATCGCGCAGCATCCGGCAATGCTCGCTCCGGGCATCGGGGCACAGCCGTCGTGCGGTGGCGGCCAGGTCGTCGAGCACCCCCATCATCCGCAGATGGGCATAGGCGGGGTAGCTATAGCCCGTCGCCGCCGCCGATTTCTGCAGCATCGTCAGCCGCCATTTGCGGAGGCGCTCGGGAGTCGGTTTGGTCAGGAACCATGTCTTACCGAGCATGACCTCGATCATATGCTCAACCTCGATCTCCAGATGGTCGGTGATCTCGCGCATGCGGGCGATGCGTTGGGAGCGGCCTTCAATGGCAGTCAGGCTGTCGCGGATCGGCTGTTCTCGCGGGATGTCCGACGTTGCACCAAAGATGGTGGAGAAGAAGCCGGGTGGTTTCAAATGCCCGTCTGCTGTTTTTCCCCGCCCGCGCACACGAAAGCTCGGCATGCCGGGCTTGGGATCAATATAGACGAAGCGCCGGTCAACCTCGCGCCGGGCAGGCCGGTTGCGCAGTGCATCAATCGCCTGCGCGAATGGGGCGTTAGCAAGCACCGAACCGTCGATCAGGAAAGCGTCCTCAACGCTTCCCGCCTCGAACTGCTGCGGCAAGATACGCTTCAGGAATCCTTCGCGCCCGTCCCAGCCGATGGTGCGGGTTTGCAGCAGGCCGTCCAGCTCGCGTACCGTAAAGGGCGGGAAGGCGCCGGGGAAACTGGCGGTTGCGCGGGCGGCAAACACCAGTTCCGCCGGGTGGGCGAGTTGTCCCGCATCCTGCCCGCGCGTCGAAAAGCCGATCGTCAGGCGATGCTCATTTTCGGTTACATTAGTCGGGCTGTTGAGTTGCAACGGTTCGCGGTGGCCATGAAAATCGGTCACGGTGACGAACAGGTCAAGCGGCTGCCCCGCCGGAAGCAATGGGCGCGCCACGCCCTTTTTCTCCATCGCCTGTAATGCGTCGAGCAGCAAAGTCGAAAAACCGCGCCCGCCAAAAGGTGGCTGGAACCAGCGTGCGCGGACAAAGCCCGATAGCTTGGTTGCCACTTCGTCCTGTGCTTCCTTCGCGACCGTCTGTGCAACCGCGCCGCCGCGGCGCCGCAGCACCGCCCAAGCAATCGGAGCTGCCCAGAATTTGGAGAAGCGCGATAAAGGCCGTGCGTCGGGATCGAGTAACACCTCGACATCGGCATTTTCGAGCCACAGGTCGGTCAGCGGTTCGAGCGACTGTCCGGTGACAATGGCTTGCGACAGGAATACGCCATTTATGCCGCCGGCACTTGCGCCCGCGATGATATCGGTCAGGACACGGAGCTTGGTACCCGATTTTGCCTCGATCAGTTCCAGCAGTTCACGATAGACAGCCTCGCTGCTGCCCGTGGCCGGTTCGTCTTCAAGGAAAGCACGGCTGGCGCGCACAAGGTGCCAGATCTCCCGCGTGATACCGTGCATGTAGACCGCAAGGCTTACCCCGCCATAGCAGATAAGGGCCAGCCGCAGTTCCTTCTCGCGCATCGCCGAGATGTGGCAGGGCAGGGCAAGGGGTGCAAGGCTTTGTCGCTTCGCCTGTGCAAACAGACCGCGAAAAGGGTGTTTGCAGATACAGGTGTTTTTAGCAGTTGCGGGATTTAATCGTTCGATTAAATGTGGTCGCAAAGCAGACAGGAGAGATTTTATGCTGGTATCCGAAGCCGTCGCCACCCGCCGTTCGATCAGGTCGTTCCTCGACAAACCGGTTCCGTTCGAAACGATCCAGCGCATATTGGACCGCGCACGGATGGCACCTTCCGGGTGCAACTTTCAGCCATGGGAAGCGACGGTCCTCACAGGCGCGCCGCTCAAGGCATTGCAGGACCGTTTGACCGCAAGCCAGCCCGACGATCCGATGGACTATGATTTCTCCGAACCCGGCAAGCATGACAAATACAAAGCCCGCCTGCAGGCCGTCGGCGCGGCGATGTATGGCGCGATGGCGATTGCCCGCGACGATGGCAAGCAGCGCGCCGACTTCGTCCAGTCGAACCTTGTGTCCTTCGGCGCGCCGGTCCTGTTGCTCTGCCACTTCCCCAAATTCATGAAGGAAGCGCAATGGTCCGACACCGGCATGTGGCTGCAGACGATCATGCTGCTCTGCCGCGAAGAAGGCCTCGATACATGCCCACAGGAATATATGGGCATGTATGGCAAGACCATCAAAGACCAACTGGGGCTGGGTGAAGATGTCCTCCTCTTCTGCGGTCTCGCCATCGGCTATCGCGACGAGAGCGATTCGGTGAACGGCTTCCAGCGTGAACGCGTGCCTTTGGACGAGCAGGTGACCTTCCACGGCTTTTGATTTTTGCGCTGGTGTTCCACCTATGTTCTGATACATAGGTGGGCATGGCGAAACCAAAAAAGCGATTTGTCTGTCAGGAATGCGGCACGGTTGCGCCGCGCTGGCAGGGGCAGTGTGAGGATTGCGGTGCGTGGAACAGCCTTGTGGAAGAGGCTGGTGCGACCGTATTCGAGCTGAAGCATCATTTGCAAAATGGCGGACGCGATGTCGGGCTTGTCGGGCTCGACAGCGACATCAAGCTGCCTGATCGCGCTTCGACCGGGATAGCGGAATTTGACCGCGCTTTGGGCGGCGGGCTGGTTGCGGGATCGGCGACCTTGCTCGGCGGTGATCCGGGGATCGGGAAGTCGACGCTGCTGCTGCAAACCGCCGCCAACCTTGCCCGGCGCGGGCTCGATGTGGCCTATATTTCAGGTGAGGAAGCGGTCGATCAGGTGCGCTTGCGCGCGCGGCGATTGGGGCTGGGCGATGCACCGGTGCAGCTCGCGGCGGCGACTTCGGTGCGCGATATATTGACGACGATGGGCAGCACAAAGCCGCCTGCCTTGCTGATTATCGACTCGATCCAGACGATGCACAGCGACCTTATCGAAGGCGCACCGGGTACGGTCAGCCAGGTGCGTGCCTCTGCACAGGAGCTGATTCGTTTTGCCAAGGAACGCGGCACTGCGTTGATGCTCGTCGGCCATGTCACCAAGGATGGCAGCATTGCGGGGCCGCGCGTGCTCGAGCATATGGTCGATACCGTGCTGGCGTTTGAGGGAGAGCGCAGCCACCAATATCGTATCCTGCGCGCCAACAAGAACCGCTTTGGCGGTACTGATGAAATCGGCGTCTTTGCGATGGCTGACAGCGGCTTGGCCGAGGTCGGCAATCCCAGCGCACTCTTCCTGACCGACCGAGCCGAGCAGGTGACAGGGGCGACGGTCTTCCCGGCGTTGGAAGGCACAAGGCCGGTGCTGGTCGAAATCCAGGCACTGACTGTGCGCCTGTCGAGTGGGGCAACGCCACGCCGTGCGGTGGTTGGCTGGGATAGCGGCAGGTTGGCGATGATATTGGCGGTGCTTGAGGCACGCTGCGGGCTCAGCTTTGCCACTGCCGAAGTCTATCTCAACATCGCGGGCGGCTATCGGATATCCGATCCTGCAGCTGACCTTGCTGTCGCCGCTGCACTGGTTTCCGCTTATGCCGAAAAGCCGCTGCCATCGGATTGCGTTTTGTTCGGCGAAGTTGCGCTTTCAGGCGAAATCCGTCCCGTCGCGCATGGCAATCTCCGCCTCAAGGAAGCGGCGAAGCTGGGCTTCCAGACTGCTTTGGTGCCACCATCGGTACAGGAGGACGCGGGCATGAAACTGAAACAGTTCCGGACGCTCTCCAACCTCGTTGACCATATACTCGGGCGGGACTAACTGGATGCGATGACCGCATTCGACATCATCGTCCTTTTCCTGCTCGGCACCGGTGCCATTTTTGGCTTTATGCGCGGCTTTACGCAGGAAGTGCTGTTGCTGGGCGTCTGGGTATTGGTCGTGGCGGCGATACGATTCCTGCACGCGCCCGCCGCCGAATGGCTTTATGGTCCGGTCGGTACCGACGCCGGGGCTGCCGTTCTGGCATTCCTGGCCATTGCCATCGTCACTTATGTCGGCGGGCGGTTGATAGCGCGCAAGATTGGTGAGAAGAGCCGCAAGTCGGCCCTTGGTCCGTTCGACCGTGTGCTCGGCTTTGGCTTTGGTGCGGTGAAGGGACTGATCGGCGCGACATTGCTGTTCCTGCTGCTCGTCATGCTGTTCGAAGTTGCCTATGGCGGCGACAGCAAACGCCCGGAATGGATGACCGCGTCCCGCACCTATCCATTGTTGAACGCGTCGGGGGATGCGCTCTCGTCCTTCATTCGCGAACGTCAGCAGGACAGTGAAGGCGAGGGCAGCGATGCCGGCTGATCTTGCCGCACGCCCCGCATCGCCCAAGCCCGAGCTCTACACCAAGGACATATTGCGGCTTGCGGCGAGTCTACCGCATGCCGACGCGTTGAGCGACGCCGATGCAAGTGCAACGCGCCGTTCGCCAGTATGCGGCAGTGAAATGCGCGCCGATGTGAAAGTCGAAAACGGCCATCTCATAGCGATTGCCTTGCGTGGCCGCGCCTGCGCGATGGGACAGGCATCGGCGGCGGTAGTGCGCAAGATCGCCGTCGGTCGTTCGGCTGAAGAGATTGCGAATGCGCGGGCCGCGCTTGCGCAGGCACTTATTGGCGAAAGCGCCTTTAATGGCTGCTGGCCCGAACTGGCGGTTTTTGAAAGCGCACGCACCTATCCTGCACGCCATGCGGCGATCTTGCTGCCTTTTGATGCGGTTCTCGCGGCGATAACGGGCGGCGACTGATGGAAGAGGGCCATCATTTTCTGACGGACATCTTGACCACGGGCGCATTGCTTCTGGGTGCGGCACTCGTGGCGGTTCTGGTCTTTCGCAAATTGGGGTTGGGCGCTGTACTCGGCTATCTGGTTGCGGGTATAATCATCGGGCCGGACGTGTTGGGTCTGAGCGGCGAACCCGAAACCATCCTGAGTTTTGCTGAAATCGGCATCATCCTGCTGCTGTTCCTGGTTGGCCTAGAGCTGTCGCCTTCGCGATTATGGGTGATGCGGCGGGACATATTATTGTTCGGACCATTGCAGGTCGCGTTGTGCGGCCTCGCCATGTTCGCCATCATCTACGCCGTGCTTCCTTTCAGTTGGGAGGCGGCGTTGGTGCTGGGGCTTCCGCTTGGGCTAAGTTCAACCGCGCAAGTCCTGCCGCTGCTGCAATCGCGCGGACGATTGAAAACCGACTATGGCGAGAAAAGCTTCGCCATCCTGCTGTTTCAGGATATTTCGATCGTTCCATTGCTGACGATTGTCGCCGCTTTGTCGCGCGCACCGGCGCAAGAGGGCGCACCCAGCGGGCTTGTGCTGGCCATCTATGCCATACTAGCCATCGGCGGGCTGATCCTAGCCGGGCGCTATGTGCTGTCGCCGCTGTTGCGGCTGGTAGGCCGCGTTTCGGAACGCGAATTGTTCATCGTCACCGGCCTGTTTGCGGTCTGTGCGAGTGCCGCCCTGATGCAGTCGATTGGCGTCTCTGCGGCGCTGGGCGCGTTCGTCGCAGGCGTGATGCTTGCGGAATCGCCCTACCGGCATGAGCTGGAGGCGGATATCGATCCCTTCCGTTCCATACTGCTCGGGCTGTTCTTCCTCGCGGTCGGGATGATGCTCGATCTCGACGTCATAGCGGCGCAGCCCTTGCTGATTGTCGGCTTGGCGGCGGGGCTGGTGCTGGTCAAAACCGCAGTGGTTTTCGGTCTGGGGCGCCTGTTCGGGTTAAACAACAGCGCCTCGATCATCATGGCGCTGCTGCTCAGCCAAGGCGGGGAGTTCGGTTTCGTGCTGTTCACCGCGTCGCAAAATGCGTTGCTGATCGAACCAGAGGCGGCGAGCCTTTTCGGTGCGGTGATCACACTATCGATGGCGACAACGCCGTTCCTGATGATCCTTGCAGGCCGACTGGCTGCCCGGCGGCGGACAAGCGATGTCGCGCTTGATGATCCGGAACTGGCTGCGCAGGCCAACATCATCATCGTCGGCCATGGCCGCTTTGGCCAGACGGTCGGACAGATCATGCAGGCGGCGGGCCTTTCCATCACCCTGATCGACATCAAACCCGAGCAAATCGATGTCAGTGGCGAGTTCGGGCGCAAGGTATTTTATGGCGATGGCACGCGCATAGATTTGCTTCGCCGCGCGGGCGCGGACGAGTCCTGCGCGATCCTGTTTTGTATGGATGACCGTGATCTGGATGCTGACGGCTTGGTCGCTGTGCGCGAAACCTTCCCCAATGCCAAGCTGTTCGTAAGGGCGTATGACAGGCGTCAAATGCTCGAACTCATGCCGGCAGAGGATCTTAAGATTACACGGGAAGTATTTGAATCATCTGTTCAAATGGCCGAAGATGCGCTGCGTTCTATCAATGTCGACCCTTCGGTCGCCGAACAGGCTGTCACCGAATTCCGCCGCCGCGATCTTGCCCGGCTGAAAGCGCAGTTCAAGACTGGCAATATGCGTGCCGGTTCGCGCCACAGCTTTGGCGGCAAGGAATCGGACGATTTTGCAATGGATGAGGGCTAGCGATCCCGCTCTTCATCGAGGAAGGCCGCCACATCTTCCAGATCAACATCCTTGGCGAGGAATGTCTTGCCTATCCCATTAGCTAGGAGGAAGGGCAGGGTGCCACCGCTCTTCTTCTTGTCGTGCAGCATATGTTCGACGAGCTTTTCCCCTCGCGCATCGACATGGGCTTCGCGCAAAGTGGTGGGCAAGCCGGCTTTGGCGAGATGGACGCTCACCCGATCCGCATCGTTCACCGGGCAATGCCCCCTGCGCACCGAATAGCGGAATGCCAGCGCCATGCCCGCAGCCACGCCTTCGCCGTGCAGCAGCGTGTCGGAATATCCGGTCTCTGCCTCCAGCGCGTGACCAAAGGTATGCCCGAGATTGAGTAGGGCGCGAACGCCGGTCAGTTCCTTTTCGTCGGCCGCCACGATCCGCGCCTTGGCCTCGACCGACCGGGCAATGGCGTAACGACGTGTGTCGGCATCCCTCGCCAGAAAGGAGTCGATATTGGTTTCGCACCACTCAAAAAATTCGGGGGCGTCGATCAGGCCATATTTCACGACTTCGGCGTAGCCCGCGCCCAGTTCGCGCCGTGGCAATGTGCCAAGCACATCGGGGTCGATAAGAACGAGGGCGGGCTGGTGGAATGCACCCACAAGATTCTTGCCCGCGCCACTGTTAATCGCAGTTTTGCCGCCAACGCTGCTGTCGACTTGGGCGAGCAACGTAGTCGGCACCTGAACGAAATGGCAGCCGCGTTTGACGATATGTGCGGCAAAGCCCGTGATGTCGCCGACAACACCGCCGCCCAAGGCCACGATATGGTCGCTGCGTTCGACATGTTCGGAAAGCAACCAGTCGACAAGGCGCTCGAGCTCTGCCCAGCTTTTGGCTCCTTCCCCGGCGGGCAACAAATGGGCGGCATAGCTGAGCCCTGCTGTTTGCAACGAAGCAGCGAATTGTGGCAGGACATGTTGTCCGACATGGGTGTCGGTGACGATCAACAGGCGTCCGCTCCGCGCATAACGGGCAAGATACTCGCTCGATTTGCCGATCAGCCCCTGACCTATCAGCACATCATAAGGCCTGCCTTCGAGACCGACTGTAATCCTGTCCATCAGGCCAATGCCTCCAATATCTGGTTGACGGTGCGGGCGTGGGGCCCGGAATCGCTGCGGACATGAATGTCTGCTTCGGCATAAAGGGGAGTACGCTTGGCCGCGAGATCGGTCAGAACTTTTCGCGGATCCTTGCACACCAGCAGCGGCCGATTGCTGCGGCGCGATACGCGTTCGATCAGCACGTCCAGGTCTGCATCGATCCAGACCGAACGGCATTTTTCCTTAATCAGGCGGCGGGTTTCATCGTTGATAAAGGCACCGCCACCCGTGGCGATTACTTTGGGGCCTTCGGTGATCAAACGCGCGATCACCCGCCGCTCGCCATCGCGGAAACTGGTTTCACCAAAACGGTCGAATATCTCAGAAATCGGCATGCCGGCGGCTTGTTCGATTTCCTCGTCAGAATCAACAAAGCTGAGCCCGAGCTTTCCGGCGAGTAATTTGCCTATGGTTGACTTGCCCACGCCCATCATGCCGACAAGCACGATCGAACGGTCGTTGCCGTCAATTGTAACAGATGCGGGGTCGGGTCGCGAAGCCATTGCGATGCGCGCTATATATCGGCTAATCCCTGCCGGAAAGCCTTTTGCCAATAGGCAAATAATGGAGTGCAAATGAAGATCGGGCCGATAGGCAAGAGCTGGGCGAAGTGGATTTTTGTGCCGATTGTGCTTGTCGCGGCGTTATTTTTCTTTGAATGGCTGGGCAGTGAGCGGCCACAAAAACTGGTTGAAGTAGATATCCAGCTGGAAACAGAAGCTGGCAACAACGGGAAGAGTGTAAAAGACTGATATGGCAAAGCAGCGTATTCCGATGCTTCTATGTGCGACGGCCAGTTTGGCTGCGTTGGTCTATACTTTGCCAGTTATGGGCCAACAGGGTCCGGAATCGCTGCTACCTCCAGGGTTCAATGATCCTGCACCACCCCCTGCTGCGCGTCCTTCGCCGCCAGCATCGACAACGTCGCCTTCCACTCGCCCGGCAGATGTTGTTTCCGCCACGGCACCCTCGCCAACCGGCACTGTTGGAACTGTTGCCGAGGGGACAGCGGATGCCGCCGCTGATGAAGATAAGGACGAGGAAGAGGAAGAAGAGACCGAAATTAGGTACGATGTACCGCCTACCGCTCGGCGTTCGCTTAAGGCTGTCGGGCTTTTCACAGATGTTTCGGGTGGATTTCCTTCCAATGCATTCGGCGGAACCGATGGTGCCTTTCTGACGCAGATTTTGACGCGCACAAAAGCGCCGCTCGCATCGCGCTGGGGCACGATCATGACCCGCCGTCTGCTTGCCAGCCGCACTGCTACGCCGCGCAACGTAAATGGTGCGGACTGGACGGCGGAGCGCAGTTGGCTGCTGCTGCGGATGGGTGATGCTGTTGTCGCCCGCCAATTGGTCCAGCAGGTCGATCCTGACCGGTATACCAAACGCTTATATCAGGTCGCAATGCCGACCTTTCTGGCCAATGCCGACCTTTCGGCGATGTGCCCGTTGGCGGAAGCAGGCGCCCGCCAAACCAATGAAGCGACATGGCGGATGGCGCAGCCGATTTGTGCTTCGCTTGCCGGTGAACAGGGGCGTGCGACTGCCTTGCTCAATCAGGCGCGTGGACGCGGCTGGATGAAGGGCACCGACCTTCTGCTGGGCGAAAAAGCTGTAGGTGCGGGCGTCGAAGGCCGACGATCAGTGAAAATCGAGTGGGAAAATGCCAAAGGCTTTTCAACCTGGCGTCATGGCGTCGGCCAAGCGACTGGAGTGGAGCCACCACAGGCGCTCTACGCTGAAGCAGGGCGGCAGGTTGATGGCTGGGTGGCGCAATTGCCTACTACATCGCTGGCATCAAAGATGCGCGCAGTTTCCGGGGCCGCTGCACTTGGAGTGATATCGAACCGCGCGATGGTCGATATTTTCAGCGTCGCTTTCGAAGACCCTGATGCTGCTTCAGACATAAAGGCTAAGGGTGAGCTTCTGCGAAAGGCTTATGCTGGAGACAACAATGTAGACAAGGTTGGCGCAATGGCCAGCCTTTGGGATGGTGGGTCGACGCCGCGTGATCGTAATGCAGCGCTGGTGCTCACAGCTCGTGCAGCGGCGTTGATTGCACCCAGTGAAGACCATGCTGCGCAAGCCGATCGTTTGATTGCCTCCATGTTGTCTGCGGGTTTTGATGAGCAGGCTGTGCGCTGGGCGTCCATCGTCGATGGCGGCTCGCTGGGTTGGGGTTTGTTGGCGACTGCGTCACCCGGTTGGCGCGGTACGATAACCGAAGGCGAGCTCGACGACTTTCGAAGCAATGATGACAGTTCGGACTACCGCCGGTCAAAGTTGCTGTTGGCCGGACTTGCTGGACTGGGCAGGGTGCAGGGCGCGGCAATAAGCGGATTTGCTGAAACGCTAGAAACCAACATCCGCAAAGAAACCGCCTGGTCGCGCGCGATTGCGGCTGCCGCAGCGCGTGGCGAAAGCGGCAATGTGGTCTTGCTGTCTGCCGCTGCGCTTCAAGGCGAAGGCTGGCAGGATATACCACCCCATCATCTTTACCATATCGTCCGTGCGCTGAAACAGGTCGGTCTCGACGGGGAGGCGCGAATGATTGCGGCAGAAGCCGTAAGTTGGAGCTGATTGCGCGTTGAGTAAAGCGGGTCATATTGGAACCGACAACGACCTGATCGAGCGCTTTCTCGAAATGCTGGCGGCGGAACGCGGCGTCGCGAAAAATACACTATTGGCTTATCGAAGCGATTTGTCGGCGGCTTCAGATATGTTGGCGGGCAAGCTCGCTGCCGCTGGCAAGGATACCTTGTCGATACTGACGGCGGGCTGGTCGCATCTCGCTAATAGTTCAATTGCCCGCAAAGCCGCGGCTTTGCGCGGATTTTTCGGCTTTTTGGAGGAGGAGGGGTTTCGCGAGGACAACCCTTCGGCCGCGTTGCCGCGGCCTGTGCAAAGTCGGGCACTACCCAAAGTATTGGACATAGCCGAGGTGGAAGCGCTGTTTGCATCGATCGAGGCGCGTCTTTCGAAACCGAAGCCATCGCCGCTCGATTACCGCCTGTCGGCGTTGGTTGAACTGCTTTATGGGTCAGGTTTACGGGCGACCGAACTGGTGGCGTTGCCACGGGCTTCGATCATGCGCGACCGACCCTATATCATCCTGATTGGCAAGGGTGCGAAGGAAAGGTTGGTCCCAATCTCGGATCGTGCACGTCAAGCAGTGGGTACCTGGCACGCATTTGTGCCCAAAGACTCAAAATATTTGTTCCCATCTCGGGCCGCGCGGGCGTCAGGTAATGGCGATGTCCATATCAGCCGTATCCGCCTTTTCCAGATCATCCGGGAGCTCGCAGCGGAGTCAGGAATCGACCCTGCAAAGGTCAGCCCACACGTCCTTCGGCATGCGTTTGCCACACATCTTTTGGCAGGTGGAGCCAATTTGCGCGCGCTTCAAGCGATGTTGGGACATGCGGACATCGCCACCACGCAAATCTACACTCATGTCGATTCATCAAAACTGGTCGAGTTGGTGAACCAGCGGCACCCACTGGCAAAACGTTCGCTCTCTCGTTGACCCCGTCGCCCACAGGTTCTAACGGCGAGGCATGACAGTTTATCTCGATTTCGAAAAGCCGGTCGCAGCACTCGAAGCCCGCATCCAGGAACTGGAAGATACTGCGGGCGAAACCGAAATTGACGCTACCAGCGAAATCGGAAAATTGCGGGTCAAGGCCGACAAATTGCTGGCCGACACCTATGCAAAGCTGACGCCTTGGCAGAAAACGCAGGTGGCTCGCCATCCTGAACGCCCACATTTTAAGCATTTTGTTGCGAATTTGTTCGAGGATTTCCTGCCACTCGCTGGGGATCGCGCTTTTGCAGACGATCAGGCGATTTTAGGCGGATTGGCGCGCTTGGGCGACCGTCGAGTCGTTCTGATTGGACATGAAAAGGGCGACGATACCGAAAGCCGGTTGCGTCACAATTTCGGCATGGGCAAGCCTGAAGGCTATCGCAAAGCGATCCGCCTGATGGAACTGGCCGACCGTTTTGGCCTGCCTGTCATTTCACTGGTCGACACATCGGGGGCCTTCCCGGGCGTGCAGGCGGAAGAACGTGGACAAGCTGAGGCGATCGCGCGTTCGACCGAGAAATGCCTGCAACTGGGCGTGCCCATGATTTCGTGTATTGTAGGTGAAGGTGGGTCTGGCGGGGCTGTTGCACTTGCTGCGGCCGATCGCGTGCTGATGTTCGAACACGCAGTTTATGCGGTTATCTCGCCTGAAGGCTGCGCGTCGATTTTGTGGCGCACCAATGACCGGGCGGCAGACGCCGCACAGGCAATGAAGGTTACCGCTGCCGATCTGAAATCACTTGGTGTCATCGATTCAATTGTGCCTGAGCCCATGGGCGGGGCGCATCGTGACCATTCACAAGCAAGCGCCAATCTGGGCAAAGCGTTGATCGAAGCACTTGCCGCGCATGATGGGCTGAGCCGTGGCGAAATCAAGCGTAGGCGGCATTCCAAATTCTTGAAAATGGGTCAGTTTTAACGCCGCTGCCCAGGCTGCTCCGGCGGTTCATAGTCTTTGTGAATTACAGTTTCAGCGGGGCAATTGGTTTGCCCGTCTAGGCAACAATTTACGCCGCCAATCCTAAATGCGTGATATGCTGCAATATCTGTTGGAGGATTCGGCTGTGCGGAAAAAAATTCTACTTACCCTTTGTACTTCGCTGATCTTTACAGGGGTGGTTTCAACAACCGTGCCCGCCGAAGCCAAAAAGGCCAAGAGCAGCGCACCACTACCTTTTACTGCCAAGGAAAAGGCCAATGGCGCAAAATATCACCCGGAAATCCTGAAGGAATTTGGCGGTGCCTATCAAAGCGCGCAGACGGGTTATGTCCAGAGTGTAGGTAAGAAAATCGCCTTGCAATCGGGCCTAGCCAACAGCGAGGGTGAATTCACCGTCACCTTCCTGAATTCGGCCGTGAACAACGCCTTCGCGATCGAGGGTGGCTATGTTTATATTACCCGCCAGCTTGCTGCTCTGTGCAATAGCGAGGCCGAAATGGCAGGTGTTCTGGGCCATGAAGTCGGGCACACTGCAGCACGTCACAGCAAAAAGCGGCAGAAACAGGCGACGATCGCCAGTATTTTGGGTGCGATTGGAACCATCGGTGGAGCTATGCTCGGCGATAGCGGTGGTTTGGCCGGGGCACTGGGTGGGGCTGCAAAGCAATATTCCGGCCAGTTGGCGCAGCTTTTCACGCTGTCCTATTCACGTGGTCAGGAAGAGCAGGCCGATGATCTGGGAATCCAGTATCTCAGCAAGGCTGGTTACGACCCGACTGCCTTGTCGGCGATGCTAAACTCGCTGGCCTTGCAAACCGCGGTCGATGCCAAGGCGGCAGGGCTCAACAGCCATTCGGTTCCCGAATGGGCAAGTACACACCCGGATCCGGCAAAGCGGGTCGTGCGTGCCCTGACAGTGGCGAAGAAATATCCGGCCAATACTGTTCGCAAAGCGGATACCCATCTGAATGCCATCAACGGGATGATGTATGATGACGATCCAAAGGAAGGCGTGATTGAAGGGCAGGAATTCTTGCACCCGGACTTGCGTCTGCGCTTTGCGGTGCCGCAGGGTTATGGAATGTCGAATGGATCGCAGGCGGTTTCGATCAATGGCAATGGCGGAAAAGCGCTGTTCACAACACAGCCCTATAGCGGCGATCGCAAGGCGTACATTGATGCGGCCTTCAAAGCGGTTGTCGGCGACCAGCAACAAGTAAGTTACGGCGCGATAAACAACCAGACGGTCAACGGCATTTCAGCCTTTTACGCATCGACCAATGTACAGACACAGCAATCCGGTGTCGTCACGCTGATGATATTTGCTTATGAATGGGCGCCGAACCAGGCATTCCACTTTGTGACAATTACGCCTGCAAATTCAATGCCTTTCGAATCGATGTTTGAAAGTGTGACGCGTTTGACCGACCGGCAGGCCGCCGACATCAAGCCGCGCAAATTGCGCGTGGTTACGGTCAATAAGTCGGATAGCGTGGCGTCGCTGGCGAGCAGGATGGCCTATAAAAATTTCCAGACAGAACGTTTTCTGGCGCTGAATGGAATGACGGTCAACTCAACCTTGTCCGCTGGTCAGAAGGTGAAGATTGTCACCTATTGATGCAAAGTGAATCCGGCACAACGCAAGAAGCGTTCGTGCCGGTTTTCGTCTTGATCAGTCGTCGCGGGAAATGCGTTCCTGACGTTCGTGACGTTCTTGCGCCTCCAACGTCATTGTTGCGATGGGGCGGGCACGAAGACGGGCGAGCGAGATGGGTTCGCCAGTAACCTGGCAATAGCCATATTCGCCCTCTTTGATACGGCGAAGGGCCGCATCGATCTTTGCGATAAGCTTGCGCTGCCTGTCTCGGGTGCGCAATTCGATGCCCCAGTCGGTTTCGCTCGATGCCCGGTCATTCAGATCGGGTTCGCGGATTGGACCGTCCTGCAGCTGATTGAGGGTGCCCCGCGATTCTTCCAAAATATCTGTGCGCCATTTCAACAACTGCAACTCGAAATAGCGCAGCTGCTTGTCATTCATGAATGGTTCGTCGTCAGACGGAAGATAATCGGGGTCTAGGTCACTTTCCAATTCATTGATTTTATCGGATTTATCTTGCAGCTTTGTGCTGGCATTCATCACGACGTCTCCACCGAATCTCGGCTCCAAACAGGCCGTTAGGCCCGCTATCCCACTCTTGCGGCGGGGCTATAGACTCGGGCCATAGGTCACACAAGCGGCAAATGGCGAAGTTAGGAATAGACTGTGGAAATTTCGGTCACAAAACCGCTATAACTTCGGTTAGGGTTAATACCTGCCGGGGCAAACAGTTCCACAACGGGACGTTTCGTCATTTTACACGCTGTTTCTGGCGTTTTTTTTAGGTGAATGGCTGCGAACAGGGTTAATGCAATTGCGGCCATGGGAGTCTTCTGCCCATGTGGTTCGATATTAAGGCACGGTATTTCGGCCAAGGGGGGTCGAAAGCCTGTCGATACGACTGAAGAGGTCAGGGAATATGTCAGTACGGATGGCTTTGGCGAAATTGTGCGCTTGCACATGCGGTGGTGCCCTTATCGGCGGCGGCGCAGTACAGATTGCTGACCAACCACCTGCACAGGTCAAGGTGCACAAGGCCAAGAAAAAGGTGAAGGCACGCAAGATCGCCCGCCATGCCCCTGTCCGGAAAGTGAAACGCGTCCGCAAGGTCGTTCGCACCACGACAACCACCTGCATGCCGCAACCCGTTGCGATCGCGCAGGGCATGCCGATGCCGATACCTTATGCTCCGCTGCCCCCGATGGGTGATGTCGGCAGCAGCGGTGGCGGCGTTCCCGTCGTAATTGGCGGTGGCTGGGGCGGTGGCTTTGGTGGCGGCTTCTTTGGCGGCTTTTCTGGCGGCGGTGGCGGCAGCAGCGGTGGCACCGTGGTTATTTCTTCCACCTCGACCGGTTCGACCAGCACATCGTCGGGCGGATCGGGCGGCTCGAGCACCTCAACAGGCGGATCCAGCACATCCAGCACTTCGGGCGGCGTTTCGACCTCTACGGGCGGTGTCAGCACATCGACCTCGACCGGCGGCGTCTCGACATCGACTGGCGGTGTCAGCACTTCGACCGGTGGCGTGTCAACTTCGACAGGTGGCGTCAGCACTTCGAGCGGTAATGTATCGACCTCGTCGGGCAACAACAGCACCAGTTCGTCTAGCTCGTCCTCATCGTCGAGCAGCTCATCCTCGTCCAGCTCCTCGTCTTCTTCGAGCTCGTCGTCGGGTGGCGGCAGCACGGGCGGCAAGCCGGGCGGTAGCAGCGGCGGCCATCATGGCAGCAGCGGCGGACATGCAAGCAGCGGCGGTTCGGGTGGCTCTTCGGGTTCGTCGGGCAGCAGCGGATCGTCGGGTTCCAGCGGTTCGAGCGGTGGCACTTCATCTTCGAGCAGTGGCTCGTCGAGTTCGTCTTCCTCTTCGTCCGGTTCTTCGGGCGGCAGCACCGGAAGCACGGGTGGAACCAGCGGTGGCAGCACAGGCAGCAGCGGTTCGTCCTCGTCGTCGAGCAGTTCGTCATCGTCCAGCTCTTCGAGCAGCTCGTCAGGTGGTTCGTCCAGCTTTGGCGGCAGCACCAGCACGGGTTCGAGCGGATCTTCGTCGAGCAGCAGCTCTTCGAGTTCCTCGTCTTCAAGCAGCAGTTCTTCATCGAGCGGCGGCAGCTCGAGCAGCACCGGCGGCACCGACGTGCCAGCCCCGCCGATGGTATTGCTCTTTGGCGCAGCAGCCGCAGGCCTCTTCGCTCGCCGCCGCAATGCTAAGAAGAAGCTGTCGAAGGCAGCCTAATTTTCGTCACAGGGGAATGTTGAGGGGGGCGGCTTTCGGGCCGCCCTTTTCGTTTATGGTGCTTGCGCCCGCGCGCGCCGCTCGGCATAGGCCTTGGCCATGCACGACCTGAAATCTATCCGCGAAAACCCCGCCGCCTTTGACGCCGCGCTTGCGCGTCGCGGTGCCGCAGCTGTGTCTGCCGAAATCCTCGCCCTCGACGAACGCCGCCGTTCGGTGCTCACCGAGCTTCAGGAAGGGCAATCGCGCCGCAACGAAGCTTCGAAGGCCATTGGCGCCGCAATGGGCAAGGGCGACGCCACAACCGCCGACGCGCTGAAGGCCGAGGTTGGCGTGCTGAAGGAAAAGCTGCCGCAACTGGAGGAACAGGAGCGTGCGGTTTCGGGTGAGCTTGATGCGCTACTGGCAGCGATTCCGAACTTGCCGTTCGATGAAGTCCCCCAAGGCGCTGACGAGAATGACAATGTCGAAGTCAGCCGCTGGGGTACACCGCGCGCCTTCGATTTCGAGGCGAAGGACCATAGCGAGATCGGCCCGCCGCTGGGTCTTGATTTCGAAACCGGGGTAGCCATTTCGGGTGCGCGTTTCACCTTCATGCGCGGGCAGATGGCGCGGCTGAACCGGGCATTGGGCCAATTCATGCTCGACCATCAGACGGTAACGAACGGCTATAGCGAGTGCGCGACGCCTTATCTGGTACGCACAGAGTCGCTGTTTGGCACGGGTCAGCTGCCAAAATTTGCCGAGGATAACTTCCAGACTACCGACGGCCGCTGGCTGATCCCCACTGCCGAAGTGTCGCTGACCAACAGCGTGCGCGAGCAGATCCTCGACGAAGCCGCGCTGCCGATCCGAATGACCGCACTGACCCCTTGTTTCCGGTCCGAGGCAGGGGCTGCGGGCAAGGATACCAAGGGGCTGATCCGCCAGCACCAGTTTGAAAAGGTCGAGCTGGTCTCTATCACTCGCCCGGAGGACAGCGTTGCCGAGCATGAACGGATGACCGCGGCGGCGGAAAGCGTGCTGCAGGCGCTGAACCTGCCCTATCGCAAGCTGCTTCTCTGCACCGGCGACATGGGCTTTGGCGCACGCAAGACTTATGATCTGGAGGTCTGGCTACCGGGACAGGGGCTGTATCGCGAGATTTCGAGCTGTTCGAACTGCGGCGATTTCCAGGCGCGGCGGATGAATGCCCGCTATCGCCCGGCGGAGGGCAAGGGCACGGCTTTCGTCCACACGCTCAATGGATCGGGATTGGCGGTAGGCCGCACGCTGGTCGCCATGATCGAAAACTATCAGAACGCCGATGGAAGTGTCACGGTTCCGGATGTGTTAAAGCCCTATATGGGTGGCATTGAAGAATTGACGCCCTGAATTTCAGACTCGTCATCCCGAACTTGTTTCGGGACAACGAACTGCCGTCGCCTGTTATCCTGAAACACGTTCGGGATGACGAAACCGTTAAAAACTCAAGCTTGGGGATTTCATATGCGCATCCTTCTCACCAATGACGATGGCGTGAACGCCCCTGGCCTTAAGGTCCTCGAAAAGATCGCCCGCGAATTCAGCGATGATATTTGGATCGTCGCACCTGCCGAGGAAAATTCGGGTGCGGGCCATTCACTGACGCTCACCCGCCCGGTGCGCATCCGTCAGCATGGGCATCAACATTATTCAGTCACCGGCACGCCCACCGATTCGGTGATGATGGCGCTCGGTGTGGTGATGAAGGATGCCAAACCCGATGTGATCCTTTCCGGCGTCAATCGCGGAGCCAATCTGGGCGATGACATAACTTATTCGGGCACGGTCTCTGCCGCGATGGAAGGCGCATTGGCTGGCGTTCGCGCGATTGCGATGAGCCAGGTCTATGGCAAGGAAGGCATGGGTGATGCCGTGCCCTTCTCGGCTGCCGAGGCGTGGGGCGCGAAGGTGCTCGCGCCGCTGCTAGAAACCCCGTTCGTGCCGCGCACGCTGACCAACATCAACTTTCCCGCTGTCGCCCCCGATGCGGTTAAGGGCATCCAGGTGGTGCGACAGGGTTTCCACGATTACAGCCGTGGCTCTATCGTCAAGGGCACCGATCCGCGCGGCTACGACTATTACTGGTTCGGTCTGCACGGTGTCGAGCATACTTCGGGGCACGATACCGACCTTGAAGTCGTCGATGACGGTTTCATCTCGGTCACGCCGCTGCAACTCGATCTGACCCACCGGGAATCGCTGGAAACGCTGCGCTCGGCCTATAAATAGCCGATTTCAGGCTCCCAGTAGGCCAAAAACCAGCCCCATCGCGGCGTAGAAGACGATCCAGTATCCCGCATCGATGGCGAACAACTTCCCGCTTTTGCGCCCGAACAGGTAATTGGTGCCGATCGCCGGTGCGACAAATCCGATGGCGATACCCGTCGAGATCATCATCGTGCGATAGAAGTCTGTGTCGAAATGAGAGAGCAGATGGCCGAGGAAAACTGCCGACAGGATGCTGAAAAGGAAGGTGATCCCGAAAATCTTGGCCATATTGCCCGATTTGATGTCATCATCCGACAGCCCGATTTCGCGCTGCCAAGTCTTTCCAAACAAGGGACCGTACCACAGCCCGCCGACAAGAAAGCCTGCTGCAGCCGCAACCAGAATTGCCAAGAGATTTGCATTTGCCATGATATGTTTCCTCCCGGCTCAATCATGCGCGTGAACGCACTTCGTGACAAGTGCCCGCAAAACGCCTATGCGCGCCGCCATCATGGCAACGAAAATTCAAGAAGCGCCCAAGGTGGGCATGGTATCGCTCGGCTGCCCCAAGGCGCTGGTCGATAGCGAACGTATCCTCACCAAGTTGCGCGCAGACGGCTATGCGATGTCGCCCGATTATGAAGGTGCGGACGTCGTTCTCGTCAACACCTGCGGCTTCCTCGACAGCGCCAAGGAAGAAAGCCTAGAGGCGATTGGCGAGGCGATTGCCGAAAATGGCCGGGTGATCGTCACCGGCTGCATGGGCAACGAAGCCGAATTGATCCGTGCCCGCTTCCCCGAGGTGCTGGCCGTCACCGGCGCGCATCAATATGAAGATGTCGTTGCTGCAGTGCACGAAGCGGCTCCGCCTGCGCGCGGGGCGTTTGTCGATCTGGTCCCCGAAGGCGGGCTGAAACTGACGCCGCGCCATTACAGCTATCTGAAGATTTCGGAAGGCTGCAACCACAGCTGCGCTTTCTGCATCATCCCGTCGCTGCGTGGGAAGCTGGCCAGCCGCCGGATCGATGCGGTGCTGCGTGAGGCGGAGAAGCTGGTGTCTGCGGGCACAAAGGAACTGCTGGTTATCAGTCAGGATACCTCGGCCTATGGCGTCGACACCCGCCACGAAAGCCGCGAGTGGAAGGGACGGCAGGTTCGTGCTCACATGACCGAGCTTGCGCGTGAATTGGGGCAATTGCGGACGGCAGAGGGCAACGCGCCCTGGGTGCGGCTGCACTATGTTTATCCCTATCCGCATGTCGATGATGTCATCCCGTTAATGGCCGAAGGTTTACTGACGCCCTATCTCGACATCCCGTTCCAGCATGCCGCCCCTTCGGTGCTGAAATCGATGAAGCGCCCTGCGAACGAAGCCAAGGTTTTGGAGCGTATCCGCAACTGGCGCAGCATTGCGCCCGATATTGCAATCCGTTCCAGCTTTGTCGTCGGCTTTCCCGGCGAGACCGAGGCGGATTTCCAGTATCTGCTCGATTGGCTCGATGAGGCGCAGCTGGACCGTGTCGGTGCCTTCCGTTTCGAACCCGTTGAAGGGGCCGCCGCCAATGCGTTGCCCGACGCTGTGCCCGAAGAGGTTAAGGAAGAACGCTATCAGCGGATCATGGAAAAAACCGCTGCGATCAGCGCTGCAAAACTTGCCGCCAAGGTTGGTCGGGTTCTTCCCGCCATCATCGATGAGGTGGGCGAACCGGACGAAGAAGGCAGCATCGGCGCTACCGCGCGCAGTCAGGCCGATGCGCCTGAAATTGACGGAAATGTGTTCTTGCGCGACGTTCCGGCAACGCTGAAATCGGGCGATATCGTTGAAGTTACGATAGAAGATGCCGATGAACACGACTTGTTCGGGGTTGTGAGCTAGCCTGCTATATTCGCCGCCGTTCGATCGTCATTCCCGCGAAGGCGGGAATCCATCACCGGATACTTAATTTTCATCCACTGGTAATGGGCCCCGCCTTCGCGGGGGTGACGAGACGGGTTGGAAGAAGCGGCCTGTTGAAGGGTTGCAATTTGCAACCATGTAATTAGTTTCCTCTTAAGCGAACAATTAAAAACGGGAAAGAGGAGACAGCCGATGGCGGCGAAGCAGCATGGTGGCGAATTTGACGTCCTGATTGTCGGTGCGGGGCTTTCGGGCATTGCCGCAGCCGCGCATTTGACCATGCAGTGCCCCGGCAAAAGCTATGCCGTGATCGAGCAGCGCGCCGATATGGGCGGGACTTGGGACCTGTTCCGTTACCCCGGCATCCGTTCGGATTCGGACATGCATACGCTCGGCTATCGTTTCAAACCCTGGGCCGAGGCGAAGGCGATTGCCGACGGCCCGGCGATCCACAAATATGTCCATGAAACTGCCGATGAATATGGCATCACGCCGCATATCCGTTTCCGCCACCGCGTGCTCGGTGCAGACTGGTCGACCGACAAGGCCTGCTGGACGGTAACCGCGCGCCGCGAAGAGGATGGCGCGGAGGTGCAATTCACCGCCAACTTCCTGTTCATGTGCGCGGGCTATTATGATTATGACCAAGGCTATCGCCCTGAATTCCCGCAAGAGGCCAGCTTTACCGGCAAAATCATCCACCCGCAGCATTGGCCGGAAGACCTGAACTATGCAGGCAAAAAGGTTGTGGTGATTGGCTCCGGCGCGACCGCAGTGACGATCGTACCGGTAATGGCAGAGACCGCCGAGAAAGTTTACATGCTGCAACGCACGCCGACCTATATGGTCTCGCGTCCGGCAAAGGATTGGCTGGCCAATACGCTGCGCGCCATCCTGCCCGAGATGACGGCGTATAAGATCACCCGTTGGCGCAACATCGCGATGCAACGCTTTGCCTATAATATGGCGCGTAACAAGCCCGAGAAGGTCAGCAAGCGCTTGCTTGATATGGCGCGCAAGATGCTGCCTGCCAATTATCCGAACTTCGAAAAGGATTTCCAGCCACCTTATACCCCTTGGGAACAGCGGCTGTGTCTTGTGCCCGATGCAGACATGTTCAACGCGATTTCCAAGGGTAAGGCGGAAATTGTAACCGATCATATCGACCATTTCACCCCGACCGGCATCAAGTTGAAATCAGGGCGGGAGCTGGAGGCGGACATCATCGTTTCTGCGACCGGACTCAATCTGGTGATGATGGGTAAAACCAATCTCAGCATCGATGGCAAGGCCACCGCGCCGAGCGAGCATGTCAGCTATAAGGGTACGATGTTCAACGACATCCCCAACTTTGCCAGCGTCTTTGGCTATGTGAACGCCAGTTGGACGCTGAAAACCGATATCGTTGCCGATTATGTCTGCCGCCTGCTGAAGACGATGGATGCAAAGGGTGTGCAGATCGCCAACCCGCACCTCGCTGATGCCGATA
Source organism: uncultured Sphingorhabdus sp. (assembly GCA_964597055.1). Taxonomy (GTDB): domain Bacteria; phylum Pseudomonadota; class Alphaproteobacteria; order Sphingomonadales; family Sphingomonadaceae; genus Sphingorhabdus_B. The sequence continues at coordinate 205,877 of CAZQWC010000003.1, forward strand.
TGCCGCGCCTCCCATGGGTCGATGATTTCTCCTCAGGCTATTTCGCGCGCTCGTTCGACAAGCTGCCCAAAAATGGCGACCGCCATCCCTGGCGCGTGTTGCAGGATTATAAGGCGGAGAAGAAGATTCTCACCGAAGAGCCGATTGAAGATGGCATCATGCTGTTTTCGAAAGCTGGCGAGATGGTGAAACCTGTAACAGTTGCGCCGGAACCGATGCTGGAAGCCGCGGAATAAGGTTTATTCCGCAGGCTCTTCTTCGCGCCTCGTAATCGCCGCGCTGCGTCTTTCCACTTCATTCTCGGGCGCGACAAGTCGCGGCTTGCGGCGCACCAACCACAGGATGAGGAAGAGCAATATCAACCCGAGAGCGGCCATTCCGAGGAATATCCAGCGCATGATGCTGGGCATTTGCTTGAAAACGGGATCATCCGACATCGCGAACAGATTGGGTTCGCTATTGTCAATTTTCCAAAATTCGACGCGATAGGGATCATCGTCATAGCGGTAGAGGCGTAGCATCGTCGTCGTCCATTCCCCGTTCTGCTTGGATGCGTAGACCAGTTGCATCTCATATTCCGCCGGGTCGAACGATTTGGTTTTCAAAGGCAATGCAAATTGGAATTCGGGGGGCGGTGCTGCTTTGAGCCGTTGGCTGTCCGGTTTGAACTGCGCCTGCAATTCATCTGTCGCCGTAGCAGTGACAAGCTGTTTGGCGTCATCCATGCGGCCTTCGCGAGCCGCCGTCAGAAACTGAACAGCGACCTGTTTTGCTTGCTCCAGCTCTGCTTGATTGTCAGCTGTCTGTGCCTGCGCTGCGACACCCCACAAAATTTGAAGGGAAAGCATGAAAAGCAGAAAAAACTGTCGCATGACGGAAAACATTCTCCCCCCGAGCGGTTGAAATCGCTAACACCCTGTCATGACCGATTACTCCTCACTAATCCAGCCCGATAGCGGGCAAGCCGCCACCGAAATAGAAATCGTTTCGAAAGAAGGTTTTGCCGATTGGTTCGCAGCTCAACCCGGCCCGGTGCGCGCCGCCGCCACCGCGCAGAAGTTTGACGGAAATGCAGGCGATTTTGCCATCCTGCACATCCCCGGTGGCGACGAATGGAAAGCTGCCCTTGTGGTCGCCGATGCGACGAAGCTCGAACATTGGTCGCTTGCGAAGGCAGCGGAGGCGCTCCCGGAAGGCACCTATCGCTTGTCCGGCGCGGAAACCGGCGATGCCTTGCTCGGCTGGCTGCTCGGCCAATATCGCTTTGATGAGTATCGCAGCGAACCCAAGCTGAAAGGCGCTCGTGTCCTGCTCACCAGCGAGCCGGGGCGGATCGAAAATGCGGTGCGCCAGGCAGAGGCGACCGATCTGGTGCGCACGCTCGTCAACCGCCCCGCAGGCGATCTGGGGCCGGAGCAGTTGGAGGCCGAGGCGCAGCGACTGGCCAAGACGCACAAGGGCAAGCTGCATGTCACCAAGGGGCATGATCTTGAAACCGGCTATCCACTGATCCACGCGGTGGGCAAGGCGGCGTCGCGCGATTACGCGCCCCAGCTGATAGAACTGGAATGGGGCGATGAACGCCATCCGCGCATTGCCATCGTCGGCAAGGGCGTAGTGTTCGATTCGGGCGGGCTTTCAATGAAAAGCGCGGTCGGCATGCGGCTGATGAAAAAGGATATGGGTGGGGCTGCGCATGCGCTGGCGCTCGCCGAACTGATCATGAAGGCGCATCTGCCTGTGCGGTTGCACTTGCTGGTCGCGGCGGTCGAGAATTGCGTATCTGGCGGCGCATTGCGCCCAGGCGATATCGTCAAGAGCCGGGCGGGTATCCATGTCGAGATCGACAATACCGATGCCGAAGGGCGGCTGATCCTTGCCGATGCGCTGGCCAAAGCGGTGGAAGACAAAGCCGGGTTGATCGTCAATTTCGCGACGCTGACCGGTGCTGCCCGCGTCGCGCTAGGCCCGGATTTGCCTGCGCTTTTCGCCAATGACGATGAATTGGCAGAGGGCTTGCTCGATGCAGGCAAGGCGGTGGCCGACCCGCTCTGGCGGATGCCATTGTGGAAGCCCTATGCGGACATGCTCGACAGCGACATTGCCGACACCGCCAATGCCGGTGGTAGTTTCGCGGGCGCGATCACAGCGGCGCTGTTCATGCAGAAATTTGTGCCCGATGACGTGTGCTGGGCGCATCTCGATACCTTTGCATGGCGCCCGACCGCCAAGCCGGGGCGTCCCAAGGGTGGGGAGGCGCTGGGGCTGCGTGCGGTTTATCGCTACTTGTCGCAGACCTATCCCGTCCGCTAAGGACTAAATTCAAATATCTCGTCATTCCCGCGAAGGCGGGAATCCATCACCTGACTTGGAAATTTCAACAGCCGGTGATGGACCCCCGCCTTCGCGGGGGTGACGATAACAGGGTAAGGGTTAGAATTGGCAAAACAGCCACCCAAGGAACGCGCGACCTATCGCCTGAGCGGGCATAGCATCGAAGGCGACAAACGCACGACGCCGATCCGGGGTGATCTGGCGGACATCAAGCTCGCCGGAAAACTGTTCGCGCCGCATTATGCGGTACCGATGCTGCGCACAGGCATTGCGCCCGTCACCGAAATCCATGCCGAACCGCATCTCAGCTCGATGCCGGTCAGCGCGCTGATGCACGGTGAGGAATTTGCCGTGCTCGACGTCGCGGGCGAATGGGCCTGGGGCTATTGCCTGCACGACGATTATCTCGGTTATCTGCGATTTGCCGATCTGGGCGATGATTTCACCGCGACCCATGTGGTCAGCGCGCCGGCGACCTTGCTGGTGGCAACACCATCAATCAAGGCTCCTGTCCTTGCCCGCTATCCGATGGGCGCGCAGATTGTCTGCGGCGAACCCAGCGAATGCGGCAAATTCCTCGCTTGCGAAGGCGGCTGGATACCGCGCGTGCATCTGTCCGAACCCGGGAAAGTTGATGGCTCGCCCGCAGACCTTGCGGAAAAGCTCGTCGGCGTGCCCTATAGCTGGGGCGGGCGCAGCGGCGATGCGCTCGATTGTTCGGGGCTGGTGCAGCTGGTCTTTGGCCTCAAGGGCATCAAGGCCCCGCGCGATGCCGATATGCAGCAGGCGGGCTTTGGAGAGGAACTGGGCGCGGACGAAAAACTGCAGCGCGGCGATCTTGTCTTCTTCCCCGGCCATGTCGGTATCATGGCGGATGAGAGCAATCTGATCCACGCCAATGGGGCGGCGATGGCGGTTTCGATTGAGCCCTTGGAAGATGCAACCGACCGTTTTACCGAGCATGAGCAGCCGGTGCTGGCGCGGAAAAGGGTGAAGCTGTGACCAAAGCGGTTTTCATCGACGGCGCGGTCGGCACAACCGGCCTTGAAATCGCTGACCGGCTTTCGGGTCGCAGCGAGTTTGCGCAGATCATCCTGCCCGAAGAAAAGCGCAAGGATGCCGCTGCCCGCCGTGAGGCATTAAACGATGCTGATTTCGTCATCCTCTGCCTGCCCGATGATGCGGCGAAAGAGGCGGTGGCGATGATCGCCAATGATCGCACCCGCGTGATCGACGCTTCGACCGCGCACCGTGTCGATCCCCATTGGGCCTATGGCTTTCCCGAGTTAAAAAAAGGCCAGCATGAACGGATCGCGGCGGCGCGCTTTGTTTCCAATCCGGGCTGCTACCCCACCGGTTTCCTCGGGCTGGTAGCGCCGCTGGTGGCGGCGGGGCTGATCCCGTCGGACTGGCCCTATACGGTCAATGCGGTGTCGGGCTATTCGGGCGGCGGCAAGGCGCTGATCGAACGGTTCGAAGGCGAGGGGGCCGATATCGGCTTTCGCACCTATGGCCTCGATCTCAGCCACAAGCATGTGCCTGAAATGCAGCAGCACGCTGGCCTGTCGCTCGCGCCGATCTTTTCACCCGCAGTGGTAAAGGCGTTTCGCGGCATGATGGTGGAGGTACCGCTGCCGATATCGGTGATGCCCGGCAGCGATAGCCCGGACGAGATGCGCGAGGCGCTCTCGGCGCATTATGCGGGTTCGCCGCTGGTCAACGTCCATGCCGAAATGGCCCCGTCCGAACTGCTGATCCTCAACACGCAGGACCCGAGCGACCGGCTCGACCTTTATGTCATGGGCAGCCCCAAGGGCGATCAGGTGCGGCTGATGGCAATGCTCGACAATCTGGGCAAGGGTGCCAGCGGCGCTGCAGTGCAAAATTTGAACATCATGGCTGGGTTGGATGAGGTGGCTGGGTTGCGGCTTTAAGCGAGGGAATATTAGGAGGCAGCGATGGCTGGTTGGATTGAAGCAAGCGTCTCTGTCCTTCGATGCGAGGAAGGTCACACTACGCGTTACCTTACATTTCATAGTGACACTGACATGGTGACTGCGGGACTTGCTTCGCTATCCAGCGTGTCGAAGGACGAGATCGTGGTATCGGAGCTAGAGCCTACGGAGTTTACAGACGAAACAGGTCTGGCATTTCAATCACGAATGAATCAATCACTTGGTCGGCACGATTTGCGGTTTGTGCGGCTACGCCGTGTGGAAAGCAATGAAAGCCCGGAAGGCGTAACCTTTCAAGATTTTCGCCAACAGTATTCACAGCCGATCTTGATATTCGCGTGTCCGCAATGCGATTGCGATGCAGTTTCGGTTAGAGACGAAACTCTCTCAAATTATGAACGCAGCGGAGGAAAACTTACCGTATTGTTGGATCGTGAACTACGCTGAGCGACAAGCTAACTTGCACAGCTGCTTGCCATGTCCCAATAGGTGAAGGAAATCATCAATAAGGCGGCTTGTGCAGCCCCTTGGGGCTAGCCGTAAAAATCTCGCAGCCGTCTTCGGTGATGCCAATCGAATGCTCAAACTGCGCGCTCAGCGAACGATCCCGCGTTACCGCTGTCCAGCCATCTTCCAGCACCTTGCCATGCGGTTTGCCGATGTTGATCATTGGCTCGATGGTGAAGATCATGCCGGGGCGCAGCTCTGGCCCGGTGCCGGGGCGGCCGGCGTGGACGACTTCGGGGGCGTCGTGGAACAAACGCCCAAGGCCGTGCCCGCAAAATTCGCGGACGACGCCATAGCGGTGCGCCTCGGCATGCGTCTGGATCGCATGGGCGATATCGCCAATGCGGTTTCCGGGTTTTGCCTGCTCGATACCGAGCATAAGGCATTCATAGGTTACGTCGACCAGCCGCTTCGCCTTGGTCGGCACATCGCCGACCAGATACATGCGGCTGGTATCGCCGTGCCAGCCATCGACGATCGGGGTGACATCGATGTTGACGATATCGCCGTCGCGCAGCTTCTTGTCCGAAGGGATGCCGTGGCAGATGACATGGTTGATGCTGGTGCAGCAGCTGTGTGTATAGCCGCGATAGCCGAGCGTCGCGGGGATGCCGCCACCCTTCAGCGTCATTTCGCGCACCAGATCGTCAATCTCGCCCGTGGTCACGCCGGGCGCGACGAAGGTGGTGAGGGCATCAAGGATTTCGGCGGCAAGGCGGCCCGCCTTGCGCATGCCTTCAAAGGCTTCCGCCCCGTGCAGCTTGATCACCCCGTCACGCGGGATTGCGGCCTCTTCGGCGGTAACGGCAACATATTGGTTCATGGGGGCGCATATAGGCGCTTTATCCGTGCTTTGCGAGGGGAGTCTTTGCGGCTATGCCATCCCCATGACCTCAAACCGCATCTACACCGCCGCACTCGTCATCATTGGCGATGAAATCCTTTCCGGCCGCACGCAGGACAAGAATATCAGCCAGATTGCGCTCTGGCTCAACGTGCAGGGCATCCGCCTGCGCGAGGTGCGGGTGGTGCCTGATGTCGAGGAAGCGATTGTCGAGGCAGTAAACACGCTGCGCGCGCGCAACGATTATCTGTTCACCACCGGCGGGATTGGGCCGACGCATGATGACATCACCGTCGATGCGATTGCCAAGGCGCTCGGTGTGCCAGTGGTGCTCCATCCAATCGCCAAGGAAATCCTCGAACGTTATTATGAAACGCGCGGCGGCGTGACCGAGCAGCGGCTGCGCATGGCGCGCGTGCCTGAAGGCGCGGACCTGATCCCCAACAAGATGTCTGGCGCGCCGGGTATCAAGACCGGTAATATCTTCATCATGGCAGGCGTGCCGCACATCACGGCGGGTATGCTCGACGCGCTGACCGGCACGCTGGAGGGCGGCGCGCCGCTGCTCTCACACCAGATTGGTTGCTGGGTGGCGGAGAGCGAGATTGCCAAGCTGCTCGGCGATACCGAAAAGGCGCATGAAGGCTGCCAGATCGGCAGCTATCCCTTCTTCCGTGAAGGGCGGGTGGGCGCGAATTTCGTTATCCGCTCGACGGATGCGCATCAGTTGGCAGCCTGTGTAGAGGCGTTGCGATCGGGGCTGGCGGGATTGGGTTATGACAGCGTAGATGGCGGGATTTGATCGCCTATTCATCCTGCGTCAATCGACGCCGCAGCAGGAAGCCGGTCGATGAAATTGCTCCATAGTCTTCGCCTCGCGACCGCGCTCGCGCTGCTCATACCTGCACAAGCCGTCTTTGCCGAAGCTGCACCGGCAACCGCGTCTGTAGCTACCCAAACCCCCTGGCTTTACGAGAATAGCGACGTCCCGGTCGACGCAAGTTGGACCTTCGGCGTGCTCGAAAATGGTGTACGCTATGCCGTGAAGCACAACATCGTCCCGGCTGGGCAAGTCTCTATCCGCGTGCGTGTGGATGCGGGGGCGCTGCACGAAGAGGACAATGAGCTCGGCTTTGCGCACCTAATGGAACATCTGGCGTTTCGCGGATCGGAACATGTACCCGATGGCGAAGCGAAGCGTATCTGGCAGCGTTTCGGCGTCACCTTTGGCAGCGACAGCAACGCCCAGACCACGCCAACGCAGACGGTGTATAAGCTGGATTTGCCAAACAGTTCAGCCGCAACCTTGGACGAGTCGCTGAAAATTCTCGCGGGCATGGTGCGTGCGCCGAATATTTCGGAAAGCGCGCTGAATGCCGAACGCGCTATTGTGCAGGCAGAATTGCGCGAGTCGGCTGGGGCGGGAATGGATCTGGGTGAAGCGATGCGGCGGCACGCTTTTCAGGGACAAAGGCTGGCCAAGCGCTCGACCATCGGGACCATAGAAAGCCTCGACACCGCTTCGGCGGCGGCACTGAAAGAGTTTCATCGCCGCTGGTATCGGCCCGAAAAAGTCGTTGTGTCGATAGCAGGCGACGCGGACCCCAAGGAACTCGAGCGGCTGGTCCGCCTGCATTTTGGCAGCTGGAAAGGGCAGGGTGCGCCAGTTGCGGATCCCGATTTCGGCCGCCCCGACCCTAAAGGCGCAGTCGCGAAGACGGTGGTGGCACCCACTTTGCCGCCCAATGTCGCTGTCATCTATGTTCGCCCATGGGAAAAGGTTGCGGACACAATCGCCTATAATGAGCAATTGCTGGTCGACGCGCTGGCGCAACAGATCGTCAACCGTCGTCTGGTGACGCAGGCAAGGGGCGGATCGACTTTCAGCGTGGCTGAGGTTGCGCAAGAGGATATCTCACGCAGCGCGGATACGACCACCGTCATCATCACGCCGATTGGGGACAATTGGCAAAAGGCGGTAACAGACGTGCGCGCCATCATCGCCGATGCCACCACCACCCCGCCTTCGGCTGCCGATATTGAGCGCGAACTGGCGTTGTTCGGCAATGCCCTGCGCACGATGCGGGACAGCTATCCGTTCGAAGCGGCTGCCAAACAGGCGGACGATATCGTCAAGGCGGTCGACATTCGCGAAACCATTGCTGCCCCTGACACGGTCGTATCGGTCTATGAAAACATGCGCGACAAATTCACGCCCGAGCGCCTGTTCGCTGCGACAAAGGCGCTTTTTGCCGCCGATGCCGTACGCATCTTGCGGACGACCCCGGTTGCGGACGGTGCAGATGCCGATGTCCGACTGGCAAAGGCGCTCACCGATCCGGTGGCTGCGGCGACCACGGTACGTCTGTCTGAAAACGCAATTACCATCGACGATCTGCCCAAGCTTGGCGCGCCAGCAACCGTGGTGTCGCGTAATAAACTGTCGCGGCTTGAGATGGAATCGGTCGAGCTTTCCAACGGTGTGCGGGCCTTGCTGTTCCCGAACAAGGCAGAGAGCGGTCAAGTGCGCGTGCTCGTGCGCTTTGGACGTGGCTATCAGGCGGTCGATCCTGCCAAGGGTGCATTATTCTGGACCGGGCAGGGCATCATCAGCGAAAGCGGGATTGGCAAATATAGCCGAACGCAGATCGACCAGCTGGTCAATGGTCGCCGCATCGAACTTGGCTTTGGTGTAGACAATGATGCGTTCGAATTTAGTGCGTCGACACGGCCAGAGGATCTGGTCGATCAACTGCGCTTGATCGCGACCAAGATGGAAAATCCCAATTGGGATACAGCACCGCTTGAACGCGAAAAGGCGCTGGCCATTGCGGGCTATCGCAGCTTCGATATGTCGGCGACTGCGGTGCTGCAACGCGAGCTGCAATATCGGATGTCAGGCAATGATCTGCGCTGGAAAATCCCGACCCCCGACGAAGTGCGCAAAGTTGATGCCAAGGCATTCCGTGCCTTTTGGGAACCATTGCTGGCCGGCGGCCCGGTGGAAGTTTTGCTGTTCGGCGACTTTGAAACCGAAAAGGCGGTCGACGCGCTACAAAATACCGTCGGCGCAATGAAGTCGCGCAACGCAGCCACCGTTTCGCAAAAGGCGTCGCAGGTTGTTTTTCCGGCCGCCAATGCAAAGCCGCTGCGCTTTACGCATAAAGGCCCGAGGGACCAAATGGCTGCGGTTATCGGTTGGCCCACCGGGGCGGGACTGGCGCAAATAAGCGAAGCACGCCAGTTGGAAGTGCTGGCGGCCTTGTTCCGCGATAGGCTGTTCGAAAAGTTCCGGGCGGAACAGGCGGCTAGCTATAGCCCGGATGCGACCTCAACCTGGCCTGACGAATTCACATCGGGGGGCTTTCTGATGGCGTACAGCCAGATGCAGCCCAAGGATAAGGACCGCTTTTTCACTTTTGCAAAATCGGTTGCAGCGGATCTTGCCACAACGCCGGTCAGCAAGGATGAACTGCAACGCGCGTTGGAACCGATATTGCAATATGTTGAGCGTGCCACGACCGGCAATCTGTTCTGGATGAACGAGCTCGAGGGCGCGACGTACAATGCTGCGCGCTATGAAGCGCTGGGACGGCTGTACAGTGATTACAGCAAGGTGACGCCGGAGCAGTTGCAGGCACTGGCGCGCAAATATCTGGTTACAGCCAAAGCCTGGACGATGGTCGTTGAACCCGAGCCGGACGCGGTCGCCTCTCGCTAAAACCTATCCCGGAAACCGCTCAAACGCCGGCAGGCTATGCGCGTTTTCTATCCAGCCAAGCCGTTCCGCCGTCTGGATATGCGCGCCGGGTGGCAGGGCATCGGGATCATCGAGTGTTGCCGACTGGATGTCGACTATGCCGGGCAGTAATTCGGCGTTGCGATAATAGAGACCTGAACCACATTTCGGGCAGAAACTGCGCATCGCCGAACCCGACGAATTGAACGTCACCGGTTCGCCCTCGACCAGTTTGAACTGCTCTTCGGCAAAGGCGGCCCAAGCCACCATCGGTGCGCCTGACGATTTCCGGCAATCGCTACAGTGACATAGCGCCACGTGTTGCGGCTCGCCGCTCACCTCATAGCGCACTGCTCCGCAATGGCATCCGCCTTGATGGGTCATGATCGCTCTCCTAACACCTTTTTATACACCAGTTCGTCATTCCCGCGAAGGCGGGAATCCATCACCCAAGGATGAAATTTGACTGGCGGGTGATGGACCCCCGCCTTCGCGGGGGTGACGACGAATCTAAGGTTGGTTACAACACATATTTGGAGAGGTCAGCGTCTTTGGCGATACCCGAAAGCTGCTGTTCGACATAGGCAGCGTCGATCCTGATCGTCTCGCCCTTCCGGTCTTCCGCATCAAAGCTGATATCTTCGAGCAGGCGTTCCATCACTGTCTGCAGGCGGCGCGCGCCGATATTCTCGACACTTTCATTCACTTGTGCGGCGATGCGGGCGACGGCCGCAATTGCATCATCGGTGAATTCAAGTCCTACCTCTTCAGTGCCGAGCAGCGCCACATATTGGTGCGGCAGATTGGCCTTGGTCTGCGAAAGGATGCGGACGAAATCTTCCTGCGTCAGCGCGGTCAGCTCGACCCGGATCGGCAAGCGTCCCTGCAATTCGGGCAGCATATCGCTGGGTTTCGATACATGGAAGGCGCCGCTGGCGATGAACAACACATGATCGGTCTTCATCGGGCCATATTTGGTCGCGACGGTGGTGCCTTCGATCAGCGGCAGCAGGTCACGCTGTACGCCTTCACGGCTCACCGAGCCGCCACGGACATCGCTGACCGCGATCTTGTCGATCTCGTCGAGGAAGACGATGCCATTGGCCTCTGCATCGGCAATCGCGGTGCGTGCGACATCATCCTGGTCGAGCCGCTTTTCGGTTTCCTCATCTACCAGTTTCACCCAGGCCTCAGGCACCTTCATCTTGCGGCGTTTCTGGTTGTTCTGGCCGAATGCCTTGCCCATCATTTCGCCGATATTGATCATGCCAACGCCGCCCATTCCCGGGATGTCCATCGGCATGCGCGGTGTATCGACAACTTCAATCTCGATTTCGACATCATCCATATGCCGGTCGCGGATGCGTTGGCGGAATGCCTCGCGCGTGGCTTCGCTGGCCGTGTCACCGGCCAGCGGCTTCAGGATGCGTTCCATCGCGGCAGCTTCGGCGGCTTCGCGCACGACTTCGCGGCGGCGATCCTTTTCGAGGCGGATGGCTTCTTCGACCAGATCGCGGGCAATCTGTTCGACATCGCGGCCGACATAGCCGACTTCGGTGAACTTGGTCGCCTCCACCTTGATGAAGGGCGCATCGGCCAGCTTGGCAAGGCGACGGCTGATCTCGGTCTTGCCGCACCCGGTCGGGCCGATCATCAGGATGTTTTTCGGCGTCACCTCGTCGCGCAATTCGGCGGGCAGGCGTTGGCGACGCCAGCGGTTACGCAGCGCAACCGCTACCGCGCGCTTTGCGTCGGCCTGGCCGATGATGTGCTCGTCCAATGCAGCGACAATCGCTTTCGGCGTCAAATTCTGGCTCATAATATCAGGATTCCCGGGATCAGCTGACGCTGTCCATGCTTTCGACCGTCAATTGGTCGTTGGTGTACACACAAATATCGGCGGCGATTTTCATCGCATGGCGTGCCTGCTTTTCGGCATCGGCCTCATAGTCCATCAATGCCCTTGCAGCAGATAGCGCATAGTTGCCGCCCGAACCGATCGCGGCGATACCATCCAGCGGTTCAAGCACATCGCCATTGCCGGTAAGGATCAGCGTAACTTCCTTGTCGGCGACGATCATCATCGCTTCAAGATTCCGCAGATATTTGTCGGTACGCCAGTCCTTGGCGAGTTCGACGGCGGCGCGCATCAATTGCCCGCGATGCGCCTCCAGCTTCTTTTCGAGCCGTTCGAACAGGGTGAAGGCATCGGCGGTAGCCCCAGCGAAGCCCGCGATCACGCTGCCATCATGTAGGCGGCGGACTTTTTTGGCATTGGGCTTCATCACCGTCTGGCCCATCGATACCTGACCATCGCCCGCGATCACCACTTTGCCGCCCTTGCGGACCGAAAGAATCGTCGTGCCGTACCAGGTCGACGGGTTGTTATGTGCTTGATTGTCCATAGCCCCGGATATGGGGCGCATGGTTCAACAGTGCAAGTATGGCAACTAGGCTTGGCCGCGTTCGCCCAGCTTGCGTTCCCATTGCAGTGCGTGGGAAACTATCGTGTCGAGGTCGTCATATTTGGGCCGCCAGCCGAAACGCGCTTTGATTTCGCGGTTGTCTGAAATCAGCTCGTCGGGGTCGCCCGCACGGCGGCCTTCGATCTTTCGTTCGATGGTCTGGTTGGTGACGCGGTCGACCGCGTCGAGCACCTGCATTACCGAATAGCCATGGCCATAACCGCAATTGAGCGTGTGGCTTGTTTTGGGATCCGCAACCAAAGCCTCGAGTGCTATAACATGCGCTGCGGCCAGATCGCTGACATGGATATAGTCGCGGACGCCAGTGCCGTCGGGTGTCGCATAGTCGGTCCCGAAGACGGCTACCGAATCGCGCTTTCCCAATGCGGCCTCGACGGCGACCTTGATCAGATGGGTTGCACCTGCGGTCGATTGGCCGGTGCGCGCCAGCGGGTCGGCACCTGCGACGTTGAAGTAACGGAGGGCGCAATAGTTGAAGTCATGTGCCGCCGCGACATCGCGCAGCATATATTCGGTCATCAGTTTCGACATGCCGTAGGGGTTGATCGGCAGTTTGGGCATGTCTTCGCGAACCGGGCTCAATTCGGGGATGCCATAGGTCGCGGCGGTCGAGGAAAAGATGAAATGCTTCACACCGGCCTGAACAGCCGAATCGATAAGGCTGCGACTCGCGGCTGTATTATTGCGATAATATTTGAGTGGGTTCTCGACTGATTCGGGTACGATGATCGATCCGGCAAAATGCATGATCGCGTCGATGCCATGCTCACGAAGCGTCGATGCAACCAGTTCCTCATCGGCTATATTGCCAGCGACGAAGGGCACATCGTCGGGGATAGCCCAGCGAAAGCCCGTAACCAGATTGTCGATGACGACGGGGCAATGTCCGGCATCTTTCAGGGCTAGAACGGCGTGGCTGCCGATATAACCGGCACCGCCGGTAACGAGGACTTTGAGCTGCTTTGTCATGGCCGGAAGATAGCCGATGAGAGTGATGCTTTGGTTAACAAAAACACTTTGCGCTTATTGAATTTACCAGATTTGCGCCTGCGAAAGTTAAAAAAAAGGCGGCCAAAAAGCCGCCTTTCCTTTAAGTCTCAGACCGAGCTCAGGGGCTGGTCGGAGCGTCGTCGTCGTTGCCCGAGGCAATGACGATACCGGCAATAACAGCTGCAGCTGCGAGAACAGCGATGATAACACCGCTTCCGCCGCCGAGCTTGCTTTCTTCCTTAGCGGCACCAGCGCGCTGCACCTTGGCAGCGACGGGCTTTGCAGGAGCAGCAGCCTGTGCGATCACCGGAGCACCGGCGAGAGCAACAGCAGCCACTGCAGCGAGCGAAACTTTACCGAAACGCATTTTTTGGCTCCTTTTTGAATGTGGTTTCAAACACACCAGTATCTAATTGGCACAAACAGGATTTAGACGCAACCCGAGAATCGGTGATGAAATTGAAAAATCTCATTTTGTCATCATAGCTTGCGGGACTGTTGCGGCGACGACACAGTGTACTGAGCTTATTTACTCTTATGTATATTGATGTCTTGGCGGTTCATCGCAAAATGTTTTGCGATGCGGTAGATACAACATCGAACTATACCTTGGCGCAAGTCAGATTGGCAGAGAATCGAAATCCTTCATGCTTATTGCGGTGCATCAAATGAACAGCACTTTCGACATTCACCAGAATGTTATGGCTATGATGGCAGGGATAAAAGAAGCGAAAGCGGGTGGCGCTACGGCCTATTTTGCGCCCGAAATGTCTCTTCTACTCGACCGAGACCGTGTTCGGGCCAGATCCGTTATCACTACCGAGGCTAATTCGACCGCGCTTTCGGAGATTGCTCAAGCAGCAAGCCAGGCCGGGATATGGGTGCATATTGGGTCGTTTCCCGTCATTTCCGAGCGGGCAGCCGACCGCTTCTGCAACCGCACGATGGTGTTTGATAGTTCCGGCCAAATTCAGGCCCGCTATGACAAGATGCACCTTTTTGATGTGGATTTGGCGACGGGCGAATCATGGCGCGAGTCTGCAGCCTATCTTGGAGGAGATGGTCCCGTGATGACGGCGTCACCTTTAGGACCAATGGGTTTGACCATCTGCTACGACCTTCGCTTCCCCGAACTGTTCTGCACGCTCGCTCGAAGCGGCGCAGTTGCTTTTGCTGTGCCCGCCGCCTTCACTGTGCCGACCGGCGCAGCGCATTGGCACGTCTTGCTGCGCGCTCGTGCGATTGAGTCGGCGGCTTTTGTTATTGCTGCGGCACAATCTGGCAAGCATGCCGACGGCCGCGAAACCTATGGCCACTCGCTGGTAGTAGATCCCTGGGGCGATGTGTTGCTCGACATGGGGGAGGGAGAGGGGCTCGGTTTTGTCGATCTTGACCTTGAAAGAATCGAGGCAGTGCGCGCGCAAATACCCGTGCACCTCAACCGACGGGATATTCCACCTCTCCGCTAATCCGTTGCCGGGCCAAAATATGCTCCCGCCAGGCTATGATCAGACCTGCGGTTATGATGACCGGTGCGCCGATCCAGACACTGTTGTCGGGTATTTCGGCAAAGATCAGGAACCCAGCCAGCGCCGACCAGATCAACATGCTATAATCGATGGTCATAATAGTTGCGACCGACGCATGGCGTAGCGACGCAGTGAGCAGGATTTGGCCGATAGCACCAGCAAGGCTCAGCCCGGCAATCGCCAGCCACGCGTCTGATCCATGTGCGGTGCCAAAAAAATACTGTGCGATGCCAAGCGGTATCATCGATGTAAGCGAAAACCAGAACACGATTGCGCCTGCAGCTTCAGTCCGGGTCATTTGCCGTATCTGAATGATGACGGCTGCGGTTGCCGTGGCGCCGAGCAATGCTATCGCCGCGCCCCACAGGTTGACCGAATGTCCACCCGGCTGCAGCGCGATCAACACACCCACAAAACCTAATAATACCGCACCCCAGCGATATTTCCCCGTTGGCTCACCGAGCAGCAGCGCGGCCAATATGGTGGCAATTATCTGGGCTGCAAAACCAAATGTCGTTGCCTCCGCCATCGGCAACAGCAGCATCGCTGAGAAGTTCAGCACCATGGCGCTGATCCCGAGCAGCATCCGCAGCGCGTGAGCGAAGGGGCGGCTGGTACGGATTGTGGCCAAGTCGCCATGCCACCACAGCCAGGCCAGTGCGACCGGAAGGCCGGTCAGTTGACGCCAGAATACGCTCTCCGCGACATGAACGCCCTTGGCTCCGGCAATCTTGACCAGCGCGAACATGATTGCCAGCACGGCCATTGCAGAAAGTCGCATCACGATGCCGATTACCGGTCGGGCAACCGGCAGCGCGGTTGTCGGCTGGTGAAGCTGAGCAGGGATTGCCATGCGGTCGGCCTTAGCGCTTTGCGGTTTCGCGTCCAGCCCTTGCGTTTCGTTCGGGGCGTATCCATCTGACCGCCCATGTATATGCAGCTGATCGAGCTTTGGGACTATCATGGGTGGGCCATTGTCGCCTGCGGCTTTGCCATTCTGGCTACAATCGCCATATTTGCAGATAGACGCCGCGCCAAACGACGCAAAATTGACGATGTAGGCTTCATGCCTTGGACCGGGATTACTGTTTTTGCGATGCTGGCGACCCTGATTGCTGCAATACTTGAAATCAAATTGGGATAGGCAGCGGACATTGCGGTCGTGACACGCATCCGCTAGGCCAGTTGCAAACGCGAACCAAATCCGTATCGCGCAAGAGGAGAGAGATATGTCCGACCTGCCTGCAACCAACCGTTCCATGCTGACCGAGGTAAAGCCCGAAGGCGTGCTCGAGCTCTATCTGGCCGATCTGCCCATGCCGACCCCGAAAGACCATGAGGTTGTCGTGAAGGTGCAGGCCACCCCGATCAATCCGTCAGACTTGGGCCTGATGGTTGGGGCTGCGGACGTGACCAGCGCCCGCGCAATCGAACGCGCAGGCTTGCCCGGTATCGCGATGAATGTACCCGAAGCCGGAATGCGCTTCATGGCTGGCCGCATCGGTCAGGCCTTGCCGATTGGCAATGAAGGTTGCGGCGTGGTTGTAGCTGCCGGTGCAGCTCCGGAAGCGCAGGCACTGATGGGCAAGACCGTCGCGCTGATCGGTGGTGAAATCTATGCCGAATATCGTTGCCTCGCGGCGCAAATGTGCATGCCGTTGCCTGATGGAACTGCTCCTGAAGATGGCGCATCCTGCTTCGTTAACCCGCTGACTTCGCTGGGGTTTGTCGAAACGATGAAACTGGAAGGTTATAAGGCAATCGTCCACGCCGCGGCCGCATCGAACCTTGGTCAGATGCTGGTGAAGATCTGCAAGGCTGACGGAATTCCGCTGGTCAACATCGTGCGCAGCGACGAGCAGGTTGTGCTTCTCAAGGGTATCGGCGCGGAGATCGTTCTTAATTCAAACGACGCAGATTTTGTCGAGCAGCTGACCAGCGCCATCGAAAAGACCGAGGCGTTCCTGGGTTTCGACCCGATTGGCGGTGGCAAACTGGCCGGGCAGATTCTGGGCGCAATGGAAGCCGCTGCTGTGCGCCGGATGACGGCTTTCAGTCGCTATGGTTCGGACCAGATGAAGCAGGTCTATATCTATGGCGCGCTTGACGTAGGACCGACCATATTGAACCGCAGCTTTGGCCTAACTTGGGGGCTGGGCGGCTGGTTGCTCACGCCCTTTATGGCAAAGGCTGGCCCGGAAATCGTTGGCCGGATGCGCGCCCGTGTCGCCGCTGAACTCACCACGACCTTCAAGAGCCACTACAGCCATGAAGTCAGCCTGGAGCAGGCGGTCGATGTCGCAACGATGCAGGCCTATAACGCCAAGAAAACCGGCGAGAAATATCTGATCCGGCCTTAAGCCAAATCACTTCCCGAACTGGCCACTGACCCGCTGGATAAAATCAGGGCCTACGCCCACGCTGTTGAACACTTCGTGGGCGAGGCCTGCATTGAGCGGCAAGTCGGCCTGATCCTGATAAAGCTGCTTATAGGCAAAGACGCTGTGGCGGCTTTGCGCAGCGATAGCGCTGGCCAGTTCCAGCGCCTTGGCATCCAGTTCAGCATCGGGCACGACATGGTTGGCAAGGCCGATGCGCGCGGCCTCTGCGCCCGAGACGGGAAGGCCGGTGAAGCTCATCTCGCGTGCTTTCCATTGTCCGACACGGCGGGGCAGCCGCTGGCTCATCCCCCAGATCGGAACCAGCGCAAATTTGCCGTGCGTGTCCGCGAAAACTGCATTTTCGGCGGCCAGAATGATGTCACCCGCCAAAGCCAGTTCAAGACCGCCGGTATAACAGCCGCCTTGCACGGCCACGATGACGGGTTGGGGCAAGGTAGCCAGCGCGGTGACGATGGAGGCCTGGAAATTGGGACGGGGCAGTTCGCTTCCGCGATCCTTCAGGTCATTGCCCGCGCAAAAGACCGGTCCGTTGGCGCGCAAGATAACGGCACCGAATGCGTCGCCCGCTTCGCGTATGGAGGTAATATGCGCCTCCAATTCAAGCCACAGCGCGATGTTGAGCGCATTGCGCTTGTCGGGCCGGTTGAGCGACAGGATGGCGATGCCGTCGCGGTCTTCGCGGGTAACAAGATCGGTCATAGATTTCCTTCCGCTGCGACGACGGTCTGTCCCGCCGGATTGAGTGCCGCCAATGTGAGTGCATCGCCCTCGCGTCGTCCGACAAGATGGAGTGACTCCCCCGCAAAGGCCGGGCTTTGCGCGCGAAATGCGAAATACTTGACGGCATTTGCGCCAAATTGCCGCGCTGCCAGATCGAGCAACAGCGATGATGTCAGTGGCCCATGGACGACCAACCCACGATAGCCCTCTTCGTTGACCGCATAAGGCGCATCGTAATGGATGCGGTGGCTATTGAAAGTGATGGCGGAAAAGCGGAACAGCAGCGCTTCGTTCGGAACCAGCGTCCGATGGAAGTCCCATTCGCCAAAATCGATATCAATGGCCTCCGGCGCTGGTGCAGGCTTTGCCGTGTTGGCCTCGCGATAGACAAGCGTTTGCCGTTCGCTGATTGCCACTATGCCGTCTGCCTTTGTCTGATGCTCGACATCGACAAATACCAGACTGCCCGTGCTGCCTGTTTTTTCGTTGATTGAGGCGATGGTCGAAATGCGCTCAATTTCGGCATTGACCGAGATTGCGCTGATGAACTCGACCTTGCTTGAAGCCCACATCCGGCGGGGGTGGGGCACCGGCGGGAAGAAGCTGTCCGGGCTGTCGCTGCGCTGCGGGTGGCCATCGATCCCAAGTTGGGCAGTTGTCGCTTCGGGTGTGCAGAGCACCCAATGGATTGCCTGAGGTGCAATCTCGGAGTTTTCAGGGCTATCAATGGTGGCACGAAAACGTTGTAGCAGGGCCGGGGTTAGCCGGTCGCGCTGCAACATCTGACGGCCAATCCAGGCATCCCACGCGCCCATCAGTAACTCCTTGGCAGGCCGAGGACATGCTCGGCAACGAAGGAGAGGATCATGTTCGTGCTGATCGGCGCGACCTGATATAGCCGGGTTTCGCGGAACTTGCGCTCGACATCATATTCGGCGGCAAAGCCGAAACCGCCATGCGTTTGCACACAGGCTTCGCCTGCGGCCCAACTGGCTTCGGCAGCGAGCATCTTCGCCATATTGGCTTCCTCACCGCAATTCTCGCCCTCCTCATATTTGCGGATGCCTTCCTGCACGAGGAGGTCGGCGGCGCGCATCTGCGCATAGGCGCGGGCGATGGGAAACTGGACGCCCTGGTTCTGCCCTATGGGCCGCCCGAAAAGGACGCGTTCCTTGGCGTAGGCGGTTGCCTTTTCGATGAACCATTTGGCATCGCCGATGCACTCCGCCGCAATCAGCAGTCGTTCGGCGTTCATGCCCGAAAGGATGTAGCGGAAACCCTTGCCCTCTTCGCCGATCAAATTTGCGGCGGGCACCTCCATATTGTCAAAGAACACCGCCGTTGTTGCGTGGTTCATCATTGTGTCGATGGGGTTGATGGTCAGCGAACCTGCAGCCAACGCTTCTTTCATGTCGACCAGAAAGACCGACAGGCCTTCGGTGCGGCTGGCTGCTTCTTCGCGCGGCGTCGTGCGGGCGAGAAGCAGCATCAGGTCCGAATGTTCGGCGCGGCTCGTCCAGATTTTCTGGCCATTGACGATATATTTGTCGCCCTCACGCTTGGCGACGGTCTTCAGGCTCAGCGTATCGGTGCCGCTGGTCGGTTCGGTCACGCCAAAGGCCTGCAGCCGCAGCTCGCCAGTAGCGATTTTGGGCAGATAGCGCTGCTTTTGCTCTTCGCTGCCATGGCGCAGCACCGTGCCCATGATGTACATCTGTGCATGAACTGCGCCGCCATTGCAGCCTTGGCGCTGAACCTCTTCGAGGATCGCCGCTGCCGCCGAGAGGGGCAGGCCGGCGCCGCCATATTCTTCGGGGATCAACGCGGCGAGATAGCCTGCTTCACCAAGCGCCGCGACAAACTCTGACGGATATTCGCGCGCCTTGTCCTTCGCGCGCCAATATTCGCCCGGATACCCTGCGCACAGCTTGGCAACTTCTTCGCGGATAGCGGTGTAATCATGCATGGGGCTCATGCCTTTTCGAACACCGCAGCGATACCCTGACCACCGCCGATGCACATGGTTTCAAGGCCGTAGCGTACATCGCGGCGCTGCATCTCGCGGGTCAGGTTGGCAAGGATGCGCCCGCCGGTCGCGCCGATGGGATGGCCGAGCGATATGCCCGATCCATTGACGTTGAGCATGTCGTGGCGACTGTCATCATCCGACCAACCCCAGCCCTTGAGGCAGGCGAGCACTTGCGGCGCGAAGGCTTCGTTGAGTTCGATGAGCCCTATGTAGTTCCATGACAGGCCGTTGCGCGCGAAAAGGCGTTCGGTTGCAGGCACGGGGCCATAGCCCATGCGGCTGGGGTCGCAACCGGCGGCAGCCCAGCTGTGGAAGAAGGCGATGGGTTCAAGGCCGAGTTCCTCAAGCTTGTCTTCGGCGACGACGAGGCAGGCCGCAGCGGCGTCATTTTGCTGGCTGGCATTGCCCGCGGTTACCACGCCGCCTTCGAGTGCGCGAAGTGCGCCCAGCGTCTCGATGCTGGCATCGGCGCGATAGCCTTCGTCATGGTCAAAGACGATCGGATCGCCTTTCTTTTGCGGGATTTGAACAGGAACCAGCTCATCGGCAAACAGGCCATTGGCCCAAGCCGCCGTTGCGCGCTGGTGGCTGCGCGCTGCATAGGTATCACATGCTTCGCGGCTTATGTTCCAGTCCTTGGCCAGATTTTCGGCGGTTTCGATCATTCCCGAAATCACACCATAGCGTTCGATTGGCTGGCTCATTACACGGCCACGGGTGAGGCGGTCATGCAGCGTCAGATTGCCAGCGCGGACGCCCTTGCGGATGTCGGTGGTATAATGTTCGACATTCGACATGCTCTCGCAGCCACCCGCGACGACCACATCGGACACACCGGTTTGAACCATCATCGCAGCGTTGACGATTGCCTGCAGGCCTGAACCGCAGCGACGGTCCAATTGATACCCGGGCACTTCCTCGGGAAGGCCGGCGAGCAGCCATGACCAGTGCGAAATGCACGGCGCTTCACCATTGCCATAGCCTTGGGCAAAGATGACATCATCGACGCGAGATGGATCAATTTTTGTACGCTCCATCAGGGCTTGGAGGATGACAGCTCCCAATTGCCCTGCAGTCATCGAAGACAATGAACCGCCAAATTTACCGACAGCAGTACGGATGGGAGCGACTATGGCGGCACGGCGCAACTCGTTCTGAGGGCGGGTCATGATTTTCTTCCTTTGCTAATTGCGGTCTTGCAGCTTTCCGCGCGCAATAACCTGCGCCTGGATTTCGGCTGCGCCTTCGAAAATGTTGAGGATGCGCGCATCGCACAGCACCCGGCTGATTTCATATTCCATGGCATAGCCATTGCCGCCATGGATCTGCAGGCCAGCATCGGCATTGGCCCATGCCACGCGGGCGGCGTGCAGTTTGGCCATGCCTGCCTCGATATCGCAGCGCTTGCCGCTATCCTTGGCACGGGCAGCGAAATAGGTCAGTTCGCGCGCCATCACCATATCGGTGACCATCATCGCCAGCTTGTCGGCCACGCGCGGGAAACGGATGATCGGCTGGCCGAATTGCTTGCGATCAAGCGCATATTGCAGCGCCAGTTCGATGGCGCGGCGAGCGACGCCGACTGCGCGGGCGGCAGTCTGGATGCGCGCGCCTTCGAAGGTGCGCATCAACTGCTTGAAACCCTGGCCTTCCTCTCCGCCCAGCAGCGCGTCCGCAGGTGCTTTCATGCCGTCAAACTGCAGTGCATATTCGCGCATTCCGCGATAACCGAGCACTTCGATCTCGCTGCCGCTCATGCCCTCGGCGGGGAAGGGGTTGCCTTCGGTTCCGCGTGGTTTGGGCACCAGCAGCATCGACAGCCCGGCATAGCCTTTAACGTCAGGCAGCGTCCGCGCCATCAATGTCATCAGATCGGTGCGTGCGGCGTGGGTGATCCAGTTTTTCGCACCGCTGATTTCCCAGCCGTCATCGGTCCGCACCGCGCGGGTTTGCAGGCTGGCCATATCCGAACCGGTGTCGGGTTCGGTGAATACGGCGGTGGGCAGCACTTCACCCGATGCGATACGCGGTAGCCACTGCTGTTTCTGCGCATCGGTTCCTCCCTGCATGATCAGTTCGCCCGCAATCTCGCTACGGGTGCCGAGCGAGCCCGTGCCGATCCAGCCGCGCGATAATTCTTCGGTGACGACACACATCACCAGCTTGCCAAGGCCAAGCCCGCCAAATTCCTCTGATATGCAGACACCGAAAGTGCCGAGTGCGGCCATTTCCGCGATGATCTCATCGGGGATCAACGCGTTGGCGAGGTGCCAGCCATGCGCCTGCGGCAAGATGCGGTCGTCGGTAAAACGGCGATATTGGTCGCGCACCGTATCGAGCAGTTCATCGTCGAAGCGGTCGGAAATCGTCGCGCCGCTGGCCAGCAATTCGACGAGCTTTGCACGATTGGATGCATCATTGCCTTTGGCTTGCGCGAGCAGGGTGGGGACATGGTCGTCCAACCCGAAATCGGCTGGGCGGATAAATTCATTCTGCCCCATGGGAAGGCCGCCAGCGAGTTGAGCCAGCGTCTCGCCCGTGCCGATGGCCACTACCAGCCTCTCGGCTTCTCCACTTTGCCGCGAACCCCATGCGTGCAATGCGCGCAAAGCCTCCAAGCTGGTTTCAATCCACGCATAGCCATGCGAAACATGCTGCTCTGCATCGAGTGAGAACGCGGCAACGCGTGCTTGTACTCCCGCCCGTGCGGCTGCGGAATAGTTTTCGGCGGCGGCAAGGGCTGCGCTCATCCCTGTTTCACCGTTCCTGCATCGATCAAGGCCGCAATCGCACCGGAGGACAGGCCCAGCCGCTCGGAGAGTATCTCTTCGCTATTCGCGCCGTTGCGCGGTGCCGGTTGCGGCGCTTGGCGATCCAGTTGCGGCACGGTAGCAAAACTGCCTGCTGCGGGATAATCAAAACCGGAGGGGTTGGCTGCGGAACCAAAGACCGGATTATTGGCAACCAATGCCGGGTCGTTGGCGGCGTCGAGCATCGTGCGATAGGCCGAATGGACTATGCCGCCTGCGTCAAATGCGGCGGACAAGTCTGCATGTGTTCGGGCGCCAATAGCCGCTTCGAACAAAGGGTAAAGCGCATCGCGGTGGTTGAAGCGCAGTCCGTCATCCTTGGCGAAGCTGACACCGCGTTCGGCCTCTATCGCCGCAATTGCATCTTCCAGTTTCAATGCGGTAACCAGATTGGCCCATTGGCGCGGCGTTACGACAACTATCATCGTACGCACGCCATCGGCCGTCACGAAATCGCGCCCGAACAGGCCATAGACGGCATTGCCAAGGCGCGGGCGGTTCGCACCAGTATAAAGCACTTCTGCAATGCCACCGAGATTGGCGACCGTGCCAATGGCTACGTCGGACAGCGGAATACGCACTTCGAGGCCTTCACCAGTCTGCGCGCGCTTCTGGACAGCTGCGAGCATCGCAAAAGCCGCATAGGCGCCGGTGAGCAGATCCCAAGCGGGCAATACATGGTTTACCGGTTCCGGCCCGGCACCGGTCATCATCGGATAGCCGACCGAATTGTTGACCGTATAATCAAGCGCTGGCGAGCCATCGGCCCAGCCCATGACGCGCACGGTGATCAAGTCGTCGCGTCCCTCTGCCAGTTTTGCATGCGAGAGGAAGCCTTCGGCGGGGAAATTGGTAACAAACTGTCCCGTCTTGCGGACCAATTCCTGCAGCAGTTCGCGTCCTTGTGGCGACCCTAAATCAAGCGCTACCGATTTTTTCGCCCGGTTGAGATTTTCCCAATAGAGCGAGTCATTGTCCTCAGTGACCGGCCAGCGACGGAAATCCGGCCCTCCGCCAATCTGGTCGACACGGATGACCTCCGCCCCCATTTGCGCCAGATATAATCCGGCGGTGGGTGAGGCGACGAAGCTGGACGCTTCGATTACCGAGAGTCCGTTGAGGAGGTTGTACATTTTCTATTCCTCCCCAACGACTTGCGTTGGGGAGGTGGCAGTTGCGCAGCAACTGACGGAGGGGAATTGCACCGTCGCAGTCCCCTCCACCATCCTCCGGATGGTCCCCCTCCCCATCGCAAGTCGATGGGGAGGATGAAGTGTATGGCTCACCACACAGCCCCTTCGCGTTCGAATTCGCGAAGCAGATGCTTGGCGATCTGCAATTGCATGATCTGGCTGGTGCCTTCGTAGATGCGCAGGATGCGGGCATCGCGGAAGAAACGCTCGGCAGGATATTCGGCGAGATAGCCGGCCCCGCCGTAAACCTGCACGCAGCGGTCGACAACGCGCCCGCAGGCTTCGGACGAGAACAGCTTGGCTGCTGCGGCCTTTCGCAGGATATTTTCGCCACGGTCGGCCCGCGTGCAGGCATCCGCGATCATGCACTCGGCGGCATAGAGGTCCGCCTCGCTGTCGGCGAGCATCGCCTGGATGAGCTGGAAATTGGCGATCGGCTCGCCAAAGGCCTTGCGCTCGGTGGCGTAGCGGATCGCGGTATCGAGCGCGCGGCGCCCCATGCCGACGCCCATGCCGGCTACTGAAAGACGTCCATTATCAAGGCTTTGCATCGCTATCTGGAAGCCGCGACCTTCTTCGCCGCCCACCAACGCGTCACCCGGGATTTTGACATCTTCCATGATGATGTCGGCAATATGCGCACCTGACTGGCCCATTTTCTTGTCGGGTTTGCCGATGCTGATGCCCGGCGAAGTCATGTCGACAATGAAGGCAGAGACATGGGCATTCTTCGGCAGCGCCTCTTTCGAGGTACGCGCCATGATCAGGCCGATTTTTGCGTGCGGGCTGTTGGTGATGTAGCGCTTGGTGCCGGTCAGTTTATAGCCATTGCCATCACGCACAGCCATTGTTTGCATCGCGGCACTGTCGGAACCGCTGCCCGGCTCGGTAAGGCCGAAACAGGCAATCTCGCCGCTGGCGATCCGCGGCAGCCAATAGGCCTTCTGTTCCGGCGTGCCGAAATTCTTGAGTGCGCTGCCCGTCATCCCGACATTGATCGACATTGTGGAGCGAAAGGCGGGAGCCGCGTATGCGAGCTGCTTCACCGTTTCAATATATTGGCTGATGTTCATCCCCGCGCCGCCAAATTCTTCGGGAATGGTGATGCCAAACAGCCCCATTTCGCGCATTTCAGTCAGGATATCGCCAGGGATCGCGTCATTGGCGATCACGTCTTCCTCAGCCGGGATCAGGCGTTCGCGCACATAACGGCGGAGTTGCTCGATAAAGGCATCGAAAGTTTCGGAGTCCATACCGGGATTGCTCATCTCTTGCTCCTCAGATGGGGTCGTAAGGGAATACATGCGCCGAAACTTCATCGGCGCGGGCGAAACTGGGCCTGAAGGCGGGGATCAGTTCATCGGCGATGCTCTCCGGCGTCCACCCTTCAACCTTGGTCATCGAACGGATCGGGCGCGGTTTGTTGTAAAGCACGATCTCATTCTTGCGCACCGAGAATATCTGGTTCGACACCTCCTCGGATGCGTCGCTTGCCAGGTAAACTACCAAAGGCGCAATCTTGTCCGCGCTCATCGTTTTCAGCCGCTCGACGCGTTCCTTTTGCTCTGGTGTTTCAGCAGGAATTGATGCGGTCATGCGGCTCCAGGCGAAAGGCGCGATGCAGTTTGAACGCACGCCTGCGCGGGCCATATCGAGCGCGATCGACTGCGACAGGCCGACTATGCCCAGCTTGGCCGCCGAATAATTTGCCTGCCCGATGTTGCCGATCAGCCCGCTGGTCGACGTGAAGTGGATGAAGCTACCTGATTGCTGTTCGCGGAAATAGGGGGTCGCCGCTTTCGAAACGTTGAAGGTGCCGTTGAGGTGAACATCGATCACCGCGCGCCAATCCTCATGGCTCATCTTGTGCCAGATGGTATCGCGCAGGATGCCGGCATTGTTCACGACAGCATCGATGCGGCCAAATGCCTTCACCGCATTTTCGATGATTGAGGCAGCGCCCGCCGGATCGGCAACACTGGCCAGATTGGCGATCGCCTTGCCTCCTGCAGCTATGATGTCATTCGCGGTTTCCTGCGCCGGGCCGGCATCGCCGCCTTCACCGCCGCCGCCCACGCCGGGATCATTGATGACCACTGCCGCTCCATGTTTCGCGCACAGCAAGGCAATTTCCCGGCCAACCCCGCGCCCTGCGCCGGTCACGGCCACAACCTTGCCT
This sequence comes from uncultured Sphingorhabdus sp., assembly GCA_964597055.1. Classification (GTDB taxonomy): domain Bacteria; phylum Pseudomonadota; class Alphaproteobacteria; order Sphingomonadales; family Sphingomonadaceae; genus Sphingorhabdus_B. The sequence continues at coordinate 231,594 of CAZQWC010000003.1, forward strand.
TCCAGCATACCCATGTTTCTCTCCTGCCTGCAATTTAAGCGGTCGATTAAGCCTTGGCCGAGTGAAAGGGATTCGTGAAGCCCCCAAAGGGCAAAATAATCTTTCACGAAGGCAGCCAATGCTGCAGCGCTGTCCACTATGTGTGCGCCACTAACCAGCCGTCAAATTTGCCCTAGCGGCGTTGAATATTGTTTTGGAACGGTTCAAGTTGACGGGTGGTTTCTGGCTAGCAAGCGGTGGACTAGCTCAATTGAATGCTCGTTCTGATGGCGATCGAACTGGTATCCAAGAAGGAGACCAGTGGAAGGGAATGAACAATGGCTTTGAATGTGAAAGCAGCTTTTCGTCGGGAATTGGATTATGCTCAGTCAGCCGAAAAGAAAGGTGATTTCGCAGTTGCGAAAGCCCATCTGGAGCGTGCGCATATCCTCGGCCAGCGCTGGTATATTTCGCACATGGAAAGCCACTACCGCATGTTCCGGTTGGCACTGAAACAGTCCGATACCAAAGAGGTTCGAGGGCAGATTGTGCGAATGATTGGCGCGGGTCCATTCCATCTCGCCGGATGGATACCGGTGGGCAACACCGGCGGCGCAGATGTTTCACCCACACTGCCGATGCCGATACCGGCTGACATCCAGCCCTATTTGCAAGGCCATTCGCTCAGAAATGGCTTGATAGCGCGCGGCGTGCTGGTCGTTGCGCTTGCTGCAGCCTATTTTCTTTTCATGTAGGGATCGCCACGGCTCAACGTCCGCTACTGTTTCAGTGGTGTGGCAGCATGTGACGAAACGGAGAAATGGTGCGGGCTACAGGATTCGAACCCGCCCGTCGGCGGGTGCCGACAAACTGAAGCTCCGCCACGGGTCAGGCGGTTTTGGTTTATGTCAGGGGGCTTGGTGGATGGTGCCGGCTACAGGATTCGAACCCGTGGCCCCCTGATTACAAATCAGGTGCTCTACCAACTGAGCTAAGCCGGCGCGCCAATGGGTGGCCCTTTAGCGTCAGAATACCCCAAAGGTCCAGCCCTCAGTTTGCGCAATTTCAGCTGTGAGCAATTCGGGGTTCCAGAGAGCTGGGTCTTGGCTGGCTTGGCGCATCCAGGCGGCGGTCAGCAGCGCGTCGGTGGCGTGGTCGTCGAGTCGATGGAGCAGGGCAGGGGCCTCGGCACCGAATTTAGCTAGCGAACGGGCAAGTGTTACCTTGTCGCGGATTTTGCTGGTGTTGGCGGGCAGGCCTGCGGCACGGGCGGCCATGGTGGTGTAGATTTCGATGATGACCGGTCCACGATCGGGAAGCGGATCGAACGGCCAGACGGGGATGCGGCCACCCAGCCGGTGCATCATCCGCATGCCCGTCAGCGAACTTTTGCCGACCTGGCCTGCTCCGACAAGGTTGAAGCAGCTCCAGCTATTGGCCTGTTTGGTCGCGCGCTGGTGTCGCTCGACTTCACGCAATCGCCCGATACCGCCTTCGAACAGGTCGCCGACAAGGCCTTTGCCATGGCGGAAATGGCGGCGGGCTTCGGGATGTGCGAGGAAGCTGTTCGCGGCCAGATGCCGGTCGTCGGCGCAGAGGTCATCGACAAGCGCCCAAAGCGCGCGGGCATTGGCGGGGCTATCCGGCCATTCGGGGAAAAAGCTGCGCCGGTCATTAAAGGGAAAACCTAACGACAGGTCGAGGCCAATAAGGATATCTTCGCCCGCGTCGGCCAGTTCGAGCAGCCAGTCGAGAACGGCTTGCCGCGACCAGCGCCTTTCAGGTCCAATCAGTTCGGGTGCGCCTTCGGGACCGATGGAGGCAAGTGCCAATCCCGAAGGAAATTCGCCGACCGCACCGGACCAGTCGATGCAGGCAAAGCGGGAAAAGCGGCGCATGCTTGTTGCTATGCCCCCGCTGTCGCCCAAATAAAAGGGGGCCCAATAAAAGGGGCGGAGTTTCCCCCGCCCCAATATGCTGCTTCGGTAAGGGCAGCTTATTTCTTGGCCGGTGCCTTGCGGGCCGGAGCGCGCTTGACCGTTTTGGGTGCCAGCGACGCCACCGGCTTCTTCGCCGCAGGGGTGGCCGGAGCCCGCAGGTCGGACAATATCCGTGCCGCCGCGTCACGTCCGCCAAGGCCAAAGGCGAGGGCAAAGGCAACCGCAGCGCCGATGGCGAGTGCGCCAAAGGCATAATCGACAATCATTCCGCCAATCTGCATCTGCTTGAGGCCGATGAAAACGAACAGCCCGGTGGTGATCCAATAGGTCACGTTGGAGGCAATGCCCGGCCCCGTCGCATCGGCGATCAGGTTGCGCAGAATGTTGGCGATGAGCACACCCAGAGCGATCAGGACGGCACCAAAGACGACATTACCCGCCTGCGCGAGAACCGTTTCAAGGATGCTCGTCAACTGCGGGAAGCCCAGCATGTTGGTCGCCGCGATGGCGAAGAAGATCATGATGGCAATGGTAACGATGGCGGCAATCACACCCGAAGCGGTGCGGCCTTCAGGCAGGATGCCCAGTTCGTTGATCGCACGATCTGCGCCAAGGCTGGGCAGCAGGTCGCGGATAAGCGAAGCAACCCAACGCGAAATGACGAAGCCGATGCCGAGCAAGAGGCAAGCACCGATGATCAGCGGGATGGCTTTGAACACCATGTTTAGCAAGTTCATTGCCGGTTCGGTGATTGCCGATATTTCCAGCATCTGGAGTGCAGCAATCGCGACTGGAATGATTACGAGTACATAGACAATCGTACCCAGCGTCTTGGTGATCGCATTATTCCCGGTGATGGCTTCGACCCCACCCTTATTGGCCCATTTGTCGAAGTCGACGGCGCCCAAGGCGGTTTCCACCAGGTCGCGGGCGATTCCCGCAATCATCGAACCGATGAAGAAGATTGCGGCAGCAAAGACCACATTATCGAGATATCCGATGAAATTGGTCAGCAATCCCTGCACGGGCGTAATCACGCTATCAAATCCAAGCTGCTGGAGAACCGCGAGCAAGCCAAGCAACCACACCAGAAGCGAAACGATTTTGCCGAGCGCCATGCCGACGCTCTCGCCGCTCGATGTCCCGCGTTGCAGGAAGGGTATCTGGTCGACCATCTTTGCGAAGGTCCATTTGGCCGCCTTTGCCAGCGCCCAGGTGATGCCCAAAATGATAAGGGCGAAGAATATCTTCTCCGCCCATTCCATGAAAAGTGCCTGATCAAAGGCATAACCTGCTATCTGCATACTATCCATTTTTCGCTCCCCCAAGTTGCGAACCGAAGGGTTCAGAAGCGAATAGAATTTACCATAGAATCAAGACTCTGGCAAATTTTTGCTGCAGTATATGCTGCGCAGCATTTTTATGAGTCAAAGCAATGATTTGACTCATTTATTTACGGGAAACGCCGCAGGACTTGGCGGCGCGGCTGCGCGAGGCGGCGACCGGGATCGACCCCGACACCCTCGCAGACCGTGCCGCCGCATTGCGCGAGGGCCGCGAAGCCGAGGAACGGCAGGTCGAGCTGGACGCTGCGCGGGAGCAGGAGTTGGAACGTCAGCGGGAGATCGAGCGCGAGGCGGACAGCATCGCCGAGCGAGATCGCGGGCTGGGCCACGGGCTATAGAAGGGCTCGTGGTCCAGCCCGTAGCGGTCGTTCGGGCAGCGCGCGGCGAAGGTTATCGAAGAGCCCAAATACGACGTAAGCTTTGGATTCAGCAAGAGCTCGGACCGTGCTGCGAACTGTGAGTGGTTTTGTAACCAGTAACACCGACGACACAGTTGCCTCACGAACCCGGATCGTACTTGCAGGGATTAAGCGAAGCTTAAGAGGGCTGTGTCCCAGGGCGCAATATTTTCAAATAGTTGTGATTAATCATGTATTGTCGTTAGCAGGGTTTGCGGGTTTGATCACCTTGTGATGGCATTCCAGATACCCGACTGAGCAAAGCAGCCTGTGGCAAGGATCAGGAAGATCGTGGTCGACATCAGTGGCAGGAGGGCCTGGATGAAGCCGAGCGCGACCATGAGAACCCCAGCGCGAGTAAGCTCGCCCCGGCCTGCCGTGACAGCGGTCGCGCCGGGGGACATGGTCGTCTCAGATGTTCGGTCACCAGCGCACGCACCCGGGCGAAGGCGACTTCGACCCCGGCGATGCGGCGAGCCAGTGTCGGAGCCTCCCACAAGGCGATCTCAGCCTGCCGTATACCCCCCGTCAATCACAAGCTTCTGGCCCGTAACAAAGGAAGATTCGTCCGACATCAGGAAGACTGCGGGCTTGGCAATTTCGACAGGAACGCCCATGCGACCACCAAACTTGCCCCGTGGAACGATATCGGCCTGTTCTACCGGGTCGTTGCAGAGCGGGTGCAGTGCCGCCAGTTGGGTGAAGTCGAAAGCATCTGTTGCCAGCGTCTTCTCTTTTGCCAACTCGCCCTTATCGGCATTGACCGCAGCCTGAAACAAGGGGGTCATGATATAGCCCGGGTTCACCGTATTAACGCGAATGCCATATTCCGCCAGTTGAAGAGCCAAGGCCTTCGACAGGCCGACGACGCCATGCTTGCCCATCGTATATTGAATCGAGTTGAAGCGATCGATTAGCACATCGCCCGTGTCCGGGTTCACGACCTTGGGGCGACCGACGACACCGTGAATACTGGATACCAGCACGATGGAGCCTTTCGTGCCGTGCTTGATCATTAGACGCGAACCGTAGAGGGCGGTGTGGAAAACTCCGTCCTCATTGATGCTTTGAATGAACTTACGGGATTTCAGGACGGCTTCCGGATCCTTGTCGAAATCCTCGGCCGTTGCCACCCCGGCATTGGCCATAACAGCATCGACGCGGCCATAGGTCTTTTCGGTGATATCGAACAGCTTTTCGACATCCTTCGGCTCTCTTACATCTGTATGGACATAGAGAGCGCGTCCGGTGCCGTATTGTTCGTTCAGGCTTTTCGCGAAGGCTTCTCCCAGTTCGTCGTTGATATCGGAGATGACGACTCCCGCAGCCCCTTCTGCCAGAGCTTCGCGAACCGTTGCCGATCCAATGGAATCATATCCCGGGATCGCAGAGACCGAGCCCGTCACCACGACAACTTTATCGTTTAGCTTACCCATGTAGACTTCTCCTTTAGTTAGGTTGGGGTGACGCAAATATTGCGTGCCGCCACTGTTTGCATGCGCCTGAGTATATCTTTCTCACCTAGTTGTGGATCGCCTGAATCGGTGGTCCTGTAGCTCACGAGCATGAAGTCGCGCATCGCGGGTACGACGACATCTTGGCCTTGGTAGTGATAGGATCTTAACGCGACCCTCTTCCAGTTCTGTCCATCGCTGGCCAGAAGCACCTTTCCCGGAACCCACTCCGGCAATTCCTCAAAGGGAATCAACCCTCCCACCAAGCCGATCCTCCATCTAGACAGTCGTTGGGTTCAAAGTTCTAAGCCGACATTCCCCAAGTGGCCTGCCGCTTGACTTCAAGATCGCCTGATTTTGCTCG
>CAZQWC010000004.1:0-115873 GCA_964597055.1 uncultured Sphingorhabdus sp.
AGCAGGCATGGACGCAGCAATAGTCGAACTCGATCCCCTGCCCGATCCGGTTCGGCCCGCCGCCTAGAATGACGACCTTTTCGCGATCGCTGGGCTGCGCCTCACATTCGGGCTCGCCAAAGGTCGGGGCCTCATAGGTCGAATACATATAGGGCGTTTTCGCCTCGAATTCCGCCGCGCAGGTATCGATGCGCTTGAACACCGGGCGGACGCCCAGCTTGTGGCGCGCCTTGCGCACCTCTGCTTCGGTAATCCCGCCGGTCATCGCAACAATGGCATCGCGGATCAGGCCGGAACCGCGCCGGATCGCGCTTTCCATGCCCGGACGGACATGCGCAGATTCGAGCGCGAGGAAAGCGAGGCGCTTGTCGCTGAAACCCATGGATTTCAGACGGCGCATCCCCTCGGCATCCTGCGGAATACCGTTGGTTTTGACTTCCTCTTCCGCTGCGACAATTTCCGCCATGCGTTCGAGAAACCAGGGATCGAATTTCGAATATTGGTGGATTTCGGATACCGACATGCCTTCGCGCAATGCCTGCGCCGCAACCAGCAGACGGTCGGGTGTCGCACGGGTCAGTGCGGCGGCCAGTTCGTCCTTGGGCGCGCCTTTCAACTCATCGACATAGTTGAAGCCCGACAGCCCGGTTTCCAGGCCGCGCAACGCCTTTTGCATTGATTCGTGAATGTTGCGGCCAATCGCCATCACTTCGCCGACCGATTTCATTGCGGTCGACAGCAGTGGTTCCGAACCCTTGAACTTTTCAAAGGCGAAACGCGGGATTTTGGTGACAACATAGTCGATGGTCGGCTCAAACGATGCTGGCGTCGCACCGGTGATGTCGTTGTCGATTTCGTCGAGCGTGTAGCCCACCGCCAGCTTGGCAGCGACCTTGGCAATCGGGAAGCCAGTGGCCTTCGATGCCAGTGCCGAAGAGCGCGACACGCGCGGGTTCATTTCGATCACGATCAGGCGGCCATCCTTCGGATTGACTGCGAACTGTACGTTCGAACCACCTGTTTCCACCCCGATTTCACGCAGCGTCGCAATGCTCGCGTTGCGCATGATCTGATATTCCTTGTCAGTCAGCGTCAATGCGGGGGCGACGGTGATGCTGTCGCCGGTATGCACGCCCATCGGATCGACATTTTCGATCGAGCAGATGATGATGGCATTGTCCTTCTTATCGCGGACAACCTCCATCTCATATTCTTTCCAACCGAGCAGCGATTCCTCGATCAGCACCTCGGTCGTCGGGCTGGCATCAAGGCCGCCATTGACGATCTGGATGAATTCATCACGATTATAGGCAATCCCGCCGCCAGTGCCGCCCATGGTGAAGCTGGGGCGGATAATCGCCGGCAGGCCGGTGCGTTCTAGCACGGTGAGCGCCTCGTCGAGCGTATGAGCAATGCCCGAACGCGCCGATTCGAGGCCGATCTTGTCCATCGCATTGCGGAATTTGATGCGGTCTTCGGCCTTGTCGATGGCTTCGGCAGTCGCGCCGATCATCTCGACATCAAATTTCGCCAGCGTGCCATTGGCCTCCAGCGCCAGCGCGGTGTTCAACGCGGTTTGCCCGCCCATGGTGGGCAGCACGGCCATTTTCTCTTGGGGGTACTTTGCGCGCTCGGTTTCGATGATCTTGGCGACCACCTCCGGCGTGATCGGCTCGACATAGGTGGAGCCATTGTCGCCGACCATCTCCGGATCGGTCATGATCGTCGCCGGGTTGGAATTGACGAGGATGATGCGATAGCCCTCCTCCCGCAGCGCCTTGCACGCCTGCGTCCCCGAATAGTCAAATTCGCACGCCTGGCCGATAATGATCGGGCCAGCGCCGATGATGAGGATGGATTGGATGTCAGTGCGTTTGGGCATTATTTGGAAACCACATCATGAAACTTGCTCAAAGTTCGGGTGAAAGCGCGAACAGCGGGCTTCAATTGCTTCATGCGAAAACCCCCGGCGCGTTCGGGCTTCTCACACATTAAATACGCCTGTCTTAGCCATGCCTCAAAATCGAGCTCAATTTGCCGCTCCATCGCCGGTCCCTTTTTGATCCAGCGTTCTGCCGGGACAAAGTAGAATGGCTTAAATCTGCCCAGTTCGTTTTTACAGGTGCCGAAATTGGCGGATACCGTCACCGAGCTACCGTTGGTCCATTGAATTTGAAGCTCATCGCAAACGTCTTTGTCAGCGTCGCAGACGGCCTGGTCCAGCGATGCGAAAAAATAATCCCGATAATTGACACCTTCCACTTCGGGCTGGGTATCTATGACATTCTCCCGAACATGCCATGAACCGAACCACCCCACAGTTTTGGGCAATTGAGGATCCGATGCGTTGGCCGACACAGCAAATAGCGACGCGCTCATAAAAAGAACTGAGGAGATAATTTTGCGTCCAAGCATCAATTCACCCCATCATCCCCGCAAATTTCTCAAAGAGATAATGGCTGTCCTGCGGCCCCGAATAGTCAAATTCGCACGCCTGGCCGATAATGATCGGGCCAGCGCCGATGATGAGGATGGATTGGATGTCAGTGCGTTTGGGCATTAGTTGCTATCTCTAAACAGAGCAAAAATGCTCACCACTAAAGCTAGAATTGCTATCCAATCCTTTTTTATGACTGCCAGCAATTTTTGTATGTTGGTTCGCGGTTGCCCCGCAAGAGTGCTCGCTTCTGACTTACCTGCCGCTGTTAGCGCCAGTAGCATTGCACCGGGACGGTCGCCATCGGGAACTCTTTTTGCAAGAGCGGGACTTGCTCTGACGAGCAGCCACGCGGCACTTCTCGCAAGCTCCGCCTCTTCCTTCCAATCAGTCAAAGGCCGGATTTTTTTGCAGATGTCGATTACGTTAGCAGGTTTTCCATTGCTTGCTTTCAATGTAGCGAGCTCCATCAGGATATCATCACGCAATCCGTTGATGTCAGGAATGGTCACCCCGCATCTCCAATGATTTTCAGTGATTTAGTAATCAATTTTTCAAGTCTGCTGAAATAGGTCGTCCTTGAAGATTGAGCGTCTTCGTAGAGCCAAAATCGACCTTCCGAGGGATCAGTATGTATCCAAATATCTTTGAGCGTGATCGGATCACGGGAAAAAATCACACCATTCGTTGATGCAAAACTGTTGTAGTCCACCCAATCGCGCGAAACGATACCCAGAGGCTTATAAATTCGATTCAGGGGAAGAAAGCAGTGCTTACCAGCATCACTTTCAATCCGTTGGAAAAGGTAGGGCATCCAGTATTTGAAGAAATTGTCGTTACGGGTTAATTCCGCTGCCTGTGTCAGGTTCATGTTATTTCCCTATCATCCCCGCAAATTTTTCAAAGAGATAATGGCTGTCCTGCGGGCCGGGGCTCGCTTCGGGGTGGTATTGCACGCTGAAGGCGGGCTGGTCGGTGAGTTCAAAGCCGCAATTGCTGCCGTCGAAGAGGCTGGTGTGCGTTGCGCGGGCGTTGGCGGGCAGCGTGTCTGCATCAACCGCAAAGCCGTGGTTCATGCTGGTAATCTCGACCGCGCCGTCGGATAGCCGCTTCACCGGATGGTTCGCGCCGCGATGCCCTTGATGCATCTTCTCGGTCTTTGCGCCCACCGCCAGCGCCAGCATCTGGTGGCCAAGGCAGATGCCGAACAGCGGCTTTTTGGTTTCCAGCCAGGCCTTGATGACGGGCACCGAATAAACCCCCGTCGCCGCCGGATCGCCAGGGCCGTTGGAGAGGAACAGGCCATCAGGCTGATGCGCCATGATCTCGTCAAAGCTTGCGGTGGCCGGAACGACCGTAACTTCACAGCCAGTATCAACTAAGTTTCGCAATATATTGCGTTTTATGCCATAATCGATGGCAACGACTTTTGGCCGCTTGGCGGAACATAGGTCAGGTTTCTCAGCATAGCCCTGCCCCAGCTTCCAAAGCCCGTCGTCCCAGCCATAGGTCTGCAAGGTGGTAACATCCTTGGCCAGATCCATCCCCTCCAGCCCCGGCCAGGCCTTTGCCTGCGCCAACAGAGCGGGGATGTCGAACTTGCCAACGTCACTATGCGCAATCACCGCATTGGGCGCGCCTTTCAGGCGGATCAGACGGGTCAGCGCACGGGTGTCGACGCCCGAAAGCCCGATCCGTCCATTCGCCGCCATCCAGTCGCGGAAATGCTGGGTCGCGCGGAAATTGGAGGGGTTGGTGACATCCTGCCGCACAATCGCGCCCAAGGCATGCGGGTTGGTCGCCTCAATATCCTCGGGGTTGGTGCCGACATTGCCGATATGCGGGAATGTGAAGTTGATGATCTGCCCGGCATAGCTGGGATCGGTCATCACTTCCTGATAGCCGGTCATCGCAGTGTTGAAGCAGACTTCGCCAACCGCGCTACCCTCTGCGCCAAAACCCCTGCCCCAGATCACCTCGCCACTGGCTAAAACCAATACGCCTGTCGCTCCGGTGGGCGCGCGCGTAGTGGTAGGGTCAGCCATGGTGGCGGTCCTTTTTCAATAGAGTTTCTGGCGATGTCGCTAAGGCACCGCGCCTAGAGACGAGCCGCCGCAAGGTCAATCTATTAAAATCGGAAAGTTGTGGCTAAGAGAGCCGCTTCCACTTTTTCAAAGAAATCGGAACATGATTCGAGAAGACATAAAGGCGGCCCAGATCGCCGCAATGAAGGCTGGCGAGAAAGACCGTCTTGCAGCCGTGCGCCTGATTTTGGCCAAGTTGAAAGACCGTGACATCGAACTGCGTACCCAGTCTGCCCCGGCGGATGACGACGCAGTCGTGGTCGAAGTGCTGCAGAAAATGGTCAAACAGCGTCGCGAATCGATCGCGCTTTATGAACAGGGCGGCCGTCAGGAACTGGCCGATGTCGAAAAGGCTGAGCTGGCCGTTATCGAAACCTTCCTGCCCGCACAGATGGACGAAGCCGAAACGACTGCTGCGATCGAAGCCATCAAGGCCGAACTGGGTGCCAGCAGCGTCAAGGATATGGGCCGCGTAATGGCGACCTTGAAGGAACGCCACGGATCGCAGCTCGATATGAGCAAGGCAAGCGCGCTGGTGAAGGCGGCGCTTTCCTGACATAGGGGTTCGATGACCCTCACCCCGCAATGGCTGGACGAACTGCGCGCGCGGACCACGCTTTCGGCGTTGATTGGTCGCAGCATCAAGGTGACCAAAGCGGGGCGCGAATATAAGGCCTGCTGCCCATTCCATAATGAGAAGACGCCCAGTTTCACGATCAACGACGAAAAGGGCTTCTACCATTGCTTCGGCTGCAGCGCGCATGGCGATGCCATCCGCTGGATGACCGACCAGCGCGGGCTGAGCTTCATGGATGCGGTGAAAGAATTGGCCGATGCGGCGGGGATGCAGGTTCCCGCAGCCGACCCGAAGGCCGCTGCAAAAGCCGAGCGCGCCAATACGCTCTATGACGTCATGGCGGCGGCACAAGACTGGTTCGTCACGCAATTCCAAGCGCTGGAGGGTGCCGAAGCCCGCGCCTATTGCGACCGGCGGGGATTGAAACCGGATACTATCAAGGCCTTCGGAATAGGCTTTGCTCCGGATAGCCGGGGCAAACTGAAAGAGGCGCTCAAACATTTCGGCGAGGACAAACTGGTTGAGGCGGGCCTGCTGATTTCGGTTGAAGGCAAGGACGCCTATGACCGCTTCCGTGGTCGCCTGATGATCCCGATCCGCGATCCGCGCGGACGGGTGATTGCCTTTGGTGGGCGGATATTGGGTGCGGGTGAACCCAAATATCTGAATTCGCCCGACACGCCTTTGTTCGACAAGGGCCGCACGCTCTACAATCTCGACAAGGCATCCGCTGCGTCACGAGCCTCAGGCCGGGTCATTGTCGTTGAAGGCTATATGGATGCCATCGCTCTTGCCCAAGCAGGATTCGGTGAGGCCGTCGCACCTCTCGGGACCGCACTGACTGAGCAACAGATAACCATGTTGTGGCGGATGGTGCCCAAGCCCCTGCTCTGCTTCGATGGCGATGCAGCCGGACAAAAAGCCGCCTTCCGCGCGGCTCAGCGCGCATTGGGAGGGCTGAAGCCGGGCCACAGCCTTGAATTTGTGACCCTGCCCGAAGGTAAGGACCCGGATGATCTGGTGCGCAGCGCCGGGCCGCGAGCATTCGCGGAACTGCTCGAAAAGTCCGAGCCGCTTGTTGAACGCATCTGGAAGATCGAACTGGCCGCAGAGCCGGTCGCCACGCCAGAGGACCGTGCCGGTTTCAAACAACGGCTAGGGCTGCATGTCGCAAATATCGCCAACGCAGAAATCCGCCGCCACTATGCCGACGCATTTCGGGAACGTTTCGATGTGCTCTTTGCGCGTAGCTCTCCACCGCAACGCCAAATTGCAGGCAAGCGTGGTCCATGGCGGACAAACGCGCCGCCACCTTTGACCGCCGATGCCAGGGCTATCGGCAATCAGGGCAGCGACATTCTGGTGCGCGAAATCCTCGCGGCACTTTTACGCGATCCCTCGCAGATACTGCGCCATCAGGAGGCGTTGGCCGACTTTACGCCACGCGATCCGGGCTATGCTCGGTTGCTTTCAGCGATGCTCGATTCGGCCATGATGGCAAGCGGCAAAGAAACACTTGATAGTACGGCATTGCTTACCATATTAGGGGATGATCTGTATAATATGGCGCAAGCCTTGTTGCAGGGTGGCGGAACGGCTTTTGCCTTCAATCGTCAATCAGGCAGCGAGGAACTGGCTGGGGCACAAGCCTTCAGGCAGCTGGACGAAGCAATCCGGTTGATGAAGCAGCGGCCCGAGTTGGAAGCAGCACTGCAAAGGGCAACCGAATTGGCGAGCACCGATCTCACTGAAGCCAATTACGCCGAGCAACAGCGGCTGCGACAGGAAAAGCAGGAATTTGACACGCGTCTGGCTGCGCTGTTGCAGCGCGAAGACGTTTTGTAAAAGTAACGGGGAAACAGGAACTTGGCTACGCAACCCGATATGGAAGACGGCGCTGGCGGCGATGCACCGCTTATCGATCTCAACGACGCACAGGTTAAAAAGCTGCTCGCGAAGGCAAAACGGCGTGGCTATCTGACTTATGACGAATTGAATGAGGCGCTGCCCCAAGACCAGATGTCGTCTGAGCAAATCGAAGACGTAATGTCGGCCATCAACGACATGGGTGTTCAAATCGTTGAAAGCGATGAAGCCGGTGAAGATGGCGAAGAGCGCGAGGAAGAAGACACCGAAACCGTTGATCACATCTCTGAAAATGACCCACGCTCGCTGACCTCAACGGTCAAAAAAACGGGCACCGGGGATCGCACCGATGATCCAGTGCGGATGTATCTTCGCGAAATGGGCGCGGTTGAGCTGTTGAGCCGCGAAGGTGAAATCGCGATCGCCAAGCGCATTGAAGCTGGCCGGGACACCATGATTCTCGGGCTGTGCGAAAGCCCGATAACCTTCCATGCGATCATCGAATGGTCGAACGCACTCAACAATGGTGAAATGCAGTTGCGCGAGATTCTTGATCTCGATGCGATGCTTTCGAAAGAACCCGCGCCGGAAAATCTGACCGAAGACGGTGAAGATGAGGGCGACGGCGAAATCAGCGAAGCAACTGCTGGCCCTTCTTACAAGGAAGAGGAAGATATCGAGGAAGAGCAGAGCGCCGACGAAGATGAAGACGACATGACCGAACGTCGTGCGCGGCCAGTGGAAGAGGAAGAGGAGGACAACACCCTCAGCCTCGCGCAGATGGAAGAGGCGCTGAAGCCTGCAGCGCTCGAACGCTTTGCGACGATTGCCAGTCTGTTCAAGCAGTTTTCCAAGATTCAGAACGACCGCATGATTGCGATGGCGACAAGCGGCGAGTTCTCCAAAAACTCGGAAAACAAATATCAAAAGCTGCGTGAAGACCTCACCGCAGAAGTTGAAAGCGTGCAGTTCCACGCCAACAAGATCGAATATCTGGTTGACCAACTCTATTCATTCAACCGTCGCCTGACAGCACTAGGCGGGCAGATGCTGCGTCTCGCCGAGCGCCACAAAGTACCACGCAAGGACTTTCTCGATCGCTATATGGGCCATGAGCTCGATGAGGTTTGGCTGGAAAGCGTCGCTGCGCTCGACAAGAAGTGGGCAAAATTTGCTGAGAACGAAGTCGATGCAGTAGAACGCATTCGTGGTGAAATCTCTGATATCGCTGCAAATACCGGTATGAGCCTCAATGAATTCCGCCGCATCGTGAATATGGTGCAAAAAGGCGAACGCGAGGCCCGCATTGCGAAAAAGGAAATGGTCGAGGCCAACCTTCGTCTCGTGATTTCGATAGCCAAAAAATACACCAATCGCGGCTTGCAGTTCCTCGATCTTATTCAGGAAGGCAATATCGGCTTGATGAAGGCGGTCGATAAATTCGAATATCGCCGTGGATACAAGTTCAGCACCTATGCCACTTGGTGGATCAGGCAGGCGATCACGCGCTCAATTGCGGATCAGGCACGCACCATCCGTATTCCGGTGCACATGATCGAAACGATCAACAAATTAGTGCGCACTAGCCGCCAGTTCCTGCACGAACAGGGCCGTGAACCAACTCCTGAGGAAATGGCAGAACGTCTGTCGATGCCGCTGGAAAAGGTTCGCAAGGTGATGAAGATCGCCAAGGAGCCGATTTCGCTCGAAACGCCGATCGGCGACGAAGAAGACTCGCATCTTGGCGATTTTATCGAAGACAAAAACGCGATCATTCCCGTCGACGCAGCCATTCAAGCGAATTTGAAGGAAACGGTCACGCGCGTATTAGCTTCGCTTACGCCGCGCGAGGAACGCGTGCTGCGTATGCGTTTTGGTATCGGTATGAACACCGACCACACACTTGAAGAGGTCGGCCAGCAATTCTCGGTTACGCGCGAACGTATCCGCCAGATCGAAGCTAAAGCGCTGCGCAAACTGAAGCACCCCAGCCGCAGCCGCAAGATGCGGTCCTTCCTCGACCAATAACTGCTTGATTATGCGGAGCTTGTAAAATGGGCTCCGCGTAAACTTTGCATTTATATCTTTTTGCTACCGCCTAGCGAAGCCAGCGTCATTTCGGCGCTCTGGACCGGAGTAAGGCATGCTGCAAACCGTCGCAAATAGCGCAAATTTCGGGACGCAATTCGCCGAACTCGTTGCTGCGCAAGGAAGTTTGCCCGTTACAGGCCCGCTAGCCAATTTTCTGGACAAAAGTGCTTATGGCACTGACTTGCGGTCCGCAGTCAAAATCAGCCGCCCTGCCCTGAAAGCAGACATTGCCCATTTCCTGAACGTAACGCATGGTCGCCACCCCGGTATAGTCGATCATGCCGCGACCAAAATTATCGATCAAGAAGCGCGCGACTGGCTCGTACAGTCGATCGATGCCTTTGCAATTGAACGCAAATATCTGAACCAACTAACCGTCGCAGCCGGCCCAGTTCATCGACATGTCGGACAGGATAGAGTCAATGCTGTTGTCGAAGGACAATCGCGCAGCATTACCATGCTTGCAACTTCAGACCGCAAAGGCACCGCGGTCGGCGCTGCAGTAGCTTTTGTCCTCGATTGGCAGGCGACGCGCCCGTTATTGGACAGGGTGGCCATTTCTCTTGGTTTCGAAGCTCCGCCGTGCGCATTGCCCGACCCACAATATAGCGTGTCATTGGTAACCGATCTGGCAAGCTCCGCAACCGTTCAACGTGCGATGCTGTTCGGATGCGAGCAGATGCTGGCGCAACAAAAAGGCCTTTGGCAGCTTATCTCGACTCGTCACCAAGCCATAATGGCTGAGTAAACTTTTTAGCAAAATCCGTTATTGCGTTGCGGGCCGACGCTCCTTAACAGTTAATCAGACGATTAACTCACGGGGATTATCCATGCGCTTTGACGGCACCCAAAATTACGTTGCTACCGACGATCTGAAAGTGGCTGTGAATGCTGCGGTCAAATTGCGCCGTCCGCTGCTCGTCAAGGGCGAGCCTGGCACCGGTAAAACCGTTCTGGCGCAAGAAATAGCCAAAGCCATGGATGCACCATTGATCGAATGGAACATCAAATCCACCACCAAGGCGCATCAGGGCC
Source organism: uncultured Sphingorhabdus sp. (assembly GCA_964597055.1). Lineage (GTDB taxonomy): Bacteria > Pseudomonadota > Alphaproteobacteria > Sphingomonadales > Sphingomonadaceae > Sphingorhabdus_B. The sequence continues at coordinate 10,091 of CAZQWC010000004.1, forward strand.
TTTATGAGTATGACGCCGTTGCCCGTTTGCGCGACAGTCAGCTGGGCGACGAGCGCGTCCACGACATCCGTAACTACATCAAGCGCGGCAAATTGTGGGAAGCGTTCACTTCGGAAAAGCTTCCGGTCTTGTTGATCGACGAAATTGATAAGGCAGATATCGAGTTTCCTAATGACTTGCTTCAGGAACTCGATCGGATGGAGTTTTACGTTTACGAAACGCACGAAACCGTGAAGGCTATCGAGCGCCCTATCGTTGTCATCACATCGAACAATGAAAAAGAACTACCCGACGCATTTCTGCGCCGGTGCTTCTTCCATTATATCAAATTCCCTGACCGCGAGACGATGCAGGCGATCATCGACGTCCACTTCCCCGGTATCCAGAAGATGCTGGTGTCAAAAGCCATGGATATTTTCTACGACATCCGTGAGGTACCCGGCCTTAAGAAAAAGCCATCGACCAGCGAACTGCTCGATTGGTTGAAACTTCTTTTGCATGAAGACATGCCACTTGATGTCCTGCAAAACCGTGATCCGACAAAGGCAATCCCTCCTTTGCATGGTGCCTTGCTCAAAAACGAACAAGACGTGATGTTGTTTGAGCGGCTCGCTTTCATGGCACGCCGCCAAGGGAACTGATCCCATACCCCGCATGAATTCGACCCGCTTCGCGCGGGTTAGGGCCAAGCTGGAGGCTTACACACCCGCGCCGGGTTGGCCCGCTTGGGTATATGAGTTTCTTTTATTCGGCTTCAAGCAGGGTTGGGCCTGTCTTTTCGGCGGACTGATGTTGGCATTGCTGCTAGCCACACACTTTCTGTATCCCGATGACGCAGAATTGGCCCGATACGATTTTCTGACACTTGCAGCCTTGGTAATTCAGCTCGCAATGCTGCTGTTCCGATTGGAAACCTGGGAAGAAGCAAAGGTCATTCTGATATTCCATGTGGTCGGAACGGTTATGGAACTGTTCAAAACAGCGCACGGCTCCTGGATTTATCCTGAAGATTCATTGCTGCGAATCGGCGAAGTGCCGTTGTTCTCAGGCTTCATGTACGCGGCTGTCGGCAGTTACATCGCCCGCGTTTGGCGCATATTCGATTTCCGATTCACGACTTACCCAAAGCCGATCCACACCTATGTTCTAGGCGTAGCGATCTATATCAATTTCTTCGCCCATCACTGGTTGCCCGATGCTCGCATATTGCTTTTCGCCGCGATGGGCCTGCTATTCTGGCGGACGCGTGTCTGGTTCCGGGTGTGGCGCGAATATCGTTGGATGCCGTTGCTCGTCGGCCTTTTTCTGGTGGCAACCTTCATCTGGTTTGCAGAGAATATCGGCACCTTTGCCCGGGCGTGGAGTTATCCCACCCAACAGGCAGGTTGGCACATGGTATCGCCGTCCAAATTGGGCGCCTGGATGTTGCTAATGTACATATCATTCATCTTGGTAGCTGCAGTGCACCGCCCACAACCACCTGAACTTCACAGAATGTAAGCAATCTCCAGGTCGCCCCAGCGCCGACCTTCGAAGCGCAGCGGCACATACACATTGCGCACGATGTTATAATTGGTTCCATCACCTTCATGGCGATAGACGGCCATCATATAGTCCTGCTCGCTAGCCTTGGCGATGGCATCGATCCCCTCAAACAACAGACGCCCATTGCGGCAATATTTGGTGTCATGTGCCAAATCTCCCGTCGGCGTGCGCGAATATTCGCTGAGATGGGTTACAAGGAAGCCTTTGCTGGTGGTGCAGCAGGTTGAGAGGATCGCGGCGTTGCTGTTTTTGATGCGGTCAATCTCAGGCCGCCAGTTGGCGTCCGCCCATGACGTCAACCTAGAACGGAAACGGGGCGGATTGCTACCTTCGATTTGAACAAGGTTTGTGTCAAACAGCGCATCAAGCGTGAGGCTACCGTCTTTCAAGGCGCGCTCGGTCAAAGCGATGATGTTGGCTGCTTCGACAAGTGCCAAATCGACAAATACGCTGTCGGTCCGCGACATGCCGCTATGAACAAGCTGGTCAAACATGCGGTTGGCCCGAAGTTCGAGCTCGTTCACATCATTGAACGCGGTCGATAGCTGTTTGTGCATGCGATCATTGGCATCTGATACAGCCGAACGCACCGTACGGGATTCGGACAGCCCCTGGCTTATCGCTGTCGTGTTGCTCGCAATTTCCGATGTCCGCTCGTCCACTTGGCCAACAATATCGCCCAGACCACCCAATAGTGTTTCCATATTGGAGAATTGCGCGTGCGCATCGCCGCTACCTTCGATGCCCGATCCGATTTCGCCAGCGAGCTTCTCTGCCTCTGATGCAAGCGAATTCACGGTTTCGGTGATTTCGACAGCAGCGCTACGCGAATCCTGTGCCAGCTTTTTAACCTCGGCGGCAACAACCGCAAAAGTGCGACCAGCATCGCCTGCCTTTTGCGCTTCAATGGCCGCGTTCAAAGCCAACATGTTTGTCGTCCGGGCAATGTTATCGATCGCCTGCGACGCCCTTTTCACCTGTTCCATCGCAGCAGCAAAACCAGTGATGTGCGTACCGAGCCGGTTAATGAGATCGAGCAAATCAGCAAAGCCTGCCATCGAACTGGAAATGGTTGCATTACCCGCTTCCAGCTTTTCTCGCGCCGCGTCAGAAAGTTCTCGTGCTTCAACTGTGGCATGCGCCACATTTTCAATTTCTGTCGTCAAGCGATCGGTAATCGATTCCCACTCGCTATGCTCGCGGCGTAATTGTTCAGCCGATTTCAGGGCCTGCTCGAGTGTTCCAGCTGTGTCGGCACAATCAACGGCGACTTCTCCGCAAATCTTTGCAGTGTCGTCAATCCAATCCTTGGCCTGAAAAGCTATATTTTCCATTTGGTTATTTGACCCGAATTATGTTGTGTCATTCATGGTAAATTTGAATGGTTAGCGTCGGGTTAAATTGACCGTTCGCGAAGGAGTTGACGACCGCAATCGGGCACTCCATGAATAAGGCAGTTAATCGCGCAATTAAGCCCACACCAACGATAAGGCAGAGTGATGTTCTTCAATTTCCTCGATGAATTGAGATTGGCTGGCATACCCGCATCGCTCAAAGAGCATTTGGCCTTACTTGAAGCGCTTGAAGCCGATGTGATCGAACAATCGCCAGAGGAATTTTATTATCTCGCGCGCGCCGTTCTGGTGAAAGACGAGGCGCTGCTCGACCGGTTCGATCAGGTGTTCAACAAGGTCTTCAAGGGACTGCTCACAGATTACGGCACCAATCCGGTCGATATTCCAGAGGATTGGCTAAAAGCCGTCGCCGAAAAGTTTCTGACGCCAGAAGAAATGGAGGCAATGAAGTCCCTCGGCTCGTGGGACGAGATCATGGAGACATTGAAAAAGCGTCTGGAAGAGCAGCAAAAACGCCATGAGGGCGGAAACAAGTGGATCGGTACGGGCGGCACATCACCATTCGGAAACAATGGCTACAACCCCGAAGGTGTTCGCATAGGCGGCGAATCCAAGCATAAACGTGCGCTCAAAGTCTGGGAGAAGCGCGAATTTGCCAATTTGGACAACACCAAGGAACTCGGCACTCGCAACATCAAAATCGCGATGCGCCGCCTACGCAAATTTGCACGTGAAGGTGCGCAGGATGAACTTGATATAGACGGCACCATCAATGGCACCGCGCGCCAAGGTTGGCTCGATATTCAGATGCGCGCCGAACGTCGCAATGCGATCAAGGTACTGCTGTTCCTCGATGTAGGCGGCTCGATGGATCCATTCGTCAAATTGTGCGAAGAACTTTTCAGTGCGGCTACGGCTGAATTCAAAAACTTGGAATTCTACTATTTTCACAACTGCGTCTACGAAGGCGTGTGGAAGGACAATCGCCGCCGCTTTGCAGAGCGTACGCCGCTATGGGAAGTACTGCACAAGTTTCCGCATGACTATAAGCTGATCTTTGTCGGCGACGCGGCGATGAGTCCCTATGAAATTTCGCACCCAGGTGGCTCGGTTGAGCATTTCAACGAAGAGGCTGGCGCAGTGTGGTTGCAGCGTATGGTCAATACCTATCCGGCCACCGTCTGGCTGAACCCGACTCCCGAGGCGCACTGGAACTATTCTCAGTCGACCAAGATCATCAAGGAATTGGTGAAGGACCGCATGTACCCCCTCACGCTAGAAGGTTTGGATGACGCCATGCGCGAACTGGTCCGCAAAAACGGTTGAGACAACTCAGCCTTTCTGATCCAATTCCTTGTTCAGGTGAAGGCTCGCCCTCCAGAAGAAGAAGGAGGGGATGAGTCCAAGCAGCGCTGCGCCGTAAAGCACCCAGCGTACGCTTTCATCACCTGCCATGGGCTTGATGCCGTCCGACAGCATCCCAAAAAATAGCGGCCCCAAGCCCAATCCAATCAGATTTTGTGCGAACAGCAAAACGGCAGATGCCATAGCGCGCGCGCGGAGCGGCACAAGGCCTTGCGCGCAACTATAGGCCGGGCCGACATACATGGAGTTTAGGAAAGTTGGCGTCATAATCAAAATGAGCGCGTACCACCAATTCTCAACCCAATAGGCACTGATCGCAATTGGGATGGCAACCAGCATGCCAATTGCAGGAGCCGTCAACACGTGGCGACGGTTCACCTTGCCATATTTGTCGGCGAACCAGCCCCCGGCAAAAGTTCCGATGATGCCGGCAATTCCCCCGCCAATGCCGAACCAGAAGCCGACCTCTCCCGGTGAAAGTTCATGCGTCCGCTGGAAGAAGATGGTCGTCCAGGTTGCCTTGCCGTAGCTCAAAAAAGCGGCCATCGCGCCGCCGATAGCCAACATGATAAAAGCACGGGAAGTCAATATTTCCTTGAAGGCCTCGGCTGTCGAAATCGCGGGCTTGCGCTCCGCAGCCTTGAGATGCGCAGACATGCGCGGATCGCGCAGAACAAAAAACACAATTGCGGCCAGTGCGATTCCGGGGAGACCGGCCACCAGAAAGGCTGCACGCCAGCCATAGGCGTCGGCAATCATTCCGCCGATCACCATTCCAAGCAGTGAGCCTATCGGAATACCGAGCGAGTAGAAGGAAATGGCCGATGCGCGTTTCTCGGGCGGTGCAAGATCTGCAATCAACGAGTGCGCTGCGGGTGTGCACCCTGCTTCTCCGACACCAACGCCGATACGTGCCAGCAATAGTTGCACGAAATTCTGCGCCATCCCGCACAATGCCGTCATCCCTGACCAGATGATCAGCGAAACCGATATCAATCCAACCCGATTGGTCTTTGGCCGATCTGCAAAGCGGGCAATCGGAATGCCAAGGAAAGTGTAGAAGGCGGCAAAGGCAATACCCGTCATCAGACCGATTTGCGTATCGCTGAGGCCCAGATCACGGCTTATCGGTTCAGCCAATATGTTGACGATCTGGCGGTCCAGAAAATTGAAGATGTAGACGATCAGCAAAACCCACAGGGTCAAACGCAATGAATTGGGTGATTTCGGCAGATCGGCCTTTACGGTCTCTGTCGTCAACATCTCTCTCCTCAATACAGGAGATAGCGTAGCCTCTCCTCTCCCCAATTGTCTTCGTCTGCCTTCGCAGCGACGTCAAGGTCAGACGGCATGGTTGCGGTGTCGTCGACCCACTCGCGAAGCAATGGCCCCCCATTGATCACATCAATCGCCAGCACATCATTGGTGTATTCATATTTGAAATCGGTGCCGCGCCATAGCTGGTAATCGGGATACAGGCGGCGAATGGCCTTGAAGGCGAGTGCCTGCAGCCGCCAAGGCTGGAAGCTTTCATGATTGTAAAAGCCGCCCTCGGCATGAATGTGCACGCCGTGGCACATTTTTCCGGCGTGCTTATGGAAGGTCGGTTCAAACCAGATCTCGCGCATCTTGCATCCGCGCAGCCATTTGGGCGCCAGACGTTCCATTTCGGCCATGACGAGGAGGGCATCGATATCTGGGGCGCCAAAAAGCTCCAGCGGACGCGTCGTCCCCCTGCCCTCGCTCAATGTCGCGCCTTCGAGCATCACCGTGCCAGCATAGGCCCGCGCCATGTTGAGGTTAGCCGCATTGGGGCTGGGATTGATCCAGATACGCTCATCGCAAGTCCAGCCAAAGCCCGGCCCTTTGTTCGGTTCATAGCCCTGCATCTCAACAACACGATAATCGACGTTCAGCTTGAAATGGTCGATGAACCAATGGCCGAGTTCGCCCAGCGTCAGGCCGTGACGCATCGGGATTGGCCCTGCCCCCACAAAGCTCTCCCAACCTTCGCGCAGCGTCAGCCCTTCAATAGGGCGGCCAGCGGGATTGGGCCGATCAAGAACCCATACCGTTTTGCCATGCTTCGCCGCTTCTTCGAGTATGTAGAGCAGCGTCGTAATGAAGGTGTAGATCCGGCAACCCAGATCCTGCAGGTCAACCAGCACGACATCGAATGTCGACATCATCTGCCCGGACGGACGCCGCACTTCGCCATACAGGCTGAACACAGGGATGTTATAAACCGGATCAGTATAGTCGTCGGACTCGACCATATTGTCCTGCTTGTCGCCTTTCAGTCCGTGCTGCGGGCCAAAAGCAGCAGAGATATTGAGATCTCCTGTCGCGATCAGCGCATCGAGCGAGTGCTGGAGCCCCGCAGTCACCGAAGCAGGGTGTGCAACCAGCGCCACCCTTTTACCCGCCAATTCGCGGCGCAGCTCGGGTTCGGAAAGCAGGCGATCGATACCGAATTTAATCATGGTTCGGCTCGTGCCGGAAGACGCAATGTAAAGCAATCGGGATGATGGAAATCAGGTGCGCCTGCCGGGTGTGCGAGCGACCAGTAGGATTTAGTACCGTCCCGTTCCTCAATCACGGCCGTGATGGCCATCACAAGGTCCTTGTCTGCAAATGCGTGCGGTAGTTCGAATTTCGCTTCCAGCGCAAAGTGACTTTGGCTGGCGTCATTTCCCAGTGCCGGCTGAGTAGGCATGGGTAACTCCGCCATGGCTTCCCGATAATCCGCAAAACTATACGCCGCCCATTCACTCGAAGGCGCGAAGTTGAATTCAAGATAGCCGCGATAGCCGGCTTCCTTAACAAATGCTTCGAAGCATGTTGTTTTCCATAAACCGTCACGTCTTTGAGCTTCTCGCGGAAATCCCAGTTGCAACGCATCAATCGGCGCTTCGACATTATAGCGAACCCAGATCCGGCCATTTTCGTGCCGTTCGACTTCAACAGCAAACTCATCAACCGTTTTGGCCGGTGTATCCGGGTGACAATTCATAGAATGCTTGGCCAAGCGCGAAACTCCATGCTAGGCGGCCCCGAAATCCAACCAGAGACCGACATGAGCCAGTATAAATCCGATCTCCTGCGCCTACTCGATAGTCGCGGCTATATCCACCAGCTAACCGATGCCGAAGGGCTCGATGCGCTTGCGGCCAAGCAGATTGTGCCCGCTTATATCGGTTTTGATGCGACCGCACCGTCCTTGCATGTCGGTTCGCTGGTGCAAATCATGATGCTGCGCCGTTTGCAGCAGACCGGCCACAAGCCCGTGGTTCTGATGGGCGGCGGAACGACGCGGATCGGCGACCCCACGGGCCGCGACGAAAGCCGCAAGATGCTCAGCGACGAAACGATCGAAGCGAACATCGCCTCGATACGGACCATCTTTGATCGCTTCCTGAAGTTTGGCGATGGCCCGACCGATGCGATTATGGTCAATAACCATGATTGGCTCGGCAAGCTGGGTTATATCGAAATGCTCCAAAAGGTCGGCACGCATTTCACCATCAACCGTATGCTGTCGTTCGACTCGGTCAAATTGCGGCTTGATCGCGAGCAGCCGATGACCTTCCTCGAATTCAACTATATGATCCTGCAGGGCTATGATTTCCGTCATTTGGCACAGGAAATGGGCATCCGCCTGCAAATGGGCGGATCAGACCAGTGGGGCAACATCGTCAACGGCATTGAACTTTCGCGCCGAATGGATGCGTTGGAAGTTTATGGCCTTACGACACCGCTGCTGGCCACCGCCGATGGCGCAAAGATGGGCAAGACAGCGAAAGGCGCGGTCTGGCTGAATGGTGATCAATTGCCTGCCTACGATTACTGGCAATTCTGGCGCAACACGCAAGATGCCGATGTCGGTCACTTCCTGCGATTGTTCACCGACATAGGTCTGGAAGAAATTCAGCGGCTTGAAGCATTGCAGGGAGCTGAAATCAACGAGGCTAAAAAGATACTTGCCGACGCGGCAACTGCGATGGCCCATGGCGATGAAGCGGCCCGACAAGCGGCCGAAACCGCCAAGAAAACCTTTGAGGAAGGCAGCGGTGGTGAAGCACTTCCGACCATTACACTTAGCGATTCGTCGATTCTTTTGATTGATGCGATGGTTCAGTTGGGCCTGGCTGCTTCAAAAAAAGAAGCTCGCCGGCTGATTGCGGGCGGTGGCGCGAAAATCGACGGCGAACCAATTTCCGACGAAAATGCTCTTGTTTCAAATGGTAAGAGCGAGGTGCGTGTTTCCGTAGGTAAAAAGAAGCATGGACTAGTCCATTTTGGACCTGTCGGTTAACCGAAATTACCTGCGGGCTTTACCATTTTTTCGTAAAGCAATGGCACATTCCATCCTGCGACCCCAAACAAGGGACAGGACGATTTTATGGTGCAGCCGGCTACAGACACAAATTATGACATGCGCCGTGCCGCGCGTCATCGCGCCAATCATGTGGCCATTGCCGAAAGCAAGCGACATGGTGAGCAGAAAATGCACATTGTGAATGTATCTGCGCATGGCTTCATGATCGATGACAATAAAGTTTTTGAACATGGCGACCGCATCGAAATTCGCCTTCCTGTTGTTGGCCGAATAGAGGCACATTTGATCTGGACGGTCGAAAGTCGGGCCGGTTTTCAGTTCGAGCGGGTCATTCGCCTGCCCGATTTTATGGCGCTGATTGAGAAAGTATCTCCCAAGTTGCGCTAACCGCTTCGCAGGGTAGCAACACCAGCATCGCGTTCGAATAGATAGAGTGCTACCCGCGCGGCTTCGCCGCGATCAGCGGTTAACCCTCCGTCCCGTTCAATCAGCAGGCGCGCATCTGCGGAAGCCGCGCCTATCAGGTCGCGAACCTGCTCGTCGGTCGCAATGCGAAACGGGCTTTCTCCCGATTGGCGTGTACCCAACAGCTCCCCCGCCCCGCGGAGCTTGAGATCTTCTTCGGCAATCCGAAACCCGTCATTGGTCTCACGCATTAGCGCGAGCCGGGCACGGGCAGTTTCACCAATGGCCCTGCTGCGCACCAAAATGCAGCGCGACTTTTCGGATCCTCGTCCAACCCGGCCCCGCAATTGATGCAGCTGCGCCAGGCCAAAACGATCGGCTGCTTCGACGATCATCAGGCTGGCATTGGGCACATCAACCCCGACTTCGATGACCGTAGTCGCGACCAGCAATCTGGCTTTGCCAGAAGCAAACCGTTCCATAACGGCATCTTTGTCCTGCCCCTTCATGCGACCATGCACGAGCGCCACATCGTCTCCAAAACGAGCACGCAGAAGCTCGGCGCGCTGTTCAACAGCGGCCAATTCGCTATTTTCGCTCTCTTCAACCAATGGGCAGACCCAGAATGCCTGCTTCCCGCGGGCAAGATGCCTGGCTACGCCATCTATCAACTCGGGCAACCGCTCTTCAGACATCACTAAAGTCTCGACGGGGGTGCGGCCTGGGGGCATTTCGTCGAGTTGCGAAACGTCCATGTCGCCATAACAGGCTAGAGCAAGACTGCGAGGGATAGGCGTCGCAGTCATGACCAGCAAATGCGGCACCCCCCTGCCCTTGCGCGATAACATCAGGCGTTGGCTGACACCAAAGCGATGTTGCTCATCAATAATCGCCAGCGCTAGCGCCTTATAGGTAACCGCCTCCTGAAAGATCGCGTGTGTGCCGACCAAAATGTCGATCGAGCCGTCAGCCAGCCCCATCAACACAGATTCGCGGACACGGCCCTTGTCCCTACCTGTCAGGATCGCAATGTTGATAGGTAGCCCAGCAAGCATCGATTGCAGATTGGCAAAATGCTGGCGGGCCAAAATCTCGGTCGGGGCCAGCATGGCACCCTGCTTCCCAGCCTCGACCGCTACCAGCAATGCGTGCAGCGCAACCATCGTCTTTCCCGACCCGACATCCCCCTGAAGCAATCGCAACATAGGCTTGGACTGTGCCAGATCACCCTGGATTTCCTCAATCACCCGCCTCTGCGCCGAAGTTAGTGCGAACGGCAGTTTGAGCTGTGCCACCAGACTGTCATTGCCAGCTATAGCAACACCCCTGACGCGATTGTGCGAAGCACGAACCAGACGCATGGCGAGCTGGTTTGCGAACAGCTCGTCATAGGCGAGCCTGTCCCTCGCTATATTGTCGTCGCGTTGATGGACGGTGGCCAGCGCGCTTCGCCAACTAGGCCATTTACGTTGTTCAATCAGCCCCGAGTCTATCCATTCGGACAGAAACGGGATGCGATCTTGCGCTTGTGCGACCAGCATCGATAAGCGGTTGCTCGTCAACCCTTCCGATAGCGGATAGACTGGCTCTATCAACGGTGGGGAACCTTTGCCACCCGCTTCTGCAATATGATCAGGGTGGACAATCTGCAACTCATCGCCATAGCGCTCAAGCTTGCCAGAGACGATCCGCTCTGACCCGATTGGCAGTTGCTTTCGGGCCCAGCTTCCATTTCGTCCGAAAAAGGTAAGCGTCAGATAATTTCCCTCACCGTCAACGCCGTGAATGCGAAGCGGGCTCCGTGCGCTTCCGCCGCTGCGATGGTCAGCGATAATCAATTGCACGATGATGTTGGTGCCAACATCCACCTCATCAACGCGGGCAACACTTTTGCGATAAGTCCATCCGGTTGGGAAATGATACAGCATGTCTTTGACACGTTTTAACCCTAGCCGGTCCAACGGACGCGCAATCCCCGGCCCTACGCCTTTCAGCGATTCAACTTCAGCAAATAACGGATTGAGAATATCGGGCCGCATGACTAGGGGCACTATAAAGGCCGCTGGCCATCATTCCACTATCTTCGAGACAAAACATGGACCGGGCATCCTATCTTCGCAAACTGCATTTTCGTGCCCACCACCGCGGCACTCGTGAGGCCGATGCAATTGTGGGCGGCTTTTTCGACAATTATCATGCCCGATGGTCAGACGCGGATTTCGCCTGGTTTGAAGCCTTGTTGGAGGAGCAAGACGTCGACATTATGGGTTGGGCGATGCGCACCCTCCCTGTGCCGGCCAAATGGGAAGGTCCGATGCTCGATCTGCTGATGCACCTAGACTATATTTCGTTACCGTCCGGACTGACCAAGGCCGACTGACGGAATGACCGATCTGCAGCGCATCTTGAAGGCGGATCGCCCGCTTACGCTCGCGTCGGTGCCTGCGGGGTTCACACCTCTGCTGGTCGCCGATCTCGCACGCGGGGCCAAGAGTGCGACACTCTATATCGCGCCAGACGACGCGGCGATGCGCTCACTGGCAGACACGATTCCCTTTTTCGCACCCGAACTGGAAATCCTGCAATTCCCGGCTTGGGACTGCCTGCCCTATGACCGCGCCTCGCCATCGACGGTTATCACCAGCCAGCGAATGGCGACGCTCAATGCGTTACAGAACCCGACCAAATCCAAACGCATAATGCTGACCACTATCGGGGCAATGGTCCAGCGCGTCATTACGCCGTTTCGCATTCGCCAAACGGGCGCAATCCTGGCCTCCGGCGTGTCGATAAACCGGGAAGAGCTGGCAGGCCTGCTGCAGGCCAATGGTTACTTCAGAGTCGATACAGTCGCCGAGGCGGGTGAGTTCGCCATACGCGGCAGCCTCGTCGACTTGATCCCGGCAGGCAGTGAAGACGGCCTGCGGCTCGACTTTTTCGGAGACGAAATCGAAACAATCCGCCGCTTCTCTCCCCAAGACCAGCGGAGCATTGGCACAGTCGACCGGTTTGCACTTTTGCCTGCAGTCGAAACACTGATGGACGAGGATGCGGTTCGCCGATTCCGCACCCAATATCGGGACCTGTTTGGGACCACAGCGACCGGTGATCCGCTGTATCAGGCAGTATCGGAGGGGCGCCGGCTGGCGGGCATGGACCATTGGTTGCCTTTGTTCGAGGAACGAATGGTCACGTTGCTCGACCATCTCGACAGCGACACATTGATCCTGCGTGATCAGGCGGCGCTCGCAGCCGGTGAGGCGCGGTTTGAGGCGATTGCCGATTACCACGCCAACCGCGAAAAGGCGCAGTCCGCAAGCCCCGGCAGCTATCGACCGCTCGCCCCTGAAAAACTCTATCTGGGCCATGATGAACTGGAAGCGTTGCTCGAAGCGCATAACAGCCACCTTCTGACACCTTTTGCCGCACCGGAAGCCGGGAGCACCATCGATTTCGGCATTTCAGCAGGCCGCGATTTTGCCCCTGAACGTGCGCGCAAGGATAATGTCTATGAGGCAGTATCTGCCTATTTGAAGGACAGCATCCGCGCTGGCCAAAAAGCCATCATCGCCAGTTATTCGGCTGGTGCGCGCGAGCGCCTCAAAGGCCTGCTGTCCGATCATGGCGCACCCAAATTGGTTGAAGCTGATGGCTGGCAGTCAGCATTGGGAGTTGCAGCAGGTAAAGCCGCGGCAATGGTGGTTCTGCCAATCGACCACGGCTTTGCCTCGCCAGAGGTCGCGCTGGTTTCCGAACAGGACATATTGGGCGACCGGCTCGTCCGCCGTCGGAAAAACAAGAAGAGCGCCGATGCTTTCCTTGCCGAAATGGCAGCGCTCACCCCCGGTGACCTGATCGTCCATGTCGAGCATGGCATCGGGCGCTATGAAGGGCTGGCGTCAATCCCGGTTGGCCAGAGCCCGCACGATTGCGTCGCGCTGACCTATGCAGGCGGTGACCGACTCTACGTTCCGGTCGAGAATATCGATGTCCTTTCGCGCTACGGCAATTCGGACGGGGCGGTCACGCTCGACAAATTGGGCGGCGAGGCGTGGCAGCGGCGCAAGGCCAAGCTCAAAGAACGCATCACCGCCATCGCGCATGAGCTAATCCGCACAGCCGCAGAACGGGCACTCCGTCCCGGTGCAATGATCGAAGTCGAAGACGCACCTTATGCGGCGTTTGTCGATCGCTTCCCTTATGCCGAAACCGACGATCAGGAACGCGTTATTACCGAAGTGTTGGAAGACCTGTCGAGCGGCAAGCCGATGGACCGCCTCGTTTGCGGTGATGTTGGCTTCGGGAAAACCGAAGTTGCCATGCGCGCAGCGTTTGCAGCCGCAATGGCTGGCTATCAGGTGGCCGTCATCGCCCCCACCACATTGCTTGCACGCCAGCACTATACCAATTTTGTCGAACGCTTTGCCGATACGCCTTTGAAGCTCGGGCGGCTGTCACGACTTGTGCCGTCTGCCGAGGCAACTCGCACCCGTGACGGTCTGGCCGACGGTTCGGTCGACATAGTCATAGGCACCCACGCCGTTCTCGCAAAATCGATCAAATTCCGGAAACTCGGCCTTGTCATCGTCGATGAAGAGCAGCGCTTTGGCGTGAACCACAAGGAACAACTCAAGGCGTTGAAGACTGACGTCCATATGCTGACGCTAACGGCAACGCCGATCCCCCGCACCTTGCAGATGGCAATGTCGGGCCTGCGCGAATTGTCGGTTATCCAGACCCCGCCGGTGGACCGTCTCGCCGTGCGAACCTATGTCATGCCATGGGACGAAGTCGTGATGCGTGAGGCTTTGCTGCGTGAGCATTATCGCGGGGGACAGAGCTTCTTCGTCGTTCCCCGCATCTCTGACCTTGCCGAGGTCGAAGAATATCTGCGCGACCATGTTCCCGAAGTGAAGTTCGTCACGGCGCACGGCCAAATGGCGGCCAGCGAAATCGAAGAGCGGATGACCGCATTTTACGACAAACGCTACGATGTGCTGCTTTCGACCACGATCATTGAAAGCGGGCTCGACATTCCAAGTGCCAATACGCTGATTGTCCATCGCGCAGATCGTTTTGGCCTGGCTCAGCTTTACCAGCTTCGCGGCCGCGTAGGTCGCTCCAAAGCAAGAGCCTATGCCTATTTAACCCAGCCTGCCGATCGGGTGCTCAGCGAAACGGCTGAAAAGCGTCTAAAAGTGCTCAGCGACCTTGATACACTGGGTGCCGGGTTTCAGTTGGCCAGCCACGATCTCGACATAAGAGGCGCCGGCAATCTGGTGGGTGACGAACAGTCCGGCCATATCCGCGAAGTCGGGTTCGAACTTTACCAGTCGATGCTCGAAGAAGCTGTGGTCGCCGTCCGCGCTCAGGCGCATGGCCTCGCCAAACCGCGTGACAGCTTCTCGCCGCAAATCACCGTTGACGCGCCGATCCTTATTCCGGACGATTATGTGCCCGACCTTTCGGTGCGCATGGCCCTATATCGTCGCCTCAACGATCTGGATGAAGCACAGGACATCGAAGGCTTTGCTGCCGAAATGTCCGACCGCTTTGGCCCGATACCCGAGCCGACGCAAAACTTGCTCAAACTGATCGCAATCAAGCAGAATGCCTTGGCGGCCCAAGTTGCAAAAATTGAAGTAGGGCCGCGCGGGGCGCTGGTCAGTTTCTATGAAGACCGCCCGCCAAATGTTCCCGGACTGCTGGCTTATGTCGAAAAGCTTGGTGCCGTGGCCAAGCTTCGACCTGACAGCAAATTGGTCATTACCAGAAATTGGCCCGATCCCGCGAGCAAGTTGAACGGTTGCCTGCAGCTATCGAAGGGCCTTGCAAATCTGGCTAAACGAGCCGCCTGACTCACTTTTGTTGCGCAGCAAATTCTTGGAACTGAGACGCTGTCAGCGGTGCCGATTTCAGAAACCCCTGAAAATAGTCACACCCTTCGTCGCGCAGCATTTCCAGTTCACTTTCCTTTTCAACACCTTCAGCGATAATCTGCAGTCCTAACGCTTTGCCGAGCGCGATGATAGCACGCAGCACAATACGGTCGCGCGTACTGCCCGCAATGTCCGCGGTCATCCCCTTGTCGATTTTTAAATAATCGAGCGGCAGGCTTTTCAGATAGGACAGGCTGGAATAGCCGGTGCCAAAATCGTCGATTGCCACCCGAATGTTTTTGCTGCGCAGCATTTGCAATTCGGCAAGCGCCAGATCGAAATCATTGACGATGCTTTCCTCAGTCAGTTCAACCGTCAAATGCTCTTGCGGAAAGCCGATTTCTTCCAGCAGTCCCAACAATTTCCCGGCATGATCATCCGCTAACTCTTCGGCACTCAGATTTATCGACAATCTTAGCGCAGCATCCCTGCGTGGCCACTTTTCGGCGAGCTCCAATGCCTGTCGCTGGATGGTAAAGGACAACTCTTCGCGCAAATCACATCGATCCGCTGCCGCAAATAATTCGCTGGCTCCGATTTCACCAAACTCCGGATGTGCCCATCTGGCCAGTGCTTCGGCTCCGACAAGCCTTCCCGAAGCGACCTCGAACTGCGGTTGAAAATGGATCGCGATTTCATTATTTGCCAATGCCTGCCTCAAACCCTTGTCCAAGCTCGCATTTTTCGACGGATTTGATTTGCTGCTGCTATCGCCAAATTGATATTTGCGTCCC
The DNA here is from genome assembly GCA_964597055.1 of uncultured Sphingorhabdus sp. Lineage (GTDB taxonomy): Bacteria > Pseudomonadota > Alphaproteobacteria > Sphingomonadales > Sphingomonadaceae > Sphingorhabdus_B. The sequence continues at coordinate 25,773 of CAZQWC010000004.1, forward strand.
TTGCGCGAATAGGCTGATGCGAGCGCCGACGATGCCGCAGCTAGCAAGTCGAGCCCTATTTGACCCGGAGTGGACACAGCTACGCCTACACGGGCACTGATATGCAATTCGGCATCTTGAATGGCCATTGGCGCACCTAACGATGTAAGTAGTTTGCGGGTGACCTGCTCAAGCTCTGCCGTTCGCGCGTCGTTCTCTGCGACAATAAGAAATTCACGTCCCGGAAGCCTTGCCGCCATCACAACGCCCGCAAACGAAGGTGAAAACAATCCAATCCGCCGGCCAATTTCCGCAATAACGGCGTTGCCGGCGTCACGCCCATGCAAGTCGTTGACTTGCTTTAGGTCGCGGATGCCAATCAAAAACAGAACGACCCGGCGCATCGGGCTTGCTTCAAATGCGGATAGCCACAGCTGCGCATCACGCGCAGGCGAAATCTTCATCTGGGTTGCGGCTTTGACGGCATCCATCGCAATAGAATAGCAGCAAAGTCTTTCCTAACCATTGCCAGCATGCGTTGGGCCAGATAGGTCGGTGTTGATGCAGGACAATTTTGGCCGAACGATAGACTATCTGCGCATTTCGGTGACCGACCGGTGCAATTTTCGGTGCACCTATTGCATGCCAGAGCATCAGCAATTCCTGCCACGCAACGATTTGCTGGATTACACAGAGATTTCACTGATTGCCGGGCGCTTCATCCAACACGGCATTCGCAAGATACGCCTCACCGGAGGAGAACCACTAGTACGGCGCGACATCGACATTCTAATCCGCGAACTGGGTCGACACGTACAGTCGGGCGCGCTCGATGAATTGACGCTTACCACCAACGGCAGCCGGTTAGCCCAATATGCACCTATACTGGCGGAAGCTGGTATCCGGCGTATCAATGTCAGCCTGGACAGCCTGGATAGCGCAAAATTCAGGTCCATAACGCGCGGTGGCGATTTGCTGCAGGTGTTGGAGGGTTTGCAGGCTGCGCGAGCCACCGGCATTGCAGTGCGTATAAACATGGTCGCCCTTCGCGGCTTCAACGAGTCTGAACTACCGGACATGGCCAATTTTTGCGCCGAGAATGGTTTCGACCTTGCGCTGATTGAGACGATGCCCTTGGGCGACGGCGTTGCCGGTCGCACCGACAATTTCATATCGCTGCAAGATTTCGTGCGTCCATTGCAGGCGATGAATGAAATGGTACCGGACGACCATGTCACAGCAGGCCCAGCTCGCTATTATTGGGTTAATCCCTTGGGTTTCAGACTTGGTCTGATTACGCCCATGTCCCACAATTTCTGCGGTGATTGCAACCGCTTGCGACTGGCCAGTGATGGCAAAGTGCATATGTGCCTCGGATCCGAACTATTCGTCGACTTCCGCGAAGCAATTCGGGACGGAGGTTTAGACGCCGTCGATAGACTTTTGCAAAAAGCGCTTCGCCTGAAACCGGAGAGGCACGATTTCGAAGCGCAGATGGAGGACCGGAATTTGCGGCTGCATCGTCATATGAACGCGACTGGCGGATGAGCCGCTTTTCAAAACTGGCACTGCTTGCTTCGCCGGGCGAACCTGCTCGAAAGGCAGAGAAGCAACTGAGCGAGATTCATGAGTTCGTCCCCATCGAGGAAGCCGATGCAGTCATAGCACTGGGCGGTGACGGGTTCCTTCTGCAACTGCTGCACCGCCTGCTCGAACAACGGCGCGACCTACCCACCTATGGCATGAATTTAGGCACTATCGGTTTTCTGATGAATAACTGGCATCCCGACGATTTGCTCAACCGGCTAGAGCGAGCCAAAAGCGTGACCGTCACGCCTTTGATGGCCACTATCGAGGCCAGTTCAGGACAGCGTTTCACGCTGCCAGCGATCAACGAGGTTTCACTGTTGCGCGAAACGCGCCAAGCGGCAAAGCTTCAGATTGACGTCAATGGTCGCACCGTTCTGGATGAACTGATTTGTGACGGCGTTCTAGTCGCCACTCCCGTCGGCTCGACTGCCTATAACCTCTCGGCCAATGGACCAATACTTCCGCTCGACAGCTCGCTTCTCGCACTGACGCCGATTAGTCCCTTCCGTCCCCGACGCTGGAAAGGTGCTATCCTGCCCGATCGCTATGTGGTCAAACTGACAATATTGGAGAGCTCGAAGCGCCCGGTGAGCGCAGTTGCCGACCAGCGCGAAATTCGTGATATCGCATCAGTCGAAGTCGCTCTGGACCGCAACCGGTCGCTCACTTTGCTCTTTGATCCCGAACATGCGCTCGATGATCGCATCGCCATGGAACAATTTATTACCTGACCACTTGCTTTTTGTTTCAGGCCAAGCCATAGGCGCGCCTGCCCGATGTCATCGGGCTGCTCCCCGGTAGCTCAGCGGTAGAGCAATCGACTGTTAATCGATTGGTCGGCGGTTCGAATCCGTCCCGGGGAGCCAGATTTTCTCCTAAAAAATCAATAGGCCTGTATCAGCAGCCTTATAGCTGCATAACCGACCAGCAGGGCCGTGATGCGGCGCAGCCATTTTGGCGGAAAAAGCTGGATGCCGACATGGGTTCCAATTTGTCCGCCAATAAACACCGCAAATAGCAGCGGCCAATATATCGATGTCGGCTCGACGAACGCCTCCGGCCCATGTTTGATCAGTTGCCCGGCAAGACCTGTGATTGAATTTGCTAAAATGTAGAGCGACGCGAAGGCGGCAATGCTCTTGGCCTCTGCCCAGCGGATAAGGTGCAGCACAGGCGCCATGAATATGCCGCCTCCGATGCCTGATAGACCCGCCAACAAGCCCACCGCGCCTGATAGTGCGATCAGAACGGGTTTGGGCACTCTGGTTTCAGGCAGGCGATCCTGAGGCAGAATCAGCGCCAAAGCCGAAAGCAACAAAGTGCAGCCTAATATGGCGAGAAACGTAGTTTCCTTGAGCGGCGTCAAGCCACCCAGAAAAGCCAAGGGTGCTGACACTACCAGCAATGGAAGCACTACTTTCCATTCGAGGAAACCGGCCCGCCAAAAGCGGAACGTACCACCTGTAACAACAACGATATTACAGCATAAAGAAATGATCGGGATCAGCCTTGGCTCAATCCCGCTCAACGTCAGCAAGGCCGTATAGGATGATCCTCCACCGAATCCGACGGAGGCGTAGATGAGCGCGATCAGGCCGAATAAAAGGGCCAGGATCGCACTCATCGCTTAGTCAAGCCTTATAGGCACCATGACAGTGCTTATACTTTTGCCCCGATCCGCAAGGGCATGGATCGTTGCGGCGAATTTCGGGATTGGATGCAAACGGATCGCCTTCAGCCGGATTGGTGGCTACCTGCCGCGCCGGAATCGACGCCTTGATAAGCCCCAGATCGGCCGCATCAATGTCATCACTGTCGTCATCGCCCGTCAGCGGATCGAAATGCGTTGTCAGAAAATCAGGAAGCTCGGGCAGATTGCCAGACATTTCAGGCGGTTCGACCCTGAATTCGTTGGTTAGAACCGTTTTGACAATATCTTCACGGATAGCCGAGAGCATGCGTTCAAAGAGGCCGAAGCTCTCTTGCTTATACTCGTTGATCGGGTTTTTCTGTGCATAGGCCCGCAAATAAATCACCTGGCGCAGCGCATCGAGCGTCGACAAATGCTCTTTCCAGTGGTGATCGAGATTTTGCAGCAGGATTTGCTTTTCAATCTGCCGGAACAGCACAGGATCGATCGCCGCACGCTTTTCAGCGAGCTTCGCTTCTGCCGCTTCGGCCAGGCGGGCCTCGACGGTTTCTGGTTCAAGCGATTCTTCCGTCAGCCAGCCGTCGATGTCGGGCTGCAGTCCCAGAATTTCACTAACCTGCCTTTTCAAGCCGTCGACATCCCATTGTTCGGGATAGGTTTCCGGCGGGCAATTTTCGCCGACAATATTATTCACCGTTTCGTGCAACATATCATCCAGCACATCATCAACCGCTTCGGCATCCATGATGTCGCTGCGTTGTTCGTAGATGACCTTGCGTTGGTCGTTCATGACGTTGTCATACTCGACCAACTGTTTGCGCACGTCATAGTTGCGCGCTTCGACCTTACGCTGCGCCGTTTCGATCGCCTTTGAAAGCCATTTGCCACCGATGGCTTCGCCGTCTTCGAGACTGTTGTTCATCATGCGCGCAAACAAGGTTTCCGAACCGAAAATGCGGAGGAGATCGTCTTCAAGGCATAGATAGAAGCGTGACAGACCAGGGTCACCCTGACGCCCCGAACGACCGCGCAACTGATTGTCGATGCGACGGCTTTCATGGCGTTCTGTCGCCAACACGAACAGACCACCTGCCTCAAGCACCTTCGCTTTTTCAGCTTCTATTTCGGTCGTAATCTTTGCCACTGCGGCATCCCGTTCCGGGCCTTCGGGCATATCACTCAATTCGCCCTCGACACGGAACTCAAGGTTGCCGCCCAATTTGATGTCGGTTCCGCGACCAGCCATATTGGTGGCAATAGTTACCGCGCCGAGGCGCCCGGCCTGGGCCACAATATGCGCTTCCTGTTCGTGGAAGCGTGCGTTCAGAACGGCATGTTCGACGCCTTCCTTGTTCAGATAGTCGCTCAGTAGTTCTGATTTTTCGATCGATACCGTACCAACCAGAACCGGCTGGCCGCGCTCGTTCGCTTCACGAATGGTCTTAGCAATCGCCGCAAATTTATCTGCGGTATTTTTGTAAAATTCGTCATTCTCGTCGATACGCTGCACCGGAACATTGGTCGGAATTTCGACGACGTTAAGTTTGTAGATGTCGAAAAATTCCTGCGCCTCGGTCGCTGCCGTGCCGGTCATGCCCGAAATTTTCGGATACATGCGGAAATAATTCTGGAAAGTAATTGTAGCCAGCGTCTGGTTTTCCGGTTTGATGCGGACACCTTCCTTGGCTTCGACAGCCTGGTGCAGGCCATTGGACCAGCGGCGTCCATCCATCATGCGCCCGGTAAATTCGTCGATGATGATTACCTCGTCATCTTTGACGATATAGTCGGTATCGCGCTTGAACATAGTATTGGCCTTCAGGGCCTGATCGAGATGGTGCACGACCTGCGTATTCTCGAAATCATACAGGTTGGTACCGACGATCAAGCCAGCACTTTCCAATAGTCGTTCAGCCTTTTCGGTGCCGTCCTCGGTCAGGATGACACTGCGCTGCTTTTCATCCTTCTCATAATCGCCTTCATCGAGTTGAAGGACAACCTCATGAACCGCCTTGTACAATTCCGACTTGTCGTCGGTTGGCCCGGAGATAATGAGCGGGGTTCGCGCTTCATCGATCAGGATCGAATCGACTTCGTCAACAATTGCGTAGTTGAAGGGGCGCTGCACCATCTGCGCGCGTTCGTGCTTCATATTGTCGCGCAGATAATCAAAGCCGAGTTCATTATTGGTCGCGTAGGTGATGTCACAATTATAGGCGGCGCGACGTTCATTTTCCGAGAGGTTTGGAACAATCACCCCAGTGGTCAGACCAAGGAACCCGTAAATCTGACCCATCCATTCGGCATCGCGCTTGGCCAAATAGTCGTTAACCGTCACGACATGAACGCCCTTACCCTCAATGGCATTCAGATAAGTCGCGAGGGTTGCGACAAGGGTTTTGCCCTCACCCGTCCGCATCTCGGCGATTTCTCCGCGGTGCAGCACAATGCCGCCAACCATTTGCACGTCGAAATGGCGCATTCCCGTCACACGCTTCGACGCCTCGCGCACCGTCGCGAATGCTTCGGGCAAGATGTCGTCCAGTGTTTCGCCTGCCTCAAGCCGTTCGCGAAAACGCTGGGTCTGGTCCTTCAGTTCTTCGTCCGAAAGTCCTGATAATTGGTCTTCAAAAGCATTAATTTTGGTGACGATTTTCATCGTCTTTTTGACATAACGGTCGTTGGACGAGCCAAAAATGGACTTGGCGATAGTGCCGAGCATGGGCAACCCCTTAAATATATGTGTGAAATACGCCCAACCGAAAGCGGGCGGCGCAAATGGGAAACGCGCGAAAAATCAGCGCAAAAACAGCCTATTTATGTGCGCGGTCCGCCCGGGAAACAGGCGTCGACGCGGAAATCGCGTCCTCTTGAACAATAAGTTCAAAGTGATCTTCAGATGGCAATATTGCGGCCGGGGCAAATTTGCTTTGCCGGTCTGCCGAAACCGCAACGACCGTCGCATAAACATCTGCCAAAGCAACAGATGACGCAGTGCTGGTCGACGAAGCTGCCTCGACCGGTCGCGCGGCTTCAGCGGCAGAAAAGCCGGTAAGCAGAGCGAGGAAGTAAAGCAGCAAGCGCATCGAAGACAGTTTCCTATATCGGGGGCCATATAGGTGGCCGGCATCTTTTAGTCCATCCCTAACCCATTAGGGTTAACGCAGTGATCTAGTCCGCTTCCGAAGTCTCAGTTACACCGCTCCATGCTTCATGTGCGATTTCGAACTTGAGTACAACGCGTCGCGGTTCATTTTCGCCCTTTTCGTTCGCAAAGGGTTTGATCCGGCTGGTTGGCGGATTCTTGCACAATTGATCGGGTGAAAATAGGCTTTTCGGCAGAAAACCAAACTCACCCTTAAATTCGGACTGGCAATTGGCCAATTTGCCGTCGCTATCGAAATCCAGCGTCAGCGTCATCATCCCTGGTTTTTCAAAAGGGTTGCGTTCGGTAGTTGGCCGTGGCGGAAGACCAAAGCTCCCTTTGGGCAGTCGCCAGTCAAAACTATGCGCACTAACCCCCTCTATTGCATAACCATCGCGGGATGCTGCCGGATTAAACTTCCATTTTCGCGCCAGATCGCAAGACTTCTGATCTAATGAAGTGTGGCCGCTTGTTTTCGCAATAGTGCAAAGCACTACTGAGCCTGTCGGACTGACACCAAGCGCAACCTCTGTACGCCCTTGGAATCCTTCAGCCAATGCATCCGCTGGATAGTCACTCTCTTTTATTTGCAACTGTTTGAAATCGGCAATCTTGGGCGGCCTAGGAAAGCTGCGATCGGCAATCGTCTGGGACGCAGTGCTAAATATTGTCGGTATCTGCCAGCGCACTCGACTCGACCATTCTCCCGCAACCGCAGCACCTTTTTCATCCTGCGCCGGATAGAATGTTCCACGTCTCATGATATTGCTACAGGTGGCTTCATCAAGGTCGGCGTGCCCACTTGCCTGGGTGACAGAGCATGCAGTTGGATTACCGCTGGCATCAATCGACAGCTTGAAGCCTGTCGTTCCTTCGCGACGTTCGGACAGAGCCTTGGTGGGATAGTCGTTGGTAGTCGCCCATGTGCCGGGGTTGCTCTTGGGAATGGCGACAGATTTTTGCCCCTTGGCTGGCGGTGCCGGCATCGCATTTGGAACTGGCGGCGCGGGAAGGTTGACGACTGGAACGGTTACTATTGTCCCATCCAATGGCGCCGTCACTGATGCAACAATTGCGGCACCCATCCAAAACAAGTAGGGCATAAAAAATCTCCCGAAGCAATGCAGCGTTTCTAATAGAGGCAGTTCAAATTGTTAGTAAAATCTCCACTGACCGTTCCGTTTCCCGAAATGCCCGAAATTGCCGGAGTGACCAAACGCGTGGCGAAGGCACGATACAAGGAATGGGACCGCTGTGATCTGACTTATATCGAATTCGATGCAGGGACGGCGGTTGCTGGCGTAACGACGCGCAACATCTGTTGCTCGTCAGAAGTCGAGTTGTGCCGTGATAATTTGAAGCATGGAAGCGCGCGCGCATTGGTCGTCAATGCCGGAAACAGCAACGCCTTTACCGGCTATCGCGGACGCGATGCGGTTGAAGCCATTACTCGGCAGGTTGCGGCACATCTGGGCTGCGCTGAAACCGAAGTCTTTGTCTCATCGACCGGTGTTATCGGTGTGCCATTGCCAAAAGACAAAGCCGAGGCCGGGTTGAAGGCGGCATTTGTCGCTCCGAGTTGCAACTGGCAAGATGTAGCCGACACCATCGGTACGACTGACACCTTTGCCAAAGCAGCAAAAGCCAGTGCGATGGTTAACGATACCCGTGTTGACATCATCGGCGTCATCAAAGGTAGCGGCATGATTGCGCCGGATATGGCCACAATGTTGGGCTATATTTTTACCGACGCTGCGGTCGAACCCGCCTTCCTTCAGCAATTGTTGGGCGAAGCTAACGGCTCGACCTTCAATTGCATCACGGTTGATAGCGATACATCGACCAGCGACACAGTGCTCGCATTTGCAACAGGCCAGGCTGGGAACGCACCTTTAGCATCCATCAACGATGCAGGCGCAGATGCATTTGCATCGGCACTGCATGATGTGTGCCGTCAGCTAGCGCATCTGGTCGTGCGCGACGGCGAAGGCGCGCAGAAGTTTATCGAAATTTCGGTTACGGGTGCCGCTTCTGACGAGAGCGCAAGGCGCATCGGCCTCGCCATCGCCAATTCACCGCTGGTTAAAACCGCTATTGCAGGCGAAGATGCCAATTGGGGACGTATCGTCATGGCAGTCGGCAAAGCCGGCGAGCCCGCAGATCGTGACAGGCTGTCGATAAGCTTTGGCGCAACACAGGTCGCGCTGAATGGCCTGCCGGTTGATGGCTATGACGAGACGCCAGTGGCTGCGCATCTAAAAGGTCAGGAAATCCAGATCGGCGTCGACATAGGCTTGGGCTCAGGCCAAGCAACCGTTTGGACATGCGACCTGACCCATGGCTATATCAGCATCAATGCGGATTACCGGAGTTAAAGCGCAGCTTCCAACCAGCCCTTGATGGCAGCCTTGGGGGCAGCGCCCACCTTGGTGTCGACAATCTTCCCGTCCTTGAACAGGATCATCGTCGGAATGCCGCGCACGCCATATTTGCTGGGTGTATCGGGGTGGTCGTCGATGTTGAGCTTTGCGATGGTAACCTGATCGCCCAGCTCTTCGCTGATTTCCTCAAGGCTGGGGCCAATCATCTTGCACGGGCCGCACCATTCTGCCCAGAAATCGACCAATACGGGTTTGTCCGAAGCCAAAACATCAGTGTCAAAATTGTTATCGCCAACTGCTTTCGTCGCCATTGGATATCTCCTTAGTTGCCGTTGAATCTATTGTCCCTGCCCTGCACTTGCAAGCACCGAGGCGCAAAGATTTGCTTGTCCGCTCAAGAGGCCGGTTTGTAGGGTTCCAGATCGGCGTCTCTCAAAGTCAGCAAATAGGGCTCGAAGGTATACAGTAGAGCGGCTTCAACGCGCCGGTCCGGGAAAATTTTCTCGAGAGCGGCAACATAATGCGCCATTTGCCGCAGTTGCGACACAGGAACCTTTTCTGCCGTTCGCGGTACAAAGCGACCCGATTTGAAATCGACTATCCGCACATATGTTTCAGTTACTACCAAGCGGTCGATGCGGCCGGTAACCACCGTTTCGCCGACTAATGCGGCGATCGGCACTTCTGCCCGCGCGCTGGGTGAAAAAATTTCGGACCATCGGTCGTTGTCCAGCACTGAAGCAGCCTGCCGAATAAGTTCCTGATGATCATGCGCACCATCTTTGTCGCGCAGGGCGAGCCAACGCGCGGCATCGTTCGCAAAGCTGTGTGCACGACTGCCTTCAACCCGTTCGAATAGACCATGCAACAGCTTGCCGCGGTCTGCCGCGATACGGATTTTTTCTATGGCCGGCGCGTCGCCAATATCGGCATCGTCGATTCTTGAAGGGGCGAGAGGTCTTGGCGGTCGAGCCTCCAAGGGAGCGGGTGCAAAAAGCCATGCGGGTGCTTCTGCGGCGGCAACCTCGACCTCTGTTGTGATGTCAGTCGACGCCACGCTGCTAAGCTTGCCCTCGAGACGCATGGCACTGCCCCAAAGCGACGATGCTTCCCATTCATGTCCTAACCGGTTGAACGCCGCTTCAAGAACCGGGTACCAGCTGTTTTCGGTCTTGGACTTCGACCCGACACTACCAGTCAAAATCAGTCGCTCTTCGGCCCGCGTCAGAGCAACATAAAGGAGGCGGTTATGCTCTCTAAGTTCCTCTGCTTTGTGGCTGTCGTGCAGGACACCAAGCGGCCCGATTCGCAACGCTGTGCCAAAAGGCAGAATCGGCAATTCTGCCCCATGGTCCAAATTTAACGATAGCCCCGATCCCGAACCACGCGATTTCAGGGGATCGGTCGCGATGTCCGCAAGGATAACGACTGGTGCCTGTAAACCCTTGGCTCCATGAACCGTCATGATCCGGACTTCACCCGCAGACACCAGCCCTTCGCGTTTTATTTCGCCATTGTCGCGTTCGAACCAATCAAGAAAATCCTGCAGTGTGCCTCCGCCATCCTGTGCAAATTGCAGGGCAATGTGCAGCAGTTCCTCTATCGGGACCAGCGTCTCATTGCCGAGGCGTTCGGCAAATTTGCGCCTGCCTTGGGTCGGACCTGACAGGATAGTTTCAAGAAACGCATAGGGAGAAGTAAAGTCCGCCTCTGCCAGCATATCCCTCAACGGACGCAGATCGTTTTCCAGGGCCGTCTGGCTGCGCAAATGGTGCCACAAGCCCTCTCCTTTTGCGCGATAGCCATGGTCGAGAAGCTGTTGCTGTGACCAGCCAATCAATGGAGACACCAGCAAACAGGCAAGGCTCATGTCATCGCCGGGCTGCAGCACAAAGCGGATTGCCGACAGAAGGTCTTGTACCGCCAGTTGCTCGCCCAGCAACATCCGGTCGATCCCGGCGACCGGTACCTTCAGCGCGTGCAGTCTCGCAACGATCAGGGCCGCAAGGTCCGAACGCTTGCGCAACAGCACCATGATATTGCCCGGCTCCAAAGGTTTTTCGGTGCTGGTCAAATAAGGCTTTTCGTCGATCAGTTGCTTGATATGCGTGGCGAGCTTTTCAGCAAGTTTGCGCTTTTCGGCGCTGACCCATTTTTCCTCGTCACCGTCGGAGTCTTCGTCTTCATCGTCGCCGGAACGGACCAGACCGAATAATTCGACCATGCCGCTGTCGGGGTTATCACTTTCATGATCCGGCACAATTTCGTCGAGGCCCAAGCCCTGGTGCCCGATTTCCTCGATGGCCTTGTTGACGAACGTCAGGATGGGCTGGGTCGAGCGGAACGATTGGGAAAGCGTGAGCTTTTTCAGCTCACTGCCACTGTCTGCCAGTTTCTGGCCGAAACGGATGCCGGCGTCCCGATATTTTGCAGGGTCGGTACCTTGAAAGCCGTAAATCGCCTGCTTGAAGTCGCCCACTGCAAAAATAGTTCGGACGCGATCCGCTTTTTGTCCGCTGCCGGTGAAAAAATCGTCGGCCAGCGCGTCAACGATATCCCATTGCGGCTGATTGGTATCCTGCGCTTCATCGATCAGGATATGGTCTATTCGCCGGTCGAGCTTGAACCGGACCCATTCGGCCATCCGGCCCTGCCGCAACAACTCCGCCGTCTTTTCGATCAAGTCGTCAAAATCAACCAGCCCTTGCGAATGCTTTGCCGCGACGTAGCGGGCAGCATAGGCTTTTCCGACAAGTAGGGCGGATGCCAGGCGATCAGCGTATTTCAATAATTCGCGGCGGTCGAGTAAACGCCGACACCATTGCAAAGCAGCAAGCGCAAGCGCTTCAAACGCTTCGATATTCTTGGGCCCCTGCTTTACAAGAGTTCCCTCCTTGGTTGCCCAGCAGCTATGCAGTTCTTCCAACTTACTAACGCGGGCTTCGGTTGAAGAAGACAGCCAGTCCGCAATTTTTGTAGCACGGTCTAATCCCGTTTTTGTGTTCCACTGGCGGTTGCAGTCCGCCACCGTCAAAAGCAGATTGCGGTCAATTATGTCATCACTGCATTGGTTTTGCATGATTTCATCAATGGTGCCAGTTTCGGTTTCGCCAACAAGGTAACGGGCAAAAACCAACGCTCCGTCGTCTTCGGGTACTTTGCCAACGGCGTTCGCATGTTGTGCACAACGGTTCAGAAAATTCCATGCCCCGTCTTCACCCAGATCAAGGCTCAATTGCTGCAGTTTGGTCAAGATCCAATCGTTCGATTGCGACTCTGCTTCGGTTACAAGGTCCGAAAGAACCTCGCGCTGCAATTCGCGTCGCTTACGGTCGTCAATGGGTTCGAAACCGGGGGCGATGCCCGCTTCCTCAGGGAAACTGCCAAGCAATGACTGGCAGAAACTGTGAATTGTCATGATCTGCAATCCACCGCCCGGGGCGTCGAGAACTTGCGCAAAAAGTTCGCGCGCTTTCGCCTGCATTTCGGGGCCATGGTCGGCGCCGATGGCAATCAAATCGCTGGCGAGTAGAGGGTTCTTCATCTGCACCCAGCCCGCCAAGATGCGGTTGATGCGTTCCTCCATTTCGGCAGCGGCGGCCTTGGTGAACGTCAGGCACAAAATCTGTTCGGGACGCGAACCGGCCAGCAGCAAACGGATCACGCGCGCGGTCAAGACCTGCGTTTTGCCAGAACCTGCAGAGGCGCTAAGCCAGACGCTTTCCTCCGGCTCTGTGGCCAGCAATTGGGCGGACTTGAGGTGGTGGAGCGGCTTAACTTCACTTTCAGACGACATCATCATCGTCCTTCCAGTCAGTGTTCCCCATCCACTCAGCCAAACGCATCAGTTGGTCATAATCTTTATACGGGGCATATTCGGGTTTAAGCTTGGCCGTGAACGGATCGTTTCCGGTGATCCAACGCGATATCGCCTGACGCGCTTGCGTTTCCGCAAATGCGGCAAAATTCTCCGCGTCAGGATCATCTTCATTCGTCTTTTTGGTGAACGGCGTCGCTGAATAGCCAAAGGCAAGGTCAGCTCCCTTTCGCTTGGATCTTGAGAGCGACCAATATTCGTAATTCGCCACCTCCCCATCTGCGCCCTCGATCCCACCCGTCTCGGCCATCAGGCCAGCAAGCCCAAGCTGCAGTGCATAGCCGACACGAACCCGTTTTTTGGGCGGCGGACTTCCGGTCTTGTAGTCAACGACCACCAGTCGGCCGTCTTCCTGACGATCCACCCTGTCGATACGGCCATGGACAAGGATATTGTCGATTTCGACACGGCCTTTTTTCTCAGTGACTGCAATCGTTCTTTTGTCTTCAACCTGTTGGCGCAGGGTTTCGCTGGCAATCCAGCTCAATGCCGCACTTATCCGTGGTTGCCACAACATCCGCAAGGCTGGGTGCAAAGCGGGATTGGCCAGCATAGCCTCAGCTCGCGCAGTTAGAGCGTCCGGATCGCAGTCATCTTCTTCGGCCCAAAGTTGAAGTAAATCATGTACTGCACTCCCTTTCCAGGCAGCATCGGGTTCAGCTGCAACGGCTTTCAGCGGCGAAAGGCCCAATATGTTGCGCGCGTAAAAGGCAAATGGATCGGCCTTCAGGACATCCATTTGAGTGATGGAAATATCGACCTTTCGTTGCTCTCGCGATGGGCTGGGCGCTGGCCGTGCATAAGGCTTGTGCTTGATCTGCGGCGCGTCAAGCTGATTGGCAAAATGTCTCGCACGCTCCTCAGTCTGTAAGTTGGGTCCCAAAAAGGCCTGGAGGCGCAGCAAGAATCGCGATGCAATCGTCGGCCCCGATCGGTCACGCTGCGCCCGGGTCAGCACCACTTCGTTTGCCCCTAAAGCCGAGGCAAGATCGTGTGCCGAAAGCCCAATATTCCGTTCCAGTCCCGGCAAACCCAGATCGCGGCGGAGGCGCGGTGCCAGCCACGGGTCGGGCTGCGGCAGCTGTGGCCAACTACCTTCGTTCAATCCTGCGCAGATAAGCAGATCTGCAGACTGCAATCGCGCCTCCAGCAAACCGTAGATCGATACGCGCGGATGGGTTCCAAATGCAGGGCGCACTGCCTGTGTGGAAATCATATCACGCAGAATTACAGCGACCGCTGCGCCCTTGGCATCGTCAAACACCGAAAGGTCGCGCGACTGGATATCGGTCAATATATCGGCCAGCGCACGACCAGCAGGACCTTTCCAGATCGCTCCATCAGACAATTCACTGGCCAGCGCCGCGACCGCTTGCGCCTTATCGGCAAAACTGCGCATGTGATCGAAATCGTAGGATTTAAGGCGCTTCTCTGTTTCAGCCCACCAGGCATGTAGAGCGGCATCCTTTTCGGATCGGCTGAATTTTGCTCGCATAGCATCCCTGATGCCCGCAACGCCAAGTCCAAGCCTCGGCCCCCTTAACGCCTGATCCAGTTGGCGCACATTTTCCAGCCAAGCGAGGCGAGTGTCGCCCGCTGCAACCAGCGGATGCTTGAATACAGCCAGCAACGTAACCGGATCAAACTGACCGGCCAGCATTTCGGTTATGGCCAGCAACAGGACACCGGACGGAGTCTGCGTCAAAGGCACACCAGCGCTGTCGTCCGCGTCGATATCCCAGCGTTTCAGTTGCGCCGACACCCGCAACGCAATTTCGCGATCAGGCGTAACCAATGCGACACGTCGTTCCGGAGCTTCCAGTGCTTCCCGGATTAGAACCGCTATGGCCTTCGCCTCTTCAGCGCTGTCAGCGCAGGACATCAGCCGAACGTTGGAGAGCTTCTTCCTGGACGCTGGCAACTCTTGCCAATCAACAGTCTGCGTCGCGGCGCAGAAAATGTCGGCGACCGACATTTGCGCCTTGGTTCCCTGTGAATTTGGGCCGTTTGCGGTCAGGCTTGAAACTTCGGTGCGATTGATATTCATCCGGTGAAGCAACTGTTTCAGATGATATTGCGGATGGGTCTCTTGCTGCCGTGGAGGTTCGGAACCGTCATCCCGCTTTTCGAATGAACCGAGGGCATCCCATTCCACAGTCGGCATGTTGAGATCGACATGGGGCAAGATGACGCGGCCGCCCGGTAAAAAGGCAATTTGGCGCAGCAAATTGGCAATCGACGGTGCCGCCGTCGATATTCCCACCGCCCAGACCGATCGATTGTCGCTTTCCTGTGTCAGTCGACCGGCCAGTCGATCCAACAACATGTTCCGCCGGGCAGCCGGGTTTAACAGACCAAGCTTGCTGAGTTCGCTTTGGTAGCTGTCAGCCAGCAACAGCAAATCGGCATAGGCGCTTTGCCAATGCTCGGCGAGGTCGTGGTTTTGGTGATCGGTTTCGATCTTGGCAACCGGAACGCCTTCAATTTCAAGCTGGTCGAACGTTTCCATCAACAGGCGAGCCAGATTCAATGCTTCGGCGGCACTGACCAGCGGCCTTCGATTGCGCACCAAACGGGTCAACAGCAGCTGGCGTTCAAGATCGCCAATGGCAGGTGGGATCAACTCACCGTCTCCGAGCGGATCAAGGAGCGGCCCCAAAGCTTCATCCAGCGCGAGGTCGCCTATTGCTGCCATGCGCGGCAAGATCAGACCCTGTTCCGCGACACGGACGAACGCAGAGGTCATGGCTGCAATCGCCCTATTGTTGGGCAGCAGTAATAATATATCGGCCAGCGCCATACGGTCGGCGCGATAGCGACCGGTTAGTTCAAGCGCGACGGCGGACGAAATATCGGTCCCGATTGGAACCGTGAAGACATTGGGAGATCGATGTTCAACCATGCACCGCCAACGCGGCTTCGGTTGGGGCTATGGCTTGTGGCGATCCGATATCAAACCAGTCACCTTCATGCACTAATCCGAACAGCCGCCCTTCCGCGATTGCCCGATCCCACAGGATGTTGGTCGAAAACGATCCATTCGGAGCATCCCGCAACAGACGATGGCTGATCAACTGGTTGCCAGTGTAGACATAGGGTGCGCTGTCACGCTGACCGCGCCGAACCAGCCTGTTTTCGGCATCCAGAGAAAAATCACCCTTCCCCGGATGCTGAAAAGCATTCTGGCGCGGGACGATCAGCAAAAGGCCATCCATTCGATCGCCGTCCCAAGCCTGTGCCAATCGCTTGAGACCATGTTGACCGATAGCTTCGGTCCAGATGGCATCGCTATTGAGGCAGTAAAATGGTTCTGCTGCGATAAGGCCTTGCGCTTTCACCAAACCGCCTCCGGTTTCCATCAGCAACTCACGCTCGTCTGAAATAGTGACCTCAAGGTCGGCGGCATGCTTGGCAAGGTGTGCCTCAACCTGTTCAGGCAGATAATGCACATTGACTACAACATTGGAAATGCCCGCATCCCGTGCCTTATCCAGCACATGGTCGAGCAGGGTTTTTCCTGCAACTTCAACCAGCGGTTTTGGCTTGTGTTCGGTCAACGGGCGCATGCGCGTACCCAGACCGGCCGCCATAATCATTGCGCTATCAACCTTCATGCGACGCTGTCCGGTGACCTGCGTCGAACTTCGTCAGGTATATTTTTGTCGAACCAATGCTTCAAATCAGCAAGTCCCGGATGTAGCAGATCACGTTCCAGAAGCCCCCACATGCGGGGCAGGAAAGTCAGATATCGGGCTTTACCATCGCGTTTCCACAGGCGGGTGAAAATGCCAATGATCTTGGTATTCCGCTGCGCACCCAGCAACGCATAGTGCAGGTCAAAGTCATATTCCGGCTTCGCAACCGTTTTGTAATAGAGCAGCATCTCGCTTTCGAGTTCTTGGGATACATCGCGCCGTGCATCCTGCAACAGAGACACAAGGTCATAGGCAGGATGTCCGGCCAATGCGTCCTGAAAATCAATCAGACCCTGCGCCCCGTCATCGAGCAACATGATATTTTCAGCATGATAGTCCCGCAATACGGTCACCTGCTGCCATTCGGGTCGGCTTATCGGAGCGAGTGCGGCTTTCCATAGCGCTTCGAATTCCTGGCGATCAAAAGCGATACCCATCGCTGGAAGATACCATTCGACCAAAAGATCGACTTCGCGCAAATAGGCCGCGAAATCATAGGGTGCGAGCTTGGCGACCGGAGCCTTTTCAAGATCGATTAATGTAGCAATCGCATGACGATAAATCTGTATTTCAGCTTCGGGATGGTCATCCAGATATTCCCTCATTCGGGTGTCGCCAAAATCTTCGATCAGAACAAGGCCGCGCTCTGTATCAGCACCGTATATGACCGGCGCCCGCAATCCCTGTTCAACCAGATATTGCGCGACATGCAGGAATGGTTTGGGATCTTCGTGCGGCGGCGGCGCGTCCATCAGCATGGCAGTGGAACCGTCGGATTTGCGAATACGAAAATAGCGACGAAAAGAGGCATCGCCTGTAAGTGGTTCAATAGCAGCGTCCGTCCATCCGCAGCCAGCCAAAAAGACTTCAGTCCCTGCGGGTATTTGCGCAGCCGTCAATTTCATATCCCTTTATCATTTATGGTCACGTCACGACTGCCGTCGTCCAGTGGCGTTATGGCAACCGCAAGGTCCGCGCGCAGAAGCGCTTGCCCCCCCATTTCTGGCCATTCGACAAGCTTCAAACACTCCGGATCGTCAAAAAGTCCCAGCTCGTACAATTCTTCTGGTGCTTTTAGCCGATACAGGTCTGCATGGACAACCGGCATCCGCATCGCCGGTTCATCATATTCGTGGATGATGGCATATGTCGGGCTGGACACATCTCCGCCGAAACCCAAAGATCGCAAAATTGCCCTGCTTAAAACTGTCTTTCCAGCGCCTAGTGGGCCGGAAAGCGTAACCAGTTGGCCCGGACGAACGCGTGCGGCCAAATCAAAGCCCAACCGCTCCATTTCGGCTTCCGTCCGGACGATCATGCAGTTTTGGCATTTCGTGGCAATTGGATTGCAACGGTAGTACCCTGCCCCGGCTGGGATTCCAGTTCTAGCTTCCCTTCGTGCAATTCAACCAGTTTGCGTGCCAATGGCAGCCCCAACCCCATCGCATTGCTGCCCTCTCGGGTCGAGCGCGCAGCTGCCGACTGTGACCGAGTGAAGGTATCAAAGGCCAAAGCTTGCTGCTGTGCGGTCATGCCGAGCCCGTTGTCGGAAACGATGATCGTAGCGCTGCTCCTGTCACCCGCTGCATGAACCAGCAGACGGACATTTTTTCCGCCATGCTCCAGAGCATTGTCGATAATTGCACTCATCGCTTGGCGCAGCCGTTGGCTGTCGCCCATCACAATCCCGGCATTGGGTTTTATGTCGAGAGCAAGTGCCGAACCATTTTGCGACAGACGTTCGGCGAAGGAATCCGCAACATTTTTGACAAGTTCCGCCACATCGACCGGCTTGCGCACCACCGGCAATGCTCCAGCTTCGCCTTGGGTGAAGTCGAGCACCGAATTAATCTGCTGAGACAAACGATCAGCCGACTTCACAATGGCTTCGACATATTCCTGCGCCTGCGGGTTCAATTCGCCAGCGATGCCTTGGCGCAGCAGTTCTGCAAACCCGCTTATAGACGTCAACGGCGTGCGGAATTCATAGCTCATATTGGCCAGGAAGCGCCCCTTAATGGCGTCCGCCTCTGATAACGCCGCATTGCGGTCACGAAGGGCCTGTTCAATCTGCACACCATCCGAGATGTCGAGCATCGCAAGCAGCGCGTTGCCGTCGGGCAGCGGTACGGTCGACATCTGGAACACCCTGCCGTCCTTGAACGCAATCTTGCTACGTCGCGGTTGACGTGTCGTGATGGTCATCTGCAGCAATTCGCGCAGAATTGACACATGCGACGCTTTCTCCAAGCTATTACCCAGCAATGGCAGCATTTCGTCGAAGCGCGGATGGGTCGCGAGATATGTCTCCTCTTCCAGCGTCCAGATTTGCGCAAAACGCTTATTCCAGATGCTCAAACGACCATCCGACGAAAAAACGGAAACGGCTTCAAACAGATTGTCAAAAGTCGCCGTCCGCACGCGCAAAAGTGTATCGCGCGCACTTGCGAGTTGCGCCTGCTCGGTCCGGTCTTCGAAAATCAAAAGCAACCCGCCATCCGGTGTTGGTTGCGCGACGAGCCGCAAATGAGTGCCGTCCGGTAGAAGCCAGTTTTCCTCAGCCGGCACGGCCATGCGGAACCAGGTTTCGCGTTCAGCCCGCCATTCGGGGAAATCGCGCACTTCCGGCATGCGGCCGTTTTCGCGCATGCGCTCCAAAACGCGCGCGAATTCAGGCTTTTCTGCGAGCCAGTCTTCCGCAAAGTTGAAAATTCGCTGGAACGGCAAATTGGCAAAGGACAGCGAGCGGTCGCCGGCAAATTGGGCGACGCCTGCCGACATCTTGTCCAGCAGGTTGCGCTGGGCTTCGCTTTGTCGGCGGATGTCGGCGCGCGCGTCAGATAGGTCCTGCATATCGACGGCAAGGCCACCGACACCAACTTCACCCATCGGAATGTCATACACGCGTAGTTGCCGACGCTTTCCGTCAATTGTTGCTGATACCAGACGTTCACACGGAACCTTGGCTTCTTGTGCCTCTGCGGCAAACGCAAAGGGTGACTTCCCGTTGACCGTTTCGATGAGTTCGATTTCGTCGGCGACGACCTGTTCACCGTCTTGGGCCTCGACAGCATCGACATAGGCTTTGTTTACGAAGTTCAGTCGATAATCCGGGCCGCGATGCCACATTGGCAGCGGCGCGGCTTCGATCAACCCCGCCAACGCCTGAAAAGCGTTGCGTGCTGACAGGGATTCATCCTCAAGCCGCTCGATCTCCCGAACCGTATCGGTGAGATCGAAGAACCACAGCATGGCAGCGCCATTGGGATAGATTTGTGCATCGGCCAGGCTGATCTTGGCCATGAAGCGGCGGGGAGAACCGTCCAGCGCCAATCTGCAAATGGCCGATTTACCTGTCCTTTGTGTCTCGCGCACAAAAGCCGACAAATTCTGCCATCCGTTTTGCGCGTCACCGACTGCCAGCTCGGCAAGCAGTTCGTTCATCGTAGGGGGCAATTTGGTCAGGCCGAACATCAGGCAAAAACGCTCTGATGCTTCCAGCTTTCCGTCACCGCGAACAATAACGGGAACGGCAGGGGCAGTTTCCATCAACCGTGACAGTTTGGCTGTCTGGCGTAGGGATGCGCGCGCGCGGCGGCGCATTGCAAGGCCCGTCCAGATGGCATAGCCAGCCCCAACCAGCCAGACACCGAAAAGCAAGCCAATCAATGCAAAAGTAAGGCTTCCGCCTTGCATCCAATAATTCCCGGCAACCAAATGTTACGAATTTTGCGGTGCAACGAAAGCGCAGCAGACGCAACAAAAAAGGCCCGCCAAATGGCAGGCCTGATTTGTTTCCAGATCGTTTCCGAACGATCAGTAGCGGTAATGATCGGGCTTGAACGGACCTTCGGTTGATACCCCGATATAGCTCGCCTGCTTCGTCGAAAGTTTGGTCAGCTTCACACCCAGCTTTTCAAGATGCAAGGCAGCAACCTTTTCATCCAGATGCTTCGGCAGCACATAAACCTCGTTTTTATATTCCGATGTCTTGGTGAACAGTTCAATTTGCGCCAGCGTCTGGTTCGTGAAGCTCGATGACATCACAAAGCTGGGGTGACCAGTCGCGCAACCGAGATTCACCAGGCGACCCTTGGCGAGGATGATAATCTGCTTGCCGTCGGGAAATTCCACCAGGTCGGTTCCGGGTTTCACTTCGGTCCACTTGTAATTGTCGAGTGCCGAAATCTGGATTTCGCTGTCGAAGTGGCCGATGTTGCAGACGATGCTCATCGGCTTCATCGCCTTCATATGCTCGGCAGTGATGACGTCTTCGTTACCGGTCGCAGTGACGAAAATATCGCAACGCTGGACCGCTTCTTCCATCGTGACGACTTCATAGCCTTCCATTGCCGCTTGCAAGGCGCAGATCGGGTCGATTTCGGTCACCATCACGCGGGCGCCGCCCTGGCGCAGCGATGCTGCCGAGCCTTTGCCAACATCCCCAAAGCCGGCGACGCAAGCGACCTTGCCAGCCAGCATGACGTCGGTGGCGCGACGGATTGCGTCGACCAGCGATTCCTTACAGCCATAAAGATTATCGAACTTCGATTTGGTCACGCTGTCGTTCACGTTGATCGCGGGGAACGGTAGCTTGCCGTCCTTGGCGATCTGGTAAAGGCGGTGGACGCCGGTGGTGGTCTCTTCTG
This sequence comes from uncultured Sphingorhabdus sp., assembly GCA_964597055.1. Taxonomy (GTDB): domain Bacteria; phylum Pseudomonadota; class Alphaproteobacteria; order Sphingomonadales; family Sphingomonadaceae; genus Sphingorhabdus_B. Next base: position 46,740 of record CAZQWC010000004.1, read on the forward strand.
ACACGCCCTTGATATGGGCGACCGACATGGTGAGGTAACCGGGCTTCGCCTTGACGAAAGCCTTCAACGCGCGCTGGAATTCGATTTCTTCGGCATTCGAAGGCTCGGGCATTTCGTCACCAGCTTCCACGCGCGCGCCCCACAGCGCGAACATCGTGGCGTCACCGCCATCGTCGAGTATCATGTTGGCGGTGCGACCAGTGCCGTCATCCCAATCGAATATCTTGCCAACATAGTCCCAATAGTCAGCCAGCGTTTCGCCCTTCACAGCAAACACCGGAATGCCTGCAGCCGCAATTGCGGCCGCCGCATGATCCTGAGTCGAGAAAATATTGCAGGTCGCCCAGCGCACTTCTGCGCCCAGAGCGACAAGCGTTTCGATCAGAACGGCAGTCTGGATCGTCATGTGGAGCGAACCCGTGATCCGCGCGCCTTTCAGCGGCTGCGAGGCGCCATATTCAGTGCGCAGCGCCATAAGGCCTGGCATTTCGGTTTCAGCAATAGCAATTTCTGCGCGACCATATTCAGCGAGTGAGAGGTCGGCGACGACATAATCTGCGGACACAGGATAAACTCCGGCTAGGGGATTTTGGATGGTCGGCCCCTAGCCGAGAATTTGACGCAAGGCAATCTCAATATAAAGATTGCTTTATATGATCCCTTTCAACGGCGCGCAGCGATGTTCACTGAGCAAGCTTGTGTAGCTTGCCGCGGCACCCCGACTTGCTCTTCAGCCAGAGACGCCAAAAACTCGACGTCATGTCGCCCTTTGGAAAGGTGGTGCGACAGTTTTTCAAGTTTACTGCAATCGGGATTGCCATGACCCCCGCCGTAATAGTTCGACAGGCCGATCATGAACTTATCGAGTTCGGCAAAGGCCGCTTTTTGCCCTGCCGTTTTGGCGTAGTGCCCCTGGATGATATGATGCTGGCTTGCCAACACATCATTATTGTTCCGTATGAAGCGATTATAATTGTCGAGGAAATTATTCTTCCCAAAGCGACAACGAAGCGCAGATACCATCAGCATCTGGTTCATGTTGGCAATCCGCGCTACATCTTGTTCGACATTGGTCCAACACGCCTGTGCCGGAGTTGCGACCAGCGATAAGGCTATCGCCAATGCGGCGAAACCCCCTGTATTTTTCTTCATTTCAACACCCCTCCAATAGCTTGGAGAAGTCAGCTTCTGCCTGCCCTGTTTACCGAATTTTCAACATCAAAGGTGAAGCGGAATAAACCAATGGAGCTGTTGCATCTGTGCATCGCTTTTAATGGTGCCGCTTCACTTGGAACCTTTGGTCCAAATCCCTATTTGTATATGTGCAACGCAACTGTAATGCAGTTGGCGCAATTCGAAATTGGCCAAGGAAGGATAAGCCATGACAATCAAAGTAGGTGACAAACTCCCCGATGTGAAACTGGTAAAGGCGACCGCAGAAGGTCCTCAACCGGTACAAAGCTCTGACTATTTTGCAGGCCGCAAGGTTGCCCTATTTTCGGTACCGGGTGCATTTACGCCGACTTGCTCGGCACGCCATCTCCCCGGCTTTGTCGAAAAAGCCGATGAACTCAAAGCCAAAGGCATTGACGAAATCGCATGCACGGCAGTCAATGACGCGTTCGTTCTCGGCGCCTGGAACAAATCGGGTGGTTCTGACGCCATCACGATGCTGGCAGACGGCAACGCCGACTTTGCCGAAGCTGTCGGCCTGACCATGGACGGTTCGGGCTTTGGCATGGGCAAGCGCGGCCAGCGTTTCTCGATGGTCATCAACGACGGCGTGGTCGAACAGATCAATGTCGAAGCACCGGGCGATTTCAAAGTCAGCTCTGCCGATCACATGCTTGGCCAGCTCTGACACGACACTGAAACACCATCATGAAACGGGGTGGTTCAAGCCACCCCGACAACATAAGGGCGGGGTCACTTCCGCCCTTTTTGCTTGCCAAATTCAATGAAATGGACAATCCGCCTCCATGGCCAATAAACAGACACAAGACATAATCCGCCAAATCACCGAACATTATGACGCATCGGTTGCTCGCCTCCGCGACGCACTGGCGGCATATCTCAAAGACCGCACCCTGCCCGACATGGCGGACCGCGCGATTGGCGCATTCGCCTATCCTGAGCTGGTCATCCGATATCATGGAACCGAGCGTGATCACGCCGCAAACCTCGCCTTCGGACGACTCGACAAGCCGGGCACTTACAGCGTCACTCTAACCCGTCCTGAAATTTTCGGTGACTATCTGCGCAGCCAGATCGATCTGCTGGTCGACCAGTATGAGCTGGAAATGCAGGTCCGCCCGAGCAAGCAGGAAATTCCCTTCCCCTATGTGCTCGATGGGCTCGAACTCGGCGATGTTTCGCCGACCGATTTGTCGAAATGGTTCCCTGCTACCGATCTGGCAGACATTGGCGATGAGGCAGCCGACGGCTTGCTGATTGCGGATGAAGATGGCTCTCCGCTGTCGCTGTTTGACGGTTTGCGTACCGACTTCTCGCTCGCTCGCCTGAAGCATTATACCGGCACACCTGCCGAGCATTTCCAGCGCTACATCCTGTTCACCAACTACAACCGCTATGTAGATGAGTTCGTCGCCTGGGCCTGCCAGCAGGTCGGCAAGGGCCGCTATACCGCCCTGTCAGGCGCGGGCGGCCTGTATGTTGATGAAGCGACAGAAGACCATGCCCAATTGGTAGCTGACAGCACATGGCGCAAACACCAGATGCCCGCTTACCACCTGATGGCAGAGGGCGAGAGCGGCATCACGCTGGTCAATATCGGCGTTGGTCCTTCCAACGCGAAAAATATTTGCGACCACCTTGCGGTTCTACGCCCCGAAGTGTGGCTGATGATCGGCCATTGCGGCGGCCTGCGTGATACCCAGCGCATAGGCGACTATGTGCTCGCCCACGCTTATTTGCGCGACGACAACATACTAGACCGCGTGCTTCCGCCGGAAATTCCCATTCCGCCGATTGCTGAAGTCCAGCAGGCGCTTGAGGCCGCCGCCGTGCAGGTTTCAGGCACCAGCGGCGCGAACCTTAAACGGCGAATGCGCACGGGAACGGTTGTCACCACCGATGATCGCAACTGGGAATTGCGTTATACCGACAGCGCGCTGCGTTTCTCGCAATCGCGTGCCGTTGCCATCGATATGGAATCGGCGACTATTGCCGCGCAAGGCTATCGCTTCCGCGTACCTTATGGCACTCTGCTGTGCGTTTCGGACAAGCCGCTGCACGGCGAAATCAAGCTGCCGGGTCAGGCTAACCGTTTTTACGAAGAGGCTATCGCAGCCCACCTTCAAATCGGTATCCAGACATGTGAGCTACTGCGCGAAGCCGGTAACAGCCTGCATAGTCGCAAATTGCGCGCTTTCAACGAGCCCCCATTCCGCTGAGGTCGATCATGGAAATTTGCCCACCCCTTTCCCGCTCGATTGCAGGTCGCGTCGCTATCGTAACAGGTGCCGCCAGCGGGATGGGTCGGGCAACCGCCATCCTGTTCGCAAGCGAGGGCGCAAAGGTCGCCGTCACCGATCTGGATCACGCGGCATGCGATGCTGTTGTGGCCGAAATCAAAGCCAATGGCGGCACGGCGAACGCCTATGCCCTGGATGTTTCAAATCACGATGCGATCAAGTCAGTGGTCGCGAGTGTCGCGAGTGACTTTAGTGGCATAGACATCCTCGTCAATAACGCCGGCATCTCTGCATTCTGCCCTCTCGATGCTGCGGACGAATATGACGCCACTTGGGACCGCGCACTAGCCATTCTGCTGACCGCTCACCAACGCACGGTGCGCGCCGCGCTTCCTTGGCTGCGCAAGAGCAACGCCGCCCGTATCGTCAATATCGCTTCAACTGAAGGACTAGGCGCCACCCCCGGCGATACGCCCTATGTCGCCGCCAAAACCGGCGTTACTGGCCTTACGCGCGGCATGGCGGTCGATCTGGGTAAGGAGGGCATCACCGTCAACTGCATCTGCCCGGGGCCGATCCGGACCGGTATGACCAATAATGTCCCCGAAGACGACAAGATGCTTTACGCCAAACGGCGCACCGCACTGCGCCGCTATGCGTGGCCCGAAGAGGTGGCGCACATGACTCTCAGTCTTGTGCTCCCCGCCGCCAGCTTCATCACCGGTGCGGTGATTCCAGTCGACGGCGGGTTGATGGCTCGCAACGCCTAAAGGGTTACCACCCCTTTTTCTGACCTTTGTTCTGCTGCTTCAGCCAGTCCATCAAAGGCTTGAAATATTCGAGCATCGCTTTGCCCGACATTTCACGGCTGCCGGTGAAGGCTTGCAAAGCATCGGGCCATGGTTTCGACGCGCCCATTTCGAGCATCGCATTTAGTTTCTGACCTACGTCCTTATTTCCATAGAAGGAGCAACGATGCAGCGGCCCCTTCCAGCCCGCAGCGTCGCAAGCAGCCTTGTAGAATTGGAACTGCAGAATGCGCGCCAGGAAATAGCGGGTGTAAGGGGTGTTACCCGGAATATGATATTTCGCACCCGGATCAAACCGGTCGGCGGCTCGCTCGGTCGGCGGTACAATGCCCTGATATTGGCGACGCAAATCGGTCCAGCCCTTGTTGTAATCCGCCGGTGCAATCGAACCGTTGAATACGCCCCAACGCCATTTGTCGACCAACAGGCCAAAGGGCAGGAACGCTACTTTGTCCATCGCCTGACGCAGCAATAGCCCGGTGTCCTTGTCGGCGCTCGGAACCTTCGATTTGTCGAGCAAGCCAATCTGCACTAGATATTCCGGCGTAATCGACAATGCGACAGCATCGCCAATGGCTTCGTGGAAGCCATCATTCGCACCATTCAGATGGAGGTAGCTCTGCTTGTTGTAAGCGCGCTGGTAATAGTTGTGGCCAAGCTCGTGATGAATTGTGACAAAGTCATCGGTGTTCACCTTGATGCACATCTTGATGCGCAGATCATCGACATTGTCGATATCCCAAGCCGACGCATGGCATACGACTTCGCGGTCGCGTGGCTTCAGGAACTGTGAGCGTTCATAGAAGGATTTGGGCAGCGGTTCGAAACCGATTGACGAGAAAAAGCCCTCACCGATTTTGACCATGCCGATTTCGTCGATACCCTTGGCTTTCAGCAGATCGCCAATGTCATAACCGATATCACCGGCACCTGCGGGTGCGACAATATCGTAAATGCCACCCCATTCCTGCGCCCACATATTGCCAAGCAGGTCTGCACGGATCGGGCCGGTTTTGGGCTGGACTGCGTCCCCATATTTCGCGTTCAACTTGTTGCGCGTGTAGGTGTGCAGTTCGTCGTAAAGCGGTTTCACCTCGAGCCAAAGCTTGTCGGTCAGTTTGGCAAAATCATCGGCGGGCATATCATAGCCCGAACGCCACATCGCGCCGACGTCCTTGAAGCCAAGCTCTTTGGCACCGTCATTGGCAATCTCGACCATCCGGGCATAATCCTTGCCCATCGGGGCACCGACATTGTCGTGCCAGCTGGTCCACATTTCCTTCAGCTCTTCAGGGTTCCGGTTGGTGCCCATTTCGGCTTCGATGTCAGAGCCGTTAATTTCTTTGCCCTTGAGCGTGCCTTTCCCCTTGCCATAGGTTGAATTCAGCTTCGTCGCGATCGTGCTGAGTTCAGCAGCCGCGCCCTCTTTGGTCGGCGCAGGTAGCACCAGTCCGCCACGGAGAATGTCGAGCTTGCGGCTGGTTTCCGTCGAAAGCCCGGCGACCTTCTGGTACTTGGCGGCTTCAAGCGCATATTTTACCGATTTTTCAGTGCCAATTTCGCCATATTTTGCCGCAAGCGCGTCGGTGTCATCCGTGATGTATGTGGAGTTGATCCATGCCACACGTCCGCCTTCGACTGAAAAATCGAACAAATCCTTTTCAACCTTCGCAAGGAAGGCCTCAGCATCGGCGACGGTCGGCGCTGCATCCTGCGCCATAACAGGTGTGGAAATGAGGGCCGCCGTCAACGCGACTGCAGAAACGAAATTTTTCACCGGAAAACTCCCCAGAAGTGATTATTCTAGGGCCTGCACTGCGCCTCGAAAATGCGAAGGTCAAGCGTTGCGGCGTGCCATTCGTCGAAGCAGGAGTGCTGCTAGCAGACCAAAAAAGCTGGTCAGAAATGCTGTTGATTTAATCGGCTGTGCAGTCGCAGCAATTCCAGCCAGAAGATCGCTGCCTTTGAACGACATGGCCTGAATGAATTGAGACAGCGTTTCGACATAGTCCGCAACACATACGACCAAGGCGGCGACGATAATCACCCAGCCCAGACGGCGCAGATAAAGCTTTTCAGACTGCGCGAACAAACGCCCGCCACAATAGGCACCAAAAGAATATACGCCGATATAGACAAGATCGAGCGCGATACCGAAGCGCGCCAGGTTCATCACCCCGGCGGCTTGCCAGGCCGCCTGTATGGCATCGACCCGTAAAGCGGTAGCGGCTGATTGGTGGTCCCGGATTCCCCATGGAGACACATCGTTGGAAAACCAAGGGTTCATCGCGATCATGATTGCCAGGATCAGCAAACCGCCCAGCCAATAACGCCAGAAACGTCTTTCAAGCAAACTCTCGGTCATATGTCCTCTTCCAACAGGAAATCCCGGATGGCCAAACCGAGTTCGGGTTTGATCACGGCACTCATATGATTGCCCGGAACCGTGATCAATTGCCCTTGAGGAACTAGCTCTGCAAGCGCGGCAGCCGATCCATTGTCTGAGTCTGCATCACCGCAAACGACGCCGATGGGCATATCGACTGTTCGCAGCATTTCAACCGGCGTATCGACGAAACTATCCAAAAGCCGCAGCAGTGCGATCGGATCACCGCCCGTCGTTTTCAAAAAGGCCTCCGCCATAAAGGCTGGCGACCCACGCTGATGCTTTCCCAAATTTTCGAGTACATGGCGAAAATGCCCGGCACGTGTGCCGGTGTTGGTCAGACCTTCAAGCCCCATGCCTGAAATCACCGCTCGACGCGGACGGCATCCTTTGGCGAGCATCCTCGCAACCGTTCGTCCGCCAAGCGAATAGCCGCCAAGGTCAAATTCCGTGAGGCCAAGATGGTCAATCAGCGCGAACTGGTCATCGGCGAGGATGTCTTTGGGATAGTTGGCGCGATCATGCGGCTTGTCGCTAAGTCCATGGGCACGCAGATCGGGCATGATTACTCGAAATCCGGCTTCTGCAAGCGCAGCGGCATGGCCATATTTGATCCAATTGGTATCCGCTTCGCTGAAATAGCCATGTATCAGGATCAGCGGTCGGCCTTCCCCCGTTTCGCGCCAAGCGATACGGATACCGCCTTTTGCTTCAAAATATTGGGTTTCTAGTTTCATTCCGGCACTTCCAAACCTTTTGCCCGCCAACGCTCGACAACGCTTTGCGTCTCCGCGGTATATTCCCGCGGCAAATCCCGCATATCAATCCACGCCTCGTGCAAACCCTCCGCGCCGGCGTGTGCGACGGGTTTGAACGGGGTCGGATCGTCGAAGCTGCCAACTGTCAGGTCGCTGCCGCCACTATTGTCCTTCCACGCGAACCCCAATGGTGTCCCGCATTTGGAGCAGAACGGTCTGCGCGCAACAGGAGAACTTTCGTACCAGTCTGGCTCGCTCAGCCAACGAATGTTAGCCGCCGACATTTCCACAAAAGCTGCGGCGACCCCTCCGGTTGCTTTCTGGCACATCCGGCAGTGGCAAAGATAGGCGTCGAAACTTTCGACGGTCGCTTCGTAACGTACACGACCGCACTGGCAGCCACCTGATAGCATTTCAGTCATTGACTGAGTTTAATCCACACACTTTTGAAAACAAGAACATTGCATATAATAAGCATTGCTATTATATCTATACATATGAGTGAAGATTTGGGTTTTCTGATAGGTGATACGGCACGATTGATGCGCCGCGCCTTTGACGAGCGCGTCCGCACCAAGGGCATCACCCGTCCGCAATGGCGAGTGCTTGGGCTTCTGAATCGCTTCGGTGGCAGTACTCAGGTTGCCCTCGCCGAAATGATGGATGTCGAACCGATTACATTGGGCCGCATGATTGACCGGATGCAGGACGCAGGTCTGGTCGAACGCCGGGCTGACCCGAGCGATAGGCGCGCATGGCGCGTTTATCTGACAGCGTCGGGCGAATCGCGTCTCGAAGACCTGAAACCGCTCGCCACCGAATTATTTGCCGATGCCGTTTCCGGTTTGAGCGATGCCCAGCAAGCTGATCTTGAAGCAATGCTCGACACCATTCGCCTCAACCTCACCCGCAAAGCGCCGGAGGCCGCCAATGGCTGAAGCCGATGCTCAGATGAAGCCCGCCGCGCAGATCGAGACGGAACCACTCCAGCACCCGCGCAAATGGGTGCGCTTGCTTGTTATGGTATCGGTTCCATTGCTCCTGCTGGCCGGTGGCATCGCTTATTACCTTGCCAATGACCATTATGTCTCAACCGACAATGCCTATGTGCAGCAGGACAAGGTCTCGGTCGCCGCCGAAGTCGGGGGCCGGATTGTCGAAGTCGGCGTGAAGGAAAACCAGCACATCAATGCAGGGGACTTGCTCTTCCGCATCGATCCTGAACCTTTCAAAATTGCGATTGCCCAGGCAGAGGCATCCATCGCCGCTGCACAGGTGAAAGTGGTCACGCTTGAAACCGACCTTGGTAACAGCGGGGTCGACATCCAAGCCGCGCGAGACGACGTCGCCTTTTTCACGGAAGAGTATAAGCGTCAGTCTGCACTGATGCAGAGCGGTTTCACAACCAAGGCGCGATTGCAGGCAGCCGAACATGCGCTGTCGACCGCCCGCAGCAAGCTGGCCAGTGCCGAAGCAGACGCAAAAATGGCGCGTGCAGCACTTGCCACCGGAGCTGCAGCACCTGGAGTGAACCCGGGCGTGCTTGCCGGACAGGTCCAGCGCGACAAGGCGTTGCTCGATCTATCCAAAACTGAAGTTCGCGCCCCTGCTAGCGGCATAGTGAGCCAAGCCGATCGACTGCAATTTGGCCAGATGATGGTGCAAGGATTACCCGCGCTGACTATTGTCACCGACGGCAATGGCTGGGTGGAAGCCAATTTCAAGGAAACCGACCTCGGGAAAATGCGTGTTGGACAACCAGCAGAAGTCAGTTTCGATGCTTATCCTGGCCTGAAAGTAAAAGGCCGTGTTGCCAGTATCGGCGCGGGGACCGGATCAGAATTTTCGGTCCTTCCCGCACAGAATGCGAGCGGCAACTGGGTTAAGGTCACCCAGCGCGTTCCGGTAAGAATCCAAATTCTGGAAAAGCCAAAGCGGCAAATGATCGCCGGACTGTCAGCCTATGTCCGCATCGACACCAGCAAGTAACTACACCCCTGGCAAGGCAGCGCTGCCCGTTGAGCATAAGGGTCTGCTGACTATCGCGGTTATGGGCGCGTCGATTATCCAGATACTCGACTCCACCATCGCCAATGTCGCAATACCCCATATGCAGACCAGCCTGGGCGCAACGATCGACAGCGTCACTTGGGTATTGACCAGCTATATCCTCGCCAGCGCCGTCGCCATGCCTGCGGCAGGATGGCTCTCGGACCGCGTCGGCTCACGTCGATTGTTTCTTTTTGCCGTTGCTGGTTTTATCGTGACATCGATGCTGTGCGGCATCGCGACCAGCCTCACACAAATGGTCATCTTCCGAATCCTTCAGGGGGTGAGCGCCGCCTTTATCGGCCCGCTTTCGCAGACCATATTGCTGGATATCAATCCGCCGGAAAAAGCCCCTCGCGCGATGCAGGTCTGGGGTATGGGTATCATGATTGCCCCCATTTTCGGGCCGATGATCGGTGGCTGGCTGACCGAAAGCTATAATTGGCGCTGGGTTTTTTACATCAACCTGCCGATCGGCATTCCGACATTGGCTTTGCTCTGGTGGTTATTGCCATCGCGGCCTGTTACCGACAGAAAGCTCGACGTCTTCGGCTTTGCGATGCTCGCCTTGGGACTTGCTTCGTTGCAGCTGATGCTTGACCGGGGCCAGCATGAAGACTGGTTCGAAAGCTGGGAAATCATTATCGAACTGGGCGTCGCGATCGCTGCGTTCTGGATGTTCGCAATCCACAGCATGACGACCAAGAAACCGTTGTTCGATCCCAACATGGTCACCAATGGCAACTTCCTGACAGCATTGATGTTCGGCTCACTTATTGGCCTGATGATGTACGGCATCTTTGCCCTGCTTCCGCCGATGCTGCAGAATATTTATGGCTATACGGTTTTCGATACGGGCGCGCTGCTCGCTCCACGTGGGATAGGTATATTGATCGGGATGATCGTGGCTGGTCGATTGGTTACTTTCCTAGATATCCGCTGGATCATCTTTTCAGGCTTTTCGCTCGTCGCGCTGTCGATGTGGCTGATGACCGGGTGGGCTATCGAAATGGGGGCATGGCATTTCATTATGGTCGGCTTGCTTCAAGGATTTGGCATGGGCGTCACTTTCATGCCCACCAACGTCATCGCCTTTTCGACTTTGCCCTTGTCAGTGCGCACCGATGCATCCAGCCTGCTCTACCTGGCGCGAAGTCTGGGCGGCAGCCTGGGCATCTCGATCAGCGTGACGATGCTGACGCGCAGTATGCAGGTGAATCACGAGGAGCTCGGCGGACGAATAACCTCTTCGAGCTTTGACGTGATCGATCCATCCACCGCCGACCGTTTCGGCGTGTTGGGGGATGCTGTGATGCGTGTGCTGGATATGGAGGTCAACCGGCAGGCAGCGATGATTGCCTATCTCAGTGACTTTCAGTTGATGTTCTATTTGGTGCTGGCCTTCCTGCCGCTGGTCTTGCTGATAAAGCCTGTAAAGCCCGAGGTCGGGCCTCCGCAGCACCTGCCTGACTAGCTGCGTTTTTGAAGGCCTTTTTGCTGCATCCGCCATAGCGCCATCTCGATCCGGTCCTGCCCGAAAAAGGGTTCGCCTTCAAACACCAGCGTTGGCACGCCCCAATGGCCACCTGCTTCGAGTGCGGCCTGATTGGCATGGATTTCGGTGTCGAGAGCATCTGCATCGGCAAGTGCTTCAGCATCCAATTCGGCAAGATCGAGGCCAGCCCGCTGCGCAGCTCCAGCCAGATGATCGCCTTCGTGCCAATTTTCGGCACCTCCCCAGATCAGCTTTGCAGCCTCATGTGCAAAACCCAGTCCTTTCCCCCGACGTGCCGCTGCCTGCCCGATACGTGTCAGGCGATATATATAAGGCTGGTCCTCGGAAATCTGACGCGTCATCACGTTCTGCACGATCGGATCGGGACGGGGTGGACCGAATGGAATGTCGTGGAACTGCGCGACACGGAACATGTCGGTGAAGGTATAGCGCAGCCAGTTGGGGTGGTTCCGTTCAAAAAAATCGGGCTCGCGAACGGCAAGCGGATAGACCGGGCGAAGCGCAATATCGACACCCCATTCCTTCATCATGTCGCGATATCGTCCGATCGCCAAATAGGAATAGGGCGAGCGAAAGGAGAAGAATAGGTCGGCTGTCAGTGTCATGCACAAACTATAGCACCCGCTTGCTCGCTGCCAAGCCTGCGCTTGCCTATCTGTATTATGAATGTAATACAGATAGGGAGAAGAAACGGAATGACCGCAACAAAGTTCATATTTGCCGCAGCCTGTTACGCGTTGCTCAGCTCAAATGTGGTGGCGCAAGCAACAGAACCGCGGCTGCACGATGAAGCTGGAAATGTCGACAGCGAGACAGTTGCAGCACTCAATGAGAACAGCCTTGGTGTCAACGTGGGTGCGGATGGCACCTTTTCCGGGCCCGGCTGGGATCATTTGATGGCTGAGAGCGGGAAGGCCAGCATCGTGATATTGGGCGAGCAACATGCCACCGCCGACATCCCTGCCCTTGCCGACCAATTGCATGCGACACTCAAATCGGATGCACTCGCGATCGAGGTCGGCCCATGGTCCACGCGTTACGCGATTGATCTGATACGGCAGGGAGCTGGCACGTTGGAGGCATGGCAAGCGCGCAGAGGCCATGGTTTTGCCCTTCCCTTTCTGTTCTTCGCGGAAGAATCGCGGGCGGTCGAGCGGATGGCATTACGTGCACCGCGCACTATCGAACCTCTTTGGGGCCTGGACCAAGAGTTTGTCGGCTCTGGCGCATCGCTTCTACCGTTGATTCAGCAAGAGACAAAATCGGAGACTCAGAAAGCCGCAGTGAATCGGTTTGAAGCGGCGCAAAGCAAGGATCCGATGATGGTCGGATCGATCGACGGTACAATCTTGGACGAATTGTCCACCGCATTTGATGGCAACGCAAGGGTTGGGGACATTCTGGCGGCGCTGCGCATAACCACTTCCATCTATGCACCCTATACGCGTGGAACCGGCAATTTCTACGAGGCCAATCTTAAACGCGAAAATTACATGAAATCCAATTTCGCCACAGCTTATGCAAAAGCCAGATCGCAATTAGGCCGCGACCCGCGTGTTTTGGTCAAACTAGGCGGCAACCATGCAATGCGTGGCATCAACGACACAAATTTGCCTGCCTTTGCCAATTTCGCTGCAGAGTGGGGGCACGCGCAGAACATCGGCGTGATCAACATCATGGCGGATTGTTTCGGGGGTCAGGCTCGAACGCCGCAAGACAACCAAGTCGGGCCTTGCGAGGCAATGGCGGCGAATGCTCCGGCGTTGACGGCAATCGAAAGAAGAGGGCCGATCACGATCGTTGACTTCCGGGCTGTCCGGCCCAAGCTTGGTAAACTTAAGAATATAGACGCCAGATCGCGCCAGCTAATCCTCGCCTTTGACTTCTATCTGGCGATTGCCGATGTTCGGCCGGCAACCATGATACAAACCAAATGAACGATTGACGGCACAACGCCGCCAATCGCCTTGATTTGATTCAGCCCTTTTTCAAGTGCCGACGTCCCAACAACTCGGCAATTTGGACTGCATTAAGCGCTGCGCCCTTGCGCAGATTGTCCGAAACGCACCACAGGTTGAGGCCGTTGTCGACGGTGGAATCGTCGCGCACGCGGCTGACAAAGGTCGCATAGTCGCCGACACATTCGATCGGTGTCACATAGCCGCCATCCTCACGCTTATCGACGAGCATTACGCCGGGCGCTTCACGCAAAATTGCCTGCGCTTCCTCAGCCGACAATTCGTTTTCCAATTCGATGTTGATCGATTCCGAGTGGCCAACGAATACCGGCACGCGCACACAAGTCGCGGACATCTTGATCTTGGGATCAAGGATCTTCTTGGTCTCGACAACCATCTTCCACTCTTCCTTGGTCGAACCATCCTCAAGGAATTTGTCGATGTGCGGGATGACGTTGAAGGCGATCTGCTTGGTGAACTTCTTGGGTTCCACCTGATCGCCCACGAAAATGGCACGCGACTGTTCGAACAGCTCATCCATACCTGCTTTGCCTGCGCCCGATGCAGACTGATAGGTCGACACAACAACACGCTTGATCTTGGCGGCATCGTGAAGCGGTTTCAGCGCAACCACCAGCTGTGCCGTTGAGCAGTTCGGGTTGGCGATGATGTTGCGTGCCTTATAGCCGTCAATCGCATCTGGATTGACTTCGGGCACGATCAACGGAACGTCGGGGTCCATACGATAGAGCGATGCGTTATCGATCACCACACAGCCCGCAGCCGCAAATTTCGGTGCATATTCCTTCGACCCGTCGGTACCGATGGCGAAGAGCGCGATATCCCAACCGGTCGGATCGAAATGCTCGATATTCTGGACCTTAAGCGTCTTACCGGTTTCACCAAACTCGATAGTGTCCCCAGCTGAACGCGATGAGGCAAGCGCTGCCAGTTCATCGATCGGGAATTCCCGCTCCGCCAATATGTTCAGCATTTCGCGCCCGACATTGCCCGTGGCACCCGCAACTACAACTCGATAACCCATTATGACTTCCTCACATTCGAACTTGCTATCGGGACAAAGAAAAAGGCCGGGGTCCCTTTAGCGGATCCCGGCCCTTTCGGTATCTTGGTTATGTGCAACCAGACGGGATCAGCCTCAGCCTTCCTGTTTGGTGGTAATGCGGGTGTCACGGCGTTCGGCAATACGTGCCTTCTTGCCGGTGCGGCCACGCAGATAGTACAGCTTCGCACGACGGACGGCGCCGCGGCGGACAACTTCGATGCTTTCAACATTGGGGCTGTAAAGCGGAAATACGCGCTCTACGCCTTCGCCGAACGAAATCTTGCGGACGGTGAAGTTCGATCCCATGCCCTTGTTCGAACGTGCGATGCACACGCCTTCATAATTCTGCACACGGGTACGATCACCTTCGATGACCTTTACGCCAACTTTCAGCGTGTCACCGGCCCGGAATTCCGGGATTTTCTTTTTGGTGGCAAGTTCGGCAATCGCCTCTTGCTCAAGCGTCTGGATCAGGTTCATGGCCTGTCTTCTTCCTTCTTCAACTGCACACCAGAGGCAGGTCAGTCCCGAGCGTTCTTGTAACGCTCCCAAAGGTCTGGCCTGCGTAGCCGTGTATCGTTCTCCGCCTGTTGTTTCCGCCAGGCTTTGATCTTCGCATGATCCCCCGATCGCAGCACTTCAGGGATCGTGCGCCCTTCCCACTCTTGGGGTCGGGTATAATGCGGATATTCGAGAAGACCTTGTTCAAAGGACTCCTCATCACCGCTATCGGGCGCGCCCATTACGCCGGGAAGCAGCCGAATGCAAGCGTCTAAAAGCATCAAAGCGCCCATTTCACCGCCGGAAAGGATGATGTCGCCCATGCTGATCTGTTCGATTTGCGGACGCGCCTCGAACAAGCGCTCGTCAAAACCTTCGAAACGACCGCAAATGATGGTCGCACCGGGCCCTTCTGCCAGTTTGCGAACGCGATCCTGCGTAATCGGTTTACCACGCGGAGTCATGGCGAGGATGGGCAAATCAGTCGCTTTTTCAATGGCATGATGGACCGCTGCCGCCATGACGTCAACCTTGAGCACCATCCCTGCCCCGCCGCCCGCCGGCGTATCGTCAACGGTCCGATGCTTGTCCGTCGCAAAATCGCGGATCTGGATTGCATCGCAAGACCATTTGCCATCCTCCAGCGCGCGACCAGCCAGCGATACCCCCAAAGGACCGGGAAACATTTCCGGATACAGCGTGAGAATTTGCGCCTGGAATGTCATTGCACAAAAGCCGCTTCGACCACGATCCGCTCACCCCATTCAGGCACAGCTTTGACGTTCATGGGCACCATGAAACGCTTTTTATCAGGCTTTTCGATTTCAAGAATGTCGCCTGCGCCGAAATTGTCGACGGCCACACAAAACCCCAGATCAGCGCCGTCGGTTGAAACGCAAGGTAAGCCAATAAGATCGCTGTAATAATATTCGCCTTCGCCCAGAGGCGGCAGTTCGGCGCGCGATACGGTGAGCAGCGTACTGCGCAATGCCTCCGCGGCATTGCGATCGGCTATTTCAGCGAAGCGGGCGATAGCGCCGCCTTTATGTGCGCGCACTGACTTCAGCGTCAGTGCGCCGCCATTATAGCTTTTGTGCCGTTTGAGGCTGTCCACGCTTTCCGCGAACAGCTTCAATCGGACTTCGCCCGTCACGCCATGCGCACCGGCGACGGCGGCAAGCGTGACGGTCTTTTCAGCCAAGGATTAACCCTCAGCCTTTTCTTCGCCGGCTTCTTCTGCAGCCGGAGCTTCAGCGGCAACTTCTTCAGCCGGAGCAGCTTCTTCAGCCACGGCTTCTTCAACCGCCGGAGCAGCGGCTGCGGCAGCAGCAGCTTCTTCAGCTTCTGCCAGCTTTGCAGCCTTGTCTTCTGCGCGATCCTTGGCTTTCTGGCCGGGTTCGCCTTTCTTGGCGTTTACCTTTGCCGTACGTTCCTTGACGCCCGCAGCGTCGAGAAAGCGGGCAACGCGGTCCGAAGGCTGCGCGCCAGCGGCCAGCCAATGCTTTGCACGGTCGGCGTCAAGAACGATGCGAGCTGCATCATCCTTGGCGAGCAGCGGGTTGTAGCTGCCGATACGTTCGATGAACTTGCCGTCGCGCGGTGCACGCGCATCTGCAACGACGATTTTGTAATAGGGGCGCTTCTTCGAACCGCCGCGTGACAAACGCATAGCCAATGCCATAAGATTTACCTTTACCTTTCTGAATCAATTTCTTGTATTAAAATGAAAAACTACTTCTTTTTGCCCAGTAAATTGGCAAGGTCAGGCGGCAAGCCGCCTGTCCCGCCACCGGGCATTCCCGGCAAATTGCCAAATCCACCGCCCAATCCCTTGGGCATCGATCCTGGCGGAAGGCCGTGCATCCCTTCCATTGTCGCACCCAGATCGCCGCCCGACTTACCGAACAGCGCAGCCAGTCCTTTGAGACCGCCCATTTTCTTGATGCGTTTCATTGCGCTTTCCATCTCCTGATGCATTTTCAGGAGCCGGTTCACGTCTTGCACCGTTGTGCCCGATCCATTCGCAACACGGATCTTGCGCTTGGCATTTAATAGTGCAGGCTTTTCGCGCTCTTTGGGCGTCATCGAGCCGATAATCGCATCCATGCGCAACAGCAGCTTATCGTCCATGCCGCCGGCTTGCATCGCTGCCTTGGCCTTTTTCATACCAGGCATCATGCCCGCCAGCGCACCGAGGCCGCCCATCTTGGTCATCTGACGCAGTTGGGCGCGCAGATCATTAAGGTCGAACTGGCCTTTTGCCATTTTGGCGGCCAGCTTTTCCGACTCTTCCTGATCGACAACCTGTGCGGCGCGCTCAACCAGGCCGACAACGTCGCCCATGCCAAGGATACGGCCGGCTACGCGTTCGGGATGGAATGCCTCGATGGCGTCCATCTTTTCGCCGACGCCAGCGAATTTGATCGGTTTTCCGGTAACGGCGCGCATCGAAAGTGCCGCACCGCCGCGCGCATCGCCGTCCATACGGGTCAGCACGACGCCGGTGAGATCAACTTGCTCGCTGAAATTCTGGGCAACGTTGACGGCATCCTGACCGGTCAACGAGTCAACAACCAGCAGGATTTCCTGCGGTGTTGAGACGTTGGCGACAGCCTTCATCTCGTCCATCAACTGCTGGTCAACATGCAGGCGACCTGCAGTATCGAGCATCAGGACGTCAAAGCCTTGCAGCTTCGCCGCCTGCATTGCGCGCTTGGCAATGTCCACCGGCTGCTGACCCGCAACAATCGGCAAAGTCGCAACATCAACCTGGGTGCCGAGCGTCGCCAACTGCTCCTGCGCTGCCGGGCGGTTGACGTCCAACGACGCCATCAAGACCTTTTTGCGCTCCTTCTCTTTGAGAAGCTTGGCAATCTTGGCTGTCGTGGTCGTTTTACCCGAGCCTTGCAAGCCGACCATCATGATGATCGCGGGCGGGGCAACCGCGAGGTTCAGTTCGCTCGCGTCCGAGCCGAGCATTTCGACAAGCGCGTCATTGACGATCTTGACGACCTGCTGGCCCGGTGTAACCGATTTCAGTACCGATTGGCCGACAGCCTGTTCGGTAACCTTCTCGACAAATGCACGCGCAACCGGGAGCGCAACGTCGGCTTCGAGCAAGGCCACGCGCACTTCGCGCATTGCCTCCCGAACGTCATTTTCGTTCAGAGCACCACGACCGCGCAGGCGATCAAAAACGCCTCCCAACCGGTCGCTCAGCTTATCGAACATCGAACTTCCTTCACCACATGCACCACACGAACAAAACGCCGGTGGGCGAAACCTCGCCAACCAGCGTGTGATGTTCATATACATCGACAAAACGGAGCAGGTGCCCCGAACGGACGCGTCTATATGGCGAAGTTCGCAGGAATGCAAGGGGCATCAATGACGAGCGGCACCGCCACTATAACCTTAGATTAACCTAATCTTGACCTTTCCCACTGATAAACACCGACGCAACAGGGACATGGCCACAATGCGCGTCGAGCACAATAGTACTGCTGATGCCCAATCAGACGATTTGGGCGTAAGGCGTCACAAAACATCGCCGCTTATCACGCTATTAATAGCAGGCGCGCTTGGCTTGTTTGTCGTTCTTGGTGGGACCGTCGGGTCACAATTTGTCAGGCAATATCTTGGTCAAGGTGCAACCACCGACCAGACTATGGCCTCCGCGCTTTTGCTCAATATTGCGCTCATTCTCCTAATCTGGAGGCGTACGACAGAGCTCAGCAATGAAGTCGACGTCTATCGCCAAGCGGAGGTGCGGGCCAAGCATCTGGCCATCACCGATCCTCTGACCAACCTGTTCAACCGAAGAGCGGTCAAGGAAAAGACAGCAGAACTGTCAACGCGGGCATCAAGGCGCGGAAAAACGGCTGCATTCCTCATGATCGACCTCGACGGCTTCAAGAAAATTAACGATCTGTATGGCCATGACAGTGGCGACCAACTTTTGCGCGAAGTGGCTGACCGGATGCGCGACACGGTGCCGCCATCCAGTGTGCTTTCGCGCTTGGGCGGCGACGAATTCGGCATCTGCATGGTATTTGAACCCGAATTTCCGGAAACCGTTGACCGTGTTGCCGAAGACCTGATTGAAATTCTGGCCCGACCGATCACCATTGGCGATACTGACCATAGCATAACGGCATCGATCGGCATCGCCCGTCCGGAAATGGACTGTGACTCGATTGATATGTTGATCCGCCGTGCTGACATCGCGCTTTATGCGGCGAAAAAGAACGGGCGCAACGGCTTCTGCTGGTTCGAAAACGGTATGGAAGTAGAGCTGCGCACGCGCAACTCACTCGAAGCAGATATTCGCGCTGCCATCCCTAATGATGAATTCGTTCCCTATTTCGAGCAGCAAATTGACCTGCAGACGGGCGAGTTGGCCGGCTTCGAAATGCTGGCGCGTTGGGTATCGCCGCTGCGCGGGCTGATTTCGCCAGACGAGTTCATCCCTGTTGCCGAAGATACCGGCATGATCGGCGACCTGTCGCTGAGCATCATCCGGAAAGCGATGATGGAAGCAAAAGGCTGGGATCCCAAGCTTACGATTTCGGTCAACATCTCGCCTGTACAGTTGAAGGATCCCTGGTTGGCCCAGAAGATCGTCAAACTGCTCGTCGAAACCGGGTTCCCTGCAAGCCGGCTCGAAGTGGAAATCACCGAAAGCTCGCTCTTCAAAAACCTCAGCCTTGCCCAATCCATCGTTGGCAGTTTGAAAAATCAGGGCATCAAAATCGCACTTGACGATTTCGGCACAGGATACAGCTCTTTGTCGCATCTGCGCGCACTGCCATTTGATCGTATCAAAATTGACCGCAGTTTTGTTTCGACCATGCTTGAAAATTCGGAAAGTGCGGCAATTGTCAGTGCAATTGCAGGGCTGGGCTCTAGCCTCTCCGTACCAATTACAGCAGAAGGTATCGAGCAGCAGGACATTATCGACAAGCTTCGCGAACTGGGCTGCACAAAGGGGCAAGGCTGGTTTTATGGACAGCCGATGTCGATCGAAAACGTCCGCAAAATGCTGGCCGAACGCAATATGCTGATCGTCAAAAAATCTGCGAACATTGCGGAACGCACCGAAGCGACCAGCGCCGTGCAGGAATTCCGTAACGAAACCCGGGCAATCGGTCAGAACTGAGGCTGTTTCTCTGGACAGCGCATAAGCCACTGTCCTAATGCGCCGCCATGACGGTGACGTCCTTTCATAAGATGCACGGCCTCGGCAATGACTTTGTCATCATCGACGCACGACTTGCCCCTGTCGAAATGACGGCAGCACGCGCGCACGCCATTGCCGACCGCCGGACGGGGATCGGTTGCGACCAACTTATCCTGCTCGAGCCTTCTTCATCGGCCGACGTGCGGATGCGCATTTTCAACGCAGATGGTGGTGAAGTGGAGGCCTGCGGCAACGCGACACGCTGTGTCGCGACATTGCTCGGCAAGCCCGCACAGATTGAAACCAAAGGCGGCATTCTCGAAACCCGACCGCAGGACAATAGCGCGACAGTGTTTCTGAATCCGCCAGCCTTTGATTGGGAGTTCATCCCGCTGGCTATGCCGATGGATACGTTCGACATGCCGGTTGGCTGGGAAGACCTCGAACGACCGATGGCGGTCAATATCGGTAATCCGCATGTCATTTTCTTCGTTCCCGACACCGAAGCTGTCGATCTGGAGCGACTAGGGCCGGTTATCGAGACCGACCCGTTGTTTCCTGAAAAAATCAACGTCAATGTGGCGACGATAGTTGATCCACAGAATATCCGGCTTCGCGTGTGGGAACGCGGCGTTGGGCTGACGCTGGCCTGCGGCACTGGCGCTTGCGCCACAGCCGTTGCCGCAATCCGCAGTGGCAGGGCAGTATCGCCGGTCACTGTCCACCTGCCCGGCGGCGACTTGCGCATAGGCTGGCAGGAAGGCGGCCCAATCGAGATGGAGGGTGCGGCAACGCACGTCTTCACCGGCGAAGCGGACTGGAGCGCATTCGGTTGAGCAGCCCCGAAATCATTACCATGGGCTGCCGTCTGAACTTGGCGGAAAGCCATGCTTTGGCAGAGCAGCTGGGCGACGAACCCAATCTTGTCATCGTCAACAGCTGTGCAGTGACCAACGAAGCGGTGCGCCAAACCCGGCAAGCCATCCGGCAGGCGCGCAAGCGCCGCCCCGATGCGCGGATCATTGTCACCGGCTGTGCCGCCCAGATCGAGCCGCAGACGTTCGAGGCGATGGCAGAGGCCGATGCAGTCATCGGCAACATCGAGAAACAATCCCCTGCCCTGTTTGCTATTGACGGCCCGAAGGTGCGCGTCAGCGACATCATGGCGGTGCAGCAGACCGCTCCGCACCTTGCCACCGCCTTTTCCGGCAACACCCGCGCCTTTGTCGAGGTACAAACGGGCTGCGACCATCGCTGCACATTCTGCATCATCCCCTACGGCCGCGGGAACAGCCGCTCGGTTCCTGCCGGACAGGTAGTCGAACATATCCAAAAGCTGGTCGACCGGGGCATCGCCGAAGTAGTGCTGACCGGTGTTGATGTTACCAGCTATGGCCACGACCTTCCTGGCCAACCCAATCTCGGGCGGTTGGTTGAGCAGATCATCAAGCTGGTTCCAGACCTTCCCCGTCTTCGCTTGTCCTCCATTGACGGGGTCGAAATCGACGAGCGTCTATTTGACCTGATCACTGGCGAGCCGCGTGTGATGCCGCATGTGCATTTGAGCTTGCAGGCGGGCGATAACCTGACCCTGAAACGCATGAAGCGTCGTCATTCGCGCGAGCAGGCGATCGAGATTGTTGCCCGAATGAAAGCACAGCGACCCGACATTGCTATAGGAGCCGACATTATCGCAGGATTTCCGACCGAAGATGATGCGATGTTTGGAAACAGCCTCGCGCTGGTCGAAGATTGCGACATCGTCCACGGCCATATCTTCCCCTATTCGCCCAAGGCCGGGACGCCTGCCGCCAAAATGCCGCAAGTCAGGGCACAGGATATCAAGGATCGCGCCCGTCGGTTGCGCGAAGCCGTTACCGCCAAGCGCGATAACTGGCTTCAGTCTCTGACCGGCAGCACGCAAAAAATTGTAGTCGAGGCGGGCGGCGCATCTGGCCATTCGGAAAATTTCGCTTATGTCGAGCTTGACCGCAAGGTGCCCGAAGGCACCATCGTCACCGCAATGATCGAAGGACAGAATGATGGACGGCTCCAAGGAAGGGTCGCCGGATGAGTGACAATCCCGGCTGGCGCGACAAACTGTTTGGCGGCCTCAAGAAAACGTCGAGCAAGCTCAGCGAAAATCTGACCGGCCTGATTACCAAAGGCAAGCTCGATGCCGAAATGCTCGACGAGATTGAAGAGGCACTGATCGTGACCGATCTGGGACCGGCGACCGCGTCTCAAATCCGCGACAAACTCGCTGCCACGCGCTTCGACAAGGGCATCGATATGGCCGACCTGCGCGAGGTGGTTGAGGAAGAGCTCACACAAATCCTTACCCCGGTAGCCAAGCCGCTCGAAATCGACGCGTTCCCCCGTCCGCAGGTCATTCTGGTGATCGGCGTAAACGGATCGGGCAAGACCACCACCATCGCAAAGCTGGCGCACAATTTCCTTGAGCAGGACTATGGTGTGATGCTGGCAGCCGGTGACACATTCCGCGCTGCGGCCATTGGCCAATTAAAGGTCTGGGCCGACCGTCTCGGCGTGCCCATTGTTACCGGCCCCGAAGGTGGGGATGCTGCAGGCGTCGTATTCGATGCGGTCAAAAAGGCGACCGCAGAGGGCATCGACGTCCTGATCGTCGACACCGCAGGTCGCTTGCAGAACAAGCGCGAGCTTATGGACGAACTGGCCAAAATCCGTCGTGTTCTCGGCCGCTTGAACCCGGCAGCGCCGCATGACGTTGTCCTCGTCCTCGATGCGACCACCGGGCAGAACGCTTTGAGCCAGATCGAAATCTTCAAGGAAGTTGCCGGCGTCACCGGTCTGGTGATGACAAAACTGGATGGCAGCGCCCGTGGCGGCGTACTGGTGGCAGCCGCAAAACAATTCGGTCTGCCTATCCACGCCATCGGCGTCGGCGAAACCATCGACGACCTCCGCCCCTTCGATGCCCGCGACCTGGCCGTTGCGATTGCAGGTTCCGCATGACCGACACACCGGCCGCCAAGCCCAAGCATGGCTTGCTTAACTTCCTGCTCGATTTCGGGCCGCTGCTGCTGTTCTTCGTGGCGTCGAAACTGGGGTCGTCTGATTCAGACCCGAAACAGGGTGCAATCGTCGGCACCGGCACCTTCATGGTCGCCATCGTGATCGCGGTCGTCGTTTCCAAATGGAAAATCGGCAAGATCTCGCCAATGCTCAAACTGACGGCAGCGTTGGGCGTATTTTTCGGCGCGCTGACCCTATGGTTTCACGACGAACGATTCATCCAGATCAAGCCCACGCTGATTTACGCCTTTTTTGGCCTTCTGCTGATTGGCGGCTGGGTGCGCGGCAAGGCGCTACTGCGCTATGTGCTCGAGGCTGCCTATGACGGGCTTGATGAAAAGGGTTGGCTCAAATTGTCGCTCAATTGGGGCTTGTTCTTCGCTGCTCTAGCAATCGCGAATGAAGCCATGCGCGCGACGCTTAGCTTCGATTTGTGGCTAACGCTCAAGGTATGGGGTGTGACGATCGTCACCTTCCTGTTCGCGATGGCCAATATCCCGATGCTTTTGAAGCACGGCCTCAAGCTGGGCGACGAACCAACAACGCCCCCGCAGGGCTAATCCTGTAGCGCATAAACCTACCCTTCCCCTTGTAACAACCCGCAGGCTTGGCTAGGCTCCGCTGCATTCGGGTTAACCAAGCCAAAAGGGGAAGAAATATGGCTAAGTTTTTCGGTAACTTGCACGCAGTGCTTGGCGTCGGCTTTATCGCTGCTCTAGTGCTTATTTTTGCTGTTCCAAGCGGCCACGATCTAGAGCAGCAAATGATCCGCTGGCTCCACACCTTCTTTGGAATCCTCTGGATCGGACTGCTCTACTATTTCAACTTCGTTCAGATCCCCACCATGCCCAAAATCCCGGCTGAACTGAAGCCCGGCGTTTCAAAGCACATCGCACCGTCTGCACTTTTCTTTTTCCGTTGGGGGGCAGCGTTCACCGTATTGTTCGGCCTAATTATCGCTTGGCGTGCAGGTTATCTTGTTAAAGCACTTACCTTTGCTGGTGAAGATGGCGTTCTGCTGATTGGTATCGGCATGTGGCTGGCGCTGATCATGGCGTTCAACGTTTGGTTCGTAATCTGGCCAGCGCAGCAAAAGGCGCTGGGCATGGTCGAAGCCGATGATGCAACAAAGGCTGCGGCGGCGACCCGTGCGATGATGTTCTCCCGCACCAACACCTTGCTGTCGATCCCTATGCTCTACTGCATGATCTCTGCCAATCTGGGCTGAAGGAATCGGGTAAATGCAAAGGAGGCGGCTTTCGGGCCGCCTTTTTTTCGGGAGAGGGAATTTCGATGGAATATGATGAGGTTATTTTCGGACGCCGCAGCATAAGGGGCTATAAACCCGATCCGGTTCCGCGCGAGTTGATCGAAGAGATATTGACGCTGGCCATGCGCGCGCCTTCGTCAATGAATACGCAGCCCTGGAACTTCTACGTCATCACGGGAGAGCCGCTTGATCGCATTCGCAAAGGCAACACCGAACGCACGCTAGCGGGTGTTCCACAGTCACGCGAATTCCGCACCGGACAGCCCTTTGAAGGTGTCCACCGCGAACGACAGGTCGATGTTGCCAAGCAGTTGTTCGGCGCAATGGGAATCGAACGGGACAATAAGGAAAAGCGGCAGGACTGGGTGCTGCGCGGTTTCCGCCAGTTTGACGCGCCGGTGTGTGTGATTATCACCTATGACAAGGTTCTCGACGGCAGCGACGATACCCCGTTCGATTGTGGCGCTGTAGCAACCGCGCTGGTAAACGCGGCATGGTCCCGCGGCCTAGGCACCGTGATCAACAGCCAAGGCATCATGCAATCGCCTGTGGTGCGCGAACATGCCGGGATTGCAGACGATCAGGTGATCATGAAGAGCATCGCGCTTGGCTGGCCAGATATGGACTTTCCGTCCAACGCCGTCGTCCCGCCGCGGAAGTCGGTGGCCGAGGCCGCTACGTTCGTGGGTTTTACAGACTGAACGCAGCATCAACAATCAACGGGAAGGGCGGCTGATTTTGCCGCCTTTTTTGTCGGCGATGCAATTTATCGTGACATTGCATCCATCTATCGCCGCTTTTGTCGTAAATATCGCGCGGGTGCTTACATCGCAGTTTCAGCGCCACTCCCGCGCCAAAAAAAGGACAAGCGATGTTCACCCTCCCCCCACTTCCCTATGCCACAACAGCATTCGGCGATCTGATTTCGGCAGAAACTTTCGAATATCACCATGGCAAGCACCACAAAGCCTATGTCGACAAGGCCAACAAACTTGTCGCTGAAGACCAGGCCTTAGCGGGAAAATCGCTGGTCGAATTGATCCAGAGCGTCAAGGACGGCTTGTTCAACCAGGTCGGGCAAATCTGGAACCACAGCTTCTACTGGCAATGCCTGAGCCCCGAAGCCAAGAGCCCCAGCGGCAAGCTGGCCGAAATGATTGCCAAACAATTTGGTTCGCACGCCGAACTGCTCGCAAAGCTGAAAGACGAAGCCACCGGCCATTTCGGCAGCGGCTGGACTGCGCTGCTACTCGACGGCGAGAAACTGCAGATCAAAAGCTATCATGACGCCGATTGCCCGGTGAAGCATGGCGACAAGCCGCTGCTCATCCTCGATGTCTGGGAACACGCCTATTATATCGATTATCGCAATGACCGCGCCGCGCATATCGAGGCAATTTTGAGCAAGGCTATAGACTGGGATTTTGTCGCTCTCAATCTCGACGGCAAAGGGGCGGAACGCGCCGACCAAAAGGGGTAATTGCTTGAATCTCTTGCGGGTGTTAGAGCCAAGCGATGTCCGCAGCTTATGACAGGATCGGTGTTGATTATGCCAATTTGCGCAAGGCTGACCCGCGTATTGCGGCGCATATCCATGCCGCATTGGGAGACGCCAAAACCATACTCAATGTCGGGGCTGGTGCTGGCAATTATGAACCGACTGACAGGTCGGTAACGGCAGTCGAACCGTCCGCCGAAATGATTGCCCAGCGCCCCGCCCATCTTGGACCTGCGGTACAGGCCAGCGCAGACAGCCTGCCATTTGCAGACAAAAGTTTCGACGCCTCGATGGCCATTTTGACCATCCACCATTGGCCCGACAAATCGAAGGGTTTGGCCGAAATGCGGCGGGTAACGCGAGGGCCAATTGTTCTTCTTACCTTTGATCCGTCGCATCGCGGATGCTGGCTAACCGACTATCTGCCTGCGCTGGTGACGCTCGACGAAGGGCAGATGCCCGGCATCGACGCATATCAAAACTGGCTTGGGCCTGTGTCCGTCACGACCGTACCCGTGCCGCATGATTGCTCCGACGGCTTCCTCTATGCCTATTGGAGACGACCGCAGGCCTATCTCGACCCGGTCATCCGAAAGGGCATGTCGTCCTTCTGGAAAATCGACGGGGTAGAGGCAGCATTGGAGCAACTAGGAGCCGATCTGGACAGTGGAATATGGGCGCTGCAGCAAGCCGATATTCTGAAACTTCAGGAACTTGATGTCGGCTACCGGTTGGTGGTCGGTTAAGGGCACATTGGGGACATTTGGTGGTATGGAACCGAATGTCTGGAATGCTACGATACCGAACCGTCCGGTATTGCCAATCGAATTAGAGCATTCAGACATGCCTGTTCTCGATTGCCCTTACCTCAACCCCAAAAACATCAAAGCCTAGCTTAGCGATTTATTAGGAATGCCAACCTGATATTCTGTCAATAGACTCAGGTTTCCAACGGGGAGTCAAACATGAAGCTGAGTATCGCATTGGCAATTTTACTGATTTTGACCCATGCGAAAACATCTGCCGTAGCACAGGCTCCTAGTCCGCCCGATGAAGAAGAGGGCCAAATCTGCATATTGGTCGCATATGGCTGGAATGGATCACCAACTGAAACAAAGCAGATAAAAGAAATCCCAGTTCCTAAAAGCTACAAGGCCAAAAAAGGCAGTGCTTGCGGGGGGTATGTCGACGCAAGCTACCTTATCAGATGGCATTTGCGTTACGGCAACGAAGATACGATCCAGCAGGCCCTGAGCTTTATCGAAAAACGGGACAGAACATCTGATGCCATATCTGCGCAGTTAGGCAGAGACCTTACGAGCGCCTTGCTTGACTTGGAAAATGAGTTCGAGGTCGAAGGCGAAAAAGAAAATTCGCGTTTGGACCTTTCTCAACCTGACAGACTTCGTTCGTTCTTAGCGAACACTCCAGCGGTCAACAAATTAGCGCTCGTCAAAAACACACTGAATTTCGACCTGCTAAACCGAATTGACTTATATCTCAGCGCAGCAGAAATATTCCAATCAAATCTCTTTGCGACAAAAGCCCGAAACATTTTTACGCAATATCAAGCGATTGAAACAAGGCTGCTGCCAATGCGTGATAGTGGCCGACCGGATTTGGATCCTTATGTGTCATCGGCGCTTGAGGTTGTTCAAGACAGTTCAAGTCGTGATCTGACCTCAATGGAAATTGAACTTCGGCTAGCAGTGCTTGAGGCGCAGCTAACGCCGAGCACCCAGACGTTCGACAGCGCACGGGAAACACTCAAAAGGCGACATAAACCGGCTTACGCCAATGCTCCAAAAGAGGCCTTCAGTGGCGGTGACGACTTTTGCGACCTTTACGAAGAGCGTCATCGTAACGATTGGGAACGGGAAATCGCAAAGGCGTGTAAAGCGGATTACGCATTCGTTCCGAAGTCAATGGCCTACGGATACGCTGACGCGATGCTGGCGATACTGACTGAAAGTGACCAACGTGGATTCGGTAAGTGGGGCTGGGAGGACTATGTAATCCTTCACCAAAAGGACATGATCTATAATAGCGGGCAACGAAATTATATGACTGGCGATAATGAGAGGGTTATCAATCTCAAGCTGGCAGTTGTCGACCGGCATTTTGCGAAGTCCAAAGCGAGAGAAGGTGGACGGTGGTCTTACGAAGAAGCGTGGCGGTTACTTGCCGAGCTTTCGTCGCTCATCAATCCGGCGGAAAATCCCAACCGGTTTCGGCAAATCGCGGAACGGGCGATTGCCGTAGATGCTGTGATGCGGAATGAGGATAAAGGATGGCAAGACAAACATGCTCAGCTTTTGGCATATTACCGCCTGAATCTGCGGAATCTTGACCGGCTCGCGATTGGCGATGTATCATAACTTGCTGGCGATGTCGCAACTCTGTTTGATGCGAATGCAACGTGTATTCGGCGACGGGTGTCATCAAGAATGGACGGATCAACGTTCAGGAAAAGTTTGTCGTATTCAGACATTCGCCAATCATGAACCCAACGTCCGCAATGGCCCAGCAACGAACACGAAATAACCGTCCGGCAAGGCAGTCTTAGACTGTTTTCCACTAACCCAGCAAATCATGCTTTTTCAGGCTATGCCGCAGCTGATCGTAGCTGAGATTGAGCGCCTTCGCCGTCTGGCGTTGGTTATAGCGATGCTGTGCGAGCGCCTGTTCCAGAAGCGCTTTTTCGAAGGCTTCGGTGGTGGCCTTGAAATCGCCGACTTTGATCTGCGCTTCGCTGATTGCCGAGAAATCGGTCGAATGGCGCCCTGCCCCGCTTTCATCGGCTTGGCCGCCGCCACTTTCGCTGTCGCGAACGAGGGCTGGCGGAATTGATGCGGCAATCCATGGGCTTTCAAACGGATCAAATTGCACATAATCGACCGGTTGTTCGGGCGAATTCCATCGATACACCGCACGTTCAACCACATTTCGAAGTTCGCGCACATTGCCCGGCCAGCTATAATTATCCATCGCGCGACGGGCGACAGGACCAAAGCCTGGCCAACCATCCCAGCCCAGTTCGGTCGCCATGCGGCGACCGAAATAATCCGACAAGACCTCAACATCCCCTTCACGTACGCGCAGAGGCGGCAGAGTTATTACTTCGAAACTTAGCCGATCGAGCAAATCGGCACGAAACCGTTCTTTTGCAACCATGGCGGGCAGATTCTCGTTGGTTGCCCCGACGATGCGGACGTCGACCCGTATGGGCTTGGACGAGCCGATGCGCGTCACTTCGCCATATTCCACGGCGCGCAGCAGACGCTCCTGCGCGCCCATGGAGAGCGTGCCCAGTTCGTCCAGGAACAAGGTGCCGCCATGTGCCTCTTCAAAGCGCCCTTCGCGTGCACGGGTGGCCCCCGTAAAAGCCCCTGCCTCATGCCCGAACAATTCGGCCTCGATCAGTGTTTCAGGTAAGGCCGCGCAGTTCATAGTGACCAGCGGGCCGTCCCATCGCTGCGACAGGCGGTGCAGACGCTCGGCGATCAGTTCCTTGCCCGTCCCACGCTCACCTATGACAAGGATCGGGCGATTTAACGATGCCGCGCGGCTGGCGCGTTCCACCGCATCGAGAAAGGCCGAGCTTTGGCCAATGAATTGCGTGCCGCGTTCCATTCCCCACTATTGGCATATTTCACCATCATTTGGCAAGTTTTACATGATGAAATCTGCTCTAAAACCCGAACATAGGTCAGGTTTCTCTGCTTTTCCGCCATTTCCATCAAATTGGCACGCCTCCTGCTATATGTTTTGCAAGCCGCACAAAGGCCGAAACCAAGAGGGAAGAAAATGCAAAAGCTCAACCAGACCGAAACCCAGCCGACAGGAACAATTGTCGGCGCGTCGATCTCGATGCTGCTGCTCATCGCATTCGGGCTTTCGTCCTTTGTCATTCAGCAGAAAGATGCCAGCCACCATGCAGCAGAACAGTCCAACCGGCCTGTCGGCGTTAGTGCCTATCTTGCCTGACGCTGCAAGCCGCCGACCGGGGCGCGAAAGCTCTCCCCCAGCTCCCCTACAAGAGCTTGCCCCGGTCGCCCCTTTTCGTGCAATGTTCCAGTCGACTGAACGTTTCAATATCCGGAGTTACCCAATGGGCATATTTTCCAGGACACGCGATATCATCGCCGCCAATGTCACCGACCTGCTCGACAGGTCGGAGGACCCGGCGAAGCTGATCCGCATGATCATCATGGAGATGGAAGAAACCCTTGTCGAAGTGCGCGCCTCCGCGGCTCGTACGATCGCCGACAAGAAAGAGCTGCAACGCCATATCGCCAAGCTCGACCATCTTCAGGCTGATTGGACCGAGAAAGCCCAGCTGGCTCTGTCAAAGGAACGCGAAGATCTGGCCAAGGCTGCTTTGGTCGAACGCAAGAAGGCGGTCGACATGGCCGAACAGCTTCGTTCGGAAGTAGCCGTACTCGACGATGCCCTGAAGGCGTCAGAAGCCGACATTCACAAGCTGCAGAAGAAGCTGATCGACGCCCGCTCGCGCCAGAACGCACTGATGACGCGCCTCGAAAGCGCCGAAAACCAGGTCAAGCTGCGCACCATGTATAATGGTGACAAGGTTCGTGATGCCTTCAGCCGCTTCGACGATCTCGAACGCCGGGTCGATGAAGCACAAGGCTATGCCGATGCGCTTTCAATCGGTGCCGACGGCCCGAAGACGTTGGGTGAAGAAATCGACGCTTTGAACGCCATCGACGAGGTCGATGCTGAACTCGAAGCCATGAAAAAAGCAATGAAGAAGGGCTGAACTGATGGATGAATTTTTTGGAATTGCGATCCCCATCGGTGCCATCTTCATCGGCTTGCCGTGGTTGATCCTGCACTATGTAACCAAGTGGAAAACCGCTGCAACATTGACCACCGATGACGAGCAGATGCTCGGTGATATGCACGAACTGGCACGCCGCCTTGAAGACCGCCTCGACACAGTCGAACGTCTTGTCGCTGCCGACAATCCTGATTGGCATCCCCGCCGCCTCGATCATGAGAGCGAGGATTATGCCGCCCTAGACAATATCCGCCGACTGGAGAGGAAGAACTGAGATGTCCGGCATGCACACCAAATTCTATCTCGATAAGCAAAATGGCAAATGGAAAGGCGTTTGCGCTGGCATAGCCGACTACACCGGGGTCAATGTCCTATGGGTTCGACTAGGCGCGGTTATGCTCACATTGATGGGCGGCTTCCCATGGACTCTGATTGCCTACTGGATCACCGCCTGGATGGCCGACAAAAAGCCGATCCACCTCTACACCGAGGATAAGGCTGAGCAGAAATTCTGGCAGGGTGTCCGCCAGTCCCCTGCCCGCACGACTCGCGACATCCGTTCACGCTTCCGCGAAATCGACCGTCGCCTTGCTGACATGGAAACCTTCTACGTCAGCAATAACAAACAGCTCGCCGACGAAATCGAAAGCCTGCGCTAAGCAGCAGATCGGCTTGGGAGGAAATACATGCACGAAGGCGAATTCATGTTTGTCCTGTTTCTGGGCAGCATGCTGGGCGTGGCCGCAACGTTGACCATCCAATGGTATGGTCGCCGCAAAGTCAGGGCAGCGCTTAAGCAAGACGGGCTCGCACCGTCGCGCCAGACCGAATTGTTGGTCAACGAGAATGAAGCGATGCGTGGCCAAATGCTCCGTCTGGAAGATAGGCTTTCAGTGATGGAACGGATTGCGACCGACAGCAGCCTTAATCTGGGCCGCGAAATCGAACGCTTGCGCTGAGCGCGGCAAGGAAAGGGAAAAGGGATATGGGACCCGACACGATAATCTGGATCGTTGGTCTGTGTACCGCAGGCTGGGTGATCAACAACTGGATCCGCGCCAAGCATGGCTATGCGTTGGAAGATGAAT
Source organism: uncultured Sphingorhabdus sp. (assembly GCA_964597055.1). Classification (GTDB taxonomy): domain Bacteria; phylum Pseudomonadota; class Alphaproteobacteria; order Sphingomonadales; family Sphingomonadaceae; genus Sphingorhabdus_B. The sequence goes on from CAZQWC010000004.1 coordinate 78,110, forward strand.
GGGGTGGAAAAACCACCAAGGAACTTCCTGAAGCGGAACGCAAAATCGGATTATTGACCAGCACCAACGAACGGCTTGAGGGTAGGATCGGGCGGTTGGAAGAACGGATTGCCGTTCTGGAACGCATCGCGACTAACAAGGGTGTGCGTCTGGCCGATGAAATTGAAAGTCTGCGCTGAGCGCGACCAATAGGACAAAGCAAATGGATCCGGATAAACTAGCTATCATTTCTGCAATTGGTCCGATGATCGGCGTGGGAATTGTTTCAATTTCGGCCGGCTGGGTTCTTACAACCTGGCTACGCATCAAAAATGGCTATCCGCTTGATGGTGCATGGGGTCAGGCAGTCTATCCCAAGACCGATCAGGAATCGGTCGAGCGCATCAAGCTGTTGAGCCAGGAAAATGCGCAGCTGCGCGCCGAACTGGGCTCAATCAAGGATCGCCTTGCCAGTGTGGAGAAGATTGTAGTCGATGATACCCACAAGTTGACTGCCGAAATCGAAGCCCTGCGCGGCCCGGCAAACTGAAACAAAAAAGGAAGCTGTTTCTATGAGCCCCTTACTCATACCTATTTTGGGCATTTGCTGCGGATTACTGGCCATATTTGCCGGGGCCATTTTCCGTCCTTGGTTGAAAATGAAAGAACGACAAATGGAACTGGATGCCCAGAGCATCGCCGAGAAAGCCGCGCAATATGCCGCTGACAAGGGGCGACTTGAAGAACGTGTTGCTGTTCTCGAACGCATCGTCACCGACCAGGGGTATAGCCTGGCGAATGAAATTGAAGCTCTTCGCACTACTCCACTCAACTTCGAACCATCGCATGAAAAGGAAGTAATCAAATGATTGGCGATCCCTTCACGATGGTTGTGGCCATCATTGCCATCATCACGATCGGCAAGATCATCCAGAGCAAGCATCAGGCGAAGTACGGCATTATCGAAGATCAGGATATGTTGGGAAACAAAACCCAAAGGCTGGCGAATACTGCCGATACGCAAGCGCTGCAGAACGAAATCAGCGAACTGAAAGAGCGCATCAAGGTTTTGGAACGCATCGCCACCGACAATTCAAGCGCCATCGACGTCAGCCGTGAAATCGAAGCGCTGCGCGACCGGTAACCCAAAAGGAAGGAAGGACCCATGCCACAGGACCCCAGCTTCTATCTGACTGTAAGCGCCCTTGCGCTGGCAACCGTCGGCATAATCGCTGCCGCCAGCCTGCGCGGATGGCGCGACTGGATCGAACTCAAGCGCATCGAGATGGAAAGCATGCATCGCCCATCGCATGACGGCGCACCATCGACGGTATCGCGCATCGAGGTTGCCGACCTGAAGGAACGGGTTAAAAAACTCGAAGCCATCGCGGCAGGCATTGATATCTGAAGGCCTAGGCCATAAGCGCGGCGACTATGACTGCGCTGGCCGACATTCTCGACGAATATGAATTCCTGGACGGCGATGACCGCTATCGACTGTTGATCGACTTGGGCAAGGCGCTTCCGCCTATGCCCGATGCTCTGAAAACCGACGCAACATTGGTTCGGGGTTGTTCCGCAAGCGTGTGGGTTTATCCGGTCAGCGAAAATAATGCGCTCACTTTTCTTGCCGACAGCAACGCCGCCATCACCAAAGGCATCATTGCGTTGGTGCTAAAAACGGTTGAGGGTAAATCCGCCAGCGAAATCGGCTCGCTCGATATCGAAGGTGCGCTTGCACCATTTGATCTCAAAAATCAGCTCAGCTCGAACCGGACCCAAGGTGTGCCGAATATGATATCGCTAATTCGCGAAACTGCAGCCCGCTACGCCTGAAGGCCCTCAGCCCTTCCAGACTCGACGTTCCTCGGCCGCCCGCAGCACATCAAAGGCCGCCTGCCCGGCCTGGAAGGCCTTCGCAGCATCGGCATCATTAGGCCGCACGTCCGGGTGCGTTTCTTTTGCTATCTTGCGCCAGGCTTTTTTCGCTTCTTCGAAATCGGCGTCCGGATCTAAACCTAGCAGTTCGAGCGCACGCATTTCATCGCGGCTACGGCTGCCGTCGCCGGGGCCAGTCCAGCCATAATGTGCGGATTCGCGATAGCCGCTATTGTCACGACGCTCATCGGACTCTCGTGCAGCTGCTTCTTCAGCAGTCAGTCCGGCAAAATAGTCCCAGCCTCGATTATATTCAGCCGCATGTTCCTCGCAAAACATCCATCGCTCAGGGCTGTTAGGGGATTTAGGAGCAGGACATTTCCCCTCTTGGTTGCAACCGACACGGTCGCACAATCTTACGGCTTGCGCTTCGCGTGACGAGCCGTAGCTGCGCCAACGGGGAAAACCCCAATCATTTGACCTTGAAGAACGAGCCATGCCGCCGCCTTTAGCGATGACATGGCCCAGATACCAGTAAGAGTTTTGGTTGGTTTAAGCGCCCGCCATTGCTCCAGCCATCATTGCCCCCCCGAAAAAGGTGGAGAACAATGTTGCGGCAATGATACCGCCAACGACCAGCGAGAGGACGATATAGATCAGGACAATGACGACCGTGAAACCGGCGACTTTTTCCTGTGGCACGCCGAGGACCGGTTTCAGGCCTAGATAGATAAGATACACCGCATAAGCGATAGCCCCAATACCGAGCAATGAGCCAACAATAGGGATGAACGGGCTAACCAGTCCGACGACCCAGTTGGGCGTCGAAGAATATGTCATCAACTTGGTTGCCTGAACCATTTCCGATTTTCCGTTGAAGCTCGGCGAAACAGCATTGACGATGAATGACATCAACCACAGCACAGCGAGGCCGACAACATAACCGATAACAGTCATTGCGACGACTGCGCTCAAACCGATACTGAGCCCGGCACCGCCTAGGCCGCCCATGCCACCCGCCGAAATACCCAAAAGGCCCATTGCGACGATACCGCCTACAACCGGCAATAGCGCCAATATTGCGGCATAGCCTGTAAACAGGCCCCCGACTGTCGTGCTTTCGCCGGCAATAACTTCCCATTCCGATTTGGGCTGCAAAAGGATATTCTTCACGCGATCGACAAGTGACATTTGGTTTCCCCTCAGTAGTAAACCGACTTTCCAGATGACAGACAACCACAATCAGGACATTATGTAAATAAAAAGGGAGAGACAGACCGCCATGATGTTTTTTTCACGAACTTTGGTAGCCGTAATCGGCTTGTTGTCGTTGATCTCCGTTTTTCAGCATTGGTTTGCCGTTGAAACCTTGGTCGAAGCACGTGGGATTGAGACGGTGGGCGCGATCGGTGCTGCAAATATCCGTGCAGATATAGGTGGCCTTTTCCTGGCAATCGCGGTGTTTGCATTCATCGCCGCATGGAAGCGGAGCACTATTTGGCTATTGGCGACTTGGCTGCTTCCTGCGCTGGCATTGTTCGGCCGTTTCATCAGCATTGGCATGGATGGCGCGTCGCCACGGGTTATTGAACCAATGGTGGTCGAAGCCATTGTGCTGACAATTCTCGGTGTAATCTATTTCTATTGGCGAAAAGTGCCAGAGGGTCTGTAAGCCGGGTTCTGTCCACCCCTAAGGGATAGGCGACCATTCCTCTAGCCCGGCACTTGCGTGACGGGTCAAGCAATCAACCCGGGCGACTGGCAGGAGGATGCCATGTGCCGCCCCTATTCGATTTTGCTCCCGGTGGGGTTTGCCGTGCCGCTGACGTTGCCGCCCGCGCGGTGCGCTCTTGCCGCACCCTTTCGCCCTTACCCGGCCGAAGCCAAGGCGGTATGCTTTCTGTGGCACTTTCCCTTGGGTTGCCCCAGCCGGAAGTTATCCGGCACCGTTCCTCGCTGGAGCCCGGACTTTCCTCCCGCACTCCGCAAGCGAAGCACCGGCGGTCGCCCGACCCTCTGGCGCGTCAGCCGATAGCAGGTCCGCCTTCATGTTCCAAGAGCAGGCTCCAAAGGATCGCCCGGCACTGGCCGTCAATGACACCGTCGACATTTTCAGGTCGAAAACGGCGCTGGAATGCGACCACCGCCTTGGGGCCATCTGCGATACCATAGCCATAGCGCTCAAGCGCAAGCAGGAACGCTGCGTCCCCCCACCCCGGGTCGACAAGGTTTTTGGTCGGGCGCGGAACAGCCAATCCCAGCTTTGCCAATCGCTCCCAATCAAAAAGTTCTCCCGGATCTTCTTTGCGCGCCGGAGCAACATCGCTGTGTCCGACGACATTGCGGGGAGGGATTGAATAAGTCCGCACAATTTCTGCAACCAGCGGCACCAAGGCGGCCATCTGTTCTTCAGGAAAAGGCCGATAGCCCCATTCATGCCCAGGATTGACGATTTCAATCCCTATGCTGGCGCTGTTGCAATCGGTAATGCCCCGCCAATAGGAAAGGCCAGCATGCTGCGCACGCTGTTCTTCCTGGACCATATGGACCACCTGGCCATCTTCATCGACGACATAGTGCGCCGACACTTTGGAAGCGGGGTTCGCCAGCCAGTCAATCGCCGCCGCACCGCTTTTCATGCCGGTATAGTGCAGCACCAGCATCGTAATTGGCAGCGTACGCTCACCAAAATTGGGGGATGGGTTCCAGATCATGCTCTAATCCATACGCCCGGTGGCGTCAGATTCAAGCACAGACGGTTTCAGGACCGACGTGCCGCCTTGAGATTTGCCACGTTGGCCGGCACAGTTTTCGACCGTTCGTAAAATCCGCGAAACTCGCGCGATGCTTCAAATCTCGATGTCTGGCCGATGACGGTTTCAGCAGCACCCAACATCAGATATCCATCTGGTGCCGTTGCGTTGGCTAAATTCTCCAGAACATCGCGCCTGCGGTCATCGCACAGATACATCAACATGTTACGACACAGCACCAAATCAAATTGCCCCAAAGGCCGCGACGACTGCAGAAGATTGTGCTGTGCGAATGTTACCATTTTGCGCACCGGCTCACGCGCCGCCCAGTCACCTTCGATCTGGTCAAAATATTTGAGCATCAGCATAACGGGCAAGCCACGCTGGATTTCAAACTGCGAGTAAATTGCTTTTCGGGCCTTGTTCAACGCAAGGGTCGATATGTCGGTCGCGAATATCTGGATAGACCAATCCCGCCACTTCTCCGTATTTTCGAGAAAGGCCATCGCGAGCGAATAGGGCTCTTGCCCGGTAGAACAGGCCGCAGACCAGATACGTAATTTTTTCGTCGAGGCACGCGCGGCCCGGATTGAATCCAGAACCGGCCCGGTGAGCAGTGCAAAGTTCGCCTGATCCCTGAAAAAGCAGGTTTCGTTATTGATCATCGATTCAACGCATTCGGTTTGCAAAGCCTTGTCTCCATCTGCACCCAAGAGCGATGCCAGCATGCCGATGTCAGGAATGGAATGTTTTCGCATCAATGGTTTGAGCGCCATTTCGACGCGCCAGTGCCGATTGGCGAGAAGTTGTTGTCCAGTTTCACGCGCCAACAATTCGGCAAGCTTCAAATGCGCCTTGCTGACGGTTGCTTCGCTCATGCCGACGCAATCTTGGCAAGGTATCTGATGAGATGGGCCGGAGGTAAAATGGCATTCGCCAATCCGGCCTTTGCCACAGCTCCTGGCATACCCCAAACTACAGAGCTATCTGCATCCTGAACCAGAACACGCGCCTTGTTTGCTGCCAATAACTTGGCACCGGCAGCCCCGTCATTTCCCATGCCGCTCAGAACTATCGCCAGCGCATCCTGCGCATAGATCTCAGCAACCGAGGCAAACAGCGCATCGACTGACGGGCTGTACCGACTGTCGGGGTAATAATCGAGATGGTCGACAATCTTGTGCGCACCCCGCTGACTGCAGATCAGATGCGCGCTCGCGGGGGACACATAGATTGTATTATTCTCAATAACCGTGCCCGCTTTGGGAACCGAGACCTTGCGGCTGGTGTGCGCCGAAAGCTGACGTGCAAAAAATTCCATGAACGCGTCGGGCAGATGCTGCGCGATGAAGATCGGACATTCGAGCGCTGTTGGTAGATTGCGGACGATATCAAAAATGACCGGAATCCCCCCCGTCGACGCACCAATCGCTATGCAACCAGGTGTCTTGAGCGAGAGCTGATCAGGCAGTGCAACAGCATCCGATGTTGCGTGATGCAATTGACGCCCTACGCGCGCAGTACTGCCAAGTCGGACGACCTTTTCCACCAGCAGTTCGGGAAAGCGACCGGCAAAGCCGAACTTACCGGGTTTGGAAAGCGTATCGCAGGCGCCAAGTTCCAACGCTCGGATTGCCGCCGGACCATTTTCCTCAACAAAAGAGGAAACGACCATCACCCTGGCGCCATTTGCTGCGTCCAGAATGTCGGGCAAGGCGTCCAGACCCGAGCGATCCGGCATTTCGATATCGAGCAATATGATATCTGCCTTAACCTTGGCAAGCACCGCTAATGCTTCGGCGCTATTCGAAGCTTCGCCGGCGACATCGACTTGACCGCTCTGTCCCAGCACCCTTGCAAAAATCGATCGTACGACATTGCTGTCGTCAACCAGCACCACCCGTATCGTCCGGGCGGCAGATCGTTCGCTAACGCGCTTCAGGGTGGAAACCGATGACATCAACTTTGCGCCTGATTACATGCAGCCGACGATTTGGAGCTTCGCTTCCAGGGTTTCCCGATCAAATGGTTTCATGACATATTCGTCTGCGCCCGCATTGATCGCAGCCTGAATATGGCCAATACCATTTTCGGTTGTGCAAAAGATGATCTTCGCATTGCTTTTCCCCGCTGCCCGATACGCGCGCAGAAAATCCATCCCGCTCATGACGGGCATATTCCAGTCGAGCAAGATCACGTCGGGTGCCGCAGCCGCACAATATTCCAGCGCTTCAGTGCCATCGGTCGCTTCATCTACCGTGAACTGAAGTGTTTCGAGAATATGGCGAGCGACCTTGCGGATGACTTTGCTATCATCGACAATAAGGCAGGATTTCATTGTTAGTCCCCTAAACCGATAGGGCAGGTGTAACGCAGGGCTGTTATTGAGCGGTTAATGACAGACCGCAAATCGGCGTAATTCGCGACCTAGGCTGCGAGCGCCGTATCAACAGCTACTAACGCGTCCGGATCAAGTGCCATGACCATGCGTCCGTCAATCTCGACTAGACGAGACACCAGCGATTTCCAGCGCGGATCAAGTTTCACGGCCGGATGGATACTCGCATCTTCGACCGGGACGACGTCGAAGACCTTTTCGACCAGCAGTCCGAAATTGTGACCGCCAATTCCGGCGATAATCGCCAGCATTCCGCGCTCTGCCGGTTGGCGTTTGCCGGTCACCCGATACTGGCAATCGATGAGAGTCAGAACGCGGCTTCGTAGAGCGAACAATCCGGCAACGACCGGTTCGCAACCGGGAACCGTCACGACTTCTCCGACTGTGACCACAGATTCAACAATATCGCTGCAAATGACGACTTCGGTACCGTCGATCTGGGCCAGTAGAAACAGCTCTTGCATCTTAACGCACCCCTGCAATTTTTGCGTCAATCGCCGCGATCAATGCGACCCTGTCATAACGGTAGATGCTGCCTGCATCGTCAGCTTGCTGGTGAACGGAATCACGCAATTTGAGCAAGCGGCCATCTTTTACGGGATTGCCATCCTGTTCTCCGCGACTCAAAACAACTTGCGCAATGGACTTATCTTTTGGATCAAAGCTGATGGCGTAGCCGGACGCCGACAACAAAGGTGCCAATATCCGCCGCTCCCAACCTTCATCATCCGCACACTCAACAAAACAGAGTGGGCGATTATTTTGTCCATCGGCACGCAGTTCGGCGTTTTCAAAAAAATGAAAGGCGTTGATGAGTTCAACCGGCTTGCTGTTGAAGTGCACTATGCCTTCATATCGATCGGGGTGCAGTGACGGTGCGATCCCGCCCTCAATGGCAAAAATGTCGACGACATCATCGACTGCAAGGAGGATGGTATTGCTACCGTCAGAGATGCGCAGTACTTTGATCTGTGCGCATTCCGGTAAATCGACCAATCCGTGAATGTCGTACAACTTCCCATCCAGCGAAGCGCACAATCGTCCGCCCAGTTCGTGGATCGAACTCACTTCAAGATCTTCCATACGGTCGACAGCCGACAGCCGGATGGCGCGGGTCGCACCGTCCATCGCGGTGAAGAGCAGCCCCGATTCGGTTTTCTGCGTTTCGGTCCGCGCCAAAGCCCCATCGCGTACAGATTCAATTTCGAACAGATCCTGGTCAAACCCGATAGCAGCACAAAGTCCACTGGCATCCAGCAGCAACATCGGACGGCCATTATCCGGCAGCGACGTGCCTGCATAAAGTCCTGTTGCCATGACCAACGGAGCACCAGGCTTTACTACCAGCTCCTCATTATCGATCACTGCTTCAACATCGAGCGCAAAGACCGCCCCGACCGCCGGACGAACGATTATCAATGTTCGGACCATATCGGCAGTTTCGACCGATTCTTCTATGCCGAGAATGCTTTCCAGCTTGGCATAAGCGAGGCGCGCTCCGCGCACTTTCGCGATAGTCATACCACCAAGATTTTCGAGCTCGACATTCTTGTTTGCAACCGAGATAATCTCGACGATCGACGATCGCGAAATGCCGAATGTCTGGCCACCGGCCCGCAACGAAAGTCCGGCAATGATAGACAAAGTCAACGGCAGACGAAGCGTAATCCGCAGCCCCTGCCCCTCTTCATTCTCCAGATCGATTGAACCTCCAATCGCGTGCATATTGGTGCGAACTACATCCATTCCCACACCACGCCCCGATATGGAGGTCACCGATTCAGCGGTGGAAAGTCCGGGTGCAAAAATCGTTTCCAGTTTCGCTCGGTCCGAAAGCTTTTGCCACTGGGAATGCGTGTAGAGCTTGCGGGCGATTGCCTTTTGCCCAAGTCTTTCAACATCAATCCCGCGCCCATCATCCTTGACTTCGACGAGTATCTGGTTGCCGGACTGGCGCGCCTGTACGTGGATCCGGCCCACGGGATCTTTGCCCAGTGCGCGGCGTTCGTCGGCAGATTCGATTCCATGATCGGCGGCATTGCGTAGAATGTGGGTCAGCGGATCACGCAGCGCCTCAACCATTTCACGATCAACTTCGACTTCGCTACCCTCAACAGTAAGGTCAATCTGCTTGCCAAGTTCGATGCTTATATCGCGCAATGCCCGCGGCAATGATGCGAAAAGTCGATCGATATGCTGCATGCGCATCATGCCGATCGCGTCCCGCATATCGGCAACAGATAAGGACAATCGACCAAAGGCGTGTTCGATATCAGCCGATGCCCCTATTTTCCGCAATTGGCGCGACACTTCATTGCGTGCGAGCACCAGATCGGAAATGCCGTTCATCAGCTTGTCGAGCAGAGTCAGAGAGACTCGAACGGTACGGTTGCGCGGCTGGCTTTGCAATTCTTCTACGGTTTCGACCAAATCAGCTGTCCACGGTCCGTCATTCAAAGGGTCGGCTGTCGCTTCGTCTCGTTCGGCGGGTAGAAACGCCAGCATGGCATCGATAAGCTCACTGTCATTGTCACGCACAGCCTCGCCGCTCTCGAGAGCGTCGGTCAGCGCAGAGATGCGGTCGATAACAGCAAGCACTGCGGAAACCATTTGCTCGCACACTTCGATCCGACTGTCACGTGCATAGCTGAGCAATTCTTCAGCTGCATGGCTGAGGCGTAACAGCCGCGGTAGATCGAGAAATCCGCAACTGCCCTTCACCGTATGCACAAACCGAAATGCGCTGTCGATCAACGCAAGATCGGCAGGATTCTTCTCCCACTGAACCAATTGGCCAGCAAGAACCTCCAGCGTTTCACGTGTTTCGGCGATAAACTCTTCGCGAAGATCGTCCATCAGGAGCGCCCCGTAATTATTTCCGGAACCCTATGCGGTAAACTTGGTTAAAAACCGCTTACGAAACCCTGCCAAGTGCCACCGTCAGCGGACAAGTGCCCCGATAACCATCTGCTCGTCGCTTGGTCCCGCTATTTGCACCAACCCGCCATTTTGTTTGGCCAGACCAAATACCATCCATCCGGCTGCAGTGCGGGAATCAATCTCGCTGGAGGCAAGATTTCCCGTCAACGCATCCTGAATGCTGCGATCCATGATGATTCTTGGGCCAACAGCGCGAATGACAATTTCCTGTTCGCCGTCGCGAAACTCTGCCCCGACATGGAGCACGCCGCCCCGCACAAGCGCATCCTTCGCGATCAGGACAAGATTAAGCAGGATTTTGACAGCCCGCTTGGGAATGAGTCCAGCCGGAACCATCCATTCGAGCGTTGTTCGCCCGTCGCTGGTCACCAGCGGTTCAATAACCGCTTTGGCTTCCATCGGATCAACTTCGCTGCCAAAACCGCCGGCAGCGCCGAATGCGAGGCGAAAAAACTTCAGTTTGTCGGCTGCTGATTTCGCGCTTTCAGCCAGCAAATCCATGCAGCGTTTGCGCATTTCCGGATCATGTTCATCCGCAAGCAGTTCCAGGCCATTATTCATTGCCCCTACAGGGCTCAGCAAATCGTGGCATAGCCGCGAGCAAAGCAAGGCAGCAAGGTCGATATCATTGTCGGACATGGTCAGCCGGGTCCCCTGTTGGTCATGACGTCAGTGCAATGAACGCAGTGTAATGCCGTTTCAACCCTTCAATCGCGGTTACAACCGCAAAATCGGCTAACCATGCTTGATAAACAATAAATTGCCCCCACATTCGGGCTATGGAGGGGCAAGAAGTCACGCATAGCGGCATTTTGGGGCCGGGACGTTTGGACCGGGCTCTGGCGGAAGCCATTCCCTCGCTGTCACGTGCCCGTATTCAAGCGTTGCTGGAGACTGACGCGCTGCAAATCGCCGGTCAGGCTGTGTCCGATCCGTCGAGCAAGCGTCATCAGGGTCAGGCTTTCACCCTCACCGTTCCTGCTCCGGTTCCAGACAAGGCAGCACCGCAAGACATTGAACTCGATATTGTCTTCGAGGACGAACATCTGATCATCGTCAACAAGCCTGCGGGTCTTGTAGTGCATCCGGCGGCAGGTCATGCCGATGGCACTTTGGTGAATGCCCTGCTCCACCACTGCAAAGGCAAATTGTCCGGAATTGGCGGGGTTCAACGTCCGGGAATTGTCCACCGCATCGACCGGGATACATCAGGGCTGCTGGTCGTTGCCAAATCCGATGCCGCACATGAAGGCTTGGCGAAGCTCTTTGCCACCCACGATATAGAACGTCGTTATCTGGCGGTAGTCGTCGGCAAGCCCTCACCTGCAGGCGGACTTATCCGCACCCAAATCGGTCGTTCGACCACCAATCGCAAAAAAATGGCTGTCCTGCCTGAAGGCAAGGGCAAACACGCCGTCACCCATTACCGCACAATTGAGCAATTCAAGGACGCATCGCTGGTCGAATGCCGCCTGGAAACCGGACGCACCCATCAGGTCCGCGTCCATATGGCACATATCGGCCACCCATTGGTTGGAGATTCCACTTACAATAATCGACGAAAAGCATTTAAATTTGGACCAAATCAGTCGTATTTCGACCGACAAGCCTTGCACGCGGTTTCTTTGGGGTTTATTCATCCCATTACCGGTGAAAGACTGGGTTTCGAAAGCAGATTGCCTGATGATATTCAGCTTCTGCTAACGTCGCTCAGGATATAGAATTCACTGTAACCGTTCGACAAAGGGGTGCTTGATGAGGCCCCGGCGCGGACAAGAAAGAGGAAGATAATGTCAGAGACTAAAAATGTTCCGGCAACTATCCCTGCCCTTGGGGGGGACGACAGCCTCAACCGCTATCTAGCGGAAATTAAAAAATATCCGATACTTGCGCCTGAGCAGGAATATATGCTCGCAAAGCGCTATCAGGAGCATGAAGATCCTGCCGCTGCTGCGCAGCTCGTATCGTCGCACCTGCGCCTCGTTGCCAAGATCGCGATGGGCTACCGCGGCTATGGCTTGCCCGTTTCAGAGCTGATCTCCGAAGGCAATGTCGGCCTGATGCAGGGCGTCAAGAAATTCGATCCCGATCGCGGATTCCGCCTCGCAACCTATGCGATGTGGTGGATCAAAGCCTCGATGCAGGAATTCATCCTGCGCAGCTGGAGCCTCGTTAAGATCGGCACCACCGCCGCACAGAAGAAGCTGTTCTTCAATCTCCGCCGCATGAAGAACAACATGCAGGCGTTTGAGGATGGCGATTTGCGCCCTGAAGACGTCGCCAAAATCTCGACCGATCTTGGCGTTTCCGAAAGCGAAGTCATCGAAATGAACCGCCGCATGGCGATGGGCGGGGATACCTCGCTCAACGTCTCGATGCGCGAGGACGGCGATGGCCAGTGGCAGGATTGGCTGGTTGATCACGAACCGCTGCAGGATGAACGCGTAGCGGAAGCGCAGGAAACCGATGTGCGTCACCAGTTGCTGCTGGAGGCCATGGGCAGCCTGAACGACCGTGAAAAGCATATCTTGACCGAACGCCGCCTGATTGAAGAGCCCCGGACGCTCGAGGAACTCAGTCAGGAATATAATGTCAGCCGCGAGCGCGTGCGCCAGATCGAGGTGCGTGCATTTGAAAAGCTGCAAAAGGCGATGTTGCGGATTGCGGGCGAGAAGCGTTTGCTCGCTGCCATCTGAGGCATTTGTAAAAATGGATGACGCGGCCACGGGTGCGCGCTAGCTAAGGCCATGGCCCAAGCAAAGCGTTCGCCCGTCGCCCGTTTCCTTTCAATCCTGCTCCGCTGCCTGCTCTGGTATCTGGCGATAACTTTCGCTCTGGTGGTGTTGTATCGCTTCGTGCCGGTTCCGACGACGTTGACCATGCTGTTCGACAGCAATGGAGCCGAGCGCGACTGGGAGCCTTTATCGAACATATCCCCCAATCTGGTGCGCGCAGTCATAGCCGCTGAAGACGGGAAATTTTGCCAGCACAGCGGATTTGACACCGAAGCGATCGAAAAAGCGATCCAGCGCAACCAACGCGGCGGACGTATTCGTGGCGGTTCGACCATCAGCCAACAGACGGCTAAAAATGTGTTCCTTTGGCAAGGCAGTGGCTGGACACGCTATGTCCGCAAAGTACCCGAAACCTATTTCACTTTCCTCATCGAAACATTCTGGGGGAAGCGTCGGATCATGGAGGTATATCTGAACATCGCGGAGACAGGCATTGGCACCTACGGCGCGGAATCGGGTGCTCAACGCTATTTCAACAAAAGCGCCGCCAATCTCAGCCGCGTTGAAGCGGCGCGCATGGCCGCAGCCCTGCCCCTTCCCAAGAAACGCGCTGTAAACGGTGCAAGCGGCTTCACCCGCCGCTATGGCAACAGTATCGCCGCACGGATTGGCGTGGTGAAGCGCGATGGGCTGGACAGTTGCATTTATAAATAGGCTTTCCAGCAAATAAAAAGGCGCGGAGGTTGCCCTCCGCGCCATATCTGTTGGATTTGAAGTTCCCTTAGAACTTGATTTTGGCGCCGACGCGAATGCCATAGAGCGACTGACGGGTCTGGAGAACCTCGTTCGGTGCCAAGACATTGCTGTAACGATACTGAGCGCAATTCTGCGTCAGTGAAGCGCTGGTGCCTGCCGTGCCAGTGGGAGTAGCTGCCGTGAGGCATGTTACGCGAACCAGCGCCGAATTGTAGGGGAACTGCACCTGACGAAGCGAGCCCCAATCGCTGTCGATCATGTTCAGGACATTTTCAATGTCGGCGAACAGTTCAAATTTGCCCCCAAACAGCGCGGGAAGTTCCTGGCTGAAGTGAAGGTCAACCTTGAAGAAGTCTGGTGAAGTCTGGCTATTCTTCGGTATGATCTTGCCGCGATATTTGTCGAGACCCAATGTCGTAATCAAACCTTCAAACGCTGTAGCACTGGCTGCAGAGTCGAAGCTGACCTTCGGGTCGTTTGCTGTCGGCACATACAGCAACATGTTACCAAGGTTACCCACCGTGCCAAAGGTTGTTCCACGACCGCCCGAATTGTCGAGCATCGTCAAGCTGTATGGACGTCCCGAACGATATTCGCCAAACAAGCCAAAGCGCGTTTCATTGTCGCCAAAGAAGTTGTGCTTGTAGTCAATGCCGAACTTCCACTGGTCGCGATACTCGTAGATCGAACGGCCATAAGCCGCGTAGTTCGGATCAACGAAGGCGTTATTGCCATAGTTCGAACTGGAGGTCGACGAAGTCAGAGCGGCGACATCCTTAACATCCGAACGGGTATAGCTACCGTCGATCGAAAGATCGCCGAAGTCCTTGGCCAGACGCAAGGTTGCGAACCAGGCGCGGCCTTTGGTGCTGTTGGTCATCAGCAGGTCACGGTTGGTTGTCGCCGATCCAGCAAACGGACCGTAACGACGCCGACCATCAGGCAAAGTTCCATTGGGAACCGAGCGCAGGTCAACCCACTGGTAGCCCCAGATGTTCTTGTCGTACAGCAGCTGCGCGCCGAACAGCCAACCGTCGCCCAACGGACCCAGATCGGCATCATAGTCAGCCTGCAATGCAGCTTTCATCTTGCGGGCAATGCGAATGTCGGGGACCAAAGCATCGGTCGGTGCTGCAGCCAACGAAGCCACGTTGGTCGTCAGGAAGTTGGTAACGCTGGTCGGAATTGTCGCGCCCGTGATACCATTGAGCGCGCCGCAAGTAGCGCCCGATGCTGCGCAGTTGGTGCGATTGAGATCGACGCTGTTCGTCAGCTGACCTGTGTTCGAAAACACATTCGACAGATAAACGTCGGGAGTACCGCCAGCGAAGATGCCAACGCCACCGCGAACGATGAGACGTTCGGTTGCCTTCCAGTTGAAACCGAAGCGCGGTTGGAACACGCCCTTACCACTGAAAGTGGTGCGGTTTGAATAGCCGTAACGGTTGGTGAAGTTCTGGTTCAACGGCGGGTAAGCGTCATTGTTGAACAGGTCATAGCGCAGACCATATGTCATCATCAGTTCCGGGGTGACCTGCCAGTCATCCTGAATACCGATCGTCCAATTCTGTGTACCAAAGCTGGCACCCGCATCATCCGGATTCAGGCTGGGCACCGCATTGGCGTAACGCAAACGGTTGGCATTACCCGCTGCAAAATCAGCCAGGCTGTCAAAGTAGAAATCGCCCAGTGAACGCTGCAAGAACAGGTTGAACACTGACACGTCGGTGTAACCCAACTGGAAGCGGACCGAGTGGTCGCCTGCTTGCAACTTGGCGTTGAAATCGACCGACAGGTTTTCAGTATTCAACTCGTTCGAATGACGGCTCACATCAGGTCCGAAAAACAGGCGGGTACCGTTACAGCTGGTAGCGGAACCGGCCGATGTGGCGTCGGTGCAAACTTCCATCTGCGGGAACTCACGGCCACCAAATGGCGTCTGATCGCGATTATAGTCACGATAGGAAACGCGAACTTGAGTCGAGAAGTTATCCGACCAGGTCGAGTTCAGTTCGAAATTGCCCGCGTTCACTTCTTCCGCAAGTTCATATCCGTTTGACTGGAAACCGAGCGCGAAAGGTGCGGTCAGGAAGGTATTCTGCTGGAACTGCTGCGTTCCAACGTTGCGGATATAGGTCAAAGCAGCACGATGGTTATCGTTGATGTTCCAATCGAGCTTGGCGATGATTTTTTCATCTTCTTCGGTCGCATTTGGTTCAAGGCCCAGTGTGTCATATCCATAACGCGATTGGGCAACCGAGCTTACCTGATCAATAACTGCCTGCGTCAGGCCAGGAACCTGATTGGCGTATCCGGGACCGAAACCGTCATCGAACGGATCTGATTCTTTGGTCTTTTCGTAAGCCGCCATGAAGAACAGCTTGTCCTTGATGATCGGACCGCTGACCCAGCCGCCATATTGCTTCGAGTCAAAATCGAGGCTGATGTTGCGACCGCGGCTCTTGTCGCCGGTCAGGCTGTCGTCCGTATAGGTGAAGAATGCGCCACCCCGGAAATTGTTGCCGCCAGAACGCAGAACCACGTTGATCGCGCCACCCTGAAAATCACCTTCAGCGATGTCGAAAGGTGCGACTTTGACGGAAAACTGTTCAATCGCGTCGTAAGGGACAGGACCGCGAGACGTTGGAAGGCCGCCGTTATTGAGACCAAAGTCATCCGAGAACTGCACACCATCGACCGAAAACCGGTTCAGACGACCATTATTGCCTGCAATTTCAATCGCACGACTGTTGGTCAGGTCAAGGCTAACCAACGGATCGCGACGGGCAAGGTCGCGTATGTCGCGGTTGATAGAAGCTGCACCGTCGATTTGTTCGCGACCAAGAGCGGTGATAGGTCCATTGCTGGTCTCTACAGCGCCCCGAATTGCAGATGCAGTAACAACGATTTCCTGCTGTGCTTCGAGCATGACGGGAAGGCGGAAAGGCTGCCCTGCCTGCAGATATAAATCCGTTACCTGCGCAGATTGGAAGCCATCAGCGTCGACAGTAACCGTGAATGGACCGCCGACTCGAAGGCCGTTGGCGGCGAAAGTGCCGTCTGCATTGGTCGAACTGGAGGCAGTAGTACCGGAAGGTTCATGGACGACGGTGACAGTCGCGCCGCTGACCGGCCCATTTGCGCTTTCAACGCTGCCGCGAACCGACGAAGTTGTTTCCTGCGCAAAAGCCGGCGTTGCCGACATGCTCGCAATCGAAAGCGCGGCCACCCCTGCAGCCAGATAATAACGGATTTGCATCTTTAACCCCTATGATTTCGGAGGGGCAAACGCCCCCATATCCCGCCGTTAGCTTGAAACTGCCGATTCGGCAAAGCTCGGGCTGGGGGATCGATGCTCTGATTGTGTGTCAGGAATGTGACATTTGCTGCTTTGCAGCACAACACATACAGTCAACAGCGCTGCACACCGGATGAAAACCCCGAAAAGCGGCAGAAAAGCGCGCGGTTTCCGGCTTCAACCGCCCACTGTTGCGTGACTGCAACAGGTTTGGAAAAAATTAAGCTGCGGATTCTTTCGCAGTCTCGGAGAAGACGCGAACCGGCTCTTTGCGGCCCTCGATGACGTCCTTGTCGACGACAATCTCGCTCACACCGTGCATTGATGGCAGCTCGAACATCGTATCGAGCAGGATAGCCTCCAATATAGAACGCAACCCGCGCGCGCCTGTCTTCCGTTCGATCGCTTTTTTCGCGACCGATTCGAGCGCATCATCGGTAAATGTCAGCCCGACATTTTCCATTTCGAACAGCTTGCGATACTGTTTGACCAGCGCATTTTTGGGCTCAGACAAGATCTTCACCAATGCCGACACATCGAGATCTTCCAGCGTCGCAGTTACCGGCAAACGCCCGACAAACTCAGGAATCAGGCCGTACTTCAAAAGATCCTCGGGCTCGATCTGCTTGAGAACTTCGCCCGTACGACGCTCATCCGGATCGGCAACATGGGCACCAAAACCGATCGATTTGCCCTCCAGGCGATTGGCGATAATCTTCTCAAGACCTGCAAAGGCACCGCCGCAGATAAACAATATGTTGGTCGTGTCGACCTGCAGGAATTCCTGTTGCGGATGTTTGCGACCACCCTGAGGCGGCACGCTTGCGGTCGTGCCTTCCATCAGCTTGAGCAACGCCTGCTGCACGCCCTCTCCGCTGACATCGCGGGTAATCGAGGGGTTTTCAGCCTTGCGACTGATCTTGTCGATTTCGTCGATATAGACGATGCCACGTTGTGCACGTTCAACATTATAGTCGGAAGCCTGCAACAGTTTCAGAATGATATTCTCAACATCCTCACCGACATAACCTGCTTCGGTAAGGGTCGTAGCGTCTGCCATGGTGAACGGTACGTCGAATGTTTTCGCCAGCGTCTGGGCCAGCAAAGTCTTGCCGCAT
Source organism: uncultured Sphingorhabdus sp. (assembly GCA_964597055.1). Lineage (GTDB taxonomy): Bacteria > Pseudomonadota > Alphaproteobacteria > Sphingomonadales > Sphingomonadaceae > Sphingorhabdus_B. The sequence goes on from CAZQWC010000004.1 coordinate 95,965, forward strand.
CCGGTCGGACCGATCAGCAGGATGTTGGACTTGGCAAGTTCAACCTCACCATTTTTCTGGGCATGGTTCAGGCGTTTATAATGGTTGTGCACCGCGACGGAGAGCACGCGCTTTGCACGAAACTGGCCGATGACATAGTCATCGAGAACGTCACAGATTTCCTGCGGCGTGGGAACTTCACCGTCTTTTTTGCCGGTCAGCGCGCCTTTGGTTTCTTCGCGGATGATGTCGTTGCACAAATCAACGCATTCATCGCAAATGAATACGGTTGGCCCGGCAATCAGCTTGCGGACCTCATGCTGCGACTTGCCGCAGAAGGAGCAATATAGGGTGCTCTTTGTATCGGAGCCGCTCAACTTCGTCATAAACGTCCTGTTCCTAGCGCACAAAATCCGAAGATTTGGTGCCGTAAGTCCATCCTATCGCGACAAACCAATTTCGCAATAGCGTAATAATCCACCCCGTTGTTGCACAAACAGGGTGGATAATCCCTTATCGGTGTGTGTCGAATCAGGATTCGCTGCTCTCGGCAACGGCTGGGCGCTTGTCGAACACTTCATCGACGATGCCGAAAGCCTTGGCTTCATCGGCCTCGAGGAATGTGTCACGGTCCATGGCCTTTTCGATATCTTTCAGCGGCTTGCCTGTGTATTTGGCGTAAAGATCGTTCATCCGCTTGCGGATGCGCAGAATTTCGTTGGCTTGAATCTGGATATCAGATGCCATGCCACGCGCACCGCCAGAAGGCTGGTGGACCATGATCCGCGCATTGGTAAGCGCAATACGCATACCCGGTTCACCCGCTGCGAGCAGAAAACTGCCCATCGATGCGGCCTGACCAATGCAGACGGTACCGACCCGCGGGCGGATATATTGCATCGTGTCGTGGATCGCCATGCCAGCCGTTACAACGCCGCCGGGCGAGTTGATGTACATCCAGATATCCTTTTTTGGATTATCGGATTCGAGAAACAACAGCTGCGCCGTGATGACAGCCGCCATGTTATCCTCTACTTCGCCGGTCACGAAAATAATGCGTTCGCGCAAAAGCCTGGAGAAAATATCCCAGCTGCGCTCGCCGCGGTTCGACTGCTCGATAACGACTGGGACGAGTGCCTGGGTGGGATCGCGGAACGGATCGTGCATGAAAAGCCCTTCAGATAGGTTTTGTTTGATTTTGCTATACATCGGCGCGCGCGCTTACCTTTTCAAGTCGGAAAAAGGTTAAGAAACCGAAGTTGACAATGTAACCTGTGTTCTGGTCACGCCGCGTCCGCCACGCGGTAGCGCTGTTCGGTCTCCGCCACAGATTGCCGCACGAAATCGGAAATGAAATCCAGAAGCGCGCGGATATGCGGCTGCTGCCGCGCCGCACTGGTCGTCACAAGCCAGCCAGGGGTGGTCAGTTCTGCAATCGGCGGGAACAGGCGAACCAAACCGGAATGACTGTCACCAATCAGGCATGGCATGACCGCCGCCCCCATCCCCGCCCGTGCCGCAGCAATAACGGATGAGAGGGTATTAGCGCGGTGCACAATCTGGACATCCGGGCCAAGCGAGGTGATCCACCGGTCTATCTGGCCAACACCTGGGCCAGAAAAACTGACGAAAGGGTAACGGACTAACCCGTCATAACTATTCGGTATTCCAAGCTCTTCGGCCATTTCACGCTGAACGTAGACGCTTTCGTGCAACTCAACGATGCGACGGATGACAAGGCTTTCGTCCTGCGGCGGATTGCCGAAACGGATCGCGATGTCGGCTTCGCCACGCGCGATATCGAGCGCCCGGTCGTCAACAATGATCTCCGCCATCACTGCAGGATGCTTTGCCCGGAATGATGCAATCGCAGGCATCAACCACATATTGGCCGCCGATTCGACCGTTGTCAGGCGGACAGTTCCGCTCAAACGACGCCCTTCTGCCGCAACACTGATCTGCAAAGCCTCTACATCGCGCTCTACTGCCTCGGCGTGCGGCAGCATTGCTGCTCCACGCACTGATAACGTGTATCCGCTGGGACTGCGCAGAAACAACGGCGTGCCGAGGCCTTCTTCAAGCATGGTGATCCGGCGCGAAACGGTGGCCTGTGCGACGTTGAGGCTCTTGGAAGCCGCCAAAGTGCTGCCTGTGCGGGCAACGGCAAGAAAGAAGCGCAGATCGTTCCAGTTGAACATCTACATATATATAGCACAGGCTATCCATTTTTGAATAACCGTTCGCCGAAAGAAATGCTCACACACACCCAAACAAAGGCGTATCTCTTGGGCATCGGAAAAACACCCTCTCCCCCCTGTTTTCCGCAAAAGAGCAGAATAAGGAAAAGACAATGACTTATGACTATCGCTTACGCTCCGCTGTTGCCGCAATATTCGCTTCAGCATTCACGCTGGCCCTCGCCCTGACGACAATCACCGGCAACGCCGCAATGATCGCCGCCTGATCGCGCATCGCCCCTTTCCTCTCCCCGGAAAAGCGAAGAGCCCGGCAAGTGATTGCCGGGCCCTTACTATTTCGCTCTAGCCGCTATGCGGCTGGAGGTGCCTTTTATTTCTTGGCAGCCGCCTTTTTAGCAGGCGCCTTCTTGGCAGGCTTTTCGCCTTCATCCTTGGCTGCTTCCTTTTTCGGGGCAGCCTTTTTCGCTGCAGGCTTATCTTCCTTGGCCGGGGCCGCTTCCTTCTTGGCAGCGGCTTTCTTGGCAGGCGCTTTTTTCGCCGGCTTTGCTTCGGGTTCAGCTTCGATTGCAGCTTCCAGTTCGGCGCGTGTCACAGTCTTTTCGCTGACGCTGGCCTTGTCGAACAAGAAGTCGACAACCTTGTCTTCGAACAAGGGGGCACGAAGCTGTGCAGCCGCCATGGGGTTTTCCTGAAGATACTGTACGAAACGCTGACGGTCTTCAGGGCGATATTGCTGCGACGCCTGGGTTACCAGCATCTGCATTTCCTGATTGCTGACTTCAACGCCATTACCCTGGCCGATTTCAGAAAGAAGCAGTCCCAGGCGCACGCGGCGAACGGCGATATCGCGATAATCTTCGCGCTCGGCTTCCATTTCCTTGCGGGCGGCTTCGGGGTCTTCTTCGCGGTCGGCTTCCTGCTCCAGCTGCGCCCAGATCTGTTCGAATTCGGCCTCAACCATTGACGGTGGAACTTCGAAATCATGATCTGCGGCCAACTGGTCAAGCAACTGGCGCTTCATATAGGTGCGGGTCAGGCCGTTTAGTTCCTGCTCAACCTGAATCTTCATAAGCTCCTTGAGCTTGTCGAGGCTTTCAAGGCCGAAAGCCTGGGCAAGGCTGTCATCAGCCTTGCTTTCAACCGGCTTCTTCACTTCACCGACGACGATGTCGAAGGTCGCAGCTTTGCCGGCCAGTTCCTTGGCACCATAATCGTCGGGGAAAGTGACGTTGATTACCTTGCTGTCATTGGCCTTTACGCCAACCAGCTGGTCTTCAAAACCGGGGATGAGCTGGCCAGAGCCGAGCTCGACCGACATGCCTTCGCCCTTACCACCGTCAAAGGGAACGCCGTCAACCTTGCCTTCGAAATCGATGACAACGACGTCGCCAGTCGCAGCTTTATAGCTCTTCGCAGCGGTTTCAAAATTCTTGTGGCCCTCGGCCAAACGCGCCAGAGCAGCATCGATTTCCGCGCCTTCGGCTTCGACCGTCAATCGTTCAAGCGACAAACCTTCGATCTTTACTTCAGGGATGCTGGGTAGGATTTCAAAATGGAAATCGACGACAGCGTCCTTCCCGGGCGCGTAGTCGTGATCAAGATGCACATGCGGCTGCGTGGCCGGACGCAGTTTGTTGTCGGTTATCGTCTTCTGCACGCCTTCCTGGATCGACGTGTTCAGCGCTTCCTGGAGCAACGCGTCCTTGTGCATTTTCCTGACGAGGTTCGCCGGAACCTTGCCGGGGCGGAAGCCGGGCATACGCACCTGCGGCGCGATTTTCTGCACTTCGGCGTCGATCCGCGATTCTATGTCGGCGACGGTAACGGTGAGGCGATAGGCCCGCTTCAGGCCTTCATTCTGGGTTTCCTGGGCTTGCATAACTAAAACTCTAATCCTCAACTCTGCGCAGATTTGCGCGTCAAAAATCTGTGGACGGACTTGGCTGGGAAGCCGGGCGTTTGTGAACTGGTGCGGGCGAAGGGACTCGAACCCCCACATCTTGCGATACTGGTACCTAAAACCAGCGCGTCTACCAATTCCGCCACGCCCGCTCCGCCACACCCGAATTGGCCGTGCGGTCGGGTGCCTCTAACGGCAAAGTCGGCCAAGGGCAAGTGCCGAAAACGGCAGGATTGGCGGCTTTCGCGACAGCCCGTTATTTGGGCGCTGCGGCTTTGGGAGGGTGAAGTTGCACGCCCGCAACCAACTGACGAACCTCGGCAATATCGCGCTCAAAATAGTGCACCGCCGGAGCAATGAAGTTAACGAGATAGAGTTTCCCGCTAACGATAGCCGCCACCCCCTCGCCTTTCCGCGTAAGCCCCTCATCTTGTGCGGCGTAGCTATAGGAAAAGCGCACCGCATCATGGTCACCCAGCTTGGCAGGCTCCATATTGTCGACAGCAAACACCGACGATTCAAGCACGATCCGGTTGGAGGCTTCAAACAGCTCAACAACATCGGTCGGCAACATGCCGCTGCGGAATTTGGGCAAATCTTTGGAAACACCCGCCGGGGCGAAATACAGCGCCTCTCCATCGGCCACACCCGCAAAGAAAGTCAGTTCGTTCAACGCAAGGCCGTCACGCGTCCAGCGCTCGCTGCGATCCGACGGCCTGGCAGTTGATGTGTTCCATCCCTCACCAGGTGTGGCCAGCATGAGCTGGCCTGCGACGCGAACATTTTCATTTGAGGCTACAGATTTCCATTCCGCAGCCAAAGGGCCCGACAATCCGATGATGGCGAAAAAGGAAATGGTCAACGGCACAAGCTTCATTTTGCCGGCTCCTGCGCCATCATTCCGATAATCGCCTTGTCGCCGGCATTGGGCGATGCGGCAAGATATTGGCGCAGCATCTTGCGTCCCTCAACGGCCTTGCCTTGACGCATTAGCACAAGCCCAAGGCCGCGCCAGCTTTCAGCCAGTTTGGCGTCGGTTTTAATCGCCTGCCGGTAAAATCCCTCGGCAGCCTCGAAGTCGCCCTTTTTAGCTCGCGCACGGTACAATTCGCCCCGGCCATATAGCAAATCTGCTGTCCACTGGCCTCGAGCTAGGCTGGCCAAGAGATATTCGGTCGACGCAAAATCACCCAGCTTGACTTGATCTTCGATAAGGCGCGGCCACCAGCGTGCAATGGTTTCACGATAACGGTCCGCTCCGTTCTCGCTGTTGGGCGCTTTCCTCTTCGCGGCAGAGCGCAAATATTCCATTCGGTCTTTGGTGTTGGGGTGCGAGGAGAAAAAGTCGTTCTCAGCTTCTTTCGCTATGGATTTGTCGGCTTTCGCCTGTGCTTCCATTTCGCCACGCAATTGCTCCCATATCTGCGAAGCAGCCATCGGGTCGTAGCCGCTACTGCTTAAATATTCGAGCGCGGCCATGTCCGCCTCTTTCTCCATCTCCCGGTTGAAACGGAATACCGAACCCATCAGTCCCATCTGGGCAAAAATGCCGCCTGGAACAAAGCCCAGCCAGGCAACCGCATCCGATTTGGCTTTGATGTCTCGAAAAGATTTCAGGCTGTGCTGCTTTTCAAAATGCGAAAATTCATGGCCGAGGACCGTCGCCAGTTCGGCTTCGTTGCGAACGCGAAGCAGCAATCCGCTCCACACGATCATCATCCCGTTGGGGGCCATGGCTGCGTTGAAATGCGGTGTTCGCATCAGATAGATCCGCGCAGAACCGCATTTATCCTTGCTCACCGCCCGGCACAGTATCTGATTAAGATAGGCAATCAGCTCTGGGTCATCAATCAGGAATTTCGATGCCCGCATTTGCCGCTCGGCTTCGTCCATTTCGAGCCACAAGCCCTTTTCAACAGTATCGCTCGGTTGATAGCCAGTCGACGATGGAATCATTTGCACGGTTGAAGGCGTAATTTGCGCGTGCGCTGAGGGAGCGATCGTAGCAGCCATTGCGATCGCGCCGATTATAGCCCGCCGGATCATGGCGTCACGCCACCAGCTTTTTTCGGAAATCCGGCCAAAAGCTGTTCAACCCGCTGCGCAGCGCCGTCTGCTGTGCGCACATCGCCCGTGGTTTTCAGATCGACGTTCAACCACAGCAGATCGCCATTTTTCAGGTCAACCAACGCGGCATAGCCCAGATGGGCCCCGCCAGCATCGCGTGCACCTCTTAAAGAGGCGACGAGTTGCACAGCCTTCCTGCCTGGTGATTCAAATCCGTCATGACTGAACAGGAACAATCCATAATCGGCTTTTGCTTCCGGTGCGATCTGCGATACGCCATTGCCCAGACTCCAGTCGAACTTGCCTGCCTTGCCCGGCAAGGGTTCGCTGCCGAACAATTTGTGCCGGATCGCACTTCTGACAACGACACGGAATAGTGCGCGATAGTCGGCCAGGATTGCGCTGTCCTGATCGCTGTCGGCGGCGTGCATAACCGCCTCCAGCCCGCGTGCGCGATGCGCTGACTGCAGCGCGCGCGCCAGCTCCTTTCGCGCGACCATGTTCCATTCGGCATTGGTCTGGAAAAGCCCTGCGGTGGTCTGCTCTCCCACCTTGATGTCCGGGCGAAAGATCAGGATGCGGACGGGTCCATTGCTAGGAAAGGCAAAGCCTTCGCGTACCGCAAATTTTTCGGTGATGACAGGCGCTGGCATCTGTGCCGATGCCGTTGCGGAAAGCGCAACCAGCATAGCAGCAAACAGAAATTTCGGCGCCATTTCCACTCCAGACGGCGAATAGCGCCGCTCCCCCTATTTTGCGCGCACGAAACGGCGATGCAAGCCGGAATCGTGCACCGGGATAAGAGGTTACAAAGCGCACCGTTAAAGCTTTGCAAAAGCCTTTACAGCTAGCCCGCCAAAGCCTTTTTCAGCAATTCGTTGACAACGCCCGGATTGGCCTTGCCCTGCATCGCCTTCATTGTCTGGCCGACGAAGAAGCCGAACAGTTGTTCCTTGCCGGCGCGATATTGTTCGAGTTGGCCGGGGTTATCCAGAAGGACCTGACCTATGACAGCCTCGATTGCGGAGGTGTCGGATGTCTGTTTCAGGCCCTTTTCCTCGACGATTTTCGCTGCGCCCTCGCCAGTTTCAAGCATAATTTCAAATACTTGCTTAGCGATGCTGCCTGAAATGGTGCCATCGGCGACCAGTTTGAGCAATTCGGCGGCCTGTGCGGGGTTGACCGGGCTTTCGTCGAGTGATTTGCCGAGCTTGTTCAGCGCACCAAACAGTTCGGATAGCAGCCAGTTCGAACCCTGCTTGGGATCTACGCCGTGGCTCAGCAGGTCTTCAAACCAGAATGCGGTTTCGGCCTCTGCGGTCAGCACTGCTGCGTTGTAGGCTGTCAGGCCCAACTCATTCTCGTACCGCGCACGTTTTGCGTCGGGCAGTTCGGGTAGCGACGCCTTGCATTCCTCAAGGAACGCATCGTCCAGTTCGAGCGGCAGCAAATCCGGATCGGGGAAATAACGGTAATCATGCGCGTCTTCTTTGGAGCGCATGCTGCGGGTTTCCATCTTGTTCGGATCGAACAGACGGGTTTCCTGCACGACGGTGCCACCATCTTCGATCAGATCGACCTGACGCCGCGCCTCAACCTCGATCGCCTGCATGACGAAGCGGATCGAGTTGACGTTCTTGGTCTCGGTACGCGTGCCGAATTCTTCGCCGGGCTTGCGCACGCTGACATTGACGTCGGCGCGCATCGAACCTTCTTCCATATTGCCATCGCACGAGCCGACATAGCGCAGGATCGAGCGCAGCTTCTTCACATAAGCCCCTGCCTCAGCAGGCGAGCGCATGTCAGGACGCGAGACGATTTCCATCAGCGCGACGCCCGAACGGTTGAGATCGACATAAGACATCGTCGGGTGTTGGTCGTGCATCAGCTTGCCGGCATCCTGTTCGACATGGATGCGTTCGATGCCGATGGTCTTGCGCGGGGAGTTCGCGTCTTTCTCGTCGAGAATGACCTCAATCTCGCCCTCGCCCACAATCGGGTGATAAAGCTGCGAAATCTGATAGCCCTGCGGCAAATCGGCGTAGAAATAATTCTTACGGTCAAACCGCGACCATTTATTGATTTGCGCATTGATCGCCATGCCGGTGCGCACCGCCTGACGGATGCACTCGCGGTTGGGCACAGGCAGCATGCCCGGCATTGCGGCATCGACGAGGCTCACGTGGCTGTTCGGTTCCCCGCCATAAGCGGCAGAAGCGCCCGAAAAGAGCTTGGCGTTTGAAGTAACCTGCGCATGAACCTCAAGGCCGATCACGACCTCCCACTCACCGGTTACGCCCTGGATGCGGTATTCGCTCATATTACCACCACTTCTCCGCTTCCGCCGTAAATCCGGCACGTTCCTCGATTGCCAGACCTGCGTTCAACACGCTCTGTTCGTCGAGCGCCTTGCCGACGATCTGCAGACCTAGCGGCAGGCCCTGCTTGTCGAGGCCGCCGGGCACCGACATGGCAGGTAATCCGGCCAGTGAGGCAGGCACAGCGAAGACGTCATTCAGATACATCGACAGCGGATCGCTGGTCTTTTCACCCAGGCCGAAAGCCGCACTGGGCGCAGTAGGCGCCAAGATCAGGTCGCATTGCTTCCACGCATATTCGAAATCGCGGGCGATCAACGCCCGCACCTTTTGCGCCTGTGTGTAATAGGCGTCGTAGAAACCGGCGCTGAGCACATAGGTGCCGATCATGATGCGGCGGCGGACCTCTGCACCGAAACCGGCGGCGCGGGTCGCGGCGTACATATCCTGCAGGCCAGCGCCATCGGGCAGATCGCGCAGACCATAGCGCACGCCGTCATAGCGGGCGAGGTTGGATGAGGCCTCGGCAGGCGCGATGATGTAGTAAGCGGGCAGCGCATATTTGGTGTGCGGCAAGCTGATATCGACAATCTCCGCCCCCGCATCTTTCAGCCAGGCGATGCCATTATCCCACATCTTGGCGATATCTTCGTCGATACCATCGAGGCGATATTCCTTGGGGATCCCAACCTTCTTGCCGCGAAGATCGCCCGACAGGCCAGCTTCCCATTCAGGCACGGGCAGGTCGAGCGAAGTCGAATCTTTGGGGTCGAAGCCCGCCATTGCCTCCAGCATGATTGCGCAGTCGCGCACATCGCGCGCCATCGGGCCAGCCTGATCGAGCGAGCTGGCAAAGGCAACAATGCCCCATCGGCTGCAACGGCCATAGGTCGGCTTGATGCCGCTGATGCCCACGAACGCCGCTGGCTGGCGGATCGAGCCGCCGGTGTCGGTGCCGGTCGCCGCAGGGCAGAGCCGCGCCGCAATCGCGCTCGACGAACCACCCGAAGAGCCTCCGGGGGCAAGCGAGGCATTGCTGCCATCATTGCGCCGCCACGGCGAGATGACATTACCGAAATAGCTGGTCTCGTTCGACGAACCCATGGCGAATTGGTCAAGGTTCAGCTTGCCCAACATCCCTGCCCCGGCCTTCCACAAATTGGCCGAAACGGTCGATTCATAGGTCGGCACAAAACCTTCGAGGATATGGCTCGCCGCAGTGGTCTGCACGCCTTCGGTGGCGAACAGATCCTTCATGCCAATTGGCACGCCCGCCATCTTGCCCAGCGGTTTGCCAGCGGCGCGGTCAGCATCGACAGCCTTTGCCGCTTCGATGGCCTTTTCGGGCGTTTCTACGATGAAGGCGTTGAGCACTTTTGCCGCCGCGACATTGGCGTTGAAGGCTTCGGCAACTTCAACAGCGGTGAATTCGCCGGAGGCTACGCCGGAGCGGATGGCGGCTACGCCGAGTTTGGTCAGGTCAGTCACAACATAAATCCTTCGTCATCCCGAACTTGTTTCGGGATAACATGCGACGGTGGTGCGTTGTCCTGAAACAAGTTCAGGACGACGAAAGCGGGAGTAGTGGCACGCATCACTCAATCACCTTCGGCACGCCAAAGAAGCTGCCTTCGCGGGCGGGCGCATTGGCGAGTACCTTTTCACGCACATCGCCATCGGTGACGACATCGTCGCGCAGGCGCAAATGGTTGGGGATGACGGCGGTCATCGGCTCAACGCCGGTCACGTCCACCTCACCCAATTGCTCGACCCAGGCGAGGATGCCGTTCAGCTCCCCGACCATTTTGTCGGCTTCTTCGTCACTGATCGCGATGCGGGAAAGCCGCGCGATCTTGTTCACGGTATCTTTATCGACTGACATGAAGGGGCCGCTAGCATTGTGCAGTCGCAGCATCAACCCTGCTGCACCCGAAAAGCGCTGCTTTTCAGCCCCCGTTCAAATATCCAGTGCTATTTTCTTCCAATCGGCTAAATGCCGCGCAAAGAACAAAGCAAACGGATATCCGGAACGTGGCCCGCAAATTTCTTTACCTGATCGCTGCCATCATCACTCTGGTGATCGCGGGCGGCTTCGTCGTGCGCATCTACGAGAAAGAACTCACCGAGTTCGCCTTTGTGCCGACGACAAAATTTGAAGAGCAAAAGGCCTTTGCCACCAATATCTACGACGATCCGTCGATGTGGTTCGCGCGCGGACGTGGCGGTGCGGACAATGTAACGCGATGGCAACCCGATGGCGCGCCGCCAATTGACGTTGCCGGGCCTGCCGCGATTTTCTTCATCCACCCGACATCCTATATGGACAAGACGCATTGGAATGCGCCGCTTGACGACAAGCTGTCGCAAGACCGTGCGCGGCTGTTCCTGCGCGGTCTTGCCTCGCCCTTTGCCGCTGCGGGGGAAATCTGGGCACCGCGTTATCGGCAAGCCGCGATCGGCGCTTTCCTGACCGACAAGCCCGAAGGGCAGATGGCGCTGGATGCCGCCTATAAGGATGTCCTTTTGGCCTTCGATGACTTTGTTTCCAAAGTGCAGAAGGACCGCCCGATCATCCTTGCCGGGCATAGCCAGGGCGCGCTGCACCTGACCCATCTGCTCAAAGACCGTGTGGCGGGCAAGCCAATCGCCAAACGCATCGTTGCCGCTTATTCGGTTGGCTGGCCGGTTTCGGTCGCCACCGACCTGCCGGAAATGGGCCTGCCCGCCTGCACCTCGCCCGACCAGACCGGCTGCATATTGGGGTGGCAGAGCTTTGCCGAACCCGCTGAATATGAGCGCATCCTGAAGGTGTATGACAGCACAACCGGCTTCAACGGCCAGTCGCGCGCCAACACCGCCATGCTGTGCACCAACCCGCTGACAGGCGGAGCCGCGACAGAGGCTGGCGTAGAGGCCAATCTCGGCACGCTCAAGCCATCGGACGACATGAAGACTGGCGAGTTGATCAAAGCTGCAGTACCCGCCCGCTGCGACCAGCGCGGCTTCCTGCTGATCGGCGATCCACCTGAAATGGGCCCCTATGTGCTGCCGGGCAACAACTATCACGTTTATGACTATCCGCTCTTCTGGGCGAATGTCCGTGCCGATGCGCTGTGGAGGGTGCAGAAATTTCTGGCGCGGTGAGTATCGCTCAACCCGTCATGCAAAAGCTTCGTCACCCCCGCGAAGGCGGGGGTCCATCACCGCTGGATGAAATTTCAGCGACGGGTGATGGATTCCCGCCTTCGCGGGAATGACGAATTGTATTAGTGACAAGTGATGTCCATCATCACAACCTCCGCCCCGGAATTTCGCGCAGCCCTGCCTGCGGGCGGCGTGCTGATTGGGCTGGATGTCGGCAGCAAGACCATCGGCACTGCCTTTTGCGACGCGGGCTGGAGCTTTGCCTCCCCCGCAGAACTGATCACGCGCAGCAAATTTGCAAAGGACAAGGCGTTGTTGCAGGCGGCGATTGCCACCCGCCCAACCGCAGGCATCGTCATCGGCCTGCCAATCAACATGGATGGCAGCGAATCTCCCCGTAGCCAATCCAGCCGCGCCTTTGCCCGCAACATCGCAGACCTCGGTCTGCCTATCCTGCTCTGGGACGAACGCTGGTCCACCGCCGCCGCCGAACGCTTCATGATCGAAGCCGACCTCAGCCGCGCCAAACGCGCCGAACGGATCGACAGCGCAGCCGCGGCGCATATCTTGCAGGGTGCGATTGATGCGCTCACCGCATCGTCATCCTGAACTTGTTTCAGGATAGCAAACAACCGTCGAGTGTTATCCCGAAACAAGTTCGGGATGACGAAAACTGTTGGCTCAGCAGGGCTTGATACTCAAGGCCAACCCGCCTAAGGCACTGGCTTTAATGACATCGCCACCAACAGCTTCACCGGGCCGCTTTCCAGCAGGTTCCGCCGCCTTCCCGCACCGGCATTTGCTAGGCATAGCAGGACTCCAGCCTTGGGAAATCGAATTCATCCTTTCCGAGGCCGAACAATGGGTTGCATTGAACCGCTCGGGGGCAGCCAAACGCGATGACCGGCTACGCGGCCTGACCATTATCAACGCCTTTTTTGAAAACAGCACACGTACGCTGCTGTCCTTCGAAATTGCAGGCAAACGGCTGGGTGCGGATGTCGTCAACATGCATGTTGCCCAATCGAGCACCAAAAAAGGTGAAACGCTGATCGACACGGCGATGACGCTCAACGCGATGCGCGCCGATGCGATCGTGATCCGTCATGGCAGCTCGGGCGCGGTCGATCTGATTTCGCAAAAGGTCGATTGTCCGGTGCTCAATGCCGGCGACGGTACGCATGAACATCCAACACAAGCCTTGCTTGACGCACTGACGATCCGCCGCCGCAAAGGCCGGATCGATGGACTGACAGTTACCATTTGCGGCGATATATTGCACAGCCGTGTGGCGCGATCCAACATGATTAGCCTGACAACATTGGGTGCGCAGGTGCGGGTGGTTGCTCCCCCTGCCCTGATGCCCGAAGGCATTTCCAGCTTTGGCGTGGAGGCGTTCAACAATTTCGATGCAGCCCTGCCCGGCAGCGACGTGGTGATGATGCTGCGGCTTCAGAACGAACGGATGCAGGGCGATTTCATCCCCTCCCCACGCGAATTCTTCCACCTTTATGGCCTCGATTCGCGGAGGCTTGCGCTGGCAAAGCCTGATGCGCTGGTCATGCACCCCGGGCCGATGAACCGCGGGGTGGAAATTGCAAGCCACATCGCCGACGACCTTGAACGCTCTGCGATAACCGAACAGGTCGAAATGGGCGTTGCAGTACGCATGGCCTGCCTCGACATATTGACGCGAAGAGCGCGCGGTGTGGAGGGCTGGTCATGAGCGGCACCAACATCCTCGGCGGCCAGGTCATCCTCCCTGGCAAAGCCACTCCTGAAACTGCACATCTGCATGTTTCGGGCGAGCGTATAGAACAGGTGGGCAAGGCCGATCCGCTCGGCGAGCGCGTCGATGCGGAAGGGTTGATCGTTGCCCCAGGCATCATAGACCTTGGGGTCTTTGCAACCGACAAGCCGGCCTTCCGTTTTGGCGGAATCACCCGCGCCGCTTTGATGCCCGACCAATCGCCGGTTCACGATGATCCCGCCACAATCCGTTTTGCGGGTCGCAAGGGCAAGCCCGATTTCTGGGTGCACCCCCTCGCCGCGGCAACCAAGGATCTCGATGGCCAGCATATGGCCGAAATCGCCCTGATGAAGGATGCTGGCGCGCTGGGCGTTGCCACCGGGCGGCACTGGATTGCCGATTCGGGCGTGATGCTGCGGCTGATGCGATACTGCGCGATGCTCGACATGCCGCTATTCGTACATAGCGAGGATGCCGGTCTGGCTGGCAATGCAGTTGCGACCACCGGCCTCAATGCCACACTTCTTGGGCTACCCAGCGCTTCGCCGACCGTCGAAACATTGGCGATCCAGCGTGATCTGGCGCTGGCCGCTGAAACCGGCGCGCATCTGCATTTCCGTCAGATCACCACCGCCGCCGGACTGGACCTGATACGGCAGGCCAAAGACAAGGGCGTCAATGTCACCTGCGGGATAACGCCGGCGCACCTCTTCCTCTCGGACACGGCGCTGACCGGTTTCCGCACCTTTGCCCGCCTATCCCCGCCTTTACGCAGCGAAGATGACCGTTTGGCTTGCATCGCGGCAGTTGCCGACGGCACCATCGACGTGATTTCGTCGGGCCACGACCCACGCGGGCCCGAAGACAAACGCCTGCCCTTTGCGGATGCAGCACCGGGAATGGCGGGCGCAGAGACGCTGCTCGCCTTAACGCTTAACCTCGTCCGTGACGGCCATATCTCTATGGGCCGCCTGTTCGAACTGCTCGCCACCAATCCGGCGAAAATCCTGAAGGTCAATGCGGGCGCGATCAAAATGGGGCGTGAGGCCGATCTGATCTTTGTCGATCCCGATGCCCCCTGGCAGGTGGATAGCAACAAGATGGCGGCGCTTGCGGGCAATACGCCGTTCGACAAGCTGCCCGTTCAGGGGCGGGTGCGCAAAATCATGAAGGGCGGCAAGATCATCTGATCCGCCGCCCTCCAGCAAAGTTGAGTTTTGTTCGCGATTAACGCGCGGCGATTTTCACCGGCTTGCGCGCGGGCTTGGCAGCCATGCGAACGGGTGACGATCCGCCGACCGATTTCACAACGCAATCGCCACCCGAAGCCTTAATCGTGCGGCACGCTGCATTGGCCGCCTGATAATTTCCAAAGCCCGAGGCTGCAAGCCGGGTCAGCGACTTGCCTTTCACGGTCACGGTCGAGCTGGCAGAGGTGAAACCACTCAACACCTTGTGCTTGCGGCTATACTGGTTCCAAGCCTTTTGTGCGTTGGCCGCTGACGAAAAGGCGCCGAGCTGTACCAGGAATTTGCCTGAAACCTTGACGGCAGGGGCTGGTGTATCCGACAACGCCAGCTTAACCGGCTTCGGAGCAGGTGCTGCTTCTACAGCCTTTGCCGGGCCTTCAGGCGCCTTGATCAGCGGCGCTTCATATGTCGGCGCTGGCACGCTCGTTTCGGCAACGCGAACGTCGCTTTCTTCATATCCGATCGCAACCGGAGCCGGACCGACCGCGTCCAGTTCACCGGCAGGAGCCGCAGCTGCGATTGAAACCGGTGCTTCTCCGGCAAAGATTTCGGCAGCAGCCATTTTGGGTGCGTCCGGCATCGCGTTCAGAGCGAGATGGACAGGTTGGCCCGAATCTGCCTGCGGCTGGACCTTCAACAGACCGGCAACGCGCACCTGATAGGCACCCGGCCGGGCATATTGTGCCCATTCGGTGATACGATCATCAACAACATGCTGCGGCATATCGTGCGACGCCATTACGCGGGAATCGCGCCAGCGACCATCAAGTGCATAGGCCAGTGCGAGGTTTTGGCGGGTGCGCGCGCTGGAGTTATCAGCACGGATGGCCTCAACCAAAACATCGACGGCACGCTTGCTGTCACCAGCCAGCGCCAAGGCAAGGCCATAGTCACTCGCGGGAAGGATTGAACGATGTGCGTCGACGAGCGAAATTGCCGAGTCGACCTTTCCTTGTGCAATCCGCGTCAAAGCAACGCTGATTACCGTGCGCGGGTCAACCTGGCCCAGATCCATGACATCGGTATAGGTGCGTTCTGCTGCAACAAACCGGCCCTGGGCCATGTAGATGCGAGCCAGCAGGGCACGATATTCGCGATTCTGCATATCGGCTCCGACAGCCGCTTCAGCAAAAGACAACGCCTTGTCGACCTTACCTTTTGCCAGCAGCTTTTCAGCCTTGATGGCCCAGCTATGCGCCTTTTTTGCCGATGCATCAGATGAAACCTGCGTTGACGCGCTTGACGCGACAACCGCTGCCCCACCCATTGCAGTGAATCCGACCACTGCGGTCGACAAGGCCAGCTTTACGAGAATCTTGTTGTTCATGGCTTCACCTCAAACTTGGATAGGGTGGCAATCATGCCTGTTTCTTGCCCGGGACATGGGCGGCCAAAGCCGAAATTTCCGGCATGGCTTCGATAAATGCGTCGAGCGCAGACGTAACCAGTTGCTGCGCTGACTTGTTGCTGACCGCACAAGCCAGACGAAGTTTCAGATGCCGCTCACCATCGAGCCGCAGCGTGAAAGCCGATTTTTCCTTGCTGCCGGGTGCGGCACGCTGTTTGGAAACTGGTGCCTTGGCAACCACCGGACGGGGTGCAGCAATCTGTACGACCGGAGCAGGCGGCGCTTCATGTTCGGCCACGCCCATCTCTTCAGCTTGAACCTGCAGCTGCTCCGCAATGCGTTCCTGCTGCTGTTTGACTTCGGGCTTTACCTCGGGAACGGCATTGGCCAGCGGATTAAATCCTTGGTCATGCTCATAATCCATCGGCGCGGTGGGGTCTGGATTGACATCATAGCCCATGTCATAGCCCATGTCGTTCCAACCACAGTCGTCCTGCATCGAACCGGCTGCAGCAACACCATTATTGTTGCCGATCAATTGGCGACGCATCGCCGGACGAGCAGCCCCTTTGCGTGCCAGCAAGCCTGAGGAGAGAGAGGCTATCGGTTTTGGTTCGGTCATATTCATCGCCCCCAAATCCGTTTAGCCAATGACCCGGCGGCCAAAGCCGCCCATGGGGCGTGCCTGGGCAACCTGCGGGTTGGCAGCGGCGGGTGCACTGAACACAGTGCGGCGGAAATTCTTTTCGAGACGATCCGAGATGTAGGCCCATAGCTGGCGCACCTCTTCGGCTGAACGGCCTTGGGGGTCGACCTCCATAACCGTGCGGCCGTCGATCATCGAGGCGGCAAAGTCTGTGCGATGGTGGAGTGTAATCGGTGCTACGGTGCCATGCTGCGAAAGCGCGACAGCTGCTTCTGAAGTAATCTTGGCTTTCGGGGTAGCGGCGTTGACCACGAAGATCAGCGGCTTTCCTGCGCGTTCGCAAAGATCGACGGTGGCACCGACAGCGCGCAGATCGTGCGGGCTTGGACGGGTAGGAACAACAATCAGTTCTGCAACCGAAATCACGCTCTGGATAGCCATGGTGATAGCGGGCGGCGTATCAATTACGGCCAGCTTGAAACCCTGTTGACGCAGAACCGCCAGATCAGACGCCAAACGGGCGACCGTGGTCTGAGCGAAAGCCGGCAGATCGGCTTCACGTTCGTTCCACCAGTCGGCAAGCGATCCTTGCGGGTCGATGTCGATCAGGACGACTGGTCCTGCACCCGCCAATTGCGCCTGGACTGCAAGATGGCCGGACAATGTGGTTTTGCCCGATCCGCCTTTTTGTGATGCCAATGCGAGAACCCTCACATTTTTCCCCTTTTGCAAGCTGTTTGGAGGGGATGTGACAGAACAGGGCTAAAAATCGGTTAACGCTGAAGTGGAAAATCCGCTGCCCGAATTGGCAGCCCCGCAGCAGCACTGCCTGTATGCGGTGGAGGGATATCTGTTAGTAAATGTAAATTCAGGGTTAAGGGGTTCACTATCTACATTTACCATTTTGCAGCATTGTTCGATTAGGTGCAAAGGCAACTTACGACCGGAGAATGTTATGCGCCGCCTGCTTCCCGCCTGCCTGATAGCTCTCGCTTTGCCCCTGTCCGCGCCTGCTTTTGCTGATGTGAAGGACGGCGTCGATGCATGGAGCCGCGGTGAATTCAAGGATGCAGTAAAGCAATGGCGCGATCCTGCGAACAAGGGCGATCCCGACGCACAGTTCAACATGGCGCAAGCCTATAAGCTGGGTCGCGGCGTCAAGCAGGACCTGAATATTGCCGCCGAATGGTATGCCAAGGCGGCCAAACAGGGGCATTTGCAAGCTGCCGACAGCTTTGGCCATTTGCTGCACTATCAGGGCAAGGTGGTGGCAGCTCTGCCCTATCTGCAGGCGTCATCCGAACGCGGTGATCCGCGTGCGCAATATTTGCTCGCCATCGAACTGTTCAACGGCGTCCACCTGCAAAAGGATTGGGTTGGTGCTTATGCCTATATGACCCGCGCTTCTGCA
Organism: uncultured Sphingorhabdus sp.; assembly: GCA_964597055.1. Classification (GTDB taxonomy): domain Bacteria; phylum Pseudomonadota; class Alphaproteobacteria; order Sphingomonadales; family Sphingomonadaceae; genus Sphingorhabdus_B. The sequence continues at coordinate 113,976 of CAZQWC010000004.1, forward strand.
TCAGGGTTGGCACCTGCGTCGCGCAGCCTGGCCGAAATGGACAAATATATTCCGCTCGATCAACGCCAACGGGGCATCGTATTGGCGGGCGAAATTGAAAAGAAATCCGGCCAAATCCGGACCCAACAGATCGCAGGCTTCCCGATCAACACCAAACCGCCGGTTGCGGTGGCAACGAAGGTCGATGTTCCGGCTTCAAAACCTGGTTCCCTTCCCGATGGCGCAGCCCCGGGCTTTCCAGGTACGGTTGCACCGATAGGTGGTGACGCGCCCGCAGACGCGCCAGCAAAGCCTGTAAAAATCGCCGCTGCTCCGGCAAAACCGGCGAAAGTCTCCCCCGCTCCCGCAGTCGCCGGAAAATGGCGCATCCAATTGGGCGCATTTGGCAGCGATGCCAATGCCACCAAATTGTGGAGCAGCCTGCAAAGCAAGGTCAGCGGTCTATCGGCTTACTCACACAGCTTGGTCGCCGCAGGACAAGTCAAACGCCTGCAAGCCTGGCCATTCGCCAGTCGGGGCGAAGCCGAAGCGATGTGCAGCAAGGTAAAGTCGACAATCACCGGCCAAGGCTGCATCGTCGTTGCCCCTTAGGGCTTACCGGCACAGTCGTTCTATTTCCCGACCCAAAGTTCGTTTCGCAGCCTCGGCACCGGGATCGACAAAATAATAGCGTGTCCCGCTCATGCTCGCATTGCGCGAGCAATAGGACGCACAGCCTTCAGGGACACTGCCCGGAAAGCGTAAGACTATCCCGTCATAGCTTGCGGTGAACGAACAGCTTTCCTTGCCGGATAATGTGATTTCGACAGTATCGTCTTTCTGTGTGGCCGTTCCCTGCCCTTCGCATTTGCTGTCCGATCCATAAACCGATAGGAAGCCGACACGATAGCCGCCATTGTCCGCCACTGCACAAAATTTATCAGTGCCCAGTTCGCTTTGCGTTTCAAAGCGTCCCTCAAACGTCAAACTCGTGGGATCGGGTATCAAGCCCTTTTCAATTGCCAGCTCATCAAGAGCCGCACCTGCGCTACTTTGCTGTGTTTTCGGGGCTTGCGGTTCCGAATTGCAAGCCGACAACAGCACTAGCGGAACGAGCCAGAGGGCTTTCACAGCCGTTCAAGTCCGGTTGGCGTTACCCGTCGGTAGAAACAGCTGCGTTCACCAGTATGGCAAGTCGGGCCATCGGGCCTTGCGATCACAAGCAGAGCATCCTGATCACAATCGATACGTAGTTCGTCCAGATGCAGGAAGTGGCCACTGCTTTCGCCTTTGGTCCAAAGGCGCTGGCGGCTGCGCGAGAAGAATGTAACCTTACCCGTCTTTTGTGTGACCTGCAGCGCTTCATGGTTCATATGCCCCACCATCAGCACCGCGCCATCGGCCACATCAACTACCACTGCGGTCAGCAGGCCATTGGCATCAAATTTCGGATCGAGCAGCAGCCCGCTCTCACGAGGATCGGTCATATCCTATGCCTAGCCGAGCCCCATGAGGCTGGCAATCACCCGCAGCGGGCGTTTTTTGCGCGCTGGTTTGTTACAAGGGGGAGACATGGGCCGCATGCCCGCCTATAGGCAGCGCAATTCTGGCGGCACGGGATTCGATTTGGACATGCTCACCACCAATCCCTTTGATGATGACAAACTGCGCGAAGAATGCGGAATCTTCGGGGTTTACAACTCTGAAGGCGCGTCCGCGATGGCCGCGCTCGGCCTGCATGCGCTCCAGCATCGCGGGCAGGAAGCTGCCGGCATTACCAGCTTTGACGGCAAGGAATTCCACACCCACCGCGCGATGGGCCATGTTGCCGGAAATTTCGACCGCGAAGACGTCATTCGCGCGTTGCCCGGCAGCATAGCTGCAGGCCATGTGCGCTATTCGACGACAGGTGAAACCTC
>CAZQWC010000004.1:115883-207826 GCA_964597055.1 uncultured Sphingorhabdus sp.
CGCTGCGCAATGTGCAGCCGCTCTATGCCGACCTCGCCACCGGCGGATTTGCAGTCGCACATAATGGCAATATCTCGAATGCCGTTCACTTGCGGCGCGAACTGGTCCAGCGTGGCTCGATCTTCCAGTCGACGTCGGACACCGAAGTCATCATCCACCTCGTAGCGACGTCCGCGCAGAAAAGCCTGCTCGACCGGCTGATCGACGCACTGAAGCAGGTCGAAGGCGCCTATTCGCTGATCTGCCTCACACCCGAAGGCATGATAGCCTGCCGCGATCCGCTTGGCATCCGTCCGCTGGTAATGGGCCGTCTGGGCGAAACGATCATCTTTGCGTCCGAAACCGTCGCGCTTGATATTGTCGGCGCTGATTTCATCCGCAGCGTCGAGCCGGGCGAAATCGTGGTGGTGCGTGAAGGCGCGATTGGGTCGCACAAGCCGTTCTTCCCGACATCGCCGCGCCCCTGCATCTTTGAACATGTCTATTTCTCACGCCCCGACTCAATCGTCGATGGCAACAGCGTCTATTCGGTGCGCAAAGCCATTGGGGCGGAACTGGCACGCGAAAATGGTATCGATGCCGATTATGTCATTCCCGTTCCCGATAGCGGTACGCCCGCAGCCATCGGCTATGCCGAGGCGTCGGGCATTCCGTTTGAACTGGGCATCATCCGCTCGCACTATGTCGGGCGTACCTTCATCCAGCCGGGTGATGGCGTACGCCACCTGGGCGTCAAGCTGAAGCACAATGCCAACCGCAATCTGGTGGCTGGCAAGCGCATCGTCCTGATCGATGACTCGATCGTGCGCGGCACCACCAGCCTTAAGATCGTGCAAATGATGCGCGAAGCCGGAGCGAAAGAAGTGCATATGCGCATCGCCAGCCCGCCTACGACCAACAGCTGCTTCTATGGCGTCGACACGCCCGAGCGTGAAAAGCTGCTCGCCAGCCGGATGAATATCGCCGAGATGTGCGACTATATCCATGCCGACAGCCTCGCTTTCCTGACCATAGAAGGTCTGTATCGGGCCTTGGGTGAAGCGCAGCGCGATTCCGCCAATCCTCGCTATTGCGACGCCTGCTTCACCGGCGATTATCCGACCAAGCTGACCGATTTTGACGAGCATAGCTCCCCCGACCAACTCAAGCTGCGGGTGGTTGGATAAGCCATGGGCGGAATGGAGGGCAGGATCGCACTGGTCACCGGTGCCAGCCGGGGTATCGGCGCGGCAACGGCGGAGAAACTGGCAGCCGAAGGTGCGCATGTCATCCTGACAGCACGCACCGCCAAAGACCTTGAAGCCGTCGAACAACGGATATTCGAAGCCGGAGGCAGCGCCACCATCGCGCCGATGGACCTGACCGAAGCAGGCAATAATGAACGTCTCGCCGCCGCCGTCCGCGAACGGTGGGGCAAACTCGACATGCTGGTGCTCAACGCGGCGATGCTCGGCACATTGGCGCCTGTGCCGGTCATCGATGCAGCCGAGTTCAACCGCGTGCTAACGCTCAACCTGTTGGCGCAACAGGCGTTGATTGCAGCCTTTGACGGCTTGCTGCGTGCGAGTGATGCCGGACGTTTGGTTGTACTGACCAGCAGCGTCGGCCAACAGCCGCGCGCCTATTGGGGTGCCTATGGCGCGTCGAAGGCCGCGCTCGAAAATCTGGCGCTTAGCTATGCTGAGGAAGTGCAGAATCTGTCTTCGATTCGGGTCGCCATTGTCGATCCCTCACGCACCCGCACCGCGATGCGGGCAAAGGCTTATCCCGGTGAAGACCCTGCGACGCTGAAAGACCCATCGGTCGTCGGCGAAGCGATCACGCAGATGTTACTCGGCGGCTTCGAGACCGGCCACCGCCTCATTGTCGACTGATCCGCTTTCCTTGATCATCGCATATGCCGCCAAAGCCCGCTCCCGCGCGGCACGGTGGCCGATGATCTTGGCCGGATAATTGGCAGGCCGGACGCCATATTCGTCAGGATCATGAATATAGGGATCGGACAAATGCGCCAGTTCGGGCACCCATTGCCGGATATACTCGCCCGCATTGAACTTTTCCGACTGCGATAGCGGTGCCATGATGCGGACGAACATGTTGCTGTCGACACCACTGCCCGCCGTCCACTGCCAGTTGACCGCGTTGGACGCATAGTCGGCATCGACCAGTGTGTCCCAGAACCACTGCTCTCCTATGCGCCAATCGATGAGCAGATGTTTTATCAGGAACGAGGCCGCGATCATCCGGACGCGGTTGTGCATCCAGCCCGTCGCCCATAGCTCCCGCATGCCAGCATCGACGATCGGATAGCCGGTCAGGCCCGTCGTCCAGCGGACATAGTCCCGCTGCACATCGCCATCACCCATGTCGCGCCAGGGAAAATAGTCGAACGCCGCACGCGCATTGCGCACCCCATAATCTGGGAACTGCAGGATCACATTGGCGGCATATTCACGCCAGACAATTTCTTTCAGATAGGTCTCAACCGAGCCACCTGCATTAACCGCCGCGTGCCAGATGGTTGCCGGAGAAACCTCCCCGAAATGCAGATGCGGCGATAGGAAACTGGTGCCGGGTATGGACGGCAGGTTGCGTTTTTCCTGATAGCGATTGGCCCTGGGGAGGAAATCGTCGAGCCGCTGCGCTGCACCGCCCTCGCCCGGCGTCCAGAAATCGCGCATGCCCCCTGCCCAATCGGGTTTTGAAGGCAACAGGCCCCAGCTATCAAGATCATCGCTATCCGGCCACTGATCGGGGGCTGGAATATGATCCGGCGCTGCGCGCGGTGCGGCAGGTGGCATATGCTGCGAAAGGGCGCGCCAGAACGGCGTGTAGATTTTGAACTGGCCGCCGCTACCGGTCTTCACGCTGCCGGGCGGCATCAGATAGAGCCCTTCATGCCTTATCAGCGACGTTCCGACCGGCAGAATTTCCTGCACCGCCCGCTCGGCATTGCGCCACCACGGCTCGTAATGCCGCAGGCAGTGGATTGCCGATGCATTCACTTCTCGTGCAAGCTTGGCCAGCACCTGCGGAGAAGATCCGCGACCAAGGATCAACCGCGAACCGCGTTCGCGTAATGCTGCGTCCAGCGCTTTCAGGCTATGGTGCAGCCACCAACGCGAGGCACCGCCCATGCGTCGATGTTTGGGTGTATCATCGTCAAGGATGTAGACCGGCGTTATCGGCCGCCCACGCGCCACCGCAGCCAGCAAAGCCGATTGATCGCTCAGGCGCAAATCTCTCCGGAACCAGACGATTGTTGTCATGGATCGCCGATACACATATCGCCGCCGATACGGCATACGGGCTTTCCTGCGTAGCGCGCGTAACTTGCCCAATTTTGGTTGAAACAGAAATCTTAATGCTGAGCATGTCGAAGCACGTCTCACTGCCTGGCGCAAACCTTGAGACGCCCTTCGACAAGCTCCGGGCTACGGTCCTATCTGACATTAAGAGTTCTAGCGCGGCTTGACGGTCAACTCGAAATTGCTGCGGGCCGGTGAAGCGTCAAAGCGTTGGTCGCGCACAACCGCGGTGCCGTCTGCCGATATCTCCGCATAAGGCATGCGCGACCAGAAAAGGAATGCCTGGGCGTCATCTCCGGTTTTCGCAATTGCGGCCTGCTGATACGATGACAGGTTTATAGGCGAACTGTTGAGAGGAAGGTCCAGTCCACCTGTGAGCGAATAGCGCCCTTGCCCGTAGCGATTATTGGCTCGCCACTTTATCTCTCGATTCCAGAATGCGACAGGAACGGGACTGGCGACAACCAGTCGATCGCGAGGCGCACCGCGAGACACCAAGATGTCATCGGCCACCCGTTCTGCGGCTGTTGTTATTGCATAATTGGCGAGGATATAGGTGCAGGCCAGCACCAGAGCCGTTCGCGCCGGACGCCGCCAATCGCTTGCACCGCTCTTTTCGAGGCGGCGCGACAACCAGACACCTAAAATCAGCGCAATCCATACCCAGATGTCAATGATGAACAGCGTGTCGCCATAAAACCACTGGCTCGAAAACGGCTCCAGCAACCGGATGCCGTAATTGTTGAGCCAATCGAGCGCCGGGTGGCTGAGCGTGCCGATATAGGCCAAAGCGAGCAGCCATCCCGCATGCACCGGCAACCGCATCTCAGGCCGCGTGCCGCGCCCAGCTTGCCACCGATCATATCCAATCATGATGGCCCATAGGATGACCGGCAAAAGCAGCATGGCAATCGGACCATGCGTAATACCGCGCCGGATCGCCAAATGCTGATGCCCGCCAAGTAGCGTGGCGACGGCATCAATATCCGGAAGGTTTGCAGCGATAATCAACGTCGGCATCGCCAACCCGGTTTTGCGCTTGAGGCCCATTTGGCCAAGCACGGCACCGGCAAGACTATGCGTCAGATTATCCATTATTTTGGTTCACACGAAGACACGAAGATCACGGCTTAAACTTCTCCGAATGGTAATCATTGGAAACACGGCGCAAACCGTCCTTGAAAGTGGCTTGGCCAAAGTTCATCAAAATGCCCAATGGCATTTTGCTTAGCCGCAAATATGTAAGCAGTTGTTTGCCGTGCACTGCCGCCAGTCGATCTACCGACTTAAGTTCAACGATGAGACAATCATCGATAAGCAGATCAATCTTGAAGGCGTTGTCTACGACAACGCCTCGATAATTCATGGTCACAGGAACTTGCCGTTTTACACGAAAGCCAGACTGCTCAAGCGTAGCAGCCATCAAAGCTTCATAGGCCGACTCCAGCAATCCAGGGCCGATATCCTTATGAATATGAAAGCCGCAATCGATGACGCTAGCCGCGATACGCTCCAACTCATCGAAACGCGACATCTTCGTGTCTTCGTGTGAACCTATATTTACTCAACCGTCCAGGTCTGGCCCTTGCTGATCAGTGCTTGCAAGTCGGGCGTCTTGCCTTCGGACAGCTTGGCATTCTGCTCTACTACCGCCGCGTCGAATGTCGGGCGTGGATCATCGTAGAGCACACCGAGCGCCATCGGGAATTCACCGAACGGCATTTCGACCAGCATATGCGCAAGCGCGCGGTTCTTGACATTGTGGACGATAACCCCCGCCGCCTGCCAGTCACCTTCAGCCACGCCAACGACTTTCAACGTCAGCGTTTCCATGTCCATAGCAATGCCCTTGCTGCCACCGTCGAACAGCATCGGCTGCCCATCCTGCAACCACAATTGACGAGCTTCGGCACCCTTGGGCGCAGCGAAATCCTCAAACACATCCTTGTTGTAAACAATGCAATTCTGGAAGATTTCAATGAAGGCCGCGCCCTTATGGGCATGCGCAGCTTTCAACACATCGGGCAGATGCTTCGATACGTCGAACCCGCGTGCAACAAAGCGCGCGCCTGAACCCAGCGCGAAGGCACAAGGCGTGGCGGGGCGGTCGACCGAACCGAATGGCGTCGAAGGCGATTTGGTGCCTACGCGGCTGGTAGGCGAATATTGGCCCTTAGTCAGGCCATAAATCTCGTTGTTGAACAGCAGGATCTGGCAATCGAGGTTACGACGCAGCAGGTGCATCGTGTGGTTGCCGCCAATTGAAAGCGCGTCGCCATCGCCGGTGATGATCCAGACGTCGAGTTCCGGATTGGCGAGCTTCACCCCCGTCGCCACCGCTGGCGCACGGCCATGAATGGTGTGGAAGCCATAGGTTTCCATATAGTAGGGGAAGCGCGATGAGCAACCGATGCCAGAGATGAACACCGTGTCCTCAGGCTTGCGACCAAGCTCCGGCATGGTGCGCTGCACCGCCTTCAAAATCGCATAGTCGCCGCAACCGGGGCACCAGCGGACTTCCTGATCGGTCTCCCAATCCTTGGGGCTCGATTTCTGGATGGGGGTCATGTCGTTCATGCGCGTGCCTCCTCGATGGCGGCTTCAATTTCAGCGATGCGGAAGGGTTGGCCGCTGACCTTGTTGAGCGGCTTGGCGTCAATCAGATACTGGTCACGCAGCACGGTCTTGAACTGGCCGGTGTTCATTTCGGGCACGATCACCTTGTCATAGCTTTTCAGCAGATCGCCCAGATTGGCTGGCATCGGCCAGATATGGCGAACATGGATATGGCTGACATCATGGCCCTTGGCGCGCATCCGGCGCACTGCCTGATGGATCGGACCGAATGTGGAACCCCAGCCGACTACGGCAAGCTTGCCGCCTTCGGTGCCCAGGCAGACATCCTGATCGGGGATATGGCCCGCAATGCCATCGACCTTGCCCTTGCGGATGTCGGTCATCGCCTGGTGGTTGGCTGGCGAGTAATTGAGGTGGCCGGTATCGACCTCCTTCTCAATCCCACCGATACGGTGCAGAAGGCCGGGCGTGCCGGGCTTCACCCAGGGGCGTGCCAGCTTGTTGTCGCGACCATAGGGCTTGAACCCGCCTTCGGGGACATGATCGAGGAACGAAACCGGGAACGGCTTGTAGCTGCTCATATCCGGAACCTTCCACGGCTCAGCCGCGTTGGCGATATAGCCATCGGTAAGCAGGATGACCGGCGTCATGAACTGCGTCGCAATCCGCACCGCCTCAATCGCACAATCGAACACATCGCTCGGGCTGCGCGCAGCTATCACCGGCAACGGCGTGTCACCGTTGCGGCCATAGACCGCCTGATAAAGGTCCGACTGCTCGGTCTTGGTCGGAAGCCCGGTCGAAGGCCCACCACGTTGCGAGTTGACGATGACCAACGGAAGTTCGGTCATCACCGCAAGGCCGATAGCTTCGGTCTTGAGCGCAATGCCCGGGCCCGAAGATGAAGTGACGCCCAACTGCCCCGCATAGGAGGCACCGATGGCCGAGGCGATGGCAGCAATCTCGTCTTCCGCCTGGAAGGTGGTGACGCCATATTCCTTGAACCGCGCCAATGCGTGCAGGATCGAGGAAGCGGGCGTAATCGGATAGCCGCCGAAGAACATCTTCACGCCAGCCAACTGGCAGCCTGCGACAAGGCCCATCGCGGCGGCATCCGCGCCGTTGATCGTGCGATACAGGCCGGGATCGGCAGGGGCTGCATCGACATGCTTGCGCGGAATGGGAACCGCGCCCGGATTGCCGATTTCGGCGGTCTCGCCATAGGCATGTCCGGCATTGAGCGCTGCGATATTGGCGTCAGCGAGAATCGGGCTTTTGGCGAACTTGTCCTTCAGCCACTGGATGATCGGTTCGCGGTCGCGATCGAACATCCAGAGCGCGAGACCCAACGTCCACATATTTTTGCAGCGCAGCGCTTCCTTGTTGCCAAGGCCGAAGGGCTTCACCGCATCCATCGTCAATTGGCTGATGTTGAAATGGACAAGCTGCCATTTGCCGAGCGAGTCATCCTCGAGCGGATTTGCATCATATTGCGCCTTAGCGAGGTTGCGCGCGTTGAACTCGCCTTCGTCCGCGATGATGAGGCCGCCGGGCTTCAGATCCTTCACATTGGTCTTGAGCGCCGCCGGGTTCATCGCCACCAGCACGTCAGGCGCGTCGCCCGCTGTGTCGATTTCCGAAGCGCCAAAGTTGATCTGGAACGCCGACACGCCGAACAGCGTACCCTGCGGCGCACGGATTTCGGCAGGGAAATCGGGGAAGGTCGCAAAGTCATTGCCCGCCAGCGCCGACGACAGCGTAAACTGCCCACCGGTCAGCTGCATACCGTCTCCCGAGTCCCCCGCAAAGCGGACCACTACGGCTTCGGGATGGGGGATGTCGGCTTGGGATTGGGTTTCGATGCTGCGCGCGGCAGTGGCCATTTCGTAAAGTCCCGCTGATTTTAATTGCTCTGTTAAGACGTCCTTATGCGCGCTTTTGCGCCAAATCCAAATAGGAAATCTGTTTTGCGGCACAGTCGGGCTTTGTCATGGACGCGCCCAGAGGTTCGGGTTATGCCTTTTGCAAATGAGGATAGGAGAGAGACGATGAGCAACCATTTTGTGCGGCCCGATGTGCAGGCGCTTCTCGATATGCTGAACAGCCAACCCGGCCCGAAGATGCACGAACTTTCCGCTACGGAAGCGCGCGGAATGATGACCGTGATGGGCGCCATGGCGGAAGAGGAACTGGGCGATCTCGCCGTAATCCGCGACCTTTCAATCCCCGGGCCTGCAGGCACGATTCCGGCGCGACTCTATGATTCCCGCGAAGGCCGCGGAGCTGGTCCGGTCATGGTTTTCTATCATGGCGGCGGATTTGTGGTCGGCGATCTGGACATTTATGGACCCTATTGTGCGGAGGTCGCGCGCCAACTCGATATGCCCGTCATCTCGATCGACTACCGCCTTGCCCCCGAACACCGCTTCCCCGCAGCGGCGGTCGATTGCGAGGCCGCGACCCGCTGGATTGCAGGCAGCCCGGCTGAATTGGGGCTGGAAGTCACCGGTCTCGTCACTTCAGGCGATAGCGCTGGTGGAAATCTGACTATTGTTACCACCATGGCGCTGCGCGACAATCCAGCGGCCGTTCCGGTTTTGGTGCAGCATCCGATCTACCCCGTCGTCACCGACAGCAATGATTGGCAGAGCATGCGCGATTTTGCCGATGGCTTCCTGCTGACCAAGGATTCGATGGATTATTTCCACGCGGCCTATGCTGCCGATGCGAACGACTATCGCGGAGCGCCGATCAAATTTTCGCAGGAAGGCATGCCGCCTTCGCTGGTGACGACCGCCAGCCTTGATCCGCTGCGCGATCAGGGCCTTGCCTATGTCGAGGCGCTTAAGGCTGCGGGCGTTCCTGTCCAGCATCGTAGCGCGGACGGCAACATCCACGGCCACATAACTTTGCGCAAAGGCATCCCCTCGTCGAAGGAAGATGTGGCCGGCAATCTTGCCGCCTTGAAAGCAATGCTGGCCGAAGTGATGGCCGACGCCTAAGGCCTTAAGTATGAGCGATAACGAAGACCTGCCCTATCGCCCCTGCGCGGGCATCATGCTTGCCAACCGGGCGGGGCTGGTCTTTGTCGGCCAGCGGATCGACAATCCGGGTGACGCCTGGCAGATGCCGCAAGGCGGGATCGATGATGGCGAAGATCCCGAAGTCGCGGCCTTCCGCGAACTTGGTGAGGAAACCGGCCTGCTGCCCGACCATGTGGACCTGCTGGCCCGCAGCCGCGAGGAATATTTCTACGACCTCCCCCCCGAATTGCAGGGCAATATCTGGGGCGGGCGCTGGCGCGGGCAAAGGCAATGGTGGTTCCTGATGCGCTTCAAGGGTGAGGACAGCGACATCAATATCGAAGCCCATCATCCCGAATTTTCACGCTGGAAATGGGCCGAGGCGCAGGAATTGCCGAAACTGATCGTGCCTTTCAAACGGCGGATATATGAAGGCGTGGTGGCGGAGTTTGGACCGCTGATTTAGGCTTGAAACTGCATTTTGTTTTGCTTCGTCACCCCCGCGAAGGCGGGGGTCCATCACCGAAGGATTGAATTTAAACGGCGGGTGATGGATTCCCGCCTTCGCGGGAATGACGGCAGAAAAAATCAGCCAGTTCCCTAATTCGCCTTCTCAACTGTCGGTTTTAACTCAACCGCACTGGCCTGCAGAGCATCCTTATTCGCCGCCATTTCGATGGCAACAGCCAACCGATCGCTTTCACCGCATTTCGAACGGCACAAAATCTGTAGTCGTGCCAGATTCTTCTTCGCAGCATCCAACGCACCCTTTGATGCCATCAACTCGCCCTGCGCGGCGATAACGGCAACATCATTGGGCTCAATATCGAGCGCACTCTTATAGAATGAGATCGCTTTGCCCTTCAGCCCTTGCTGCGCGGACACTTCGGCCATGCCGACAAAAGCCGCACGGTTGCGTGGATCGACAGCCAAGGCGGTTTCAAACCAGCCCAGCGCATTGTCAAATTGCCCGGCCTTTTGCGCAGCCACACCTTCAGCGACAAGCGCAACCGACTGCGGATCGATATCATGGTCGGCATTTTTGCCGATGCTGGCACTCGACGCCATCAGGAACACGGCAGACAAAGCGATGACGGGGGGAGAGAAACGCATAATCAGCTTCCAGACATTAGACACCGGTAGCCCCCGCTATCACAGCTTGTGCAAACGCGCCAAGTAGAAGCCATCGCTACCGTCATGCGCCGGGGTTAGCAAGATGCCTGCACCATCTGCCCTGCCCGCGGCGAAATCTGGCCGTTCGGCTCCAAAATCCGGATGCCGCGAAAGGAAGGCCTCAATCTGGTCCCGGCCTTCGCAGCCGAACAGGGAACAGACTGCATAGACGAGATGTCCACCCGGTTTGACCAACGCTGTAGCCAGATCGAGCAAGCGGCCTTGTTCCGAAACAAGCCTCTGCAAATCCCGATGGTCCAGCCGCCAGCGCGTTTCCGGATTGCGCCGCCATGTCCCGCTACCCGAGCAGGGCGCGTCGATCAGGACAACATCACATACCCCGACCAAATCGCTGAGCCTGCCCATTTCTTTATTCGGATTGAGCAGCAGGGTTTCGATGAACCCGGCTTTAGCGCGAGCAGCGCGGGGCGGCAATTGCTGCAGCCGGTCGCGGTTAGTGTCGGCCGCAACCAGCCGCCCCGCCCCCCCTATATGCGAAGCCAGCGCCAGGGTTTTGCCCCCTGCCCCGGCGCACAGATCAAGCACGGTCATTCCGGGTTGCGCGTAGCAGGCCTCCGCAATCAGCTGACTGCCAAGATCCTGCACTTCAATCGCACCCGAAGTGTAAAGCTCGCTGCTTTCGATCGCATAGCCCGTAGGCAGTCGCAGCCCATCCCGGCTTTCATGCAGCACGGCGGCTTCTGGCAGCTTTTCTCCTACAGTATCCAGATCGGCAATCAATCGGTTCACGCGAATGTCGAGCGGTGCCCGTTCGAGCAAAGCAGGATATTCGCCTTCAGTCAGCAGGGCCGAGAATAAGGGCTTCACCCATTCGGGTAAAACGCCGCCTGCCGCGCGTTGTTCATCAGCGGCAATCGGGGCTGGCCCATAAGCCAGGCCATCGAACAGGGCCGCCAATTCGCTGTCGCGATCTGCCAGAGCCACCATGGCCGAGCGGCCATTTTCGGGCCTTTCCCCAAAGGCGCGAATCGCTCGCCAAGCAAGATCCCGCACCGCACGCCGGTCTTTCGAACCGGCATAGCGTCGCGCTGCAAAAAAGGCGGCCGCTACCCTGTCGGCAGAAGCTCCCTTGTCGCGCGTTGCAGCGATTATCGCGTCGAGCAATTCAATCGCAGCCTGTACCCGCGCTGCAGGTGTCATTTGCGTTCCGCATTCTGCTTTTGCAACGCCTGCCAGGCAGCATCGCTTTCATCGCCGGATGCAGAGCGGATGCACTTATACGTAAAGCGCATGCCGCCAAATTCGGTGCGATAAATATCCCGCTGCGCAACATATTCGCTGCCGTCCGCCTCACATGCCGACAGCGTCGCATAAGCAGTCGGAACCCGGTGGAAGGTAAACTCACCCGGATGATCCGGATGCCATCCTATCACAACCAGGAGATAGGGGATGAATTCTTCCACCTCGCACTCCTATCGCGTCGGATAATTGGGGGCTTCCCGCGTGATGGTTACATCATGGACATGGCTTTCGCGCAGACCTGCATTGGTGATCTGCACAAATTGCGCGCGTTCCTGCAGGTCGGCAATTGTTGCAGCACCGGTATAGCCCATCGCCGCCTTGATCCCGCCGACGAGCTGGTGGATGACATCGGATGCAGGGCCCTTGAACGGGACTTGCCCTTCAATGCCTTCGGGCACCAGCTTAAGCTGGTCCTTGATATCTTGTTGGAAATAGCGGTCAGCCGAGCCTCGCGCCATCGCGCCGACCGAGCCCATGCCGCGATAGCTCTTATAGGCACGGCCCTGATAGAGGAAGGTTTCGCCCGGGGCCTCTTCGGTACCGGCAAGCAGTGATCCGACCATCACGCTAGACGCGCCAGCGGCCAAAGCCTTGGCCAGATCGCCCGAAGTACGCAGACCACCATCAGCTATCACCGGAATTCCTGACTTCGCAGCTTCTTCCGCCGCATCCATCACTGCGGTCAATTGCGGCACACCTACACCAGCAACAACGCGCGTCGTGCAGATCGAACCAGGGCCGATGCCAACCTTCACGCCATCTGCACCCGCATCGATCAACGCACGCGTGGCCTCCGCCGTCGCGACATTGCCCGCGATCACCTGCACCTTGCTCGACATCTTCTTGATTTCGGCAACGGCCACCGAGACCATCTTGCTATGGCCATGCGCGGTATCGACGATGATCACATCGCACTCTGCTTCAACCAGCGCACGCGTGCGCTCAATCCCCTTGTCGCCTACCGTTGTCGCTGCGGCGACGCGCAGGCGTCCGGTGGCATCCTTGGTCGCATCGGGATAGGTGACCGCTTTCTCGATATCTTTGACGGTGATCAGGCCGACGCAGTGGAAAGCATTGTCGACGACCAGCAGTTTTTCGATGCGGCGCTGGTGCAGAAGGCGGCGCGCTTCTTCCTGCGAAACACCCGCCTGCACCGTCGCCAGATTGTCGCGGGTCATCAACTCGGACACCGGCTGCATGGGGTTTTCGGCAAAGCGCACATCTCGGTTGGTGAGAATTCCGACCAGCTTGCCGCTGGCCTCGACCACGGGTATTCCCGAAATACGGTTTTCCGCCATCATCAATTGGGCTTCAGCCAAGGTCGCATCGGGCGCTATGGTGATCGGATTGACCACCATGCCCGATTCATAACGCTTCACCTGACGGACTGCCGCGGCCTGCTCCTCGATCGACAGGTTGCGGTGGAGAACGCCGATACCGCCCAATTGCGCCATCACGATAGCCATGCGTGCTTCGGTGACGGTGTCCATCGCCGACGACATGATCGGTATGTTCAGTGAAATGCTGGGCGTAATCCGGGTGCGGGTATCGGCCTGGCTGGGCAATATATCCGATGCGCAAGGCTGCAACAGCACATCGTCGAAGGTCAGGCCGAGGCGGATTTTATCGGATTTCATGGTGCCACTTTGCTTTGTCTGGGTGTCGAGTCGTGGCGGCCCATGTAAACAGTCGACCGGTTATTCGCCAGTCCCCTTTACGGGCTTTTTCGGCTTATATTTGCGGGTATCGGCAAAATAGCGGCCAAGCTCGACATGCAGGTCGGCATCTTCAGCGGCTCCACCTAATTGGAGCGTGTCGACCACCTCGTCATTGGGGCCGTGATAGTCCGTTTTCAAAAAGGCTTCCAACTTACCTAGATCGGCAAAGGAGCCACCCACCATCAGCGCCGGTACATTTTTCTCGGTCAGCGCCCAGCCGTCCTGCCGTTGCAAGAAGGCATTCGCATCGGTCGAGGGTTCGATCTTGCGCTTCATCTTGCGCGCGACCGCTTCAACCTCGGCATCCAGATCGGTTTTGCCGCGCCCGATAATGGCGACCTTCGCCCCCTTGGGCGCTATCGCAACGGTATCGACGTTGAGCACGATCTTGATCTGATCAAGCGGAACCGCAGGGTCGGCAGCAAAAGCGCGCGCACCAATCAGCCCCGCTTCCTCTGCAGTCGTTCCTACGAAATAAATGTCGCGATCAAATTTCGCTTTGCCGAGACGTTTGGCCACCTCGGTCAGCACGGCCATGCCGCTGGCGTTATCGACTGCGCCATTACAGATCCGGTCTTCGTCACCCTCTGGTCGACAGATGCCGAAATGGTCCCAATGCCCCATGAACACCACTGCTCCGCTGCCGGGTTTACGGCCGGCGAACTTTCCGATGATATTATTACTGGCGATCCGCTCGACATCGCTCTCGACATCAAGGTTCACGCTCAAACCAAGCGACTGTCCGGCATAATCGGGGGTGCGTGCAGCCGCACGCAATTTGTCCCAGTCGCCTCCAGCTGCCGTCACCAGCGCCACCATATATTGCGGGCTGACCACGCCTTCGACATTGGCCTTTCTGTCTTTCGGAACCCAGCTGACCGGGCGCGACAGGATCAGTCGGCGATAGACGGGAAAATCGAACTGCTCGCCAGAAACCATGACAACCGCTGCCGCCCCTGCTTCGTCCAGAGCATTGCGGCGATTGCGTACCGATTTCATCTCTGCCGGCAAATGGTCCGCATCATCGGCAAGCAGGAAGACCAGCTTGCCTTTGACATCGGCAATCACCTTGCCTTGCGCATCGACGCCATGGCCGACAAACAAAACCGGCAGCCCGCTTGTCATGAACTGGGGTTCCTTGCCCACCAGCAGGATATCGTCGCTGACAATGCGCAGCCTGTCGCCCTTGGCAAAAAACTGGACATTGGCTTGCTTGGGTCCGCGCCGGACAAGCTCGACCGGCTGATACCAGCTACCGTCGCGTGCGGCGGGTTTGAGCCCTGCCTTGGCCCATTGGCTTTTCAGATAAGCGAGCGTTTTGCGCTCACCCTCTGTCCCAGGACCACGACCTTCAAACTCGTCCGATGCCAATATCTCGACATGTTTGCGCAAATCAGATTCGGTCACTGGCTTGGCGATTGCCGCAGCGCTGATCAGGCCAAAAACCAGCAGAGTGAGGGCTGAACGAAGCGCGTGCATATGCGCAGTTAGTCTAACTGCCTATCGCGTGTCGAGAACGTTCTATCGTCCGCCGCGCTTCTTCGACATGCATGCTTTCGATCATCTTGCCCTTGTACCGCTGCGCCCCGCCGGTGGAGGCGGCAATCAGCTCCTCCGCTTCAGCAATTTCGGCAGCGTTCGGGCCAAAAGCAGCGTTGGCAATCGCAACCTGATTGGGATGGATCAGCGTCTTTCCGGTAAAGCCATAACAGCGCCCCTGCACGCATTCCGCCTCAAGTCCGCTCATATCGTCGAGTTTGTTGTTAACCCCGTCAAACACCGGCTTTCCCGCCGCCGCACCTGCGAGCACGATGGTCTGCAATGCCAGCTCCAGCCCTTCGCGGTTCGGGCCGGGCTTGATCCCCATATCGGCGCAAATATCATTCACCCCTGCAATCAAGCCCGCAACCGCCTTATGCGCTGCAATCTCCCGCGCATTGTAAAGCCCCAACGGCCCCTCGATCATCGATAGCACCGGATTGGGCAAGCGTGCCGCTACAGGATCTAGGTCCGCAGCCACCTCGACCTTGGGCAGAACAAAGCAATCCGCCAAAGACCGCTCCGCCGCCGATATATCCGCCGCCAGTTCAGCGCTATCCAATCCGTTCAGCCGGATAGCCACCAGCATGCCCGGAAATCCCTTCGCTACTTCCTCCACTGCTGCAGCGCGCGCCTCGGCCTTGCTTTCGGGCGGAACCGAGTCCTCCAGATCGATAATCAGCACATCGACATCGAGCCCACGTGCTTTTTCCAATGCGCGCGCGTTGATCGCGGGCACATAGAGCGCGGTGCGCACCAGTTTCAGCTTTTCGACCAATGTCATAGTGAACCACCCCATTCCGATTTCGCTTGGCAAGCCTTCGCATATTTGGGAGATTGGCCACAGTCAAACAGGAGGTAAGACATGGAAACCTTTGTAATCGTTTTGCTGGTGCTGGCAGTGATATTCCTGATGATGGGCATCACCGTCGTCCGGCAAGGCCATGTCTATACGGTCGAACGCTTCGGCCGTTTCACCCACGCCGCGCATCCGGGCTTCAACTTCATCGTACCCTTCGTCGATCGCGTCGGGCGCAAGATCAATATGATGGAACAGGTGCTCGATATTCCGGGGCAGGAAATCATCACCAAGGATAATGCGATGGTCGGCGTCGACGCCGTCGTCTTCTTCCAGGTGCTCGATGCCGCCAAGGCCGCCTATGAAGTCAGTGACCTGTATGTCGCGATCATGCAGATCACGACGACCAACCTGCGCACCGTGATGGGCAGCATGGACCTCGACGAGACGCTGTCCAAACGCGACGATATCAATGGCCGCCTGCTCGGCGTGGTCGATCATGCGACCAGCCCGTGGGGCGTGAAGATCACCCGCGTCGAGGTGAAGGATATCCGCCCACCGGCAGATATTTCCAACGCCATGGCCCGCCAGATGAAGGCGGAACGTGAAAAGCGCGCACAGATCCTAGAGGCTGAAGGCCTGCGTGCTGCCGAAATCCTGCGTGCCGAAGGCGAAAAGCAGGGTGCGATCCTGCAAGCCGAAGGCCGCCGCGAAGCCGCGTTCCGCGATGCCGAAGCGCGCGAGCGTGAAGCAGAGGCCGAAGCGAAGGCGACCACGATGGTGTCGGACGCGATCGCCTCCTCAGGCACACAGGCGCTCAATTACTTCATCGCGCAAAAATATACCGACGCGGTCAGCCAGTTTGCGACTTCGCCCAACGCGAAGACCATATTGTTCCCGGTTGAGGCAACGCAGCTGATCGGCACGCTGGGCGGCATTGGCGAACTCGCCAAGGACGCGCTGGCAAGCGAAAAGGGCAAGTGACACGCAGCGCTTTCAACACCCAATATGTCATCCCCGCGAAAGCGGGGATCCATGGTCTTAGGCAAAGGTTTACCCGAGGCCGTTGGACAAATGGACAGGTCCGACCATGGATTCCCGCTTTCGCGGGAATGACAAGTGAGTGGTAAAGTTGAGAAGGTAATAAAAGGGGATTTGGAATGACTGACTGGATTGGATCATTGGAACCGCACTGGTTCTGGCTTTCGGTGGGCGTCGCGCTCGGC
This sequence comes from uncultured Sphingorhabdus sp., assembly GCA_964597055.1. Lineage (GTDB taxonomy): Bacteria > Pseudomonadota > Alphaproteobacteria > Sphingomonadales > Sphingomonadaceae > Sphingorhabdus_B. The sequence continues at coordinate 132,510 of CAZQWC010000004.1, forward strand.
GTGATAGAGATGCTCGCACCCGGATTTTTCCTGATGTGGCTCGGCGTCGCCGCGATCATTGTCGGCCTTCTCGCCTGGGCGCTACCGATTTCGATCCCGCTGCAGGTTGCGCTGTTCGCGGTGATTTCGGTGCTGACCGTCTATGCCGGAAAACGTTTCCTGAAAGACAACCCCATCCAGTCCGAAGACCCCGCCCTCAACGATCGCGGCGCGCGCCTGACCGGCGAAGTGGTTACTGTGATAGAGGCCATCGCCGACGGACGTGGCCGGGTTAAGGTCGGCGACAGCGAATGGAATGTTCGAGGCGCGGATGCACCGGCGGGCGCGAAGGTGCGCGTCACCGGTGCGGAAGGCGCAGTTCTGAAAGTAGAGCCCGTCGTCTGACGCTTACCGCGCCATCTTCCCGGCCATGCCGATAATGTCATCAAGCGGGTTGCCGTCACCATCCAGATCGAGCAGCGAGCCGAGCCCGCCAAGGCCGCCCGCAGGCGCCTCTGGCTGACCACCGCCCAAGGCTCCACCAAGGACATTGCCGAGCATACCGCCAAGGCCACCGCCGCCTTGCGATTGCCCGCCGCCGAGCACGCTGCCGATCAGGCCACCGAGCCCGCCGCCTTGCTCCCCACCGGCCTGCTTGGCCATATAGCCCGCAACCAGCATCGCGAGGATCGGCAGCATTTTCTTGAGGAGCGAACTATCGATACCGGTCTGCTCCGCCGCATGGCCCGCGACCGAACGGCTGACATCCTTTGACCCGAAAATTTGGCCGAGAACATCATTGCCCTTTTCAATCGGGGTCGGCTCCGGCGACAGCACGCTGTCGAGCAGACCGCCACCGCCCAGCTGGCCGAGGATACCACCGAGCCCGTCAAGACCGCTGGGTTGCGCCTGAGCAGTCTTTTTGAACCCGCCCAGGATGGCAGGCAGCAAAGCCTCTGCCCCGGCCTGTGCAATCTGTTCATTGACGCCCAATTGCTGCGCGACCGTGCCGATTGCGCCCGATTGTTTGAGGATTTCCATCATGTCCATGCCAAGCTCTCCTGAACTGTAAACTGGGGCCAGTGTCGCAGGAGAAACAGAAAAGCGGTAGTGGATTCCTGCACATTGCCTTCATTTTACAATTAATCTGCGGTTTCTGCTCCCTATTGTCACAGAATCAACCTATTCTCTGGCAATCCAGAACCGCCTTTGAAGGAAGGATTTCACAATGAGCATTTTCGGCAAGATCAAGGACGCCATTTTCGGCAAAAAGGCTGTCGCCGCTACACCCGCACCTGAAGCGCCCGTTGTTGCAGCGCCGGTCGAAGCCGCCCCTGTTGCAATCAGCGAAGTCGATGTCATCGCACATCTTGAGGAAATCGACGCCAATGATGGCCGCAACCTCAACTGGCGCAGCTCTATCGTCGATCTGATGAAGATGCTCGGCATGGAAAGCTCGCTGCAGGAGCGCAAGGATCTGGCCATGGAACTGGGCTATACCGGCGAACTCGAGGGCAGCGCAGAAATGAACATCTGGCTTCACAAAGCTGTACTCCGCGAACTGGCTGCCAATGGCGGCAAGGTTCCCGCTGATATGCTCGACTGAGTTTACGGTCACAACCAATCGAAAAGGGCGCCCGTTGCGGCGCCCTTTTTATATGTGCGGGGTATCGAGCAAATCGGGCGGCACCAGCTCTCGCCGTGCCCGTACCGAAAACAGCATATCCTTGCTGTAAAAGCGCAACGGCCAGTCGCGCTTACCCCTTTTGCTCCGCAACAGCAGATTTACCGAAGCCAGCAGGTCAAGCTCGGCCTGCTCGGCATGATGCGCTTTTACCGTCGAAATGTAGAATTGCGTCAGCGTTTCATGATAGCCTTGGGTGTCGTCATTCACCCCGCCCACGCTCTCATTATAGCTGCGGATTATACCGGGCAGTTGCTGCTCGACCCTGATGTCTTTTCGTTCGCGCAGCAACCACAGGCAGGCGGCGAGATGCGCCTCGTGCGTCCACTCCTCCCGCGGCAAGCTGCGCGCCAGCAGCCCCTCGCCCACCCGGCGAATGGCAGATTCGTCTGAAAACAAGCGAACGTCGAACACGGTCATCATTCCAGGCCCTTGCTTGCGCCCGGAATGTCCGGGCCGATTACGCAGCCTTTAACGCCGCAGCTCTTACGCCTTCGTCAACATGATCAGCAAATTGCGCGAAATTGTCGATGAATTGCTGCACCAGCTTGTGCGCCGTTGCGTCATATTCAGCCGGATCAGCCCAAGTCGAACGCGGATCGAGGATTTTGCTGTCCACACCCGGAACCGCAACCGGAACCTCAAAGCCGAAATTGGGGTCGACCCGGAATTCGGCCTGATTGAGGCTGCCGTCGAGCGCAGCGTTGAGCAGAGCGCGCGTCGCCTTGATCGGCATGCGACTGCCGACGCCATATTTTCCACCCGTCCATCCGGTATTGACCAGCCAGCAGGTCACTCCGCCTCGGGCGATGCGTTCTTTCAGCAAATTGCCATAAACACTCGGATGGCGGGGCATGAAGGGCGCGCCGAAGCAAGTCGAGAAAGTAGCGCTAGGCTCGGTCACGCCGATTTCGGTGCCGGCAACGCGAGCGGTGTAGCCCGACAGGAAGTGATACATTGCCTGATCGGGGGTTAGACGCGAAATCGGGGGCAGAACCCCATAGGCATCGGCCGTCAGCATGATGATGTTCTTCGGAACCGGCCCCAGATTGTCCTTGGACGCATTGGGAATGAAGTCGATCGGATAGGAACCACGGCTATTTTCAGCGAGGCTGTTGTCGTTGAAATCAAGCTCACGCGTTTCGCGGTTAATCACAACATTTTCCAGCACCGTACCGAAACGCTTGGTCGTTGCAAAAATTTCCGGCTCGGCTTCTGGCGAAAGGTTAATCATCTTAGCGTAGCAGCCGCCTTCGAAATTGAAGACTGCCGTGTCCGACCAGCCATGCTCGTCGTCGCCGATCAGCGTACGGCTGGCATCCGCCGACAATGTCGTCTTGCCGGTTCCCGAAAGGCCAAAGAAGATCGCTGTGTCACCATTGGGGCCGATATTTGCCGAGCAGTGCATCGGCATCACACCCTGCTCTGGGAGCAGATAGTTGAGAATGCCGAACACCGACTTCTTCATTTCACCTGCATAGGCCGTTCCGCCGATGAGGATCAGCTTTTCTGTGAAATTGACCGCGATGACAGTTTCGCTGCGGCAACCATGGCGCGCCGGATCAGCGCGGAAACTGGGCAGATCGATTATGGTGTATTCGGGTACCAGATCGGCCAACTCGGCTTCTTCAGGGCGCACCAGCAGGGTACGAATGAACAGATTGTGCCAAGCCAGTTCATTAATCACGCGCACATTGACGCGATATTCGGGCTGAGAGCCGCCGAAGAGATCAGCGACATATAGCTCGTCCTTTGCAGCAAGAGCAGCAACGAAATCTTCCTTCAAAGCCGCGAAGTGCGCAGGATCCATGGCCACATTGGTCTTACCCCAGTGGATCGTATTTTCAGTTGTCGCATCGCGAACGATAAATTTGTCTGAAGCCGAACGGCCAGTGTGTTTGCCTGTTTCGACAACCAGCGGTCCCTCTTTGGCCAAAATACCCTCACCCTTGTTCAGCGCCGATTCGACCAATCGCGCGGTGCCAAGATTCCAGAAGATCTTGGCGGGGGTCGAAATACCTTGTTTTTCAAGCGAGAAGTTCGGCGCTGCGGACACGTTGGCTTCCTTTATGTCAGGGATGTGCATAGGTATGCACGGGATTTGAAGCGGCCCCTAAACTACGGCTGTCACTTCGTCAAACATACCCGCCTGCATTTTACCCAAAGAAATTTGTCACACTCTGCAACAAGGGCTTTTGCACATGCCATTGATGCCGGCCAATAGCCTTCCTATAAGCGCCCCGATGTCTGCCAATATTGCTCTTGTTGATGATGATCGAAACATTCTCACATCCGTGTCGATCGCGATGCAGGGCGAAGGTTATGTTACGCGGCTCTATCCGGATGGCGAAGCGGCGCTAAAAGCTTTGCTCGAAAATCCCGCTGACTTGGGGATCTTCGACATCAAAATGCCACGCATGGACGGCCTCGAGCTTTTGCGGAGGCTGCGTGAGAAGTCCGACATGCCCGTCATTTTCTTGACTTCGAAAGACGAAGAGCTCGACGAGGCGCTAGGTTTGGCGATGGGTGCGGACGATTATATCACCAAACCTTTCTCGCAACGGCTCCTCATTGCACGGGTCAAAGCAATTTTGCGACGAACCGCGATACGCAGCCAGAGCGCAGATGAGTCGGACCTGCCAGAGCCCGATCCTATGATCCGCGGTAGTCTAGAAATGGACCCGGCACGCCATCATGTGCGATGGAAGGACCAGCCGGTTACGCTCACGGTCACCGAGTTCATGATCTTGGAGGCACTCGCTGCTCGCCCGGGCGTTGTTCGCACGCGAAGCCAATTGATGGACATCGCCTATCAGGATGATGTTTATGTCGACGACCGCACGATCGACAGCCACATCAAAAGGCTCCGTCGGAAATTTCGGCAAATCGACCCCGAATTCTCGGCCATCGATACCCTTTACGGCGCCGGATACCGTTTCACCGATGAGTGAAGGGGATCGTTTTGCCTTGGGGTGGAGCCGCAAGCTTTCACTCACGTCGCGCATTTTAGCAGTCAACCTGTTCGCGCTTGCCTTGATGGCCAGCGGACTGATTTTTCTAGACAACTATCGTTCGCGGCTGGTTTCGGAACGACAGCAAAGTGCGGAAAAGCAGATTTTATTGCTCGCAAACGCGCTTCAACATGTTGAACCAGCAGACCAGACGGCGTTTCTGACCAAATTTGCTCGAAATGAAACTCTTCGCGTTCGCATCTATTCCGACGATGGAACCAAAAGCTTTGACAGTTTTCAGGCCGCACCGCCGACATACCGGCTGGTCGACCCTTCGACCGAGCCATGGCGCAAGGCAGCCGCACGCTGGATCGACCGTGTGTTCGATTTTCTTGTGCAATCTCCTCGGCTGGAATGGTTTCGCGAACCCAAGCCTGACGTTGCAGCCAGTTGGCCGGAACTGAGAGGCGTGCGAGCAGGCCAGTCAAAGTCGGATGTCCGTTTCGCTGACGATTTGACGCATATAATCAGTGCCGCAACGGTTTGGCCTGCAGATGGCCGTAAGCTGCTGACTACCGCAAACGCCCGCGATGTCCGGGCCTATGTGCGGGCTGAACGCTTTACGGTTGCGATGTTCATGCTGGCGGTGCTTGCCATATCAATATTGCTATCCCTGTTTCTCGCGCGGACCATTGTGCGACCGTTACAGCATCTGGCGCGGGCCGCCGTCAAAGTGCGCCTAGGCCGCGCACCGGATGTGACCATCCCGCGGATGCCGACGCGTCGTGATGAAATCGGAATGCTTGCACGCGCGCTGTCCGACATGAGCAACGCGCTACGTCAGAGGATAGATGCTACTGAAGCCTTTGCCGCCGATGTCGCCCATGAAATCAAAAATCCGATCGCGTCGCTTCGCTCTGCGCTGGATGGGATCGGACATGTGAAAGATCCAAAATTGCGCGATCAATTGATGGCGGTCGCTCAGGCCGATGTCCTTAGAATGGACCGCTTGATCAGCGATATTTCGGATGCGAGCCGCATCGATGCCCAACTCGCCAAGGCCAAGTTTGAGCGCATCGACCTTGGCGACATGATTGACCAGCTTTTGGCTGCCCGCGAAAGCCGCAACGCCGATGGTGATATTCGTGTCGCTTTCGCACGCCCGCGTAAGGGAAGCGCGATGATTTTGGGTGAGGATATCCGCATCGAACGGGTGTTGACCAACTTGATCGACAATGCGGTATCCTTTTCACCCAGTGGCGGCTTGGTTGAAATCTCGGCCACACGCAGTGGCGATGAAATCATCGTTCGCATTAGTGATCAGGGGCCCGGCATCCCGCCCGAAGAACGCGAAACCGTTTTCCGCCGTTTCCACAGCATTCGCCCCGAGAAAGAGGGCTTTGGCGAACATAGCGGGTTGGGCCTGGCGATCGCACGGACGATTATCGAAGGGCATCATGGCACAATCACCGTCGATGACCGCGAAGATGCCCAGGTTGGGGCCTGTTTCAAGGTCACCCTGCCGGCTATCCCGGAAACGGTGTGAACAGCGTGTCTATCCGCATCCACGCGACCGGCGTTGCTTTAGACGGCTTTGGGGTCGCGATCATCGGCAAGTCCGGGTCAGGCAAGTCCGATCTGGCGCTGCGATTAATCGACCGCGGGGCTGTACTTGTCTGCGACGACGCTATCGATTTGATCGACCATGACGGGGATCCGTGGATTCACGTCAGCCCCAATGTCGAAGGCAAGCTGGAAATACGCGGATTGGGCATTGTTTCCACACCTTATGTCGAGAAAGCCCCGCTCCGCCTGATCGTCAACCTGGACCTGCTGCCAGAGCGACACCCAATTTCATGGCCACTTCGCAATATCGGCAATTTTGCCACGCCCGAGCTTTGCCTTAACGGATTTGAGGCAAGTGCGCCGATAAAAGTTGAACTGGCACTGCAAAGGCTGCTTGATCAGCAGATCAAACCAGTGCGACAAGCAGTTTCAGCCAGTTGATAGGAACGCGCATGCCTGCGAGCCGAAAGCCAAATCGAGTTTTATTGGTCACTGGTCTGTCCGGAGCGGGCAAATCAACTGTGCTTAAAACACTCGAAGATCTAGGCTGGGAAGCTGTCGACAATTTCCCGATCCGGTTGGCGCGCCCCCTGCTCGCTCTACCTCCGGCGGAGGGGCAAGCGCCGGACAACGCTCCGCTAGCCCTTGGTTTTGACACACGCACCCGCGGTTTTGAAACGCAAAGACTGATTGAGGAAATTAAGGACTTACAGAGCCGCGACGGGGTGGAAATCACAACCTTATTCGTCGATTGCGCCGGAACCGAAATTGAGCGACGCTATGCAGAAACAAGGCGTCGCCACCCGCTGGCGCAGGACCGTCCCGCCATCGATGGCATATCCGAAGAGCGCACATTGATGGAGCCGTTGCGTCGCTGGTCTGACCTCGTCATCGACACCAGCCGGATGTCAGCTAGCGAATTGCAGACCGAAATAAGGAACCGGTTTCGGCTGAAAGAAGGCCGAATGACTTTGTCGATAACAAGTTTCGGCTTTTCGCGCGGCGTTCCTCCAAATGCAGACCTTATTTTCGATCTGCGCTTTTTGCAGAACCCGCATTGGGACCCGGAACTCCGACCTTTGACCGGCCTCGACGCAGCCGTTGGCGAATATGTCGCAGCCGATCCAGCGTTTGATGGTGCAATATCGCGTATTTCAGATTTGCTGACCTATCTGCTGCCGCTCTATGACGCGCAGGGGAAATCCTATCTGACGATCGCTTTCGGATGCACGGGTGGTCGGCATCGTTCTGTGTTTGTCGCAGAGAAATTCGGCAAGATGCTGCGCGAAGATGGCTATGCGCCGTCTGTCAATCATCGTAACTTGCATTCAAGGCCAGTTGACGCGCTCGAATGGCAAGGTAATCAGGCGCGCCCGTTATATAACGACTGATGAAAGTCGGCGCGGTGCGGACAGGGAATGGAACTTCGAACCGATGATCGGATTGGTACTGGTAACGCATGGCACGCTGGCAAAGGAATTTGTCGTGGCCATGGAGCATGTGGTCGGGCCGCAGAAACTGATCGAAACGATCTGCATCGGCCCGCGCGACGATATGGAGGCACGGCGCAAAGAAATTGCCCAGGCCATCAAGTCGGTCGATGAAGGCGAAGGCGTCATCATCTTGTCAGACTTGTTCGGCGGCACACCGTCCAATCTTGCGATTTCGCTGCTCGATGCCGGTCGGGTTGAGGTGATTGCGGGTATCAACCTTCCCATGCTCATACGGCTCGAAAGCGCGCGAAAGAATATGAGCGTCGGCGATGCTGTGCGGGCGGCTCGCGATGCGGGGCGCAAATATATCAGCGTCGCCTCTGAATTGTTGGAGGCATCGCGGTGAGCCGGGTCAGCCGCACGCTGACGATAGTCAATGAAAAGGGCTTGCACGCTCGCGCTAGTGCCAAATTCGTGACCTTTGTCAGTCGGTTACCCGAAGGATTGAAGGTCGAAGTGGAAAAAGACGGGCAGTCGGTCGCCGGTACTTCAATCATGGGACTTATGATGCTGGGCGCGGCGAAGGAAAGCAGCATCACGATACACGTCGAAGGCGATGGATCGGATATGGCACTCGAAAAGCTTGCCGGCCTGGTCACCGACGGCTTCGGCGAAGATTGATCCGATGCGCCGGGAAATTACCGGATTTTCCAATCCGCTAATCAAGCGGGTCAGGTCATTGCGCGAAAAGAAACATCGCAAACGCGAAGGGCTGTTTCTAGCGGAGGGGCTTCGTATCCTGACCGATGCGCGCGAGGCAGGGCTCCTGCCTGAAATGCTTTTTCGTTGCACCGATCGCGATGCCCACAGCCTTGAAATCGCGCTGGAAGGCGAAGTGCTGGCAGCAGGCGGCGATGTCATCGAAACCAGTGCAGACATTCTTTCCAAATTGTCCGGCAAGGATAACCCTCAAACCGTCATCGGCGTGTATCGCGAAACAGCGACGCCGCTCGACTCGATCGACCGGAACAGCGCCGACATCTGGCTGGTCGCACAGGCGATGCGCGATCCGGGCAATTTGGGAACGATGCTGCGTACCGGCGATGCCGTTGGCGCGGGGGGGCTGATCCTGCTCGACGATTGCACCGATCCCTTCTCGGTCGAAGCCGTCCGGGCAAGCATGGGAGCGATTTTCACCCAAAAACTGGTACAATGCCGCTGGGAGGACTTTCTACCCTGGCTGCGCAGCGGCGCAGGGCAATTGGTGGGTACCAGCCTGCAGACAGATACTGACTATCAGGCGGGCGAATATACCGCGCCCTGCTTCATTTTGACCGGAAACGAAGCACAGGGCCTGCCTGAAAGCTATGAAGCTGAATGCGACTTGCTTGTCAAAATGCCGATGCTGGGTAAAGCTGACAGCCTGAACGCCGCAGTCGCGACTGCCGTGATGGCCTATGAGGTGCTGAACCAGTTCCGTCGCAACTGAGAAAAATCACTTCTCGTTCGACGCTATCAGTCCCTGCTCTGCCTCACTCCCATATCGGGGCAATGCCTCGATTTCCGGGACATCTTCAAGATCGCGCTTGCCGGTTTCAATGTTGAGCTCGGCGAATTTTCGACCAGTGCTCATCACATTGCGTTCGAAACTACCGACAAATTTGTTGTAGTTGTTGACCGCCGAGGACAGCCCGGAGCCGACCGATTTCAAATGCCCTGCCGCAACAGCAATCCTGTCATACATTTCCTTGCCCAGCGCGCCAATCTGCTTGGCCTCGCGTGCGAGCCCTTCCTGCCGCCATACACTTGCCACAGTGCGCGCAATCGCCACCAGATTGGTGGGCGTGGCGAGCAAAACCCGCTTTTCAAAGGCGTGATCCCATAATGCCGGATCATGCTCGAGCGCAGCGGCGAGGAAATGCTCGCCGGGCACGAACATGATCACATAGTCGGGCGCGTCATCAAACTGGTCCCAATAGGCTTTGCGCGACAGCCCCTCGATATGGTTCTTCATCGAGGCGGTGTGCCGCGTCATAGCAATCTGGCGGGCGTCGTCATCATCGGCATTGAAGCCATCCTGATAGTCGTTCAAAGAAACTTTGGCGTCGATCACCAGGCTGCGCCCACCCGGCACACGAATGATGGCATCGGGCCGCAAGCGGCCGTCTTCGACGGTAACGCTCGCCTCCGTTACGAAATCGACATGTTCAGATAGGCCGCAGCTTTCCAGCACATTTTTGAGCTGCTGCTCGCCCCAGCGACCACGCGCCTTTGGAGCATTACGAAGACTGTTGACCAAGCGCGCAGCCTCGCTCTGCACCCGCTCCTGCCCTGCCCGCATCTGGTCAATCAGGCCGGTCAGCGCGCCATAGGCCTCGGTACGCTCCTTCTCGATCTTGCCGACCTGTTCCTCATAGGCCTTCAATCGTTCACCAACCGGTGCGAGGAGCTGTTTCAGCCGTTCCTCATTCTTCTCGCCTGCCTGATGGAAGCGCTCGTCGGCGCGCTGTAAAAAGGCCTGTTGCGCTTCGCCGAGCAGCTTCTGCCCGATTTCGCCAAATTGGGAAGAGAGCAAGTCCTTGGCTTCAGAGAGTGTCTTCAACTGTTCATCGAAACCCCGTTCGCGTTCCTCCAGAGAGGTTTCAAGCCTCGCCAGCCGGTCTTTGGCCGCATCTCGTTCAACCACCACTTCGTCGAGCATGGCCCGCAATTGCACGGTCGTTTCCGCACCAGCACGCGCCGCCTTGCCGCCCATGAGCCAGCCAAGGCCAAGCCCTGCCAGCAAGGCAACAACAATGATAATGGCAATTAACGGTTCCAACTCAAGCTCCAAACATAGGAACGAATATGGAACATAGCTACAACTGATTAGGCGTCAAGCGCTTTGCGCTGCGATCCGACGCGTTCGCTTCACTTTGGCGTAACTCACCACGCTCAGTGGAATCAGGCCAGCGTAGACAAGGCTCGCTGCAATCAAGGCGATCCATGGCGCTGAGATCAATCCCGCGACAAATAGCCCCACCCCTGCCAGCGCCAGAAAGCGGAAGGAACGACGGATGCGGATCGACGACCAGCTGAAGGTTGCTACATTTGAGATCATCAAGGCCGCGCAGAGCAGCATCCATGGCCCGATCAGGCGATAGTCGCGAGCCCATTCTGCATTGGTTTCCAGCCAAATTGTTAGCGGCAGCAACGCAAGCCCGGCCCCTGCAGGAGACGGAACCCCGGTGTTGAACCCGGCTGATTTGTGCGGCTGATCATCGGCATCAATCCGTGCATTGAAACGCGCGAGGCGAAGTGCGGCGCACAACACAAAGAACAGGCAAATCGTCCAGCCAAAGCGCGGCATGTGTTGTAGGGCCCAGCTATAAATGATGAGCGATGGGGTCGCGCCGAATGCGATAACATCGGACAGTGAGTCCAGTTCCGCACCGAACCGGCTTTCGCCCTTCAGCATGCGGGCAATGCGGCCATCCATTGCATCCAATACGCCAGCGACAACAACCGACAGCAAGGCAGCATCCCAGATACCTTGCATGGCAAACCAGACGCCCGACAGGCCCGTGCACAACGCCATGGCTGTCACCGCATTCGGCGCCAACGCGCGCAGTGATATTCCCGGGCGAGGATTGACATCGGTCATGATGCTGATGTCGGACGCACGCTATCGCCTGTCAATGGGCGATTGCACGCAGATCCTGATCAACGCCGATTTCGGCGAGGATTGTCTCACCTGCAACGCAGCGCTGACCTTTGATGATCCGCGGTGCGGTTCCGTGAGGCAGATAGACGTCCACACGGCTACCAAAGCGGATCAGACCGACACGCTGTCCGGCGGCAACGACGTCACCTTCCTTCACAAAGGCGACGATGCGGCGGGCGACAAGCCCTGCAATCTGGGTAAAGCCGATGCGCACGCCATCGGGGCGTTCGACCAGAAAATGCTGGCGTTCATTCTCTTCGCTGGCCTTATCCAGATCGGCGTTGAGGAATTTGCCGGCAATATATGCCACGCGCTTGATCGTGCCGCGGATAGGCGCACGGTTGATGTGCACGTCGAACACACTCATGAAAATCGACACCCGCGTCATTGGCTGATCTCCAAGCCCTGCCGGACCAGCCAGTTGGGGCGGCGGCAGCACCTTTTCGATAAGCGTGACGAGGCCGTCGGCGGGCGCCACCACAAAACGGTCGTCAATTGGCGTTGCGCGCGCAGGATCGCGGAAAAAGGCCAAGGTCCAGATGGTGATGCCAGCCATGGGCCATGCGAGCGTTTCCCATGCCATGAAGGCAAATACTGCCGTCACCGCCGCAGCGATGAGACCGAATTTGCGCCCTTCCGGATGGACCGGGGGAAAAGACCATTTTGCGACCCCGGTGCCCCGGTTTGTCAGTTCTTGCTTTGTCATTGTGCGCGCCTTCTAAGGCGAGAGGCGCGATGTTACAACTGTTAGCTTGGGTTGGGGGTTTGTGTGGATTTTAGAGCGCTGATATGTTGGGTGAAACTGGGGCGTGGGTTCAGCAGGTCCGTATCCCACAAGTTTGTAAATGACCTCGGGACCGATCCTAACAATCCGGACCTCTTCTGAAAAATCAACGTCGCCCCGCACTTGATGCGGGGCTGGGCTATTCGCAAAGCGTCGCATAAAAAAGCCAAGCCCCGCATCAAGTACGGGGCGACGACCTTGAGGAATGACCGATGTCGACAAGTTTTCGGACGTTTTTGCGATAAATTCCGTTTCCCGAAACAAGTAATTCCTTGAACGAGCCAGACGGCAGCAAAGGGCACGAAGGGGACGTTCGGTGGCGTGGATATGAATGTCTGGAACTGGGTAGGAAGGCGGCTGGCGGGGTTTTGGATTAGGCAATTGAGTAAGCTGACAAGTTCTATACCCTCGATAACTTCCGGTTCGTTCTTCATTGTCAGGGGTAAAGGTGGCATAATATCTAAATGCACTGGCTATCTGCACATAATCGTTCCGAGTTCTTGGCATGTCCGCAGCTAACCCGATTCGACTACGCGAAGGGCCGCGACGGCTTTGAACCAACCTTGCTTATCAAGGGCAGCACCGTCCTGCTAAAATACATCGTGCTTGGGGCACGGATGCAACTTGCGTTCGCCATGTGCGAGGGGCGCTTACTCTATGCGTTGAAGGTTTGCGACGACGGCGAAGATGGCGGCGTTCTTTGGTCGATCGCAGAGCGCGACGAAGAATTGAACGGGCTTCGCGGTTTGTCGCGCGGCGAACCGCTAGTGGCGTTCCTGTTCAACGAGCTAGCGGTGAATGTCGCATGGAACGACCTACCTATGTCCGGTGCATTGCATAGGCTTGCAATGTGGGCAGATAGCGCGGCGCTCGGTCGGGTTGACCATGCGGCAATGAGGGCGACGGTTAGCCCTATGATCGACCGGCTCCACCAATCCGGTATGAGCGACGACGAATGGTTGGTGTTGGAATTGGGCGGAAAGTCGGATTGGAAAGCCGTCCACAATCATTTCATCACAGCGGGCGCTTCTTCCAGCCTCATTCACCTGTTCGATGATGACGAGGGCAATCAGCAAGAGCAATTGGGCGTTTGGTTGACCGATAACCTTCAACCATTAGGGGTTCATCACAGCCCACAAATTCCGAAGGGGAACGGAACGCGTGAATTGACCGACATACTGTTCAGCCACGAGTTCGGCGCGGTATTGATTGAATCAAAGACCCTCTCGGTTTTGGCGCGCAAACATTTACCGGATAGGGCGAAGTTGAAGCGCGACGTTACGGCCCATATCGAAAAGGCGTTCAACCAACTGCGCGGTGCTATACGCAAGCTTAGAGCCGACGTGCCGGTAACAAGCCTGACGGGTGACACGCTGAATGTCGAACGGGAACACCCTGCCCACGCTATCGTCCTAATTCCTGATTTGGACCTTGTGGACGACCACGCCGTCTACGGCATCGAGTTCATGGAAGACTTCATGCGCGCTACCGGCGGCTTCGTTCACTTGCTTGATATTTCGGAGTTGCTTCGAATCGTTCAAGCTGCCGAAATGATTGCGGCACGAGGCACAACGACAACGCCGATGATGGCGTTCGATTACTACCTTGTTGAGCGCGCCAAGAAAGCGGCAAACGCTGGCACGTTGTGCATTGAAGTATTGTTGCGCGTTGCCGACGAGGACGTGGCAGCGTAATCCCTTTGTTGGATGATAGTCGCGTTTTTGCGCAGGTAAGTGCAAGCATGATACGCCCTCGATCGGGTCGCATCCGGACATTGGTGCGGGGCTAGTCAATGTCCGCAACGACCCAACACCTGTCGTAGCGCGGACTGTCGGCTATGGCCCTCCGCCTTCCAAACGCAAACCGTCCGCAATCCCTGACAATGCTGCCCTCAAAATCCTTGAAATGTAGGGTTTCCTCTGATGTACCCTCACAGATGGAAGACGAACCTGAGCACAACCCATATGGCGCAGACATCGCACCGCCCTTCTCGCCAGTCCCACTGCAACGCCACCGCCATGATGGCTGGACGCCTGAAAGGCAGAGGGCGTTTATTCAGGTCCTCACCGTCACCGGCCAAGTCTCAACCGCTTGCCGTGCCGTCGGCATGTCGCGCAAGGCGGCGTATAAACTGCTCGAACGGCCCGATGCCGAAAGCTTCGCCCGGGCATGGCAGGCGGCGCTGACCGAGGGGCGGCAGCGGATGCTCGACCAGTTGATGGCCCGCACGATCAACGGTGTTACCACCATCATGGTGAAGGCGGGCGGTGCGGTGGAAATCGGGCATGGCCCAGATGGCCGGTTGATGGCGGGTTTCCTGAAATCTCCTCCACCCGGCGAGGACCGCTTTCAAAATGTGCAACGGCTATCAAGGGATAACAGCGCCAAAGGTGACTTAAGGTAACAGATTGGGGGGTAGGGTTCATGTGGAGCTTTGTTACCTTAAGCTGTCTTTTGGTCTCGCTTTCGGAAGCTTGCGACCCCGCTTGCTCATCGAGAGAATCTTGCTATGGCGCAGCGGAAACAATTCAAGAATCCCCTTAGGAAAGCAGCTTCGATATGGCAAAAATCAAGGTGAAAAACCCCGTCGTCGAACTCGATGGCGATGAAATGACCCGGATCATCTGGGAATGGATCCGCGAACGCCTGATATTGCCCTACCTCGATATCGACCTGAAATATTATGATCTGGGCGTCGAAGCCCGTGATGCGACCGACGACAAGATCACCGTTGATGCCGCTAACGCCATCAAGCAATATGGCGTCGGCGTAAAATGCGCGACCATCACGCCCGACGAAGCCCGTGTCGAGGAATTCAAGCTCAAGAAAATGTGGAAATCGCCCAACGGCACGATCCGCAACATCCTGGGCGGCGTGGTATTCCGCGAACCGATCGTGATCGAAAATGTTCCCCGCCTCATCCCCGGCTGGACCGATCCGATCGTCGTTGGCCGCCATGCCTTTGGTGACCAATATCGTGCGACCGACACGCTGATCCCTGGCCCGGGCACCCTGCGTCTGGTTTTTGATGGCGATGATGGCGAGAAGATCGACCTCGAAGTCTTCAAATTCCCGAGCAGCGGCGTCGCCATGGCGATGTACAACCTCGATGACTCGATCCGCGACTTCGCGCGCGCTTCGCTCAACTATGGTCTCAACCTCGGCTGGCCGGTCTATCTGTCGACGAAGAACACCATCCTCAAGGCCTATGACGGTCGTTTCAAGGATCTGTTCCAGGAAGTGTTCGACACCGAAGGTTTCAAGGAAAAGTTCGCCGCTGCCGGCATTGTTTACGAACACCGCCTGATCGACGACATGGTTGCCTCTGCCCTGAAGTGGAGCGGCAAGTTCGTATGGGCGTGCAAGAATTATGACGGCGACGTCCAGTCGGATCAGGTCGCGCAGGGTTTCGGTTCGCTCGGTCTGATGACCTCGATCCTGATGACGCCGGACGGCAAGACCGTTGAGGCAGAAGCGGCGCATGGCACCGTTACCCGCCACTATCGCCAGCACCAGCAGGGCAAGGCAACTTCGACCAACCCGATTGCGTCGATTTTCGCCTGGACCGGCGGCCTCAAGTTCCGTGGCAAGTTTGACGACACCCCCGATGTGACGCGCTTTGCCGAAACGCTGGAACAGGTCTGCATCGAAACCGTTGAAAGCGGCGCGATGACCAAGGACCTCGCCATCCTGATCGGCCCCGATCAGGCGTGGATGACCACCGAGCAGTTCTTCGAAGCGGTACGCGCCAATCTCGAAACAAAAATGGGTAGCTGGCAGTAATTTGCTGACATCGGTTGCCCGCTCCCCTTAAGAAGGGAGCATGGCCGCCGAACTCCACACCGAAGGTTTGAACAACGCGCTCATCATTTTGGGTGCGGCGGGGATTGTTATCCCCGCATTCGCTCGATTGCGCATTACGCCGATTATCGGCTTCCTGTTGGTCGGTGTTCTGGTCGGCCCCATGGGATTGGGCGCCTTTGCCAATCAATATCCCTGGCTTCGCTGGGTGACCATTTCCGATACCGAAGAAATCGCCCGCATCGGAGAATTCGGCATCATCCTGCTGCTATTCGGAATTGGGTTGGAGCTTTCGTTCCGAAGACTTTGGCGGATGCGCAAGCAGGTGTTCGGGCTGGGTGCTGCGGAGTTGTTTGGGGGCGCTATTTTGATTGGCGGCGCGTTATTTGCCGTTGGCTACAACGCCACCGAAGCAGTCGGCCTCGGCCTTGCACTCTCGCTGTCTTCTACCGCACTGGTTCTGCCAATTGCAGGCACAACTTCATCTGTGGGCCGTTCGGCTTTCGCCATGTTGTTGTTCGAAGATCTAGCGATTGTTCCGATCATCTTTGTCCTCGGCGTGCTGGGCCCGCAGGCTGCGAGCGGCGGTGGCTGGGATGCGTTATTTGAAGTGGCGTGGCAGGGGCTGGCTGTCATCGTCGTGATGCTGGTTGCCGGACGGTTTCTGCTCCCCCCCCTTTTCGGACAGGCCGCGCGCACGAAAAGCCCGGAACTGTTCATTGCCGCAACTCTGCTGGTTGTCATTCTTTCAAGCCTTGCGACTGCTACCGTAGGTCTCTCTCCCATTGTGGGCGCGTTGATCGCAGGCCTTTTGATCGCAGAGACCGACTATCGCGGCGAAGTGGAAACCGTGGTCGAACCCTTTAAGGGGCTGGCGCTCGGGGTATTCCTGATCAGTATCGGGATGCAGATCGACGTCGGTTTCATATTATCCAATTGGGACAAACTGGTGGCCGCGGTGGTTATGGCTGTTGCGATAAATGCCCTTGTCGTCATCAGCCTGCTGAAATTTGCGGGTGCACGGCCCGGTGTTGCGACTGAAACAGGTTTATTGATGGCTAGCCCGTCCGAAACAACTTTGATCGTTCTTGGTGCTGCCAGTGCGGCACAAATCATCGACCCGGAAACTGCCCGGTTCTGGCAGGTTGCGACTGCCATCGGTTTGCTGATTACACCGATATTGGCGCGCATCGGCCATGACATGGCGCGTCGCATCCAGGTTCGATCGAGCGGATTGGCGCTTGAAGAAGAGATTCGTGCCGACATCCTACCTCGGACGGTCATTATCGGTTTCGGCCGTGTGGGGCAGTTGGTTGCGGAAATGCTGCAAGCGCATGACCAGCCCTATATCGCGGTTGAGCATAATGTGGACGCAGTCGTGGCTGCGCGGCGTGATGGCTATAATGTCATTTTCGGCGATGTCGGAAAGCCGCAGACATTACACCGTCTACATCTGGATACCGCAAAGGCGCTGGTTTTGACGATGAATGATCCTGTCCTGGCGGCAAAGACGGTGAAGCGTATTCGCGCGCAATTTGCCGATCTCACCATCGTCGCCCGCGCCCGCGATGCCGACCATGCTGCAGAGCTTTATCTGGCCGGGGTTAGCGATGCGGTACCCGAAACGCTCGAAAGCTCGCTTCAATTATCCGAAGCCGTGCTTGTTGATTTGGGGATAGCGATGGGGCCAGTAATCGCTTCCATCCATGAAAAGCGCGACGAATTCCGCCGTGCCATCAAAGAAGCCGGGGAGCTCGACGAAGCCCCCCGTCTAAAACTGCGAACCAGGCTCAGCCAGCCAGCGCAGCCTTGATTGCGTCGAGACCGGCCTGCGCTTGATCGCTGCCGGCAGGGCCACCGCCTTGCGCCATTTCCGGACGACCGCCACCACCCTGCCCGCCCATGGCGGAAGTTGCAGCGCGCACCAGATCGGGGGCAGCAAATTTGCCGGTAAGCTCAGGCGAAACAGCAACCACCACGGTATTGGCATTCTCGTTGGCAGCGATAATCGCCACCACGCCGCCACCCAGCGCCTTCATTTGTTCGTCGGCCAAACCTCGAAGCGCTTTGGGTTCGATTCCGGCAATGACCTGCCCCATGAAGTTGGTATCGCCGATTTTCTCGGCTTCCGCCTTGGGACCACCCCCGCCTGAAAGCGCCAGCTTCGTTTTGGCGTCCGATAGTTCCTTTTCGAGCGTGCGACGTTCTGCGAGCAGGGTTTCGACGCGCGTTGCCACTTCATCGGGCGCTGTTTTCAGCAGCGACGCGATGTCTTTCAACTGGCTTTCACGGCGCGCCAGATGCTGGCGGGCTGCCTCGCCGGTCAATGCTTCGATACGACGGATACCGCTCGCGACGGCGCCTTCGGAGACAATAGTCATCAGCGCGATGTCGCCCAACGCATTGACGTGGGTGCCACCGCAAAGCTCCACCGAATAGTTGGCACCTTCCACGTCGCCCATGCTAAGCACGCGGACTTCGTCGCCATATTTCTCGCCAAACAGCGCCAATGCGCCCGCCTCGACGGCCTGATCGGGTGCCATCAAGCGGGTGGTCACTGCCGTGTTGCGGCGGATTTGTGCATTGACCTCCGCTTCGATGTCCGCAATTTCCTCAGGCGTTACAGCCTGATTGTGCGAAAAGTCGAAACGCAGGCGATCCGGCGCAACCATGCTGCCCTTTTGCGTGACATGGCTGCCCAAACGATTGCGGAGTGCCGCATGCAGCAAGTGCGTGGCGCTGTGGTTCGAACGCAGCGTGTCGCGACGCACGGTATCGATCTTTAGCTGGACGACATCGCCCACCTTCACTTCGCCGGCATCAACCACCAGTTGGTGCGCATGCAGGCGGCCAAGCGGCTTGGAGGTATCATTCACCGTGGCAGCCAAGCCCGACAGGCTGGTGATGCTGCCTGCATCGCCCATCTGGCCGCCGCTTTCGCCGTAGAAAGGCGTCTGGTTGGTGATCAATGTCACGCTATCACCGGCCTTTGCCGACTGGACCTCTGCACCGTCCTTGACCAACGCCACGACCTGGCCCTCGCCCTCATTGGCAGTATAGCCGGTAAATTCAGTCGAACCCACACGTTCGGCAATGTCGAACCATACTTCGTCAGAAGCCTTGGCACCCGAACCTTTCCACGCAGCACGGGCCATGGCCTTTTGGTTGTCCATCGCGGCATCAAAGCCAGCGCGGTCGATACCAAAGCCCTGTGCACGCAGCGCATCCTCGGTCAGGTCGTAGGGGAAGCCATAGGTGTCATAGAGTTTAAACGCGGTTTCACCTGCGAGCACGTCGCCAGCCTTCATTCCGCCGGTTGCTTCATCCAGCAACTTCAACCCTTTGTCGAGCGTGCGGCGGAACTGTGTTTCTTCTTGGCGGAGCGTCGCTTCGATCAGCGGTTGCGCGCGCAGCAGTTCCGGATAGGCTGCCCCCATCTCAGCGGTAAGACTGCCGACCAGACGATGCATCAAAGGCTGTTTCGCGCCCAGCAGATGCGCGTGGCGCATCGCGCGGCGCATGATGCGGCGCAGAACATAACCGCGACCCTCGTTCGATGGCATAACGCCATCGGCCAGCAGGAAGCTGGTCGAACGCAGGTGATCCGCGATCACACGGTGACTCGCCTTCTGCTCGCCTTCTGCCTTGGTTCCGGTCATTTCTTCCGACGCTGCAATGAGCGCCTTGAAGGTGTCGGTATCATAATTGTCGTGCACACCCTGCAGCACGGCGGCGATGCGTTCCAACCCCATGCCGGTGTCGATCGACGGCTTCGGCAGCGGCACATCGGTTCCATCGTCCTGACGCTCGAACTGCATGAAGACGAGGTTCCAGATTTCGACGAAGCGGTCACCATCCTCATCGGGGCTTCCCGGAGGACCGCCGAAAATATGTTCGCCATGATCGTAAAAGATTTCGCTGCACGGGCCGCAGGGCCCCGTATCGCCCATCGACCAGAAATTATCGCTGGTCGGGATGCGGATGATGCGGTGCTCGGGCAGCCCGGCAATCTTTTTCCACAGATCAAAGGCTTCATCATCGGTGTGATAAACCGTCGCTGTCAGCTTGTCCGGGTTCAAACCCCAGACCTTGGTCAGCAAAGTCCATGCATGGGTGATCGCCTGTTCCTTGAAATAATCGCCAAAGGAAAAGTTCCCCAGCATTTCAAAGAAGGTGTGATGCCGCGCGGTATAGCCAACATTGTCGAGATCATTGTGCTTCCCGCCTGCGCGCACGCATTTCTGGCTCGATGCAGCGCGAGGGGTTTCACGGGTTTCAAGCCCCGTGAACACATTCTTGAACGGCACCATACCGGCATTGACGAACATCAATGTCGGGTCGTTATAGGGCACTAGCGGGGCAGACTGCACCACATCATGTCCGGCATTGCCGAAATAGTCGAGGAAGCCGCGGCGGATATCGTTTGTCGAAGTCATAGCCAGCGCGACTTAGGCGACGGCAAAGCGTGCTGCAAGCCGGATATATCGCTTAGTGTCAGCGATTATGCATAAGCGTAGGGCCCGCCCTTTTCGAGCGCGGTCTTCCAGGTCGGCAAAGCATGGATTTTCTCGACATAGGCAGTCAGCTTTGGTTTATCCCCTGCCCAACCCATTTTGACCGCTGCTTCAGCAGGGAAGCTGACCATGATGTCAGCGCCCGTCATGCTGTCGCCAACCAGCCAGCCTGATGGCAGCAAGCGGTCTTCGATGTAGCGGAAATGGCTTTCGAGCTGCTGGTCGATGCGCGGGCGCAATGGAGCAGCGGCGTCACCGAGCCGGGCCGTATAGAGATTGAGCAGCATAGGCGTCATCGCCGAACCTTCGGCAAAATGGATCCATTCGAGATAACGGGTATGATCGTCGGTTCCGCGCGCAGGAACCAAATGCGCTCCGCCATGACGCTCGCAAAGATACTCCACGATTGCCGCCGATTCATAGACGATATGGCCATTGTCATCGATCACCGGCGACTTGCCCAGAGGATGAACGTCAAGCAGTTCGGGCGGCGCAAGGTTGGTAACGGCATCGCGCTGATGATGGACGATGTCGTAATCGACCCCGAGTTCCTCCAGCAGCCACAAAATGCGTTGCGAGCGGCTGTTATTCAGGTGGTGGACTTTCAGGGTCATATCTCTCTCCTCGTTGTATTCTTATGTGCTGTGACGATCCAGGCTGCTGCTGCAAAGCGGACTGCGCCATCCTGCAGATGTGCCTCGGCAAGTTCGCGCAGGCGACCGAGAAAGGCGATACGGGCATCGCCCTCAAGCATCCTGATGGCGCGCGCGGCGGGGCCAATATGGCCGAAGAAATCGAGCGCATCTGCGACGGGGTCGTCGCCGCTGCCCGCGACATAATCGAAATCAACCGGTTCAAAGGCAACATCGCTCCACCCAGCTTCGGAAAGGATGCCCCTCACACGGTCCGGATCTGCAAAGGCGAATGGTCCGGGCGCATGCGGATCGCCGGACGGAGCCGACGGAACGAGTGCGACGATTTTAGTAGCCCACGCATTTTCAGATGGGGCGCGAAAACAGGAGAAGACCATTTGCGCATTCTCCGCCGCACTCGCCGCCAGATTGGCAAAGGCGGCAACCGGATCGTCGAAAAACATCACACCATGGCGGGACACATAAAGGTCTGGAATGAAGGACGGGTCCTGCCAGACAGAAGCATCCGCAACTGCAAATTTGAGATTGGGGCTTCCGGAGCCTCGTTCCGACGCAGCCGACACGAGATCTGCTGAAATATCCAGTCCGAGAACATTCGCATCCCGTCGTGCATCGGCGATTTTGATCGACAGCTCACCTGCCCCACAGCCGATATCCGCAATCCGGCGTGCATCCCCGCATTCCAATATGCGCTTCACCAACCGCTCGGTCAGAGGGGTAAACGACCGGTCGGTGCGCTGCCATTGCCGCGCCCAACTGGTGCCAACCTGTCCTTGCCATTCCATCTTGTCTGTCATGCTGACGACCCTAGTCGGGACAGCAGGCGGTGCAACCCATTTTGCACTTGCGACTCAGTGCCGATAGGCGCAGCATTTGTTGGTCAGGGACTGGCAAATTCGCCTCGGCCATATCCCCCGATCCGGTCCTGACCTATTTGCCAGCCCCTGATGTATTTGTTGCGCGTTGGCGCACATCCAACGCCGAAGGCTGCGCCGACACGCTCCGCTTGAACAAGAGGAGACGAATGATGGCAAGCACCACCAAAGGTGTAAGGGCTGTGGCCCTGGTAGGACCCGCCGGGGCCGGTAAAACCAGTCTGGCTGAAGCAATGCTATTCGCATCGGGCGCGATTTCCAGGCTTGGGTCGGTAGAGGCCGGAACCACAGTCGGCGATTCAAGCCCGGAGGCACGTGCACGGCGCGGATCAACCGAAATCAACCTGACCCGCTTTGAATATCTGGGCGACAAATTCGCGATTATCGACACGCCGGGAGCAGTCGGTTTTGCAGCCGATGGCTACGCAGCGCTGGGCAGCGCCGACATGGCAATCGTCGTCGTTGACCCTGAGCCGGAACGAGCCGCCTTGGCCGAGCCCATATTGCGGCGCCTTGATGCCCTGGGTATCCCGCACGCGGTCTTCGTCAACAAGATCGATGCAGCGAGCGGGCGCATCCATGACCTGCTCGAAGCGATGCAACCGATGAGTGGCGCACCGCTGGTGGCGCGGCAAATCCCGATCCGTGAAGGCGAGAAGATCACTGGCTTTGTCGATATCGCGCTCGAACGTGCGCACCGCTATGTGCCGGGCAAGGAGAGCGAGCGGATAGACATTCCGGCAGACCTTGCCGAGCGCGAGGCGAGCGAGCGGTATCACATGCTCGAAACGCTTGCCGATCATGACGATGAGTTGCTCGAAACCCTGCTGATGGACGAACAGCCCAGCCTTGATCGGGTACTCAAGGATCTGACGGATGAGGCGCGGGCCGGTTGGGTGGTGCCGGTGATGTTCGGCTCGGCGCTGAACGGATTTGGCGTCCACCGCTTGCTCAAAATGCTGCGCCACGAGGCACCTGCAGTCGAACTGGCTGCTCAGCGACTGGGCACCGACGGCAAGGGCGTTCATGTGTTCAAGGTAGCGAATGGCGGGGCGGTTGGTCGGCTGGCGCTGGCAAGAGTTTTGGGCAATGGCCTGAGCGAAGGGGCAGACTTGACCGAAGATATCCGGGCTGGCGCACTATTCGCCCTGCAGGGGGACAAGACCAACAAACTTGCCGCCGCCGATGCCGGCGACATTGTTGCAATTGCAAAAGCCGATGCGGCGCAGGCTGGCATGATTTTTGGCGGTTCCAGCGACAGAGGTTCGGAGCATTTGATAGACCTGCCGCCGCGCAATGCCACAATCGCTTTGCGCGCGAAGAACCGGCAAGACGATGTGAAACTCTCGACTGCATTGCACAAATTGGTCGAGGAAGACCCGGCGCTCGAATGGACGCAGGATGATTCCAGCCACGAAACCCTGCTGCACGGGATCAATGACGAACATCTCAACGTCACGCTGCAACGGCTCAAACGGCGCTATGGCGTCGATGTCGAGACGCATGCTCCAAAAATTGCTTATCGTGTGTCGATCCGGAAAGGAGTGTCGCAACGCGGCCGACACAAGAAGCAGTCCGGCGGGCATGGGCAATATGGTGACGTCGTGATTGAGGTTCGCCCATTACCCCGAGGCTCCGGATTTGTGTTTGAAGAGAAAATATCGGGGGGTGTCGTGCCGAAGCAGTGGATACCTGCGGTCGAAGCTGGCGTGCGCGATGCTATGCAAAAGGGCCCACTGGGTTTTCCTGTGGTCGACGTGGCTGTGACGCTGGTCGATGGCAGCTATCACTCGGTAGACAGTTCCGAACTGGCTTTCCGGTTGGCGGGCAAGCTGGCGATGAGCGAGGCGCTGGCACAGTGCCAGCCTTATCTGCTCGAGCCGGTTGTACATGTCGCCATCACTTCCCCGCCGGGAACGGGGTCGAAAATGGGCTCAGTCGTGTCGTCGCGACGCGGACAGATTTTGAACCTTGGCGCGCACCCCGATTGGCAACGCTGGGACATGGTCGAGGCGCATCTACCGATGGCCAGCCTCAACGGACTTGATGCCGAATTGCGCTCGCTCAGTCAGGGGCTCGCTACCTTTACAGCGGATTTCGACCATCTATCCGAACTGTCCGGTAAGCTGGCCGACGATGTGGTTAAACAGGCGACACTCGAGCCGGCCTGATTGTCGCAGCAATAAATTGGCCCGCCCCAGGGTGGTCCAGGGCGGGCCGGTTGCGCACCGATCAGGCGTGGTGCGCTATCGGCTCCTTGGGAGAGAGCCTTGGGGGTTAGTTGAAGCTCATTCGTCGATTGCACCGCTATCTTCATCGTCGGCACTGGGGCCAACCATCATTTCCTCGGCCACCTCGTCGGTCTTGTTACGGATAGCCGCTTCAAGTTTGGCGGCCATTTCCGGATTTTCCTTGAGCCAGATCTTGGCGTTCTCACGGCCTTGACCGATGCGGATCGAGTCATAGCTGAACCAGCTACCCGACTTTTCGACAAGCCCAGCTTTGACGCCAATGTCGAGCAATTCGCCAGTCTTCGAAATGCCTTCGCCATACATGATGTCGAACTCAACCTGCTTGAACGGCGGGGCAACCTTGTTCTTGACGACCTTCACCCGGGTGGTGTTGCCGACAATATCCTCCCGATCCTTGATCTGGCCGGTACGGCGAATGTCGAGACGGACCGAGGCATAGAATTTGAGCGCATTGCCACCGGTCGTGGTTTCGGGCGAGCCGTACATCACGCCGATCTTCATACGGATCTGGTTGATGAAGATCACCATGCAGTTTGACCGGCTGATCGAACCTGTGATCTTGCGCAGCGCCTGGCTCATCAGTCGCGCTTGCAGGCCGACATGGCTGTCACCCATTTCGCCTTCGATTTCAGCGCGCGGTACCAATGCTGCCACCGAGTCGATTACGAGGATGTCGACTGCATTGGAACGCACCAGCGTGTCGGCGATTTCCAATGCCTGCTCACCCGTGTCAGGCTGCGACACGATGAGATTGTCTATATCGACACCCAGCTTCTTTGCATAAACCGGATCGAGCGCATGTTCGGCGTCGATAAAGGCGGCTGTACCGCCTGCCTTTTGCGCTTCGGCAATGGCGTGCAGCGTCAGCGTCGTCTTGCCCGAGCTTTCCGGACCGTAAATTTCGATGACGCGCCCTTTGGGCAGGCCGCCAATACCAAGCGCAATATCAAGGCCGAGCGAGCCGGTAGAAATTGCCTCAATCTGGATCGCCTCACGGCTGCCCAGCTTCATCGCCGATCCCTTGCCGAAAGCACGATCAATCTGGGCCAGCGCGGCTTCGAGCGCGCGTTCACGTTCTGCATTATTCATGTTTTTTGCCTGATCCCCATTAACAACTTTGAGACTTGCTGCCATTGTTCCACTCCTTGGATAGCGTGTCCGGTTCCGACATTCTCACCACCAGAACATTACCGGAACTGACGATTATGTATCGCCTTTGTTCTTATAGAACAAGAGTGGAACAATAAATTAAATTCTTTTATATTCAACAACTTCATTTTTTGAGCGCATTTTTGACGGCCTCGGCTATCTGCTGCACGGAGAACGGCTTTGGAAGGAAGTGGACGTTGTCGATGTTAATCGACTGACGCAATTGCTCCTCCGCATAGCCGGACATGAACAATATTCGCATCTCCCCATAGTCAGCGCGCAACTTGCGAGCCATGCTGGGGCCATCCATGTTGGGCATAACCACATCCGACACCACCAAATCATAGCGTTTGCCACTGACAAACAGGTCGAGCGCCTCTTCGCCATCACGCGCAGTTTCAACCGTATAACCCTGACGAACGAGCGCACGTTCGGCGACGGCGCGGACCATATCCTCATCCTCAACCAAAAGGATGGATTCCGAACCCCACAGTTCCTCGGCAGAATCAGATTTGCTCTCGATGGCTTTGCTGGCAACGGGCGTGGATGCGCCGGCATAGGTCGGCAAATAGATATCGAAGCGGGTACCCTTGCCCGGTTCGGAATCAGTAAAGATGAATCCGCCCGATTGCTTCACGATGCCATAGACGGTTGACAGGCCCAGCCCAGTCCCCTTCCCGACCTCCTTCGTCGTGAAAAAGGGCTCAAAAATTTTCGCAAGATTTTCGCGCGAAATACCGGTTCCGCTGTCCGACACTGACAGCAGGGCATAATCGCCGATGGGCAATATCTCGCTGCGCATCGCCCGCACATCGGCCTGTGACACCTGCCGTGTCTCAATATGCAGCACGCCACCCTTGGGCATGGCATCACGGGCGTTGACGCCCAGATTGATAATCACCTGTTCAAGCTGGCCTGGGTCCGCACGCACTGCGCCGAGGCCGCGGCCATGGTTGACCTCCAGCTGGACCTTTTCACCCAAGAGGCGCTTCAGCAGATGCGACACCTCCGATACTACGTCAGGAAGCTGCAATATCTGCGGGCGCAGCGTTTGCTGGCGCGAAAAGGCCAGCAATTGCCGTGTCAGGCTGGCGGCGCGGTTGGAATTGTTCTTGATCTGCTGGATATCGTCATAGTCGCTGTCACCCGGCGGATGCCGAAGCAACATCAGGTCGCAATAACCAATAATGGCGGTCAGGATATTGTTGAAAGCTACCCCGCCGGCAAGCTGCCCGACCGCCTGCATTTTAGTTGCCTGAGCAACCTGCCGCTTCAGACGGGTTTCCTCGCTATTGTCTTTCAACCCCAAAAGCACGGCGGCGTTGCCTAAGCCGCGTACACTGGCGATTGAAAGAGCAACCGCTTCATCGGGTTGTTCTTTCAGACGTATCGCAATGTCGCCCGACATCGATTGCCCTCCGGCATAGCGTCTTATCGTGTCTGAAACGGCTGATTTGTCCTCGGCAATTACCAGATCGCCGGGATAGGGCGGCAATTTGTCCGGAGAAATGCCAGCCACCCTTGCGAATGCATCATTTGCGAACAGGAAACGCCCGTCGCGGTCGACCAAAGCTAACCCCAACGGAAGGTTGGATAAGAGATGTTCAATATGCACATGTGACGCGACACCATCGCCCGACTTTCCGTCGTCATCGATCGCAAAAAGCAGGGCTGGTCCATCATGCTTTTCCCCATCAAGCGGAACATGCAGCAACCGGATGGGTGGAGCATGCTTACCTTCGCGGGTGAAAGAGATTCCTCCCTTTTCATCGACCTGCAGGAAACCGGCGCAATCCCTGTTAGAGATATTCGCGGTTTCACTGCCCCCGGCGCGCAGGGCGAAAGCGGGGTTGGAGGATCGGATGCGCCCTTCACCGCCAACCGTTGCGACCATGATACCCGCTTGGGCCAAGGCACGACCGAGCTTGCCAGAAGCAAAGTCATTTGCCTGCGCCTCGATATTCAGGGCCTCGACTGGGGAAAAACGCCAGAGCAGATATTCATCGCCCGCCCCCGAACGCCGAACATCGACGCGATAATCGTTCGCGCGCTTTGTTATTTTGTCGATGACGGCGCTACCATCGCGCCATGCTGAACGACCGGCGCTGACGAGCAGTTCCTGCGAGGCGGCATCAAGCCCTAAATCGGGCGGGGCACGCAAGCCTTCGAACCAAAGACCGAAGCGACTGTTCGCACACAGCAAACGCCCTGCCCTATCGCTGACCGCAGCCGCAGATTTATCAAATTCCAGGGCAGCATAAGTCACCGACCAATCGGGAGGCAGAACAGCTTCTGCTGCATCAGCATTGGGACGCAGACGGCTGCCATAAACAACCAAAGCAGAGAGTGCCAGCAACCCTGCACCTACCGCAGCAAGCAGTTGCCAGCTTCCCGATGCCAACCAAATGAGCAGCAAAGAAAACAGAACTGCAGCAGTAACCCCGCCTAAAGCGAGCCGATCACTTGGTCCGGCAGCCCCGTCCTCAGATCCCAAAATTTCAAGATGCGAAGGTCGCAGGCTGCCAGCCAATGTGTTTCCTTACTTACCATATCCGGACGCGGTCCCCCGATTTGAGGTACAGCTTTTCGCCTTGTTTCGGCTGGAACGCCTCATACCATTTGTCAAGGTTGCGCACCACCCATACACGCTGCTCCGAAGGGCTGTGCGGGTCAGTTATCAACCGGTTTCGCAGATTGTTTTCGCGATAGTTGCGTCGCCACACCTGTGCCCAGCCAAGGAAGAATCGCTGGTCGCCTGTGTAACCGTCAATCACAGGCGCCTCTTTGCCACCCAGCGATGCCCTATAAGCTTCATAGGCGATGGTCAGGCCGGCGAGATCGCCGATATTTTCACCCAGGGTGAATTCGCCCTTCACATTGGCGCCAGGGAAAATTTCATAGGCATCATATTGTTTGATAAGCGCTTCGCTGGCCTTTTTGAACGCAGCAACGTCGGCCTCGGTCCACCAGTCAGACAAGCGGCCCTTTTCGTCATATTTCGAACCTTGATCGTCAAAATGGTGGCTGACTTCATGGCCGATGACGGCACCGATACCCCCATAGTTGATGGCAGGATCCGCCTTGGGGTCAAAAAAGGGTGGCTGCAAAATAGCCGCCGGAAAAACGATCTCGTTCATGCTGAAATTTGCATAAGCGTTGATAGTCTGCGGAGACATGCCCCATTCCCAGCGACGGATCGGCTGACCCAACTTGCTGATATTGTCGTCAAACTGCCAGTTGTTCGCGCGCAGCTCATTGCCGAACAGGTCAGTCCGGACAATTTTCAGCTTGGAATAATCCTTCCACCGGTCCGGATAACCGATTTTGGTGGTGAAATTGGCGAGCTTTGCCTTAGCACGGACCTTGGTTTGTGGCTGCATCCAGTCGAGGCCGTCGATCCGGCGCCCCATGGCACCGAGTATGTTTTTGACCAGCAGGTCAATTGCCACTTTGCTTTCGACAGGAAAGAACCGTTCGGCATAAGCCTTGCCCACCTCATCGCCGACCACGCCTTCGGTAAAGCCAACAGCGCGTTTCCAGCGTGGCTCCCGAGCCGGAGTACCCGATAAGGTTGTGCCGTAAAAAGCGAAAACCGTATCTGCCACCTTATTGGGCAGTGAATTGGAGTAGCTCGCCAGACTTCCGACCAGCATCGCGTCTTTCAGCGTCGAAATGTCGGTCGAACCGAATATCTTGGCGATACCGGTGATCGCGCTTGGCTGGTTAACCAGCACATGGTCGATTTTCGGACTCAACCCCTTGATAACCGAAACCGTATCCAGACCGGGAGTGATCGCGCCTAATTCGGCCAAGGTCATCTTGTTATAGACCTTGTTCGCATCCGAACTGTCTTCACGCGTCCAATGGACTTCGGCGATGGCCTTTTCCATTGCGAATATCCGGTCTGCGCGGGCTTCAACGTCCTTCTCTCCCGCGAGCGCCAGCATCTTGCCCAGGTAGGATTTATAGGCCGTTCGGATCTCTTCATATTTCGGGTTGTCGACCAGATACATATCACGGTCGGGTAGACCGGTACCGGACTGAAAAATCGTGAAAATATAGTTGTCGGGATCTTTGTCGTCCTGCCCGACAAATCCAGCAAAAGGGCCACCGACGCCATTGCGCGCAGCAACTGGCAGTAGCTTTTCCAGATCCTTGTGTGTCTTGATGGCGCGGATTTTCTTCAACCAGGGTTGAATCGGTTTCAGACCCAATTTTTCAACCCGGGCTTCGTCCAGATAGCTGGCATAGGCGTCGCCCGCTTTGCTAGCTTTCTTGGCCTTTTCCTCTTCAAGAACCTGCTTCACCCGCTCCTTTGACAGATCGTCGAGCTTGGTGAACATGCCATAATTGGATTTATCGGCTGGAATTTCGGTGCGCTTCGCCCATTCGCCATTGGCAAAGGCATAAAAATTTTCGCCCGCAGGCGTACTACGGTCCATTCCGGTGGAATCGAAACCAAATGTTCCCAGTTCGGGGCCATCCGATTCCGTGCGTGCTTCCGTTTCATTGGCCTGAACAGGTGCATCGATCATAATGGCTGAAAGCGATACGCCGGCCAGTACGGCCAGCTTCTTCAACGGTGTCATTTTGGAAAACTCCCCAGTTTTTCAATACGAGCCGATTGCGACTCGTCATGGGGAATATTTAGCCGGAATAGCGTCCGGCGCTAAATTGCCTATCCACCAGTGACATGAGCCATCGACCGACGACGCCATTTTCCCGCAATGCGCCAACGCCAGAACCATGTAGCGACGAGATAACCGATAGCTGCACTGATTACCGAAATCACTGCAAGTCCGACCACCATAGCCGGTGCTGCGTCGGAGAGTAACCAATTGAGCCATGCCGATACGGGCGCACCGGAGTCCATCAAACGCTGTAGCTGGAACAAATCCGCTTTCAAATGAAGCAAGCCATTCCCGACATAAAGCGACGCAGCCAGAATGAGCGGCGTCGTCGCTGGCATGCTGAGGAAAGTCATGGCTGCGCCAATCGGGATATTGGCCCGAACGGGCAATGCAAGCAGCGCAACGCCGGCAATTTGGACACCGGGAATTAGCAGGAATATGCCAACGAGCAGTCCGAGTGCGACGCCGCGCGGTACGGAACGGCGGGTAAATCTCCAGAGCGCTGGATGAAAAACACGTTGTGCAAAGGGACGCAGGAACTTGCTCCGCTCGAAACTTTCCCGAGTCGGCGCTTGTTCATGAATCCACTTCGTCAATTTGCTCATCCGCGATCCCGCATTATCCGACCCTGTTCTCGTTTCCAGTCCCGCTCTTTTTCGGTCGCTCGTTTGTCCGGCGCTTTCTTGCCTTTGGCGAGCGCAAGTTCGACCTTAGCTCGCCCACGATTGTTAAAATATATGGACAGTGGAACCAATGTCATCCCCTGCCGGGCCACTGCACCATGCAATTTATTTATCTCACGCACATTAAGGAGCAATTTACGGGGCCGCTTGGGTTCGTGGTTGAATCGGTTTCCGTGACTGAATTCAGGAATGTTGGCGTTAATCAACCATATCTCGCCAGCATCCTTCACCTCGGCATAGCTTTCTGCAATCGAGCCTTCGCCGAATCGCAGCGATTTCACCTCGGTGCCGGTGAGTGCGATCCCGGCCTCATATTTGTCCTCGATATGGTAATCATAGCGCGCTCGCCGGTTTTCGGCGACGACCTTGGTCTTCTGAAACGTTTCGGGCTTTGGGCGTGCCATCAGACTAGACCTGCAATCTCCAGCGCAGTATCCACTGCATCCCGGCTGGCTGCCGATGCCGGAACCAGTGGGAGGCGCATCCCTGCCGGGAATCCTTCGATAACCCGCGACATGGCATATTTGACCGGCCCGGGCGATGCATCAGTAAACAATGCTGTATGAAGGGGATGGAGGCGATCATTCAGATCACGTGCCAAATTATAATCACCATTAGCGCAGGCCAACTGAAATTCGGCACATAGCTTTGGCGCGACATTAGCGGTCACCGAAATACAACCCACGCCGCCGGCAGCATTGAAAGCCAGCGCCATGTCGTCATTGCCTGACAATTGACAGAAATCGACGCCGCACCCTAGGCGGTGTTCCCCGACACGGGCAATTTGCCCACTCGCATCCTTGACACCGACAATAGTCGGTATTTCCGCCAATCGTGCCAACGTAGCGGGTTGGATGTCAGTCACGGTGCGCGTGGGAACATTATAGACAATGATCGGAAGATCGCTTTTTTCGGCAAGATGCGCGTAATGGGCGTAAATCCCGTCCTGATTGGGCCGGTTATAGTAAGGCGCGACAACCAGGGCTGCTGCAGCGCCCTCCGCCTTGGCAAATTCCATATGCCGCACCGCAGTCGCCGTATCGTTTGATCCGCAACCGGCGATAACGGGAACTCGCCCGGCGGCCTGTTCGATGCAGATAGATATAACCCGATAATGCTCGTCAAACGACAAGGTCGGTGCTTCACCAGTGGTTCCGCAAGGCACCAGGGCAGACGAGCCCTGCTCGATTTGCCATTCTACCAGCGCGCGAAAATGCGACTCGGAAAACGTTCCGTCGCAAAAAGGAGTCACCAGAGCCGGTATTGAGCCCGTAAACATGGAAATCGCCTTCAAAACTAGCCAAATAGACCGAATTAAATGTTCGATGGACCGCAGGGGTGCATGGTTCATCGTCCACTAAGGAGGCAGCCCATAATATGTCGCGCATGGTAAAGCACCTGATTTCCGCTTCGCTGCTGGCAATTCCAGCTTCTGCATTCGCCGCCACTACGCCCGAGGCGCCCGAGATCATCTGGCGGACAGGAGTTGGTGAGGCCAGCAATGTACCGACGCCGATGGTTGATCCCAGCGGCGGCAATGTGCCCGCCGCGCTTCAGCGCTGGCGGATGTTAAGCCAATCAGGCCAGTATAGTTTCTCGGAATATGCGTCATTCCTGATGACCTATCCGGATTGGCCCAATACCGACGAAATGCGCAAAAATGCCGAACAAGCGATCAACGTTCTGAGCTGGTCACCCAATCAGGTCGTCGCCTATTTTGATCGTCTGGAGCCGACTACCAATGGCGGTCGTGCAAAATTCGCACTGGCTCTCGCAGCCACTGGCGACAAGGCCCGTGCTGAAAAATGGGGCCGCCGCGCATGGCGCGAAGGTCCGTTGACCGATGATGACGAGAATCGGCTGTTCCAGTTGATGGCTGGCAAACTGAGCGCAGCCGATCATGACGCGCGGACCAGCCGTCTGCTGTGGTCCAACGCG
The DNA here is from genome assembly GCA_964597055.1 of uncultured Sphingorhabdus sp. Lineage (GTDB taxonomy): Bacteria > Pseudomonadota > Alphaproteobacteria > Sphingomonadales > Sphingomonadaceae > Sphingorhabdus_B. The sequence goes on from CAZQWC010000004.1 coordinate 165,106, forward strand.
ACTCGTGCCGCACAGAAATGGCTGCCCTACACCTCATCCGAACGCCGCCCGGTGCTGGAGGCGCAATTGGCGCACGAACTGAAGGCGCCTGATGCCGCCGCAAAATTTGCGGCGGTTGGTCAGGTTGGCTTGTCTGATGCAGGGCTTTTGATGGAACGCGTTGCAGCGCTTCGCGCCTCGGGCAACAGTTGGGGCGCGCGCGAACTGCTCGCAAGCCGCCCGCAACTGTCGGCACCGCCGCATGTTGCGCGCGACTGGCTAAAGGTATTGCTGACCAATGCCGAAGCCGCAGAATCAGACGGCCAGTTTGATTTGGCGTATCGGATTGCGTCGAAATTGACCGACGCGTTCCCTGCAGGCACCGACATCACCAAACTCGATCTGTCGACCCGCGATACCTATACCAGTCTTGCTTGGTTGGCTGGCGAAGCGGCTTATTATAAATTGGGTCGTCCGCGCGAGGCGATTGAGGCCTTCAAGCTATACACTGCCGGTGCGCGCACGCCGCAAACCCGCGCCAAGGGGCTCTATTGGGCGGGTCGTGCGGCGAAAAAGGCGGGCGATCAACAATTGGCACAACAATATTTCGGCGAAGCCGCGCGCTTCTATGATTTCTTCCACGGGCAATTAGCACTTGAGGCACTCGGTCGTCCGCTGCCGCCCGTGCCGCCCGCACCTGCCTTGCCGCAACTGGCAGCCAATGCTGTGCCGCCAACATATACCGCTGCCCGAATGTCTTCCTCCTTCCCTGGCTGGAGAGACTCGAACAGTTTCATGAAAGCGCTTTCGAATTCGGCCAAAACCGAGAGTGATTTCAAGAATCTGTTCGCATGGTCCAATATGATCGGTCGCCCCGACCTGTCGGTGATCGCAGCACGCAGCGCACGGATCGAAGGGCATGACGGCTTGATCCGCCTCGGCTACCCTACCGTCGCGGTACCGCCGGAGCATACGAACAACTGGACCTTCATCCACGCCATTGCACGGCAGGAAAGCCAGTTTGACCGCAACGCTACAAGCCATGCTGGTGCCCGCGGGCTGATGCAGTTGATGCCCGGAACCGCGCGCGAGACATCTGGCAAAATAGCCCTCGCCTATCGTCCAGAGGCGCTCAACAGCGACACCAACTATAATATCCAGTTGGGTTCGACCTATTTCCAGCGCATGTTGAGCTACTACAACGGGAGCTATCCCCTCGCAGTGGCCGCTTACAATGCCGGGCCGGGCAATGTGAACAAATGGCTGGCGCGCAACGGCGATCCTCGCTCGGGAAGCATCGATATTCTTGATTGGATCGAACAGATTCCAATTTTCGAAACGCGCAACTATGTGCAGCGCGTGCTTGAGAATGCAGTGATGTATGATCATCTCAATCCGGACAAGGCACGTTATCGCAACAGCACGCCGCTAAGTCACTATTTGGGAAAAAAGTCGGTCGGCTGATTTGATGTCCATTGGCGAGCGAACCAACCCGATTACCCCATCGGGCTTTGCGGCCTTGCGAGCCGAATATGAGCGGCTATTTGCTGACGAGCGCCCGAAAGTGGTGGAAATCGTAAGTTGGGCAGCCGGTAATGGCGACCGCAGCGAAAATGGCGACTATATCTATGGCCGCCAGCGCCTGCGCGAAATTGACCGGCAACTGGGGCGGCTTTCCAAGCAGATGAAATTTGCGAAGGTCATAGATCCCGCGCACCAGGATGATCGCAGCCGCGTATATTTTGGCGCAACGGTAACATTGGCCGACGAGGACGACAATCAGCGCAGCGTCACGATTGTTGGCGACGACGAGGCAGACGCTACTTCGAACCGGATCGGATGGAACTCACCTTTGGCGAGGGCTTTGCGCGGCTCTCAAATCGGTGATTTGCGAACAGTCCTGTTGCCCGGCGGGCCTAAGGAATGGGAAATAGTCGGGATCGATTATCCCTCGCCCGCCTGATTGCCGAACGCCTCTTCGGCCAACTTCGATATATCCGGATCCAGTTCGGGATAATCAGCGGGTATTCGCGCTTCGAGTTCATCAGCGATGTACCTTAGTACCGCGATTCGGGCCGCTTTCTGATTATTACCGTCGAAAACCTTCCAGGGTGCCCAGCGCGTGTCAGTCTTGGCAAACATGTCTTGCATTGCTGCCAAATAGATGTCGCGTTTTGCCCGGTTTCGGAAATCCTCGGCAGTGACCTTCCAGCGTTTGGCCGGATCTTCGAGCCGTTCCTTCAAAACCTTATCCTGCCGTTTTTGCGTAACGTGCAGAAATATCTTGATGATATTGGTACCAATTTCGTGCTGGCGCGCCTCGAACTCATTTATCTCGTCATAGCCGCGCAGCCAGTCGGCCTCGGAACAAAAACCCTCGACACGCTCTACCAGCACACGGCCATAATGGCTGCGATCCAGAACGGCGATTTCACAAGCGCGCGGCAGCTTTTGCCAAAATCGCCACAGGAAATGCCGCTCTTTCTCCTCCGCCGACGGCGCACCAATAGGGTACACTTCAAAATAGCGCGGATCCCAATTGGCGGTCAGACGCTTGATGGCTCCGCCCTTGCCGGCAGCGTCCCATCCTTCGACAATGATCAGGGTCTTGCAGTCGTGAATGATATGCAAGGCTTGCAAATCCGCCAATCGCTTCTGCAGCGCCGCCAGATCCTTGTCATAATCCCCGGAATATTTTTTGCCGGACTCATACTCGGAAAGGTCGATGGCCATTGGATCTCCAGTAAATCGCAATGGCTAACATAGGCGCTTTTACTGGCATGGCTCAAGGGGCCGCCACGGTCTGGCCGATTTCGGGACAGTCAGTCAGACGAAACCAAATCGCCAATTAGTGCCGCCAACCTATCTGGCTGCTCCATAGGGATGAAATGCGACAAATCAGACCAATGCAAATCGGTCGCATTTGGAAATTTTTGCCACAAATCGGGTGCTGTGGGACTGATCGAGAAATCCATTGGCCCGGCGCGTTCGGCATTGCGCGCGCGTAGAACCGTCGTCTTGCACGTCACTTCGCCAATCCATTCATAGGGGTTTGATTGCCACGAACCCATATAAGCTGAGGCTTCGAGAACCGGTGGACAGCCCAGTTCCAATCCCTGACCATCGCTGGCTGGGACGAGCCCGAACCGACAATAATCGGCAAGTACATCGAGCCGCCAATGCGCATAGGGTTCGCGTGTTGCAAAATGCGCGATCATCTGATCAGCATTTTCCCACTTGTTTCTGCGCCGGGCAACCGGATGATCTATGGGGGAATCGCCAGAGTCAGGGCGTTGGGCATATGTATCCGGCGTCATCATGACAGGGTCCACCAATAATAGTTGTTCAACCCTATCCGGACACATGGCTGCAACGCGTGCTGCAACAAATCCGCCCATCGAATGACCAACAAAAAGCGCAGCTGACGGAATATGTGATGAAACGAATGCAGCAACATCGTCAGCAGTCGCATGCCAATTTCCCAGCGAATCCGGGCGGTAACTGCGCCCATGCCCTCGCAGATCGATCGCAATGATGTGCCAATCATCCGGCAATGCGCGAATTACGGCATCCCAGCACCGTGCATGAAAACCTGTCGCGTGCAAAAACAGCGAAGTCGGTTTGTCATTGGGGCTACCCCATTCAAACCAGCACAGTTCCCCGCCGCGTGCTGCGAAACGATGCTCCTTGGGTTGCATCAGGCTTTTGGCGGTTCCACGACGCGGATGTGCAGTTCGCGTAGCTGTTTGACCATGGCGGGCGACGGAGCGCCCATCAACAGATCTTCGGCGCGTTGGTTCATCGGGAACAGCGTGATCTCGCGCAGGTTCTGCACTCCGCAAAGCAGCATCACCATGCGGTCGACACCTGCGGCCATTCCGCCATGTGGCGGTGCGCCAAACTGGAACGCGCGGTACATACCACCGAAACGTTCCTCGACATCAGCTTGCGTCAAACCAGTCAGCTCGAACGCCTTAACCATCAGGTCTGGATGCTGGTTGCGGATCGAACCCGATGCCAGCTCATAGCCATTGCAGACCATATCATATTGATAGGCCTTAATGGTGAGCGGGTCTTGCGTTTCGAGCGCCTCCAGCCCGCCTTGTGGCATCGAAAAGGGGTTGTGCGCAAAATCGACCTTTTTCTCTTCGTCGCTCCATTCGTAGAACGGGAAGTCGATGATCCAGCAGAAGCGGAAGGCGTCCTTCTCGACGATATCCAATTGCTCGCCAATGCGCGTTCGTGCCGCGCCAGCCAGCTTGGCAGCCTGTTCTTCCTTGCCGGCAGCAAAAAATGCACCGTCATTTGGACCAAGACCGAGCGAATCCCAAAGCGCTGCCATTTTGTCTTCGCCATGGTTCTTTGCAATCGGACCACCAAAGACGCCATCCTTGCGAGTTGCATAGCCGAGACCTGCATGGCCTTCGCTGCGCGCCCATTCGTTCATGTCGTCGAAGAACTTGCGGCTAAGGCCAGCCGTTTCTGGTGCGGGGATCAGGCGAACGACACCACCAGTGCCGACGATCTTTTCGAACAGGCCGAAACCAGACTGCTGGAATTCAGCTGTCACATCACGAATGATCAGCGGGTTACGCAGATCGGGTTTGTCGGTGCCATAGTCGAGCATTGCCTTTGCGTAAGGAATGCGAGGGAATTCGCCCGCCGGGGTCACCTTGCGCCCTTCGGCAAAGGTTTCGAAGATGCCAGCCATGACAGGCTCCATCGTCTCCCAAACCTCTTCCTGCGTGACAAAGCTCATTTCGAGGTCGAGCTGATAGAATTCGCCAGGCAAACGGTCAGCACGCGGGTCTTCATCGCGGAAACAGGGTGCGATCTGGAAATAACGGTCGAAGCCTGCGACCATCAGCAACTGCTTGTACTGCTGTGGCGCCTGAGGCAGCGCGAAAAACTTTCCAGCATGGATGCGGCTGGGAACGAGAAAGTCGCGCGCGCCTTCGGGCGACGAAGCGGTCAGGATCGGCGTTGAATATTCGGTAAAGCCGATATCTTCCATCCGACGACGGGTTTCACGGATTATCTGCGTGCGCTTTACGATGTTGGCATGCAGCGTTTCACGGCGAAGATCGAGAAAGCGGTATTTGAGCCGGATTTCCTCAGGATATTCCTGCTCCCCTGCCACCGGCAGCGGCAGTTCATCCGCGCGGCTGAGCACGGTTGCAGAGCGGGCAAAAACCTCAATTGCGCCAGTCGGCAAATTGGCGTTCACCGTCGCTTCGCTGCGCGCTTTCACTTCGCCATCAATGGTCACGACGCTCTCCAGCCGGAGGCCTTCAAGCACCGGCAGCGCCGGGCTGTCGCTGTCCGCGACGATCTGCGTCATGCCATAATGGTCGCGCAAGTCGACGAACAGGACGCCGCCATGGTCGCGCTTGCGATGCACCCAGCCCGACAGACGGACGGTTTCACCAACATGGGAAGCGCGGAGTTCTGCGCATTTGTGCGTACGATATGCGTGCATTTTTGTTCTTTTTCTTTGGGTTTTCGACAGGAAAATATGAACGCGGCGCTAGACCCTTGCAACGCCCCTTTGTCAAGTTGCGAATGGCTGTTATGGGCGGCCTTGCATGCAGATACATCCACTCATCACCGATAGCAAACAACTCGCCGATTTTTGCGCCCGGATTTCGAAGTCTGACTTCGTAGCAGTCGACACCGAGTTCATGCGGGAAAACACCTATTACCCCGAGCTTTGCCTGATCCAATTGGCGGACGAGAATGAGGCCGCTGCCATCGATCCGAAAGCAGACGGGCTGGATATGACCCCGTTGCTTGAGTTGATGACCAATAATGAAGATGTCCTCAAAGTGTTCCATGCAGGCGGGCAGGATATCGAAATTTTCTACAATCTGACCGGCAAGACTCCGCATCCGCTGTTCGACACCCAAATCGCTGCAATGGCCTTGGGTCAGGGTGAGCAGATTGGCTATTCGAATCTGGTCGACCTGTGGCTGGGCATACAGCTCGACAAAGGCGCGCGCTTTACCGACTGGTCTCGTCGACCTCTCGACAAGCGGCAAATCGACTATGCCATTGGCGACGTGACCCATCTGGCCGACATCTTCCCGAAAATGCTGGAGAAACTGGTCGCGACCGGCCGCGGAGAGTGGCTGAACGATGAGATGGAACGGCTGGCGGATGCGGACAATTACCGCAACGACCCCGAAACCATCTGGCGCCGTATCAAGATGCAATCACGCAAGGCCGACGTACTCGGACGACTGAAGGCTCTTGGCGGATGGCGCGAGCGGGAAGCGCAGCGCAAGAATATTCCGCGTGGTCGTATCATGAAGGACGAGACGATCGCTGACATCGCATCGCACCCGCCGAAGGCGCAGGCCGAATTGCCAAAGGTACGAGGCCTGTCACCCGCATGGCGCGACAACGAAATCGGAGCGCGCCTGATGGCAACGCTCGCAGACGCGCAACCGCTATCCAAAGACGAAATGCCCGACCGGAGCCATAATGGAACGGGCGGAGGAAAAGAGGGTGCGCTGGTTGCCGACCTTCTCAAACTCCTCCTCAAAATCCGGTCCCGCGAAATCAATGTTGCCGCACGATTGATTACGCGGAGTGAGGAATTGGAACGCTTGGCCGCTGGTGAGCGTGAGGGCCTCGAACTCCTCAAAGGCTGGCGCTTTGAACAATTTGGCCATGATGCTCTTGATCTTGTCGAGGGGCGGCTGGCATTTGCCGTTGTGAATGGGAGGCTGCGGATGACCCGTACAGAGGATTCAGCAGAATGAAACAGATCATGCACCTACATCTCGCGGCTGCAATGGTTGCACTCACGGCCTGTGCTCCTACCGCAGAAAAATCCGAGAGCCCATCTACAGCAGAGACACCCGCCGGACAGCCGGAACTCGCCGATGCTTGCGATGCAAGCAAGCTGGACCATGCTGTCGGTCAAATGCTGACATCTGACCTGCAGAAAAAGCTGCAAGGCGAAGCCAAGGCGGAAATTGTACGCGTTGCACCGCATAATGGCGCAATAACGATGGACTATAGTCCTTCGCGACTGAACATTTTTGTCGACGACGCAAAGAATATCATCCGCATCAATTGCGGCTAAACAGGAAGCAACCGTCTTACTAATGGCAAAGTGATTGCCGAACCCTCAGCCAATGCCAAGGCATTGGCTTTTTTAGCCAGCTCCTCGACAGAGGCATGACTCCTCTCAATCCGCCGAACAACATAAGCCAGCGCTTCCGGCCCGATGGACGTTCCCCTGTCGCGCAGGAATTTGAGCAGCAACTGCTCCGCAAGTTCATCATCTAGCGGCCCGATTTCGAGCAATTGCGAGGCGCCAAGACGGGAGCGCAAATCAGGCAAGACTATTTCCCAATCAGCCGGAGCCGATCCGGACACCAGCAACAGATCTGCGCCGGCATTTTTAGCCGCGTTCCATTGGTGAAACAGATTTTCCTCCGACAGGCAGTCAGCATCGTCGATCACCATGCCACCCTGCGCCGCGAAATAGCGCGCCATCAGGCTTTTACCCGAACGCGGCGGACCAACCAGGATCGCGCAATGCCCTGGCCAACTCGCGCTGTTCCCCAGGGCCGCAAATGCAATTGCGTTCGATGCAGTCACAATCAGGCAATCGTCCGTACGATCCGGATTGAGTTCGTCAAAGGGCAGCGCAATCTGTTTCATTTATCGGGGTTCGGGCCCTGAATTGGCCAATCGCTGTTATTTGTAGCCACGCGCCTGCAATGCGGCGGTTAGCGCGGCCGGATCACCTTGATAACTGACGCGCATCACAGAGGTTCCGCCTAGCGCAAGACTGGACGTCACGACCGAACGCACACCCGGAATTCCGCGTAACGATGCTTCAGCTCGATCAACCGATTCGGGTGTGGGTGTGCTGACCTGAACATTGACGGTTACTTGCTGCGCCGGTGTCGCCGGATTCGGACGAGCCCCCTGCTCTCCCTCAGCGCGTCCCGATACTGCATCGACCGCAGCAGCCAAGGGATCTGTCTCTTCTGCAGCGGCTACTTCCGACTCCTCTTCAAGCTCTTCCAGATCCTCTTCGTCAATCTCTTCGAGCAACAGAGATGCTTCGGCGCGCAAGCGGCCAGCCGCGAAGGCTTGCTGGAGCAACTCATCCATCTTGCGCACGCCGTCGGCCATCATGACCGGAATGCCTTCCGCATTTTGCGCGCGTAGTGTGAAGCTGCCGAGAAAACGGTTTTCGGGGCCGTATCTGACAGCAAATTTGCCAATCACAGGGCCACCCGGATATTGCCGTTCCAGTCGAACAATAGGATAGACCACATCGGCGGCGCCGAACTGATCGAGAATCACGCGCCACCAAGCACGGCTACGCCGGTCCATTTGGCCAGCATTGAGCAGCAATGATTCTCCGCCGCCGCCAAATGGACGAACATAATCGACCATGCTGTCTGCCGTGCGGAACTTGGCCCATGCGGCCTGCCACGGCGTCTGCCGCTCAAATACATAAGGCGCGCCATTGCTGTACATCACCGGTATCACCAGCAAAGGCGCAGACTTGCGGCCAACACCTTTAACGCCGAGCAATTGGCCAGCACGCGCACGATCGAAGGAAACGCCCAATTTGGCAATATAGCGGCGCGGGCCGATCTGTTCTTCTTCAACGATAATGGCAGAGACGATGCCATCGAGCGTCGAATCTGACAGCGACGAACCAGAGCCGCCATGGGTCTTGGCCCACAACATGCTCCACGCCTTGCGCTGTGCTTCTTCCCATCCGGCGCGACGTGCCTCCTCGGCATTTTTGCCGGTGGTGTTCACAATGACGCCCGACACTTCAAAGTCGCCATTACTGGCAATCGGCGGAATTCCGCGCTTTGGCCCCTCAATCTGCGCATGCACCAGGACACCGCTGCCAACGAGCAGCGGCACCGCCAATGCATATTTCCACAGAGACTTTGAAATGCGGACCCTCATTGCGCGCCTTTTGGCGACTTATGATTGGAAATCCAAGGGGGAAGTCGCTAGCGGCGGTAAAATGAGCGATAATGAGTCTTACACCTACGCCAAGGCAGGCGTTTCGATCGAAGCTGGTAACGCGCTGGTACGAGCCATCGCACCCCTGGCAAAGGCGACGCGGCGGGCCGGGGCGGCTGCCGATCTGGGCGGATTTGGCGGCTTTTTTGACCTGAAGGCTGCCGGTTTCAACGATCCACTGCTCGTTGCCGCCAATGACGGTGTCGGAACCAAGCTGAAACTCGCCATTGAAAGCGGCAAGCATGATGGCGTCGGTATCGATCTGGTCGCGATGTGCGCCAACGACCTGATCGTCCAGGGTGCCGAACCGCTCTTCTTTCTCGATTATTATGCAACTGGGAAGCTCGACAATGCCGTGGCGACCGCCGTGGTCGCCAGCATTGCTGAAGGCTGCAAGCAGGCAGGCTGCGCACTGATTGGCGGCGAAACGGCGGAAATGCCGGGCATGTATAGCGAGGGCGACTATGATCTAGCCGGTTTTTGCGTCGGCGCAGTCGAGCGCGACCAGGTGTTGACCGCCGACAAAGTGGCCGAAGGCGATGTGATACTAGGCCTTGCCTCTTCGGGTGTCCATTCGAACGGCTTTTCACTGGTCCGCCGCCTTGCCGCCGACAAGGGATGGAAACTCGAACGCCCTGCCCTTTTCGATTTAAACACGCTTTTGATCGACGCGCTGATGGCGCCGACGCGTATTTATGTGAAATCGCTGTTGCCGCTCGTCCGCACGGGCAAGATGCACGCGATGGCGCATATCACCGGAGGCGGCTTGCTCGAAAACATTCCGCGCGTTCTGCCTGAAGGGCTGCATGCGCATGTCGATGCCGATGCATGGGCGCAGCCAAGGCTCATGGCGTTTCTGCAAGCGCAGGGCAATATAGAGCCGGAAGAAATGGCGCGCACCTTTAACTGCGGGATTGGCATGGCGGTAGTTGTCGCAGAAGCCGATGTCGCAGACGCCACCGCCGCTCTCGAAGCCGCAGGCGAAACCGTCCATCGCATCGGCTATATCTTAAAAGGCGAAAAAGGCTGCACCGTCAGAGGATCGATGGAAACATGGAGCGCCAAAGCCGACTGGAGCGCGACGCATCATGGCTAAGGCCCGTGTCGCCGTGCTGATTTCAGGGACCGGAACCAACATGGCGGCGCTGCTCTATGCGGCGAAGGCGGATGACTGCCCTTATGAAATCGCGCTGGTTGCCAGCAACAATCCCCATGCTGCGGGACTTAAATTGGCCGCTGCCGAAGGAATCGCGACCTTTGCCTATCCCCACAAAGGCCTGAGCCGCGAAGAACATGACGGCATCATACACAATGCGTTGCTAGCCGCGAAATCCGAATTTGTGGCACTGGCCGGCTATATGCGCATCCTCTCCCCCGAATTTGTCGGAAAATGGGAAGGCCGGATGCTCAACATCCACCCCAGCCTGCTGCCAAAGTATAAGGGGCTGCACACGCATGAACGCGCGCTAGAGGCAGGTGATAGCAATGGCGGGTGCAGCGTGCATCTCGTCACCGCCGAACTCGACGATGGCCCGATCTTGGGCCAGACCGAGGTTGCGATATTACCGGGCGACAATGCGGAAAGCCTCGCCGCGCGGGTGCTGATTGCGGAGCATCAGCTCTATTCACGGGTGCTGGGCGATTACGTCGCTCGCGAACTGTCACCCGATTTTCTGGTACAGCAAGTCCGCGAACGCGCCATGGCGCTGCCTGAGGCGGACGAGGTTGTAAGTCACGGCATGCCCTGTTTCGGCATCATCAAAGGCAAGAAATTTGCTTATGTCAGCCTTGACCACCACGACGATGGCAAGACCGCTCTGCTCGTCAAAATTAGTGGCCCGGACGAGCAGGCTCAATTGATCGAGATCGATAGCGAACGCTATTACCGGCCAGCCTATTTCGGCGATGGCTGGATTGCCATGCGACTGGACCTCGGCCTCAACGACTGGGACGAAATCGGCCGATGGCTCGCCCGAAGCTGGCAAGCGGTTGCGCCAAAGAAGCTGGCAGCACTGGCAGAGTTTATCTCGTGAACGCCATTCTCCGTCGCTCTGAAGCTGCCGACGTTGCAGACCTGCACCGCATCCGCCTGTCGGTCCGGGAAAACCGGTTGACCGATCCATCGCGGCTGGGAGAAGCTGACTACCTTCCGTTCATTGATGGACATGGCGAAACCTGGCATGCCATGGTCGAAGGACAGATCGCGGGGTTTGCCGCACTCGATCATCATGACAAATCGGTCTGGGCGCTTTTCGTAGATCCTGCCTTTGAAGGTAGTGGGCTAGGAAAATTGTTGCTGACCAAGTTGGTCGATCAGGCCCGCGCAGCGGCTATACCCACCCTCAGTCTGGTCACCACACCTGGCACCCGCGCAGAAACATTTTATTTGCGGAATGGCTGGCACGCCGATGGTTTGACCGAGAGCGGCGAGTGCAGGCTGATCATGAACCTACGTGGCTAGTGTCGATGTGAGGGCTAAAGCTCGCTCTCGTCCACCAATGGCCTGCTCTCCCGCGTCCCGCGATACCGTGCATCGGGTTCGTTCTCGCCGGGTGAAATGATTACAAAATCCTCGTGCACCTCCAATAAGGTGCCAACGAAGGGGAAATCAGCAAGACTTCCTGTCACGCGATAGCTTACAGTATCGCCAACCTTGAAAGTCGCGGGGTCAAAATTGAACACAAAGGGGCAGTCTTCGCCCTCACCCATTCCCAGCATGTGCATCTCCTCTTTGCCAACCGAATAGCGCCTGTTGTGACGGGTGCAACAAAAAGGGCCGCCCGATTGCGCGGACGGCCCTTTTAAACCCTTCTCGTCATGCTGAACTTGTTTCAGCAAAACGCACTTACATTGTTATCCCGAAACAAGTTCGGGATGACGAAAAAATCGCTTAGCCGACGATTTCTTCCGGCTTGAAGAAATAGGCGATTTCGATCGCGGCGTTTTCGTCGCTGTCGCTGCCATGTACGCTGTTTTCACCGATTGACAGCGCGTGGGTCTTGCGGATGGTACCTTCGGCGGCTTCTGCCGGATTGGTCGCACCCATGATGTCGCGGTTGCGGGTGACGGCGTCTTCGCCTTCCAATACCTGGACGACAACGGGTTCGCTCATCATGAATTCGACCAGTTCGCCGAAGAAGGGGCGTTCTTTGTGGACCGCGTAAAAGCCTTCGGCCTGCTCCTTGGTCATGTGGATGCGCTTTGAAGCAACAACGCGCAGGCCGGCTTCTTCCAGCATCTTGGTGACCGCGCCGGTCAGGTTGCGGCGGGTGGCGTCGGGTTTGATGATCGAAAAGGTGCGGGTAACCGCCATGGGAGAACTCCATTTGCTGGGGGATTGAGATTGCGCGCGCCTCTAGCCGCCTAGCCGGGCGATGGCAAGTGAGAGAAGCATTGCCTAACGGAAGGCTGCCGCGCTTACTTAGTCTCGATTACCAGCATGACCTGCGTTTTGCCGTCGCCTCCGGGCGTTGCTGTTGCGACAAGCTTTTCCCCTGCTTTGTTTTCAGCCGAGAAACTGGCCATGTTGCCGACCGCCGTTTCCTGGGACTTGGTCGTCATGCCGCGCTTCGCTGCTTCGGCTTTATAGAAGGTCGTGACTTTGTCAGGTGCGTCGGACGTTGTCATGGTGACCATCGCTCCGCCTTTGCCGTCCGGGCGATTCCCAGAGATGTTTGCCGTAACTGCTGCGCCTGGATAAGCGGGAATGCCCAAAGGAAGGTCCTTTGCAGCGGCAGCACCTGTAGAGAATGTGGCCGTGGTGCCATCCTCGGCTTTGATCGTCGCTTCGCTTTGACCATTTTGGGTCAATTCGACCGACTTCCCGTCAGCAGTTGTGACCGTTGTTGTGGGCTCTGAGCCACAGGACGCTAGCGAAGCGGTCGCAAACAGCAGGGTAAGTTTCTTCATCATATTCTCCCGAAATGGTTGCGACCCCACAAGGTTCCAGAATATCGTCGGAATTTGGAAGCTCAAGGGCCTTGCCGCCATTTTCCGCCGTCCTGTTTCCAGTAACGACGCTCGACATCAGGCCGGTCCGCCAGCGCACGCCAGGCTGTGCGGGCATTGTCGGTCTTTTCCGGCGGGAACAGATAAAAGGCGCGGTCGAAGCCAAGCGCCTGTTCGCGCCACTCGCCATCGGCTAGGGCAATCATGCGCGCACTGTTGGAAGCTACCGCTTCGTTCGCAAGCAATACGGGCTGCAGGCTATCATCGCCCTCTCCCGATTTTTGGTGCGCGATGAAGCTTTCCGGTTTTGCACTCCACAGCGCAACCGACAACTTCCCCAACTGCGCATCGTCGGCGCTGACGACGAGAAGGCGCCCGCCATCGTCCAGAATTTTCTGGGCAATGGCGGGAATAACCTGTTCCGCGGGATCGCGGGTCAATTGGTAGAAATCGACCTGCATCGGCTTATTCGATTATGCCTCGTAATTGTCGGCCACAAAACGGTCGAGAAGCTTTACGCCATAACCGGTGGCACCCTTGGCCCAGGTCGGACCATCCTTGTCGCCCCATACTGTGCCGGCAATGTCGAGATGCGCCCACTTCACGCCGTCCTGGATGAAGCGCTGGAGGAACTGGGCAGCAGTAATCGAACCTGCATCGCGCGGGCCGACATTTTTGATATCGGCAATCGGGCTGTCGATCAGCTTGTCATAGGCGGGGCCGACCGGCAGGCGCCACAATTTGTCGCCGGTCGCTTTACCGGCGGCAAGAAGCTTTTCCGAAAGTTCGTCGCTGTTCGAAAACAGGCCGGCATGTTCCTTACCGAGCGAAATGATGATCGCGCCGGTCAGTGTGGCCAGATCGATGATGGTATCCGGCTTGAACTTCTCCTGCGCGTAATGCAGCGCATCGCAAAGAACGAGACGACCTTCAGCGTCGGTATTGATCACCTCGATGGTCTGGCCAGACATGCTGGTAACGACGTCGCCCGGGCGTTGTGCATTACCGTCAGGCATATTCTCGACAAGGCCGCAAATACCGACGACATGCGCCTTGGCCTTGCGCCCTGCGAGCGCCTTCATCGCGCCCGCCACCGCGCCTGCACCGCCCATGTCCCACTTCATGTCTTCCATGCCGCCGGCAGGTTTGATCGAGATGCCGCCAGTGTCAAAGGTCACGCCTTTGCCTACAAACACAACCGGCTTCTCCTGCTTGCCGCTAGTGCCATCCCATTTCATTACCAACATGCGAGCTGGGCGAACCGAACCCTGCGCAACACCCAACAGCGCACCCATGCCGAGCTTGGCCATTTCTTTGTCATCGAGAACATCGATCTCGACGCCCAAAGCCTGCAAATGCTGGCAGCGTTCGACAAAGCTTTCGGGGTAGATGATATTGGCCGGTTCGCTGACCAGTTCCTTGGTCAAAGCAACACCGTCAGCAATCGCTGCATGGGTGGGCCACAGCGCCTCGGCTTCGGAAGGTGCACCCACTACTGTCAGGCTGGTAATCGTTGGCTTCGACGTTTCGGGCAATTTCGTGCGGTATTTGTCAATCCGCCAGTTCCGTAGCAGCGCGCCGTAGGCAACCTCGGCTGCGGCCTTTGCGTCGAGATTGGCTGCATGCAGGGCAATAGTCTTAGCTCCGCATGTCTGCACCTTGGCGAGCAAATCGCCGCCTGCACGGGGATAATCCGCTGCGTCGCCATCAGCCACTGCGATCAACGCTATACGAATTGTCCGCCCGCCTTCTTGCGCAAAATAGAGGAAGCTTTGCCCGGCATTACCTTCAAAACGGGCAAGCTTCGCGGTTTCGCGAGCAGCCTCGGCATTTTCGAGCGGGAATGCAAAACTCTCCCACTGGCTCTTTTGAATAACAAAGCCGATGACGTCAGTATCGGCGGGACGGTCGGCGGCAAAACTTACCTGCATCTGGAAACTGCCTTTCAGCGATTGGAATTAGAAATTCGCGGAATCCGCTCCGCATGCGTTCTGGCGAACGCTATAAGCAAACATTCAGGCCGGATTAAAGCAAAAGATGGTTGCGGTAACCAAGGCTTAGCGTCCATGGGCCTATCAGCCTTTCAATAGCGGGTCTGGACCCCGCCATTTTCCGGTTCTAAAGGATTTTCGTAACCATTTATGCGGCAGCCCCTTTCGCCAAAGATTGTGAACTACAGCCTGTGCTTGGCACTGGTCGCATTGGGCTGCGTAGCAAACCCGGCTTGGGCGCAGGATGAAGGCAAGGAGCAATCGAGCACCGAGCCAGACGAAATCGCTTTTTCTGCCGACCAGATTATTTACGAAGCCCCCACCGATGTCGTCACTGCATCTGGCAATGTCATTGCCAATCGCGACGGATATCGTCTGCGCGCGGACACAATAATCTGGGACCGGCGTTCAGGCAAAGTGATGGCGAGCGGGAATATCCGTTCGGTCGGGCCAGATGGCGATGTCGCCTATAGCGACAGTATCGAAGTGACCGAAAGCTTGCGCGATGGCATAGTCGAAAATCTGCTGCTCGTGCTGAAAGACGGCAGCCGTCTGGCCGCAAATTCCGGAAAGCGTGAAGACGGTGTCTATTCTCTCGACGGAGCAGCCTATACCGCCTGCAAGGTCGAAGGCCCCGATGGCTGCCCAAAGGATCCCAGTTGGCAGGTCAAAGCAGTCAAGGTCATTTACGATCCGAGCAAAAAGAGAGTGCGCTATCAAGGCGCACGCATTGAGCTATTCGGCTTGCCCGTCATCCCCTTGCCGGGCCTGTCACACCCGGCTGAAGCGACCGCGGGTAGCGGATTTCTTATCCCCAAATTGCGCTTTTCGCGAAATAACGGCGTCGAAATTGAGCAAGGCTATTATTGGCGATTGGCGGACAATAGGGATTTTTTGCTGTCGGCCCATCTATTCAGCGATGTCGCGCCCATGGCACAAGCCCAATATCGCGCTTGGGAAGACAAAGGTGCGTTCCAGATCACTGGTTATGCCACCTATAGTAATAGGGTATCGACGGCAGGCGTCGCTGCCACAGGCGAAAACCGGTTTCGCGGTTATTTGGAAGGCAGCGGCAAATTCCAGTTCACGCCCAATTGGTCCAGTTCGGCCTCTATCCGGTTAGCGACCGACCGCACATTCTTGCGTCGATACGATATCAGTCGAGACGATCGGCTGCGCAATAACATCAACCTCGAACGGATAGACGATAACAGCTATTTTGCCTTCAATGGCTGGGGGGTGCAGACGCTGCGCACCGGTGATCGGCAGGGGTTGCAACCCATCGCACTACCCGAAATTGACTATCGACTGCGACTGACCGACCCGGTTCTAGGCGGCAAAATCCAGTTGCAGGCCAACAGCCTGCTGATTGGCCGCACGTCGGGTCAGGATACACGGCGCGCTTTTGGCATGGCCAAATGGGATTTACGCACACTGACCGCAATGGGTCAGGAAGTGAATTTCACGCTGCTCGGACGTGGCGATGTTTATCATAGTGACGAAAACGCGACGTCGATAACGCCCATTTATCGCGGTGAAAGCGGTTGGCAGGCGCGTGGTATTGCGGCAGGCGCAGTGGACGTGCGCTGGCCCTTCGTTGGCGAAGCGTTTGGCGGCACCCAGATTTTGACGCCCCGCGTGCAAATGGTCGCTGCATACACCACGGCAAATCTTGAAATGCCGAATGAGGATGCCCGCGCCGTCGACCTGGAAGACAGCAACCTGTTCGCGCTGAACCGCTTTCCGGGCTATGACCGTATCGAGGATAATGTCCGGCTGACTTATGGCCTGGACTGGTCCGTGCAGGGTAGAAAGGCGTCCTTCGAATTCAATATCGGACAGAGCTATCGTCTGTCGAACAAGGCAACAATTTTTCCCGATGGGACCGGACTGTCGAACAAGGTGTCGGACATTGTCGGGCGGAGCGAATTCCGTTTCAGGGATTTTGTCAAACTCACCCACCGGTTCCGGCTCGACAAGGATAATTTTGCAATCCGTCGCAACGAAATCGACGCCACCATCGGTTCGCGCAGCACCTATGCACAAATCGGATATTTGAAACTCAACCGGGATATCGGTGCGACGGTTGAGGATCTCGCGGACCGTGAGGAAATCCGACTTGCCGGTCGACTACGCGTCGCTCGCTACTGGTCGGTCTTTGGTTCGACGATCATCGATCTAACGGGGCCGCAAGAAGACCCGATTGCTTTAAGTGACGGATTCGATCCCATTCGCCATCGGCTGGGCGTCGCTTATGACGACGACTGTCTCTCGCTTTCGTTGACCTGGAGGCGCGATTACCAGCCGACGGGCGACGCCCGTAAGGGCAATACTTTCCTCTTCCGTCTGGCATTTCGCAATCTGGGCGTCTAAGAACGGGTTCAAAGGGGGATTCTAGGCTCGTCAGCTATTGTTCAGCCACGGCTCCCTATTGCGCGCGGCCTGTATCGGCCATTCATGGAAGTATGCAATGAAACTATTTACCCGTCTTGCCCTGGTTACCGGTGTCGCGGCCATTACCGCCTTGTCGCCTGCCTCCAGTCAGACAGTTGCCGACGAATCCACACCTGAAACTGCGCTCGATATTCCGGGTGGAGGCCAGTTGCTGGCCAAGCCCAATGACCCCAATGTTCGCCGCGCCACGGCTGTGGTCAACGGTGAGATCATAACCGGGACAGATGTCGACCACCGACTCGCTCTCATTGTAGCCGCAAACAACGATCAACTTCCGCCCGAAGAAATCGAACGCTTCCGCGCGCAGATCCTTACCAATTTGATCGACGAATCGCTCCAGATTCAGGAAGCCGCTGCGAACGAAGTCGAAGTGACCAATGAAGAGGTCGATCAATATTTCGTGCGCGTCGCCGAGCAAAATTTCCGCAAAACCGTTCCTGAAACGGAAGCCTATCTGGCATCGAAGGGGTCATCGATTGCGACGCTGAAGCGCCAGATCAAGGCCGAATTGTCGTGGAACCGGTTGCTGAGCCGCAATGTCCGTCCGTTCATCAACGTCAGTGATGACGAAGTGAATGCGATCATCCAGCGCATCAACACCACCAAAGGAACGACCGAGTATCGGTTGGGTGAAATCTATCTGTCGGCAACGCCTGAAAATCAGGAACAGGTGTTCGCCAACGCCCGGAAGATTCTGGAGCAAATTCAGCAAGGCGGCTCGTTTACCGCTTATGCGCGCCAGTTTTCGGAAGCCTCAACCGCAGCTGTGGGCGGCGATTTGGGTTGGGTCCGGCTTGAGCAATTGCCCCAGTCGCTTGCGACTGCCGCAGCTGAAATGAGCAGCAATGAAATTGTAGCCGTGCCTGCTCCCGGCGGCATTTCTCTGCTGTTGCTGATAGATCGTCGCCAGGTGGCGACCAGCGATCCGCGCGATTCCACCCTCAGCCTGAAACAGATCGCGATAACCTTTCCCGCTGGCTCGACAGAGGCCCAGGCGGCCCCGATGGTGAAGCGCTTCAGCGAAGAAACGCAGAAAATTCGCGGCTGTGGTGCAGCAGACGAAATCGCAAAAACGCTCGGCGCCGATGTCGTCAACCGCGACGGCCTGCGTGTGCGTGACCTTCCCGGACCGTTGCAGCAAATCATGCTCGACCTTCCTATTGGTCAGTCGACACCGCCTTATGGATCAATGGAGGATGGTGTACGGGTGTTCGTACTTTGCGGACGCGATGCACCAGAATCGGCCACACAGGAATCGTTCGACGAAGTGATGTCGAGACTTGAGGATGAGCGCACCAACAAGCGCGCCCGTCTTTACCTGCGCGATCTTCGTCGCGACGCAATCATCGAATATAATTGATGGCAGGGGCCGACGAAATGCTGCCGCTGGCTATTTCCAGCGGCGACCCGGCAGGAGTCGGCCCGGAAATCATCGGCAAGGCTTGGGAGACAAGCAAGAAGCAAAAGCTCTCGAGCTTCTTCGCCATTGGCGACATTGCCAGTTTTGCGCATCACTGGGATGGCCCTGTCGTCCGGATTGATAACCCCGATCAAGCCGCCGAACGGTTTGACGACGCCCTGCCCGTATTCCATGTGCACGATTGTTCATCCATTGTGCCAGGCCAACCCGACCTGGACGGCGCGCACTGCGCTTTGCAGGCATTGGAGCTCGCCACCGGCTTTGCACGATCCGGAACCGTTGCCGGCTTGGTCACCGGCCCTGTTTCTAAAGCACAGCTTTATGCCATTGGCTTCGACTATCCCGGGCAAACCGAATTTGTGGCCGAACGCTGCGGGGTGGAACGCCGCAACGCGGTGATGATGCTGGCAGGTCCGGACTTACGGGTTGTGCCCATGACAACCCACATTCCGCTGGCCAATGTCGCGTCTCAACTCGATGTCCGTCTTATCAGGCGCAGAATACGTGCCACGGCCAAGGGTCTATGCCGCGATTTCGGTATTAAAAACCCGCGACTGGCAATCGCTGGTTTCAATCCGCATGCTGGGGAAAGCGGTAATTTGGGCCGTGAAGAAATTGACATTTTCATGCCCGCAATCGCATCGATTGCCGACGAAGGATTCGATATCATTGGCCCCTTACCCGCCGACACTATGTTTCATGCGGAAGCCCGGCAAAATTTTGACGCGGCCTTGTGCGCTTATCATGATCAGGCGCTCATCCCACTAAAAACGCTGTATTTTCATGAAGCAGTCAACATTACACTGGGCCTGCCGATCATAAGAACATCACCCGATCACGGCACCGCTTTTGGCATAGCCGGAAAAGGTGAGGCGCGCCCTGATTCGATGATTGCAGCAATCCGCATGGCTGGTGAAGCCGTCGCTAATCGCAAGGCATTCGCCGCCGCTGCATGCCCTGCATGAGTTTGCCCGCACTGCCACCACTGCGTGACGTTATCGCCCGGCATGGTTTGTCCGCAAATAAGGCGTTGGGACAAAATTTCCTGTTCGATGAACAATTGCTCGACCGGATTGCAGCGGTCCCGGGTTCGCTTCAGGGCGAACAGGTTTACGAAGTCGGCCCCGGCCCCGGCGGTTTAACACGGGCGCTGCTCAGAGCCGGAGCCAAAGTTACTGCGGTCGAACGCGACCGACGCTGCCTCCCTGCACTTGAGGAACTTTCCCAGGCTTTTCCCGGACAGTTGCGCATCATCGAGGGCGACGCGATGAAAATCGATCCGTTGCAGGAAATCGGCGAACCATACCACATCGCCTCTAACCTGCCGTACAATGTCGGCACCGCCCTCGCCGTTGGTTGGTTGAGTGGCGAAGAATGGCCACCTGCGTGGAAGTCGATGACCCTGATGTTTCAGCGCGAAGTAGCCGATCGTATCGTCGCCAAACCCGATACTGACGCCTATGGAAGGCTGGCAATTCTTGCCCAATGGCGGTGCGAGGCCCGCATCGCGATGCCGGTGCACCGCAGTGCCTTTACCCCTCCCCCCAAGGTAATGTCGGCCGTCGTGCACCTGACGCCAAAAGAGCAGCTCGAGGGTTTGCAGATGGCTACGCTTGAAACGCTGACCGCCGCTGCATTCGGTCAGCGCCGCAAAATGCTGCGTCAAAGCCTGAAGGGCGTTCGCGGCGCAGCGGAGGCGATGGAGCGTGCTGGAATAGCAGCAGAACGCCGACCGGAAACACTCGCAATCGAGGAGTGGCTCGAACTGGCCCGGCTGCTCTAATTGCGCCGCTAGGGGTGGCGCAACGCGCTGCACCCCGCTACAGGTATCAAATGCAACCGCTTTCGAAATCGGAGCTCGCAGCGCTCGAACGGCCGGACCATGACCGCATGCTGGCACAGGTGCAAATCTGGGCTGGAATCAACAGTGGCACTGGCAATTTGAAAGGGCTTGGAACGACGGCTGGTCTGCTAGCCGATGCCTTTTCCTCGCTGCATGGCGAAGTCGAACTGGTCGAACCCGCACCGGTAGAAAAAGTGCTGGCTGACGGATCGATTGTCGAGGTGGCGCATGGCCGCCATCTGGTCACCACCGTTCGCCCGAAGGCACCGATCCAAGTGCTGCTGACCGGCCATATGGACACGGTTTTTGCGGTTGATCATCCGTTTCAGGAGCAACACTGGCTCGATGAAGGCGTACTCAACGGTCCAGGTGTCGCGGACATGAAGGGCGGAATTGCGGTCATGCTTGCGGCCTTGTCTGCAGCCGAATCCGCGCCGGAATTCCAGAATGTCGGTTATCAGGTGATGATCAACAGCGATGAAGAGACCGGGTCAGCCTCTTCTGCGGATCTAATCAAACGGCTTGCACAGGGAAAGATCGCGGCCTTAACTTATGAGCCATCTGCACTTCCCGACGGAACCCTCGCGGGTGCGAGGGCCGGAAGCGGCAATTTTTCAATCATCGTGACCGGACGCAGCGCCCATGCCGGGCGCAACCCGCAGGAGGGCAGAAACGCCCTGCTCGCGGCAGCAGACTTGGCGTTGCGACTAAAAGCGCTAACCCGCGACGGCCTGTCGGTCAATCCGGCCAAAATCGACGGCGGAAGCCCGAATAATGTGGTGCCTGACCATGCCGTTCTGCGCGTCAATCTGCGTCCTCATAGCCCTGAACTTCAGGACATTGCTTATAATGAAATCAAAAGTTTGATTTCGACTATTGAGCAAGAGCATGAGGTATCCATCCATCTGCACGGCGATTTCAACCGGCCACCCAAGCCGTTGACTCCAGAAGCAGAGAAGCTGTTTGGCCTCGTGAAACAATGTGGGGAGGATTTGGGCCTTTCCATCGGCTGGAAGTCAACCGGCGGGGTTTGCGACGGCAATAATATCGCTGCTTGCGGCGTACCCGTTGTCGATACGATGGGTGTTCGCGGGGGAAGCATTCATAGCAGCGACGAATTTCTGATAACCGAAAGCCTGGTCGAACGCGCGCGTCTCTCCGCGCTAACCCTGCTTCGGATCGCACAAAAAGGGGCAATATGAAGTTCATTATCCGTCCGGCCAATCTGTCGGACCTGCAACCCATGTATGAAATGGCCAAGCGCACCGGCGGCGGGTTCACCAACCTGCCCCCCGATAGAAAAGCGCTGACCGCCAAACTGGAACGGTCGGCCGAGGGTTTCGCCCGCGAAGGTGAAGGCGTGGGCGACGATCTGTTCGTTTTCGTCCTTGAAAATCGCGAAACAGGCGAAGTTCGCGGCACCTGCCAGATCTTCTCGGCCGTTGGGCAGAAATGGCCCTTTTACAGCTACCGTATCGGCGCACTGACCCAGCACAGCGTCGAACTGGAACGCACATTCCGGGCGGATATCCTCAATCTTTCAACCGATCTTGAAGGCGCGACCGAAGTTGGCGGCCTGTTCCTCCACCCCGGCGAACGCGCCGGCGGGCTTGGCATGCTCATCGCGCGCAGCCGCTATCTTTTCATTCGCAACCACCGCGAACGCTTTGCTGATCGCACGCTGGCTGAATTGCGAGGGGTGATTGACGAAGCAGGCGGTTCGCCGTTCTGGGATGGCGTTGCCGGTCGTTTCTTCGGCATGAATTTTCAGGATGCGGACGAATTCAACGCCAAATTCGGCAACCAGTTCATCGCCGATCTGATGCCCAAGCATCCGGTCTATATCGCAATGCTTTCCGAAGCGGCGCGCCATGTGATCGGCGTTCCCCACCCCACCGGCCGTGCAGCCATGCGCATGCTGGAAGAAGAAGGTTTCGCCTGGGAGAATTATATCGACATTTTCGATGGCGGCCCGACGATGACGGCGCGCACCGACCAGATCCGCAGCGTGCGCGAAGCCAAAGATGCCCAAATCGTCGAGATCAGCAATGCGCTGGGTGATCCGCATGACGGCAAGGCCGGTGGAACCAAGATGCTGGTCACACATGGCTTGCTTGAGGATTTCCGTGCTTCCTATGGCTGGGTTGAAACTGCAGAAAATGGCGTCATTCTGGATGGCCAATGTGCCGAAAATCTGGGCGTCATCACCGGCGACACCATCACGTTCGTTCCGCGGTGGTAAGCCATGGCGCTGGTTGAGATCAATTTCGACGGCATCATTGGCCCCAGCCACAATTATGCAGGGCTGAGCCCCGGCAATATTGCCTCGGCAAACAATGCTGGGGCAATTTCGCAACCCCGTGCTGCTGCATTGCAGGGCGTCGAAAAGATGCGCGCCAATTTACGTCTCGGGCTGGCGCAGGGTTTCTTTCTGCCGCTCGACCGGCCGAACAAGGCTTGGCTCGCAAGCCTGGCGACCGCCATGGCCAGCGCAGAGCCCCATATCGGTGCGGCGGCTTTTTCGGCCTCTGCCATGTGGGCAGCCAATGCCGCAACCGTTTCCCCTGCCCCTGATACGGCGGATGGGAAATGCCATCTTTCAGCTGCCAACCTGCTCACCATGGCGCATCGCAGCCATGAATGGACCGGAACACTCGCCCAGTTGAAACTGGCTTTTGCTGATGAGCAGCATTTCGCTGTACACGGGCCAGTTCCACCGCCGTACGGGGATGAAGGCGCTGCCAATTTCATGCGACTATGCCCTTCGCACGGCGAGCCAGGTCTGGAAATCTTCGTTTTTGGCAAGTCGGGAGGCCCTTTCCCTGCGCGTCAGCATATCGAATCGTCAAAAGCAATCGCGCGTGCACACCGGCTCGATCCCGAACGCACTTTGTTCATCCAGCAGTCGGAAATAGCCATAGCTGCGGGTGCATTCCACAATGATGTGGTCGCTGTCGCCAATGAACGGGTCTTGTTTACCCACGAACAGGCATTCGAAGAACCCGAAGCGGCCTATGCCGCGATCCGCGCAAAAATGCCCGAGGCGGAAATCGTCATCGTTCCCGCTGATCGAGTAAGCCTTGCCGACGCCGTGCAAAGCTATCTGTTCAACGCGCAGTTGGTGACTCTACCCTCCGGCGAAATGGCGTTGATCCTTCCGACTGAAGCACAATCTAATTCCAATGTATGGGGGTGGCTCGAAGAGCATGTCGCCGGAAATGGCCCGATTCGGCGTCTGGTTCCGGTTGATGTCCGCCAATCGATGGCCAATGGCGGCGGTCCGGCTTGCCTGCGGCTGCGCGTGGTGGCTGACCCAACCACTGTGGATCGGCGATTCATCGCTGACGAGGCAAAACTTGACCGTATTGCGGGGGTTATTGCCGAGCATTGGCCGGAGAGCATCGCGCCAGACCAGCTCGGCGACGCGGCGCTCGTCGAGCAGGTGCAGAAAGCGCGAATTGCCCTGCTCGATGCTTGCGAGCTGGCTGAACTAGCCTGACTGTCGACGCGCTTTACAAACCGGTTCGCCATTAACCATCGTAACTAGTGGAATTGCTGAACTGGCACACGGTTTGCCTATACGCGTGTTAACCTATGAAAAAATTCGCGCGCCTGTTCCAGATCAAAACCAAGACCGAGGTCTTCCTGATCACCTATCCACTGGCACTGGGTGCCGTTAAGCGCGGACAGGATTATATGGTGCAATATCCAGGCAAGATTGGCTGGGTTTTCCTTGCGCTCACATGCGGCGCGGTCTTCCTCGCTTCGGCGAAGATGCTGCAGGCAGTCGAATTGCAGCAGATGTTCGGTCAGGAATAAGGTCCCCGGATTCTGTTGCCCGGCTCCGGGGGGCCGCTGTAACCTTTCTGTTGCCCGGCCGGTTCGGCCGCGTTCTTTTAGAATAATTCTAGACCGTGAGGCCCGGAATTATGCTGCGAGAGCAAGTGCTTCGTTATCGTTGGCACTTATGAGTTTTGAACCATTTCACGGCTTATTCATGCCGGGCGAAAACAATGCTTTTCAACGCACGTCGATCCTAGTTCAGCCCCGTCAATTGCCCCGCTTTGCGGGGAAAATGGTGGAGCTGCCGGGTACCGCCCCCGGGTCCGCTGCATCTATTGCACATCGCAATTTATCGCCATAGTCCGGCGAACCGGACGCACCCTATATAGGCTATTTTGGGTGAATGGGAAGTGAAGGAGCTAAGGTCGCTTCTGAAATATCGGATTCCCACATTGAGTACATTGATCTACTCCCGTCAGCCATCTCTTGAACCTGAAAATGGTTCCAGGATTCTCGCCAATGTTTTTGCCACAGTTGACGCACGAATACCTGAAACAACTGATTACCAGCGCAAAAGCCAACACACTCGAATAAAGCGTTTCGTTGGTAGACAATTCAACTAATGGTACAAAAGTTGAGTACATGGCCATCCAGAGATGAGCCTTGATTGAATAGGATGTGTTTGGCCACCGCACCCTTGCTAAATTCCCTGCATGTTGCGGCTCTCCGCAGGGATATGCACAACCAGCCCATCAAGCTCCGCGGTCAGCTCAATTTGGCAAGATAGACGGCTCGTCCGCCTTGCCCCGCTGGCAAGATCGAGCATATCCTCCTCGTCCTCGCTTGCGGCATTCAGCTTATCGAACCATTCCTTTGCGATGATGACATGGCAGGTGGAGCAAGCCATCTGCCCTTCACAGGTGCCCTCGAGCGGCTGGCCCGCATTTTGGGCGAGCTCAAGCAGGCTTTCGCCTTCTTTGGCCTCCACCGTCTGCGTGGTTTCGCCATCCGGGCTGATGAAATGGACTTTCATGCCAACTGCCTTTCCGCCGCCGCATTGATCAGTTCTGCCGCGCGTTCAATTTCTTCAAGTGTCGTATAGCGTCCGAAGCCAAGGCGAATAGAGGATTTTGCCTGTGCGTCAGTCAATCCGATCGCGCGAAGCACATGGCTTGGTCGGCCCGAACCGCTGGCACAGGCACTGCCGACGGAAAACATGACCTCGCGGCATTCCGACATCAAACGACCGACATCTACGCCGACGCGCCGAATGTTCAAATTGCCCTTATAGCGATGTGTGGTGGAGCCATTGATGGTCCAGTCGGAAAATAGTTCCATTGCGCGACCCCAAAGCTCTATGACATGCTTGGAATCCCGCTCCATCCGCTGCTCCGCAAGCGCAGCAGCCGCACCAAAGCCTACGCACAATGCCGGCGATAAAGTTCCCGAACGCAATCCTTGCTCCTGCCCACCCCCGTGGTTCAGCGGTTCAAGCTTGATGCCATCGCGCACCCACAACGCTCCGATGCCTTTTGGTCCGTGGATCTTGTGCGCCGATATGGCGATCATGTCCGGGCCTTCGGGGATCGGAATGCGGCCATAGCCTTGCACGGCATCGCATAGCAGCAAACCGCCTTCGGAATGAAGTGAGGCAGCCAAATCGGCCACCGGCTGGATCGTGCCGATTTCATTGTTCACCAGCATGGCAGCGAACAAACCGGACAAAGCGGGAGCGTTCGCAACCAACCCGTCTGCTTTGATGGGCAAAATATCGCCACCAAGATGCTCGACACAATCGAGTACAGCAGCATGTTCGCTTGCCAGAGCCGATACCGGCAAACCGCAGCCCTTAATGGCAAGATTGATGGCTTCAGTGGCGCCGCTTGTGAAAATTATGCGCCCGCCCGGAGGCAGAAGCGCTGCTACCTGCTCGCGCGCAGCCTCAACGGCGGCGGCCGCCTTGCGTCCACCGGCATGCGCACTGTGCGGATTCCAGAAATTGTCTCTGAGCCAAGGCTCCATCGCTGCAAACACCTCGGCCGCGAGCGGCGTCGTTGCCTGATAATCGAGGTAGATGCTCGCGCTCATGCCGCTCCCGCACGCTCTCGAATCGCTATCCATGCCGCAACGAAGCGGTCGATGTCGGCTTCACTGGTTTGCGGGCCAAAGCTGACGCGAACAACCTCTCCGGCGGCTTTTGCGTCCCAACCCATCGCTGTCAGCACATGGCTCGCCTTCAACGTGCCGGACGAGCAGGCGCTTCCGGCAGATACCGAGATTCCAGCAAGGTCGAACGAAATCAATTGGCTCGATGCCGAAACACCCGGCATCCGATAGCTACCTATGGTTGCGAGGCGTGGGCTCTCTTTTGCAACGACCTGCCCGCCGACTGCTTCAATTGCTGTGTCCAAATTGGCACGCAATCGTCGTGTTTCGTTCAACCAAGCGAAGCCAGCCTCTAAAGCTGCCGCAAAGCCAATGATTGCGGGCACATTCTCGGTCCCGCGCCGATAGCCTTTTTCCTGTCCGCCGGTCGGTTTCAACAAGCCAAGGTCCCTCACCAGCAGAGCTCCCAATCCCGGTGGGCCTCCTAGCTTGTGCGACGAAAGAATGATGATGTCGGCTTCGGGTAGCGGCAATTTGCCTGCACCTTGCGAACAATCCGCTACGAGCAATCCACCGCCTTCGCGGATCTGTGCTCCAAGCTGTGCTAATGGCTGAACCACCCCGGTTTCGTTGTTGACCTGTTGAATGGCGTAGCGCCGACCTTTTGCAATCGTACTCAGTTTAACGATGCCGTCTCGGTCGACGGGGAGACGTGCTTCGTCACCAACAGCCGACAGAACCGCGTCATGTTCGACCCCGCTTGCCACCGCATCGAAGCCGTCCAATGCCAATCCAATCGCTTCGCTGGCACCGCTGGTGAACAGAATCTCACCGTCCCAACCGAGAGCTTGGCCAATTCGCCGACGGGCATCCTCAAGCGCCGCACGCGCCGACCTGCCTTCCCCATGCGGAGAAGACGGGTTCGCCCAGCGCTCTAACGCGTCGGCCATTGCAGCGCGCGCGATAGAAAGAACCGGCGTTGTTGCGGCATGGTCCAGATAGAGACGTTCTTGCGCCATTATGGGGTGCTGACATCCGTGATGGTTGCGAATTTCGGTTTGCCTTCTATATAGCCCATCGACTGCTGCCTAGCCCGAAGGGTGAAACAGCCCCACCCTATATCACGATTGAACCAAGCATATGCCCGCCATTGCCATTCCCGGTCCTGAAGGCCGTATCGAAGCCCGTTTCTCTCCGCCGCCGCGCCCGCGCGCGCCGGTCGCGATGATCCTGCACCCGCATCCGCAGGCGGGCGGGACGATGAACGACCGTATCACACAGGCAATGTACAAGACCTTCGTCAACCGCGGCTTTGCTACACTGCGTTTCAACTTTCGTGGCGTCGGTCGCAGCGAAGGTGAGTTCGACAATGGCATTGGCGAACTGTCCGATGCCGCTGCTGCGCTCGACTGGATTCAGGCATTTCACCCTGAGGCTTCGACCACATGGATCGCCGGGTTCAGCTTTGGCGCGTGGATCGGCATGCAGTTGCTTATGCGTCGCCCCGAAGTGCGCGGCTTTATCTCGGTATCGCCGCCGGCAAACATGTATGATTTCAGCTTTCTGGCACCCTGCCCGTCGTCGGGGATCATCATCCACGGCACGCAGGATGAGGTTGTGACGCCCAATTCGGTTCAAAAGCTGGTAGATAAGCTGCGGACGCAGAAGCACATCACTGTGCACCATGACGAAATCCCGCGCGCGAACCATTTTTATGAAAATGAAATGGATCTGCTGATGGCCTCGGTCGACAATTATCTCGATATGCGGCTCGACCCGGCCTGTCCGATCAAGTGACTGCCTAAAGCTTTTAGTTGGGCTGGTCGGTGGATTCCGCCAATGACCGGCCCTGCTCGTCCGGCACAGTCCAGATCGCGATATTTGCGAACAGTACCAAGGCCGCCGCAATCATAAGCCAGACTTTCTGGCCCAAGCCATCGCGCTTCCACAGCCGCCACGCGCCCCATAGAAGCGCAAAACCGGCAATCATGGCGATTGAGAGCAAGGCGGATGTCATGCCGCCCCGATAAAAGCTGTGGAAGGGCGCGGTCAAGCCGCCAATGAGGCTATATTCTGCATGGCCTTTTGAAGACTCCTACCCTAGAGAGCGCGCATCCCGATTCACCCGCGTGGAAGGACAGGCCCATGCGCATTGCCATTGCTTCCGATCATGCCGCTATCGCGCTGAAATCTGCGCTGGTTGAGCATATGCAAAGCGCCGGCCATGACGTGGCGGACCTTGGTCCCTATGATGAAACGTCGGTCGACTATCCGGATTATGGGTATAAGCTGGCAGAAGCGGTTGCAGCCGGGGACGCACAATTTGGCGTAGCGCTGTGCGGATCAGGCATCGGAATTTCAATCGCCGTCAACCGCAACCCTGCTTGCCGTGCAGCCTTGGTTTCCGAGCCATTATCTGCAAAACTCGCGCGCGAGCATAACGACGCCAATGTCATTGCCATGGGTGCCCGGCTGACCGGCATCGACATGGCCAAGGCCTGTCTCGACACATTCCTCTCCACCCCTTTTGCCGGTGAACGCCATGCGCGCCGCGTCGGCAAGCTATCCAATCTCGCCTTCACGAAGGATCCTGTATGACCGCCACCGCCGCCAATGATATCCAGCCCGATGGTTTCTTCACCCAAAGCCTTGCCGAACGCGACCCTGAAATCGCCGGCTGGATTGGCAAGGAACTACAGCGCCAGCAGGAAAAAATCGAGCTGATCGCGTCGGAAAATATCACCTCGCGCGCGGTGCTTGAGGCTACCGGATCGGTGCTGACCAACAAATATGCCGAAGGCTATCCGGGCAAACGCTATTATGGCGGCTGCGAATATGTCGATGAGATCGAAACGATCGCTATCGAGCGCGCAAAGAAGCTGTTCGGTTGCGGCTTTGCCAATGTGCAGCCCAATTCGGGCAGCCAGATGAACCAGGCGGCATTTCTGGGCCTGTTGCAACCCGGCGACACCTTTATGGGGCTTGATCTGGCGGCTGGTGGCCACCTGACGCATGGCAGCCCGGTCAACATGTCGGGTAAGTGGTTCAACCCGGTCGCTTATGGCGTGCGCCGCGACGATTGCCGCATCGACATGGAAGAAGTCGCGCGCTTCGCGCATGAAAACAAGCCAAAGCTGATTATCGCTGGCGGCACCGCCTATTCACGCATCTGGGACTGGGCAGCGTTTCGCGCGATCGCCGATGAAGTCGGCGCACTGCTGCTGGTCGATATGTCGCACATTTCGGGGCTGGTCGCAGGCGGTGCCCACCCCTCGCCCATCCCGCATGCGCATGTTGTGACGACGACGACCCACAAGTCACTTCGTGGTCCGCGTTCGGGCGTCATCCTGTCGAATGACGAAGCGATTGCGAAAAAGATGAATTCGGCGATCTTCCCCGGCTTGCAGGGTGGCCCGTTGATGCATGTTGTTGCGGCCAAGGCGGTATGCTTCGCCGAAGCGATGCGGCCCGAATTCAAAACCTATGCGGCAAATGTCATAGAGAATGCCCGTGCGCTGGCTTCCAGCTTGCAGGAACAGGGCCTTGATATTGTTTCGGGCGGAACCGACAATCATTCGATGCTGGTCGATCTGCGGCCGAAGCAGGCCAAAGGCAAGCATGCCGAACACGCCCTCGACCGCGCGTCGATCACCTGCAACAAAAACGCCATCCCCTATGATACGGAGAAGCCGTTCGTAACCTCGGGCCTGCGTCTGGGTACGCCGGCTGGTACAACCCGCGGTTTTGGCCCTGCCGAATTCCGCGAAATCGGCCGAATGATCGCTGATGTAGTTGAAGGATTGCGCAAGAATGGTGAAGCAGGTGACGGCCAGATCGAAGCCAAAATAAAAGCGGAAGCCGAAGCGCTTTGTGCACGCTTCCCGATTTATCCGTCCTGAGTTATATTCGCACTTGAAATGGACAAGTGACTTACTCATCTAATACAGAGATGAAGGGAGACGGATAATGTCCCAGATGTGCAATGAATGTGCGGCCGAAATCAGTGAAGGCATGAAGTTCTGCCCTAAATGTGGTGCCAAGACACCGGAACGCCTATCTGAAGAGAGCATTCCAAATCAGGCAAAGCACTATGTCGGTGAAGCTGCCGATGAATTGTGGGGTGCGACCAAGGATGCCTTCCACACAGGCAAACATTTGGCCGATACGGATTCCGCAAAGAAAGTGGCTGGCGGTGCGGCGCTAGGTGCAGCAGCGGCCCTGATTGCTCCGGTTAGCATCGCAACTGGTGCGGTGATCGGAGCGGGCATTGTCGCCTACCGCCATATGAACAAGAAAAAGAACCAAGAAAAAGAGAAATAATGCGCTGCCCCTTTTGTGGACATGATGACAGCCAGGTAAAAGACAGTCGCCCGACAGAGGATGGTGCTGCCATTCGCAGACGGCGCCAGTGTGAGGGCTGTGGCGCGCGATTCACGACCTTCGAACGCATCCAGCTGCGCGAACTGACCGTCCTGAAAACCGAAGGGCGCCGTGAACCATTTGAGCGCGAGAAACTGGAGCGGTCGGTTGCTGTCGCATGCCGCAAGCGTCCAATCGAGCAAGCGCAGATCGAAAAGCTGGTATCGGGAATCCAGCGGCAGCTCGAAACACTTGGCGAAACCGAGATCGAATCCGCGCGCATCGGCCAGTTCGTTATGGAAGGCCTTAAGGGTCTGGATACCGTCGCCTATATCCGCTTCGCCAGCGTCTATAAGGAATTTGCCGAAGCCAAAGATTTCGAGGAATTTGCAGGCAGCGTGGCCGAAGCGGCCAAAAAATGAACCCCGCCCCCATCATCATATTGGTGCGCCCGCAACTGGGCGAGAATATTGGCAAAGCTGCGCGGGCGATGCTGAATTTCGGATTGACCGAGATGCGGATCGTCAACCCACGCGATGGTTGGCCCAATCCTTCCGCTGGCCCCGCCGCATCAGGAGCCGACATCGTTCTTGAAAAAGCGCAGGTTTTTAGCACGCTTGCCGAGGCCACGGCCGATATCAGCCATATCTACGCAACCACGGTACGCAAACGCGGCGTCACCAAGCCGGTGCTCACACCGCAGGAAGCCGCAAGCGAAATCGTTACCGCACAGGGGCGCAGCGCTATCCTGTTCGGTGCAGAGCGATCAGGGCTTGAAACCGATGAGGTTGCAGCTGCCCGCAAGATTATTACCGTACCAATCAATCCGGAATTCGGTTCGCTCAATCTGGCGCAGGCAGTCATTTTATGCGCCTATGAATGGTCAAAGCATCAGGGTTTGGCCAGCCCGCCCAAAGTCGACATCGATCCCCCTGCCCCGCAGGAAGAACTGGATGGCATGATCCAGCATCTTTTCGGTCTTTTGGAGGATCGGGGATATTTCTTTCCCGAAAAACGCACCGCCGTTACACAACAGACGCTGCGCAATCTTCTAACAAAACCAGGCTGGAACAGTCTTGAAATGCGAACATTACGCGGCGTCCTTAGTGCATTCGGAAAAGCCCGTCAGGATTGATTGCCAATACTGATCGAGCGAGATAGACGCGTGCGCCTTCTCAACTACGGAAATCTTCGATGTCGTTATTTGCTGTTATTTTTCTAATTTCGTCCACTATTGCGCCGAGCGAACCAGTGTCGCAGCAGAATGCCGACACGCCAGTTCAGCCTGCAGTTGCCGCCAAAAAGAAACCAAAAAAGATTTGCAAAACCGACGACCGCACTGGCCAGGGAAGCCGGACAGCAAAGCGCATTTGCAAGACTGCGGAACAATGGGGCTTGGTCGAACGCGAAAGCGTTGATGGCCAGATCGATTCTATGGGTACCAAGACACGGTAATTTGTCGCGCCCAAGGCCAGTGCTAATATTCAGCCGCGCAAGGCATCCCACCGCCCATATTCATAGGCTATCGAGCCTTCGACCAGCGTTTCCCACATGTCAGCGATGACATCCTGCGGAATTCGGAGATCGAGTGCGGCCTTGCGGGCGTTGGCAATCACCTGCGCCTTGCGCACCTCGTCGCGTACTGTCTCGCGATCCTGCTTGATGCGCGCGGCGGCATCCATATAACCGAAACGGCGGGCAAGAAGTGCGACCAGCTGCGCATCGACATCGTCAACACCGGCGCGAACTTCGGCCATGTTGGTGCAATCCGCCGGGTCTTTTACGCCTTGGAGAGAAGTTTCTGTTGTCATGGCCCGCGCCATTAGGGTTCGGCACGCTTTCTGTCGAGCCGATACTTGACTTTATCCACACTCCCCGCCATAGGCACGCCTTCGCAATTGGCCCCACACCCCGGTGAAGTGGCGGCCGCACCAGGTACATTGGCTTGGTGGTGCGACCCGGGACTATTTACCTTCCCCGAAAAGTGGGAACCGGTTTTCGGATTCAGGAAGGTAAACAACATTGATGTTAGCAAGTTGAAAGGACTTTGACACATGTCGAAGCGTCAGAATTCGAAGTATAAAATTGACCGTCGTCTTGGCGAAAATATCTGGGGTCGTCCCAAATCGCCCGTCAACCGTCGTGAATATGGCCCCGGCCAGCACGGTCAGCGCCGCAAGGGCAAAATCTCCGACTATGGTCTCCAGCTCCGCGCCAAGCAGAAGCTCAAGGGCTATTATGGCGATATCACCGAAAAGCAGTTCAAGCGCGCTTATCAGGAAGCGAACCGCATGAAGGGCGATACTTCGCAGAACCTCATCGGCCTGCTCGAGCGTCGCCTCGACATGGTCGTGTATCGCGCCAAGTTCGCACCGACGATCTTTGCAGCTCGTCAGTTGGTCAGCCACGGCCACATTCGCGTCAACGGCGTGAAGTGCAACATTGCCAGCCGTCAAGTCGACGTCGGCAGCGTTATCAGCCTGGGCAACAAGGCCAAGGAAATGGCACTGGTCATCGAAGCTCAGGGCCTCGCCGAGCGCGATATACCCGAATATGTCAGCACCGATGGCAATGACAAGGTCACCTTCACCCGCGTTCCGACGCTGGACGAAGTACCCTATCCGGTGAAGATGGAACCCAATCTGGTCGTCGAATTCTATTCGCGTTAATCGGCGGTCCATCGCAAATGTTCGAAAGAGCGGCTTCGGCCGCTCTTTTTTTGTCCGCCAGAGAAAGCCGTTCGTCGAAATCCTCTTCAAAACTGTTGCAATATTACAACATTTCTTGGGTGTTATCTTACTTTTCTACGCAACATTCATTGGCCAGCAAGAATTGGCTTCCTACATAGGGGTCAGCCACTGACGTGGTTTATCTCCCTAAAATCAAGGATATAAATATGAAGAAATTCCTCATTCTCGCTTCGGCTGCTGCTGCCGTTATCGCAACCCCTGCCATGGCTGCAGGCGAAGGTCGCGTCGAAGGCCGTGGCGCAATCGGTTGGGGTGGCGGCTCCGAAGATTTCTTCGCTGGCGTTGCTGCCGGTTATGATATCGACCTCGGTGAGACTGCATTTGTCGGCCCCGAAGTGTCCTATGACACCAATTTTGACGGTGCCGATCTGGTCAATCTGGGTGGCCGCCTTGGCGCCAAGGTTGGCGAAAAGGGCAAGCTGTATATCGCTGCCGGTTATGAAGTGAACGACATTGAAGAAATCAATGCGGGCATCGGTTATCAGCACAGCTTCAACGACAAGGTGTTCGGCAAGGTCGAATATCGCCGTTACTTCCTGAACGGCACCGATCTGAACGCCGCCGGCATTGGCATTGGCTTGAAGTTCTAAGCTCTAGGCCCGCAATATCAGAGAGGCGGCTCCAGTTATGGGGCCGCCTTTTTCATGTCGGCGGTTTGAAAACCGTGATGTGCGCCGATAGGCATTTCCATTCCTGACCAATCTTACGCCAGATATCGGTGTAGCGATTGATCCCTTTTCGCCCGTCTTTCAGCTCATAATCATTTTCCGCATGGATTAGCGCGACATCACCAAAGCGGCGGATGCGGACTGCACCGACGGGAAAGCTGCGGATATTCTGTTCGAAATAGGGTATCTGGAAATCCGCCAGCGCATCGCCGCGATCATGGTAGCTGCCGTCTCCGAATGTCACCCTGTAATCATCGGTCAAATGCGCATCGAACCAGCCCGCGTCGGCGCGACGGAAGGCGTCGACATAATTGGCGTTCAACCGTTCAAGCACAGCCAGATCATCGCCAGCCGGGTCGTGCCCGTCCCAATCCAGTCCGACCGGTTTGGGTTGGGAAATGATGTCCGCACGCGCAGATACCCCTAATTCCGTCTCTTGAGACGAAATCAGCCACCACGCATGGCGACGCCATGTGTAACTGTCGGAATAGCGGATGCGCGTTTTGACCCCATTCTGGCTGGCGACGGTCACCACCCCCTCAATCAGCGCGATGCCATCGAACAAGCGAACCTGCACATTACCATAAAAGATTTCGGTGGGCGGGCGATCACCCCCTAACCGCTCTTCAAATCTGGTTTTGTCGAGCCAGCCGCCATCATTACCAATGCCAAAAAAATCCTTCGCCACCAAGCGCGCGGCAAAATCATCGCGCTGTCCGTAACGCGAATCGAGCATGCGGTGGTTGATGGCGAGCAGCATATTAACTGCCGCCTCGCCGGTTGGTTGGCTCATTGCTTTGTCAGATGCGTGTACCACCGTCGCGGATAGCAGGATAGTCGGCGCAAAAAGATAGGGGTGCTTCATCTCTCGCCCCCTTATTGCAGTGTCGATGCATTACCTGCCCAGGCGGGCATCGATTGCAGAAGCGAGCGAGCTAGCTCAATAGCGGCACAGGAATCAACGCCCTGATGCCGGACAAAATAGTCTGCGTTCAGGGCAACTACGGTCTCGAACGGCTTCAGCTGGCCGTTTGCATCAGCGCAGATTGAGCAATAGGCGGCGTCTGGATTCCCACCTGCAAAATCATCCGTCACTTCCATCGGAAAGCCGCAAGAGCCGCAGGATGGGCAATGTGTATCAGGCATGGGATTTATCCTTTTCAACGATGGCTACAAGCTGGGATTTGAGTGCTTTGCCATGACGCGCAATCACGCTTTCACCCGGCGCAAATAAATCGCGGTTCAACAGATAGTGGTTGGTCAGCGCTATCCAGATATTGGCCAGCGCCACTTTATCGAACGCGCGGGCGAGCCCCTTGTCGATGTCGACTTGGAGCGCCCGTCCCAAGCGCGCAGAAACGCCGGACTGCATGGCGAAAACATAAGCACGCGCGTTGTCTGGCAATGTCGAAAGCTCCTGCAACAAGGCGCTATAAAGCGCTTCCTCTTCGCCGAGCACCGCAAGATGCGCATCAAGGAAATCTTCGAGACCAAAGCGCTCGCTCGACAGTGTGGCGAGCCGTTCGGTCAACCCGCTCCCGATCGCCTTTACAATTTCTGTTACCAGCGCATCGCGGGTGGCAAAATGGAGGAAGACCGTTCCATGCGCCTTACCGACGAGCTTCGCAATTTCACCAGTGGTTGTTTTTCCGAACCCCGACTGGCGAACGAGATGCAATCCAGCCTGCAAAATCTGGTGCCGTGTTTCCGCCCGCTGCAGTTCCCGCATACCAGCCATATCATCTACCTTAAAACTGATTAACGACTCACTGAGTTTTTACTCATTAAACAAAAATAGGGACTGCGGCAAGCGCTGGTCAACGTCGGCTGGAATGTTTCAATTTCATTTGAGCAACTGCTTCACCTCTGGCAGAAGCGCGCCCAATAACATTTGGAGAATATCATGCGCCTTTTGACGCTCGCCCTGGTTTCCGCGCTTGCCCTTTCGGGGTGCAAAAAGATTGATGATGCTAGCTCGAGTAAATTGCCTGAAGTCGCTGTCCCCGATTTGTCAGAAGCGACCATGAAGGACATCACTCGCACCCTTTCATCCGATGCCTTTGAAGGTCGTGCACCGGGCACGGCCGGCGAGGAAAAGACCGTCGCGCTGATGATCGAAAAATTCAAAGCCGCTGGTCTCGAACCGGGCAACCCGTCGAGCGACAAGGATGGCGGATGGACACAGGACGTGCCGCTGGTCGAAATCGCAGCCAAGAATTTCTCGCCGCTTACCGTCACCGGCAAAGACGGCAAGGCGATCATCTTTGCCTATGGCAGTGAATATGTCGCTGGTACCTATCAGGAGCAGGCAAAGATCGACATCAAGGATAGCGATGTTGTCTTCGTCGGTTACGGCATCAACGCCCCTGAAAAAGGCTGGAACGACTATGCCGGAGTCGATGTGAAGGGCAAGACCGTCCTGATCCTCGTCAACGATCCAGATTTCGACACAGCAGGACTTGAAGGGCCGTTCGGCGGCAAAGCAATGACCTATTATGGCCGCTGGACCTATAAGTTTGAAGAAGCCGCACGTCAGGGCGCGGCCGCTGCGCTAATCGTTCATGATACTGCACCTGCTGCTTATGGCTGGAATGTCGTCAACTCGAGCTGGACCGGACCTCAATTCCTCGCCCAATCGAAAAATGGCGGTGCGGATCAAACCAAGGCCAATGGCTGGGTGCAAAAAGATGTGGCCGCCAAAATCATGGCTGCTGGCGGGCAGGATTTGGCCAAGGCGATGGCTGCAGCAAAGACCAAGGGCTTCAAGGCTGTTCCGCTCGGGCTGAAAGCCGGAGTTAGTTTTGAAAACGCAATCTCGAAGAAAAACAGCCGTAACATCGTTGGCGTATTGAAGGGTGCAAAGCGTCCTGACGAATATGTGCTCTACACCGCACATTGGGACCATCTCGGTCGCTGCACGGCGGTCGACGGCGATGAAATCTGCAATGGTGCCGTTGACAATGCCACTGGCACGGCTGCTCTTGTCGCGCTTGCAGAAGCGCACAAAAAGGCTGGAGCTCCAGACCGCAGCATCGTTTTTCTGGCGGTGACAGCCGAAGAGTCCGGCCTGCTTGGTTCCAAATATTATGCCGAAAACCCGATCTATCCGTTGGCGAAGACTGTAGGCGGCGTAAACATGGATGCCTTTTCGATGACAGGTCCGGCTAAGAACCTGACCGTGATCGGAATGGGCAAGTCTGACCTCGACAGCTATTTGGACGCCGCCGCAAAGATCGAAGGCCGCACGCCTGATCGCGAGCCTACCCCTGAAAAGGGTTTCTATTACCGTTCGGACCATTTCAGCTTCGCCAAATTGGGTGTGCCTATGGTGTACTTCGAAGGCGGTGACGATCTGGTCAATGGCGGCAAGGAAGCTGCCGAAAAGGCCGCCAAGGACTATGAAGAAAACCGCTATCACGCCCCCGGCGACGAATTTGACGAAAGCTGGGATTGGTCCGGTGTGATGGCCGACCTGCGCCTCTATTACCGCGTCGGGCGGATGCTTGCGATGACCAGCGCATGGCCCAATTGGGTCGAAGGTGACGAGTTCCGCGCCATCCGTGACAAGAGCCGGGGCGAAAAGTAAAGCCATCATGTCCGTTCGCATGCTACCTGAATGGGCGCCGCATGAATGCGTCTGGATCGGTTTTCCCTCCGACGCGAAGGCTTGGGGAGATCCCTTGGCCAAAGCGCAGGAGCAAATCGCCGCCTTCGCCAATGCTGTGCACGACGGCGGTAAGGGTGAAACTGTTTACCTGATCGCCAAGGGAATGGTGGCCGCAGCGCGGGCCCGCGATCTCTGCAATGCCGGTGTGATTGTCGAAGACCGGCTGATCGGCGATGTTTGGTTGCGCGATACCGGCTGCATCATCACGGGAAGCGGCACCGGCCGTGTGGCGCGCAATTTCGGTTTTAACGGTTGGGGCAACCGGTTCGATTATGAAGGCGACCAGACAATTGGGCGCGAGCTGGCTGAGGCGGCGGGCTTCCCCGTGACCGATTGTGATTGGATTCTCGAAGGTGGCTCGATCGATGTCGATGGCGAAGGACTGGCCGTGACTACGGTCGACTGCCTGCTCAACCCCAACCGCAATCCAGCGCTTTGTCGCGAGGCCATTGAAGCTCGATTGGGCCGAGATCTAGGGATCGATCGTCTGCTGTGGCTGGGCGACGGTCTCGCGAACGACCACACCGACGGCCATGTCGATAATTTGGCGCGCTTTGTGGCCCCCAATCATCTTGTGCTGCCCGAAGCGCGCGATGTCGATGATCCAAATGCTGTAGTCTATGCCGATGCCCGCCGTCGCGCTGAAGCCTTTGGGTGCAAAGTCACTCCCCTACCCTCAGTTGGCCGTTTCGAGCAGGATGGCGAAGCAGTGCCAGCAAGCTATATGAACTTCTATATCGGCAACAGCGCAGTTGTGGTCCCTTTATATGGTAGCCGTTATGACGAAGTTGTTCTGGCCGAATTGGAGCCGCTGTTCCCTGATCGAAAGCTTGTCGGCCTTCGTGCAGACGCAGTGCTGACCGGCGGAGGCAGCTTCCATTGCTCCAGCCAGCAAGTGCCGCTTTGACTGTATTCCTTTGCGAAGCAAGCTGACGCATAAGGAAGATAGAGATTTCCAGAGAGAGGACCTCCCCGATGAAAAAGATGCTATTTCTCGCCTTGGCAGCCACTGCCCTTTCCGCGCCCGCAATTGCGGAAAATCACGGTCACAAGCATGACAAGGCCCATGCCGCTATGCACAAGGCGCATCAGGAGCGTATGGCTAAAATCCTTGCCGATCCTTCGCGCGCCGAAGATGCAAAGCGCGACAAATATCGCCATCCAGCCGAAACCTTCGAATTTTTCCGCATCCACCCCGATCATGTCGTGGGCGAATATGCGCCAGGCGGAGAGTGGATCTCGCGAACGCTCGGGCGCTACATGGAAGGCAGCGGCAAGTTTAACGGCCTTTATTTCAGCACCACCGTCTTTGCCGACGAAAAGACCCGTGAAGCCGTAAAGGCCGGTGCGGCCAAATTCCCAGATGACGTCGCGAAAGTTACCGGCAAGCCTGCCAGCGACTATCGCGCCTTCACGCTCGATGCCATTCCAGAAGGCGCAAAGGGCACGTTCGACCGGATCATTGTCATGCGCATGATGCACAACCTATTCCGCTGGAACATGGCCGATCAGGAAATCAAGCGGATGCGCGAACTGCTGAAGGATGACGGCCTCTTCGGCATCGAGCAGCACCGTGCCAAAGCCGATGCGCCCTATAGCTATACCGATGGCAACAAGGGCTATCTGCGCGAGGCCGATGTGATCAAATTCATGGAAGTGAACGGCTTTGAACTGGTCGCGAAGAGCGAGATCAACGCCAATCCGAAGGATACGGCGGATTATCCCGATGGCGTGTGGACGCTTCCCCCTGCCCTACGTCTCAAAGATGTCGACAAAGCAAAATATGAAGCAATCGGCGAAAGCGACCGCATGACCTTGCTCTTCAAGAAGCGGATGTAATTGCGAATGACCACGCGCACTATCACTGTCGCCGCTCTCCAACTGCCGCTTATGGGCAGTGAAGCGGACAATATCGAAGCCGTTTCTGGATTGGTCGAGAAGGCTGCCAGTGATGGTGCGCAAATCATATTGCCGCCCGAACTCTTCTCCGGCCCCTATTTCTGCAAGACGCAGGAAGAATCGCATTTCGCCCTCGCAAGGCCGACGCTGGAGCACCCCTCGGTGCAAGCCATGGCGAATCTTGCCAAAAAGCTGAAGGTCGCGATCCCCACCAGCTTCTTTGAACGCGACGGTTCGCATTTTTATAATACGTTGGCGATGATAGATGCCGACGGAGAAATCCTTGGCACCTATCGCAAGAGCCACATCCCGGATGGCCCAGGCTATCAGGAAAAATATTATTTCCGTCCTGGCAACACCGGTTTCAAGGTGTGGGACGTGTTCGGCACACGCATCGGCGTCGGTATCTGCTGGGACCAATGGTATCCCGAATGCGCGCGGGTCATGGCCCTTATGGGGGCTGAGTTGCTGTTTTATCCCACAGCGATCGGGGCCGAACCGCAGGACGCGACATTGGACACCCGCCATATGTGGCGACGTGCAATGGTCGGCCATGCGGTATCAAACTGCATGCCCGTGATCGCTGCCAATCGCGTGGGTGCCGAATCCGACCATGGTGGGCCAGCGCAAAAATTTTATGGCACCAGCTTCATCGCAAACGAATGGGGCGATGTCGTATGCGATCTGGACGATAGCGAAACGGGCGTGCTGGTCGCAGGCTTTGATCTCGATCAGGCCCGTCTTCACCGTGCCAGCATGGGCTTCTTCCGTGATCGTAGGCCACAGCTTTATAGTCGCCTTGTCGAGGACAGTTAGGCCAAGATAGCTTCTGTTACATATTTGCCACAGCCGTGACAAAATCGGCGGCATGGTCGATTCCATACAATATCCGGAAAGGTTCTCCACGCTAACGGGGCGTCGTGAGTTCGCGGCACCCTTTGTCCGGCATCACATTCATGGGTCGCACCAACACTTGTCCGATGATTTATCGGAACAGATTGAAGGAACTTACCATGAAGAAACTTTCGCTCATCCCGGCTTCTGCCATTGCCATGATCGCAAGCCCTGCCTTTGCGCAGGATGCGGACTGGACTGGTCCCTATGTGGGCGTACAGGCAGGATATGGCACAGGGTCATCCGACACCGATGTCGCACTCAGCGGCGCATGGACGTCTGAATCGCAGGGGCTGCGCGATTATGTGACATCGACTTTCGCTGACAGCCGCAAACCGGAAGGTTTCAACTTCGGCGGCCAGTTGGGCTATAATTACCAAACCGCTGGAAACTTCGTCCTTGGTGCCGAGGCTGACTTTACCATCCTGAATGCCGATAACAGCCGCTCGACCGGATTGGTTCCGACAACCCCATTCCCAACGCTCAGCTACAATTTTGGCAATGGAGTAGATGCGAAACATATGTTCTCGCTGCGCGCTCGCGCCGGCGTAGCTATGGACAAGACGCTTATCTACGCATCGGGCGGCTGGGCGTGGACCAAAGCCGAATTCGCAGCAACAATGTCGTCCAACGGCGGATATGACAAGGCTGGTGGTACCAAGAAGACGCTGGACGGCTTCATTATCGGTGGCGGCGTTGAGCACAAATTCGGCGACACGGTCTCGGCTCGGCTCGATTATGCGTACACCGACCAGGGTGGCACCAGCTATATCACCGGATATCTGCCGGGCAGCACCTTTGTTACGCCCGCCTATACAGAAACCCTGCGGCAGGATCTGGATATGCACCTGATCCGCGTCGGGCTGAACTTCCACTTCTGATCGTCACGCTCCCGGGGTCGCCACGGGAAATGGCACCCCCGGATTGCGCTTCCCCGCCCGGCGCATCGGCGC
This sequence comes from uncultured Sphingorhabdus sp., assembly GCA_964597055.1. Classification (GTDB taxonomy): domain Bacteria; phylum Pseudomonadota; class Alphaproteobacteria; order Sphingomonadales; family Sphingomonadaceae; genus Sphingorhabdus_B. The sequence goes on from CAZQWC010000004.1 coordinate 206,832, forward strand.
TAGGCGGGGATATGGCTGGGAATACCAAAAATCTCTACTTGATCGCGCTGGGTTCAAACCAGCGTCACGAACTTGCAGGCAGTCCGCAGAATATGCTCGAGCAGGCTATCGAAGCCCTCGAAATGCCGGATATTGACGTTTTTGCGCAATCTTCAATCATACAAAGCGCAGCGATAGGGGCCTCAAGGCGCCGTTACGCCAATGCAGTTGCGGTGATCTCCTGCGACCTTGATCCGCCAACACTGTTGCGCCGCCTGCAGTCGATTGAAACCCATTTCGGTCGTCGACGCATAGGTCAACGCTGGCGTGCGCGTACGCTCGACCTCGATATCCTCTTATGGTCGGGCGGGGTGTGGTCTGGCGAACGCCCTGCGCTTGCCATTCCGCACGCCGCGATGCGCGAACGGAACTTCGTGCTCGGCCCGGCGACCGAAATTGCGCCGAATTGGCGCGACCCGCTATCCGGCCTGACCATTCGCCAACTTTTTCATCGCTTAAACCGCCCCAAGCCGCTTGACCGCCGCCAAGCAGCGCATTAGGGGGAGCGCTCCTGAGCGTGCGGGACTTTCCGTGCCGTGATGGGCCCTTAGCTCAGTCGGTAGAGCAACTGACTTTTAATCAGTAGGTCGCTGGTTCGAATCCAGCAGGGCTCACCATTTTATGATTTTATATCATATATTTGCGACCACCTTGAAATTAAGGGCATACAGCCTGCCCTAAGCCAGGGAACTTTCTAGCAAGCATTTCTCCAAGTCCCATAAGTCTGGAGCCGGAGCACCACTATTGACGCTCCAGGCGCACTTTACGTTACTCGTTCTAACGCGAGTCGATTGAACCACCGTTCCGGTTTGCGTTGAAAAATACTTCGTCATATCCCAACTGCCGACTTTGGCCGCTTTCCGACATTCAATTTTTGAGACTTGGGATAGAATTCTGCAAAGTGACCGGCCCCCATTGAGTGGTCCGGCTTGATTGTTAGTGCATGATTGCCTCCT
>CAZQWC010000005.1:0-207455 GCA_964597055.1 uncultured Sphingorhabdus sp.
TAGGAAATATAATGGTCAGGACAGCGAAATCAGCGCCTTACTTGGGAAATGTGGGGAGATAGGGACGTTCGGCGAATGCCACAGTCGATAACCACACCTCGCGGACGCTGGGCGGGGCATTTTTATAAGTGCGGATGCGGTTGCCCAGGATATCGGCTTCGACGATTTCAAACGGGCCACCGGGGCCTGTCAACTCATCGCGCACCTGGCGCAGCTCGGAATAATACATGCCTCTCCTCACATTCTTCTCGAGAGAAAGGCATAAAGGCGAACGCGGCGAGCGCAAGCCCCGATTTAATCGGGTGATTAATCAGAAGTCGACGGCAATGCCTTTCAGCTCCCAATCGCCATAGCGGACAGGGTCAGGACGCTCCTCGTCGGGAAGCGGCTTGTGCTCCACCGCTTTGGGTTCGGGCACAGGCGGACTTTTCGACAGATAGGCTGGCGGTTTCACATGCGGCGGGCGCTTGCCCATGGGGAGGCTCCTAAGGACATTCTTGAAAGCAGAACAACGTCCCCCCACATTGGGCCTGATACGGAGGATATCAAGATGAATATGCTCAAGACCACGATGTTGCTGGCGGCGCTGACAGCGCTTTTCATGGCGCTCGGCTATACGCTTGGCGGCTCGGGCGGGGCGATTATTTCGCTGCTGGTCGCGGCGGGGATGAACCTGTTCACCTATTGGAATGCCGACAAAATCGTCCTCAAGATGCATAATGCGCGTGAGGTTGATGCGCAGAGCGAACCCAATTTCTACGGGCTGGTCGCGAATCTTGCGCGCCGCGCCAACATGCCGATGCCGCGCGTCTATATCGTCGATAACCCCAATCCCAATGCCTTTGCCACCGGGCGCAATCCGGAAAATGCCGCGGTGGCTGCGACCACTGGTCTGCTGTCGATGCTCAGTCGCGACGAGGTAGAAGGCGTGATGGCGCACGAACTCGCGCATGTGAAAAACCGCGACACGCTGATCATGACAATGGTCGCGACGATTGCAGGTGCGCTGTCGATGCTGGCCAATTTCGGCCTCTTTTTCCGTGACAATGATCGCAACGGTCTGGCGACATTGCTCGCTGTATTGATTGCTCCCTTCGCCGCGATGATCGTGCAACTGGCGATCAGCCGCACACGCGAATATGGGGCTGACCGCACCGGTGCCGAGATATCGGGTAAGCCACTCGCCCTTGCTGCGGCGCTTGCCAAAATATCGGGTGCGGCGCAGGCGATCCCCAATCCGGTCAGCGAGCGCAACCCTTCGGCAGCCCAGCTATACATCGTACCGACGCACATATCAGAGATGTTCTCGACCCATCCGGCAACCGAGAACCGGATTGCCGAACTGGAGGCTTTGGCGGAGCAAATGGGTTCGGGCCCTCGGCGCAGCGCGCTGGACCCCTTGAGCCGCAGTTGATCACAAGCGGATTGTAGTCATCCCGCCACGCGCCTAAGGCCCGGCGATGAACACCCGTCCCACTACCGCTACAGGGCTTGCCGCGCGCCGCACTGCGTTGCGGATGCTCGACGCTTGCCTGCGTACCGGCCAACCGCTCGATCAGGCAGCGAGTGCTATGGCCAAGGGACTGGAGCCTTCGGACCGGGCGCTGGCGATTGCCATTGCGCAAGAGGTACTGCGCTGGCTCCCGGACCTCGACCTGCTGATCGATAGTCAGACCCGCCTGCCATTGGCGGAGGATGCTAAGGCGCGGATGGTGCTGCGCATGGCGCTGGCGCAAATGCTCCGGCTGGGCACGCCGCCGCACGCTGCGATTTCGACTGCGCTGCCTCTGCTCGATAAAGGGCCGAGGCGGCTGGTGCACGGCGTGCTGGGGTCGTTGTGGCGGTTGCAACCCAAGCTGGCCGAGGCACCCAGCCTGACGCATCCGGTTGCTGATCGCTGGAAAGCAGCATGGGGCGCGGAGATGGTCGAGGCAGCGCGTGTTGCCTTAGCCGAGCCGCCGTCGCTCGACCTGATTGTGTCCGATCCCTCGCAGACGGCCAAATGGGCTGAAGAACTGGAAGGCGCGAGCCTCGCACCGGGCCACATCCGGCTGGCGCGCGGATCGGCGATCGAGATGTTGCCCGGCTATGTCGATGGTGCCTGGTGGGTGCAGGATCTGGCGGCGAGCTTGCCAGCGCGATTGCTGGGGCAGGGCAATCATAGAGAGATAGCTGACCTATGTGCAGCCCCCGGTGGCAAGACGATGCAGCTGGCGAGTCAGGGCTGGAATGTCACTGCACTCGACAAATCGGCGAAGCGGATGGAGCGGTTGTTGGCCAATCTGGAACGCACCGGGCTGACCGCGAAATCCAACATTGGGGATGTTCTGACTTGGCAGCCAGAAGCGGAGTTCGACGCCGTGCTGCTCGATGCACCCTGCACCGCCACAGGTACTTTCCGCCGCCATCCCGATGTACTCCACCGGATAGGGCCGAAGCAGATTGCCGAACTGGTCGAGCTGCAAGCGGCGATGCTCGACAAGGCCGCGGCCATGGTCAAACCCGGCGGAACATTGGTCTACGCAACCTGCTCGCTTGAACCCGAAGAGGGCGAGCTACAGGCCGATGCCTTCCTTGCGTGCCATGGCGATTTCACCAAGGCGGAGGTCGCTGCCAACCTTCTGCCAAAGGGAATAATGCCTAAGGATGGCTATGTCCGCACCCTGCCCGGTATGCTCACCGACAAGGGCGGGCTCGATGGCTTCTTCATTGCCTGTCTGCAACGCAAGGGCTAGCTCGTCTATATGACACCGCCGACGCTGACCACCGAACGCCTGATCATCGAGCCATTGGCGATGAAACATTGGGAGGCTTACGCTGCCGCATGGGGCGATCCGCGGATGACACAGTTTATCAGCCCGGAGCCGCGTAGCCGGCAAGAAAGCTGGATCAAATTTGTTCAAGGCGCGGGGCTTTGGTCGCTTTTCGGCTATGGCTATCTTGCTTTTTGCGATCGGGCGACCGGCCAGTTTCTTGGCAATGGCGGGCTCGCGCAGATGCAGCGCGGGATAGCCGGGTTGGAAGGGTATCCTGAGGCTGGCTGGGCCTTCGCGCATCATGCGTGGAACAAGGGCTATGCAACCGAAGCGATGGCGGCGATCCTTGGATGGGCTGACGAAGCGCTTCCGGATCCCGAGATTCGCTGCATCATTGACATCAACAACGGGGCCTCGATGCGCGTGGGCGAGAAGCTCGGATTCCGGTTGGTCGAGACAACCGAAGGCACAACCGGGCCGCTTGGGCTGTTTTCGCGACAACGCGGTGGATAAAGCAGTGGATTAGTTGTGCATGAAGGGGGGCTCGCCTTGCCCCTTCCGCCCAGTCTCGCTAAGCGCCAGCCATGAGCGCTCCCGTCCGTATTGCCCCTTCGATCCTGTCCGCCGATTTCGCGCGCCTTGGTGAAGAAGTTCGCGCCATCGATGCCGCAGGCTGCGACTGGATCCATGTCGATGTGATGGACGGCCATTTCGTCCCCAACATCACCATTGGCCCCGCCGTGGTAAAGGCGCTGCGCCCGCACAGTTCGAAACCGTTTGACGTCCATCTGATGATTTCGCCAGTCGACCAATATGTGAAGGATTTTGCCGACGCAGGCGCGGACATCATCTCTTTCCATCCCGAAGCAGGGCCGCATCCGCACCGGACGGTGCAGCTGATCAAATCGCTCGGCAAGCAGGCTGGCATCGTCCTCAACCCCCATACGCCGGCCAAGATGCTCGATTATCTGATCGAGGATATCGATCTGGTACTTGTGATGAGCGTAAACCCCGGCTTTGGCGGGCAAAGCTTTATCTCCAGCCAGCTGCGCAAGATCGAAGCGATCCGCAAGATGATTGAAAAGACCGGCAAGGATATCCGCCTGGAAGTCGATGGCGGGATCACGGTTGAAACCGCGCCGCTCGCTATTTCTGCCGGAGCGGATACGCTGGTTGCCGGAACAGCGACCTTCAAGGGCGGCCCCAGCGCTTACGCCGCCAATATCGCAGCCCTGAGGGGGTAATGGCCGAAGCGGATCGCCCGGACGAAAGGATTGGCGCCAATGCGCTGGTCGTGCGTCCGGCAGGTCGCCTTGAGAATCTCGCCGCCCGTGTTTCGCTGATGCTCTATCAGTTGAGTTGGCGCACGCCACTGCACAAAATGCGGATTACTGGCAAGCTGCCGCTTAAGCTGCTTGCAGTACCTGAAAGCCCTCTGCCCGGTGATGAGGGGCGCGGGACCGCGATGCGCATCGGCAAATTCCTGTTTCAGGGCATGGAACAGGCAATCGAGACGATCGATTTCGAGAAAATAGCTCTGCCGCCTGCATTTACCGATTATGTCCACCGCTTCGACTGGCTTCGTGATTTGACCGCCACCGTCAATCGCGGAGAGGGAGCGCCGTTGGCGGCGTCGATCGCTGTAAAATGGCTTTTAGCAAATGGCGACAAACCCCGCATGCCCGCCTGGCGCATTGACAACAGTGCGTGGCGTTTCCTGAACATGGCTGCCGCCGCGCCCTTCCTGCTTTCGAATAATGACATCGTTTATCGTTCAAAGATACTGAACCATTTTGCCCGCACTGCGCGGCACCTCGACCAATCTGCAATCCGGGCGACCAAACCGTTCGACAAGGTGTGTGGCTGGGCGGGCATCGTTGCCGCTTCGCTGCTGCTGCCAGAAGGCAAGGCGCGGCGCGCGATGGGCGAACACAGCCTGGAACTCGCGCTTATCGAGCTGGTTTTTCCCGATGGTGGCGTTCTTTCGCGCGCACCGCAGCAGTTGATGGAACTGATCGCGCTGCTTTCCACGCTACGCCAATGCTATGTCGCGCGGCAAGAAGCGGTTCCCGGTTTCCTCACGGACACACTGAACCGCAACATCCCTGCTCTATTGGGGTTGACGCACGCCGATGGCGGGCTTGGCGCATGGCAGGGCTGTGGCCATATCAGGGCAGAGCGGATCGAGGCTTTGGTGCAGGCCAGCGGTGTCCGCGCACGCCCATTGCGGCAGGCGCTTGACTGGGGCTATCAGCGGGTCAGTGCGGGGCCTGCGGTGCTGCTGGTCGATGCCGGACCACCGCCGCATACCAAACAGGCGCTGGTCGGCTGCGCTTCGACATTGGCGTTCGAACTCAGTTTCGGCAAGCAGCGTATCATCGTCAATTGCGGTGGCGCAGGGCTTGTCGGTGCCAATATTCCTGCCCCATTGTCGCGCGGCTTGCGCACCACCGCAGCGCATTCGACACTATGTGTCGATGACAGCAATTCGACCGCCCTGCTTGCAAATGGGCAATTGGGACGAGGGGTGATTGAGGTTGGTCTCGAGCGTCGCGACATCGACAAGGCGACCCGAATTGAGGCCAATCATGATGGCTATTCGAAAGCCTATGGCTTTGTGCATAACCGTGTGCTGATCCTGCGTTCCGATGGACTTGAGCTGCGCGGCGAGGATACGCTGCTGCCGCATGAGAAGCATAAGGGGCGCGAAGAGGTCGGCGCGCATCTGCGCTTTCATCTTGGGCCTGACATCGAATTACTGCTGGCCGAAGATCGGCGCAGCGTTGTGATGCGTCTCGAAGATGGCAGCAGTTGGACATTCGCGACCACGCTCGGCACGATCGAGGTTGATGACAGTATCTGGGTGGATGAAAATGGCCGGCCAAACCCCACCCGCCAGCTCGTGATTGGCGTCAATGCGCCAAAGGGTGGTATGACCATTGGCTGGGCGCTAAAATTCCTAGGATAAAAGAATGACTGATGTGAAGATCAAACGGGCACTGCTTTCGGTGTCGGACAAAAGCGGGCTGGTCGAACTGGGGCATGCATTGGCCAAGCGCGATGTCGAGCTGGTTTCGACTGGCGGCACGGCAAAGACGCTGCGCGACGCCGGGCTCAAGGTAAAGGATATCAGCGACCTCACCGGCTTTCCCGAAATGATGGATGGCCGCGTCAAGACGCTGCATCCAAAGGTGCATGGCGGGTTGCTCGCTGTGCGTGACAATGCCGAACATGCCGCCGCGATGAAGGAACATGGCATCGGCGCGATCGATCTGGTCGTCGTCAACCTCTACCCCTTTGCGCAGACGGTAGCCAAGGGCGCGAGCCGCGACGAGATTATCGAGAATATCGATATTGGCGGCCCGTCTATGGTGCGCAGCGCGGCCAAGAACCACGCTTATGTGACGATTGTTACCGATCCGGCGGACTATGATGATCTGGTCGCCGAGATGGAGGAATCGGGCGGCAAGACCAGCTATGATTTCCGCCGCAAATGCGCGGCCAAGGCCTATTCGGCGACCGCTGCCTATGACAGCATGATCAGCCAATGGTTCGCCTTTGCCGACCAGGGGCAGTTGTTTCCCGATATGCTCGCCATCAACGGCAATCGCGCGGAAGAGCTGCGTTATGGCGAGAACCCGCACCAGCGGGCCGCCCTTTATGTCCCGGTTGGTCCGCACGGATCGGGGATCGCACAGGCGGAGCAAATCCAGGGCAAGGAACTGTCCTACAACAATTATAACGATGCCGATGCAGCGCTGGAGCTGGTCAGTGAATTTCGCGATGGCCCGCCAACGGTCGTTATCGTCAAACATGCCAATCCGTGCGGCGTTGCCACGGGCGATACGCTGATCGAGGCCTATCGTGCCGCGCTAGAATGCGACAGCGTTTCGGCCTTTGGCGGGATTGTTGCCGTCAACCGGCCCTTGGACGGGGCTACGGCAGAAGCGATTACCGAGATTTTCACTGAAGTCGTCGCCGCGCCTGATGCCGATGATGCAGCCAAGGCTGTGTTCGCCAAGAAGAAGAATTTGCGGCTGTTGCTGACCGGTAATCTACCCGATCCCAAGCGTGGCGGGTTGATGGTCAAACCGATCACCGGCGGGCTGCTGGTGCAGTCGCGCGACAATGGCTTTGTGCCCGATAGTGATTTAAAAGTCGTGACCAAGCGTGCGCCGACGTCGCAAGAACTGGCCGATTGCCGCTTTGCCTGGACTGTCGCCAAGCATGTGAAATCGAATGCGATCGTTTATGCCAAGGATGGTGCAACGGCGGGTATCGGGGCCGGCCAGATGAACCGCCGCGACAGCGCACGCATTGCCGCGATCAAAGCACGCGAGGCGGCGGAAACTTATGGCTGGGTAAGCCCGCGCACGGTTGGCTCGGCGGTGGCTTCGGATGCCTTTTTCCCCTTTGCCGACGGTCTGCTGGCTGCGGCCGAGGCAGGGGCAACTGCTGTGATTCAGCCCGGCGGCTCGATGCGCGACGAAGAAGTCATCGCCGCCGCCGACGAAGCAGGGCTGGCGATGGTCTTCACCGGCATGCGGCATTTCAGGCATTGATTGCCGACCTGCCAAAAAATCTCAACCGTCACCCTGAACTTGTTTCAGGGTCCATCCCGCCTCTCCACGCTTCGGTCGAGGTTGATAGATGGATGCTGAAACAAGTTCAGCATGACGGCATGAATTAATCGTAGTTCGGCCTTTTACCGCGCCCGCTTCACCGCAGTCTTGAACTTGCCCACACCCGACGGCTTGGGTCCATAGTTGCGCGGGCGTTCTCCGTCACGGCCATGCGAGGCACCGCTGATCGGCGGGCCGCCGCGCTTGTGCTTCGGGCGGTTGTCGGGGCGGGGTGCGCGCGTTTCGTCACGACGATCATCGCGCACCGGAATCTCATCGCGTCCATAACCGTCTCGGCTCATCAACTGGCTTTCACGTTGCGGACGCGGCTTGCGATTTCCGGGACGACCCTGTCCCTGACCATGCCCCTGACGTTCGCTGCCCGGACGCCCGCCTGCACGGCGTTGCGGTTCCTCGCGCTTGGCAACGATCGGCTTGGGCATTTCTGCGACCAGCTGGCGGAAACCTTCTGGAAGGCCGACCTGCATCAGCCGCACCTTGGTCAGCTTTTCGATATCCTTAAGGTAACCGCGCTCGTCGTCGCTGACAAAGCTGACGGCGATGCCGTCCGCGCCTGCACGTGCGGTACGACCAATGCGGTGGACATATTGGTCGGGCACATTGGGCAGCTCATAATTGAACACATGGCTGACGCCGGGCACGTCGATACCGCGTGCGGCGATGTCGGTCGCGACCAGCACTTTCAGATGGCCGTGGCGGAAGCCCTGCATTGCGGCGGTGCGCTGTCCCTGGCTCTTATTGCCATGGATAGCGGCGGCCTTGATACCAGCACCTGCCAGATGACGGACCACACGGTCGGCGCCATGCTTGGTGCGGGTGAAGACGAGCGCGCGGTCGATGCTTTCATCTTTCAGGCGATAGTTGAGCAAAGCCTGCTTCTCGCGCTGGTCGACAAAGGTCACATATTGCTCGACCCGCTCCGCCGTGGTTGCGGCAGGCGTGACGGCAACGCGAACCGGATTGTTGAGGAAGCGGTTGCCCAGCTCGGCAATCGCCTTGGGCATGGTGGCCGAGAAAAACAGGCTCTGGCGCTTTTTGGGGAGCATCAGGTCAATACGCTTCAGCGCGTGGATGAAGCCCAGGTCCATCATCTGGTCGGCTTCGTCGAGCACGAAGATCTCGACATCCTTCAGGCTCAACGCGCGCTGTTCGATAAGGTCGAGCAGACGGCCTGGCGTCGCGACAAGGATGTCGGTGCCGGGTTGCAACTTCTTTTTCTGCGTGAAAATCGGCATACCGCCAAACACGCATTGGACGGTGAGGCCCAGATATTTGCCATAGTCGCGGAACTTTTCGGCAATCTGTGCGGCCAGCTCGCGCGTCGGCGACAGCACGAGCATCCGGCAGCCATAAGGCACGCGCGGTTTGATGTTGGTGGCGAAATGGTGGAGCGAGGGCAGCGCGAAGGCCGCGGTCTTGCCGGTGCCGGTCTGCGCGATGCCGCACAGGTCGCGTCCTTCCAGCAGCGGCGGGATAGCCTGCATCTGGATCGGCGTCGGGGTATCATAGCCCGATTGCGAAAGCGCTTTCAGGATGGGCTGGGCGAGGCCCAGATCGTCAAAATAAGACATTGTTTTCTTTCAATATACAAAACGCGCGCGCTTTAATTGGGGACAGTATATAATTAATTGGTGCCAACGCGCGGTTGACCGCTGCTACCCCGAATTAATTATATACTGTCCCCAATTAAGATTGGCGCACAAGCGGGTTTAAGGGCAGGCGGCATGCCGACCCCTTGGAAACCACCCCGCGTGAATTGGGAAGCCTCTTGGCTGCGCGCATCTCTCGATCGACGGAGCTTTTGAACAAGCTCTCACGCTGTCGATACTGCGGCGGGAAACTCCGCTCGCCTCATGCGCTTGACGGCCGTATGGCGGAGTGGGCACCAAAAAGCAAGAAATTACTGCAATGCAGCAATTATCTGTCGTTACTGGCCGCTCGACGCCCCTGTTAACTTTTCATTATCCATTTTCGTTCAGAGATTTCCTCGAAAGCACACATTCGCTGGAGGAAATGCGAAAATGTCGGGGCAAAAACAGGGTTTGGTAGACGTAGCGATCATCGGAGCGGGGCCTGCAGGGCTGACCGCCGCCTATCTGCTGTCGAAAAAGGGCTTTAGCGTAACGGTCATCGAAAAGGACGAACGCTATGTTGGCGGCATCAGCCGCACCGTCGAAGTCGACGGCTATCGCTTTGACATTGGTGGACATCGCTTCTTCTCGAAATCGAAGGAAGTCGTCGATCTGTGGAACGAAATCCTTCCCGATGATTTCATCCAGCGTCCGCGCATGAGCCGCATTTATTATGAAGGCAAATTCTACAGCTATCCGCTGCGCGCGTTCGAAGCATTATTCAACCTCGGTATCATCCGTTCGACCTTGTGCATGGCGAGCTATGCCAAGGCGAAACTGCTTCCCAACCGTAATGTCCGCTCGTTTGAAGATTGGACCACGAACCAGTTCGGCTGGAAGCTCTATTCGATCTTCTTCAAGACCTATACCGAAAAAGTATGGGGCATGCCCTGCGACGAAATGTCGGCAGACTGGGCAGCGCAGCGCATCAAGGGCTTAAGCCTTGGCGCAGCGGTTATGGACGGGCTGAAGCGTAGCCTAGGTCTCAACAAAAAGCCCAATGACGGCATGGAAACCAAGACGCTGCTCGAAACCTTCCGCTATCCGCGGCTGGGCCCTGGCATGATGTGGGATGCTGCGCGTGATTTCGTTGTTGCCAAGGGCAATAGCGTATTGATGGGCCACAGCTTCAAACAGCTGGCGCAGGATACCAAAGGAAACTGGCGTTTGTCGGCAACCAAAGCGGATGGCAGCGAAACTGTTATCGAAGCCCGCCATGTCATCAGCTCTGCCCCGATGCGCGAATTGTCAGCACGTATCCATCCGCTACCGCAAACCTCGCTCGAGGCATCGAACCTTAAATATCGCGACTTCCTGACCGTCGCCTTGATGATCAAGTCGGACGATCTGTTTCCCGACAACTGGATCTATATCCACGACAGCAAGGTAAAGGTCGGCCGCGTACAGAATTTCCGCAGCTGGTCGCCTGAAATGGTACCCGATCCGTCGATTGCGTGCGTCGGCCTCGAATATTTCTGCTTCGAAGGCGATGGCCTCTGGTCGTCGAGCGATGCCGATCTGGTCGAGCTTGCGAAGAAGGAAATGGCGATCCTCGGCCTGTGCAACCCCGAAGACGTTGTCGGCGGTGCGGTTGTCCGTCAGGAAAAGGCCTATCCGGTCTATGACGACAGCTATGCTGCCAATGTCGAGGCGATGCGTTCGGAGCTTGAAGGCAAATATCCAACGCTGCACATGGTCGGTCGCAACGGGATGCACCGTTACAACAACCAGGACCATGCGATGATGACCGCGATGCTGACGGTCGAGAATATCGAAGCCGGTGCGCGCGTCTATAACATCTGGAACGTCAACGAAGACGCCGAATATCATGAGGCGGGCGACGAGGGCGAACAGGAAAAGATTGCGGTCAAGGTGACCGAAGATCAAGCTGCAGCGCTTACGTCGGAACGCGATGTTCCAACCCGTGTCGCTCCTGCAGCCGAAGCTGAGCCTCGCAAGATCGACAAGGCAGCCTAATCCTCATGGAGCGGGCAATCGCCTCCGCCATGCAGCTTTGGCAGCGGTTCACGATAACCCGCTACCTGGTGGCCAGCATCATCGCGCTAGCCTTTGACGTTGCGCTGTTTTCCAGCCTTGTCGCGGTCAAGGTCGATCCGACACTGGCTTCGGCGGCTGGCTATTGTGCGGGGATCATTGTCCATTGGCTGGTTAGCGCCAATCTGGTCTTTACGGGCAAGGCCCGGGAAGGAGCGGCACTCCATATCCAGCGGGCGCTGTTTGCCGGTTCTGCACTTGCCGGACTAGGCATAACTGTGGCGACAGTTGAGCTTTTGGGTAGGGCAGGCGTTCATCCTATTCCATCGAAGGGCGCTGCAGTTGGGGTCAGTTTCTTCGCGGTATATGCACTGCGCAAATGGGGGGTTTTCCGGTGACAACGCTAACGGCACAGGCCGCTCGTCCCCCATTTTGGGGCGTTGACGAACAATTGAAACGCTTTGGCCATTGGCTGCTCATATGGGTTGTCCTTGCCAATATCGGCTTTGCCATCTTGTGGTTCTCGGGCGCGCCGCCGCGTCACCTCGATATCGTCTATACGGGTATTGTCGGTCTGGTGGTGATGCGCGCGTCTTTCTGGATACGTTATGCGGCTTTCGTTGGCACGCTGCTCTATTCGACGCTCAAATTTGTTGGCGGCCTGTTCAACCTCAACATTTCCTCGCTTCTCTATTCGCTGCAATTTTTTGCCGAAATCAAGCCTGCCAACTCATATGACTATATCGGTGCCGCCGTCGCGATTCTGGGAATCATGGTCATTGGCTGGCGGCTGCTGAAGCGTGATACGCATTTTTCGCGACCATTGCTGATCGCCGGGGCGGGTGGACTATTCTTCACGCTTGCTGCCGTTGATCTGTGGATGGGCAGGGATATGCGCGGCCATTATTTCCGCGCCGCACCCGTTGGCGCAACTTTTGACTCGGCCACCAAAAGCAGCGGTTTTGTTGCCCGTGCCGACGGTAAACGCCATCTGATCTTGATAGTCGTCGAGGCGATGGGCCTGCCGCAGGGCAATGCCGAAATGTCGCGGCTGATGTTCGCCCCATTGCTGCAGGACAAGGCCGTGCAGGCGAAATTCGATTTTGGTCGGGGCTCCTCACCCTATTACAACAGCACCACCGCAGGCGAAATTCGCGAACTGTGCGGGCGCTGGGGCGACTATTATGATCTCGTCGACCGCAAGGATGACGCCTGTATTCCGGCCAAGCTTGCGGCCAAGGGTTATGACACATTGGCCATGCACAGTTTCACGCCGAATTTCTTTGCGCGTGAAAAATGGTATCCCAATGTAGGCTTCCAGCACATGGCATTCAAAAACGACATGGTCGCTGAAGGTTCCGAGAAATGTGGCGGTGTTTTCCCTGGTGCATGTGACCGCGATATTCCTCGCCAGATTTCCGCGCGATTGAAGTCTGCAGACAAGCCAACTTTTCTCTATTGGCTGACGCTCAATTCCCACTTGCCAGTGCCTTCGGGGCTCAATCTGAATGTCGATAATTGCGAGCGCGTATCTCCGCTGCTGAAAAGCGAATATCCGCAGATTTGCAGGCAATTTGCGATCTATGATGATATTTTCGCGGCGCTTGCGAAAGAAATTGCGACCTCTGATTTTCCCGAAGCCGACATATTGATCGTCGGCGATCATATGCCACCCTATTTCGATCGGCATCACCGGACCCAGTTTGATCCGGCAAAGGTTCCCTGGTTGTACCTGCGGCACAAGTCGGTAACGCAGCCCCAGTCGAACTGATCGAGTGGAAAGCTTGATGCAGAAAAGGGACCGCGAAGCTCTGCCTAAACTGACCCTGTTCATCTGGCTCGGGATTGCAGCGATTCTGACCTATTCGAGCTGGTCAGGTATCAGCACCCGTTCCGGATGGGATCCGGATGACCAGTTGCGCCTTGTCCAGTTGCGCGATTTTCTCGGTGGGCAAAGCTGGTTTGATACCACCCAATACCGGCTCTATGCGCCTGAGGGCGGGCCGATGCACTGGTCACGGTTGATCGAAATTCCGCTTGCGCTGGTTGTGCTGATGGCAACACCGCTGGTCGGCCCAACGGTCGCCGAAATGATTGCTGGTACGCTGATTCCGCTGCTTTGCTATGGTCTTGTTGCCTATATGCTCGGCCGCATCGCCTTGCGTCTTGGTGGGCCGATGGCTGGTGCCGTGGCAGTCGTCATGGCAATGGTTTCACCTGCCATTTCGATGCAGCTGCGGCCGATGCGGATCGACCATCATGGTTGGCAATTGGTGTGTGCGGCGCTGGCGCTATGGACGCTGTTCTGGCCGGCGACACGCAAAGCCGGGATTTCTATGGGACTTGCGCTGGCGGTCTGGCTGCACATCTCGCTGGAAGGGGCACCGGTGACGGCTGCCTTTTTCGGATTGCTCGGCTGGCGCTGGGCGATATCGGGAGAGGACGGAACCCGGCTGGGTTATACGGTCGGAACCTTTCTGATCGCCAGTTTCGCTCTGTTTTTCGGCACCCAATTGGGCGGGCTGGCGGCTCCTAATTATTGCGACACGATTTCGCCTGCGCACATCTTCGCGATTGTGGCTGCGGGTGCAATAATCGTGCCGTCGAGCTTTGCAATGCCGTCGAAAAAATGGCTACGACTCGCCGCGCTGGTCGCTGCGGGCACTGCCGCACTTACGATATTGCTGTGGCTGGCACCCATGTGCGCAAAGGGTGCATTCTCGACCATGGACCCGGTGGTGCGCGACTACTGGTATGTTCGCGTGAACGAAGGCATGCCGGTCTGGCACCAAAAATGGACCATCGCCCTTTCGCTTTTGGGTGTGCCGATAGCGGGCGCCGTAACTTTATTGTTCCTTGGCCGCTCGATAAAGACTGACAGGAAGGCGGATTTTGTCAGCCTTGCCGTGCTGCTGGTTTATGCAGCGCTGCTGGCGCTGCTGGTCTTCCGCACCATTTCGGTCGCTACGCTGATCGCCGTTCCATTATTGTCAGTTGGTATCGCCACGCTGTTTGACCGCTACCGCACCGAACCAACTGCGACCCGCCGCATTGGGCTGGTTGTGCTGATGATCCTTATGTTGATGCCAGGTGCCTTTATTTCACAAGCCGCGTTGCTCTTTTCCGAGAAAGCCGCTGCAGAGATGTCGTCCGATAAACCGTCTGGCTCGCTTGCGGCAAAACAATGTGAATCGGCCGAATCTGTCTCCACTCTCGCAGAATTGAAAAAGGCGAATATCGTCGCTCCCTTCGACATTGGGCCGTTAATCCTGCTCACCACCCCGCATAGCGTCATGGCGTCGAGCCATCATCGCAATGAAAAGGGGATGCGCGCACATATCGATATTTATCGGCTACCGCCCGCGCAGTCGCATGCCATCGTCAAACGTCGCAAGGTGACGCACATCGTGGGCTGTTCGGATGAAGCCGAAATGCAAAGCTATGTGAAGCGAGATCCAAAGGGCCTTTGGGCACAGTTGGCGAAAGGCAACACTCCGGATTGGCTCGAAAAAATGCCCGATATGGGCGAAGGGCTCAAGGTCTGGCGCGTGCGTTAGAATTTGTTTCCGTTTCACTGAAACAGTCCGGCACCAGCCCACTCCCCCACCCGGCCTCGCTAACGGGACATGCTATGGGAGGCCGGGTGGGGGAGAGGGCCGGTACCGCCTCAGACTCTAAAGATGCATGAAGTCGCGTGGATAGCTGCGCAGATGTGCGCCACCATCGACAAAAACAATCTGCCCGGTCACATGACGGGCCTTGGCCAAGTACAGCACGGTTTCGGCTATTGCTTTTGCATCCGGTAATTGGCCCAGGGGCATGTCTTCATTGAGCCGCTGCATCTGGATAGCGTCATAGTCATCGGTGGGGATCACCAGACCGGGAGCGACGCCATTGACCCGTGCGCGTCGGCCAAACGCCGCCGCAAGCGAGCGAACCGAACCGGCCAGTGCCTGCTTCGACAGCGTGTAGCTCAGTTGATCGCCATTGGGATTGGTGATGCGTTGGTCTACAATGTGGATGATTGCGGGCTGGGCCTGCTCACCCGATGCTTGCACCAGCGCGCGGCTCAATAGAACCGGTGCAAAGACGTTCAGTTGGAAATGGGCATCGAGCGTGTCGTCCGAAAGCTCTTCCCACCCATCCTGCCCGAACATCGCGGCATTGTTGACCAGCAGATCGG
The DNA here is from genome assembly GCA_964597055.1 of uncultured Sphingorhabdus sp. Lineage (GTDB taxonomy): Bacteria > Pseudomonadota > Alphaproteobacteria > Sphingomonadales > Sphingomonadaceae > Sphingorhabdus_B. The sequence goes on from CAZQWC010000005.1 coordinate 15,209, forward strand.
GTGCGCGACCGAAATGGGCCAGCACGTCAGACATCAGCGTTTCCGTCGCACCTTCTGCCGAAAGGTCGGCGGGGAAATGCATCCAGTTGGTCGCGTTATGGTCCAGTGCTGCCGCCAATTCCGCATCCGGCGTGCCATCGCCATGGCTGGTCAGCGCGAGGTCATAGCCCGCATCCGCCAGTTGCGCCGCCATTACCGCGCCCAGCCGTCGCATCCCGCCGGTGACGAGCGCGAGCGGTCGGTTCACTTGCGGTGCCTTGTCAGCGTGATGCCGATCGATTCGCCATCTTCGGAAATTGCCAGCTTGATGATCTTGACGGTAACATTCTGGACACGCAGGTCAGCGGCGAACAGCTTGTCGATGATATGATCGGCAACCGCCTCGATTAGCGTGAAATGCACACCTTCGGGAAAGACCGTCGCGGCCTCCTTGATCACCATATAGTTTTTCGAAGCCGACAGCGGCGTGTCGGGCGCATAATGTGGCGCAACGTCCAGGTCGGCACTGACAGAGATGTGCAGTGGCTGCGGCAGGTGCGTTTCCTGGCTGTAAATGCCGGTGAGTACATTGACGTGCAGGTCGTGCACTTCGAGGGTGAGAAGATCGTTCATGTCAGTCCTGATTTGACCAGCGCGCAAAGATGGCCGTGGGGAGTAATAGCCCTCTTGCATGTTCGCGAACAGCCAGTTCGCCAAATTCGACCTTGCCGGGCAGGTCAGCAAAATGCGCCTGCAGCAGATTGCCCAGAGCGATTGCCGACATGCGGACGGCGTAAACGGTAAGGAAGAGGAAGCGTGAATTGGCGTCGAGCAACTGGCGGCAATTGGCGATCAGGCCGGGCAGATCCTCCTCAAGCCGCCACACCTCTCCATCGGGCCCGCGGCCATATTTGGGCGGATCGAGCAGGATGCCATCATAGCGCCGTTCACGCCGCACTTCGCGCGCGACAAACTTTGCCGCATCATCAACAATCCAGCGGATCGGGCGTTCCGCCATGCCCGATAGCGCTGCATTTTCGCGTGCCTGTGCCACCGATTTCTTCGAGGCATCGACATGCACCATCTGCGCGCCTGCCGCTGAAAGCGCCAAGGTGCCGACACCGGTATAGCCAAACAGGTTCATGCAATTGGGGGCGGAAACGCCGTCAATCTGCCCGCGCATCCAGCGCCATACCGGGTCCATATCGGGAAAAAAACCGAGATGTCGAAACGGGGTGCAGCTTGCGGTGAAGCTAACCTCGTCATTCCATTTGAGCGGCCAGCCATCCTGCGGAACCGGCTTGTCATAATACCAGCGACCACCGCCATCTTCGTCTGACCCGGGTACAAATTCGCCATCGGCTTGCCAGTCGGCGGTTGCCGGTTCCCACATCGCCTGCGGCTCAGGGCGGATGAAGCGGCGGTTGCCATAGGATTCGAGCTTGCGGCCATTACCGCTGTCGATCAGCGTGTAATCGGGCCTCGGCTCGCTGACGAGGGTAACGAATTCAGGCGCGAGCGGCATGGCCCAGCACATGGTCGCGCACCGCGACATAGTCCGAAGGCAGCACGATAAAGCGTTCCTCGCGGTCGAACAGATTGCCGACCCGGGCCGGCAGCGACGGGCGCACACCGGTTGCCCGCTCGACTGCATCAGGGAATTTCGCTGGATGCGCGGTTGCCAGCGTCACCACCGGAATATCGGCTGCGATGCCCGAATTGCGTGCGGCGTGGAGGGCGATCGCGGTGTGCGGATCGATGACCTCGGCGCAATTCTCATAGGCCCAGCGCATCGCGCCCGACATTTCATCGGCATCAGCGCGCATGCTTTTGAACAGACTGGCACGCCCGCGCATATCTGCGGAGAGCGCGGTTTTACCCATCTGCTCGAACACCTTCATCCGTGCAGAAGTGGTCGCCCCGTCGCGGCTCTCCAGATCGAACAGCAGCCGTTCGAAGTTGCTCGATACCTGGATGTCCATCGACGGCGCGGCAGTCGGTGTGACTAAACCCACCGAATAATCGCCCTTGGCAAGCGCGCGGTGGAGGATGTCGTTGACGTTGGTCGCAACAATCAGACGCTCGATAGGCAACCCCATTTGCGCCGCGACATAGCCGGCAAAAACATCGCCAAAATTGCCGGTGGGCACCGAGAAGGCAATTTTGCGTTCGGGCGCGCCCAGTTGCAGCGCGGCCCAGAAATAATAGACGACCTGCGCCATCAGCCGCGCCCAGTTGATCGAATTGACGGCGGACAAAGTGATTGCGCTGGTGACTTCGCTGTCACCAAACATCCGCTTCACCATCGCCTGCGCGTCGTCAAAGCTGCCTTCGATGGCGATATTGTGGACATTGGGGGCGAGCACCGTCGTCATCTGCCTCCGCTGCACGTCGGAGACGCGGCCATGCGGGTGGAGCATGAATATCTCGATATTCTCGCGCCCCGCCACTGCGTGGATCGCTGCGGAACCGGTATCGCCCGAGGTGGCCCCGACAATGGTCAGCGCTTTGTCACCGCCGCTCAAAAAGCGCTCGAAAAGATGGCCGAGCAGCTGAAGCGCAACATCCTTGAACGCCAGCGTCGGGCCGTGAAATAATTCGAGCAGCCACTGCTGGTTGTCCAGCTGAGTCAGCGGGGTGACCGCAGCGTGCGAGAAACTGCCATAGGCTGCGGCACAAAGTTCACGAAGTTCGTCCTCGGTCAGACTTCCCGCAGTAAAGGGCGCCATCACCTTGGCGGCCAGATCGACATAGGAAAGCCCACGCATGGCGGCGATTTCGGCCTGCGTGAAAGTGGGCCATGCACCGGGGACATAGAGCCCACCGTCGCTTGCGAGCCCCGCCAGCGTCACCCCCGCAAAATCGAGGTTCGACGCATTTCCCCTGGTGCTGATATACTGCATGACGCGCGCGGCGTTAGCGGGTGCAGCAATATGGCGCAAGTGCGCACGCAGCTTGCGTCGCGCCAATTCGCCCGATATTCCGCCGCCATGAAACATTATTTCACTGCTTCGTTACTTGCTTTGGCCATTGCCGGTGGCACTATCGTGCCCGCTTCCGCGCGTCCCATGACCGAGACCGATCTTGCCACGATGAAACGGCTCGCTTCTCCGACCGCTTCGCCCGACGGAAAACTGGTCGCCTATCAGCTTCAGGAAACCGATCTGCCTGCGAACAAGCGGCGCAGCGACCTTTGGCTGTACCGCGTCGATGGCAAGGAAGGAGGGCCGTGGAAAATTGCATCCAAGCCTGACTTCAACGAACATAGCCCGGCCTTCGCTCCCGGTGGCAAGTCGATCTATTATCTCAGTGATGCGAGCGGATCGGACCAGCTATGGCGCTATGATCTTGGCGACCAGACCAGCACGCAGGTGAGCGATTTCAAAGCCGAAATCGCCGGATTCAAATTGTCGCCCGATGGCAAAAGGGTTGCTGTTTGGGGGGATATTGCCCGCGATTGCGAAGATTTCGGCTGCGACAGCGATGGTGACCGCTCAAAGCCGGGGCCGGGCACAGGTCGCGCTTATGATCAGCTCTTCGTCCGCCATTGGGACTCATGGGAAACGCCGGGCAATTACAGCCGCTTGTTCAGCTTTGAAATCGGCGCCGATGGCAAATTGGCAGGTGGCCTGAATATGGACGGCGATGGCGCCGAAACCCTTATCGGCGATACGCCTTCAAAACCCAGCGGTGGCGGAGAGGAAATCGCGTGGAGCGCGGACAGCCAGAAGCTGTATTTTGCCCTGCGTAAGGCCGACGCGGAGGAACCACGCTCCACCAATCTCGATATTTATGCGTCCGAACATGGATTGGGCGATCCCAAAAATTTGACGCCAGACAATCAGGCGACCGACACGCTGCCTGCCGCCTCACCCGATGGAAAGTGGCTGGCATGGGCGGCAATGGCGCGCCCGGGTTATGAAGCCGACAAGCAGACGCTGATGCTGATGGACAAGGCCAGCGGTCGCGTAACCGCGCTGACCGATCAGTGGGATCGCTCGGTTGAATCGATTGCCTGGGCGGCGGACAGCAAGAGCTTGCTCGTCACTGCGCAGGATACCCTCGAACGGCCGCTGTTCCGGGTTGACCTGAAAGGCAAGGTTACCCGCTTGACCGATCGCGGCGCTATTTCGGAGGTGGTTCCGCTTTCCAATGGCGGGATAATTTATGCGATCAACAGCATCGCGGCACCGGCGGATCTGGTGTGGATGGATGCCAAGGGCAAGGCCACACGCCTCACCAATGTGAATGCCGATGTATATAAGGAACTCGATCCACTAAGGTATGAGAAGTTCAGCTTTGCAGGTGCTGATGGCGGTCGGGTGCATGGCCAGATCGTCAAGCCGCAAGGCGCTTCGGGCAAGTTACCGGTGCTGCTGCTGGTGCATGGCGGGCCGCAAAGCTCGTTTGGCAACAGCTGGTCCTTCCGCTGGAACCCGGCGATGATGGCATCGCAGGGCTATGCGGTGGTGACGATCGATTTCCATGGTTCGTCGGGATATGGACAGGCCTTTACCGACAGCATCAATCAGGATTGGGGTGGAAAGCCGCTAGCCGACCTGAAGATTGGCATGGCCGAACTGGGCAAGATCGATCCGCAGCTCGATACGGCAAATGCCTGCGCGCTGGGGGGCAGTTATGGCGGCTATATGATGAACTGGATCGCGGGCAACTGGCCCGAAGGCTTCAAATGTCTGGTCAACCATGCAGGCATTTTCGATCTGCGCGCGATGGCGTTTGAGACTGAGGAATTGTGGTTCGACGAATGGGATCATGGTGGCCCATGGTGGAACCGCAAGGATGCGGAGAAATGGAACCCGGTTAACCATGTCACCAAATGGAAAACACCGATGCTGGTCATCCATGGCGAGAAAGACTTCCGCATTCCCTATTCGCAAGGGCTGGCAACCTTTACGGCGCTGCAAAGACAGGGAATCGAATCCAAGCTGCTCGTTTTCCCCGATGAGAATCACTGGATATTGAAGGCCAAAAATTCGATCCAGTGGCACCGCACGGTTTTCGATTGGGTGGCGAAGCATCTGAAAGGTGGCAAATAGGGCCAAAGCCCTCGCCTCAGGCAAAGGCGAGGGGTTTTCCTTTGGGCAAAGCGCGGGTAAGGCGCGGGCCCATGACTATCGACAAGACATTCGACCCGGCAGCAATCGAAACCAAATGGTTTGAGCATTGGGAAACGAGCGGCGCCTTCCGCCCCGAGCGCCCCGATGCGCAACCCTTTACCATTGTGAACCCGCCGCCGAATGTGACGGGCAGTCTGCATATCGGCCATGCGCTCGACAATACGCTGCAGGATATTTTAATCCGCCACGCCCGTTTGCAGGGCAAGGATGCGTTGTGGGTCGTCGGCATGGACCATGCGGGCATCGCAACGCAGATGGTGGTCGAGCGCCAGCTGGAGGAGCGTCAGGACAAGCGCACCAATTACAGCCGCGACGAATTTGTCGACATTGTGTGGAAATGGAAGGCGGAAAGCGGCGGACAGATCACCCGCCAGCTGCGCCGCCTTGGCTGCTCGATGGATTGGGCGAACGAACAGTTCACCATGGACCCGCATTTCAACCGCGCGGTGCTCAAGGTCTTTGTCGACCTGTACAACCAAGGGCTGATTTACCGCGACAAGCGTCTGGTCAATTGGGACCCCAAGCTGAAGACCGCGATTTCGGATCTTGAGGTCGAAACACGCGAGGTGAAGGGCCATTTCTGGCACTTCCGCTATCCGCTGGCCGATGGTGTGACACTGGATAATGGCGCGGACCATATTGTCGTTGCCACCACTCGCCCCGAAACAATGCTCGCCGATATGGCGGTCGCGGTGAATGCCGACGATCCGCGCTACAAAAGCGTGATCGGCAAATATGTCGAGCTGCCGATTACCGGCCGCCGCGTGCCGATTGTCGCCGACGAACATGCCGATCCGGAGCTGGGCTCGGGCGCGGTGAAGATCACCCCCGGACATGATTTCAACGACTTTGAAGTCGGCAAGCGCGCGGGGATTAAGCCCGGCGAGATGCTCAACATGTTCGATGCCGAGGCGCGCGTGGTGCAGTGTGGCGGCATCCCTGAAGACCTTGTTGGCATGGATCGATTTGATGCGCGTGCCGCTGTGGTCGAACAGATGAAGGCGCTGGGCCACCTCGTTCCGCATATCGTCAAATCGGCGGATGGTGAGGAAAGCGAACTCGACGCCGAACCGCGCACCATCCAGACGCCGTTCGGTGATCGCGGCGGCGTGGTGATCGAGCCCTGGCTGACCGACCAATGGTATGTCGATGCCGAAACGCTTGCTCAACCGCCGATACAGGCCGTGCGTTCGGGCGCGATCGAAATCGTCCCCAAAAGCTGGGAGAAGACCTTCTTCAACTGGATGGAGAATATCCAGCCCTGGTGCGTTTCGCGCCAATTGTGGTGGGGGCACCGGATTCCGGCTTGGTATGCTAGGCGCAGAGTGGATGATATCGAGCCTGGCGAATTAGTGATAGTTGCTGAGGATGAGGAAGCCGCTCGTGAGCAATTGCGCGCATATTACGGTTCCGCCGATTTCGAAATCTTCGATAGCTTTATGGCAGTTCCTGAAGATTACCGTTCGGGTATAGCTGGGCCGCCACACGCGGTGGTGCGCGACTCCGACGTCCTCGACACCTGGTTCTCCTCCGCGCTCTGGCCGTTCGGCACGCTCGGCTGGCCTGACCAGACCGAAGCGTTGAAGCGCCACTACCCCAATGATGTCCTGATCTCGGGCTTCGACATCCTCTTCTTTTGGGATGCGCGCATGGCGATGCAGGGGATGCACTTCATGCAGGAAGTGCCGTGGAAGACGCTGTATCTGCACGGGCTGGTGCGCGCGGCGGATGGGCAGAAAATGTCCAAGTCTAAGGGCAATGTCGTCGATCCGCTGATCCTGATGGATAAATATGGCGCCGATGCGCTGCGCTTCTTCATGGCGGCGATGGAAAGCCAGGGCCGCGATGTGAAGATGGATGAACGCCGCGTCGAAGGCTATCGCAACTTTGCGACCAAGCTGTGGAATGCCGCGCGTTTCTGCCAGTCAAACGGCATTGGCGCATCGACCACGCTGCGCGCGCCGGAGGCGAGCCTTGCGGTCAACAAATGGATCATCGGCGAGGTCGTCGAAACGCTGGCGAAGCTCAACAAGGCGTTTGACGAATATCGCTTCGATGCGATGGCCGATGCAATTTACCAGTTCGCCTGGGGCACCTTCTGCGACTGGTATTTGGAACTGATCAAGCCCAGCTTTGTCGATGGCGAGAAAGGGGAGATGGATGAAGAATCCAAGGCGGTCGCGGGCTGGGTGCTCGACCAGATCCTCGTCATGCTCCACCCCTTCATGCCCTTCATCACCGAAGAGCTTTGGCATGCAATGGGCGAGCGGAACTATGACCTGATCGTCGCCAAATGGCCGGAGCCCAAAGCCGATCTCGATTTGGCTGCCGGTGCTGAAATCAATTGGCTGATCCAGTTGGTCACCGAAGTGCGCAGCGCCAAGAATGAGCTCGGCATCGCGCCGGGTGCGCGGCTCAATGCGTTTGTCCGTGATGCGTCTGCCGAAACGCTCGCGCGTATCGAACGGCAAACGGCGGCGATTGCCCGTCAGGCACGGCTCGATAGCATCTCCAATGCCGAAGCGCCTGCGGGCGGCGCGGTGCAAATCGTGGTCGATGAGGCCACCTTCGTCATCCCGCTGGAAGGCATCATCGATCTCGACGCCGAACGCGCGCGTATCAGCAAGACGATCGAGGCGGTGTCGAAGGAAGCCAAGTCTTTGGAAGGCCGCCTTGCCAACCCGGCCTTTGTCGAAAAGGCAAAGCCCGAGGCAGTCGAAAAGGCCCGTGCTGACCATGCCGAAAAGGCCGCCGAGGTCGAAAGGCTGAGCGCTGCGCTGGCTCGGTTGGGGTAGTAACTTCGGGCCTTAGCTATGCACCTCGAAATAGAGGAGGCTATGGTCCGAATGATCCTTGATCCATTTGTCCTTCGCGGCTGGTGTCGTCGCATCGGTCCAGCCGCGCACTGCTACTTCTGCCTGTGAGCCATCGGCCGCGGCGAATGTTTTGAAGGTCAGGTGGTCGGCCGCGAACACATGATCGAGTGCTGAATCGGGGATCGACGATGTGCTGCCATTCGACCAGCTGTTGGCGTGGGTCTTGGGCAGGCGGCGCATCTTGTATTTGGCCTTTTTCGCCTCCTTGTCCCATTTGTTGAGCTCATCGGTGCTCGGGATATTGTGCCCGGGATATTCGAGGCCCATCGAGTTGAGATCTCCCAGAAAGATATAATTGGCGCGCTCACCGGGCGCCGCCTGTTTATCGAGCGTCTTTTTGAAGTCGATCGCCCGCATCACCATATCATCGCGCAGCCCCATGCCGCGCGGATCGACCCCGCTTGCGAGATGCAAAAAGAGTACGGCATATTTTTCTTGCCCGACCATGAAAGACACCAGCTGGCCCGGCCGCATATGGGTTGTGCCGGATTTATATTCGGTGCGCTGGGTAATCAGAGAGGTTATGGTGCGCTTCACGCCGATCAGAATTTCCTGTGTCTGCTGCCCCTCGGTAATCTGGAAGGTGTAGTTGGGCATGCGCTGAACGAGCGTCTCGAAGACAGTTTTGCCCTCGACTTCGAACATGCCGAATATGTCCGGCTTCTGCTCGGCAAGAAAGGCCACGACCCTGTCCACACGGGCCGAATCCGGGCCATCGCCCTTGAAATGTTCGACATTCCAAGATGCTACCGAAAACAGCTTTGCCATGTCGATTTCCTCCCAACTCGATAGGATCAGAATGATTGCATAGTCGAACCCGAAAGTCCGTGCGCTGCATCACAGCCACATGGACCTTGATTAAGGCGGCGAGACGCCTTTATCGCGCCGCAAAATCGGTTTAGGGTTTCTCCTGCGTCGCCATTCGTGCGGCGTTCAGGGGAAGGAAGCTAGCGCGGCGCGATGGATATCTACCTGCCTATTGCCGGGCTGTCGGTGAACATCTTTGTGATCATCCTGCTCGGTGGGGCCGTGGGGATGCTATCGGGCATGTTTGGCGTAGGCGGCGGGTTTCTGACGACGCCTTTGCTCATATTTTACGGCATACCCCCAATGGTTGCCGCAGCCTCTGCCTCGACGCAGGTGACAGGGGCGAGCGTTTCTGGCGTGTTTGCGCATATGCGACGCGGTGGGGTCGATTTCCATATGGGCGCGGTGTTGGTCGCCGGCGGCTTGCTGGGAACGATTTTTGGCGCCGTGCTGTTCGAGGTGCTGGAGGCGTGGGGGCAAATTGATACGGTCATCAACATTCTCTACACGGTTTTGCTCGGCAGCATCGGCGGCATGATGGCGAAAGAAGCCTGGCAAAGCGTTTCCGCCACGCGCAGCGGGAAGCCGCTGCCAGCACGTAAAAGGCGACACCACCCACTGGTCGCCAATCTGCCTGGGCGCTGGCGGTTCTACCGTTCTGGGCTGTATATCTCGCCCCTAGCGCCGTTGATACTAGGCTTTCTGACGGGCATCCTCACCATGCTGCTGGGTGTGGGCGGTGGGTTTATCATGGTCCCCGCCATGCTCTATATTTTAGGGATGAGCGCCAATGTTGTGGTCGGCACTTCTCTGTTCCAGATCTTGTTCGTCACCATGTCCTCGACGATGGTACATAGTCTGACGACGCGCGCGGTCGATATCGTGCTGGCAATTTTGCTGCTGATTGGCAGCGTCACCGGTGCGCAGATTGGTGCAAGGCTCGCGCAGCGGATGCGGCCCGATTATCTGCGGCTGCTGTTGGCGGCCATCGTGCTGATTGTCGCTTTGCGCATGGCGTTGGGCCTCGGCTGGCAGCCTGATGAAATCTACACGGTGCAGTTCCTGTGATAGTGCGGTTGCTCCTTATTCTTGCACTGCTTTTCCCGCTTCCCGCACTCGCGCAAACTGCGGTCGAGCCCAAGCTGGTGCCTGATGTCTCGCAGCGGAATATCAATATCCAGTCGCGCTTTACTGGTGCAGAACTGTTGCTGTTCGGGGCGATCATCTATCCACGAGGCGTAGCACCCGAAGGGCAAGTCGACGTTGCGGTCGTTCTGCGCGGACCGACACGGCCAATAATTTTGCGCGAAAAGCAGAAGGTGGCGGGCATCTGGGTCAATGCCGAAAGTATCGATTTCCGGTCGGCCCCTGCTTATTACGCCATCGCTTCCTCGCGCCCGATCGACAAGATTGTCGATGCAAGGACGGCCGCGATTTACGAACTGGGGCTGAAGCGTCTGCAACTGTCACCGACAGGTGAAATACAGACCAGCGAAGTTCGGCGCTTTACCAACGGTCTGGTCGACCTGAACCGGCGCGACGGGTTGTTTGCCGAAGCGGCGGGTGCTGTCGATATCACCGATCAGGTTCTCTACCGCGCGCGCCTGACCATACCGTCGAGTGTACCCGAGGGTCGTTATGTCGCCGAAACACTGTTGATCCGGAATGGCCGGGTGATTGTTGCCGATGACAGCGTGGTGGTTGAAATCAGTAAGACCGGTTTCGAACGTTTCATCACGATTATGGCGCAGGAATATGGACTGTTATATGGCACATTCGCCGTGCTGATCTCGCTTTTTCTGGGCTGGTTTGCCGGCTATGTTTTCCGGCGGCTTTAGGCAGAAAATCGCCTCGGTTATCAAATAATTAACTTTGCCGACCTAGCTTTCGAAGCGAAGCAACAAGGGTTAGCAGATGACAGATAATTTTCCCGGTCGCGGTTTTGGGAATGCGCAGCCGTTTCAGCCCTCGAGTGACGACGCCGCTGCGACCCGACCGGTTTCATATGCTCCGGCCAATCCGACGCAGCGCCCTCCCGTTCAACCCACGGCAGGTCACAATGTACCACCGGCCTCAGGCTATGCCCCTGCGCAACCCGCGCCTAGCCCACAAATGGCCGCTCCGGCGGTCGCGGCAGCTTCCCAGCCAGCCGTTGCACAGCAAAGCGCGCCGCGTCCCGCAGCTGCGCCTGCCGCTCAAACCGGTGGGCAACATGATGCGCAGAAAAGCCATCAGGCCGCTGGCAGCACGCTTTACGAAATTGGACGGGTGATCGAAATTGCAGGCTCGGGCTCGCAGGTGCAACTCAGTGCCAAGTTGATCAGCGAGCTCGCCAATCATCAGGATCCGGCGATTGCCATGGCAGGTCAGGTGGGCAGTCAGGTCAAGATTCGGGTCGGCAATGTCTGGCTATTGGCCAATATCCGCACCCAGCGCCTCGATATGGCGGACGCCGCGTCGATCATTGCAGCCGTCGACTTTCTCGGCGAAGGCGATGAGGAGCGGCTGACCGGCAAAATCTATAATTTCCGTCGCGGTGTAACGCGCTATCCCGTTCCGGGATCGCCGGTCTTCGCGGTATCCAGCCCCGACCTCAAGCAAGTCTATGCAGCGGATGGCCGTGCCCATGTTGGCATTGGCACCGTTTTTCCGACACGCGATATCCGTGCTTCGCTGTATGTCGACGCGATGCTCGGCAAGCATTTTGCGCTTTTGGGCTCCACCGGTACGGGTAAGTCGACCAGTGCTGCGCTCATTCTGCACAAGATTTGCGACCTCGCCCCGCAGGGCCATATCGTGATGGTCGATCCGCACGGCGAATATAGCGCCGCGTTCAAGGGCAATGGCGCGCTCTATGACGTCAACAATCTTGCGATGCCCTATTGGCTGATGAACTTCGCCGAACATTGCGAGGTTCTGATCAATTCGACCGGTGACGATTGGCAAACCGATGCCGATATCCTTGCAAAATGCCTGTTGCAGGCACGATCGAAGAGCCGGATTGCCGAATCCATCGGCAAGCTGACTGTCGATGCGCCGGTACCCTATCTGCTTTCGGATCTGACCAACATCATCCAGAACGAAATGGGCAAGCTCGACAAGGCGACCAATTCCGCACCCTATATGCGGCTGAAATCCAAAATCGAGGAGCTCAAGGCAGACCCGCGCTATAACTTCATGTTCTCGGGCATGTTGGTCGGCGATAGCATGACCGATTTCCTGTCCAAGATTTTCCGCCTGCCCAGCGCCGGTAAGCCGATTTCGATTATAGACGTGTCAGCGGTGCCGTCGGACATCACTTCGACAGTGGTTGCAGTGCTCTCGCGGCTGGTGTTCGACTATGCCATCTGGTCGCGCAATGAGCCGCAGCGCCCGATCCTGCTCGTTTGTGAAGAAGCGCACCGCTATATTCCGTCAGACCGGATGTCGGGGGCAAGTGCTGTCCGGACAATCCTTGAACGGATCGCCAAGGAAGGCCGTAAATATGGCGTGTCACTTGGCCTGATTACCCAGCGTCCGTCGGATTTGGCCGAAGGTGTGCTGTCGCAGTGCGGTACTATCATTTCGATGCGTCTGAACAATGATCGCGACCAGGCCTATGTCCGCGCCGCAATGCCCGAAGGCGCGCGCGGCTTCCTCGATTCAATTCCCGCGCTTCGTAATCGTGAGTGCATCATCTGCGGTGAAGGTGTCTCGATCCCGATCCGTGTTGCTCTCGACACGCTCGAAGAAGAACGGCGCCCCGCCTCGGAAGATCCGCTCTTCTCTGTCCTGTGGCAGGAAACCGGCGGCGAAGAGGAAATCCTCGATCGTGTCGTCCGCCGCTGGCGTGCCCAAGGACGATAATAGAGGCGGCGTTAAGTCCTAACGCTTCTCGAAAGGCTTGAGGCCTCGGCCCAGCCGGTTCGCACCCAGGACAATCGCATCGCCTGACCAGTCGGCGAGGAACACCGTGTTGCGGTCAACGCCGGTAGCAAGGCTTGCGTCATTGCCACTGATGGCAAGGCCTGCGCTACTGCGCTGGCGGCCCTCTGCTGCGACCGCGATAAAGGCGCTGTAATTTTCCTTGTCCTGTCCTTGGACGAAGACGTTGCCGCTGATCATGCCTGAAGCACCGGCGGGCAGGTCGATCATATAATTGGTCAGCTGGCCTCGTGTGTCGTCAAAGGCGTTGTTCTGGATAATCGCGCGCGCTGCCCGGCTTTTGACGTAATGGCCGCCATTGCCGCGTTCAAAGCGGCTGCGGGTAACGGTTAGCGAGGCGAAATCGCCGATATAGATGCTGTGCGCGCAGGACAGGCCGCGGTCACAGCGGCCAAGCTCGCTGAAAGTCGTCTGGTCGATAACGATCTCTCCGGCGGGGTCTTGCGCGGTCAGGATGCCCTGCTCGCTGTTGCGGAAAACCGAGCGGGTGATCGCCAGATTGCCTTTTTCCAGCCGGATGCCGGCGCCATTGCCATCGGGGACGCGCATATTCTGGAAAACCAGGCCGTCGATCGCGGCAGACTGGCCGCGCAGCACAAGCGCCGCTTTGCCCTCACAAATACCGCCGTCAAAGATGCTGCGTCCCGGCACCTCGGCGCGGTAGGAGATATGCCCTTTGGATTGTACCGCGCAGCTGCGGTAGGTGCCCGGCGCGATGATGATCGTTCCCTGGCCGTCGCCAATGGCTTCGATGGCTTCGTACAGCTCGCCAAATGTCCGGCCAGTTTCCGCAATCTGGAACGGAGCAGAACCCTGCTGGGCCGTAGCCGAGACGGTGGCCATCGCGGCGATGGCGGGAATGAGGAGGAGCGGGAAACGATTCATGGCAATAGTTCCGGTTTTGCGTTGTTTCGAATGTGCCTGCTTCCGGCGATTTCTGCCAGCGGGTTAACCACAGATGCCTTCACCTGTCCATTTGGGGGACATAGCTATTCATGAATTGCCGGTCCTGCCTTGTTTGCGACGGGCGTGGATGATGCTACTTCTCGACCCCGACTGTCGACACAGAATCGATGGCAAGTGGAGGGTATATGCACGCGGTTACCACGACCGAAGTTTTCCTGTTGGCGATGCTGATTATCTTCACATTACCCTATCTGGTCTGGCGGCTGGGGCGGACCGAATATTATGCCCCGTTGGTGGTGGTTCAGATCATCGCGGGCATCCTGCTCGGCCCCGGCGTGCTGGGCGCGGCCTTCCCCGATTATTACAGCTTCGTCTTCAGGCCCGAAGTGGTCACCGCGCTGAATGGCGTCGCCTGGTGGGCGGTGATGATGTTCGTCTGGGTGGCAGGGATCGAACTTGATCTCGGCGAAGCGTGGAAGCGGCGACGCGAAACCGGGGTGACGGCGGGCTTCGCGCTGTTCACGCCATTGCTGTTCGGTAGCCTGGCGGCCGTCCTGCTTCTGCAGACCGGCGATGGCTGGGCGGGGGAGAAAGGCGCGCGCTGGCAGGTGATTGTCGGCATCGGCATGGCGTGTGCGGTCACGGCGCTACCCATCCTCGTGCTGCTGATGGAGAAGCTCGACATTCTGCGCCAACCGATCGGGCAGCGCATCCTGCGCTATGCCAGCCTCGATGATATCGCGATCTGGGGTGTGCTCGCGCTCATCCTGCTCGATTGGGAGAGGATCGGGCGGCAGGGGGCGTTTCTGCTGCTGTTCGGTGTGCTGACACTGGCGATCCGCTGGCTGCTGGTGCGCATCCCTGAACGCGACCGCTGGTATGTCGGCCTGATCTGGCTTGCCGCTTCGGGGTTGGCGGCGGACTGGGCAGGGCTGCACTATATGGTCGGCGCGTTCCTTGCCGGAGCGGTGCTCGACGCCAAATGGTTCACACTCAAGGATATGGACACATTCCGGAACACGATCTTGCTCGCGGTGATGCCGGTCTTCTTTCTGTCGACGGGGCTGCGCACCCAATGGGATGTCGGCGGGGTCGCGGTGTTCGGAGCGGCGGCACTTCTGCTGGTCGCGGCGGTCGTCGGAAAGCTCGCGGGCATCCATATTGCAGGGCGGATATTGAAGTGGGAAAAGGGGGAAGCGTCGATCATCGGCTGGCTGCTGCAGACCAAGGCGCTTATCATGATCATCTTCGCCAATATCCTTTTGGACAAGGCGATCATCACCAATGAGACCTTCACCGCACTGCTGCTGATGGCGGTGGCATCGACGATGCTCACAATCCCGGTGGTGACGCCGAAGTTGAAGGCGTTAGCGGGGGTGATTGCGAAGCGGGGTTGAGAGTCACTTTCAGTTTACACCGGATCGGCGAAAAACCGTCCGAAAATCGCTCTTAGCTTCCCTAGATTCTCGGCTGCGGCGTTTTTTGGGGAAGCTAAGCTTTTATATTGCCGAGAGGCTATGTGCTATCGGCAGGGCGGTCTGTGCGGAAAGCTTTCGCCAGATTATTTCACACGAAGACACAAAGACACAAAGAAGATGTGAATGCGCGAAGCGCACTTCGACAATCACAACCGTTCAGCAAAGAGGCACCCGACCAGTTTGAAATCGGCTTCGCCGAAAACACGGCATCTTTGTGCCTTCGTGTCCTCGTGTGAAACAAAAAATCCCAAAAAAACGGTAAACTGCGGCTGAGCGGCCAAAAGTCACACTAAAGTCTCACCTGAACGGGATTCCCGAGCAACCGGTCGCGCAACAAAATTTCCCACATCGTGGCAGGCTTTGCGACCTGAGGGTTTGGGAACAAGGCTCACACTATCAAAGAGCCAGCCCTTCGGCGCGAAGCCGATGGGAGAAGGCCAAGCTGGCAAATGAAATCCTACATTTCAAGGATCAACTAAGAGCATATTAGCGACGTTGCTCTTATCTCTTTCTTCCTTAACGATTGCGCGCTAGATTCTTGCTGCGATTTACCGCTGTGTTGTGAGGATGTCCTTTGGAACCTACGGAATTCACTTTCCGCATTGATGCATTTACGCCCGATACGCTCCCAATGGCGCGACTGGCTGAGTATCTCGCTGCCTTGGCGAAGCTGTTGGGCCATCAGGAACACACGCATTTTGTCCGCGTCGAACCCGGAAGCGCCCGGTTGGTTCATAAGGTGGACGCGGTCGATGTTCCTAAAGTCGAAAGCCGCCTTCAGGGTATCCGAATGGGCGACGCGCCTAAGGACGCTATTGCTGCAAGGCAGGCGCTCGAAGATTTGCTCGCCAATGATAATGCCATGGGCTCGCTATTTGAAAATGAAACAGGTCGTGTAGTCGTTCCTTTTGTCGGGCGTGATCGGCCCAAAGCCATAACATTTCCGGCCTTTCGAGAAGACACCACAATTCAAGGCCAGATCGTCAGCATTGGCGGTCGCGATACCACGGCGCATGCAATTTTGCAGGATGGCGACGTTTATCATGCCAGCGTCAGTATGAAGCGCGACATTGCACGCGAACTTGCGAAACTTCTCTACGGTCCAACGGTTAGACTGCATGGAAACGGTCGGTTTGAACGTCAGAAAGATGGCGTATGGAAAATGCTGGACTTTAAGGTCGACCGTTACACCGTCCTGGACGATAAGACAGTGGCGGAAACTTTGGCTGCAATCCGTCGAGTTCCCAATAATGGGCTGATGGAAAGAAATGTCTACGAAGAGTTACTGAAGGCTCGGCGGACTGAGGATGACGCCGAATGATAATCGTGGTGGACAGCACGTCGTTGGCCTTTCTCATAAATCCAGGTGCCAATCCGCCAATTGATCCTAACACAGGGGAATCATTGAAATTCGCTAAAGAGCGAGTAGAGTTCATGATTGCCTCGCTTGCTGCGAATGACTCGCTGGCCATCCCCACTCCTGTATTAGCTGAGGTTCTCGTGAAAGCTGGCGATGGCGGACCGGAATTTAGGGAACAAATTTCCGATCTTGGAAAAGTTAGAATACTACCCTTTGACGAGAAGGCCGCCATCGAAACTGCTTACATGACACGGGAAGCTGTAGCGGCGGGCGACAAAAAGGGCGGGTCTTACCAGCCTTGGCAAAAGGTGAAATTTGATAGGCAAATTATCGCAATAGCGCGGGTAGCGGGTGCTGCTAAGATTTACTCCGATGATGCAGAACTTACAAAATTTGCGAAAAAGATTGGCATGGACGTCGTCAGCACTTGGGACTTGCCGGTCCCTGAAATTAAGGAAGATCTGCTGACTCTTCTTGAGAATGAAGCCCAGACAGTGACCCAGCCGCAGCCTGAAGAGTGACGAGAATAGCCCTCACTCATTCAAATTCGGCCTCAAATATTGCCGTGCCTTGTCGAGCTCCAGCCCGCGCCGCGCCGCATAGTCCGCGACCTGATCCTCGCCGATCCGCGCGACGCCGAAATATTCGCTCTGCGGGTGGCCGAAGTAAAATCCTGAAACAGCCGCGGTCGGCAGCATCGCGAAGCTTTCGGTTAGCGTTATTCCCGTGCGATGGGTGGCGTCGAGCAGGTCGAACAGCACCGGTTTCAGGCTGTGGTCGGGGCAGGCTGGATAGCCGGGGGCGGGGCGGATGCCGCGATATTGTTCGCGGATCAGCGCTTCGTTGGTCAGTTGTTCGTCGGGCGCATAGCCCCATAGCTCCTTGCGGACATGCTGGTGCATGCGTTCCGCAAAGGCCTCTGCCAGGCGGTCGGCGAGCGCCTTCAGCATGATATCCGAATAATCGTCGATATGCGCCTTGAACTCGGCGAGCTTGGTGCCGATGCCATGGCCGGTGGTGACGGCAAAACCCCCAATCCAGTCGCCATCGGGGCTGATGAAATCGGCAAGGCACATATTGGCGCGACCTTCGCGCTTCGCCACCTGCTGGCGCAGGAAGGGCAGGCGGACATGTTCTTCATTGTCGAGATAGATGACGACATCGTCGCCCTCGCGGGCGCAAGGCCACAGCCCGGCGACGCCTTTTGCGCGGAGCCATTTCTCGCTTACTATCTTGTCGAGCATCGCCTGCGCATCGGCGAACAATTGCCGTGCGCTTTCGCCGACCACTTCGTCTTCGAGGATCGCGGGATAATTGCCGTGCAACTCCCAGGCGCGGAAGAAAGGCGTCCAGTCGATATAGTCACGCAGATCCGAAAGCGCCCAATCGTCATATACATGCACGCCGGGCTGCAAAGGCGCGCCCGGTTTCAGGCTTTGGTCGATTTCAAAGGCATTGGCGCGCGCCTCCTCCAGCGTGGCCAGCGGCTTGGCGGTTTTGCCTGATCGGGCGTCGCGGATGTGGCCATATTCGGCGCGGGTTTCCGCGACGAACTTCTCGGCAAGCGTATCGCTGACCAAAGTCGAAGCCACACCGACCGCACGGCTGGCGTCGAGCACATGCACGGTTGGTCCCGAATAGACCGGCTCGATGCGGAGCGCCGTGTGCGTTTTTGACGTTGTGGCCCCGCCGATGAGCAGAGGCATCGTCATCCCCGCACGCTGCATTTCTTCAGCAACGGTGACCATTTCGTCGAGGCTGGGGGTGATCAGTCCCGAAAGCCCGATCATGTCAGCGTCATTTTCGACCGCGCTTTTGAGGATTTCCTGCCATGGCACCATGACGCCAAGATCGATGACTTCAAAGCCGTTGCACTGCAGCACCACGCCGACGATATTCTTGCCGATATCGTGGACGTCACCCTTGACCGTCGCCATGATGATTCGGCCCTTGCCCTTGCTGTTCTCGTCTTTCTCGGCCTCGATATAGGGGAAGAGGTGGGCAACCGCCTTTTTCATCACGCGCGCCGATTTCACCACCTGCGGCAGGAACATCTTGCCGCTGCCGAACAGGTCACCGACGACATTCATGCCGTCCATCAGTGGGCCTTCGATCACCTCGATCGGCCGTCCGCTGCGTTCCTTGATCGCGAGGCGTGCTTCCTCGGTATCCTCGACGATATGCGCGTCGATGCCTTTGACCAGCGCATGTTCAATGCGCCGTTCGACCGACCAGCCGCGCCATTCAGCCGCAGCCTTCTCCTGCGCGGCATCGGTGCCCTTATAGCGCTCCGCGAGCGCGATCAGCCGCTCGGTCGCGTCAGGGTCCTTGTTCAGGATCACATCTTCGCACGCGGTGCGCAGTTCAGGATCGATCGTGTCATAGACATCGAGCTGCCCGGCATTGACGATCGCCATGTCGAGTCCGGCAGGGATGGCGTGGTAGAGGAAGATGCTGTGCATCGCGCGGCGGACAGGTTCGTTGCCGCGGAAGCTGAACGACAGATTCGACAGACCGCCCGAATAATGCGCGTGCGGACACAGCTCGCGCAGTTCCTTCACCGCCTCGATAAAGTCGACGCCATAATTATTATGCTCTTCGATCCCCGTCGCGACCGCAAAGATATTGGGGTCGAAGATGATGTCTTCGGGCGGAAAGCCGATTCCGACCAGCAGATCATAGGCGCGCTTGCAGATCGAAACCTTGCGCTCTTTGGTGTCGGCCTGCCCGGTTTCGTCAAACGCCATCACGACCACAGCGGCCCCATAGGCCATGCACAGACGGGCATGATGTCGAAAGGCTTCCTCGCCCTCCTTCATCGAGATCGAGTTCACTACCGGCTTACCAGAAACGCATTTAAGGCCGGCCTCAATCACGCTCCATTTGGAGGAGTCGATCATCACCGGTACGCGCGCGATATCGGGTTCGGCAGCGATGCGTTTGAGGAAAGTCGTCATCGCCAGTTCGGCGTCGAGCAGGCCTTCGTCCATGTTGACGTCGATAATCTGCGCGCCATTTTCGACCTGATCGCGCGCGACCTCAACCGCGGCTTCATAGTCGCCGGCTAGGATGAGCTTCTTGAACTTGGCCGATCCGGTGACGTTGGTACGCTCGCCGATGTTGACGAAGCGAGAGGTGTTGGGGGTAGTCATTTCAACATTGTTCTTTTTGTTTCGTCATCCCCGCGAAGGCGAGGATCCATCACCCGCCAATGCAGTTTAGATGTCTGGTGATGGACTCCCGCCTTCGCGGGAGTGACGAAGTTAAATATTCCCCTCACAGCTATGCCGCCATCACAAAGGGCTCCAGCCCGGCGAGCCGCGTTACCACTGGCGTGCTCGGTACTTGCCTTGGTGCACGGTCGGCGACGGCCTTCGCAATCGCGGCGATGTGCGCAGGCGTGGTACCGCAGCAACCACCGACGACATTCACCAGCCCCTCGTCGAGCCACTGCTCTATCAGCTTTGCGGTCTGCTCGGGCAGTTCGTCATATTGGCCGAGTTCATTAGGCAGGCCGGCATTGGGATAAGCCATCACCAGCGCATCCGCATTTTTGGCAAGTTCCGACAGATAAGGCCGCAGCAGGTCTGCCCCGAACGAGCAGTTCAAACCGATGGTCAGCGGCTTCACATGGCGGATGGTGTTCCAGAAACCCTGCACCGTATGACCTGACAGGTTACGGCCCGCCATGTCGGTGATTGTCATCGAAATCATCAAGGGCACATCGCGACCGCTTGCCGTCGCCGCCTCTTGCGCTGCCATTGCTGCGCATTTGGCGTTGAGCGTGTCAAAGATCGTTTCGATCAGCAGGAAATCGACCCCGCCTTCGATCAGGGCATCGCATTGCTCGCGATAGTCGGCCTTCAGTGTGTCGAAATCGACCTCGCGATAGCCGGGGTCGTTGACATCGGGCGAGAGGGAAAGCGTCTTGTTGGTCGGGCCGATCGAACCCGCGACGAAGCGTTTGAGACCGTCCTTCGCTTCGGCCCTGTCGGCACAGGCGCGCGCCAGCTTCGCGCTTTCGACATTGATCTGCCGTACCAGATGCTCGCAGCCATAGTCGGCCATCGCGACACGGGTGGAACTGAAGGTGTTGGTCTCGATCATATCCGCGCCCGCCTCCAGATAGGCATCGTGGATCGCGCCGATGATGTCGGGCCGGGTGATCGAGAGCAGATCGTTATTGCCCTTCTGGTCCTTCGCCAGATCAAGGTCGCCGCGATAATCGGCTTCCTCCAGTTTGTAGCGCTGGATTGAGGTGCCATATCCGCCATCGAACACAAGAATGCGTTCTTTGCAGCGGGCGGTGAAGTCGTCTCTTGGAGTCATATCATCAATCCTATTTCGTCATTCCAGCGAAGGCGGGAATCCATCACCCGCCCCCCAAAATTCATCCACCGGTGATGGACCCCCGCCTGCGCGGGGGTGACGATAGAATTATTGAGAGAGGTTGCATTCACGCCGCAGCCCCCTCTGCTGCTTCGACCGGGCGCTTGCCGAGCAGGTGGCAAATGGCATAGCTGAGCTCTGCCCGGTTCAAGGTGTAGAAATGAAACTGGCGCACACCGCCTGCATATAGCCTGCGGCACATTTCGGCGGAAATGGTTGCTGCAACGAGTTGGCGCGCCGAAGGGTGGTCGTCGAGCCCTTCGAACAGATGCGCCATCCATTCGGGGATTGCAGTTCCCGTCATTTTGGACATGCGCTGGATCGCGGCGAAATTTGATACCGGCATGATGCCGGGGACGATCTCGGCTTCGACACCCGCTGCGGCCACGGCATCGCGGAAGCGGAAAAATGTTTCGGGTTCGAAAAAGAACTGTGTGATGGCCCGCGTCGCCCCTGCATCCAGCTTGCGCTTCAGGAAGTCGATATCCGATTGTGCAGTCGCGGCTTCGGGGTGGGTTTCGGGATAGGCGCTGACCGAAATCTCGAACGGATGCAGCCTGCGTAACCCTTCGACCAGCTCGGCGGCACTGGCATAACCCTGCGGATGCGGCTCAAACTTGCCACCTGCATTGGGCGGATCGCCGCGCAGCGCGACGATATGGCGCACGCCCGCCTCCCAATAGGCATTGGCGACCTCGGCAATCTCGTCACGCGTGGCATCGACGCAGGTGAGGTGCGCCGCGGCGGGGATGTTCGTTTCCTTGGCAATGCGTGCGACGGTATTATGTGTCCGTTCGCGGGTAGAGCCACCCGCGCCATAAGTCACCGACACGAAGCGAGGGGCAAGCGGGGCGAGCGTCACGATCGAATCCCACAACTGCTCTTCCATCTTCTCGGTTTTGGGCGGGAAGAATTCGAAGCTGATCTCGGCATCGCCCGGTAGCCCCGCAAAGAGTGAACTGGCGAGCGCGCGGCGCGATTCGGCCATCTGGTCGAGCGATAAGATCATGCAACTATCCTGAGTTTAGGGGTTTCACTGGCGCTTTGGCCGCGTTGACCCAGCCAGATTTTGACCGCAAGCTTTCCACCCGCCAGCGTTTCGGTGCGCGTGGGAACCAGCCCGGCACCGGCAAATGCCCGCGCCATGCTTTCATCGGTGAAGCCAAGTCGGGCATGGGCGTGGACGCTGCGCAGTTCTTCAAGATCATGCGCGGCAAAATCGACGACCAACAGTCGCCCATCAGGTGCCAATACGCGTGCAGCTTCTGCAATCGCCCGTTCGGGATGCTGGGCATAATGCAGTACCTGATGGAACAATATGGTGTCGAAGCTGCCATCGGCGAAGGGCAGGGTGTTGAAATCGCCGAGCACGATTTCGGTGTGCGCCTGCACCGATGCGGCATCGTCCATCCCTCCCAGCTTGGCGCGGGCGAGCCGCAACATCTCCACACTGTTATCAAGGGCGACAAAGCGTTCGGCATCCCGCGCGAACAATTCGATCATGCGACCGGTGCCGGTGCCGATGTCGAGCACACGGCCAACCGGCGCTTCACCCAGCAGCGCGCGCATCGCCGCCTCCACTTCCGCCTCGGCGATGTGGAGCGAGCGGATCTGGTCCCATTGTTCGGCATGGGCATCAAAATAGGCAGCTGCCATTTCGGTTCGCGCCGAACGGACTTCTTGAAGTCGCGCCAGATCGCGCAACACCGGGCGTGAATCCTCGGTGCCCGGCAGGCTGAACAAGGGTTCGATTGCAGGGTGCGCCAACATAGGGCCCGGACGCAGGAAAACCCATGCCCCTTCACGGCGGCGCTCCGCGATACCCGCTTCGTCCAAAATCTTGATGTGGCGCGACACGCGCGGCTGGCTTTGCCCCAAAATCTGTACGACTTCGCTGACCGAAAGCTCCAACTGCCGTATCAACAGCGTGATTCGCATCCGCGTCGGATCGGCAAGCGCGCGCATTATGTTGAGCAAAGGCGTCATTGCAAAAGCATATAAAGAAATCTTTATATCATGTCAATTGGCGCAATTGTGACATATTTTTGAACCGCTGGTCGTCAAATGGGGTCAAACGAGCGCACTCTACGTATTTTGTAGAAAAAACCCGATTGCGTTGAATGTTTGAAGCCGCTAGTGGAAGCGCCGCAAGCCAAGCTATGCACCTCGCATGCTGCTTGTCTGGTTTTTTGAAGTTCTTTGTTAGGGGGATTTCCCACATGAAAAAGATTGCTGTTTCTCTCGTTCTCGCTTCTGCAATGGCTCTGGCTGCTTGCTCGGGCGCTGAAGAAGCCACCACCGAAGCCGCTGAAGGCGCTGAAGCCGCTGCTGACGCAGCTGCTGAAGGTGCAGAAGCTGCTACCGACGCTGCTGCCGCCGCTGGCGAAGCTGCTGAAGCTGCAACCGGCGACGCTGCTGCTGCCGCTGGCGAAGCTGCTGAAGCTGGCAAGGAAGCTGCTGCCGCTGCTGGCGACGCTGCTGCCAAGGCTGGTGAAGCCGCTAAGGCTGCTGGCGACGCTGCAAAAGAAGCTACCAAGTAATAGCTTCTTAGCTTCTAGCTAAATTCGAAAGGGGCTGTCCTGCATTGCAGGGCAGCCTTTTTCTTTGCGCAATCCAGACGCCGAACTTAGGAAGCAGATATGATCGGTCGCCGTCATATCCTCCTGCTCACCGTGGCATTTCCCGCACTACACGCATGCGGCCCGGCACCGACCGACCCTGGCCCTGGCGGTGTGACTGTCGAAGAAGCAGAAATGCTCGACGAAGCGGCGGAAAAACTCGATGATGATTTTGCCAATCCGCCGCCTTTGACCGAAGAAGCAGCCGACGATTGATAATCAGCGGTGATGTGCGGCCACCGTCCGCGAAACCGCCTGCATCATTGCCATTCGGTCCGGTACGGGCGAAGTTGTGCTCGAAATCATGACGACTACGGCATAGCGCGTTCCATCGGGTGCGGTCATGATGCCGATGTCATTATAGCCCGTGGACACCGACTCGAGTTGTTGCCCTGTCCCGGTCTTGTGACCGAAACGCCAGCCCGCTGGCACTCCGCTTTTCAGCCGGTTGGGCCCGCTCTTGGTCCGCTCCATCATGGCGAGCAAAAGTCGTGTCGACGCAGGCGACAGCAGCTCACCGCGCGCCAGTCGGCTGAGCGCTCCGGCAATGGCATCGGGTGCTGCTCCGTCGACGGGATCTGCCAGATAGGCGTCGAGCGAAGCCTTGCGCCGTTCATAGGGCAAATCGGCGCGGGCTGTATAAAAACGGCGGCCGAGCGAATATTCCTGCTGCCAGCTCATCCCTGCAATCTGGCTTTGCAAAAGCCTCTCTCCCGGGCCAAAGCGGATTTTGCCCAGCTGCTTGCGCTCGATAAAGTTCCGGACGGCAGCAGGCCCGCCTGCCGTGCGCAACAGGCTGTCATTGGCGGTATTGTCACTGGCTGTAATGGCCTGTTCGAGCAGGCTTGAAATGCTCTCTTCGATCGCCCCATTGGCAACCACGCGCTCCCGAATGGGCTGATGAAACACCGCCAGGTCGTTCATCCCGATCCGAACCATCTGGTCCAGACGCAGCCGACCTGAATCGACCTGATCGAGAATCGTCATGGCGACCCACATTTTTGAAACGCTTTGCTGCGGAAACCATTCGCCCAGCCGCTTTCCTGTGACCCATTGTCCATCAATCCGTTGCACGGCAATGCCGGTTTTTCCGGGGAATGTGCGCCAGATTTCATGCAGATCAGCCTCAAGCCGGGCGGGGGCTTGCGCCAAATTCTGGGTAGGCAATGATTTGGGTGCGGCAGGTTTGGGTGCCGGCACGACAATCGTAGGCGCGGGCTTCGGTACAGGCTTTGGCACCGGTCGTTGCGGCGTGGGTGCTGACACACAAGCCGATACCAGTAAAGGGAGCATGATCGATGCCGTCAGTCGGGCGATAGGCGACACTATATTCTCCAAACAATTTACATCCCTCGCCTAACTGGCAAGCGAGCACCGCAAAAGCGGCGAAAGGGGCTTTTGCGACCAATCGACTCATATTCAAAGACCAGCCGTTGTTCGCTAAACCAAAGGATATAGAAGTGGATATTACTTGACCTGAACGATGCGGCGTTGTTGTCGTGGCGGTGACAAAATCTATACATGCAGGAGTGTGACAATGTCCGACGAAGGCCTTTTTATCGGCTCAACCGCAGAGGGTGCGCGGCAGGCGATCAATTGGAAGCGGGCCAACCGGCACGGTCTGATTGCAGGCGCAACCGGCACCGGTAAAACCATCACTTTGCAGGTGATGGCAGAGGGCTTTTCGCGCAATGGCGTCCCGGTGTTCGTTTCCGATGTAAAAGGCGATCTGTCGGGCATGGCAATGGCGGGTGCCGCCACGCAGAAGAATCACGAAAATTTCGTCAACCGCGCAAAAGAGATCGGCGACAGCGAATGGATCTATTCGGACAATCCTGTACAATTCTGGGATCTGTTTGGCGAAAATGGCCATCCGGTGCGCACCACGGTTTCCGAAATGGGGCCGCTGATGCTGTCGCGGCTGATGGATTTGAACGAGGTACAGGAAGGCGTGCTGACCATCGCCTTCCATGTTGCCGACAAGGATGGGCTGCTGCTGCTCGACCTCGACGATTTGCAGGCGATGCTGGTCAATATCGCCGAGCGGGCCGAAGAGATGACCACCACTTATGGTAATGTGTCCAAGCAGAGCGTCGGCTCTATCCAGCGTTCGCTGTTGCAACTCCGCTCCCAAGGCGGCGACCGGTTCTTTGGCGAGCCTGCGCTCGATCTGGACGATTTCATCGCCTGTGACGACAAGGGGCGCGGGATCATCAACATCCTGTCGGCGGAAAAGCTGATGCAGAGCCCCAAGCTCTATTCAACTTTCCTGCTCTGGCTGCTTTCCGAACTGTTTGAAACGCTTCCCGAAATTGGCGATCCCGACAAGCCCAAGCTGGTTTTCTTTTTCGACGAGGCGCATCTGCTGTTCAGTGACGCGCCGAAAGCACTGGTCGAAAAGATCGAACAGGTTGTGCGTCTGATCCGCTCGAAAGGCGTCGGCGTTTATTTCATCACGCAAAACCCGATCGATATTCCCGATACCGTGGCTGGGCAGCTCAACAACCGGGTGCAGCATAAGCTGAACGCCTTCACCCCGCGCGATCAGGCAGCGGTCAAATCAGCAGCGGAGACCTTCCGCGCCAATCCTGGCGTCGATGTGACCACCGCGATCACCGAATTGAAGGTTGGTGAAGCGCTTGTCTCGGTACTGCAGGCTGATGGTTCGCCGACGCCGGTCGAACGCACGCTGATCAAGCCGCCCGCATCTCGCACAGGCCCGCTCGACGCCAAGGAACGCGGGGTGATGATCGCGACCGACGCGATTGGCGACAAATATGACGATCTGATCGACCGTGAATCTGCTGAGGAAATTCTGATGGCCAAGGGCGCCCAAGCCGCCGCCGCCGCAGAGGCTGCCGAGGCCGCCGAGGAGCAGGCCAAGGCCGACGCAATCGCCGCCAAGGAGCGGGCAAAACAGGAAGCGGCTGCTGCCAAAGAGGCCGCCCGTGAGGCCGCGCGTCAGGCGCGCGAGGCAGCCAAGCCCAGCATGGCTGAGAAGATGGTGCAATCGGCCGCACGGTCAGCGGCGACCTCGGTCGGGCGCCAGCTGGCAGGCAGTTTCGGCAAATCCTTGGTGCGCGGAATTTTGGGCAGCCTGTTCAAATAGGCAGGCCCGGAACGAAAAAGTGCGGCCGTGTTTTTAGGCACGGCCGCACGGGTGTCCGTCGAATGCAGATGGGTCGCTATTGCAGGTCTTCGACGGACACCCACCCCCGGGTTCCAAAATTATCGGTCACTTCCACAAACAGGCCTTCGCGGTTGCCTGTGGGATTGAGGCTGGTTCCGGCCCGCAGTGCGCGCAGCACAGCGCTTTCCTTGTTTGCGGCTGCGTACATGCTTGTGTCGACGGCTGCGGTCGCACCTGTTGCCGTTTTAGGCGTTGGTGCCGCTTGCGACAGGATTGATGCCTGCCCGCTGACGGCGTTAAAGGCTTTCATAAAGGCTTCGGCGAGCATTTTACCGTCCTTGCTCGAGCCATAGCCCGCGGCATTTACGCCGCTTTCCCAAGCGGAAGCCCCGGCAAAAGTAAGAGCGGATTTCTTGACTTCACCACTGCCGCTGACCAAGGTCAGGCCGTTGGCCGGGCTGACAACACGAATGCCGGCTGCAACGGTCTTTTTCTTGCCACCCAAGCCGCCAAACATTCCCAGCAACGGTCCCGCGAGCGGTACGCCGCCAACCAGACCCCCGACTGCCCCCGAACGAACCAGCCCCTCGGTAACCGCCGCCTTGGCAAGGTTGATGCTCTTGTCGACCTCTTCCTTGTCGCCTGCAATCACATTCATCAGATAATCGGCGGGTTCGCCGCTTGCCGGATTGTGTGGCGTGAAACAGCCCGATTCGAGTGCAAGCGCATTGACCAGCTCGCGCGGGCTCCCCAAACCAAATTTGGTCCAGCCCTGTGTGTCGCCATCGACCACCGCGATGGTGCCAAAGTTGGTTTCGCATTTTGATAAATTCAGCGCAGGTTCCTCGTCCTTCGCTCCTGCCCCCGCACACACCGCGACAAGCGCGGCAAAACCAATCAACTTACGCATATTTTCCCAGCCCCCTCGGATTATGCTCTGTGCCGGTTGGATATATCAGTGGACGGGTAAATAATTGTAAGAACGCAACATGCGCTGTTGGTTGCGTCGCATGAAAAAATCGCTGAACAGGCATTGCAATCCTCGGTTTAATCGCGCAATTAAACCGCGAGAGAGGAATCACTTATGAGCATGCCCGCCGCCCAAGAACTCGCCGATTTCGAGGCGCAATGCGATGCGTGGTTCCGCGAGCATACCGTCGCCGATCCGGGCTTCATGCTGCCATTGACCTTCATGGAGGTTTCGACCGACCAGCAGTTTGATTTCCTGCAGAAATGGCAGAATCAGGTTTATGAGGCTGGTTATATCGGGATGAGCTGGCCCGCCGAATATGGCGGGCGCGGGATGCATCCGGAATTTCAGCGGATCGCGACGCGGATCATGAAGAAATATGATTCGCCGATCATGCTTAACGCCATCGGCAATGGCTGGGCCGGGCCGTTGATCCTCGATATCGGCAGCGAGGAACAAAAGAAGCGTTATATCAAGCCGATGCTCGCCGCTGAGGAAATCTGGTGCCAGGGCTTTTCCGAACCTGAAAATGGATCGGACCTCGGTAATGCCCAGACCCGTGCAGTGCGCGATGGCGACGAATATGTAGTGAACGGCTCCAAGATCTGGACCTCGCTTGGCGATCGCGCGCACATGATGATCCTGCTCGCGCGGACCAATCCAGACGCGCCGAACAAATATGCCGGGCTCAGTTTCTTCCTGTCACCGATGCGCATCCCGGGGATCGAGACACGCCGCATCAAGAAGCTGACGGGCGAATATGGCTTTGTGCAGACCTTCTTCGATAATGCCCGCATTCCTGCGAAGGATATTATGGGCGAAGAGGGCCAGGGCTGGCTGGTAGCGATGAAGACGCTGGAATATGAACGCGGCGCAAAGGTTAATCTGGCGGGCGGATCCTTCGCCAAGGAAATGGACGTCATGGAAATCCTCGATCTGGCGCGCAGCGCGCAGCGCGGAGGGAAGCCATTGCTCGACGATCCCGTGATGCGCGACAAGCTGGTTGAATTTCTGATCGACGCACAGGCGCTCAACCTCAACAATGCCCGCAGACGGATGGCGCCGCTCAATCAGGACCGCCCGATGGGGCTGTCGCTGATGAACAAATTGGCGCGGACCGAGCTGGTGCGAGAGCTGACGCAATTTGCCCTGCAGTTTCAGGGAACCAAGGCGGGCTATTATGTCGGTGACGAAAATGCCGTCGACGGCGGCTTCTGGCACCGCAGCTATCTCAACAGCTTCTCCGCCACCATCGGCGGCGGCACCAGCGAAATTCAACGCAATATCATCGGCGAGCATGTGCTCGGCCTTCCGAAAACAAAGTAAAGAGAGGATAATCCATGAGCGACGCATTGGTCGAAGCCCGCGACGGCATTTTGATCATCACGATCAACCGCCCCGACGCGAAGAACGCGATGAACAAGGAGGCATCGGAACTGATCGCCGCCGCCCTCGACCGGCTCGATGCCGAAAACGACCTGCGCGTCGGTATTGTTACCGGTGCAGGCGGAACCTTCTGCTCGGGTATGGACCTCAAGGGCTTCCTGCGCGGCGAAACGCCCTTCGTTGCAGGCCGTGGCTTTGGCGGCATCACGCAGAAATCGCCTGCCAAGCCCTTGATCGCGGCGGTAGATGGCTATGCGCTGGCAGGCGGCCTTGAAGTCGCGATTGCCTGCGACATGATAGTCGCCAACGAAAATGCCAAATTCGGTATCCCCGAAGTGAAGCGCGGGCTTGCCGCTGCTGCAGGCGGCCTGATGCGCCTGCCGAAGAAAATCCCGCCGCATATTGCGATGGAACTAGCGCTGACCGGTGATTTTGTTGATGCCAAGCGCGCTTATGAACTGGGCCTCGTCAATCGCCTGACTTCCGGCCCGGCACTTGATGCGGCCATCGAACTGGCGCGCAGCATTGCCGATAACGGCCCGCTTGCCGTGAAAAAGTCGAAGCAGGTAGTCGTCGAATCGGGCGAATGGAGCGAAGCCGAAATGTGGCAGAAGCAGACCGAGACGCTCGGCAACCTGTTCGCCACCAACGACGCGCGTGAAGGCGCAGCGGCCTTTGCCGAAAAGCGCAAGCCCAATTGGACGGGTACGTGATTCTTGCAATTGGCTCGATTTTTATCGTTCGTCATTCCCGCGAAGGCGGGGAACGAAGTGACGCGACGTCAATCCATCTCCGGTGCGTTAAATTTAAGCCGCAGGTGATGGACCCCCGCCTTCGCGGGGGTGACGAATTTTGATTATGTAAGATCGCGCTGCTGAAAATAGACAAAGCGCTGCGACGGAGAGAGAGTGATGCACCCCAAGATTCATGCCACGGTTAACCCCGATAAACCCGCCGTCATCATGGCGGGTTCCGGACAGGTTGTAACCTATGCCCAGCTTGAAGCCAATTCGAACCGGGTGGCGCAACTGCTGCGTTCGCTGGGCCTCGGTCATGGCGATACTATTGCCATGTGCATAGAAAACCGGGCTGAGTTTTTCGATCTGGCATGGGGTGCCCAGCGCGCTGGTCTGGTCTTTGTGGCGATCAGCAACCGGCTGACTGCTTCGGAGATCGATTATATCCTGCAGGACAGCGGCTCGCAGGCGTTATTTACCTCCAACTATTTGGGCGACACGCTTGACCAGATCGAGACGCCGGTGAAGCGCTATATCGTCGGTGGTGAGCGCGCGGGATGGACGCCGCTCGCATCCGAACTGGCCAAAATGCCGACAGACCCGGTCGCGGATGAACGTGCAGGCACCGACATGCTCTACAGTTCCGGCACTACAGGCAGGCCCAAGGGCGTGCGCCTGCCGTTGCCTGAAGACTCCGACATCGCAGCGGTCAACCCGCTGGCGATGATTGCTGCGGGTGCCTTTGGCTTCACCGGCGACAGCGTCTATCTGTCACCCGCGCCGCTTTACCATGCCGCTCCGCTGCGCTGGTGCATGGCGGTGCATCGCCTTGGGGGCACCGTGGTGGTGATGGAAAAATATGATCCCGAAGAGGCGCTGGCCGCGATCGAGAAATACAAGATCACCGACAGCCAGTGGGTGCCGACGCACTTTGTGCGCATGCTCAAGCTACCCGAAGAGGTGCGCGCGAAATATGATGTCTCGTCGCTGAAATGCGCCGTCCATGCCGCAGCCCCCTGCCCGGTTCCGGTGAAGGAGGCGATGATCGCCTGGTGGGGTCCGGTGCTGCGCGAATATTATGCGGGTACCGAAGGCAATGGCTTTACCTTCATCAACAGCGAAGACTGGCTGGCGCACAAGGGTTCGGTCGGTAAGGCATTGAATGCCATCATCCACATCTGTGGTGAGGATGGCGAGGAAGTGCCGGTGGGCGAGGAAGGCGTCGTCTATTTCGAGAGCGAATCGCAGTTCAGCTATCATAACGACCCGGTAAAAACCGCCGAAAGCCGCCACCCGAAACATCCGAACTGGTCCATGCTCGGCGATGTCGGCAAGGTTGATGAAGAGGGCTTCCTCTATCTGACCGATCGAAAGAGCTTCATGATCATTTCGGGCGGTGTGAATATCTATCCGCAGGAAATTGAAAATCTGCTGGTGCACCATCCCAAGGTTGCCGACGCTGCCGTTATTGGCGCGCCCGATGACGATATGGGTGAACGTGTGGTCGCCATCGTCCAGCCGCTAGACTGGGCCAATGCGGGCGATGAACTGGCCGAGGAACTCAAGGCCTATCTCCGCCCGAGCCTGTCGGGCGTGAAGATGCCGCGGCAGATAGACTTCCGCGAAGAGCTGCCGCGCCATGCGACGGGCAAGCTCTACAAGCGGCTGCTGCGTGACGAATATTGGGGCAACAAAGACAGCCGGATCGTTTGAGGAGTTTGAGGATATGAACGCACCCGTCGCAAAGCCCGAAACCGCCATCGCGGTGATCGATCCCAAATCCTATGCGGCATGGGATCCGCTGCTCGACCTGTTTGACGAGATCCGGGCGGAAACCCCGGTGCTGCGTATCGAAAGCCCGACCGACGATCATGCGCCTTTCTGGCTGATTACCCGCCACGAAGATGTGATGCGGATCAGCAAGGACAATGCGACCTTCCTCAACAGCCCGCGCCCTTCCGTCTTGACCAACCGCGCGGGCGAGGATCTGGCGCGGCAGATCACCGGCGGATCGCCCAATCTTGTCCAGTCGCTGGTGTCGCTCGATGCGCCCAAGCATCCCAAATTGCGGCGGCTGACCCAGGAATGGTTCATGCCCAAGAATCTGAAGCTGATCGAAGCCGACATCAAAGAGCTCGCTAAGCGTACCGTTGATCGGTTGATTGCTGCCGGGCCGGAGGCGGATTTCGTGCCGCTGGTTTCCGCACCCTATCCGCTGCATGTGGTGATGCAGATATTGGGCGTGCCCGAAGAAGACGAACCGCGCATGCTGTTCCTGACGCAGCAGATGTTCGGCGGGCAAGATGAGGATCTGAACAAGACCGGCATGGCCAATCTGTCACCCGAGCAGATCTCGCAGATCGTGCTGGGCGCGGTGAAGGATTTCACCGAATATTTCGAGAAGCTGGCCGAGGAAAGGCGCCAGAATCCGGGCAAGGATGTCGCAACTATCCTCGCCAATGGAACAATTGACGGCCAGCCGCTCGATCCGCTTGATCTCGCGGGATACTACATCATCGTTGCCGCCGCCGGGCATGATACGACCTCTGCGAGCACGGCGGGCGCGATGCTGGCGCTTGCCAAAGACCCGGAGCAATTTGCCAAGGTCAAGGCGGACCGGAGCCTTGTCGCAGGCATCGTTGAGGAAGCGATCCGCTGGACCACGCCGGTGCAGCATTTCATGCGCATGGCGAATGAGGATGTCGAAATAGCAGGCGTGAAGATTGCCAAAGGCGATTGGTTGATGCTCAACTATGTCGCCGCGAACCACGATCCGGCGCAGTTCGACGAACCACGTAAGTTTGAAGCTGCGCGCGACCAGAACCGGCATATCGCCTTTGGCGCCGGTGCGCACCAATGCCTCGGCCTGCATCTGGCCCGGCTGGAAATGCGGATATTGTTCGAGGAGATTCTCGACCGTCTCGATTCGGTCGAGTTGGCGGGCGAACCGAAACGCGCCAATTCGACCTTTGTCGGCGGGCTCAAGACCTTGCCGATACGCTTTCGCGCAGCCTAGAGAATGATGATTTTATATTGAACCGTCACCCCCGCGAAGGCGGGGGTCCATCATCTGCAGATTAAATTTAGTCGGCGGGAGATGGATTCCCGCCTTCGCGGGAATGACGAGAATTGTGGTTCATCCCAATGTCATCAAAGACTAACTGGGGCGCTCCTAACAAGTCTAACGACAGCGATAGCGGTCGCGGTCGATTTCGCGTCCAAGGATAGCGCCGCCGGCTGCGCCCAATATGGTGCCGAGCGCGCGATCACCTCGGGTGTCGATGGCGCGGCCGATCAATGCGCCACCCGCTGCGCCAATGATCAGGCCGGTGGTGCCATCGCTGCGGCGGCAATAATAGCGATCGTCGTCGCCACGCCACACCCGCGTGTCGCGATAGATCGGCTCGGCATTACGTTGCTTATTCTTGTAATATCCATGGGCCGGGGCATGGCGCGGTGGATCGGCAAGGGCGATCCCGGGCAAGGCGAGCGCCACGGCAGCGGCGGTTGCGATCAAGGCTTTCATGATCTGTCTCCTTCAAAATGGCTGCGGCCAATGCACCGATTTTAGATGAACGGAATCTAGACAGAAGCGCATTTGTTGGTCGAACGGTTTCGTGCGGGCGTCGAAGCGTGGCGCTGACTGTGCTTGCCAAGCGAGTACGCGATGCCTAGTCTTCGAAACATGGCAAATATCATCGCATTCATCCTTGGCCTGATCGCATTGGTTCTGGCCATTCCCGCATTTTTTCCGCTGCTCGGCTGGCTTAACTGGCTGATCATTGTGATTGCAGGGGTCGGCGTTGCCTTTGGCTTTGCTTCGGAAAAAAATAGCGGCCGGAATTTCTGCCTCGTGGTCGTCGCTATCTGCGCCATCCGGCTGTGGCTGGGCGGCGGAATCATCTGATCCGCCCAAGACCGACATGACCACCGCCAATCAGCAGACGCCGCAAGGCGGTGGGCTTCCCTATGCCGTTTTGACCTATTTGATCTGGGGATTTTTCCCGGTCTATTTCAAACTGCTCGCCGGGATTCCCGCGCCCGACATTTTGGCGTTTCGCATTGTATGGTCGGTACCGGTCGTGTTTGTCATCCTCTACTTCCGTGGGCAATGGCGCGAATTTGTGAAAGCGATCACAAACGCAAAGTCGCGTCGAACAATGATGCTCTCGGCTGTGTTTATTTCAATCAACTGGCTCGTCTATGTCTGGGCGGTAACGACCGACCGCGTGCTGGCAACGAGCATCGGCTATTATCTCAACCCGCTGGTCAATGTGCTGCTTGGACGGCTGTTTTTAGGCGAAAGGCTGACCAAGCTGCAGGGTTGGGCGGTGGCTATCGCTACGCTTGCCGTTGCGATATTGCTGGCCGGATCGCTCGAAACTGCGTGGATAAGCCTGACACTGGCGTTCAGTTTTGGCTGTTATGGCCTTGTGCGCAAGACGGCACCAACAGGTTCCGTTCCGGGATTGGCGGTCGAAATGTGTTTGCTCGCCCCGATCGCGCTCGGGGTCTGCATATGGAGCGTGTGGCAGGTGCAGGGATTTCGCGAGCTGGAAACCGAAATGCTGCTGGCGCTCGGCGGGGTGATAACCGTGATACCGTTGTTGCTCTTTGCGACAGCTGCCCGCCGGATGAGCTATACAGCACTCGGCTTTGTACAATATCTGGCACCCACGATCGTCTTCTTCCTCGGTGCCTTTGCCTATGACGAGCCGCTCGATGCGACCAAGCTGGCCTGTTTCGCACTGATCTGGATCGCGATTGCCCTGTTCAGCGTCGATGCCTTTCGCCGGATGCGATCAGGCGGATAGCAGTTTCCAGCCGATGGTTTCGCCCGCGTGGAAGGGTGAAACTGGCGTGCCATTGGCATCGACAGAGAGTGGTACGTCTATCGGGGCCTTTTCAAGCGTGACCATCTCGTCATTGAGCGGCAGGCCGTAAAAACGGGGGCCGAATTCGGAGGCAAATCCTTCGAGTTTTTCCAATGCCCCTTCCTCGTCGAAAACCAATGCGTAGCTTTCGATCGCATAAGGCGCGTTGAAAATGCCAGCACAACCACAGGCCGATTCCTTGGCCGATACCGCATGCGGCGCACTATCGGTGCCGAGGAAGAATTTGGGGTTGCCCGATACAGCCGCCTTGCGCAGCGCCAGCCGGTGCTTCTCGCGCTTGGCGACGGGCAGGCAATAGGCATGCGGGCGGATGCCGCCAACCAGCATTGCGTTGCGGTTGATATGCAGGTGCTGCGGCGTAATCGTCGCACCGATATTCGGGCTGGAAGCGGTTACGAAATCGACAGCTTCCGCCGTGGTGATATGTTCGAAAACGATTTTCAGCGCAGGGTAGTCGCGCGCAAGCGGCGTCATCGTCCGGTCGATGAACACCGCCTCGCGGTCAAAAATGTCGACCTCATGATCGGTCACTTCGCCATGCACCAGCAAGGGCATGCCGATATCCTGCATAGCCTCCAGTACTGACCGGATATTGTCGACCGAAGTTACGCCATGCGCGCTGTTCGTCGTAGCGTGCGCGGGATAGAGCTTGGCGGCAGTAAACACGCCCGACGCATGGCCGCGCCTGATCTCGTCGGGGTCTGTGCTGTCGGTCAGGTAACAGGTCATCAGCGGGGTGAAATCCAAGCCCGCCGGTAGCGCCGCCAATATACGGTCGCGATAAGCGCTGACGCCGGCGACGTCGGTCATCGGTGGCGACAGGTTCGGCATCACGATGGCGCGGGCGAATTGCCTTGCGGTATAGGGCAGAACGCCTTTCAGCATCTCCCCGTCGCGCAGATGCACATGCCAGTCGTCGGGGCGGCGGATCGTCAGAGTCGTCACGGTCATGGCTTCCCTTTAGTCGCGTCGCTCCCTATCTGTCACCCATGTCTGCACCCCGTTTGTTCGATCGCACCCTTATTCGCCTGTCCCCTCAGGAAGAGGGGGAGGATGTGCGCGGATTTCTGCAAGGCTTGGTGACGCAAGACACGCAGGCGGAACTGCCACTTTGGGCCGGGCTGTTGACGCCGCAAGGCAAGGCCTTGTTCGATTTTTTCCTGTGGGCCGACGGGGCGGAACTGCTTATCGATTGCGAAGCGGCACAGGCCGAGGCGCTCGCTCGGCGATTGTCGCTCTACCGCTTACGGCGGAAAATCGCGATATCCGTTGATCCGGCGCTCGGTGTATATTGGGCCGCAGCAGCACCCGACCGTCCCTCCGATCCGCGCCTGACCGAAATGGGCGTACGCTGGATCGCGCCGGTGGCCGATGACGATGTCGATATCAGCGCCCTCTATCGCGCGCATCGCCTGTCGCTCGGCGTGCCAGAAGGGCTGGCTGAGTTGGGCAGTGATGCGACGCTGTGGCTGGAAACCAATGCTGCTGAACTGAATGGCGTGTCGTTCACCAAGGGCTGTTATGTCGGGCAGGAAAACACTGCGCGGATGAACTGGCGGCAGAAGGTCAACCGGCGGCTGGTGATCGTGCCGATTGCCGATGCCGATCCGGCGAAGATGCGCGCCAGCTATCCCGAACTCGGCCTTGCGATCGAACTGCGCAGGGTCGAAAATATGGCAGGCCTTCAGCTGCCCACATGGCAGGCACAAGCGATTGCCGCCGATTGACAAGTGGGCCTTGGTCGCCCACCGCGCCGTAAAGATTTCGGGATTAAAGGAAAAGTGATGGCAGCATATCTGATGATTGTTTCGGCGCTTGTAGCGGCGAGTTCGGCTGCAGCAGATGCAAAGACGGACGAAGCGTTGTTCGAAGCATCGGTTAGCTGTGTCGCCTATCATGTGTTTGCGACATCGCAGATGGATCCCGTTTCCGACGAAGCCAAGCTGGGCGAAGAGAAAGCAACGCTCTTCCTGCTTGCCGCTTATAGCAAAGATGCCGCGATGGACCCCGATGCAATCGGAGCAAAGGTCGAGAGCATTGTGGAGGGTTTGATTGACGACAGGGCAACCGTGGAACCTGCTCAGCATGCGGAGGAAATTGCCCAGCTGAAACAGGTGTGCAGCCAGTTCGAACCTGCGGCGCTGGCGATTGTCGATGCGGCGGGGCTGAATAGCGACGCCAAATAGCGGTTCAGCATCACGACATCTTACCGGACTAGAATTGCCTTATGATTATTTTTCCGATGCTCCTGTTGTTCCAACCGGTGCCGGCTGAACAGGAAGACTATAACGCCCTGTTGTCCTGCGCCGCTTTCCATGCGGTCGAAGCTGAGCGCGGGGAACCCAGCAACCGGGAGGCGCAGCTTGCAGCGTCGCGGGATTTTCTTGACGTCGCAGCCGCACTCGCCAGCGCAAAGTCTTTGAGTATCTCAGCCGAAACCGATTTGAAGCAATTGCAAGCTGACTATGCCCGCCATTTGCGGGAGGGCGATGCCAAGGCGATGGCGGAACAATGGACCGCTCTCGACCTTGCGTGCCGTGAACTTTATCCCGCGCTGGGCAAAGTGCTGGCTGAAAGCAAACTCGACGACAAGGCGCGATAACGCCCTTTATCGGTTCAGATGTGCAGCGCGCGCGCCTTTCGCGCCGCCTCTGCCCGGCTTGTCACTTTCAACACCCGAAGCAATGCCGATACGTGAATTCGAACCGTATAGGGCGAAATATCGAGTGAGCGGGCAATTTCCTTGTTCGATTTACCTTGCGCAATCAAAGTCATTACGTCGCGCTGGCGCGCTGTCAGATCAACCGGGCTGAATTCGGATCCTTGCGCATCCCAGCCGCTGGCCGGTTGCGACAGTTCGACAACAAACTCCCCGTTGCGAACCTGGGCAATCGCGTCGAGCATGCGCGCCGACGGCACCTGCTTGTCGACAAAGCCGTCTGCGCCCTTTTCCATAACCATATTGATCGTGGCTTCATCGTCGACCATCGACACGATGACGAGAGACGCGGTCGGATATTGCGTGCGCAGTACCTTAAGTGTTTCCTGCGGCTTCATGCCGGGAAACAACAGATCCAGGATGAACAGTTCGGGCGGTTCGCCTTGTGCGGCGACAGCCATGACTTCGTCCATAGTCGACGCTTGGCTGATCTCCGCATCGGGAAATCGCCCTGCAAGTAACTGGACTATGCCTTCCCTGAATACCGGATGATCGTCGGCAACAACGATGCGTTCGGCCTTTGCCATTTGTTTTCATTTCCGATTTGATTTCAGGGCGTATTACTTAGGATAGTATCGCCTGCAAGACCAGCAGCGATTTTTTTGTCCTATCGGGCAAACACGGCCAACCGTATCAAATCGCGCCGGTTCGCAATTGATGACGGCAACGGATCTTTCGTTAACTTTATATGGGGTAACGCGAAGCGTAATCGCATAGTGGTTGCTTCTACAGCCTTTTGTGGCGCGAATTATCGGGTTCGGGTTATGTGCGCCAATGGTATCTGGTCCGACTCAGGGTTGATGCTCCATTGCATGATCCGCAGCTGCGGTTCGTCTTTCTGGGCCGGTACGGTCGGGATCAAGCGCCCATTTCCATCCAGGCTAAGGTTCAATGTGCGAAGTTCGAATGTGCCGCTAGTCCAATCCAGTGGTGACTTTTCGGACTCATTGCCGATCCCGGCTTCTTTGATGAAGGTTTCCAGTCCGGATCGCGCCAGACCCGCCGCTTCGACGACAATTTCTCCATTATCCCGCTTGCGGACGGTCAAAAAAGGATAGACGATTTGCACACCGGGTATCATCGGAAAGAGGAAGTCGCGATCGAGCGTGCCGCTGATCTGATAATCGACGTCGAACAATCCTTTGCCGCGATAGATTACCGATTTCCACCCCTCATATTGCATCAACCGGGCTGCGATCCGGTGGTTGTCGGCTTCGTCAAAAGGATTGAATCCGATCAATCGGATGACGGCCTTCTCTTCCTCTTTCTGCGCTATCCTGCGGTTTTCCCATTCGGCTTTGCGCTCGGCTACGGCCTCAACCGTGCAGCTACGATCCGGCCTGCCCTGCGCGTCGCTGACCGGTTTCAAATTGCCGACATCGTCATAGCAATAGGCCATGATATCGGACCAGGTCGCATCGCGCCCGCCTCTGTCTACCAAATCGGCTTCTGCGGCGATGAAGTGGATCTGGCCCTTATAGCGGAATTCAAAGCGGCCATCGGCTTCGACCAACAGACTGCTGTCGAACAGTCCGGGGATATAGACGCAGGATGACAACGCGATTGCCGCAATGAAGAGGCATCCGATATGGGCGACGTATCGCAGTGGCCGGGTCAACGACATGCTTGCAGCATAAATGGCTGCGGCCAAATGGCCAGCGTTGTGATGTGCTAAGCCAAGCCGTGCCTAGACGTCCAGATTGGCGACGTTGAGCGCATTGTCCTGAATGAATTCGCGGCGCGGTTCGACCACATCACCCATCAGCTTCTCGAAAATCTCGCCCTCTTCCTGACTGTCTTCGATTGTCACCTGCAACAGCGAACGGGCAGTCGGGTCGAGCGTGGTTTCCCACAGCTGCTCGGCATTCATCTCGCCCAGCCCTTTATAGCGCGCGATCGACAGGCCTTTGCGACCAGCCGCCAGCACTGCGTCGAGCAATTCGGACGGGCGGGTAATTGCCTTGTCGGCCGATGCCTTGCGCGCAGCGGGGCTTTGCACCTCTTCGCCTTCTGCGCCCTCAACCTCGGTTTCGGGCTCAGCTGCGGCTGCTCCCGATTTGACCAAGCGAGCTGGGACCAGATAGCTTTCGGCCTCTTCCATCGCCAGCCGGTGAAGCTTGCGTGCCTCGGCACTGATCAGGAAGCTGCGCTCGATGATGTGGTGATCGGAAACGCCGCGCCAGCGACGCTCGAAATGATAGCCACCCTCTTCGGCGACGCGGCCGGTCCAGACGCTTTCGACGTCCTGCGCATCCATCCAGGCAGCAGCCTTGGCGACGGCGGCTTCGCGTTCTGCGCCTTCCAGCTCGGGGGCCAAGGCACCGTTGAGCGCTAGTCCTTCGATGATGGTCGGGTCATAGCGCCGCGGCACATAGGCCATCAGGCTGCGCATCCGCCGCGCATGGTCGACCAGCGCCGCCAGATCATTGCCGCTGCGTTGGCCTTGCGCGCTTTCGAGCAGCACGCCACCCAAACCGGCGTCGACCAAATAATTGTCGAGCGCTGCATCGTCCTTAAGATAAAGTTCGCTACGCCCCTTGGCGACTTTGTAGAGCGGCGGTTGCGCGATGTAGAGATGCCCCGCCTCGATAATCGGTTTCATCTGGCGGTAGAAGAAAGTCAGCAAAAGCGTGCGGATGTGGCTGCCGTCGACGTCTGCGTCGGTCATGATCACGATCTTGTGATAGCGCAGCTTTTCGAGGTTGAAATCATCGCGGATGCCGGTGCCCATCGCCTGGATCAGCGTGCCAACTTCCTTTGAAGAAATCACCCGGTCAAAACGCGCGCGTTCGACGTTCAGGATTTTACCCTTCAAAGGCAGGATCGCCTGATAATGGCGATCACGGCCTTGCTTGGCCGAGCCACCAGCCGAGTCACCCTCGACCAGGAACAGCTCGGACTTGGCCGGATCGCGTTCCTGGCAGTCCGCAAGTTTGCCCGGAAGCGAGGCGATGTCCATCGCGCCCTTGCGCCGCGTGAGTTCGCGAGCCTTGCGCGCAGCTTCGCGTGCGGCAGCAGCATCGACGATCTTCTGGATCAGCGCCTTGGCGTGGCCTGGATTTTCCTCGAGCCATTCAGCCATTTTGTCAGCCATCAGGCTTTCAAGCGGCTGGCGCACTTCGGAAGAAACCAGCTTGTCCTTGGTCTGCGAACTGAACTTTGGATCGGGCAGCTTCACCGAAACAATCGCGGTCAGGCCTTCGCGCATATCTTCACCGGTCAGCGACACTTTTTCCTTTTTCAGGATGCCCGACTTTTCGCCATAGCTATTGATCGTGCGGGTCAGCGCGGCGCGGAATGCGGCCAAGTGGGTACCACCGTCGCGCTGCGGGATGTTATTGGTGAAGCAGAGAACGTTTTCATAATAGCTGTCATTCCATTCGAGCGCGACGTCGATGCCGATGCCGTCGCGTTCGGACGAAATCGCAATCGGATCGGGAATGATCGCCGCCTTGTTGCGATCGAGCCATTTGACGAATGCTGCGATGCCGCCCTCATAATAAAGATCATGCTCAAGCACATCGGCATGGCGCTTGTCGCGCAGCAGGATGCGCACGCCCGAATTCAGGAAAGCCAACTCGCGATAGCGATGCTCGAGCTTGTCGAAATCGAACTCGGTGACGTTCTTGAAGGTGTCGGTTGAGGCCATGAAGGTCACGCGCGTGCCCTTTTTCGGCTTTCCGTCGACCACCGGCGCATCGCCCGTGACTTTAAGCGGAGCAACCGCATCACCATGCTCGAAGCGCATCCAATGTTCCTGCCCGTCACGCCAGATGGTCAGTTCGAGAAATTCGGACAGTGCATTGACCACCGAAACACCCACGCCGTGGAGGCCGCCTGAAACCTTATAGGCATTGTCGTCCGACGTGTTTTCGAACTTACCGCCCGCATGCAGCTGCGTCATGATGACTTCGGCAGCCGACACGCCTTCTTCCTTGTGCATGCCCGTCGGGATGCCGCGGCCATTATCCTCGACCGAAACCGAGCCATCGGGATTGAGCTCGATCAGGACCAGATCGCAATGCCCGGCGAGGGCTTCGTCGATTGCATTATCCGAAACTTCGAACACCATATGGTGCAGGCCCGAACCATCATCGGTGTCGCCGATATACATGCCGGGCCGCTTGCGCACGGCATCGAGGCCCTTCAGCACCTTGATGCTGTCGGCGCCATATTCATTCTTGTTCGGATTGGCCGCGCTATCGCCGCTGGGGGTATTTTCACTCATCTGCGGACTATAGGGGAACAGGTGCAGAAACCCAAGGAAAAGCCGTTCTTTTCCACAAGGATTTGGGCTTCCCTTTTGCCGATTCGTCAGCTTAAGCAATCCCGGAAACAAGGAGAGAGACACGATGACATTCGACCCGGCGGCCGAACTGGAAAAACCCTATGGAGATTATAGCGGCCTGATCGCTGCTTATGGGCAACAGCGACCGGATCGCGTCGCGCTTGATGACGGAACCGAAAGCCTGACATGGAGCGAAGTCGCAGCGCTGGTCGAGCGGATTGCGGCACAATTGCAGCGCGATGGACTACAAAAGGGGCAGGCGGTCGCGATTCTTGGGACCAGCACGGTGCGTTACGCGCTCGCCTATCTGGGGGCCATTCGCGCCGGTGGCTGTGCCGCGCCTTTAACCACATCGGCAACGCCGCAGCAATTGGAGGCGATGCTGAAGGATTCGGGTGCGATGCACCTGTTTATAGACGCGCCTAAACTGGCTGATCTGGCAGGGAGGGATTTGCCGCCGGTCAAGACAATCATGTTGGATGCGCCTTTGGGGGACAATCCGGACATTTTCAGCTGGATGGCGGAGGAAGGTGCGGAGGCCGCGCCGCATGGATGTGGGCCGAAAGATCCGTTCAACATCATCTATTCGAGCGGAACCACCGGTACACCAAAGGGCATCATCCATTCGCGCCAGATGCGCTGGCTGCATGCCTGTGTCGGTGCCAACACCGGCTATGGCGCGCCCGAAGCTGCCTCGCTCGCCTCGACCCCGCTTTATTCGAACACGACGCTTGCGCTGGTGATACCGACGCTGGCCTATGGCGGCACGTTGCACATGATGCCTAAATTCGACACCGTCGGCTATCTGGAACGGGCGCAAAAGCACCGCATCACGCACACGATGCTCGTTCCTGTCCAGTATAAGCGATTGATGGAATATGAGAAATTCGACGATTACGACCTGTCGAGCTATTGGCTGAAATATTGCACCAGCGCACCCTTTGCCCCTGCGCTCAAGGCCGATGTGTTAAAGCGCTGGCCGGGTGGTCTGGTCGAAATCTATTCGATGACCGAAGGCGGCGTAGTCTGCTTGCTTCAGGCGCACGAGCATCCGGACAAGCTGCACACCGTCGGCATTCCCTGGAAGGGCAGCGAGGTATTCACCATCGACGAAGCCGGAAACCGTCTGCCGTCAGGCGAGATTGGCGAACTGGTGGGGCGCTCGGCAACAATGATGTCGGGCTACCAGAACCAACCCGAAAAAACCCGCGAGGGCTATTGGCTTGATCCCGAGGACGGCAGTGTCTGGCAGCGTATGGGCGATATCGGTCGCGTCGATGCCGATGGCTTTGTCGAATTGCTCGGACGTTCGAAGGACATGATCATTTCGGGCGGTTTCAACATCTATCCGGTCGATCTGGAAGGTATATTGCTCGGTCTGCCCGGCGTTGAGGAAGCCGCCGTCATCGGTGTGCCAAGCGAGCGTTGGGGCGAAACCCCGGTCGGCTTTGTGACC
Organism: uncultured Sphingorhabdus sp.; assembly: GCA_964597055.1. Lineage (GTDB taxonomy): Bacteria > Pseudomonadota > Alphaproteobacteria > Sphingomonadales > Sphingomonadaceae > Sphingorhabdus_B. The sequence continues at coordinate 58,265 of CAZQWC010000005.1, forward strand.
AGCGGCAAAGGCGTGAAGCTCGATACCGATGCGTTGCTGTCAGCGGCCAATGAACAGTTGGGTAAGACCCAGCGCCTCTCCGCGCTCTTCCAGATCGACGAAATGCCGCGCAGTCATATCGGAAAACTGCTGAAGACCGAACTGCGCGATATGGTCTCCGGGAAAGAAATTGCGTGAACCCGCTGTTGCACGTTCAGTGGGGCGTCGAGCTGGAATCGGTGATCCGCGTGGTCCAAACCGCGCTGACACCGGCTTTTCTGCTCGTCGCGGTAGGCAGCCTGTTGAACGTGCTAACCGGGCGTTTGTCGCGCATCGTTGACCGTTCGCGTCACCTTGAAGAGAAGCACGCACAGGTCAGTGGCCAAGACCTTGTCAATGTCGTCCTCGAGCTGCGCTTGCTGGAAAAGCGCATGTGGGTCGTCGGCAAATCCATCCTGCTAGCCGTGCTGGCGGCCGTGTGTGTCTGTGTGATGATCGGCCTGCTGTTTCTGATGGGCCTGTCGGATTTTTCCGCAGCCGAACTGATCGTGGCGGTCTTCATTCTGGCTCTGGTGCTGCTCTCCGCAGCACTGGCTGCATTTGTGCGCGAAGTCTGGCTTGCGACCAACGCCATCAAAATCCGTAAGGAATATCTGGAATTGCCCGAGCCAAAAGAAGCGGAATAGGAGCGGTTTGCCCTATTCCGAGTTGGCTTCCGCCATCTGCCACATAACAACCACGCCCACGCCGGCCGCCGCCACCAGGCCTATCCCGATCCAGACGGCCGTCGACACATGGTATCGGCCATCGACTTTGGGCACTTCGCGACCGTTGAGCATCAGATGCGGATCCTTGGACAGGCTTAGCCCGATGCGCGCTTTTTGATTGTTCAGGGCTTTCAAATCGGTTCCGACAACTGCAACGGATTGTCGGTCGGCACGGTGATCAAAGCCGAGTTCAAGCCGGGGCTTGCGCTCCTGCGCCTTGCCGCCATGGCCAAAGGGGATGGTCAGGCCCAAGCTTACCCTTTTGTCAGCGGGTCGGCTGAGGTCGGAACCATTATAGGACTGGGCGATGGCACTTGCCGGAACGGCCAACAGCGTGGTTGCGACCAGGATTGAACGAAGCATTTGCATTTCCCTCTGCTGCTTTTGCCCGCCTGATAGGCGGCGTTACGCACAGGGGTAAGCGCACTGATGTACTAGTTGCTCATAATCGCAAGCAGCGTTGCGATCAGCCGCCTTTCCGCCCGAGCTCTTCCACTCTGGCGACGACTTCATCGCGGATTTTTTGGGTCACAAATTTCGAGATATTGCCGCCGTAAATAGCGATTTCCTTCACAAGACGGCTGGCAATCGGCTGCAGCGAAACATCGGCCATCAGAAAAACGGTTTCCACCCGGTCGTTGAGTTGGCGGTTCATGCCTGTGAGCTGATATTCATATTCGAAGTCGGTAACGCCACGTATGCCGCGAATGACAACTGCGGCGCCCTGCGCGTCGGCAAAGTCCATAAGCAGCGAGTTGAATCCGACAACACGGGCGTTGCTGATACCCTGATTCGCAACTTCGCGCTCGACCATCGCCATCCGTTCGTCGTCGTTGAACATCGGCGATTTCGCGATATTTGTGGTCACGCCAATGACCAATTCGTCGACCAGCTTTGCACCGCGTGCGATGATGTCCATATGGCCAAGGGTGATCGGGTCGAAAGTTCCCGGATAGACGCCGATACGCTTCATGTTCTTTTCTCCCCCTCAGCGATCCCGTTCGAGCACATAGCGGGCGATGGCACGAAGCAAGTCCGCTTCATGGCCATAGCCGGCAAGGTGGCTTACCGATTGTTCGACGAGCATTTCGGCCTGCTGCTTGGCGCGTTCAAGGCCCATGAGCGAGACGAACGTGGCCTTTCCGGCATCGGCATCCTTGTGCAACGCCTTGCCCGCCAACGCCTCGTCGCCTTCTACATCCATGATGTCGTCGACAATCTGGAAGGCGAGGCCGATGTCGCGGGCGTAGCCGCGGAAATGCGTGCGACCCTCCGGCGGCGCATGGCCGAGGATCGCGCCCATTTCGACGCTTGCGGCAATCAAAGCTCCAGTTTTCAGCGCCTGCAATCGGGTGACCGTGGGTAGATCGAAACTCGATTTTTCGGCTTCCAGATCCATCATCTGACCGCCCGCCATCCCGGAAGGGCCGCTGGCAGTTGCCAATGTCGCAATCAGTTCCGAACGGATGAACGGATCGGGGTGGGTTGCGGCATCGGCAAGGATTTCAAAGGCCAAAGCGTGGAGCGAATCCCCCGCTAGCACAGCCGTCGCCTCGTCAAAGGCCTTGTGGACCGTGGGCTTTCCGCGGCGCAGATCATCATCATCCATGCAGGGCAGGTCGTCATGGACGAGCGAATAGACATGGATGGCCTCTACAGCTGTACCCGCCCGAACCGCATAGGCTCGCGACACGTTAAAAATGCTCGCAGTTGCAACAACCAATAGCGGACGCAGCCTTTTGCCGCCACCGATCGCGGCGTGGCGCATGGCTTGGTATAGCCGCGCCCGTGCATCGTCAGGCACATGCAGCAATTGATCGAACAGTTCGTCGACCTCTACCGCAACTTGCCCGATGGCGGTTTCGAGAAGCGACGTCGACTGCATGCCCAAGCGCTTAGTCCGCGTCGAAGGGACGTGTTGCGGCGGGTGCGCCGTCAGCACCAAGTACGATCTGCTCGATTTTTGCCTGCGCGGCATCCAGCCTTGCCTGGCACAGCGCGCGCAATTTGTGGCCCTGTTCGTAGAGCGCGATCGATTCATCGAGCGGCGCTTCTCCGCTTTCGAGTTTGCGGACAATCTCTTCGAGCGCCTTGAGCGCCTCTTCAAAACTGGGTTCTGTGCTTACGCTGGTCATACCGCAGCTTTGGCGCGGGGCAGCTTGCCGGTCAAGCGTTTCGCTTCGTCGATCTTCCGCACCGATTTTACTTTCAGCAGCAACAAAGCTGGGGCAAGGTCCCGAGTCTATGAAGAAATCTATTCTCCTGATCGCCCCGTTGTCCATGCTGGCGTTAGCGGCATGCAACAAGTCCGAAACCCCCGCCGCCGAAGGCGAAGCGACCGCTGCAGCAGAAGCAACGGCTGCGCCCGCTGCAGAAATGCCGCCAGCGATTACCTCGCAGGCGACCTATCGCTGCGCTGACAACACCATCGTGCATGTTGACTTCCTCGGTGCAAACGAAGCCGCCGACATCCGCGTCGGTGACAAGACTGCTGCTGCCGTGCGCGTAAAGGCTGAGGCACCCGCCGCTCCGGCCGAAGGCGCTTCCACTCCCGCGGCTGAAGCACCCGCAGGTCCGCTCAAATCCGAAGATGGCAAGACCATGCTGTCGGGCAGCGGAAAGCAGATCAATCTGAAGCTCGCGGACAAGGGTGCGCAGACCTGCAAAAGCAACTGATTTTCCAACCAGTCAAGATAGAGGAAGGGGTCGCTGGTCGGCCCCTTTTTCTTGCGCATTGCAATCGTCCCGCTAGTCTCCCGACGCAGGGGAGGGATAGCCATGTTCATCGGACATTTTGCACCAGCGATGATCGCCGCGCGCCACAAGGATGCGCCTAGCCTGCCGGTGCTGTTTGTCGGTGCGCAACTGGTCGATTGGGCCTTTTTCGGTCTTTTGCTGACCGGCGCCGAAAAAATGCGGGTGACGCCCCGGATTTCGGTGATGAACCCGATGGACCTCTATCATATGCCCTATACGCATAGTCTTTTTGGGTCAGCCCTTTTCGCGGCGTTATTTGGTGGTTTGGTGATGCTGATTTCCAAAAACCGTATGGCCGGGATTATCGCAGCACTTGTAGTTCTGTCGCACTGGTTCCTCGATCTGCTGGTCCATGTGCCTGACCTAACGCTTGCAGGCAGTCCGCCCAAGCTGGGGTTAGGCCTTTGGAACCATCCCGCGATCGAAATGCCGCTCGAACTGGCGCTGACTTTCGGTTCGCTGTGGCTCTACGCCAAAGTTGCCCAACCAAGGACGCTGCCGTTGGCTATGCTGGGCTGTATGATGCTGCTGTTCCAGGCGGTCAACTGGTTCGGACCTGTCGAACCTGAAGTCACCACTGGAACCAGTCTGCTCGCCTTCGTCGCCTTTGGTCTGATCACGCTCGCCGCATGGTGGGTTTATCGCAGTGAAGGCCGCAAACAGGCTGGCTAAAGGCGGCATGCAACGCTAAAGCGCCGCGCATGACCCAAGCTGCCTCCCAGATCACCCCGCAAGTCGTAGCCGACCATGGCCTTTCCGAGGAAGAATATGCGCGCGTCCTGAATGCGATGGGGCGCGAGCCCAATCTGGTCGAGCTCGGCATCTTTTCGGTGATGTGGTCGGAGCATTGCAGCTATAAGAGCTCGCGCATCCATCTGAAAAAGCTGCCGACCGAGGCACCCTGGGTGATTTGCGGTCCCGGCGAGAATGCGGGCGTCATCGACATAGGCGACGGGCAGGCCGCCATCTTCAAGATGGAGTCGCACAACCACCCTTCCTATATCGAGCCATATCAGGGCGCGGCAACGGGTGTCGGCGGCATCTTGCGCGATGTTTTCACTATGGGCGCGCGGCCGGTCGCGAATATGAATGCGCTGCGCTTTGGTCGTCCCGACCATCCCAAGATGAAGCATCTGGTGCAAGGCGTGGTTGCTGGCATTGGCGGCTATGGCAACTGCGTTGGCGTTCCGACCGTGGGCGGCGAAACCAATTTCCACCCTGCCTATGACGGCAACATTCTGGTCAATGCGATGACCGTAGGCGTCGCGGATACCGACAAGATTTTTTATTCGGCCGCCACCGGCGTCGGCAACCCGATCGTCTATGTCGGCTCCAAAACCGGCCGCGACGGTATCCACGGTGCGACCATGGCATCGGCCGATTTTGGCGAAGATGCCGAGGAAAAACGCCCGACCGTGCAGGTAGGCGATCCCTTCACCGAAAAGCTGCTGATCGAGGCCTGCCTTGAACTGATGGCGACTGATGCGATTGTCGCGATTCAGGATATGGGCGCGGCTGGTCTGACCAGCTCCAGCGTAGAAATGGCGTCCAAGGGCGGATGCGGTATCCGGCTGAACATGAACGCCGTGCCGCAGCGCGAAACCGGTATGACGCCTTACGAAATGATGCTCTCTGAATCGCAGGAGCGCATGTTGATGGTCTTAAAGCCCGGCAAGGAGCCGATGGCGCAGGCAATTTTCGAGAAATGGGAACTCGATTTCGCTGTGATCGGTGAGGTGACAGATACCGGCCATATGGTGCTCGAATGGAATGGTGACGTGGTGTGCGACATCCCGCTCGGCCCGCTCGCCGATGATGCCCCGCAATATGATCGCCCGGCTTTAAGCCGTGAAGACTATAAGGCATGGGCTAAGGTGAAGCCGCTCGGCGACGTGCCGCAATCGGCGGATCTGACAAAGGATTTGCTCAAGCTGATGGCATCGCCCGACCTCGCCAGCCGGGCTTGGATCTGGCAGCAATATGACAGTCAGGTTGGTGCCGATACTGCACAGAAATCGGGTGGCGATGCGGCGGTTGTACGCGTGCACGGGCACAAAAAGGCGCTGGCCATGTCGACCGATTGCACCCCGCGTTATGTCTATGCCGATCCCTATGAAGGCGGCAAGCAGGCGGTGGCCGAGACCTATCGCAACATCAGCGCGGTTGGTGCGACGCCGCTCGCGATCACCAATTGCCTCAACTTTGCCAACCCACAGCGCCCCGAAATCATGGCGCAATTCGTCGGCGCGCTTGAGGGGATGGGCGATGCCTGCCGCGCGCTCGACTATCCGATCGTCTCGGGCAACGTCTCGCTCTACAATGAAAGCAAGGCGACTGGCGGAGGCAGTGCCATCCTGCCGACCCCCGCAATTGGCGGCGTCGGCCTGCTCGACGATGTGTCGAAAATGGCAACGATCGCCTTCAAGGCCGAAGGAGAAATCCTCGCCGTCATCGGCCCCAATTATCCGGAACTCGGCCAGTCGCTATGGCTGCGCGAAATCCATGGGAGCGAAGAGGGCGACCCGCCTTTTGTCGACCTTGCCGACGAGAAACTGAATGGCAGCATCGTGCGCCAACTGATCGCTGATGGTGCCGTGACGGCGGTGCATGACATTTCAGACGGTGGCCTATTGGTCGCAGTGGCGGAAATGGCCCTGGCAGGCGGCATTGGCGCTGAGCTGTCGGCGATGGATACAGCCTTTGCCTTCAACGAAACCCAGTCGCGTTATCTGGTGACTTATCCAGCAGACAAACCGCTTGACCGGAACAAGGTGCCGTTTGAACCTATCGGCACCGTCAGTGGCGATGCCATCCGCGTCAATGGTTCGACTGTTTCGCTGAACGACCTGCGCAATGCGCATGAAAGCTTCTTCAAGGACTGGATGGAAACCTGATGGCGGGCGCGGCGGGCTATTCCGGAACCCCGCTGGCGAAGAAGCTGAGCCTCAAAGACGGCATGCGTGTCTGGTTTGATGGCATGCCGGAAAGCGTTCGCGCAGAGATTGACAGCTTCGGCCTGACATTGGCCGAGGAGTCTGCACCCGTTCAAGGCATCGATACGGTGCATATTTTTGTAACTGAAAAGGCGGTATTGGCGGACCGGCTCACGACCTTGCGTCACAGCATTGACCCCGCAGGTCAGCTCTGGATCAGCTGGCCGAAAAAGGCGTCTAAAGTTTGCACGGACATAACCGAAGACGTCATCCGCGAGCTTGCGCTGCCGATGGGCTGGGTCGACGTGAAGGTGTGCGCAATCGATGCCGTCTGGTCCGGCCTCAAACTCGTCATCCGCAGGGAATTGCGTTAGGCAACAGCCTTCTGCTGGCCCAGCAGGTCATAGGGATCGATGCCCTCGCCACGCATGATGGCATGCGCACGCTGATAGGTGACCGGCTCGGCAATGTTCAGTTTCTTGCGCGCTTCCGCCAAAGGCATTGCCAGCAAGGCCTCGATATCCTCATGCGCCGGGCTTTTGGCAACGCGGCCCATGCGCTGTCCTTCACGTACTGCGGCATAGATCGGTGCATCGGTCGACACCGTTTTCTTGAGTTCGCGGGCGCCGGCCCATGCGAGGAAGAGGACACCCCAGCTGGGGTTCAGGCTGTACGAAAAGGCGAGGACACACTGTTCGCCGAGCGCATCGCGGCCATAGCCGGTAAGCACGTGGAACAGATCGTGCGTGTCGCGCAGTCGGTTGCTGTAGCGTTCGAGCATGTCGTCGTAACGCGGCTTGCCTTTCTGGAACTTCTCAAATTCGTCGACCAGGCCCTGCGAAGTCAGGCCCTCTTTTTCCATGAAGTCGCAATAGGCATGCGCAACCGAGCCCATCGGCAATTTGCGCAGGCGTTCATGATCATCGAGCAGGTGCGGCAGATATTCCTTTTTCTCAAGGAGCTGCTTGCCGGTTGCGGTGGTGAAGAAATGTTCGGCGGATTTGACGAAGCGGTTGTCGCGCAATGCCTCGATAATGTGGAAAACCTGTTCGGTATCTTCCTTGTCGGCAATCAGTTTGCGGAAATGATGCAGCGCCTTCATCGGACGGAAGCCCGAATCGGTGCGGGTGGGGTCGCAAAGGGGAATTGCCTGATCCATAAACACCTTACCTATGTTGCAGTTGTTGCGGACATCTTACCGACAAGAGTGTTAATAGCAGCTTAGCGAGTCACTATCAATAGCGGCTGGACGAGCGGACATAAGAACTGTATTGATTTCCTAATACAGGAGAGGGAAAATCATGTCCAACCAAGCGGTTGCAACACGCCACATCACTTTGGACGCGCTGCGCGGCTTTGCGGTGATGGGCATATTGGCAATGAACATCATCGCTTTTGCGCTGCCTGAATGGGCTTATGTTGCCCCAGGCACATACGGAGGTGACAGCGCCGCCGACAAGGCGAGTTGGTTCCTCTCCTTCATTTTCATCGATGGCAAGATGCGCGGGCTTTTCTCCTTGTTGTTCGGGGCAAGCATGGCGCTGATCATAGAACGGGCCGAGGCAAAGGGAGAAAATCCAGCCAAAGTACATTATTCGCGGATGATCTGGCTGCTCCTCTTTGGCCTCGCCCACTATCTCTTCATCTGGTGGGGCGACATCTTGTTTCTTTACGCCGTCATCGGCTGCATCGCCTATCTGTTCCGCAAATGGGATGCGAAGCGGCTGATCAAATGGGCGTTGATCATCTACGGCCTCGGCTTCCTGCTCTATGCGCTGCAGTTTGGTGGAATGCAGTTCCTTCAATATATGGCAACGCAACCGGGCGCTGACCCCGCGATGGTCAAGCAATATCAGGAGATCATCAACAGCCCCGATTTCAGTCTCGACGCCAGCGCAGAAATCGCGGCCTATTCGGGAAGCTATGCCGATGCCTTTTCCCGGCGCTGGGACGATGTCTGGCATCTGCTGGTGCTGGTCTTGCAATCCTTCACGGAAACACTGCCGCTGATGATGCTCGGTATGGCGATGAAGAAGAACGGTTTTCTGACCGGCGAATGGGAACACAGCGAATATCAGCGCTGGGCCCGCAAGATGCTCGTTCCCGGCATATTGGTATCGACTGCCTTGGCTTTATGGGTCGCATCCGCCAACTATGACCTGATAACGACATTGGCCAATTTCCTGGCATGGAGCATGATCCCGCGGTTGCTGATGACGGTGGGCTATGCAGCGGCGCTCATCCTGCTGATCCAAAAACTCGGCTCGTCGGGTTTTATCGGCCGCGTCGCCGCAGCCGGGCAGGCGGCTTTCACCAACTATCTGGGCACCAGTATCATCATGTCGACCCTGTTTTATGGCTATGGCTTTGGCCTCTATAACGAAGTCGGGCGCGCGAGTTTGTGGCTTTTTGTGATCGGCGCATGGGCGCTGATGCTATTCTGGTCCAAACCGTGGCTTGAACGGCACCATTACGGTCCGCTCGAATGGCTGTGGCGCAGCCTTGCCCGAGGCAAGGTTCAGCCGCTGAGGAAATAGCGCAGGGTTGCTAATTGCTATTGCAATCAATTCGCATTAACGCTAATGCGAGTCCCATGATCGTATGTGTCTGCAATGCCATTCGTGAAAAAGACCTGCGCGCTGCCGTGCGTTGCGGCAGTGAAAAGCCGGCCGATGTTTATGCCCGGCTCGGTCGGAAGCCCAAGTGCGGGCAATGTCTGTCCTTCGCCAAGGATCTGATCAGCATAAAGCCTGCAAGCGCATAGCAATAGCGCCAGCTTATCCAATTGTAACGGGGATGGTTACAGGGCTTTTCCTGCTTTCCGAACGCACGCCATCGGCCTATTCTGATGGTATCCAATTTGAGGAGAACGGCCATGAAGGGCGACAGCAAGGTCATCGAATTTCTCAACGAAGCGCTCAAGAATGAGCTGACCGCGATCAACCAATATTGGCTGCACTACCGGATGCTCGACAATCTGGGCGTGTCCAAACTGGCTGAATATGAGCGTCACGAATCAATCGATGAGATGAAGCATGCCGACAAGTTGGCAGAACGCATCTTTTTCCTCGATGGCCTGCCCAATTTCCAGATGCTCGGCCGCCTGCGCGTGGGTGAGTCGGTCGAAGAAATCCTTAAGGCCGATCTCGATCTCGAATATGATGCGCTTCCGCTATTGAAAGATGCCATCGCGCATTGTGAGAGTGTGCGGGACTATGTCAGCCGCGATCTGTTTGCCGAGATCCTCGAGAGCGAGGAAGAGCATGTCGATTTCCTCGAAACGCAATTTGATTTGATCAAGCAGATGGGCATCCAGAATTATGTTCAGATGCAGTCGGAAGCTGCCGGGGAGTGAAAGGCAAGGGCCGGACACGCGAAGGCATCTGTGCGCATCCGGCCATCCCGATCCTGTGATCAGGGCCTGCGGATTCAATCGCCGCGCAAGTCGGCGGGCGCCTCCTCGCGAACTTTAAGGCCATAGTCGCGGATCACGCTCGCGACCCGCAGCCGATAATTGGAAAACACTCCGCTTCTGCCTGCCTTTTGCGCAGCGCGATGCTCCGCGGTTAGCCGCCATTGCTGCACGGCATCTTCACTGGTGAAAAAAGAGAGCGAGACCAGCTTGCCGGGTTGGGAAAGGCTCTGGAACCGTTCGACCGAGATAAACCCGTCGATACCATCCAGTTGCGGACGGAGCTCCGCGGCAATATCCAGATAGCGGTGACGCTGCCCCTCGGCGGGTTCTACCTCAAAGATGACCGCAATCATGATCGTACACCGTGCGGCGACGAAACCAGCTTAAGGAATGTCCGGTCTTCGCGCAGCAGAAACCTCTCCCGCTGGGCAAAATCGTAATTTTCGCGTCCGAGCGGGTCGTTGGCCAGACGTGCGCGATAGGCTTCATAGTCGGCCAGACTGTCGATATTGTAGATGCCATAGGCAAGGCTGCTCGATCCCTCATGCGGGGCGAAATAACCGATCAGATCAGCGCCGCAGCGCGGAATGGCCTGCCCCCAATTTTCGGAATAGCGCACAAACTGCTCTTTTTTGGTCGGGTCGATATGATAGCGAATGATGCAGGTAAGCATGGTTTCTCCTGTTTAATGGAGCCGCCAGTTAAACCATTGCATTGCGTTCATGCTTCGATACAGATCGAACTATGAAGGAAGGTCCAGACATTGCCCGTATCGCCAGTCTCATTGGCGATCCAGCCCGGGCCAATATCCTGACGGCACTCATGTCCGGCAAAGCCTTGACGGCGACCGAACTGGCGCATGAGGCAGGAATTACCCAGCAGACCACCAGTTCGCACTTACGGAAACTGGAGGAGGGGCAGCTCATCGTAACGCGGAAGCAAGGCCGGCACCGCTATTTTTCGCTAATGGACGAACGTGTTGCGCGATCGCTCGAGGTGCTGATGGAGCTTGCCGAATATACGGGGCACAGTCGCACCAGAACCGGGCCGAAGGATGCCCGATTGCGCGAGGCCAGGGTCTGCTACAATCATCTGGCGGGGCAGATGGCGACACGGTTGTTCGATCATATGCTCCAGCGCCGTCACATGGAACTGTCATCGCATGGTCTTGCCCTGACCAGAGATGGCGAAGCATTTATCCAATCCTTCGGAATCGATGTTACTGGGCTCGCCAAAGGGCGAGGTCATCTTTGCCGCGAATGTCTCGACTGGAGCGAGCGGCGTTCGCATCTCGCCGGAGTTTTGGGGCGGGTAATATTGTCGCAAATCATCGACTTGGGCTGGGCCCGCCGCGATGTTCAATCACGCGCAGTCCTGTTCACTGATCACGGCCGCGCGCAATTTGAAAGTTTGATTGGCGGATAGTCTGTTGCTGCTGCCGACAGGCCATTAGTGGATTCGGTCGGCCCTTAGGCGACATCCGCCTGAAAAGTCTCTTTTCGATGCAATGATGACGGTTTTACAGTCGGCCGAACTGGGTCTGCCCGAAGCTCCGTGAGCCAAATTGTCCGCGGCGTTCAACCAGTGGGCTGGCTTCATTTTCCAATGCGGTGAGCGTGGCTTCGAACAGCGGGCGGAGCTGGACAACCTTTTCGACCAGTTCTTCCGGACCCTGTCGCAGTTCGACATAGTGGCGGGCTGCAACCTCGATTTCTTCGGCAAGAGCGGCCAGTTTTTCGGCACCAAATTGCCAGCTTTCGCCTTTCAGCGTGTGGGCTGGCAGGACCAATTTTGCCGAGTCACGCTCGCGCATCGCCTGTTCGATGGTGGCGACCGATTTGATGCCGTCTTCGCGGAAATAGCCGAGTACGCGGACAAATGCTTCGCCGAGCACGGATCGTGTCTCGCCAAAGGTGGCCCAGTTCACAATATCGTCGGCAGGGGATGTCATTGCCGCCATTGCTCCGTTCTCGGGATAATACCCAAACCGACCATATAATAGTTACAGGTAAACAGAGCGTTGACGATTGCCGCAAAAGGCGCGTGTTCGCTCTTAATCCTTTTCGGCGAAGGGGTTCTTCGAAGACCGGAAATTCATCCGCACCGGAACCGCGCCAAAACCCAGATCGCGACGAATACCGTTCAGCAAATAGCGGCGATAGCTATCCGGCAACTGGTCGGTCCTGTTTCCGAATACAATGAAGGTCGGCGGGCGGTTTCGCGCTTGCGTCACATAGCGCAGCTTGATCCGCTTCCCACCCGGTGCTGGCGGTGGGTTGGCAGCAACGGCTTCTTCGAACCAGCGGTTGAGTTGGCCGGTCGACACACGACGGTTCCAGCTCTCGCGCGCTTCAAACGCAGCTTTCAGCATCTGGTCGAGGCCCTTGCCTGTCGCAGCGGACACCGCAAGAACTGGAACGCCCTTGAGCTGGGAAAGGCCTTCATCCAGCGCCGCTTTGATGCCGTTGAACAGGCTGGAGGCGTGTTCCGCGACGTCCCATTTGTTGATCGCAATGATTAGCGCGCGCCCCTCTTCAATCACATGGTCTGCGATCTTGAGGTCCTGATGCTCGAGACCCTTGGTTGCATCGAGCAACAGCACCACAACTTCGGCAAAGTCGATGGCTCGGCGCGTGTCGGCGACCGAAAGCTTCTCCAATTTTTCCTGCACCCGCGCGCGTTTGCGCATCCCTGCGGTGTCGATCAGGCGTATCCTCCGTTCTGCCAGCTCAGGCTCGGACGGATTGGGATCGTGCCATACCCAGTCGATAGCGATACTATCGCGGGTGATTCCAGCCTCTGGGCCGGTCACCAGCCGGTTTTCTCCGAGCAATTTGTTGATCAGTGTCGACTTACCCGCATTGGGGCGTCCGACAATGGCAAGCTGGAGCGGGGCATCGGGGGCTTCGACATCGAAATGCTCTTCCTCACCCTCATCGACATAAGGCAGTAGCGCCTGGAACAGGTCGGCCATGCCCTCGCCATGTTCGGCGCTGATTGCGACGGCTTCCCCAAAACCGAGCGAGAACGCTTCCATCAGTGTGTCGTCGGCCTTCTTGCCCTCGGCCTTGTTGATGACGAGGATGATCGGCTTGTCGCTACTGCGCAGCCAGCGGGCGATTTCTTCGTCAAGCGGGGTGACGCCCGCCCGCCCGTCGATCACGAACAGCGCTGCGGAAGCGCCTTCAAGAGCAGCTTCGGTCTGCTGCCGCATCCGCCCTGGCAGAGTGGCTGCGTCGTCATCCTCATAGCCTGCGGTATCAACGATGCGGAATTTGAGGTCGAACAGCTTGGCATCGCCCTCGCGCCGGTCACGCGTTACGCCCGGCTGGTCATCGACCAGCGCGATTTTTTTGCCGACAAGGCGGTTGAACAAGGTCGACTTGCCAACATTCGGACGTCCGATAATGGCTACCGACGGCAGCATGAACCTGTTCCTTTGCATCCGGAATCATCATCCTGAAACAAGTTCAGGATGACGAAATTTTTCGCGACTGTCAGCGAAACGCCGACAGTCGCCCGCTGTCATCAAGGACATAAAGCGTATTGTTGGCGACAATCGGTGCGACCGAAACCGGCGCCTTGATATCGGCCAAAAGGCTTGCTGAACCTTCACCCGACGAAACCGACCAGATCTGGCCTTCGCTGTTGGCGACGATCAGGCGGCCATTGGCGAGCACGGGGCCGCGCCAGGTGATGACACCCTTTTTGTCTTCCTCATCGCGATAGCGCGGTAGTTTGGAAATCCAGCGGATCTTGCCGCTGGTACGCTGGACGCAGAGAAGCTTCGCATCGCTGGTCATCACGAAGACCCATTCGCCCGAGACGACCGGGGTCGAAATACCTGCGATGTTGATTTCCCAGATGCGCTGGCCGGTAACCAGTTCATAAGCGGCCATGCGACCGCCCTGGCCCAGCGCGAAGACGCGGCCACGATCGATGACCGGATCAGCGTCGATATCGGTCAAGGTCGAAACGCTGGTCGACATCGCTGTACGCGACAGGGTGTCGCTCCACAGGCTGCGGCCATTTTCATAGCGATAAGCGGCAAGTTCGCCGGTCGAATAGCCAGCAATCACTGTACCTTGTGCCGCAGCCGGAGCCGCCACACCGAAAATACCCGATGCGCCGACGGGACCAGCTTCGTTCCACTGCGCTTCGCCATTGTCCATGCGCACGGCATAAATCTGGTTATCCTGCGTCATCACATAGGCATTGCCATTGGATAGCGTCGGTGCACCGCGCAGTGGGCCAGCCGGACGCTTGGTCCATTTCACGGCACCATTTGCCGCATCAATAGCGGAAATGTCCCCGACGCCATTGGTTGCATAGACCGTGGTGCCGTCGGTGGACACGCCGCCGCCAAAGCGCGATGGCTTGCCATCCTTGTCAACGGGCAATGAAGTTGCCCAAAGCTTTGCGCCGCTTGCCGCGTCAAACGCGCTGACCGTCGCTTGCGTGTCGATGACGTAGAGCTTGCCTTCGTGCACGACCGGCGTAGCCGCCAGCCGTTCGCGGTTGCTGGCACCGGCAACTTGCGCCGTCCATGCCCGCTGTGGTGCATCGGCGAGCGAGAGGTGGCCGGGTGATTTGGACGCATTACCACCTGGCTGCGACCAGCTACTGTTGGTGGTAACGGGCGGCAGAACCACCGAAATCGCCGAAAGTGCGGGGTCGGCGACGCTGTCTGCCTCGGTGCCCAAAATATCGACGCGCTTCCCGATGGTGGGAGTGTCTTTCTTTTCACCCCCGCCCAGTGCCGAGCATCCGCCAAGCAATGTGGCTGCTGCAAGCGATATCAATAAGGTCGTGCGTAGTTTCACAGGCTCAATTTCCTTTGTCTGCATCGGTTGTCGCCGATGCGCCGGTCGGCTTGACCTCAAGCTGAACGGTATCCACTCCCAACGCCCCCGCCATTTGTTGCGCACGCGCACGCAGCGTTTGGGGCAAGTCTTCCTGCTTTGCAATCTGGGCAAAAATGGGGCCAGCCAGATTGTCCTTGCCCATTTTCATATAGGCGATTGCGGTCATTTCGCCTGCTGTTCCGAACCAGGCTGTCCCCGGTTTGGCCAGAGGCTTCATCCGGTCAATTACCTGTTGTGGGGCAAGGCTATCAAATTCGGCGGCTGTCTGGCGCACAAGTGCCAGATCGCGGAACGGCTGGGGCAAGCTTTCATCGGCCACAACCTTGGCATAATCGGCCACGGCCTTCTTGCCATTGCCTTCGGCGGCGGTGACATTGGCCAGCAGGATCTGCGCCATCGCGCGATAGCCGGGCTGTTCAGCCTTGGCCAAGGCCAACAGGTCGGTCTTCGCCTCTTTGACATTGCCGCCCTGCAGTTTCTCGACCGCAAGGATGAATTTTTCGCCTTGCGCTTCGGCGGCGGCAACCTGCTGGTTCTGCCAATAGATCCAGCCGCCAAAGGCAATCAGGCCGATGACGACAGCTGCGACCAACCAACGACCAAAGCGATTCCAGAAACTTTCGAGATCGCCTGCACGAACGGCATCATCGACTTCGCGCAGAAAGGCTTCGTCGGTTGCGGCGCGCTTGTCGGTCGGGGGTAATGCCAAAATGGCCTCCTGTAACTTATACTTATCGCGTCCTTAGCCATGCGGCGCAGGACTTTCCAGTGCGAAGCGTGGCGAGGCCTATTCGGGGCGGTATAGCTGATCGGCGCTCGGGAAGGCACGCGAGCGGACATCTTCGGCATAATTCTTGACCGCGTCTTCGACATGTTCCTGCATCGCGCCAAAGCGTTTGACGAATTTGGGAACGCGATCAAACAGCCCGAGCATATCTTCCGCTACCAGAACCTGCCCGTCGCACTGCGCAGAAGCACCGATGCCGATTGTCGGGCAGGCGACCTTTTCGGTGATTTCAATGGCGATAGGTTCCATCACCCCTTCGATGACCATCGCAAAAGCCCCTGCCTTGGCTACCGCTTCGGCATCTTCGACAATGGAGCGGGCTTCGGCCGCGCTTTTCCCGCGTACGCCATAGCCGCCCAAAATGTTCACCGCCTGCGGCGTCAGCCCGACATGGCCCATCACCGGGATGCCACGTGCGGTGAGGAATTCGATGGTCGGGGCGATCACCTTTCCGCCTTCAACCTTTACACCGGCAGCGCCCGTTTCCTTAAGTAGGCGGGAGGCATTGGTGAAGGCTTGTTCGGGTGAGGCTTCATAACTGCCAAAGGGCATGTCGACGATAACGGCAGCATGATAGCTGCCGCGCACTACCGCCGCGCCGTGCAGCGCCATCATCTCCATTGTCACCGCGACAGTGTGCGGTAGGCCGTAGATCACCTGCGCCAGCGAATCTCCGACCAGCAGCATGTCGCAATGCGGATCCATCAGCTGCGCCATGCGGACGGTATAGGCGGTCAGCATCACCAGCGGCTCGCCGCCCTTACGCTGCCGGATGCGCGGTACGGTAAGGCGCTTCATCGGCTGCGGCGTAGGATTCGCGCGGCTGGTGGATACAGGAAGGGTGAGCGTTTTGGGCGTCGTAGACATGGGAAAGGCGCTTAGCCGCTAATGCGCATGGGCAAAAGCGCGAAAGCCGTGTTCGTAAATAATATTTGACTCTATGTTAAATAAAGCTAACATTAAGTGCGAATCACATAACATGGAGTTTGCAATGTCGTTCCGCGAAAAAATTCACTGGGTGGCCTTCATCAGTCTGTCGCTATCGTTTGGCTGGTTTTTCCTGAGCTATCCCTGGTCAATAATTAACACCCCTGCAGGCGTTGCGGCCACGGCCGGAATGCTTCTCCCGGTCACGATTGCGATCATTGGATCGATGTCGGTGGCCGCCGCTGCACTGGCTATCAAGAGCCCGAAAGAGGCGCATCTTAAAGAGGATGAGCGTGAGAAGACCATCCACTTGAAAGGCACACATGCGGCCTATTATCCGCTTGTGCTGGGGGTTTGGGCGAATCTGTTTGCCATTTTTTACCACATCAGCGCGGCGGGCAGGCTCAACTTGCTCATCGCAACGGTGGTGGTCGCCGAACTGGTCCGCGTCGGCGCGCAGCTTTATTATTATCGCAGGGGGTATTGAGCCATGCCGCGCCTACCCTTTGACAATGACATCAAGACGCTGCGCTTCCTTTCGGGTGAAATGACGCAGGGCGACCTGGGCGACAGGGTGGGAGTTACCCGCCAGACCATAGCAGCCATCGAGCAAGGTAAATATTCGCCAAGCCTTGAGGTCGCATTCCGCATTGCCCGCGTGTTCGACAAACCTCTGGAGGAGGTCTTCCGCTGGGCTGGCGATTGAAAGCCTATCAGTTTGTGCGTGCACAGCACAGGGGCCCGAACCACCCTCTCCCCAGTTGGGTCGGTTCGGGCCCCGAATATTGAGCCATCAAGAAGCCAGTTCAGCCTTCACGAAATCAGCCGCCCGCTCGCCAATCATGATCGACGGCGCGTTGGTATTACCGGAAACTAGCCTTGGCATGATGCTGGCGTCGGCAATCCACAATCCGTCGACGCCGCGTGCCTTCAACCTCGGATCAACGACGCTGTCCGTATCGTCGCCCATCCGGCAGGTGCCGACCGGGTGGTAGATGGTGTCCGATACTTCGCGGATCCGCGCTTCCAGTGCGGCATCATCATTATAATCAATGGGTGACCGATCGCGGGCCCCCATATCCGAAAGCGGAGGCGTCTCTGCGATGCGGTACATCAAACGTGCAGCATCGCGCAGCAGATGGAGGTCGCGCTCGTCGCTCAGGAAATTGGGGTTGATGGCTGGTGCCATCGCCGGATCGGAGGATTTGAGTTTCACCCAGCCCCGGCTTTCGGGGCGCAGCACACAGGCGTGCAGCGAAAAGCCGTGCACCTTCAGCTTGTCACGGCCATGATTCTGGATGATCGCGCGGATGAAGTGATACTGGATATCAGGCGCAGGAGCGTCGGGCCGGATTTTGACGAAACCGCCACTTTCGGCGAAATTCGTCGTCAGCATGCCTGTGCGGCGAAGCCTGTGTTCGAAAAATGCCTTGGCGACGGCAAAGGTGCCGCGCAAGGTTCCGCCGAACAGCGACACATCGTCCAGTTCATAGCCAACCAGATAATCGCAATGGTCCTGCAGGTCCGCACCGACCGCTGCTCTGTCGACCAGCGTCTCGATTCCCTTCTCCTGCAGATGTGCGCCGAGGCCAATGCCCGACAGCATCAGGATTTGCGGACTGCCAAAGGCCCCTGCCGACAATATGACACCGGCTTTGGCGCGCAGCACTTCGCGGGTGTTGCCGAAGCGAACGGCGACACCTGTTGCGCGGCCGTCTTTGATGATGATCTTCTCGACCAGCGCGCCAGTGCGCACGCTCAAATTCGGTTTGCCTGCCAGCGGATCGATAAAGGCGCGCGCCGCTGACCAGCGTTCGCCATTATGCTGCGTCACCTGATAAAGGCCAAAACCTTCCTGCTTTGCACCGTTGAAATCGTCATTTCGCGGCAGTTGCAACCGGGTTGCCGCCTCGACAAAGGCTTCGCCCACCGGGCTGGGAGCGATCTGATCACTGACATGCAGCGGTCCGCCTTTACCGTGGAAATCGTCGGATCCGCGCGCATTGTCTTCCTGTCTGCGGAACACCGGCAGGACATCGTCCCAGCTCCAGCCGGTGCAGCCCAAGGCCGCCCAATTGTCGTAGTCCCAGGCATTGCCGCGAATATAGACCATGCCGTTGATCGCGCTCGACCCGCCCATCCCGCGACCGCGTGGTTGATAGCCGATACGACCGCCCAGACCCGGCATGGGTTCGGTATCATAGGCCCAGTTGCTCCGTTTCGGCATCAGCGCGAGCAGGCCGGGGGTGCGGACGAACAGATCGTCATTCTTGCCGCCAGCCTCGACGAGGCAGACTTTGAACTTGCCGCTTTCAGCTAACCGCCCCGCAGCAGCGCTGCCTGCCGATCCGCCGCCCACAACGATAATATCGAACTCGTCCATACTGACTCCTTTGAAAGTAGGACTTAACCGGACGATTAATTTTGGCAATCGCTATTCGGCAGGTGTCGCCTGATTTTGCTGCCGTGCCCGCCAGCGGGCCTTGATGCTGTCGCTGGTGTCGCGGCTGCCGTCATGGCTCCAGCCCGGCGGGCGCCAGATATAGCCCAGCTTGTGCCGCCAAGGCGCGGACCAGACATCTTTGGCAATCCCGATCCATTCATGAAACACGCTGTAGAGCAGGTTGAAGGTGCCGAGCTGCTTCACGATGCCGTAGCGAATTTTTTCTTCATCGGTTTCGGGGGTGAAGCTGCCGAACATCTTGTCCCAGATGATGAATACACCCGCATAATTGGCGTCGAGATAGCGGGGATTGGTGGCGTGATGGACGCGGTGGTGCGACGGCGTGTTCATCACCGCCTCAAACCAGCGTGGCATGCGGCCGACCGCCTCGGTGTGGATCCAGAATTGGTAGATAAGGTTGATGCCGCCGCAAAAGGCAATCATCGCGGGATGGAAGCCGACCAGCGCCAATGGCATGCGGAAGACGAAATTGAACGCGATGAAGCCCGTCCAGGTCTGCCGCAAGGCAGTCGACAGATTATAATGCTGGCTCGAATGGTGGTTCACATGGCTCGCCCAGAGCCAGCGGATGCGATGCGCGCAGCGGTGAAAGACGTAATAGGCCAGGTCATCGAGAATGAAGCAGGCGATCCACGCCCACCAGGCCCAGCCAATATCGAACAGGCGATGTTCGTAAAGCCAGAGCATCATCGCGAACACCAGTCCGCCAGTCAGCGCGCCCGCCACCGTGCTGCCTGTACCAAACGCCAGTGAAGTCAGCGTATCCTTGGGCTCATATTTTTCCGGCGCCCTTTTACGCGCCCACAGCATCTCGATGATGATCAACAGGATGAAGACAGGGACGGCATAATCGACGGGATTGAATAACTCTGGCATGGTCATTTTCTCAGCCTAGTCCGGATGGAAACCGTAGTGCTGAGCCTGTCGAAGCACGCATCTCAGCCGGAAACCGACGTCGAAACCTTAGGACGCCCTTCGACAGGCTCAGGGCTGACGGCTTTGGGAACCTGATCATGTCAAACCGCCATGTGACGCAGGCCAGCGGCCCAATATTGCGCGTCCTTGCCAAGGTTTAGTGTGACCTTGCCGAAGGTCTTTTCGCCTGTACCGATGGTGAGGAAATTGTGGTCGAGCCGTGATTCGCTGTGCCGATCCAACAAGCGAGCAACAAAGGCGGCGCCATGACGGCGGATCAGCATGTGGCGGCCGGATGCGTCCTTCATCAATGCACCCATCCCCGCTTTGTCGATGACGATATCAGTCGGTTCGAAGCCGCAAATTGCTTCATCGGCGAGGGCGCGCGCATGCGCTTCGTCACGGATGCGAAGATCGCCGCCAAGGTTGAGCCGTTTCGCTAGCCAGGCAAGGAACAGGATCGCGGCAATCGATCCGCCCAATTTGGTCAGTTCGATTAGCGCACCGTCCAAGGCTCAGGTCCTCGCTTTCAGCATGTCCATCAACGGACGTACCGGGCTGACATCATAGCCGGCCTTGGCCGCCATATTGGTCAGGGCATCGGGGTCGCCACCCTGGCTCGCCTCTGACAAGGCCCACAAAAGGGTCGATCGCGTGCCCGAGCGGCAATACGCCAGCACCGGACCTTCGGCTTCATCGAGCGCCTTGGCCATCGCAACCACTTGCGGTTCGCTGAATCCTGCATGGGTAACGGGGATCGCAACATAGTCGATCCCTGCCGCACGTGCCGCTGCCTCTATTTCTGCACCGGGAACCTGATCGTCGCTTTCGCCTTCAGGACGGTTGTTGATGATCAGCTTGATACCCATGGCCGCGGCTTCCGCTACGTCCTCAAGGCTGATTTGCGGCGATGCATAGATGCTGTCGGTGAGCTTGCGAAACATGGGCTTATCCTTCCGATGCTTCCCTTATTACAGACAGGAAGGCTTCGCCATAGGCTTCGAGCTTGCGCGCGCCAACACCGCTGATCAGGGCGAAATCGGATGTATTGCGCGGGCGGCGCTCGGCGAGTTCGCGCAAGGTTGCATCATGAAAGATGACGTAGGGCGGCACGCCTGCCGTTTCGGCCAGTTCGCGCCTTTTGCTGCGCAGCGCCTCAAACAGCGGATCATTGACCGGATTGGCCTCGCTGCGCCGTTCCTTGCGCGTCTTGGGCGGGACGACGATTTCGAGCTTCATCTCGCCTTTGAGGATTGCACGCGATGCCCCGGCGAGTTGAAGCCCGCCATGTTCGTTGGCCGATAAATGTCCCTGCGCCTGCAATGCCCGCGCGACCGGCTTGATGAGGCGTGCATCATCACCGGTGACGATACCGAACACGCTCAACTGGTCATGCCCGCGCGCTTCGATTCGTTCGTCGGTGCGGCCGGTGAGCACTTTTTCCAGATGGCCGACGCCGAAACTCTGCCCGGTGCGATAGACAGCGGAGAGCAGTTTTTGCGCAACCTCGGTTGCATCGACCACGCCGGGGGCATCAAGGCAATTGTCGCAATTGCCGCATTGGGCAGGCGGATCCTCGCCGAAATGGCGGAGCAAAACCGCGCGGCGGCATCCGGGGGTTTCGACAAGCGCGGACAGCGCGTCCACCCGCGCCTTCTCCGCCAGTTGCCGCGCCTCAGGCTGTTCCTTCAACCGCTCGCGGGCGAGACTGAAATCGCCGGGTGACCAGAAGAGATGCGCCACGGCAGGGTCGCCATCACGGCCCGCGCGCCCACTTTCCTGATAATAGGCCTCAATCGATTTGGGGATACCGGCATGGGCGACGAAGCGGACATCGGGCTTATCGATCCCCATGCCAAAGGCAACGGTCGCCACCATCACCATATCTTCGCTCGCGACGAACTCGGCCTGCGCCGCAGCGCGGGCGGCGGGCTCCATGCCTGCATGATAGTAACGGGTGCGCCGCCCGGTGCGCGCAATCAAAGCCGCCAGCTTCTCCGCCCGGTCGCGGGTGGTGGCATAGACGATGCCTGCTCCGGGCCAACCGCGAATGGCGGAGGCGATGGCCGACCCCTTGCTCGCGGTGTTGGTGACGGCATAGCGGATATTGGGCCTGTCAAATCCCGAGACAATCGTACCGCTCGCCGGGATGCCAAGCTGCTGGGCGATGTCTTCGCGTGTGTGGGCATCGGCCGTCGCGGTCAGCGCCAGTCTTGGCACGTTGGGGAATTCGTCCATCAGCGGACGGAGCAGACGGTAGTCCGGGCGGAAATCATGCCCCCATTCGGAGACACAATGCGCTTCGTCGATAGCGAACAGGCTTATTTTGGTCTCGAACAGCAGACGCAGGAAATCGGGCGTCGAGGCACGTTCGGGCGCGACATAGAGCAGGTCGAGCGCCCCGCTTTGCAGCCGTTCGATGGTTTCGGCGCGGTTGCTGTCGGCAGAGGTCAGCGTTGCGGCGCGGATGCCCACGGCATTCGCGGCGCGCAGCTGGTCATGCATCAACGCAATCAGCGGCGAGATGACGATGCAGGTGCCGTCGAACATTAGGGCAGGCAGCTGATAGCAAAGCGATTTGCCCGCTCCTGTTGGCATCACCGCGAGCGTGCTTTGCCGGTCGAGCGTCCGGCGCACCACCTGTTCCTGCACGCCGCGAAACTCGGCAAAACCGAACACACGGTGCAGCACATCGGCAGGGTTAAGAGTATCAGGAGCGAGCATTGTCCTGCCCGCTAGGCCGGATAGTTGTTCAAGAATAGAGCGCTCTTCGGGCATCGGCGACTTTCGCTGTGGATAGTCGAGTCGCTATGGAACATATAAAGAACAAATATTGAAGTAAAGAACGCAGCAGATTTACTCTGCGGCAACGGCCTCTTCTTCTTTCTCGGCCTGCTGGCGAGCCCACATTTCTGCGTAGAGGCCGTCCTTTGCCAGCAGCTCGGCATGGGTCCCCTGTTCGGCGACCCGGCCTGCATCGAGCACCACGATCTCGTCGGCGTCGACGACGGTCGAAAGGCGGTGCGCAATGACGATGGTGGTGCGCTGCTTCGACACTTCGTCGAGCGTGTCGAGGATTTCGGCCTCGGTACGGCTGTCGAGTGCGCTGGTCGCTTCGTCCAGGATCAGGATAGGCGGGTTTTTAAGCAGGGTGCGCGCAATGGCGACCCGCTGCTTCTCTCCGCCTGAAAGCTTGAGCCCGCGTTCGCCAACCTGGGTTTCATATTGCTTAGGCTGGGCGGCGATGAAATTGTGGATTTGCGCGCCGCGTGCGGCATCCTCAATCTCGGCCTGCGAAGCGCCTTCGCGGCCATAGCCGATATTATAGCCGATGCTGTCATTGAACAGCACGGTATCCTGCGGGACGATACCGATTTGCGCGCGCAGGCTCGATTGCGTGACGTCGCGCAAATCCTGTCCGTCGATGGTGATCCGTCCGCCGGTCACGTCGTAAAAACGATAGAGCAGCCGTGCGATGGTCGACTTGCCCGCACCGGATGGCCCGACCACCGCGAGTGTCTTGCCGGGCGGAATGCGCAAGGACAGACCGTTCAATATCTGCCGCTCGGGATCATAGCCGAAGGTCACATCCTCGAACAGCAACTCGCCGCCCGCAACGCGCAGGGCAGTCGCGCCCGGCCTGTCGACAATCTCCGGCGCGGTATCGATAAGGTCGAACATCGCGGCCATATCGATCAAGCCCTGCCGGATCGTGCGGTAAACCATCCCGAGCATGTCGAGCGGGCGGAAGAGTTGCATCAGCAGCGTGTTGACCAGCACGACATCACCGGTGCTGAAACGCCCCTGTGCCCAGCCCCAGACGCTGAAGCCCATCGCACCTGCCATCATCAAATTGGTGATCAGCGATTGCCCGATGTTAAGCCAGGCGAGCGAGTTTTCGGATTTGACCGCGGCATCGGCATAGCGCCGTGCTACTTTTGCATAATAATCTGCCTCGCGGTCCTCGGCATTGAAATATTTGACCGTCTCATAGTTGAGCAGGCTGTCGACCGAGCGCGCGACGGTTGCAGTATCAAGTTCGTTCATCTCTTCACGCAGCTTGTTACGCCAGTCGGTCACGCGCTGGGTGAAGAGGATATAGGTCACGACCATGACGATGGTGGCGAGCACCAGCCCCAACCCGAATTTGAACCAGAAAATTACCAGCACCGCGATGAGTTCGATGGCTGTCGGCGCGATGTTGAAGAGCATGAAATAGAGCATCACATCGATGCTCTTGGTGCCACGTTCGATCACCTTGGTCACCGCGCCGGTGCGGCGGTTCATGTGGAAGCGCATCGACAGCCGGTGGAGATGCGCGAAAGTATTTTCAGCCAACCGCCGCGTTGCATCCTGCCCGACGCGTTCGAACACCGTGTTGCGCAAATTATCGAACAGCACCCCGCCGAAACGCGCTGCGGTATAGGCAACCACCAGCCCGATCGCGAGCCAGACGCCTTCCTCCAGCCCCGGCTTCATCGTATCGATGGCGGCCCCGTACACGAAGCCCATCGAAAGCTGCACGCCCTTCGACACCAGCACCAGCAGCATCGCGATGACGATGCGCAGGCGCAGTGCGGGCTGATCCTTCGGCCACAAATAGGGCAGGAAGCGCTTGAGCGTGGCGAAACTCGCCTCCGCCTTCGCCGGTTCCTTTTCTTTTCCGTTTTCGGGCTGTGCCGCCATTCCCTGCATCAGGCCGATATAGGGAAGTATCGGGGTTTAGAAAGTCCCGCTAACAGTGGCGCGGTAAATCAGGCCATATTTGTTGCGCCCGGTGTGGGTGAAATCAATGGGCCCATCGCGCCGGTCGACATAGAACACCTCATCATAGCCCTCGGTCTGGTCGGCCAGGTTGAACACCTGCCCGCGCACTTTCAGGCCCAGCACATTCTTGTGCTCTATGAACGCGCCAACCATCGGGCCGGTGCGATAGTCGCGACCAAAATAGTCGAGCCGATAGAAGCCATAGTCGCTGCTATCCTCCGCAAATGCGCCATAGGCCCATGGCGAATTTGGGATGTCGTGACGGAAATCGGCATTCCAGTAGGTCCGCCCACGGTTGCTGAGCGGACGTTTCTCGCCGGTTAGCGGATCGCGCAGCGATGCCGTTTGCCATGCGCCGATCAGGTCGAGCTTCGCACCCTTGATGCCGATAGTATCAAGGAGAAGGCTGGCATTGATTTCGGTCCGCAGCCGCTTGGCGGTGCTGTCTATATTACCCGGTGCCTCGCTGATTGCGGTAATGGGAATGCGGTCGACAAGATCGCTGATCGATTCAAGGTCGACCTTGAGCTTCAGCGATCCAGCTTTGCCCAGCGAGCGGTTGGCCTCCAGATTGAGGAGCCAGCTTTGCGGTGGGACCAGGTCGAAATTACCCGCATTATTGTTGTTGTTGCGGACATCGACCGAGGCCAGGAAATCGCCAAAATTCAACTGCAACACCTTGCGCTGGAATTTGGCACTGATGTCGAGAGTGGGAGAGGCCTTCCAAGCCAAGGCGACCGAGCCTTTCGGGCGCACATATTGCCGGGCATTGCCATTCGGCCCTGTAACCCCCAACTCGCTATACTCGCCGCCCAGCGTCGCCTGCAGCGTCAGATCTTTTGCAATCGGGTGGCCATAAGACAAGATGACCTGACCGCGCTTTTCTTCGACCCGCGCGGTTGCATTGGGCAACGGGACGGGCTGGAAAACGCCTCCATTGTCGAGCCGGAAAAATTCGGATTCAGCGTCGAGATAGTTGAACGCACCTTCGGCCGAAATCTGCCAGTCTGTTTTGCCTGCCTTCCAGCGATATTCAGCGCGCAATACGCTTTCGCCTTCGTCAATCGACTGGACGAAATTCTGTCCGCTTTCGGGGGAGCCATCGGTTGGGGTGATACGGAATTGATTGACGAAGGGGCTATGTTCAAAACGGTGGAAGCCGATGAGCTTCAGCCGCCCGCCGCCAAGAGCGAACTCATAATCAGCGCCCAGCTCCATATTCCATTCATCCTCGCGATCGCGCCCCGCCTCAAGAATGTCTGCGACTCCGGGTTGCTGGCGTAAAAATGTGCGCGTGCCGCGAAACTCGAAAAACTCCAGCGCGCCGTTGGCGTTGAGGATGTTGCCATTGTCGCTTTTCAGCGAATAGGTGCCGGCCAATCTGGGGCGATCGCCTTGGGATCGGACTCGGACATCGCGGAGGAACAGCCGATCGCCATTGGCATCGCGGACATCTTCATAACCCCAACCGCCACCGCGAAAGCCGTCCTTATTGGACAGGCCCAGCGTGAAATCGCCCTTGCCGAGCTTACCCGAAATGTTGACCTCGCCATTGAGCCAGAAATCGTCCACGCGCCGACGCCATTGCGGGCGCCAGGCGAAATTGCCCTGCAGGCTGTCGGGTTTTGTAACGACGTTCAACACCTGACCGTTAAGGCCAGAAACGTTAAGCGTCGCGGCATCGGCAATCTCGAGCTGGATGACCGATGAAGCGGCAATGCGTGACAATGCAGTCTGTGCATCGTTGCTCTTACCGGTAATACGCTGGCCATTGATCAGCACATTCTGGCTGGCTTCGCCCAAACCGCGATCGGTGCTCACCTGGCTGATAATGAAGCCGGGAATTTGGCCGACCATGTCGAGCGCGGTTTGCGGTGCAAAGCGGGTGAATTGCGCTGCCTCGTAAATCTGCCGCCCGTTTTCGGCGCGTGGTTCCAGATCGGTTCGGGTTTCCTCGAACTGCGGCGCGGCTGCGCTGCTATTGGCTAAGGCCGGTTGTGCCGCCGCCATGGCGAGCACACTCCCGGAAGTCGCAAATATGCGACGGGCGCACAAATTCATCTAACCCACTCCTGTCGGGCTCTCATGGCCCTTATGTTGTGCTCCCTGTGGAGGCGGGTTAGGATTACAATTGTATTCGATATAGCCGCGTTCGATTAGCGACTGATAATTTGGGACAAACTACATCGACGCTCAAAAGCGGCGCGACAGCAGCAGCCAGGCTGCAATCGCATTGAAGGCGGTGTAGGCTGCATAAAGGCCAACGATTATCCCTGAATCGGAATAAGCAAATAGCATTGCGCCAAGGAGGATGCCGAACTCCAGAAAATAGCTGCCGTTCCGTCCGAAATGCTTGCCGAAATACAGCTTGGTATCCTCGACAAAGGGGTGGCCCGATTCAACCACCGCCTTGTGCATGGCGAAATTGGCGATGCCGAGGAGGAAGGCGACGATCAGATACATCTGCCGCCAGCCATGATCATTTTGCAGCCGATGGTTCGGCGGTATCAGGGCGCAGGCTGGTGCCCGCACGTCCGCCACGGAACGAGGAGAACCAGCTTGCCGGGTTGAGCCCGGTCGAACCGTCGAGCGAGAAGGTGATGATTTCCGCCCGTCCGCCGATCCGCTCCCACGCCACCGGCCCGCCAAGCCCGATCGGGGCATCGACACGGCTGTCGGCGCTATTGTCGCGATTGTCGCCGAGCAGATAATAATGGCCTTTGGGGATGCGGATGAGCGCAACATCGTCGGTCGATCCACGCCGCGCGTCGATCGTATCATAGCTCACGCCATTGGGCAGCGTTTCGCGGACGATGGTGACATAGCAGTGCAGGCTACCATCGGCTTCCTGCACCAGCGCGCCAGGGAAATCGAGTTCGGTGCAGGGGTTGTTAGCGTCGACCGGGAGATCTTTCACCGGCTGCGCTTCCTGCTTGATCGGCTTGCCATTGAGGTAAACCTGCCCACCGCGCATCTCGAACAGGTCGCCGGGCATGCCGATGACGCGTTTGATATAATCCTGGTTTTTGCCTTCGGGCGTCAGAATCACGACATCGCCGCGCTTAGGCGTTGCACCCCAGACGCGACCTTTGCTTTCGGGCATCGTGAAGGCGAGCGAGTCGACCTCTTCGCGCAACACCAGCCAGTGGAAAAGCGCGACCGGATTGGGGATGGTTGGGGAAACAAAGCTCCAGCCATAGGCATATTTCGAAACGAACAGCCGATCGCCGACCAGCAGCGTCGGCATCATCGAGATGGAAGGGATATAGAAGGGCTTGGCGATGAAGCTGTGAAAGGCGAGCACCGCGAGCAACAGCCAGAACAGCCCCTTGATTTCGACCCACAGCGTATGCAGCCAGCCTTGCTTGGCGACAGGTGCGGTGGTGGTTTCGGGTTCGGTGGTAACGGGTTCGCTATTCAAAACGGTCATGCTTTCGAAATCGGGAGCGCTTCGATAATCACAAAGGCCTGCGCCCATGGGTGATCGTCGGTCAGCGTCAGATGAATGTGCGCCTCATAGCCGTTTGGCACCATCGCGTCGAGCCGTGCTTTCGCACCGCCCGTGAGTGCCAATGTCGGGGCTCCGGATGGCGCGTTGACGACGCCGATGTCCTTCATGAACACCCCGCGCTTGAACCCGGTGCCGACGGCCTTGCTGAAGGCTTCCTTCGCGGCAAAGCGCTTTGCGTAGGTGCCGGCTTTGGTGAACGGGCGCTTGGCTGCCTTGCCGCGTTCAATTTCTGTGAAAACGCGATTCTCGAACCGCTCGCCAAAGCGGTCGAGCGAATTCTGGATTCGCTCGATATTGCAGAGGTCGGAACCAAGGCCGATGATCATGGAAACCACCAGTGACAGGCCTTATCGCCCGCAATGAAATTGAAAAAGCGGCGGGATAGCCACATCATCGCAAATGCCGCTGCCAACATACTCACTATGATCAAAATGTCTTCGAGCGGAAAGGGCTTGCCCTCAGAATTGGCCATAGAAACCGCCGACCACCCAATGACAACGCTGCCTAACACCATAATTCCAAAGAACAGCTGCATAACGCGCCATTGAATCTCGAGAATTCTGGATAACTTCATCGCGCCGCATCCATCAATTCGCGCATCCGGCGTACGGCGTTTTCAAGCCCGTCGAAAATCGCCTCGCCGATCAGATAATGGCCGATATTGAGCTCGGCCAATTGCGGGATGGCGGCGATGGGCTGGACATTGTCATAGGTCAGGCCGTGGCCGGCATGGGGTTCGATACCGTTTTTAGCGGCGAGCGCGGCGGCGTCGGCGATGCGTTTGAGTTCGGCTTCTATCCCTGTCGTATCGCCATCGAGCCAGAGATGCGCATAGCGGCCGGTGTGGAGTTCGACCACGGGTGCGCGCAGCTGCATGGCGGCCTCGATCTGGCGCGGGTCGGGTTCGATGAACAGGCTGACGCGAATGTCGGCATCGGCCAATCGCGATACAATCGGTGCCAGCTGGTTGTGCAGCCCCGCCGCATCGAGCCCGCCTTCGGTGGTGCGCTCCTCGCGCCGCTCGGGGACGATGCAGGCGGCATGCGGCTTGTGGCGCAGCGCGATCTCCAGCATTTCCTCGGTCGCCGCCATTTCGAGGTTGAGGGGCAGGCTGGTCGCGGCCTGAATGCGCGCGAGATCGCTGTCGCGAATATGGCGGCGATCTTCGCGCAGATGCGCCGTAATGCCGTCGCCGCCGACCCGCGCAACAATCTCCGCCGCGCGCACCGGATCCGGATGATCCCCGCCGCGCGCGTTCCGGATCGTCGCGACATGATCGATATTGACGCCTAGGCGGAGGTGACTTGCCATAGTCAGGCTTTCCGGCTCCCCGGCTTGACGGCTTCGGTCGCGGCCAGTTCCGGCGGCAGTTCATCTGGCGCGTATGTCGGGAAGTTGAGTTCGATGAGCGGAAAGAAAGGCACTCCCAAATCGACCGCACCCGCTGACCGGTCAATGATCGAGGCCGCCGCAATCACTTCGCCACCCGCTGCTTCGATTGCTTTGATCGCTTCGCGTGACGAAAGCCCGGTGGTGACCACATCCTCCACCATCAAAACTTTTTGGCCCTCATTCAGGGCAAAGCCGCGGCGCAATCCGAACACACCTTCGGGCCGTTCGACGAACAGCGCGTCTACGCCAAGCGCGCGGCCCATTTCATGGCCTATTATAATGCCGCCCATCGCGGGCGAGACGACTATGTCGATCTGGCTGCGGATATCGCGCGGCAGCTTTTGGGCAATGGCGACTGCGATGCGGCTGGCGCGCTCCGGGTTCATCAGCAAACGTGCGCATTGCAGATAATATGCGCTGTGCCGTCCTGAAGAGAGCAGGAAATGCCCTTCGAGTAGCGCTTCGGCCGCCCGGAATTCGGCGAGAATCTCGTCTTCGGTCATGATCGGGTGAATGTCCTGTGTGTTATGGCCACGCGTTTGGCCCTCGGCTGGCAATTAGGTCTAAAAACCGTATAAATAAATCCATAAAAACTGTTGCGCAGCGCTTGAGGCTTGTGCCAAGCGCGCCTATAAGCCGCGCCAATTAGCGGTTTTCGTACAAGAGTTAAGCAAAAACAATGGGATCGTCCGATCCTGAACATCGGGGCTAAAGTAATGAATGTTCTGAAGAAATTGATTCTGCTCTTCGGCCTGGCGGCCGTGCCCGCCATTGCGCCGGCGCAAGCGCCGAATCCGGCACCGCAGGTTGCGGCGCCCGAAGCCAAGGCTGTTCCGGCACCTGTGGCTGCCACAACGGCTGCGAGCGTTGCACCGGCGGCCGATGCAAAAGCTGCTGCTGCAGGCCCCGATGATGGCTCGCTGCCCGGCTATACCCCGATGAAACCGACGCCTGGCGTCGGCATGCCCGTCGATCGCGGCGTTGATTTTCAGGATCAGTACAGCGCGAACGGCGAATATGCGAAATGGCTGAACAACAGCATTTTGTTGCCGATCATCACAATCATCTCGCTGTTTGTTCTGGGTTTGCTTTTGTTCGTGGTCGTGCGCTTCCGTCGTGCGGCGAACCCGAACCCGTCCAAAACAACGCACAACACCTTTATCGAGATCGTCTGGACGCTGGTTCCGGTGCTCATCCTGCTCGGCATTGCCTATCCGTCGCTGACGCTGGTCGCCAAGCAGTTCAAGCCTGCCCCGAAAGAGGCGGTGACGGTGAAGATTACCGGTTACCAATGGTATTGGGGCTATACCTATCCCGATCATGGCGGTTTCGAAGTCGTTTCGAACATGCTGAAGGAACAGAGCCAGGTTGGCCCGGGCGAGCGCTATCGCACCGAAAATGACGGGCCCGGCCAGCTTGCGGTCGATGCGCGCATGGTAGTTCCGGCAGGCGTTCCGATCCGTATCCAGACGACGGCTGCGGACGTGATTCACAGCTTCGCGGTGCCCTCGCTCTGGTTCAAACTCGATGCTGTTCCCGGTCGCCTCAACGAAAAGCAGTTGTTGATCGAAAAGCCCGGCGTCTATTTCGGGCAATGCTCGGAACTGTGCGGTGCCCGCCATGGCTATATGCCGATTGCCGTCGAGGCACTGCCGCCCGAGAAATTCGCTGCCTGGATCAAGGCCAAGGGCGGTACAATGCCCGGCGAAAAGCCGGCTGAAGCGCCTGCTGCGCCTGCCGCCGCCACTCCTGCAGCCCCCGCTGCTGCCGCACCTGTCGCTGCTGCTGCAGCCGCAGTTCCTGCCAAGTAAGACAAGAGGCAAAGACGATGACAACCATTGCCGCACATCCTGCCGATCATCATGATCATGCAGACCATGACCACAAGCCGGGCTTTTTCGCCCGCTGGTTCATGTCGACCAACCACAAGGATATCGGGACGCTATACCTGATCTTCGCAATCTTCGCTGGCATTATCGGCGGCGCGATTTCGGGGATGATGCGTCTGGAACTGGCAGCTCCCGGCATCCAGTATCTGACCGGCTGGGCATCGATGATGGCCGGTAAAGAGGCGTCGCTCGACGAAGCCTATCATATGTGGAACGTGCTTATTACGGCGCACGGCCTGATCATGGTGTTCTTCATGGTCATGCCCGCCATTATTGGCGGTTTCGGTAACTGGTTCGTGCCGTTGATGATCGGCGCGCCCGACATGGCCTTCCCGCGCATGAACAATATCAGTTTCTGGCTGACGGTTGTTGCCTTCATCATGTTGTTGGGATCCACTTTTGTGCCAGGCGGCACAGGTTTGGGTGCTGGTACGGGCTGGACGGTCTATGCGCCGCTTTCGACATCGGGCTCGGTTGGACCTGCGGTCGACATGGCAATCTTCTCGCTCCACCTGGCTGGTGCTGCGTCGATCCTTGGTGCAGTCAACTTCATCACCACCATCTTCAACATGCGCGCTCCAGGGATGACCATCCACAAAATGCCGCTGTTCGTATGGTCGGTTCTGGTTACCGCGTTCCTGCTGCTGCTCGCACTCCCCGTGCTCGCCGCCGCTATCACCATGTTGCTGGTTGACCGCAACTTTGGCGGCGCCTTCTTCGATGCTGCCGCTGGTGGCGACCCGATCCTGTATCAGCATCTTTTCTGGTTCTTCGGTCACCCCGAAGTGTACATCATGATCCTGCCGGGTTTCGGCATTGTCAGCCAGATCGTCGCAACCTTCAGCCGCAAGCCGGTCTTCGGCTATCTCGGCATGGCTTATGCCATGGTCGCGATTGGCGTCGTTGGCTTCGTCGTCTGGGCGCACCACATGTTCACGATCGGCATGAGCGTCGAGATGAAGATGTACTTCACTGCGGCGACGATGGTCATCGCGGTGCCGACCGGCATCAAGATTTTCAGCTGGATCGCCACTATGTGGGGTGGTTCGCTGAGCTTTAAGGTGCCGATGGTCTGGGCGCTGGGCTTCATCTTCATGTTCACCGTGGGTGGCGTGACCGGTGTCGTTCTCGCCAATGGTGGCCTCGACGATAACCTGCACGACACTTATTATGTTGTTGCGCACTTCCACTATGTGCTCTCGCTGGGCGCGGTCTTCTCGCTGTTTGCTGGTTTCTACTACTGGTTCGGCAAGATGAGCGGTCGCCATCTGAACGAGTTCCTCGGCCACCTGCACTTCTGGGTGTTCTTCATCGGCGTGAACGTTTTGTTCTTCCCGATGCACTTCCTGGGCAATCAGGGCATGCCGCGTCGCTATCCCGATTATGCAGAAGCCTATGCGCACTGGAACGAAGTCGCGTCGATCGGCTACGCCATCATGGGCGTTGGCGTGTTGATCTTCTTCGTCAATGTTGCCTGGTCATTGCTGGCTGGCCGCAAGGCAGAAGGCAATTACTGGGGTGAAGGTGCGACGACGCTCGAATGGACATTGTCGAGCCCGCCGCCGTTCCACCAGTTCGAAACGCTTCCGGTTATCAAATAAGATAGCAACCCTTCCCGCTCTAAAAGGCGGGAGGGGTTTGGATTTAGACAATGACTGTTGCTGCACGTGAAATCACCCTTCCTGCTGATTGGCGGGATTTCTGGGCGCTGACCAAGCCCCGGGTGATGTCGCTTGTGGTTTTTACCGCGCTCTGTGGATTGCTGTCTGCGCCGGGCGGGATTCACCCGATACTCGCCTTTACCGCCATCTTGTGCATCGCAACCGGCGCCGGTGCGTCAGGCGCGCTCAACCAATGGTATGAAGCCGAACTTGATGCCAAAATGAAGCGCACCGCAGGGCGTCCCTTACCCGGTGGCCGGATGGAACGCGAAGCCGCGCTGCATTTCGGTATCGGCCTTGCTGCCTTTTCGGTGGGCATCATGGGTGTGGCGATCAACTGGCTCTCGGCCGCTATTCTGGCCTTTTCGATCTTCTTTTATGCCGTCGTCTACACGATGTGGCTGAAACCCAATACGCCGCAGAATATCGTTATCGGCGGGGCTGCTGGTGCCTTTCCGCCCGTTATCGGCTGGGCTGCGGTAACCGGTGATCTGACACTGCTTCCGCTGTTGTTGTTCGCCATCATCTTTTTCTGGACTCCGCCGCATTTCTGGTCACTCGCGCTGTTTATGAAATCCGACTATGGTGCCGCAGGCATTCCGATGCTGCCCAATGTTTCGGGCCAGCGGGTGACCCGCAACCAGATTTTCGGCTACAGCTTCGTTCTGGCGGCGATCGCTGTGGCCCCCTGGTATCTGGGTATGACCGGAGCGATTTACGGCGTGATAACTGTCGCGCTGAACGCGGTTTTTCTTGGCCTCGCCTTTGCGGTGTGGCGCAGTGAGACGACCGAGGCGCTGATGATGAAGGCGGAAAAGCGCCTGTTTGGCTATTCGGTACTTTATCTATTCATTCTTTTTGCCGCGCTGGCCTTCGACAGGATGTTGCTCGTATGACCGACGATGTGAAACCTGCCGCGCAAGACATGGGCCCGCAAATGGTCGGCAGCCTCAGTGTTGAAGAAAGCCGGCTCGTCCGCAGTCGCCAAGCCGGTCGTGCGCGCGCCATGGCTTTTGTGCTGTTTGGCCTTTGCGTGCTGTTTTTTGCCATCACAGTCGTCAAGGTAGGAGTTTGGGGATGACGGCGTTAGCTGCAACCCAAAAGTCGAATGTCAAAACCGCTCTGATGGCGGGTGCTATCGCCATTGGCATGGTCGGAATGGGCTTTGCTGCCGTTCCCCTCTACCGCATATTCTGCCAGGTCACCGGATTTGGCGGAACGACAATGCGCGTCAGTGAGGCACAGGCTGCGACTGTGCAGGCCGTCGGCAAGACCGTTGTCGTTCGCTTCGATGCCAACCAGCGCGGCCTGCCGTGGGAGTTCAAGCCCGAGCGTCCGACCGATACAGTCAGCATCGGCGCGCGTGACATGTCGGTCTTCATCGCAAAGAATTTGTCCGACCAACCCGTAACGGGTACCGCGACGTTCAACGTAACGCCTGCACAGGCCGGAAAATATTTCAACAAGATCCAGTGCTTCTGCTTTACCGAGCAGACGCTCAAGGCAGGCGAGCAAATCCGCATGCCGGTGCTTTATTATGTCGATCCGAAGATCATGACCGATCCGGACACCAAGGATATCGAAGAAATTACGCTCAGCTATACCTTCTACCCGGTGGACCAACCGGGTCAGGGAAGCTAAGGGCTAAGTTGAAAACAGGTTAGGGAATAGGGAAGCAAGCCATGGCCGGTGCCAAGAACCACGATTATCACATTCTACCGCCGAGCATCACCCCGTTGCTGGGGTCGTTCTCGGCACTCACCATGTTCTTTGGCATGGTGATGATGTTCCAGCCTAAGGTGCTGGGCGGTTACGGCAGCCTTGTCTTTGGCGCAGGCCTGATTGGCGTTCTCTACACATTCTGGACCTGGTGGGCCGATGTCATTCGCGAAGCACATGCGGGTGACCACACTCCGGTTGTGCAGTTGCATCTGCGCTACGGCATGATCCTGTTCATCGCATCGGAAGTGATGTTCTTCGTCGGTTGGTTCTGGGCCTGGTTCGATTATTCGCTCTTCCCGGTGCCGCTGCAGGTTGAAATCGACCATGCAACACACGCCTTTACCGTGACCAATTTGATCGGTCAGGAAGGCGCTGCCGCACTTGAGCAATGGCCGCCAAAGGGCATGCAGGTGTTCGATGCGTTCAGCCTGCCTTTGCTTAACACGTTGATCCTGCTCTGCTCAGGCACCACAGTTACCTGGGCGCACCACGCGCTGATCCATGGCGATCGCAAGGGCCTGATCAACGGTCTGTGGCTGACGATCATCCTTGGCGTGATTTTCTCCTGCGTGCAGGCTTATGAATATTCGATCGCGCCGTTCCCCTTTGCAGGGCTGAACTACGGCTCGGCTTTCTTCATGGCGACTGGTTTCCACGGCTTCCACGTGATCGTCGGCACGATCTTCCTGATCGTCTGCCTTGCGCGCGCCTATAAGGGCCACTTTACGCCCAAGCAGCATTTCGGTTTCGAAGCAGCGGCCTGGTACTGGCACTTCGTCGATGTCGTCTGGCTGTTCCTCTTCGTCGTCGTCTATGTCTGGGGCGGCTGGGGTGCACCGGTCCATTGATAGCCATCGGCCGGTATCGGCGATGACGGACGCACAAACATCAAAAGGGCAGCCTGGCTTGGTTCAGGCTGCCCTTTTTGGTCTTTGTCCGAATTGCGGGGCCAAGTCACTTTTTGCCGGCCCCGCCCGTTTTGCCGATCGCTGCTCCAATTGCGGATTGGACTATTCGACGTTCAATGTCGGCGATGGCCCGGCGGCCTTGTTGACCATGGCGATTGGCGCATTGATAATTGTTTTGGCAATCATCCTTGAACTTGGCGCACATCCCCCCTTCTGGGTCCATGCGCTGATATGGGTGCCGTTGACGGCACTGCTTGTGGTTGCGTCATTGCGCTTTGCTAAAGGGGCCTTACTGGTCGCCGAGCATCGCAACCGTGCCGTCGAAGGACGTCTGGCGGAAAGCGACGACATCGAATGAAAATGCGACTGCCCATTATTCCGACAATTGTCGTCGCGCTTGCCGTTGCCGCTATGGTTGCGCTTGGCGTTTGGCAGTTGCAGCGCAAGGCGGAGAAAGAGGCGCTGATCGCGATTTATTTGGCGAATGTCGGTAAGCCTGCCATCACTTTTCCCGAACTGGCTCCTATACGTGATTCGGAAATGTTCAGGAAGTCCTCGGTGAATTGCCTGGAAGTCGTGGGCTGGCAAAGCGGATCGGGGCGCGACGCCCAAGGCAAGCCGGGCATCCAGTTCATCGCCGAGTGCAAGACAGGTGCAGAAGGTCCGGGCGCGCTGGTGGCGTTCGGAATTGCCGATCGTCCGGATTTCAAGCCAAACTGGAAGGGCGGGGTTGTTCAAGGCACCATCGTTCTCGAACCCAATCGACACAGCTTTCTGGAACGGATGATCGGTGTAATCCCGACTCCGTTGCCCATGCTGATAGCTGACTCCGCCCCAGAAGGTATGCGGTCGGTGGCTCAGCCTGACCCCAAGGATGTGACCAACAATCATCTGTCCTACGCGGTGCAATGGTTCTTTTTCGCCGCAGCGGCTTTGGTGATTTACCTTCTGGCGCTGCGCCGCCGTCAATCTGGCCGTTGAGCGTCCCGACCGATTTGGTTTTCTGGCTAGTGGCCGGGCTGGCCATCCTGCTTGTTGGGTTGGCCAAGGGCGGCTTCGCTGGACTGGGCGCTGCCTCAATGCCGCTGATCGCGTTGGTGATGGATCCGGTGCAGGGTGCCGCGATGCTGCTTCCGATATTGATGGTGCAGGATGTCGTCAGCGTGTGGTCATTCCGCAAGGAATATGACCGCGCCTTGCTATGGCAGATGTTGCCAGGCGCTGCTGTCGGCATTCTACTGGGATGGTTGTTCGCAAACTCGGTTTCGACCGAAGGCGTCAAAGGATTGGTCGGTCTGATCGCGCTGGCTTTCGGGCTTTACCGGCTCCTGGAAGCGCGACTGGGTACGGCGGGTTGGGCCAATGCCATGCCCGGCTGGGTAGGTACATTCTGGGGTGGTGTTGCCGGTTTCACCAGTCATGTCGCGCATGCGGGCGGCCCGCCGTTCCAGATATGGGCGTTGTCCCGCAACCTGCCGCATACAATCTTCATCGGATCGTCAGCGATCTTCTTTGCGGCCGTCAATTATATGAAGGTGCCCGCCTATCTCGCTCTCGGGCAGTTCACGGCGGAGACCTTATGGTTGACGACCCTGTTCATGCCACTGGCCATCATCAGTACGATTGCAGGCGTGATTCTGGTGCGCCGGATCTCGCCGGCGCGATTCCATCTCGCGATCAACCTGCTGATGATCTTTGTGGGCGCGGAACTGATCCGCGAAGCCAACCGGTAGGGCGAACCCCGCGCCTTATTTCGGCGCGAGCACCATAAGCATTTGGCGGCCTTCCATGCGCGGATAGGCCTCAACCTTGGCGGTTTCGGTCATATCCTCTGCGACGCGTTGTAGCAGCGCCATACCGAGTTGCTGGTGCGAAAGCTCGCGACCGCGGAAACGCAGCGTCACTTTCACCTTGTCACCCTCGCCGATAAATTCGACGATCTTTTTCATCTTCGTCATATAGTCATGATCGTCGATATTCGGACGCATCTTGATCTCTTTGATCTCCTGCGTCTTCTGGCTCTTTCTTGCAAGGTTGGCCTTTTTCTGGGCCTCATATTTATATTTACCCACGTCGAGGAACTTGCAGACTGGCGGGTCGGCGTTGGGCGATACTTCGACGAGGTCGAGGCCTACTTCGGCGGCCTGTGCAATTGCTTCGCGGGTGTACATCACCCCCAGATTTTCGCCTTCTTCATCGATGACGCGAACCTTGTCGCTCTGGATGAATTCATTATAGCGCGGTCCACTTTTGACCGGTGGCGTCAACATTCGCCTTTGAACTGGGGCAGCGATAGCAATTACTCCTTAAATTGATGATGAGCGGCCCATACAGGCAAAATCGTTACAAATAAAGGGCTGGCCGCGCCGCCTGTTGCTTTTGTGCACAGGCGTTGCAGCGATGCAACGTGGATAGTGTTGGCCTGGTTTCAAGCCGGTACTGGCGGCTCCGCATGCTCGGACATGGATGCCATTGCCTCATCCGGCAAGGAGAGCATCATTTTATAGCGATCTTCGGGATAGGCCATGTGCGGTTTGGCCGGATTATAATCGGGTTGTTTCACAGTACCGCCCTCACCGTCATAGCCATCAGGGTTGGCAAAAGCGTTCGCTTCCTCTGCAGTGATACCGACCTTGGCCAGCACTGACGGGTCGACCCAGCGGTCGGCTGTCACCGGCATTCCCGGGCATGCCACTTCGAGCGTCAATTGTTCGGGGCCGGCAAAATAGATCGATTTGCACATCCCGTGGTTGAGCGGCCCGATCACATTCACGCCCTTGGTCCGGATCCGGTCGCGCATGGCAACCAGATGGGCTTCGTCTTTGACGTAAAATGCCAGGTGCTGCATTGTACCGGGTGCGCAGTTGCCGGCGCCGGTTCCGGCATGGGTCACGCCCAAGGTGATAGGTGTGTTCGCCGTTTCGGGCAATTGGACGAGCGAGAAGTAACAGCCGCCTTCAAGCTTCAGAAAGGCATGGATGCCGCCCGGTACGCCATGCATGTCGAAGATCGCCACCAAGGGCGTTCCGAGCACATCGGAGAAGAATTCGATCTGCTTTTTCATGTCGCCGGTCATGATCGCGATGTGATGAATGCCTGTTGGCTGGACCATAAGACTTGCCTTTCCTCTCTCTTCCGCGCCAATGTGCCCAAGAGAGGAGAGTTTGCAAATGGAAATCGTGCGCACGCCCTATGCGGTGGTCTATATGGAAGAGTCTGCCTTCAAGGATGTCTATGGTGGTGCTGGCGGAACCGTGTTTGTCGAGTGCATGGCGATCACGCCCAAAGACAGCCCGTCAAAGCGCGCGATTGTTTTCACCCATCCCATAGGCGGCGGTTCGTTCCTGCCACTGGTGACAGCGCTCGCGCATGGTGGACACCATATACTCTATGTGAACCCCCGCTATCGCGGGAATGACACTGCGCTTGTCATGGAAAAATGCATCAGTGATCTGGCTGCTGCATTGCGTCACGCGCGCGATAGACTGGGCTATGAACAGTTCATTCTAGGAGGCTGGTCAGGCGGCGGCTCAATGTCGCTATTCTATCAGGACCAGGCTGAGAACCCGACGATCACGCATACGCCAGCGGGCGACGCTTATGACCTGACCGCAATCGAAATGCCGAAAGTTGACGGCATCATGCTGCTCGCTGCCCATATCAGCCGCGCGATGACACTGACCGAGTGGATTGACCCTTCGATCCTTGATGAGAGCAAGCCTTTCGAACGCGATCCTGAACTCAACATCTATGATCCAGCGAATCCCAACAAGGCACCCTATGACGAGGCGTTTGTCGCCCGTTTCCGCACTGCCCAGATCGCACGCAATCGGCGGATAACGGCTTGGGTCAAAGAGGAACTGGCGGCCATCCGTGCCAGCGATACCCCCAATGCCGAGCGGGCCTTCGTTGTTCATGGCACGATGGCTGATGTGCGCTGGACTGATCCCACGCAGGATCCTTCCGACCGGCGGCCCTATGAATGCTATCTGGGCGTGCCCAAGGTGGCGAATGACGGGCCCGTCGGCTTGGCGCGCTTCTCAACGCTGCGAAGCTGGCTGTCGCAGTGGAGCTATGACGATACCAACGCGACCGGCCTCGGCAACGCGGCGCGGATCAGCTGCCCGGTGCTGGTGATCAACAACACCGCTGACCTCGCTTGCACCCCCAGCCATGCACAACGCCTTTTCGAAACGGTCGAGCATGCGGACAAGGAATATGCCGATGTCGCCGGGGCGGACCATTATTATGTCGAGAGGCCGGAGCTGCTGCCCAAGGCGGTCGAGATTTGCAGCGACTGGATTTCACGCAAGTTTGGCTAGTTCAGCAAGCGCACCACTGCGGCCACCCCGGCAACCCCTAGAATGATGCCGACCAGCGTCCGCCAGACGGGTTCGCTGACTTTGCCGAATGCCAGTTCGCCCAGCCGGGTACCGACATAGAGCGCAGGATAGAAAAGCACCGATAGCCACAGCAGGTGCAGGTTTGCGACGCCCAGAGCGAAGGCGGCAATGCTGCCTGCAATCGCGGTCGCGAAAAACACCATCAGCATGGAGGCGCGTGCGACATCGGGGGAGAGTTTGCGCCGCAAATAGAAGGGCACAACAGGTGGCCCGGGCATTGAGGCAAAGCCGGTCAGCAGGCCGGCAGCAACGCCGGTCGCCAGCGTTTCCTTGCGCCCCGGTATCGCGCCCGCCTTGGCGGGTACGAACATCAGTCCGAAAGCTGCGAGCGCGAGAAGGGCAATCGCAAGCCGTGCGACATCGGGGGCGGTCACCGACAGCAACCACACGCCAAACGGGGTGGCCAAGATTGCGGTAACCGAGATGGGGATGGCGGTCGCCCTCTCGCCATCGGCCAAAATCCGCTTAAGTCCAATGGGTCCAGCGAGCAGTTGCAGCAGGATCGAAATCACGACTGCTTCCGCCGGTTCGACGATCAGTCCGAGCAGCGGCACAAGAATTATGGCTAGCCCGAAGCAGGTGAGACCACGGACGACGGATGCGCCGAAGACAAGGGCCAGGGCGATGGACAGGGTCGCCGGACTGAGCCCGCCGAGCAGCGACTCGATTGTCATGGCTTCAACGTTACCAGCCAGACATCAGGGTGCGCCCCATAGCGTAACGGAAGAACCGAGGTGCCCAATCCGGCCCCAACAAAGACCGGCTGCCCCTTGTCTTCGATCGCACCACAGCCAAAACGATCGCCATAGCGTGAGACATAGGTGACCGGGCCATAGAGCGGCAGCACGATCTGCCCGCAATGGGTGTGACCGGCAAAGACAGCGGTAACGGGGGATGGCAAGTCCGGCACTATGTCGGGGCTGTGGGTGACCAGAACACGCGGTTTGGCCGTCAGCGCATCCATCGCGGCAAAGGTCACGGGTACATCATCATGCCCGGAAAAATCATCGTCCACTCCGCCGATGACCAGCGGGCCGCGTTCGATGGCTTCATTCTTCAATACCGTGATGCCGCCCTTGCGCAGACCGGCTTCGATCGCCTTTGGATCGAACCAATGGTCATGGTTGCCCAGCGCGACGACCGTTCCCAACCGCGCTTTGAAGCCGTGCAAGGGGGCGGTCACCTGATCTGGCGTGTAGATGCGGGTCGACAGTCGCTTTTCGCTGATCAGATCGCCTGCAATCAGCACGAGGTCGGGCTTTAGCCGGTTGAGGTCGGCGACGATCCGCTCCAGCCGTTCGGGCGGCATATCGGGACCGGCAACATGGGTGTCGGATAACAGCAGGACTTTCAGCGGCGGTTCGCCCGCTGGCCAATTTTTGACCGAGAGTGTTGCGCGGTGGACTATCGGGTCACGCGTGGCGTTCCAATAGCCCTTTCCGAGCAGGGCGAGCAGCAGCAACAGCAGCGCGAGTGCCCAGCGCAGCCAGCGGCCTTTAGTCCGCGCTTTCGTGCCGATCAAGCGCGCAGATCCGGCGGGGTCGCTTCGGTCACCAGCATCGCAATGGCCTCGTCCACGCTCATGATCCGCTGCCCTTCGCTGCCGAGGGTGCGGATTGCGACCTTGCCTTCCTCGGCCTCGCGGTTGCCGACCACTAGCAGCTGCGGGACCTTTGCAAGACTGTGTTCGCGGACCTTGTAGTTGATCTTTTCATTGCGCAGGTCGGTTTCGACACGGATGCCCGCTGCTTCTAGTTTTGCGGTCACCTGCTTGGCATAATCATCGGCATCGGACACGATGGTCGCGACGACCGCTTGCACAGGTGCGAGCCATGACGGGAAGCGGCCGGCATGATGTTCGATCAAGATGCCGATGAAGCGTTCAAATGTGCCCAATATCGCACGGTGGAGCATGACCGGGCGGTGCTTGGCACCATCTTCGCCGACATAGGCGGCGTCGAGGCGTTCGGGCAGAACGCGGTCGGACTGGATGGTGCCGACCTGCCAGGTACGTCCAATCGCATCGGTCAGGTGAAATTCCAGCTTGGGTGCGTAAAACGCGCCTTCGCCGGGCAGTTCTTCCCAGCCATATTCTTCGGTCGCGCGGCCTGACGAGCGCACGGCTTCGCGCAACTCTTCCTCGGCCTTGTCCCACATCTCGTCCGACCCGAACCGCTTTTCAGGGCGCAGCGCCAGCTTGATTGCATATTTGTCAAAGCCAAGGTCGTGATACACGCTATCGAGCAGGTCGCAGAAATCGCGCACCTCCTGCACCAGCTGATCCTCGCGGCAGAAGATATGCGCGTCGTCCTGCGTAAACTGGCGCACGCGCATGATGCCGTGCAGCGCGCCGTGGGGCTCGTTGCGGTGACAGCAGCCGAATTCGGCCATGCGCAACGGCAGGTCGCGATAGCTGGTAATGCCCTGTTTGAAAATCAGGACGTGCGCCGGGCAGTTCATAGGCTTGAGAGCCATCCAGTCGGCCTTGCCCGAAATCACAGGGCCTTCATCCTCGGTGTTTGGCACCTCGTCGGGGATAACGAACATATTCTCGCGATATTTGCCCCAATGACCCGATTGCTCCCATTGGCGCGCATCCATCACCTGCGGCGTTTTCACCTCAACATATCCGGAGGCATCGAGGCGGCGGCGCATATAGGCCTCGAGCGTGCGCCAGATACGGAAGCCCTTGGGATGCCAGAAGACACTGCCATGTGCTTCGGACTGCAAATGGAACAGATCCATCTCCTGCCCCAGCTTGCGATGGTCGCGCTTGGCCGCTTCCTCGAGGTGCAGCAGGTGCGCATCAAGCTGCTTCTTGTTAAGCCAGCCAGTGCCGTAAATGCGCGTCAGCTGGGCGTTATTCTGGTCGCCGCGCCAATAGGCCCCGGCGACACGCATCAGCTTGAAAGCCTGCGGGTCGAGCTTGCCGGTCGAGGCCAGATGCGGCCCACGGCACATATCCATCCAGTCATCACCCGACCAATAGACGCTCAGTTCCTCGCCCTCAGGCAACTCGGCGGCCCATTCGGCCTTGAAGCTTTCGCCCGCGTCTTTCCAGGTTTTGATCAGGTCGTTGCGGGCCACGACTTCGCGACGCAGCGGCTTGTCGGCGCGGATGATTTCGCGCATCGCTTCTTCAATCGCGGGCAGGTCATCCTCGGTGAAGGGGCCGCGGTTGGCGGGGGCCATCACGTCATAATAGAAACCATCGTCGGTTGCGGGGCCAAATGTGATCTGCGTGCCGGGGTGCAGTTTCTGCACCGCCTCTGCCAGCACATGCGCGAAGTCGTGGCGCGCCAGTTCCAGCGCATCCGCCTCATCCTTTGCGGTGATTAGCGCCAGATTGGTATCGGCCTCCAGCGGGCGCATGATATCGCGCACTTCGCCATCGACGCGTGCGGCGAGCGCAGCCTTGGCAAGGCCGGGGCCGATCGCGGCGGCAATGTCAGCTGGGGTAGTCCCGCGCGCGACTTCACGGGCAGAGCCATCGGGAAGGGTGACGCGGATCATGTCAGACATTGGAAATGCTTGCTTTCTGGTAGGATTGGAGAGGCCCCTTTGCCAGTCCGGAGGCCGCGCTGCAAGTGCGCAGACGCGCGGCAAAGTCTACAATTTCTACATCAAGAAAGCGTTGAAAAGACAAGTTAGGCAATCAGAATGACAAGGAACATTGACATTATCGCGAATCAAATGTAAAGGCTCCTTGTCTTTGGAGGGAAATGCCCAATGTCTGCTGAAAAGAAGATGCCTGCCTATATGCGCCGCTACACCGCGCGGGTGCTGATATTCAT
Source organism: uncultured Sphingorhabdus sp. (assembly GCA_964597055.1). Taxonomy (GTDB): domain Bacteria; phylum Pseudomonadota; class Alphaproteobacteria; order Sphingomonadales; family Sphingomonadaceae; genus Sphingorhabdus_B. Next base: position 102,121 of record CAZQWC010000005.1, read on the forward strand.
GGGCTCCTATGTTGCGATCCTGACCGGAAGTCTGTTGTTCGCCCGCAATGGCGAACATGCGCAGGCGACGCTGATCGGGCTGGCTCTGATAACCGCTTTCCCGATCATCGGCGTCTTCTGGGCGATTTTCCGTCTGCTCGTGGAGACGGACGACGAATATCAGCGTTTGCTTTTCGCCAAGCAGGCGCTGCTGGCGACTGCCTTTACGCTGACTTTGGTCACCGTCTGGCAGTTTCTTGAGGTTTATGACGTTGTTGCAACCGGCCCGAAATGGATGGCGGTCATCTGGTTCGCAATGCTGGGGCTTGCCGGCCCGATTGTCCGGTGGCGGGCATGAAAAACCGCCTGAAAGTCCTCCGCGCCGAACGCGACTGGAACCAGCAGGATCTGGCCGACGCGTTGGGGGTTTCTCGCCAGTCGGTCAATGCGATCGAGACAGGGAAATATGATCCGTCACTCCCGCTCGCCTTTCGCATATCCGACCTGTTTGAGATGCCGATCGAAGCGATTTTCCTGCGCGATTGAGCGATTACAGCCCGCCCGTCTTGCGAAATTTAGCGGCGTTCGCTTTCCCCACAGTTTGCATCAGTTCGGCGTCGGTCAGTTGCAGCCGATTCAATTCACTGACCAGCAACGCGCGCGCTTCGTTACTATAATCGCTTTGCAAATAGGATAGGGCAAGCAGTTGCAACGCACGGGGAGCCACCGGTTTTTTGGCAGCCTTCAAAAACGCCTGATAATAAGTAACACCATTGCCTTTTAGTAGATTGGATTTGCTGTCCAACGCCATCATTTCTATCAGATAGGTGGCGGCATCGGGCTTACTCCCCAACCGGTCATGCACATCGCCTCCAAGGATGTTTTTGCCGCTATTATCGGTTATCGCTGCCACGGACAGATCTGGGCGCTGCGTTAAGGGATTTGCCACCAATTCTTGCGTGGCATTCAACTTGGCAGTGGCAAAACTGATGCTCATGTCAGGGCGATTGGCCAAACTAACACTGGCTCCCCCAAAATGGGCAGCGGCATCTTTTTCGGTAAAGCTGATGGTTTTGGCCTGAAACACAAAATAGGCCGACTCCAACGGCCGCCCTGCTTTTCGCTGCACCAGCACAACTTTTGGACCGGGATATTGAGCCGTATGAGTGAGGGCGTAGCTAGCGGAATCATATCCGCTGCGAACGCCGACAGGGTCCGCGGCAAACACCACAGCCCTAATTTCTCCTTGGTAGCCTTTGCTATAATCCAGCAAATACGCAACCGTGCTGGCGGGCATGCAATGTTTCTGTAGCGAGTCAGGCATGGCATCCCATGCTGTCTTTGCCGATTGCGCGCCCGATGGTGTTACCGGATTGTCCGTTGCGGTGCCGGGAAACGACCGGAGCAATGAAGGCCCTGCAATCAGTGTTTCAACAGTCGCCTGTTCCCGGATCAACGCTTGACACGCCGCATGGTAATTTGCGTTAGTTAAATGTTGTTTCATCAACGGCAGTTCTGCGCCAATCCGCTTTTCTGCCGCAACCATGTCGGCCACCAACGCCGCTTTCGCTTTTTCTTCACCAACGCTGTTGATCGATTGCTGCACTTTATCCAACAGCCGAAAACTGGACGCATTCTGCGCCAACACCGGTACTCAAAAAACATTGCAGTGGCGGCACCAACGATTGAAATTTGGGCTTTGCGGTGCATGGTCTACTCCAGATGGCGTGTAAAATCGTCTGCGCCGGATAATTGATAATGCAGCAAATTCAAGATGCTGGCCGAAGGTTGCGATTGACAATTGCAGATGCGCCGTCACACTTTACCAATGAAACTTTCGTTTTCGGGGGCGTATTTTGTCGGATAATGAAGAAACCGTTGGCCAGTCGCGGCATGTCTCGGCCTTTGGCTTTCACGGAAGCTGGACAGATTTTGCCAAAATTGCGCTGCCCAATGTGCTGCTGACGCTGGTGACATTGGGTGTCTATCGCTTTTGGGCGACGACGCGGGAGCGGCAATATCTGTGGGCACAGACGCGTTTCATCGACGAACCGCTCGAATGGACAGGGCGCGGGATGGAATTGTTCATCGGCTTTATCATGGTCTTCTTCCTGCTCGGCCTGCCGTTGATTGTCATGCAGCTGGTGATCAACGGACTGGTCTTCCAGGGGCAACCCATCGCCGCGGGTGTGATTATCTTTTTGAGTTTTCTTGCGATTTTCTATCTGACTGGGCTCGCTTACTTCCGTGCGCTGCGGTATCGCCTCAGCCGGACCTATTGGCGCGGCATAAGGGGGGGCAGCGACGATCAGGGCTTCACTTATGGCTGGTCCTACATCTGGAAAAATATAGTCGCAGCGATCCCGCTGTACCTTTTGTATCCCTGGGCGAGCATGTCGTTGTGGAACGAGCGCTGGAGCAAGATGAGCTTTGGCCCTTACCGGTTCGAATCGAACGCCGACTGGAAAGCGCTGATGAAGCGCTATCTGCTGTTCTATCTCGTTCCGTTCCTAGTTTTCGTCGGCGCGGTTGCTCTGGGTATTACAGCGGCCTCTTCGGGTGGCGGGGGCGATCCCTTTAACAGCGCTGGCGGAATAGCTGCCGTTGGTGCAATATTTATCGGCATACTCGGCCTCTACATCATCATGCCGATTGCTGCCTTGCTCTATTATTCGAAATTCATGCGCGTCGCGATCAGCGCGTTGCGGCTGGGCGACCTCGAATTTTCCTTCACCGCCCGATCACCTGACTGGATCCTGTACTGGCTCGCCAATCTGGTGATCCTGATGATGGCCTATGCAGCGGCAATCATTCCGTTCAGCCTGTTCGTGGCGGTCGACCCTACGCAATTCGCAGCGAAAATTGAAAGCGGGGAATCGATTTTCTCGGTCGGGCTGGTGCTGTCGGTCTTGCTCGCGATCATCCCGATCACCTTTGCCACATCCCTGATCCGCTATCGCAGCTGGAAATTTTTCGTGGTGCATATGGAAGCCTTTGGCGAGGTCAATCTTGACCGGATGACGCAATCCGAAACGCAGACGGCCAGCCATGGCGAAGGCTTGCTCGATGCCTTTGATGTGGGTGCGATCTGATGTCGACCTTCTTCGACGCCTGGCATTTTGACGGGCAGAGCGCCGTCCGCCGCAAGGTCGAGGTGCAGGTTATCGGCAACCAGTTCTACCTGCTTGAACTGGAGCGGCGGCATGGCCCGTTCCGGTTCGGAGACCTGCATTTCTTGGACAAAAAGGCTGACGGCACGGTTTACGGGCTGGAGGGTAAGGATGGCTGGCGGCTAGGCATGACGGGGACTGTGCCGGCAGAGCTTTCGGCGATGTTGCCTGCGCACCGCGTTTATGGCGGCTGGATCGACCGGCTGGGGCTCGGCAAGGCGAGCCTTGCCTTTGCCGGGATCAGCGCTGCAGTGGTCGCGGTAGTTCTGCTCAGCCCGCAATGGTTGGCACCGTTGATACCGTCGAGCGTCGAGGCGAAGCTGGGCAATGCGCTGGTTGGTGATTTTGGCGGGCGGTTCTGTGATACGCCAAAGGGCAAGGCCGCGCTCGCCAAGCTGACCCGCTCGCTAGATGACCACCCTGAAGACTTGCAGGTCGAAGTCGCGAATATCGACATGCTCAACGCGGTTGCGTTGCCCGGGGGCAAAGTGCTGCTGTTCCAGGGATTGCTTAGCCAAGCGAAGTCGCCGGACGAAGTTGCGGGCGTCCTTGCGCATGAAATCGGCCATGTCCGCGAACGCCATGTGATGCAGGGGCTGCTGCGGCAGATGGGGCTGGCAGTGGTGCTAGGTGGCTTTGACGGCAGCGGCGGCAGCACGATCAACAGCCTATTGTCGACCACCTACACCCGCGATTCCGAACGCGAGGCTGATAACCATTCGTTGAAGGCATTGAAGCAGGCGAATATCTCCCCCATAGGGGCAGCGGATTTTTTCAACCGGCTAGCGTCGATGGATGGCAGTCGTGATCTCAAAGACCGGCAGGCGCGCACGATGGCCAGTTACACGTCCAGCCACCCCTTGTCTCACGAGCGGCGCAAGCTGTTTGAGAATGCCGTGGTCAAGGGCAGCGCCTATAAGCCTGCGCTTACTGCGGATGAATGGCAGTAACTGAAAACAATGTGCGCGCAGGACAAGGATGTGAAATCCGGCTGGGGCTTTGACATCGAATAGCAGTAGACGCTATCGACGCTGCATTACCGTAGCCCTGAGCCTGTCGAAGGGCGCTTCTCGGTTTCAACCGTCGTTTTTGGTTGAGAGACGTGCTTCGACAGGCTCAGCACTACGGTTTCATGCAACAACCACCGGAGTAAACCATGTTCCGCCGCCTCTTCATTGATCACCCGCGCACCGTCGACGAGACTTATATCGAACATTTCGGTGTGGCATCGAAATTTGGAGTGACGATGATCTGGGGCGGGCTGTGCGCATTGGTGCATGCGGTGGTTCCCGGCTGGTGCGTGACCACCGGCAGCCGCACGATCGAACGCCTGAACCAAATCATGGTCGTCCAGCGCCGCGCCAAGGGGCAGGATGTCAGCCAGATGCTGACCGTCGACTGGGTCATTTAAGCGATTCAAATTTGAGTCAAATGGTAGAAAACAAGTATTTCACGCGCACCGATGGTCTGAAGCTTGCCTATCGCAAGGCGGAGGGCGCTGGCCCGACCTTTGTCTTCTTGCCCGGCTATATGTCCGACATGGCGGGCGGCAAAGCGACTGCGGTTTTCGATTGGGCCTTGGCCAATGGCAAGTCCTGCCTGCTGCTCGACTATACCGGGTGCGGGGAGAGCGAGGGCGACTTTGCGCAGCAGACGCTGACCGGCTGGCGCGACGACGTGCTGGCGATGATAGACGCACTGGTCGAAGGGCCGGTTGTGTTGATCGGATCGTCCATGGGCGGCTGGTTGATGCTGCTGGTCGGTGAGGCACTGGGTATGCGGCTGGCCGGGTTGATCGGGATCGCGCCTGCACCCGATTTCACCCGCTGGGGTTTCACCGACGCGCAGCGCGAGGCTATCCTGAGCAAGGGCGTGCATTTCGAGCACAATCCCTATGGACCCGAACCGACACCGACCTATAAAGGCCTGTATCAATCGGGCGAAGCGAGCCTGATGCTTGACCGCGCAGTCGCCATCGACTGCCCGGTGCGGCTGCTCCACGGGCAGGCTGATGCCGATGTGCCGTGGAAGATTTCGCTAAAATTGGCGGACGCGTTGCGATCGAACGATGTGCGCGTGACGCTGGTCAAGGATGGCGACCACCGTCTGTCACGCGAAGCAGATATTGCTCTGCTGCTGGCGACTGTGGCGGAGATGGGTGGCGGTTAGATCGCATCGCCCCGAAGGGCTGCGATTTTCTGTTTCACGCGAAGACGCAAAGATTTTTAAGACGGTCGTGCGCCATTTCTACGCGACGCACGCAGCGCGCGAATTGAGAAAATCGCGCTGCGCGAGTGAGTAGGACTACCAAAAGCATACCTCTTAAAAATCTTTGCGTCTTCGCGTGAAATAAATCGCGCTCCGCTTACAAAGTTGGATGCCAATGCAGTTGACCATTCAATAACCCGCAGCCTGGCCGTCCTTTCGGAATTCGCTTGCCCCCCAATAGGCACCGGTGACCGGATCGCGCCAGATCGCCTGATAGCCGCCATAGGGTCCGACCGAATATTTGACATTGTGGCCGCGCTTCTTGAGTTCATCGGCGATTGCCTGCGGCACGCCGGTTTCAATTTCAACTACGCCGCCCTCGGTCATTGGCTTACCGCCTTCGGGGTCGGTCGAGCCATCATGATGAAAGCGTGCAACGTCACCTGCCGCCTGCACCGTCATACCGAAATCGACCATGTTGACCACAATCTGCGCATGCCCCTGCGGCTGCATTGCACCGCCCATCACGCCGAACGACAGCAACGGCTTGCCGTCCTTGGTCATGAAGGCGGGGATGATGGTGTGAAAGGGGCGCTTGCCCGGTGCATAAGCATTGGCATGTTTGGCATCGAGGCTGAACTGCGCACCCCGATCCTGGAACATGAAGCCCAAGGTGCGACCATTTCCATCATCGGGCACCAGCCCCGAACCCATACCGCGATAGTTGGACTGGATCAGGCTGACCATCATCCCGTCCTTGTCGGCGACGGTCATGTAGATGGTGTCATTGCCGCCATCGACGGGCAGTGCCGGATCGGCCATTGCCGCCTTGGTCATGTCGATATCGGCGTGCTGTTTGGCCGCGCGTTCTTTGGACAGCAATTCCTTCAACGGAATTTTGGCGAAGGCCGGGTCGGCATAATATTTGGCACGATCAGCAAAGGCGCGCTTTTTGGCTTCGATGAAAACATGCCAGAAATCGGCGCTGCCACGCCCCATCGCTTTCAGGTCATAGCCTTCAAGGATGTTGAGGATTTGCAGCGCCGCAATGCCCTGCCCATTGGGCGGGATTTCCCAGACGTCGTAGCCGCGATAATTGGTCGAGACCGGCTCGACCCACTCGCCTTTGTGGGCGGCTAAATCCTCATAGCGGTGCGGCGCGCCGATGCGTTTGAAATAGCGGTCCATCGATTGCGCGAGCGAGCCTTTGTAGAATGCGTCGCGTCCACCCTCGGCAATCTCGATCAGGGTCAGCGCAAGATCGGGGTTCTTGAAGATGTCGCCCTCTGCCGGGGCCTTGCCACCGGGCATATAGGCGCGGCGCATATTGTCGATTTCCTCGATCACGCCCTCCTTGTGCAGCGCCTCGAAACCGGCCGTATTTGCTTTCCAATATTGCGCAATCAATTCGCTCACCGGAAAGCCTTGTTGCGCGTAGCGGATTGATGGGGCCAGCACCTGACGCATCGGCAGCTTGCCGAACTTCCCGTGCATCTCAAACCAGCCATCGACCGTGCCGGGGATGGTGACCGAGGCGGAACCCCAATCGGCGATCGTCCCGTCAGAATCGCGCACCGAGCGCGGCATCTTCCTGGTCCGCTCCTGTAACTGTTTCAGGCTCTGCCCCATCGGGGCTCGTCCGCTGGCATTGAGGCCGTGCAGCTTTTGCGTTTTCGGATCCCAGATGATCGCGAACAGGTCCCCGCCAATGCCATTGCCGGTCGGCTCAATCAGGCCCAGTGTGGCGTTCGCCGCAATCGCCGCATCGACCGCACTGCCGCCCGCTTTCAATGTATCGAGCGCAACCTGCGTCGCCAGCGGCTGGCTGGTCGCGGCCATCCCGTTCTGCGCGATGACTGCAGAGCGGCTGGCACCAGAAACGCCCGAATAACGGTCGCCCTGATCCTTGGGCGCGGTCTGTGCGGCAAGCGGTGTCGTGAGCAGCAACGCAGCAAAAAGCGGGGTGTAACGCATCTCTCTTCCCTTTTCCTGAAGATCGATGCGTTACCGCTGCCCCCGCCTTGTGACAAGCAGGTCTATCCCCGTATCATCGGTGCCTTTTCGGGTGGCCGGTTCAGCGCTTTTTCGAGCCCGTCGGGCTGGGCGTGAAATAGGAACGATAGGCCGGCTTCACTGCGGCGATCAGTTTTGCATTCACCGGCAGGTCGATTTCATAGTCACCCTCGACATAGGGCCCGACCGAATAAATCCCCGCATAGATCGCAAGCCGGTTGAATGTCCGCCCATTGGACGACCCCAATATGACGGTCAGCTCGGATGGCTTGGGGCATGCCTGCATCCAGTCGTCGGTCTGGCTGCGGTCGACTTTCTCGCCATCGCGTTTCTTGCTGCGTTCGATGTCGAGTTTGTCGCAGAATGGCGTCTGCACTACTTTGTCGAACGCTTCCTTGCTGCTAAACATCGCTATCGGCGCGAGCTTGGCCGAAGTCTGCTTGTTCCAGATCAGGCTACCGCGGCCCCAATTGCCATGCGCGCCGCCGGTATAGCTCCATTCATCGATGGTCAGGCTCAGAAATCGTGGGACATCGGCGACAGTCAGCCAGTTGATACGCAGCTCCATATCGGTGTCGGCCGCTCGGTCCGGATTTTCGGTCGCCCATTCCGCGCCCCACTCTTTGAGCTCGGCAAGCTGGGCATCCTTCTCGCTAAGCAATTTCGCCTCGAGTGCGGGAAATTGGCGGACCACGCCGGGATAATTATATTCGAAGCTATATCCCTTGCCCTTATCGACAATTTCTACGCTTTTGTCGGGTGCGGCCAGTGCAGTCGTTGCGGAAAGCAGGGCTAAAACGCCTAGTGCTGTATCAAATGTTTTCATCTTTTTTCCCTCTGCCAATTCCCAACGATCAATCCAGATAATATTCAACGGTCGTGACGACACGCACTTTTTTGTACGGGGTATCTGCCGCACCCCAGCCGCCTTCGCTGTCGCCATCGCGCGCGGAGACTTCGAAATAGCCCTGCGTTGCCGATTTGATGCTGCCGACATCGGTGCCGCTGTCCTTGGCGAATTGTTCGGCCGACTTGCGGGCATCCTTGGTCGCCTGCGCGATCATCTCGGGCTTGATGCTGTTGAGTTTTGTGTAGGTGAAGGACATGCCCGAACCTTCTTCGAGCTCAACGCCCTGTTTGACGAGGTCGAACTGGCGCTTGATCGCGGCCTGTGCCTTTTTGATGTCGGTGGTGCGCAGCGACATGCGCTGCTTGACGGTATAAGTGGTGATGCCTTCATTGCTATATTGCGAGACATTGGCCCCGGTCGGCTGCACGGCATCGCCATCGAAGCCGAGCGAGCCAAAGAAGGTGCGGATAGCCTTGGTATCGGCGTCCGCCTTCGCCTGCGCGCTTTGCAGGTCGCTGCCCTTGGCGGAATAGGCGATTGTCCATGTGGCGAGGTCTGCAGTGACCTCACGTTCCGCCAACCCGCGCACAGTCACCGCGCGGTCGGCCTGTTTCATGCGAACGAGTCCGTCGCCCATCAGATAGCCACCTGCGATCAGGCCGGCTGCGAGCAGTCCAGTTCCAGCAAGCCAAGATTTTCCCTGATTGGCGGTCAGTCGGCCTAGCCAACTCTTGTTTTCAACGTCGTCTGTCATTGTACCCATCCCAGAAATGATGGGCCGTGGTTTCCGTCCGCCCCTTGCGTCGGTGTGCCTTCCGGTCCATGTTCGCGCGCGTCCCAGCGCGGCTTTGTGAATTATTGCAGCTGCGGTGAACCGTGCATTAACATCGATGAGTTGAGTGATGACCGTTAAATATCTCCACAGCATGATCCGCGTGACCGACCCGCAAGCGACGGTCGCCTTTTTTGAACTGATCGGTCTTAAAGAGGTTCGGCGTTTCGATAGCGAAGCGGGACGCTTCACGCTGATCTTCCTCGCGGCTCCCGGACAGGAAGGGCTGGCCGAGGTCGAGCTGACCTATAACTGGCCACCTGAAGAGGGCGAGGCCGAGGTCTATAACGGAGGCCGCAATTTCGGCCATCTGGCCTATCGCGTTGATGATATTTACGCGACCTGTCAGGCGTTGATGGATGCAGGCCATATCATCCACCGCCCCCCGCGCGACGGCCATATGGCCTTTGTGAAATCGCCTGACGGGATATCGGTCGAACTGCTGCAGGAAGGGCATTTGCCGCCACAGGAACCCTGGGCAAGCATGCCCAATGTGGGGAGCTGGTAAGATGGGATTGGAAATCGTCCGTATCCCCGTCCTCTCCGACAATTATGTCTGGTTGGTGCACGAACCCGAAAGCGGCGAGACGATGGCGGTCGATCCGGCAGTGGCGGAGCCGGTGCTCGCCGAAGCGGACGCGCGTGGCTGGAAGATCACACAGATCTGGAACACCCATTGGCACCCCGATCATACCGGCGGCAACGTGGCAATCAAGGAAGCGTCTGGTTGCGTGATTACCGGGCCTGAGGCGGAAAGCGAACGCATCCCGACGCTCGACCGCAAGGTGAAAGAGGGCGATGTTGTGAAGCTCGGTGCCGTTGCAGCACGGGTCCTTGATGTCCCTGCCCATACCGCTGGTCACATCGCCTTCCACTTTGCGGACGACCACGCCGCCTTTGTCGGCGACACGCTGTTCGCGATGGGTTGCGGCCGGTTGTTCGAAGGGACGGCGGACCAGATGTATGTGAACATGCGCAAGCTGGAGGCGCTGGGCGATGACACCCGCATCTATTGCGCGCACGAATATACCCAGTCGAACGGCCGATTTGCCTTGACCGTCGAGCCCGACAATGCCGCGCTTGTCGCCCGCATGGATCAGGTCAACGCGATGCGCGAACGCGGCGAACCGACCGTGCCGACCACCATCGCCCTCGAACGCGCGACCAATCCGTTCATGCGTGCCGGGTCGGTCGAAGAATTGGCAGAGCGACGGGCGGCAAAAGATCGGGGTTGAATTCGCATCATCTCCTCCCACCTTTTCCCTTGGGGGGAGAAGAGGAGTTTTGAATGCGTACATCCGATCAAGTCGCCGCCATGTCCTGCCCTGTTTGCAACGTCCCGTTGGCTATGAGCGACCGCCAGGGCATTGAGATCGACTATTGCCCGCAATGTCGCGGTGTATGGCTCGATCGCGGAGAGCTCGACAAGATTATCGAACGCACTGCTGCACCCGCACCTTCCGCACCGCCATCACAGGCTGCGCCGCAAGCACCCTATCCGCAGCAAGGCTATGGCCACCAGCCGCATCATGGGTACAAGGATTATCGCTATAAAAAGCCCAAGCACTGGCTGAAGGAAATTTTCGATTAGGGCTCAGGGCGTGCCGGCTCCCAACCGGCGCGCCGCAAACAGCATCAGCAATGTACTCACGCCCTCGATGATCATAGCCTGATTGTTCGCGGCTGATGCGGGATCGCCAAGGCCGAGGCCGATCAGGCGGCCAATCAATGCGGTGCCGAACAGCGCGGCGGGCACGTAGAGCAGTTTTGCCTTTTCTGGTTTCCAGGCACCCCATAAGGCACCGACTGCGGACACCAGAAAGAAGGCGCCGAAATCGCTGCGTACGCTGTTGATTGATGCGCCCGGCGCTTCAATTCCAAACTGCGTCGTAAAGACCTTCGGGTCGATGATTCCCTGCACGGCCAGCAGGCCAAAACCGAGGCCCCACAGGCCGACCAATATGCGCAATACCAAGTTCATGAATTTTCCCCTCTCAAACGAGAGGCATATCGGGCAATTTCGCGACTGGCAACTGGACAGCGCGGCACTTCGCCCTTATCGGCCAGCCATGACTATCCAGCCTTCGGATTCCATCCTTATCGTCGATTTCGGGTCGCAGGTGACCCAGCTCATTGCCCGTCGCGTGCGTGAGGCAGGGGTGTATAGCGAAATCGCCCCGTTCAACGCCGCCGAGGCCGCATTTGAGCGGATGAAGCCCAAGGGCATCATCCTGTCTGGTTCCCCCGCCTCGGTGCCCGACGAGGGCAGCCCGCGTGCGCCGCAATGCCTGTTTGACTCAAGCCTTCCCATCCTCGGCATCTGCTATGGCCAGCAGGTGATGAGCCACCAATTGGGCGGCGAAGTGCGGCCGGGGCATGAGACAGGGGAAGGCGGCGAATTCGGCCGCGCTTTCCTGACCGTGACCGAAGAGTGCATCCTGTTCGAAGGGCTGTGGCAGGTTGGCGAGCGGCATCAGGTGTGGATGAGCCATGGCGACAAGGTGACGCGCTTTGCCCCCGGCTTCCGCATTGTCGCGACCTCGGATGGCGCCCCCTTTGCGCTGATCGCCGATGACGAGCGCCGCTATTATGGCACCCAGTTCCATCCCGAAGTCGCGCACACGCCAGATGGCGCGAAACTGATCGCCAATTTCGTGCACAAGGTCTGCGGGCTTTCGGGCGACTGGACGATGGCCGAATTCCGCGCGACCAAGATCGCCGAAATCCGCGAACAGGTTGGGTCAGGCCGTGTGATTTGCGGGCTTTCGGGCGGGGTTGATAGCTCGGTCGCGGCGATCCTGATCCATGAAGCAATTGGTGACCAGCTGACCTGTGTCTTTGTCGACCATGGGTTGCTGCGCCTCAACGAACGCGAACAGGTCGAAAGCCTGTTCCGCGATCATTACAACATCCCGCTCGTCGTCGTCGATGCCGAAGAGCGCTTCATGGCTGGCCTCGCAGGCGTCACTGACCCCGAGAAGAAACGCAAGTTTATCGGTGCCGAATTCATCAATGTGTTTGAGGAAGAGGCAAAGAAACTGGGCGGTGCCGATTTCCTCGCGCAGGGAACGCTCTACCCCGACGTCATTGAATCGGTGTCCTTCACCGGCGGGCCTTCGGTGACGATCAAATCGCACCACAATGTCGGCGGCCTGCCCGAGCGTATGAATATGAAGCTGGTCGAGCCGTTACGCGAGCTCTTCAAGGATGAAGTGCGCGCGCTGGGCCGCGAGCTTGGCCTCAACGACCAGTTCGTCGGCCGCCATCCCTTCCCCGGCCCCGGCCTCGCCATCCGCATCCCCGGCGAAGTGACCAAGGAACGCTGCGACATACTTCGTAAAGCCGACGCGGTCTATCTGGAGGAAATCCGCAATGCCGGATTGTACGACGCGATCTGGCAGGCGTTCGCGGTGCTCCTCCCCGTGCGCACTGTTGGCGTAATGGGCGATGGCCGTACCTATGACAGTGTCTGCGCGCTCCGCGCCGTCACCTCGGTCGACGGCATGACCGCCGACATCTACCCCTTCGACGCCGCCTTTTTGAGCCGCGTTGCCACGCGGATCATCAACGAGGTGAAAGGCATCAACCGCGTGGTTTATGACTATACATCAAAGCCACCGGGGACGATTGAGTGGGAATAGAAGTTTAGCCAGTTAAAGCGACAAACTTCCCCGCCTCGCGATCCTTCCTGACCTTCAGCCCGTCAAACACCTGCCCGCTCATGGCGATCCAGACGCCCGGTGCGGCAACTTGCGCGGTGGCGAAGGCCATGCCGAGGTTGAAGTTCGCGTCGGTCTCTGCAAAGCGCGCGGGGGAAAGCGCGCCGGTCAGCACGATGGTTTTGCCCGGCACTTCGGCGGCCAGCACCTTTGCTGTCTCGGTCATCGTATCGGTGCCGTGAGTCACGACGATGCGGGTCTCAGGGGCCTCACGCGCGGCGCTGGCGATCAAGGCGCGGTCGGCGTCGGTGAGTTCGAGGCTGTCCTTGCGCATCAACTCGACCAGCCGATAGGGCAAAGCGACGCGAGCCTCCTTGAGCAACGCGGGTATGCCGCTGTCGACGATCTGATATTCCGAAAGCGCGTCGAAATAATTTTTATCGATCGTGCCACCTGTGGTGAGGATGAGGATGCCTTGCTCTGCCATGCGCGGCCAATAGCCGAAGCGGGGCGGCGGCGAAAGGCTGGATGGTGCATCGCTTCAGCTATCTTGGCCTTGCGCCCGACGGAAAAACTCTCTTATAGATTTGAACAGCGGGGGCGCGGATAAAAGGGACGCAAGATGGGAGCCTCGCTAGCAACAGCCATATTATTTGTGGCCGTTCCAACCGGAGAAGCGGTTCCCGCTCCGACAGCAGAGCCCGTCGGGACAGAGGCCCCGGTCCCGGTCGGCATACAGACGGACAATGAACCTCCCTTCGACCTCTCCAAACTCGATCCACTGCCGCCGACAACGCCGCCCGAACCGATAGCCGATGAAATTGTCGTCACCGCACGCACCGCCGATCCCCGCGATCCGGTGGAAGCGATCAATGTCGAGGCATTCCAGCTGGTGCAGGGGGCAGATGCCGCCTTGGTCGCGCCGGTTGCCGAAGCTTATGAAGGGGCGGTACCGAGCCCGATCCGAAAGGGCATAGGCAATTTCCTCAACAATTTGCTCGAACCGGTTGTCGCACTCAACTTCCTGCTCCAGCTCAAACCGGGCAAGGCGGCAGAAACATTGGGGCGCTTTGCCATCAACACAACTTTCGGCGTGGGTGGACTTGTCGATGTCGCCAAGACCAAACCGTTCAGTCTGCCGCGACGCCCCAACGGATTTGCCAATACGCTGGGATTTTACGGGGTTAAGCCGGGGCCTTATTTCTTCCTGCCTCTGATCGGGCCGACCACGCTGCGCGACGTGATTGGCGGCGGGATTGACGGGCTGGTCTATCCGACGGTGATCGGAAAACCGTTCACCCAGCTGCACTATACCTTGCCAGCAGGGACGTTGAGTTCGCTCAATTCGAGAATCGCCAATGATTGCGAATTGCGGGCGCTTAACGAAGAAACATCCGATCCCTATGCCGCGACCCGCGACTATTATCTCTGGCGGCGGCAGGCCCAGATTGATGAATTAAAAGGGCGTGCGCCAGCGCCAATACCCGTCGGCACTGTCGCAAAATGCAAAGCTGGCAGCAGCCCTGCCTCAGTTTGGGGGCAGTCCCTCGGCCAACCAGAAGCGGGAAATTGAAGCTTTCTGCCGGATCGGGGCGACCGCCTGATAATCGGCTGAATGGTAAAAGGCCTTCGCTGCCTCAAAGCTTGGATATTCGACAATCACGAAACGTCCGGCGGGGGGCGGGCCTTCGAGCTGTTCAACCCGTCCGCCGCGTGCCAGATATTTCCCGCCAAATTTGGCGACAATCGCGCCTGCCGCCGGAGCGTAATTCTTATAGGCTTCGGCATCGGTAACCTGAACTTCGGCGACGATGTAGCCTTTTGGGGATTTAGCCGGTTTTGCCGCTGCATAACCGCCCGCTGCTGCCAATGATGCCAGCGTCATAGCCCAACCGATATGCACCCTCATACTTGCCTCCCCTTGTCCATCCGCTAGAGCAGCAAATGATAGCAAGGACGAGCAAATGAGCATCATATTTTACGGCATCCCCAATTGCGACACAGTGAAGAAGGCACGCGTCTGGCTGGACGGCAAGGGTATTGCTTATACCTTTCACGACTACAAAAAGGTCGGCGCGGATGCCGAAAAGCTGAAGAGCTGGTGTGCGGCAAAGGGGTGGGAGACGATACTCAACCGTGCGGGCACGACCTTCAAGAAACTGCCCGATGACGCGAAAGCTGGGCTGGATGAGAGCAAGGCCATCGCGCTGATGCTCGAACAACCGAGCATGATCAAACGCCCGGTACTCGAATATCCGGGCGGGCTGCTCGTGGGCTTCAAGGCGCCAGAATGGGAGGCTGCGTTCGCGGCATGAACCCGATTGCTGCCGCACTTGCCGGACAGATTGAAAGCTGGCTGACCCCGGGAACGCCGCTGATCGTCGGCCTGTGCGGGACGCAGGCCTCCGGAAAGTCCACGGCGTGCGCGCAATTGGCCGAGAATTTTACCGCGCAGGGGTTGCGGGTTGGCACCTTGTCGCTCGACGATCTCTATCTCGGGCGTACAGTGCGGGCAGGGCTGGCGGAGCAGGTACATCCGCTATTTGCGACACGCGGGCCACCGGGAACGCATGATACCGCCATCGGGATCGCCACGCTTGATGCGGTGAAGGCAGGGCGCGCAGTGATGCTGCCCCGTTTTGATAAGCGCGCTGATGAACCCCTATCCTCGCGCGAATGGCCGCTGCTCGATGGGCCATGCGACCTGTTGCTGTTTGAAGGCTGGTGTGTCGGTGCCAAGCCGGTGCCGCACAATCTACTTCACTTACCGGTCAACGATCTCGAGCGTGGCGAAGATCCGGACGCGACATGGCGCACTTATTGGAATGCGCATCTTGCAGGCGAAACCGCAGAGCTATTCGCCCGCATCGACCGGCTGGCCTATCTGCGCCCACCCTCGTTCGATGTCGTGCATAAATGGCGTTGCGAACAGGAGCATGGCTATCAAGCGCAGGACGGGGCGCAGCGTGCCGCTGCCGCGATGACCGACGAGCAAGTCGCCCGCTTCATCGCCCATTATGAACGGCTGACGCGCTGGATCATGGAAGAGATGCCCGGTCGCGCGGAGGTAACAATCCAGTTGGATGAAGCGCGCTCCCCGGTTTCTGTTTCGGAGCGTGCATGAAATTCAAAATGCTAATCTGCGTCGCGCTGGCCTTGTCTGCCTGCACCAGCGGCACCGCCAATGAAGGAAAGTCTGCCATGGCCAAGGACCCGATCATAATCGCCCATCGCGGCGCCAGCGGTGAGCGGCCCGAGCACACCATCGCCAGCTACACGCTCGCGATCGAACAGGGCGCCGATTATATCGAGCCCGATCTGGTTTTGACCAAGGACGGCGTGCTCGTGGCGCGGCACGAGAACGAGATTTCGGAAACCACCGACGTTGCCGACAGGCCGGAGTTTGCCGACCGCAAGGCAACGAAGACCATCGATGGCGTAAAGATGACCGGCTGGTTCACCGAGGATTTCACCCTCGCCGAGTTGAAGACGCTACGTGCGAAAGAGCGGCTACCGATGTTGCGCAAGGCCAACACGGCCTTTGACGGGCAATATGAAATCCCGACCTTTGAAGAGATCATCCTGCTGGCGAAGGCGAAGGAGAAAGAGACCGGACGACGCATCGGCATCTATCCCGAAACCAAGCATCCCAGCTATTTTGCCTCCATCGGTCTACCCCATGAGGCGCCCTTGCTCATGATGCTCGAAAAGCATGGTTATACGCAGAAGGACGATCCCTTGTTTATCCAGAGTTTTGAGGTCGGCAATCTGAAGGCGCTGCGCGGCAAGACCAAGCTGCGGCTGATCCAGTTGATGTCAAAGGATGACGGCCCCGCCGATGATCCAGCCTCAAAATATGCGACGATGGCCAGGCCTGACGGGCTTAAGGCGGTCGCGGCCTATGCCGACGGAATCGGCGTCGAAAAAGCGATGGTCATTCCGCGCACGATGCTCGGCAATCTCAGCGAGCCAACCTCGCTTGTCGCCGATGCCCATATGGCCGGGCTCGACGTCCATATCTGGACGTTCCGGCGCGAGAATTATTTCCTGCCACTCGGGCAACGCAACGGTCTGAACCCGGCTGGCCATGGCGATCTGGTGGCGGAGATAAAGGCGTTTCTGGCCACCGGGATAGACGGCTTTTTCAGCGACAATGTGGCGGAGGCGGTCGAAGCGGCGCGCTGATCAGGCGACTATCGCACGCGCAACCGCGCGAATTGCGTCAGGATCGGCGATGAACGCCATGTGCGAGCAATCGAGTTGGGTCGCATGGTCTACCTCGCCCAGCCTGCCACGCGCTGCGTCGGGGGCGACCACGCCGTCACGCGCTGACCAGAAAGCAAAGGTTGGCACAGGCGGTTTTTCATGCAGCACCGCCTCGACAGGCGGATTGTCGACCTTGTGCCCGGCAACAAATTCATACACTCGCCAAGCATTGTTCGCGCGCGGATGAGCTGAAAAAGGGCTGCCAAGCGTGATGACGCGGGCGACACGGTTCGGGCGGCGCTTGGCATATTCGCGGGCAATAACACCGCCCAAACTCCATCCGACCAGCGTCGCCGGGCGGTCGATGCCCTTGCGGTCAAACTGGCGATCAAGTTGTTCGAATAAGTCGACGGAGACACCTCCATTGCGTCCAAGGCCCCAACCATGGGCACGAAAACCTGCCTGATCTAGCGAGCGGCGCAGCCGGGCGGTCGTACGGTCAGACGCGAGGAAACCGGGCAGGACAACGACTTCGCAGCCGTTACCTTCAACATCAAGCGCAACCGGCGGGGCGAATGTGGCGCGGGTGCGCGTATAGGCAAAACCCGCCAGCTCACGCGCCAAAAGGCGCAACGGGGGTGCGTGGACAGGGGGTGTCTGCAAACCGGGAATCGCTCGAGGGATCGTCGCCATCGCGACAATCTATAGCTTCGCTACATGTATGAAAGATTTATTACACTATCCACAGGTGGACGCTCTTATGGTGCGACGGTGGTCGGGGTTTCGGGTGCGGGTGTTTCAACAGCACTATCTGGCGCAGCTACCACAGGCGCAACTGGTGGCATGACCGGGATGGCAACCGCCGCGGCATCAAGCGCGTCAAGCGCACGCCGCATCGCGACATAGCGGCGCGCTTTGTTCAGCCAGTTGCTGCCATTGGCCGCGCCGGGCATTGCTTCTACAGTGCGCGCGGCGCCGGCGACATCGCCCGAAACGAGCTGCTGCCGTGCATGTTCAAGTTGCGCGGCGGGGCCTGTCGGTGCTGAATCTTCCCGGCGCAGGACGAACAGATTGCTTGCTTCGCGGCGGGCGATTTCCCATGCGGTTCCGGGTCGCGTTTTCAGCGCTTCGCCAATGTCATCGAGTTCGGCGAGCAGCATCCCGCTGGTCAGCGGTACACGCGCGCCCGAAATCAGCGTATCCAACGCATCGGGCTGGATGCGCCCGAAGGCAGCGTTCAGCCTCGGTTCCAGCGCGCCCAATTGCGCCCCGCTTTCAACGGCGCGCCGCGCGGCCATGGCTACAACCATTGCCTCGATACGCGCTGCGTCGCCGGTCAGTACTGTCGGCACGGCAATGGCTCCGGAATTGACAACAGGCGCTGAATTTTTGCGATAAGTGACCAGCGGTGGCTGGTTTTCGCTGACGATCGCAGCCTGTTCAGCCGACCCTGGCAGGCGATTGGTCGATGCCAGCCAGCCGACCAATGCGGCACCACCCAAAAAGGCGAGCAGCAGCAAAACCAGTGAAGAGCGTTTGGTCAATGTGCGTCCCTTATCTTTGTTTCGTCGCCGACTGTAGCGAGGCATTGCACCGCCGACAACAAGGCGCTGTCTTCAGGCCGCTCGGCAATCGCCACCGCCCGCCAACCGGAACCTGCGGCGTCAGCGATCGACTGCGAAAAACAGGCGATGGTGATTGCCGTGCGTGGATATTGCCATTGATCAACCAGCGCAGCCAGGCGCCGGGCCGCGCGGGCCGAATGCAGCGCTATCACGTCGCTCGAGCGGACGGCTTCGGCCATCGCACTGTCGGGTTGGATCGGCACGGAGGCATAGACCACCCGCTGTTCAACTGTCAGTTGAGCTGGCGGTGCAATTCGCTGATGATCCTCACCTGCAAGCCACAAAAGGCGATGATGGCCGGCAACGATAGCGGCCTGCAACGCCTGCGCCGCGTCGCCAGAACCTTCAGATACGACGCCAAGACCGGCTTGGCGCGCTTGGTCGCCGCTGCGGACGCCGACGGCGTGGACTGGCAAGTGACGCAGCATGTCGAGCTGTGCACCTGCATGGCGGATGGCATTGGCGCTGGTTATCAATAGCGCATCATATCCCGATGGGTCCGGTGCGGACCAAGGGCAGGCGCGGACTTCGAAAAAGGGAAGCTGGGTTACGTCAAAACCGGCCTCGCGCACGCGTTTGGCACTGGCATCATTGCCCGGTTGCGGGCGGATGATGAGCAATTTCATCCTTCGAACAAGGCCCGCAATTCGGGCGAGGCCGCGTCGAGCAATTGTCGGGCAAGCAGCGCCGGTGCTGTTGCATCGGTTAAAGCGAAGGTTAACTGCCCTTGTTGCTTTTCGCGACCATCTTCGCGGAGGATTTCCGCCTTTAACGTGATGCCAGCCTCGTCGATGCTCGCCTGTGCTGCGACCGGTGAGTGGCAGGTTCCACCCAGTGCTTCGAGGAAAGCGCGCTCGGCCATGACACAATCGAAGGTAGGCCGGTGGTTGACCGGTGCCAGTAGCGCCGCGATTTCGGTGCGATCAGCGAGGCAGTCGATACCGATTGCCCCCTGCGAGGCGGCGGGCAGCATTTCACTGGCAGAGATTGCAACGCCGATGTCAGATTGCCCCAACCGGTCGAGCCCTGCCGCCGCAAGCAAAGTCGCATCAAATTCGCCATTGGCCACTTTCGACAGGCGGGTCGCAACATTGCCCCTGATGCTTTCGGTTGTGATGTCGGGGCGCAACGCCTTCAATTGCGCGGCACGGCGCGGGCTGGATGTGCCGACTTTGGCACCCTTGGGCAGAGTGGCAATGCTCTGCGCACCGATCAGCCGGTCACGCACATCAGCACGCGGCAGCATGGCCGCGATGTGGAAGGCTTCGGCACGGACGGTTTCGACGTCCTTCATCGAATGCACAGCAATGTCGATCTCGCGGTCAAGTAGCGCGCGTTCGAGTTCCTTGGTCCACAAGGCCTTGCCGCCGATTTCCGCGAGTGGGCGATCCTGCACTTTATCTCCGCTCGACAGCATCGGCACGAGAATAACAGTGGCTTCATCCCAGCCATGCGCCGCGAGCAAAGCCGCCTTGGTCATCTCTGCCTGCGCCAAGGCGAGTGGGGAGGAACGGGTGCCGATACGCAAGGGATTGGAACTACTTGGGGTCATGCGGCTTGTCCATAGCGGGGCACATCCCTAAGGGGAAGCCGATGGCAGTGATTTTGGGCCTTGAATCGAGTTGCGACGAAACCGCGGCGGCGCTGGTGCGGTCCGACCGCACAATATTGAGCCATGCGCTGGCAGGGCAGGAGGATCACCACCGCGCCTTTGGCGGGGTGGTGCCGGAGATTGCTGCCCGCGCCCATGCAGAACTGATGACGCCTTTGGTCGAAACGGCCCTTGCCGATGCGGGGATGACTTTGAAGGATGTCGATGCGATTGCGGCCACCGCCGGTCCTGGATTGATCGGCGGCGTCATGGTAGGACTGATCACGGCGAAGGCATTGGCGATGGCGGCGCACAAGCCGCTGATTGCGGTCAATCACCTCGAAGGCCACGCGCTTTCGCCGCGTTTGATCAATCCGGAACTCGAATTTCCTTATCTCCTCCTGCTCGTTTCCGGCGGGCATTGTCAGTTGCTGCGAGTGAATGGCGTCGGCGATTATGACCGGCTGGCGACGACGATCGACGATGCGGTGGGTGAAGCGTTCGACAAGAGCGCTAAGATATTGGGCCTCGGCTTTCCGGGAGGCCCTGCGGTCGAGAAAGCGGCGAAGCAGGGCAACGCAAACGCGGTTCCTTTGCCAAGGCCGTTGAAAGGCGCAGACGAACCGCATTTCAGCTTTGCCGGATTGAAGAGCGCCGTCCTGCGCGCGCATGAGGCCGGAATGCACAAGCCCGAAGACATCGCCGCCTCCTTCCAGCAGGCCGTGGTCGATTGTCTTGAAGACCGGCTCGAATACAGCCTGTCGCGGATTGATCCGCTCGGTGCGCTGGTGGTCGCTGGCGGGGTGGCGGCCAATGACGCGATCCGCGCAATGCTACAGCGCGTGGCAGAACGATATGGCATGCGCTTTGTCGCGCCGCCGCATTGGCTGTGCACCGATAATGGCGCGATGATTGCCTGGGCGGGCGCGGAACGCTTTGCCGCCGGATTGACCGACCCACTCGATGTCGCTGCACGCCCCCGCTGGCCACTCGATCCGGATGCAGAGGCCGTTCGCGGCGCAGGAGTGAAGGCATGACGGGACAACCCATCGGCATTATCGGCGCAGGCGCGTGGGGCACTGCGCTTGCCAGCGTGATGGCGCAGAACCATGCAGAGGTGCTGCTCTGGGCACTTGAGCCCGAGGTGGTCGAGGCGGTGAATGCGGGGAAGGGCAATCCGCTCTACCTCCCCAATCTCGCGCTGCCGCCGCAGATCCGCGCCACCGGCAACTTGGCCGACATGGCCGCCTGTTCGGCGGCGCTGCTGGTGACGCCCGCGCAGCATCTGCGCGGCACGCTCGAGCGACTGCCCGAAACCGATGCACCCTTGCTGCTCTGCGCAAAGGGGATTGAGGCGGGGACGCAGATGCTGGTCTCCGAAGTCGTAGCCGAATTGTGCCCGAACAATCCGCTCGCCGTGCTCTCCGGCCCCACCTTTGCGCACGAAGTGGCGGGTGGCAAACCGACTGCGATCACGCTCGCCTGCGAGAGCGAGGTGATGGGCAAGCTGTTGATGCGGCTGGTCGCAACGCCTGCCTTCCGGCCCTATTGGTCTGACGATGTGGTGGGGGCAGAGATTGGCGGCGCGGTGAAGAATGTTCTCGCGATCGGTTGTGGCGTGGTGGATGGCGCGGGGCTCGGCCTCAACGCGCGTGCCGCCCTGATCGCACGCGGCTTTGCCGAGATGCAGCGATATGGCCTCGCACGCGGGGCAAAGGCGGAAACACTCGCCGGGCTTTCGGGGCTGGGCGATCTGGTGCTGACCTGCTCTTCCGAGAACAGCCGCAATTTCTCGCTTGGCCGCGGGCTGGGGCAGGGCAAAGCGGCGGCGGAGCTGATGGCCGACCGGCGCACCGTGGCCGAAGGTGCTTTCACAGCGCCCGTCCTCCTAGAATCCGCGCAAACGCTGGGCGTCGAAATGCCGATTGTCGCGGCGGTCTGCGCGTTGCTTGATGGCAGCGCGAGCGTCGGCCAAGTTGTCGAAGCGCTGCTCTCACGTCCGTTGAAGGCCGAAAGGTGACAGCGGTCAACCGCTGCGCTACACATCGGCATTGGTTCCGGCGAGGGGGATGACAGTCAGCACGGGTCCTGAAGCTGCGGCGCAGAACGAAGCCGATCTGAAGGCGCTTGCCAAGGGCGGGCGGACCAATGTGTTCGGCTTTGTCCTGCGGCTCGCCGCGCGCATCCCCTTCCTGTTCATCGCCGGACGTCTTTATGGGCCGGAGGTGCTCGGGCGCTTCGCCTATGCGGTGCTGATCGTCGAATTTGTTGCACAGCTGGCAACGCTGGGCTTGCGGCGCGGTCTGGCAGAGGCGCTGTCGCGGCAGGACCGGCCCGATACCCATGTCGTCGGCGATGCAATGCTGGTTGGGACGATTGCCTCCGCATTGGGCGCGGCGGTGCTGATCGCTTTGCCCTGGCTGATGTTCCCCAACAGCGAACTCAACGGCCTCGACCGTTTCCTGCCAATCACGATTTTCGCGATTGTGTGGACCGACATAGCCTTGGCCGCGCTCGCCTATCGCTTCGATGTCGCCTCCACGGTGCGCGCAAGAGCGATTGTCGAGCCGTGGACGATCAGCATCGCGGCGGGATTGCTCGTTTTCTATTCGACCCGCGACGGCCTGATCCTCGCTTATGTCGCCTCGATGCTGGCGGCGATGCTGACCGCTTTGTGGCCGCTGTGGCGCAGCTATGGCACGCCGCAGGGCTGGCGCCCGCGCCCAGTCGAGCTGTACCTGCTCGCGCGCCGCAATCTGCCCTTGGCGGCGGCGGACGCGATCGAATGGGGCAGCCGCCGGCTCGACCTTGCGATCCTCGGTCTGTTCGCGAGCCCCGCCGTGGTCGGGATTTATTATGTCGCGCAACAGGTCGCCAGCCTGCCGCAGAAACTGAAATCGAGCTTCGATCCCATTCTCGGCCCCGTCATCACCCGCAATTTGCAGGCGAAAAATTATGGGGAGATTGCGCGCCAGGTCGGCCAGGTCGGCTTCTGGATCATCGCCGCGCAGGCGGGGATCGCGCTCGCGCTCGGCATTCCGGGTGAGGCGGTAATGGGCCTTGTCGGGCCCGAATTTGTCGGCGGCACCGCGGCGATGGCCTTCCTGCTGGCGGCAGAGGTGGCCGCCGCGACCGCTGTCGTCAGCGAAAGCGCGCTGGTCTATATGGCGCGGCACAGGAACGTCCTGCTCTCGCTCGGCATGCTGGCGCTGCAAGTGGTGCTCAGCCTGATCCTGATCGAGATGGTCCCGATGCTGGGGCTGAAGCCGCAATATGAAGGGCTTGCGCAGGCCGCCGCCGTCGCCTGCGCGCTGATGCTCGCGCTAGGCGCGGCCTCGCTGGCAAAGGCGGTGCTGCTGGCACGGCTGCTGGGAGAGCCGCTCTCGATCTGGCGCTGGAGCCTGCTGCCTGCGGTGGCTACTGCAATCCTCATCGGCATCGGCGCAACGCGCCTGCCCGAATGGGCGGAACTGGCGCTGGGCGTCCCCGCAATCCTCGGCGTATATCTGTGGGTGATCTGGCGCTGGGGCTTCGGGCCAGAGGATCGGGTGCTGTTCAAGAAATAGGAGCAAGGATGAGCGATAAGCCGAGACGCAGCCTGTGGGGCCGTGCAGCCGAAATGGCCGCGATGACGCCGCCCGAACGCAACCGCTATGTCGATTTCCTGCGCGCGCTTTCGATCCTTGCGGTGGTGGTCGGCCACTGGCTGGTCGCCGCGCCCTATATGAAGGATGGTGCGGTTGAGGGCGGGCATCTGCTCGGCATCATCCCGTGGACGCAATGGCTGACCTGGGGGTTTCAGGTGATGCCGATTTTCTTCCTCGTCGGCGGCTTTTCGCATGGAATGTCGTGGGCGGCGGCGCAGCGCAAGGGTCAGCATTATTCCGACTGGTTCGGCGGAAGGGTGCAGCGCCTGATCAACCCGGTCTTGCCGCTTTTCCTGTTGTGGACGCTGTTCGCCGCCTTTGGTACCTGGGCGGGCGTTGACCGGAAAATCGTCGCCATGGCGGCGCAGCTGGCGCTGATCCCGGTCTGGTTCCTCTCGGTCTATCTCATCATCTCCGCGCTGGTGCCGTGGACATGGGCGCTGTGGCAGCGGTTCGGATTACTCAGCTTCTGGGGCTTTGTCGCGGGAGCAGTCACAATCGATGTGCTGACGCTGAAATTTCATGTGCCTTACATAAATTTCGCCAACTTCCTCTTCGTCTGGCTGGGCATCCACCAATTGGGCTATGCCTGGCAGCAGGGGCGGATCCGCAATGCTTGGGTATGGGCGGTGTTCGGCGCGATTGCGCTCGAAATGCTGGTCTATTTCGGCCCCTATCCGGTGGCGATGATCGGCGTTCCGGGCAGCGATCTTTCCAATTCGATGCCGCCGACGATCGCGCTCCTCGCGCTCGGCATCGCGCAATCGGGCTTTGCCATCGCACTCGAACCGGCGGGGCGGCGGATGCTGGAAAGGCTGTGGCTGTGGACCGCAACGGTGCTGATGAACGGCATGATCATGACGGTTTATCTCTGGCACCTGACCGCATTTGTCTTTGTGATGGTCGCTGCATGGCTGCTGGGCGGTATCGGCCTGCATCTTGCGCCGGGGAGCGCTGAATGGTGGCTGACCCGGCCGGTCTGGTTTGCGCTGTATATCCTGATGCTATTGCCGCTGATTGCGATCTTCGCCCGTTTTGAACAGGTACGCGGCATGCCCGAACGGGCGGCACCGGTGCCGCACTGGCGGCTGATTACCGGTCTGCTGCTGACCTGCGCCGGATTGGCCTTCACCGCCGCGATCAGCATCGCGAGCCCGATGGGCGTCACCGGCGTCCGCCTGTGGGTGGTGGCCTTGCCCTTCATCGGGGCGGCGCTGATCGGCTTTGGCCCGGTAAGGGATTTGAGCAAGCGGGTGAGCGGGGCGTAGAGGCCAGCCGATGCGGTTGGGGCGGCGGCCCCAAATCTGCACCGCCCGCGGGCCTTAAGGTGACACAGCTTACCGGTAAGGGTGGGGTCAAGTGTCACTTGTGTCACCTTAGCGGAAGAGGGTTGCGTGTGCGGATAGCGCCGGATTTTTGGTTCACGCAGAGGCGCAGAGATCGCAAAGAATTACCACATAATCGTCATGCTGAACTCGCTTCAGCATAACAGGCAACGATAGCTCGTTATCCCGAAACAAGTTCGGGATGACGAAAACGGGGCGCAGAAATGCTCTGCGAAATCTCTGCGCCTCTGCGCGAAACAAAACCCGACAGCGCAAAGCCCGCGTGGCGGAGCGATATCGAAGCGTGCAACCAACCCGTTCCATCCGCCAGTCTGGAGCAGATTTTGGCGATGTAGGACAGGGGGGTATTGTGACTGTTGCCAGCCTATGGCCAGCGATGGTAGTAAATAGCCATGACCAAGGTCCAATTCTCGCTTCCCGATGAACTTGCCAAGGCCGCCGCCGAGGCAGGGCTGCTCGCGCCCGAAGCGATGCAGGCGATGCTGCGGGAGAAGCTGCGTATCGAAGGAATGGCTGCGCTTGAAAAGGCTTGGGCCAAATCGGGTGATGTTGAGCCAAGCGCTGCAGACGAGAAACTGATCGCCGAAGCCATTCGCGCTGCCCGCAAAGCTGCTTGAGTGCCGCCTTCGCCGAATAGGCCGCTGCGCTTTGTGATCGATACCAACATTGTCGTTTCAGCCCTGTTGTGGGGCGGAAAGCCGAGGGAATTGCTGCGGCTTGCCGCCGATCCGGCAAGGCTGCAACTCTTCACCAGTCCGGTATTGCTGCGCGAACTGCAACGCGTTTTAGCTTATCCCAAGCTCCAGCCCCGCCTTGCGGCAATGGACATGTCGGCAGGGGCGATGCTCTTTCATTATCGTGCAATCGCGACGGTGGTTGAGCCTTTGGAAGTTGACCAGCTGGTGCGGCGCGATCCGGACGATGATCATGTAGTAGCAGCGGCTCTCGCTGCAAAAGCTGACGCGATTGTTTCGGGCGATGATGATTTACTCGCTTTGGGCGAAGTGGCGGAGGTGCCCGTTTTAAAGGTGGCGGAGGCCGTCAAATTATTCGCATGACCGAACCCCACAGCGCAAAGCCCGCGTGGCGGAGCGATATCGAAGCGTGCAACCTACCCGTTCCATCCGCCAGTCTGGAGCAGATTTTGGCGTTGTAGGACAGGGGGTGATGCGGCTTGGCATGCCACGAAATTTTTGCAGAAGCGTAATGACCGGATCTTCGACAATTTATCGTTTGTATCTGATGTGGAAGCCTCCGCTCAATTTAGGACGCGTTTCAGATTCAATTTTTTCCACTAAATCCAAAACGTTGATTTGAGGATGAGTAAGCATGCTCATCAGGTGAATATGCTCACCTTCTTCCCAATGATTGTTGTTTGGATCGACATCCCTTTGGTCAAAATAAAATAGATGCCAGTCATTCTCGCGGATTCTCGGTATAAACAAATGCCCGTTGAACAGTCGCCGTTGAGCAAACATTTGGTCGATTTTGTTTACGAACTTTTTTGCTTCCCTCGACAATTGCCCAACGCCATTTCTCGCGAGTGCTTCGTGCTCCGATTCAGCGGGGATGATTTGCGGAGGATAGTGGTGCTTATGAAAACGGATATGCAAAATAGGTATCGCATCTATCATGCATGCATAGATAAGGTTCGCTAGATCAGAACTATCGATTACTGCTGACCTGCAATGTTCTGAAAGCTCTGATTTGGTTGCGATATTAAAGATAGCCAAGAGTGAGTTTAGCGCTGCGTATTCGGAATTGTTCACAATGTCAGTTTACCACAAATTTTGGTTCGCTTAAAGTTTCATTGCGGAACAAATCATAAACCTACATATAGCGAACATGTCCAACCTCATCATCCGCCGCGGCCTTGAGGAACCCGAAACCGACGGCAGTTTCACGCCGCATCGGCCGGCGCGGCCGCCGAAGGTGGAGGGGGGGAAGCCGTTCAAGCTGGTTTCGGATTATCAGCCTGCGGGGGATCAGCCGACGGCGATCAAGGAACTGGTTGAAACCGCGCTGGCGGGGGAGAAGGATCAGGTGCTGCTCGGCGTCACCGGGTCGGGCAAGACCTTTACGATGGCAAAGGTGGTGGAGGCGCTGCAGCGCCCCGCTTTGGTGCTCGCGCCCAACAAGATCCTCGCGGCGCAGCTTTATGGCGAATTCAAAAGCTTCTTCCCCGAAAACGCGGTCGAATATTTCGTCAGTTACTACGACTATTACCAGCCCGAGGCCTATGTGCCGCGCAGCGACACCTATATCGAGAAGGAAAGCTCGGTAAACGAGGCGATTGACCGGATGCGTCATTCGGCCACGCGGTCCTTGCTCGAACGCGACGATGTGCTGATCGTTGCTTCGGTTTCCTGCCTTTACGGTATCGGCTCGGTCGAAACCTATTCGGCGATGATCTTTGATTTGAAGGTCGGCGAAAGCGTTGACCAGCGCGAGCTGATCCGCAAGCTCGTCGCGCTCCAGTATAAGCGTAACGACGCCGCCTTTGCGCGCGGCAATTTCCGCGTGCGCGGCGATAATCTCGAACTCTTTCCCAGCCATTATGAAGACATGGCCTGGCGCATTTCGATGTTTGGCGATGAAGTGGAGGAGATTGTCGAATTCGATCCGCTCACCGGCAAGGCGGGGGCAAAGCTGAACGCGGTGCGCGTTTATGCGAACAGCCACTATGTGACGCCCGGCCCGACGATGAAGCAGGCGACGGAGGCGATCAAATTCGAACTCGCGCATAGGCTGGAGGAGCTGGTCGCCGAGGGCCGCTTGCTGGAGGCGCAGCGGCTGGAGCAGCGGACCAATTTTGATCTGGAGATGATCGCAGCGACGGGCAGTTGCGCAGGGATCGAGAATTATTCGCGCTTCCTCACCGGCCGCCTGCCCGGCGAACCGCCGCCGACGCTGTTTGAATATCTACCCGACAATGCGCTGCTCTTCGTCGATGAAAGCCATCAGACGGTGCCGCAAATCGGCGCGATGGCGCGCGGGGACCATCGGCGCAAGCTGACCCTCGCCGAATATGGCTTCCGCCTGCCAAGCTGCATCGATAACCGGCCTTTGCGCTTCAACGAATGGGATGCGATGCGCCCGCAGACCGTCTGCGTATCGGCAACGCCGGGGCCGTGGGAGATGGAGCAATCGGGCGGCGTCTTTGCCGAGCAGGTGATCCGCCCCACCGGCCTCATCGACCCGCCGGTCGAGATCAAACCGGTCGAGGATCAGGTTCAGGATTGCATCAACGAATGCCGCAAGACCGCCGAGCTGGGCTATCGCACCCTCGTTACCACGCTGACCAAGCGGATGGCCGAGGATCTGACCGAGTTCATGCACGAGGCGGGGCTGCGCGTGCGCTATATGCACTCGGATGTGGAGACGCTCGAACGTATCGAGCTGATCCGCGATTTGCGGCTGGGGGTTTATGATGTGCTGGTCGGCATCAACCTGCTGCGCGAGGGGCTCGACATCCCCGAATGCGGGCTGGTAGCCATATTGGATGCCGACAAGGAAGGTTTCTTGCGTAGCGAAACCTCGCTGATCCAGACGATCGGCCGCGCCGCGCGCAACGTCGACGGGCGGGTGATCCTCTATGCCGACCGCATCACCGGCAGCATGGAACGCGCGATGCGCGAAACCGACCGGCGGCGCGAGAAACAGCGCGCCTATAATGAGCTGCACGGCATTACCCCGACCACAATCAAGCGCAACATCCACGATATTGTTGCTGACACCGCAAGCCGCGACGGCGTGCTGGTGGAGATCGATGCCGAAGGCGCCAACAACCTCGTCGGCCACAATCTGCGCGCCTATATAGAGGAGCTCGAAAAGAAAATGCGCACCGCCGCCGCCGATCTGGAATTCGAAGAAGCAGGGCGGTTGAGAGACGAAATCCGCGCGCTAGAGGCGGAGGAATTGGGCCTCCCGCACGAACAGCGCGTGGCTGCTCCGAAGGGGCGAGCGAGCGAAGGCAAGCCGGGGACGCGGAAACTAAGGTTTGGCAAGACGCAGCGGAAGTTCGGGCGCTAGGCTTACCCACTAGTCGGGAAATGGGTGTGAGTGGTTTTGTCCCAGTGCAGTTTGCCGCCCAGCAGGTGCTTTGCATAAGCGACGGTGGCGCGGCGCGCGGCCATGATGGCGATGATGTTGGCGACCACTGTGCGCGGGATCGACAGCAGCCCCTGCCGCCAGCCATAGTGCCGCGCCACAAAGGCGCAGCGCACCGCCATGCGCCACATCAGAAGTGCGGCATTGACCAGCAGCAACAGGACTAGAGTTGAACTTAGCGGCTTGGGATCATGCACTCCGCTGCGATGTGCGAGGATGAGCAGCGCAGTGAGCGCGATGCAGGCATAAGCGAGCGTCAGCACCAGCGCCGCAAACACCGCCTTGCGATCGCGCAGCCGCATCCAAAATTCGAAGAAGCTGCCGCGCCAGCCAAGCCTGTCCCACCCGGCAAGCGCAATCCCTGTCATCCAGCGCGCCTTTTGCCGCACTGCTGCGCCTAAAGTGTCCGGGAAGCAGGCGCGGGTGCCAACCAATTGGCCGTCCTCATCCAATATGCGCGCAAATATGGTGCGGGCACCGGCTTCGGCTACGCCCAGCCCGAGTTCATAATCTTCGGTAAGGCTGGTTGCATCAAACGGGCTGCCCCCGTTGCGCAAGGCAACCCGGCCAAGATGGTTGCGCTCGATAGCGCAGCCCACACCCGCCAGCGGTACGGCCGCGCCAATCGCCTCGCGCACGACCAATTGCTTGCCATGCGCTTCGGCAAATTCGTCGCAATAATGGCCACTAACCCAGTTTGATTGCGCAACCGGGACGGCGATAACCGGCAATTGCACCGCGCTCGCCTTTTCGATCAGATAGTCAAAGACGCGCAATTCGTGCGGATGCACCAAATCTTCGGCATCGTGCAGGACGATTGCCTTAGCCTTCATTCCCGCCGCCAGCTCGTCAGACAATAAGGCGTGCCACAACCGGTTGAGGCAATCTGCCTTCGATGTAGGCCCCGGCAAGTCGCACAGGACCAGTCGACATTGGGGATGCCCGCTACAGCCGCGCATTATCGCGGCCGCCCCGCGCCGGTCATTGGGGTAGCAACCGACATAGATGCGATACTCGGTCGTGCCCTTGCCCCACGCCTGATAGCACTGACGCAGCATCGCCTCGATCACGCTTGCCTCTTGCCAGGTTGCGATGAAGATCGCGATCAGACCCGGCGTGGTGGGCGGTGGAAGCTGGCTTGCCCGAATGGGCGGGGCAATCCGGTAGCGCGCGAGCCAGCGCCCGGTGCGGTGCAGGCTCCAGACAAGGTCGACGCACAGATCATCCAGCGCGCCAATCAGGAAGAATATCGCGCAGAACAGCAACAGTTCGTGCTGCCAATATTCGAATATATTCCAAATAGCGGAGGCCGATGCCATATGCCGATTGCTGCCTGCTTGCGCAGCGATGCAGGTGGCGGCACTCGATCATAGGGGCAATCAGCCCAGTTCGATCTGCTGTAACCTGTCGCGCGAGATGCCGATGACCATCGCCAACAATATCGGAAGCGACCAGAAAGCCCCGAAACCATAATAGAGCATCTGGCGCACATCATCGGCGAACAGCACCGCGATGTGCGAAAAGACCGAAATCAGGTGAAAGCCTGTCACCCAGATCGGCCAATAGCTTTTGCTTCGTAATGCCAGCCAGTAAAATCCGGCAAGTAGAATGAAGTCGATGGTCATGACGGGAATGTGGGTTTGATTCCACGTTCCAAACTGCTCGCCTGCAACCGAGGCGACGCTTGCTGTAATGATCATCAAGGCACCGATGCGACCCGACCTGCCCCCTGCCACCGCGGCAAAACCGCAGCACAGAAGCGCAAGTACCCAATAGAGGTTGATGACCAAAGCGTCGGGGAGAGTGAAAGCGGGCATGTCCTGTCATGACCATCGACCGTGGTAATATGCAAGCCGGGGTGGTGGCTTCGACCTGCATATCACCAATTCTTGCCAGAGAGACGCGCATCCGGCGGGTTGCGGCCCTGAACGGGCGATCGCCGCTAAGTTCAGGGGTGCGGTTTAGCCAAGTGTCCGGAAAAAGCCGGAGATCAGGATCGTCAATGCGATTGCCGATGCTGCCGCCAGGACCGCAACCTGCAGGATGCGCAGGGTTCGTGAGGTGCCATCTAGGTCATTCTTCTTCCCTCCAACTGGCGGAAGGACCAGAAACCGTGGGCCAAAATTGGCTTGGGTTTTTCCTTCCGCTTTGGAGGGATTCATGGCGCTATCGCCGCCATCGGCAAGCTCTGGCGACTGACTAGGCAAATTTTGCCCAACCTCTGCACCGGCCAATGCGCGGGCTGCGGCACCCCGGCTGGGTGCTCCGAGAAGCTGCACCGCCATCGTGACATGATTGTCGACGGTCGAGGGTGAAAGGTCGAGCAACCGCCCGATTTCCTTTGAGGTAAAACCTTGGGCAACCAGACGCAGACAATCTTTCTGGCGATCGGTAAGTCGCTCGATTTTTTGCTCGTCCATGCAGCGCATGCCCTGCGAATAGTTAAACCCGATGTGGAGTGAATAGTTGCATCAACTGGTTTTGCGCAAGGTGAATAGCGGAAAAGATTGCAGACTTTGTTCCGCTCGGGCTAATCGGTCGGTATGATCGGAAAAACTCAATACAGCACTGGCAAGCCAGCCTCTGCCCTGCGCGACTTTCTGGATAGCGAAGCGGCTGGCGGGATCATCTTGATGATTATTGCCGCTCTGGCGATGGTTGTTGCCAATTCGCCTTTGGCAGAGAGTTATTTCCATTTGATCCATGCTGAAACCGGTCCCGAATTGACGCCCAAGCTGGGGCCGATGACGGTGCATCTGTGGATCAATGACGGGTTGATGGCGATCTTCTTTCTGTTGGTCGGCCTGGAAATCAAACGCGAATTTGTCGACGGGCATCTCGCGACCTGGGCCGATCGTTTGTTACCGATGATCGCAGCGGCAGCAGGGATGGCATTTCCGGCGCTGGTCTTTCTGTATGTAGCGGGTGGCGACCCCATGTTGCATCGCGGCTGGGCGATTCCGGCCGCGACCGACATAGCCTTTGCCATCGGTGTGCTGGCACTGCTGGGAAGCAGGGCACCGGCGTCGCTCAAGCTGTTCCTGACGACGGTGGCCATAGTTGACGATATGGGCGCGGTCGCGATCATCGCCTTGTTTTACACAGCCAGCCTCGACTTTGCGGCCCTTGCCGCAGCAGGAGCAATCTGGCTGGTGATGTTGGTTATGGGCAAAATGGGGGTGCGCCGACTCTGGCCCTATTTGCTGCTCGCTGCCTTGCTTTGGTATGCAACCCTGCTGTCGGGCGTCCATGCGACCATCGCTGGCGTGCTGGCGGCCTTTGCCATTCCGTTGCGGCGGACGGTTGGCGCGCCCGATGCCGAGGATTCGCTGCTCCACCGCTTGGAGCACGCACTGGCGAAACCGGTTGCATTCTTCATTGTTCCGCTGTTCGGTTTTGCCAATGCGGGTGTTTCGCTGGAAGGGGTAGGCGGTGATGCGCTGCTCTCACCGCTGCCGCTTGGCATCGCGCTCGGGCTGTTCGTCGGCAAGCAAGTGGGGATTTTCGGCAGCGTGTGGCTGACTGTGAAAGCTGGGCTGGCACAGCGACCGCGCGATGCCAGCTGGACGCAGGTCTATGGCGTTGCGCTGCTCTGCGGTATTGGCTTTACGATGAGCCTGTTTATCGGCGGTTTGGCCTTTACCGATCCCGCGCTATCCGATGCTGTGAAGATCGGGGTGCTGATGGGATCGATTGCCTCGGCACTGGGTGGTTTCACTTTACTGCGCTTTGCCAGCAAACCGAATCGCTAATTCCCGAATCAAAAAAGGGCACGATAGCCGCACCCTTTTTTATCCTTATTCAACAAGGCGCCACGGGACCAAGGGCCCCGGCAACACTTACTTGATCTTGGCTTCCTTGAACTCGACATGCTTGCGCGCGACGGGATCATATTTGCGGAAAGACATCTTTTCCGTCTGATTCCGGGGGTTTTTCTTGGTTACATAGAAGAAGCCGGTATCAGCGCTGCTGACGAGACGGATTTTGATCGTGGCTGGCTTCGCCATGGCCTGTTCCTTCGGTTCAATAAGCTAAAACAAAAAGCGGGCCGCATTGCGCCGCCCGTCACCGGCGCGCAATTGCGATAATTGCCCACAAAAGTCAAGTCTGGATGTAATCACCGACATGTTAACCAAAGGGTAACCATAAAGGCGCATCTCGGGATCGGGCAAATTCGGGGGTGAAACGGCATGAAATATGATCATGACCAATTGTTGATGGTACGGGCAGAGCTGGGCGACCTTATCGAGGCGCTGGCGATGACGACCTATGATGCCAATCCTTTGCAGTTTCTGATGCGGCTTGAACAAGTCCGTGAAACGGCAGCACGCCATGGCCTGACGGCGATTTCCGAAATTGCCGCGACTTTTGAGGCCGCATTGCAGCGCTTTGGCGCACAGGGCAGTCGGGCGGTCACCGATAGTTTCCTGAGCATCATGGGCGACGCGGTGGGTATCGCGCATCTGCATCCGGCGGCATCGGAGGCCTTGCTCGCCTCGGTCGCGATACGTCTTGGCGGCTGACACGCGCTATCTGCTCGACTAGGCAGATCCGGTGGACAGCCTGATCGCATCCTTTCTGACGCTGATTCTGACCGAAACCGGTGATCGCACGCAGTTGCTGGCGGCAGCTTTGGCGATTCGTTTTACCAGCAACCGCCCGGTTATACTCGGTCTCGCAGCCGCAAGCCTGATCAACAGCCTGATTTCGGCCTATGCCGGGTCGTTCATCGATCAATGGGTCAGCCAGGATCCGGTGCGGCTGTTCAACGGCCTTGCTTATGTGCTGGCTGGCGTGGCCATGCTCGCATGGCGCAGGCCGGTCGATCTGCTCGAGGGTTGGAAGACCGGTCCGTTCCTCACGGCCTTTCTGGGCATCTTCATCCTGCAATTTGGCGACAAAGGGCAGTTCGTTATCGGCGCCAATGCGGCGCGCGCCGATCATTGGCTGTTCCCTGCGATTGGCGGCTGGCTGGGAAGTTTGGTCGCAGTGGTTCCTGCTATCCTGCTGAAAGAGCGGCTCGCCAAGATCTTGCCGATATCGAAAATCAGGATCGGCGGTGGTATTGCCCTGTGCGTTTTGGGGCTAATCCATGCCTTGCGAGCGTGGCACATCATCTGAACGCTTGCGCGAAGCGAAATTAGCCGACAGTTTGGCTCTTCCAATCAGGAGTGGAGACCCGATGTTGATTTCACCGCAGCCCTATACCGTTTCGATCGAGCAAAGCGCGCTTGATGATCTGCAGGCGCGGCTGGCGCTAACCCGGTTGCCCGAAAAGGAAACCGTAGACGATTGGGATCAGGGCTTGCCGCTGTCCTATGCGAGAGAGTTGCTCGATTATTGGCGCAGCAATTACGACTGGCGGCGATGTGAAGCAGAGCTCAACCGCTGGCCGCATTTCAAGACCGAAATTGACGGGCTCGATATCCACTTCATCCATATCCAAAGCAGCCGTGCCGACGCGCGCCCAATGGTCATGACACATGGCTGGCCGGGCTCGGTGCTGGAATTTGTGAATGTCATAGAGGCGCTGACCGAGCCGTCAGATGCCAGCCAACCCGCCTTTCACCTCGTCCTGCCCTCGCTGCCCGGCTACGGATTCTCGGGACGGCCTGATAAGGCCGGATGGTCTATCGAAAAAATCGCCGAAGCCTGGGATGAGCTGATGCGCGGGCTGGGATATGATCGCTATTTCGCACAAGGCGGCGATTGGGGGGCAATGGTGACCTCGGCCATCGGCGCGCAGAACAAGGGCGCTTGTGCCGCGATCCATGTCAACATGGCGGTCGCGACACCTCCGCCCGAAGTGCTTTCGGAGCCGACACCGTTTGAGGCCCAATCGCTGATGCGGGCAGGCTGGTATCAGGAAAAGGACAGCGGCTATTCGAAGATCCAAAGCACGCGCCCGCAGACCTTGGGCTATGCACTAACCGACAGTCCGGTCGGCCAGATGTGCTGGATCATCGAGAAATTCCACGGCTGGTCCGATTGCGACGGGCATCCCGAAAATGTCTTCAGCCGCGATCATCTGCTCGACAATGTGATGCTCTATTGGCTGAACGCAACGGCGGCTTCATCGGCGCGGCTCTATTGGCATAGCTTCGCGGCGGGGAACTTGGACGAAGTACAGGTGCCGACCGGGATCAGCGCCTTCCCCAAAGAACTGTTCCGGCCCTCGCGCCGCTGGGCCGAGACGCGGTACAAGAATATCGTCTATTGGAACGAGCTCGAAAAGGGCGGGCATTTCGCCGCGATGGAACGGCCCGAGCTGTTCATCGCCGAAGTCCGCAATTGCTTTGGGACGATGCAGCTATAGCGCTAACGTAACCTGCCTCGTCATCCTGAACTTGTTTCAGGATAACAATCTGACATAGCGTGTAACCCTGAAACAAGTTCAGGGTGACGAACGGCGAAATATGGGCAGACTGATTGCACGGCGGCTGTTGACGGCGATACCGACGCTGCTCGCCATCATTGTGTTGTCGTTCGTGCTGATGCGGGTCGCGCCCGGTGGGCCGTTCGATGGCGAAAGGCCTTTAGCCCCTGAGGTGCGAGCTGCACTGGAAGCAGCCTATGGGCTGGACAAGA
The DNA here is from genome assembly GCA_964597055.1 of uncultured Sphingorhabdus sp. GTDB lineage: Bacteria > Pseudomonadota > Alphaproteobacteria > Sphingomonadales > Sphingomonadaceae > Sphingorhabdus_B. The sequence continues at coordinate 137,945 of CAZQWC010000005.1, forward strand.
CGTTGCCGGAACAGGTCTGGCTCTATCTGACGCGTCTGGCACAGGGCGATTTCGGGCCGAGCATGGTCTATCGCGATTTCACAGTCAGCGGCCTGATCGCGGAGGCGCTGCCGGTGTCGCTGCTGATCGGCGGCTGCGCATTATTGCTGGCGAGTGTGCTGGGCATTTCGGCCGGGCTCTGGGCGGCACTGCGTGCAGGCAAATGGCAGGATGAGGCGCTGATGCTGGGGGCAACGCTGCTCACCGCCTTGCCGACCTTTGTGACAGGGCCACTGCTGGCGCTGATTTTTGGCCTCTGGCTCGGTTGGCTGCTGGTTTCGGGGCAGAATGACGGCTGGAGCTGGCTGGTGCTACCGGTGATTGCTTTGGCTTTGCCAGTCACGGGCGCGGTCGCCAAATTGGCTCGCGCGGGGTTGGCGGGCGAATTGGGCGCCGACCATATCCGCGCCGCCCGCGCACGAGGGATAGCTCCACTCACAATTCTGCGCCGCCATGCTCTTCGTCCGGCGCTGGTGCCGGTGGCAAGCTATTTGGGACCCGCCGCTGCTGCCCTACTGACCGGCGCAGTGGTGATCGAAACTGTTTTCGGCCTCCCGGGTCTGGGCCGCTATTTCGTGCAGGGGGCCTTGAACCGCGACTATCCACTCGTTCTCGGCGTGGTGACGCTCTACGCCGCGCTGATCATTCTCTTCAACCTGTTCGCCGACCTGATTTATGGCTGGCTCGACCCGCGGATGCGCGAGGGATGAAGCCTGCGCTTATCATCGTTGCGCTGATCGCACTGGTCGCATTGTTGGTGCCGCCAATACTGCCTTATGACCATATCTCGATCGACTGGGACAGCGTCCGGGTCGGCCTGTTCACCGATGGCCACCTGCTTGGCACTGACGATCTGGGTCGTGACCGGCTGGCGCGGTTGCTGGTCGGGACGCGGGTGACGCTGTCGGTGGCGCTAGCGGCGGCGCTGGTCGCGCTGGTGATCGGTGTCGCATGGGGGGCAATTGCGGGCTGGGTCGGCGGGCGCACCGATGAACTCATGATGCGCATTGTCGACGGGCTCTATGCGCTGCCCTTCATGTTCGTGGTCATCCTGTTGATGGTGGTTTTTGGCCGGTCGATCCTGCTGGTGTTTCTGGGGATTGGTTTCGTTGAATGGCTGACCATGGCGCGCGTGGTGCGGGGGCAGGTGATTGCGCTGAAACAACGACCCTTCATCCTCGCAGCGGAAGCTGCTGGATCGCCTGCGCGGGCAACCTTGCTGCGCCACATCTTGCCCAATGTCGCGGGGGTGGCGGTTGCCTATCTGATGCTCACCGTGCCGCATGTGGTGATGATCGAGAGTTTCCTCTCCTTCCTCGGCCTCGGCGTGCAGGAACCGCTGACCTCACTGGGCATTCTCGTCAACGAAGGCGCGGAGGAGATGGACATGAACCCGGCGGCGCTGTTGCTGCCTGGTGGGGTTCTGGTTCTTTTGATCTCCTGCCTTACGATAGCGGGGGAGCGGTTCCGCGACCGGTTGGCGGATGCTGCGAAATGAACGAAGGCTATGTCGTCCGGAATCTGCGTGTTTGTGTTGGCGATGATGTCATTGTCGAGGACATCAGTTTCACCATCTCCCCCGGCGAGATCGTAGCGCTGGCAGGGGCATCGGGCGCGGGCAAGAGCATGAGTGCGATGACGCCCTTTGGCCTCAGCGCCGGGGTGGCGAGTGGTTCGGCCATGCTCGACGGGATCGAGCTGGTCGGCCTGCCCGAACGTGAATTGAGCCGGATGCGCGCCGAAAAGGTCGGCTTCGTCTTCCAACAGCCGCTGACCGCGCTCACCCCGCACCGCACCGTGCGCCAACATCTGCAGGAAGCGGCGATGCAGGCAGGAGGTGCTAGGCCGACCACGGAAGTGATGGTCGCGATGCTGGAAGCGGTCGGGTTGTCGCGTCCCGAAGAGAGGCTGGCACAATATCCGCACCGCCTATCGGGTGGCGAGCGGCAGCGTGTTTTGATCGCTGCGGCGCTAGCGCACGGGCCGCGCTATCTGGTTGCTGACGAGCCGGTGAGCGCGCTGGATGCAGCCCTGCGCGGTGAGATCATGGCGCTGCTCGTCCGGCTCTGCCGCGAACGGGGCATGGCAATGCTGCTGGTCAGCCATGATCTGGCGGGGATCGAGCATCATGCCGACCGTTTGCTGTTGCTCGATCAAGGCAAGGTCGTAGAAAGCGGAGCGGCGAGGCAGATCGCTAGCTCACCAACCACGGACTATGGCAAGCGATTGATGGCTGCGACCCCGCGCCTGTCCGAGCGGCTCCAGCCCTTATCTGAGATCGGCGAGGTGCTGCTGGAGGTGGAAGGTGCCCATGTTCATTTCCCCAAGCCCGGTTGGCGTCGTGGCCGGATTGATGCGGTCCTGGATGCCAGCCTGACTTTGGCCAAGGGCGAGACTTTGGCGCTGGTTGGCGGTTCGGGTTCGGGCAAGTCGACACTCGGGCGGGCGATTGCGGGTCTGGGGCCGATGGCCTCGGGGGCGTTGAGCTGGCAAGGCGATTTGCTCCCACCACGTCAGCGCAGAAGCGCAGAGCATCGCCGCCTAATCCAGCCAGTCTTTCAGGACCCGCTCGCGAGCCTCGATCCGCGCTGGACAGTGGCGGATATCATCGGCGAACCGTTGCGCTGGCTTGTCCCGGACGCTGAGCGGTATGGTCGCGCGCAAGATCTGCTTGAGGAAGTGGGTCTGCCGCGCGACTTTGCCTCTCGCAAACCGGCCTCGCTTTCCGGCGGGCAGGCGCAGCGGGTGGCGATTGCGCGCGCACTGTCGGCTAACCCCGAAATGTTGCTGCTCGACGAGGCGACTTCGGCGCTCGATCCGCTGGTCGCTGACGGTGTCGTTTCGCTGTTCGGGCGGCTACAACGCGAGCGGGGGCTATCGATGCTGTTCATCACCCACGACCTCGCGCTCGCGCGTCGCACCGCGCACCGGATCGCGGTTATGGAGGCAGGACGGATTGTTGAATGTGCCACGCGGGAGGAGTTGTTCGCCAACCCGCAGGCGGAAGCTACACGCCGGCTGATTTCAGCAAGCGGCTAGGCAGCGAAAGCCGCAAAGCCCCGCGCAAGGTCGGCTTTCAAATCCTCGACATCTTCCAGACCGATCTGCAGGCGGATGACGGTGCCCTCGCAATTCCACTCTGTTGCGCTGCGGTATTTTTGGGGGCGCTTGGGGCAGGCGAGGCTTTCAAAGCCGCCCCAGCTATAGCCAATGCCGAATAGCTCGAGCGTGTCGATGAATATCGCGGCCTTGTTCCAGTCGCCCTTCAGGACGAAGGAAAACAGCCCCGACGATCCAGTGAAATCGCGCTTCCAGATTTCGTGACCGGGACAGGAGGGTAGGGCAGGATGCAACACGCTCGTCACCTCTGCCCGCGACGCCAGCCAATGCGCTACGTCGAGCGCCGCCGCCTCATGCGCCTTCAGCCGCACGGCCATGGTGCGAAGTCCACGCGCTGCAAGATAGGCATCGTCAGGGGACAGCACTTGCCCCAGCGTCTGCGCGGTTGAGCGTAGCGCCTGCCAGTGGCGCTTGGTCGTGGTCACGCTGCCCGCCATGACATCGCTATGGCCGACGACATATTTGGTCGCGGCAAGGATCGTCATGTCGACGCCCTTGTCGAGTGCGGTGAAGAAATAGGGTGTCGCCCAGGTGTTATCGAGCAGGGTGACGATCTCTCGCTGGCCCTTATGCGCCTTTGCTGCGGCGCAGATAGCTGGAATGTCCGATACTTCAAATGTCAGGCTGCCTGGGCTTTCTAGCAGGACCGCGCGGGTGCGCTCGCAGAACAGCTCCGATATTCCCGCTCCGATCAGCGGATCGAAGAAACGTGTTTCAACCCCCCAACGCTTCAGGAAGCCCTGAGCGAAACTGCGGCTGGGATCATAGGCATTGTCGCTCATCAGCAACACATCGCCCGGTTGAAGCACCGACAGCAGTGCGCCCGCAATCGCGGCGACTCCTGACGGATAGAGCATCGTGCCATGCGCGCCGGGTTCGAGTTCGGTCAGCGCCTCGGCGAGCGACCATTGGGTCGGGGCACCGCGGCGGCCGTAGAAGAAACGGCCATCCTCATTAGTCTTGTCACCGGCTTCCAACGCAGCGACATCGTCGTACAAATGCGTGCTCGCGCGCCAGACCGGCGCGTTGACCACCGCCCCGGTCAGCGCCTTGCGGCGGCCACCGGTGATGATTTTGGTATCGGGTTTCTGCGGATGCTTCGGTTCGGCCATGCCGTTCGATAGCCGCTAAGCCCCCGCGCTGTCGAGTGCAGCGCCGTCGACCGCGCGCACATAAAGATGCCAGGTCGTATGGCCCAGCACGGGCAGCACGACAAACAGGCCCAGGAACGCGGGCAGGATTGCCAGAAATGTGCTGGTGGCAATGATTGCTGCCCAACCGATCATCACCGCCTTGTTCGACCGGATCGTGCCGAGGCTGACGATGATCGCAGTGATGAAGTCGACATCCTTGTCGCACAGCATGGTCAGGCTCATCACCGTGATGGCGTAAAGCGCGAAGGCGAATATCGCACCGACGATGCTACCGACCAGCAACATTGCGATGGCTAAGGGCTGAAGAAGCATTTCGATATTCTGGCCACCGATCCCCGATTCCGCCATGAAAATAGCGAAAATACCATGCGCGAGAATCATCCAGAAACTGAAGGCAACGAATACTATTCCGGCGACCATCAGCACCTGATCATCGCCGCGTCCGCGCAAGGCCCAGATGATCGCACGCCAATTGATGGGTAGCCCGAGCTGGCGCCTGCGGCTGACTTCATACAGGCCGACCGCTGCAAAGGGTGCAATAATCGGGAAGCCGGCGATCAGCGGAATAGACCAAGCGCCCTCGCCCAGCTTGATCAGGCCATAGACCAGCACCGCCCCGCCGATTGCATAAAAGGCGGCGAAGAATAGGCCGAACGCCGGATAGGCAAGAAAATCACGCCAGCCCGCGGCGAGGGCTGCACGCAAATCGGCAAATGTCAGATTGTTGGCGACCGTATAGGGCGCAATGGGGGTTTGGCCGGTTGCAGCCATGATGCTCTCTCCCTGTCCATCTTCCCCATGGACAGGATGCAACGATTCGCGCTTGGCTTCAAGCGCTTAACATCAAGGCTGATTCGTTTGGCTTACAGCTTAGGCCGCGCCGGTTTCCTTTGGGGTATCGGGGTCGAGGCCCCATTCGCTCCAGCTGCCGTCATACAGCGCGACGTCTTTTTTGCCGGTCAGGCGCGCGCCAAAAAGCACGACAGCGGCCGTCATGCCCGATCCGCAGGTTGTGATCATCTGCCTGTCGAGATCGACGCCTGCTTCGGCAAAGGCGGCTTCCAATGCAGCACCCTGTTTCCAGGTGCCATCGGCGTTGAACAGGTTGGAATAAGGCAGGTTGCGGCTGCCCGGAATATGGCCCGATGCCATTTCGGGGCGCGGTTCGGCTTCCTCGCCGGTGAAGCGGCCTGCGCCGCGGGCGTCGACCACGACGGCGTCCTTGCTGTGCAGATTGGCCAACATGTCGGCCTTGGTTTTAACCCCGCTATCGTCTTTCCAGACGGTGAAGTGGCGGTGACGCAGCGACGGCTTGCCGTTTTCGAGCGGGCGGCCTTCGGCCTTCCATTTGGCGAGGCCGCCGTCGAGGATGGCAACATCATGTGCGCCAAATAGCGTCAGCATCCACCAGGCGCGGGTTGCCGATTTGAAAACGCTGTCGTCATAGACAACGATACGGCTACCGTCGCCAAGACCGAGCGATTGCATACGGCTGGCAAATTTTTCAGGCGGGGGCAGCATGTTGGGTAGGCTGGAGTTGCTGTCGGCAATTTCGGCGAGGTCCATGAAGACCGCGCCAGGAATATGGCCGCCTTCATATTCGGCAGCGGCGTTGCGGCCTGCGTCGGGCATATGCCAGGTGGCGTCGACAATCCGCAGATCCGATGCGCCCAACTCATTTGCCAGCCACTCGGTGCTTACCAGTAAATCCATTTTGCCCGTTCCCTTTAACGTCCGATTTTGTCCGCCTGAAGCGATTCTTGTGCAGTGCACGATATGCCGCTTTTCTGGCCTAGTCGAGCGCTAACAGTCGGTTTTCAAGCAAAGACAGCGCGGGCGGCAATTCCCGAAAAGCGCTTGGGCCCGCGATCAATGGGCAAAGGCTGCATGCGCTCGCTCTGCTTCGCACCTTCACGTCCGATCAGCTGGGTAAACTGGATTTCGACCGGTTCGCCTTCCGCGCTACCAGATAGATGGATCAGGACAATCGGGGCGACAAATTCGCGTTCCGTCCAGCGGAAGGAGGACAATTCGGTGCGCGGCAGGCGAATCTCGATAGTAGCCTCAATACGCTCTCCAGGAGCGAGATCGCCGATTGGCTGGATTGAACCTGCGCCACCATCGCTGTGGAAAGCGGCGACCGCTTCCCGCTGGCCATCCTGCACGGAAATCATATGGCTGCGCAGGATCAGCCCGCTGACGGGTGCCCGTGCCTGATTCTTGATCGCCAACATGCCGGTTACGGAAAGGCTGGCGATGCTGAGTTGCGCGCTGGTCGGGGTGAACTGCGCTGCGATCGGACCTGTGGCTTCTGCCGTCCGTTCAGGCGCGCGCGGTGGGGCAGGTGTCTGGGTTTTGCGCGGCACATCGAGCCGGGCGGGCGGCGAAGGCTGCGGGACGGGTTCCTGAACAGCGACCTGCTCCCGTCGTGGTGACAGCCGTCTGCGCCGGAAGAAGAGCCAGGCCGCCACCGCGAGGACCACTGCGAATCCCGCGGTGGCAGGCCAAAACCAGAAATTGGAATATATTGCAGAAGACGCGTCGAGCGGAGCGCTTGTCGTGGGAGCACCGGCATCGGCATCGACGGCTATCGTAGGGATTGCGCTTTCGGGGGCAATCACCGGTGCGTCGGTAGCGGCGGGTGCGGGCTTGGTGCCGGTTTCGGTCCTTGCCTCGCTAGGACCCTGCGCAACGGGCGCGGGGCTGGAATTTGTTGCTGCCGGGCGGCTGGTCGTCGGGCTCTGCGCGGCAGGCGGTGTTGCCGTGCTTCTGCTTTCGGTCGGAGGTGGCGTTTCGACAACAGGCGGAGGCGCGCTTTGTTGCGGCGCTGGCCGGGGCGGCGGCGTATCCAGCCGGAAGTCGCGCAATTCGGGCGGCGTCCCCGTGCCAATGTCCTGGCCGGTTCCGCTGTCTTGGGCATAGGCAAGCGCCGACGACATGACTGCCGCCGTAAACATCATTGCCCATCCCTTGAACCTTTTGGTCATTGCCATCCTTTGGGGTGCCCTACCGCTGAACGCCATATGAATGGCGTCTCGGGAATGACATAGGCCGTGCAACACGCTAGACAAGCGGTATGTCAGATAAACCGAATCCCAAATTTCTTGGCCAGAATGCCGCCTTGCCCCAAAACCCCGAAGCAGCGGAGCTGGATTATGTGCCCAATCCGCGTGCGGGAACGCTTTATCTTGTCCGCTTTGCTGCGCCCGAATTCACATCGCTTTGCCCGGTGACCGGCCAGCCTGATTTCGCCCATCTGGTCATCGACTATGCCCCGGATGCGACAATCGTCGAATCGAAATCGTTGAAGCTATTTCTTGGGTCGTTCCGCAACCATGCCGCCTTCCATGAAGATTGCACCGTGGGCATCGGCGAAAGGCTGTTCCGTGAAATGAAGCCCAAATGGCTTCGGATCGGCGGCTATTGGTATCCGCGCGGGGGCATTCCAATCGACGTTTTCTGGCAGTCGGGAGCGCCACCCGAGGGGCTGTGGCTGCCCGATCAGGGGGTCGCACCCTATCGCGGCAGGGGCTGAATTTACCTTTTCCGTCATTTTCGGTTCATCTTCGCTGTGGTCCAATATCCCTGACAGATAAGGAGATTGGGCCATGACAAGTCGTTCCAAAATTACTGCTGCACTGCTTATTGCTGCCATGTCGGTAACGGCATGCACGACCAACCCCGAAACCGGGGAGAAACGCATTTCAAAAGCTGCGATTGGCGGCATTGGCGGGGCGCTTGGCGGATATTTGTTGGGTGACCTGATTGGTGGCAAGCGCGACCGCACAGAGAAGATTCTGGGTGCCGGTATCGGCGCTGTCGCGGGCGCGGGCGTGGGCTATTATATGGACCAGCAGGAAAAGAAGCTGCGCGAACAGACCGCTGGCACCGGCGTTGAAGTTGTCCGTGAAGGTGACCAACTGGTGCTCGACATGCCGTCCGAGGTCACCTTTGCCTTTGGTAGCGCCAACCTTTCACCCGAATTTCGCTCTACGTTGGACAAGGTCGGGACTACGCTGGTCGAATATGAAAAAACCTATGTCGACGTAATGGGCCACACTGATTCGGTCGGTTCTGAAGCCTTTAACCAGACCCTGTCAGAACAGCGTGCGGCCACGGTCGCCAACTATCTGACAGGACGCGGCGTCCAAAGCGCACGTCTTGCCACCAAGGGCTATGGTGAAAGCCAGCCCAAAGCGAGCAACACCACCGAAGAAGGCCGCGCCGAAAATCGTCGCGTCGAAATCCGGTTGGTGCCAGTGACGGAAAGCTAAACCGGTAGGCCTTGCAACAGCTTGGGCAGATTGCCCGATTCACCGCGCGCTTCAGCCATGAAGAAGTCTTTGAGCGGCTTCATGCGCTGGACTGCGGCGAGGCCAAGGCGGCGCGCGGCGGAGGCGGTTTTGCCGGGGATGCCGAACAGCTTGTTCAGCGTATCGGTCGCCATCATGACGCTCTGCACGTCAAGGCTGCGCCAGCGGGTGTAGCGATCAAGGATCTGCGCATCGCCGGGATCAAGCCCGAGCCGCATGCCTTCGACCACGACCTGTGCAAGGCACGCCACATCGCGCAGCCCGAGGTTGAGGCCTTGCCCTGCAATCGGGTGCATTCCGTGCGCTGCATCGCCGACCAGCACCATGCGCGTGTCGGTGATGCGGTTGGCGTGCTGGAAATTGAGCGGATAGCCCATCACCGGCGCGTTCATCTCTATTTCGCCGAGCAGGCCACCCATCGCTTTTTCGATCTCATGCGCCATCCCGCGCGGTGACAGTTTTTTGTAAACCGGAGCTTCGGCACGCGATACCGACCAGACAATCGCTGAACGGTGCCGTCCCGTTTCATCATCGAGCATCGGCAGGATGGCGAATGGCCCGGTGGGATAGAAAATCTCGTACGCGACCTGTTTGTGCGGCTTTTCATGGAAAATCGCCGTCACCATCGCCTCATGCGCATAATCCCATTCGGTGAGGCGGATTCCGGCGGCGTCGCGCGACACGCTCTTGCGACCCTCGGCGACCACCAGAAGCGACCCGGTCAGCACATCGCCATTTTTGAGTTCGACGCGCACGCCAGCTTCGTCGGTTTTTGAAGATGCGATCTCGGCGGGCATGTGCAGCTGGATCTCCGGGCGAGCCAAGGCGGCTTCATAAAGCGCGCGCCGTGTCAGCTGGTTCTCGAACATCTGTCCAAGATATCCATCATCCGCGTCCGGCACGAAATCGAGCGAACCGGGCTTCAAGCCGTCGCTGACCCAAATCTGTTCGATCGGGCAGCCCTTCCCCTCCAATGCGGGGCCGAGGCCGATAGCCTCGAACAGCTTCATGCTTGAACTCGAAATGGCGGAAACACGACCGTCAAAATACGGCGCGAGCATCGCGGCCTGATCGGCGCGGTCGATGACGTGGCAGGTGACTCCGTGCACTGCAAAGGCGAGCGCCTGGGCGAGGCCGTTCAGCCCACCTCCGATGATGACAATATCGGCAAATTCGGTCTTGGACATGGGGAATCGCTTAGGCCTGTTTTCAGGCACTGAAAAGGCCGGAAAATCTGCGGACTCTTGACGGCGAGTCCCGCCTCCGCGAAAAGGTGTACGGTTCAAGCAAAAGGCGTCGCAAACAGGTTATGGCATCGCGGTCCCCCAAACTCCAACCTGCCAATTGGCGGCAGATGATGCGCCAGTCGCTGCTGCGCAGCGGCGCGCTGATCGGTGCGGGCGTTGTCGGGCTTTTTGCCCTGTTTTATGCCGTTTCGATCCTCAGCTATTCACCCGCCGACAATGCCTTCAACAGCGCGGCAGAGGGCGCCAGTGACAACTGGATGGGGCAAAGTGGAGCTTATCTCGCCGATGCGTCGCTGTTCACCTTTGGCCTGCCGGCGATCCTGCTGTTTCCACTGATGCTGGTCTATGTCCGTCGCCTGTGGCGTGATGTGCCGCAGCCGCGCTGGAAGCGTCAATTGCTGCTATGCCTTTCGGGGATATTAATCCTAGGTTTCGGTCTCGCGCATTGGCAGCATGGCAGCGACATTGGCCTGCCTGCGGGTTGGGGCGGGACACCGGCCTTGCTGCTCGATGGAGCCTATAGCGCGCTAATCGCCAAATTCGGAGAAGGCTGGAGCAATCTTGCCCGGTGGGTAGCGATTATTGGCTCGGTCGTAGGCGGAATCATGCTTGTCACCCGCTCGCTCGAACTTGAACGCCCGTTATTCTCGATACCAGCAATCTCCATGCCTTCGTTGGGAAGTGGATCCGAACGGCTCGCCGTCGATGCTTCGGTTCCGCAGCGTGAGCCGGAATTCGTCGCCGACCCGGTTCCGCGCAAGCCCGTCGAGCGCGAACCGCGCCGCGCACCCGAAATCGCCGAACGGCAAGTCGCGCCGAAGAAAGCCAGTTTTGCAACAGGTGCCAAACAGGGCGATTTCTTTGGCAATTACACGCTGCCGTCGCTCGATCTGCTCGATACCCCGCCGCCTTCAACCGCGCCCAAGCTCGACAAGGCGGCGCTCGAATCGAACGCGCGCCTGCTCGAATCGGTGCTCGATGATTTCAAGGTGCAGGGCGAAATCGTCGCCGTCCGCCCTGGCCCGGTGGTCACCATGTATGAACTCGAACCCGCTCCGGGTGTCCGCGCGCAGCGTGTGGTGCAATTGGCCGAGGATATCGCGCGGAACATGTCCGCGCTTTCAGCGCGCGTCTCAACCGTGCCCGGCCGTACGGTCATCGGCATCGAACTGCCTAATCACAACCGTGAGGCGGTGGTGCTACAGGAGATGATCGCCTCAACCGCCTTTGCCGACCAAAAGGGGCAATTGCCTATCATCCTCGGCAAGAATATCTCGGGCGACCCAGTGGTGGCCGACCTGCAACCGATGCCACATTTGCTCGTCGCAGGTACTACCGGTTCGGGTAAATCGGTTGGCCTCAACTGCATGATCCTGTCGCTGCTCTACCGCCTGACACCCGATCAGTGCCGTATGATCATGATCGATCCCAAGATGCTCGAACTCAGCATCTATGATGATATCCCGCATTTGCTCGCGCCGGTGGTGACTGAGCCTGCCAAGGCGATCCGTGCGCTCAAATGGGCGGTCGAGCAGATGGAGGACCGTTACCGGATGATGTCGTCGGTCGGCGTGCGCAACCTGCAGGGTTTCAACGATAAAATCCTTGCCGCCAAGGCTAAGGGCCAGCCCTTGGGACACAAGGTGCAGGTTGGTTATGATCCGATGACCGGCCTACCGCAATATGAAGAGCAGCAGCATGATTATCAGCCGCTGCCGCAAATTGTCGTTATCGTCGACGAACTTGCAGACCTGATGATGACCGCGGGTAAAGAGGTCGAATTCCTCATCCAGCGCCTCGCGCAAAAGGCGCGGGCGGCGGGTATCCACCTGATCATGGCTACGCAGCGGCCCTCGGTCGACGTCATCACCGGCGTGATCAAGGCGAACCTGCCGACGCGCATCAGCTTCCACGTGACCTCGAAAATCGACAGCCGCACCATTCTGGGAGAGCAGGGTGCGGAGCAGCTGCTGGGCAAGGGCGACATGCTCTATATGGCCGGCGGGCGCGGGCTAACGCGTATCCACGGACCGTTTGTGTCGGACGAGGAAGTCCGCAAGGTCGCCGAACATTGGCGTGGACAGGGCGAGCCAGACTACGTCCAGTCGGTCACTGAAGAGCCGGAAGACGGCGGTTTTGCCCTTGATGGACTGGGCGACGACGACAGCCCTGAAGACGCTATGTACCGAAAAGCGTGCCAGATCGTCTTCGAAAGCCAGAAAGCCTCGACCAGCTGGGTCCAGCGTCAGTTGCGCATCGGCTACAACAGCGCGGCGCGCCTGATTGACCGGATGGAGGAGGATGGCTTTATCAGCGCGCCTAATCATATCGGACGGCGCGAGGTTCTGCGCGACCGGAATGGGGAGCCCATTTAGCGCACGGTCTGATATTCAGAATCGGTTCAATGCGTCGCTGCTACGCATGCTTGCAAAAGCCAAGGAAACACTATGACTCATAAATTCTCCCGACTTTTGATAGTTCCTGCGATTATGGCATCGGCGGCCAGCGCGCCTGCGCAGCAGTCGAACGACCTTAGCCAAGTTGTCAGCCATATGCAGGCGGTGACTACGATGAACGCTAGCTTCACCCAGACTGACCGCAACGGACAGAGCGTGACCGGCAAGCTGCTGTTAAAGCGCCCGGGCCATGTGCGCTTTGAATATCAAAAGGGTGTGCCCTTATTGATCGTTGCGGATGGCAAGGCGCTGACCATGGTCGATTATGAGGTAAAACAGGTGCAGCGCTGGCCAATCAAGAACAGCCCGCTGACGGCTTTGCTTGATCCCGGCAAGGACCTGGCGCGGTACGGCAAACGTGTGGCCACGTCGAATCCCAATGTGGTCAGCGTCGAAGTACGCGACCCCAAGCGCCCCGAATATGGCACGATGACGATGATCTTCATCAAAGAGGCAGGCGCGCCGGGCGGATTGACACTGAATGGCTGGGTCGCGCTCGATTCGAAGAACAACCGGACGACAGTGCGACTCGGTAATGTGAAATTCAACCAGCCGATCGCGCAATCGAGCTTCAGCTGGCGCGATCCGCGACCGCGTCGGAAGAGCTGAGATGACTCATCGGTGAGTTGAGCCACCAAGCCGACCAGTCGATAGTCTGAACGGTCCCGTTCATCTTACCGACAGGAAAATCACCCTAGATTGACCATATCGAAGGTTAGACGGCTGCGCGGTTTTCCCCCTGTTGCCCGTAGCACTCAGGTCTCCCTTCGGTTTCAGCGTGACGAACGCAAGCTCGACCCCCATCCCAAATGCCCCCGGGATGGGGGTTTTGCTTTTTTGGCTCGCTCCCCCCTTGCCGTGCGCGGGGCCCGCCCCTAAGCAGCCGCCATGGCAACCACCCTTCGTATCGCTTCCTGGAACATAAACTCGGTCCGTGCCCGTATCGATATTGTCGAGCGGTTCTTGCGCGACGAGGGGCCAGACATATTATGCCTTCAGGAAACCAAGGTTGCCGATCCGCAATTTCCCGAAGGGCCATTCCGCCAATTGGGGTACAATCATATCGTCATCAACGGGCAGCCGATGCATCATGGTGTTGCGATCATCAGCAAAGTTTCGCTGGCCAACAAACAGGTGCATGACTGGCAGGCCAATGGCGAAGCGCGCCATGTCGGCGTTGAAATTGCAGGCGGGGTGCGGCTGGAAAATGTCTATGTACCCGCAGGCGGCGATATTCCGGACCGTGAGCAAAATGTGAAGTTCGGCCAAAAGCTCGATTTTCTAGCGCGGATGACCGAATGGTCGAGCGCGGTTTCGGCACCCACAATCCTGACCGGTGACTTTAACGTTGCGCCGCTCGAAACCGACGTATGGAGCCACAAGCAGCTGGTCAATGTCGTCAGCCACACGGCGATCGAAATCGAGGCGCTGGGCGGGCTGCAGTCTGCAGGCAACTGGATTGATTTGGCGCGCGAATTCGTACCGCCTGAAAAGAAGCTCTACACCTGGTGGAGTTACCGCGCGCAGGATTGGGAAACCTCTGATCGTGGCCGACGCCTCGACCATATGTGGGTGACGCCTGACCTGAAAGACAAGGTGCACGCCCATGTCGTGCACAAGCCCTGCCGCGGTTGGGGCAAGCCTTCGGACCATGTGCCTATCGTGACGGAATTCCGTCTTTGAGCGATGCAGCCGCCAAGCGCGCGGCCCGTGCCATTGACGCGCTGCGGCGCGGCTGGCCGGTGCGCGTCGGCGGGTTGACACTGGTCGCTATCGAAACCGGGGCAGCGGCAGAACTGTTTGCCGGGCACCAAGTCAAAGGCATATTGCTCTCATCCGCACGCGCCGCCACGCTCAAGCTCGCCAACCAGTTTGCGGCAGCCGACACGCAGTTGCCGGTATTGATAGCGCCACCATCCGATCTGGATGCCGCATTGTCACTGGCCATTGCCGATCCTTCGCTCGATCTGCGTTATCCGTTCAAAGGGCCTTTCGCTGCTTTGGCACTCGAACAGCCCGAGGCCGCTCAGGCGGCGATGGAGCTGGCGCGAGAGGCAGGGTTGCTGCCTGCGTTCCTGCTGGTTGAAGTAGATGCCGATGCGGAATTCGACCCCGCCGATCTGGCAGCCTTCCAGGATGCCGACCATCTGCGCATCGCCGCGCGGGCGCGCCTACCGGTTTCGGCGGCGGAAGATGCAGAGCTGGTGGCCTATCGCTCGGTCGCCGACGCGGCCGACCATGTCGCGCTGGTTGTTGGCCAGCGTGATGGCAGCCCGCCGGTCATCCGTCTGCACAGTGAGTGCCTGACGGGTGATGTGCTGGGCAGCCTGAAATGCGATTGCGGGCCGCAATTGCACGAGGCGTTGCACCAGATAGCTGATGCGCAATGGGGCGTGCTGCTCTATTTGCGGCAGGAAGGGCGCGGAATTGGCCTCGTCAACAAGCTGCGCGCCTATGCGCTGCAGGATCAGGGTTTTGATACGGTAGACGCCAATATCCGATTGGGCTTTGCCGTCGATGCACGCGATTTTTCGGTGGCGGCGCAGATGTTGCGGCTGTTGTCGATTTCAGAAGTCCGCCTGCTGACCAACAATCCGGAAAAAGTTGCGGGTCTGGAAGCCGAGGGCATCAAGGTTGCCGAACGCCTGCCGCTCAAAATCGCCGCAAATCCGCACAATGCGGATTATCTGGCGACAAAGCGCGATCGCACGGGTCACAAGCTTTAGGTCTTGACGCTAGACAATAAGCTCTTCGAGCATGCGGCGGGAAACGATGTGCAATCCTTCGGCATTGCGCTCGACTATGCCTCGCCTTACGACGGAAGCCAGCGCTCGCGAAGCCGTTTCGCGCGTTGTGTGTACACTAAGCGCCAGTGCTGCGATAACCGGCGCGGGTTGGACCAGGCCGTCTTTATCGGCCAGTTGCAACAACGCGCGGTAAAAACGGCCAGTCGCACTCAGGCCGATGCGCGCCGCCATACGATCAAGAACCAGATCGAGCTGTCGGGCCAACAGATTTGCCACGCCCCTGGCAACATCGCCGTCGACCGCAGCTAATTGCGCGAGCTTTCGCGTGGGCGCCGTTAGTAGCCGTGTGGCCCCGCATGCGGCAAAGGCCGATCGGTGCGTTACTTCATCGGGGTACGCGCCAAATATCTCTCCCGGGCCATGCCGCGTCAACTGCGCCTGTTGCCCGTCGAAACTGTAGATTTCAGCGACCACAGCGCCCTCGGCCACCAGATACAGATGGGATGATGGATCACCCATATTAGCGACCACCGACCGATGGGCATAGCTGCGCGACACCATGATAGCGGCCAGCCGTTCCGCGCTGTCTGGCTGGCAAGAAAAACAACTCTGGATGATGGCGATGTCGTTGCGACCCGGCATGCTGTTATTGTCCGGAGAACTCATTCCGGATGCCTCGTCAATGCAGCGAGACATAGCTCTATCGGGCCATCGGGAAAGGCCATTTCCCCGATAGTTTCGATCCGGCTCGCCAAACCCGCTGCCAACAATGCCAAAGCCGCGCTGCGGCTGGCAGCCACCATGCCATGTGCGCTGTGCGGAAGCAGTGCCTGTACATGGACAGCATCGCCAGTCCGGCAGTCAATGGCGGCGCGTGAACTATCAGACGTCATTATCGCCTGAACAGCGTCGTCAAGGGCGTCGAAACTGCGCGGGGCGAAACCTTCCAATGCGACATCAAATTTCAGCGACCCTGCGGGAAGCTGCGAGCCCGAATTGGCCGGATCGGCGGTTACCGGAACGTGCAGTATCAGGCGACCTGAATGCAGCCATGGATCGCCGATGGCGGGGCGATCTGCGGGTTCGATGCGCAACGCAACAGCTTTGGCCTGCAACTGCCCCGCCTTTTCGACGGCAAGACCCATGGCATGAAGCTCTGCAAGCATAACGCCGGCCGCACTGGTTGTGTCATCGGAGGCGCAAATGGTTATGCTGTCGGCAGTGTCGAGCAGCGCGTCGAAACGCTGTGACCAGTCCGCCCCCAACGGTTCGACCGATGATTGTCTAAAATCATCGGGTTCGGAGGGCAGAACGATATGCAGTTCGGCACCGATGGAAACCGCCGCTTCTGCAGCCAGAATGTCGGCTCCGGCGGCGAGTGCACCATAGGCAAAACCGGGGGCTATGGATTTTACTGCCATGCCTATCGCATCGCGCGCAGCTTCATCGCCGGCTGCGATTCCGAGAATGCCGTTAAAATGCATGGCGGATGGCGGGCGGTACCGGTCAAGCCAACTGTCATCCTCCCCGAATTCGGTAAGGATTAGCGCGAATTGTCGCAGCGTTGCCGCATGGTCTTCCCATGCTTGTGGTGCCAGTTGGACCGCCTTGGCCAGACTCTTCCGGGCGTCATCGAACCGTCCCAACAGCAGCATTGCCTCAGCGCGCGTCGCTTCACCCCAATATGGTGTCTCACCGGGTTCGATACCGGATTCGATCAGATGCAGGACGTTTGCGGCAAGCTCGCCTGCTTTTGTACGGTCGCCAGCATGCAGCGCCATCGCTGCTGCGTTGACCAGTGGATAGCTGGCGGTTCCGACCTTTGCGGCACGTTCATAAGCTTCACCGGCGCGAGCGAACAGCGTGGGTTTTGCATCGGCAGTCGCCTGCCGCGCCCTGTCCTTCAGCAACCGGCCTTTCAGGGTCAGCGCCTGAAAATCCGTTTCGTCGTGATCAAATCCGGCGGCAACAAATCGATCCCACGCCCGCGAAGTTGCCCCGGCACGAGCCAGAGCGAGGATCATTTTGAGGGCGTCGGCTTGCATCGGTCCGTTTGGATCAGCGTCGGCTTAGGGCGATTGCGTTATCGAAGGCGCTCAAGGCTGACTGCCGACATTGCCGCCGTCGGGATCGATGACGATCGGGACGCTGGTGAGATTACCCTGTTTATCCACTGCATCCCACATAAGGTGAAAGTTCATGGAATAGATGCGCGGATCTTCTTTTGAGGGAGCCCGGCCATCTTCGGTCTGGTAGATATTATCCATCACCAACCCCTTGCGCCCCGACAGATCGGTGAGGCTTGCTGCGAAAAAAGAGAAATTCTGATTGGCTGGGATCAACCGGAAGTCGGGCGCATCCTTGTCGACACGAAATTCGGTGAAGCGGACAAGGTTTGCATATTTTTCATCCGGTGTGCCCAGATTCACCTTTCGGTCGTCAAACCGGACATTGTCGTTATCGACCAGCATATAGATGCGCGCAGTGTGGCCAAAGGTGAAGCCGTTGAAGTTGAACTCCTTGCGTTTGTTCCCCGTCGGATTGTTCAGCCAGTCCTTCGAACTTTTCGCCTTGGCCGCTTCCTTGAGCATCAGTTCGGCAAATTGCTTTTCGGTTGTTCCGGCGGGAATGTCGGCGGTGGCAAAATAACCCTGCCGGACCATGGTTTTTTTGGGATCGTCGAACCTGAAGTAAATGATGCAGACATAGTCGGGCTGGAATTTTTCTCCCAACGGGTTCTTGTCATGCGGGTCGCTGCCCCATTGTGGTCCTGAAGCCATTTTCTTTCTCCCTACCTATGCCCTGAACAACAGCTTCAGAGCTACGGCTGCACGCTATCTGCTTTCCAGTTTCCGTTCGAGTTCGCTGATCGCTTTCCAGAAGCCTGACAGAGCCTGACCCTGCGGATCGGCCCTTTCTATCTCGACGATGATCTTCCGTGTCTCGTTCAGTTCGGCGCGGGCCTTCGCCGGGTCGAATTCGGCCAAGGCTTTTGCGCGTGCATAATGGCTGCGGGCCAAAGCGCGCCGGACCTCGACATTGTTAGGCTCTTCGGTGAGAAGGGACCGTAAGGTGCCGACAATCCGGGTGGTTTCGCTGACCGCGAGTCGCGGATTCCCCCAGTCCATTTCGATTGTGGCAAGGCCAAATGATGGCCAAGTCTGCCTGAAACGCAGTTCAAAATTTCTGGGGTCTTTGGCAACCAGGGCATCGATGATAGATTGTTCGGACAATCGCGCCTTGCGGGCTTCGCCATGGGCCTTGTCGACCAGCAGGGCATCGGCAAGCCAGCCAAAGCGGTTGGCGAGAGCGATGCTGATTTCTGTCCTTTCGGGGGCGATGCGCAATGCCGCTTGCTCGAAACCGATCGACCGGCGACAAAAATCGATCGCCTTTTTGACATCGAAATTGTCGCGCAGGTAAAAGTCGCACAGATTTCCGAGGGCATACCCCATTTCAAGGTTCGCCCGCGCTTTGTCCGGGTCAAGTTCAAGCAGCTTGCGTGCCTCGGTCACATAGCCCTGCCAGTGTTGTTCGGTGGTCGCGCGGTCGCGGATTTGCCAGGCGGCCTGCCCGACCCAATATTCGCTTTGGGCATGGGCAAAGATGCGATCGGGATTTTCCGGTTCCGCGCGCAAAAGCGCTTCGGTCGTACGGTGCGCTTCGCGGAATTTCGCCAGCGCTGCCGAAAGGTTGCCGCTGCGGCCGTCATCCTCTCCCATTGCGTGCAAAATACGGGCGCGGCGCTCCAGCGAGTCGGCGGGAAGGGCGGCGAGATCGCCTTGCCGGGCATAATGCCCCATCGCGCGCTGATTCACATCATCCATCACGTCGAGTCGACCGACCCCTTTCAACTCGTCACGCAGATCGGTGAGCATATATTCGACGAGTTCTTCTGCGCTTTCACGCTGCCGGGCGGCTTCGTTGCGAGCTGAAATGGCGAAGAAGGTCATCACACCCATGATTAGCATTGCTGCCAATGCACCCAGCGTGATCCACGTCACGCGGCGAAGCCGTCTTTGGGCATCGCGCTGCACCAGCGAATCGAGCGGAACGCCCGCAATTCCGGCGACAATTTTGAGGAAGCCGAGCGACGGGCCGTCGCCTTCCTTGCGCATATCGGAGGCAAGCGGTTCAAGTCCTCCCTCGCTCAAAACCTCAGGAAACGCTTCGGACGGCTCGCCCCGCACCAGCGCCGCCAACACCGGCCGATCCGGATGCAGGCTTTGGAACAGGCGAATCTCTTCGGACACCCATTGCGATGCTTTGGCGTCGGGGGAACAGAGCACAATCAGCGCCTCGGCGCGACTCAGGGCATCGCGGATCGCATCCGAAAGACTGGGCGCAGCGGCCAGGTCTTCGCGATCACGGAATATCTGCCCGATCTGCGCACCACTGCCTGCGCGGGTGTGGGCGACCTGTTTGGGCAGCCGGTACCGCTCCAGCTTACGCTGCAACTTGGCGGCAAATTCGGCATCGGCATGGCTATAGCTAATGAAGGCAGCAAAACGCCGCCCATCGCTGGCAACCGAAATATCCTCACCCCTCGGCATCGCATCGACCCTTTGCGATTCGTGAAGCAAAGTTACACGATATTAGAATTGGTTGAACCGCTATTTGGCGAAAACCGGGGTTGCTACCCCGGACGCAATCAGCCTGCCTTGGCCAGTCCCTGGCTTTCAACCAGCTCCTGCAATTCGCCCGCCTCATACATTTCCATCATGATGTCGCTACCGCCGAGAAACTCGCCCTTGACGTAGAGCTGCGGGATGGTGGGCCAGTCAGAATATTCCTTGATGCCCTGGCGGATTTCCTGATCCTGCAGAACGTCGACGCTGGCAAATTCGACATTGAGGTGATCGAGGATGGCAATCGCACGGCTCGAAAAGCCGCATTGCGGGAACAAAGGCGAGCCCTTCATGAACAGGACGACATCGTTGTTCTTAACCAGTTCATCAATACGTTCGTGCGCGCTCATACTCTTCACTCCTTATTCGGGTACAGCCGTGGTCAGTTGCAGTGCATGCAGCACGCCGCCCATCCGGCCACCCAAAGCATTATAAACTGCCTGATGCTGCTTCACGCGCGGCATTCCGCGGAAAGTTTCACTGACGACACGCGCCGCATAATGGTCGCCATCACCGCGCAGGTCGGTGATTTCGACCGTTGCGTCGGGGAGGGCAGCCTTGATCATGCCTTCGATATCTTCAGCCGCCATCGGCATGGGAAAGTCCCTTACGCCTCTTCGATGAACTGGCGGCGCGCCTCGACCATTTTGCCGTCAAGGGCAGCGCGGATCGCGGCTTCGTCGATTTCGACTCCAGCCGAGGTCAGGTCGCCGAGCAGTTTGCGAATGACATCTTCGTCGCCGGCTTCTTCAAAGTCTGCCTGCACGACAGATTTGCCATAGGCATCGGCCTCTTCGGGTGTCAGACCCATTTTCTCGGCAGCCCACA
The DNA here is from genome assembly GCA_964597055.1 of uncultured Sphingorhabdus sp. Classification (GTDB taxonomy): domain Bacteria; phylum Pseudomonadota; class Alphaproteobacteria; order Sphingomonadales; family Sphingomonadaceae; genus Sphingorhabdus_B. The sequence continues at coordinate 158,477 of CAZQWC010000005.1, forward strand.
GGCCGACAAGCTTGTTACGGCGGGCGGTTACTTTGAACTGGAATTCCTCATCGCGGGCGAATTTATTTTCAAAGGCGTTTTCGCGATCGTCAAAAGTGGTCATGCTCGAATCCTTCGGCGCTACAGGCTTAAAATAGTCACGCGGCCCCTGCCAAACAAGGGCCGCGCCTGCAAGCAATTCCCTTTCCGTTCGTGTCGAGCCAAGTCGAGACACCTAAAATTGGCGCATGACCTCAAGGCATCTCGACTTCGCTCGATGCGAACGGTGAGTTTTGTCAGATGGTGACAACCAGCTTGCCGACGGCTTCGCGGTTACCCAGCTTGGCAATTGCCTCTCCGCCGCGTTGGAGCGGGAAGGTTTCCGAAACGCGTGGTTTGATCTTGCCCGCCTTGTAGAGCTCAAACAGCTCCATGATGTTGGCACGGTTCTTTTCTGGTTCGCGCGCGGTATAGGCACCCCAGAACACGCCGCAGACGTCGCAGCTTTTGAGCAACGTCAGGTTGAGCGGAAGCTTGGCGATACCGGCCGGGAAGCCGACGACGAGGAAGCGGCCTTCCCATGCGATCGAGCGCACGGCGGGTTCGGAATAATCGCCGCCGACCGTATCATAGACGATGTCAAATCCATTGGGTCCCGCTGCGGCCTTGAACATGTCCGCGACGGCCTTCGACTGCTCCTTGTCGAACGGTTGGTAAGGATAGACGACGACATCGTCGGCTCCGGCTTCGCGCGCCACCTGTGCCTTGGCTTCGCTCGACACACCCGCGACCACGCGGCCGCCATAGGCCTTGGCGAGTTCGATCGCCGAAATGCCGATGCCACCCGCGCCGCCGAGTACAAGAACGCTCTCGCCAGGCTTCATCCGGCCCCGGTCTTTCAGGGCATGTGCGCTGGTGCCATAGGTCATCAGCAGCGAGGCACCTTCCTCAAACGACATTTCATCGGGCATTTTGTAAAGATTATGCGTGCCCAGCACGATCTTCTCCGAAAGGCCGCCATTGCCGCAACCGGCCAGTACGCGGTCACCCACGGCAAAACCGGTCACGCCTTCGCCGATCGAATCGACCAGGCCCGCAATTTCGCCACCGGGCGCAAAAGGCCGGGGCGGCTTGAACTGGTAACGGTCTTCAATGATCAGCGTGTCGGGGAAGTTGATCGAACAGGCCTTGACCGCGACTACAACCTGGCCGGGGCCGGCAACGGGTTCGGGCAGGTCGCCCAGCACAAGGGTTTCCGGGCCGCCAGTGGCGGTCGATAGCAGTGCTTTCATCTCTCTCTCCTCAAATCATCTGTGGCACCAGCCACGGTTTCTCTGTGTTCAATTTGCTTTCATAGGCCGAAATCGCCTCGCTGCTCGCAAGCGTCAGGCCGATTTCGTCGAGGCCGTTGAGCAGGCAATGCTTGCGGAACGCATCGATTTCAAAGGTGAAGCGATCCTGGAAGGGCGTTGTCACAACTTGATTTTCCAAGTCGATATGGATGGGATCGGTTTGGGCAACCTCCATCAACCGGTCGATCGCTTCTTGCGGCAAGACAACAGCCAGCAAACCATTTTTGAAAGCATTGCCCGAGAAAATATCGGAGAAGCTTGGCGCGATCACCGCCTGAATGCCCATGTCAGCCAGCGCCCATGCGGCATGCTCGCGGCTGGAGCCACAACCGAAATTGTCGCCTGCGATCAATATCGGGGAGCCTGCATATTCGGCGCTGTCGAACAAATTGCCCGGTTCCTTGCGCAGGGCCTCAAACGCACCCTTGCCCAGCCCCGAACGGCTGATCGTCTTCAACCAAGCAGCCGGAATGATGACATCGGTGTCGACATTTTTGAGGCCAAACGGATAGGCCTTGCCAGCGATGGTGGAGACGGGGTTCATTTGGAATCAGTCCGCTTCGGTCTTGAGGTTATATTCAATTCGCGATTGATTCTGACCTCAAGTCTATTTTTGCCGCTTTGGCAAGAAGCGGCGCCAAAATGATGGCTTTACACGCTGCGGCAGTTCCTGGCCGGTCGCATCAAGCAGATATTTGGCCAGCAGCAGCGCCTGATTGTGCGTCATCAGAAAGTGATGGCTGTCGACTTGGTCATTATCCAGCGCTTGTCGCGAGACCGTGCTCTGAATGCGCAGGTCGATTGACGATCCCAGACCATGATGCGTCCAGCCCACCACGACAGCCCGATGTTCTGCCGGTTCGGTTGTTTCCGCTTTCTTTTTGGCTGGACGTCTTGCCATCAATCCCCCCTGAAGTGATTTTACATTCCGCAGCGAGGGGGTTGAGTCAATATGCCCAAAGGAAGATGTGCCGCAGTGGGACTTAGCCGATTAATTCGCGCACATCAGTCAGCCTGCCCGTCACCGCTGCAGCCGCTGCCATCGCCGGGCTGACCAGGTGCGTACGTGCTCCCGGGCCCTGTCGTCCGACGAAATTGCGGTTGCTGGTGGAGGCGCAGCGTTCGCCTGCGGGCACCTTGTCAGGGTTCATGCCGAGACAGGCCGAGCAGCCGGGTTCGCGCCATTCGAGGCCTGCGTCGATGAAGATGCGGTCGAGACCTTCGGCCTCGGCTTGCGCCTTCACAAGACCGCTTCCGGGAACGACGATGCCCCAGCGGATATTCGGTGCCTTTTGGCGGCCCTTCAATATGGCCGCCGCCGCGCGCAGATCCTCGATGCGGCTGTTGGTGCAGCTGCCGATGAAGATATTCTGCACCTCGACTTCGCGTAAAAGCGTGCCAGGTTTTAGGCCCATATAGGCGAGGCTTTTGGCGGCTGCTTCCTGCTTGGAAGGGTCGGCAAAGCTTGCCGGATCGGGAACGGTGCCGGTAATCGGCACGACGTCCTCGGGGCTGGTTCCCCATGTCACGCTCGGCGCAATGTCGGCGGCGTCGATGACAACGACCTTGTCATAAGTCGCGCCCGGATCGGTGGTGAGGGTGCGCCAATAGGTGACTGCCGCGTCCCAATCGGCACCCTTGGGGGCCATCGGGCGGCCCTTCAGATATTCGAACGTCTTTTCGTCGGGCGCACAGAGCCCGGCACGCGCGCCATGCTCGATCGCCATATTGCTGACAGTCAGACGGCCTTCGATGCTCAGATTGCGGATCGCGCTGCCGGTATATTCGATGACATAGCCTGTGCCGCCTGCGGCCCCCAGCACGCCGGTGATATGGAGTACAATATCTTTGGCGGTGACGCCGGGGCCGACCTCGCCCTCTACGCGCACTTCCATCGATTTCGATTGTTTGAGCTGCAATGTCTGCGTCGCCAGCACATGCTCGACCTCGCTGGTGCCGATGCCAAAGGCGAGCGCGCCAAGGCCGCCATGGCAGGCGGTGTGGCTGTCGCCGCAGACGATGGTCGTGCCGGGCAGCGAGAAACCCTGTTCGGGGCCGACGACATGGACGATGCCCTGCTCGCGGTCGGCATCGCCGATATAGCGGATGCCAAAGGCCGGGGCATTGGCCTCCAGCGCCGCAAGCTGCTGCGCGCTTTCCGGGTCGGCAATCGGGATGCGCTTCCCACTCGCATCGCGGCGCGCCGTAGTCGGCAGATTATGGTCGGGCACGGCCAGTGTCAGATCGGGCCGGCGCACCTTACGCCCTGCCGTGCGCAGCCCTTCAAAGGCCTGCGGGCTGGTCACTTCATGCACCAGATGGCGGTCGATAAAGATCAGGCAAGTGCCATCATCGCGGGCAGACACGACATGCGCGTCCCAGATTTTTTGGTAGAGCGTGCGGGGCTGAGTCATATGCTTGGCCTAAAGGCACAGCATACCGCGCTTGGCAAGCAAGGATATTTTAAACACGCAGCATTTTGGGCATTTTCCTTTTGCGTTTGGAAGGCGGTCGTGATTTGAGCGCGACCGCCTCCATCGCATGCCGGTCTATATCAGCGGCAGGTATAGGTCGGTGATAGCCTCGCGTTCCGGAACATCGGGGAAGAAGTTCACGCGATGACAGTAAAGCGGAAATTCGCGTAACTCTTCACCGCTGTCGGGCAGCCATTCGCGATACAGGAAGATCGCGGGCGCCTCCAGATCGTCGGGATTTCCGACAATACGAAGCCGCGCGCAGCGACCACCGGGTATCAATCCCGATGCAACGCCCGCGCTGGCATCGTCCAGTCCCTTGTCTGTCGCGACGCATAGATCGAGCCGATAGTCGTCGTCCGCAGTCGACCGCGGATCGTTATGAAAGATGTTATAAGTCGCGTGCAAAGACGGGCTGAGGCCATTGTTTTTACGCCATGCAATGAAGCGCTCGATAGTCGACCTGATGTTTCTCGGGCTGCCGCGATGTTCCATAGTCGCGACCGGAATATCCGGTGTGGTTATGATTTCGACATCGTTCGCGGTGTAGTTGCTGTCCATATATTTTCTCCGTGATGTTTCAAATGGCTCAAAGGCCGCAAGCCACGGATCCCAGTCGGGAGAAGAGCGGAATGACGAAGGCGATTGTCCGAATTTCTGGCGAAATGCCCGGGCAAAAGCGTCAGGTGCTTCGTAGCCGGTGTCAAATGCTATATCGGTGACGGAATCATTGTCGCGAAACGCAAGCCGGTACGAAGCTCGCTTCATTCTCGAAAGCTGGACATAGCTATAGACAGAAATCCCGAACATTGCGGAAAACTGCCTATGGAAATGATGCTTCGAGAAAGCCGCAATGCCACTCAGCACATCGAGGCTGAGATCCGCTTCCGGATTCTGGTCTATATAGTTGACCACCCGCCGCATTCTGTCCTGATATTTGTTCAAAGCTGCCTTAGTCATCTTTATCTCCGTGGCAGTTTTAGTTAGCCGAGGGTCTGACCATGACGCTCGACCGATATTGCTTTTCTACAGCCGGTTGCTGTTCGTGGTGACTGGAAATTGTAACCTTTAGGTCGTATCTTCGAATCGAAATGAACACACTCTCCCATCTCTTCCCGATCAAAATCCTGCCCGAAGATATCGATTTCATGGGGCATGTGAACAACAGCCGCTATCTCAATTGGGTGCAGGAGGCAGTGCTGGAGCATTGGCGCAATCTCGCCCCGCCCGAGGCCGTCGCGCAGCGCGCATGGGTCGCGCTGAAGCATGAAATTACCTATCGCAAGCCCGCCTTCCTTGAGGATGTGGTGGTCGCCAATGTGGTGCTCGAAAGCATCCACGGCGCGCGCGCCTTTTACGAGACGGTGATCAAACGCGGCGAAGAAGTACTCGCCGAGGTCAAATCCAGCTGGTGCTGCATCGACGCCGAAACGCTGCGCCCGGCGCGGATTGGCGCGGACATTGCGGGCTATTTCTTTCCGAAGACAGATTAAACCGCTATAGTGGCTTTATGTCGCTTTTCGCCATCATGCTGACCGTACTTGCCACCTTCTTCGCGATGGAATTTGTCGCGTGGTCGAGCCACAAATATATCATGCACGGCTGGGGCTGGGGGTGGCATCGCGACCATCATGAGCCGCACGACAATGCGCTTGAAAAGAATGATTTATACGGGCTGGTGGGCGCGGCGATGAGCATTTCGATGTTCGCCATCGGCAGCCCGCTGGTGATGGGTGCATCGGCGTGGGAGCCGGGGACGTGGATCGGCCTCGGCATCCTGTTCTACGGCATCGTCTATACCCTTATCCACGACGGGCTTATTCATCAGCGCTATTTCCGCTGGGTACCGAAGCGCGGCTATGCCAAGCGGCTGGTGCAGGCGCACAAGCTGCACCATGCGACGATCGGCAAGGAAGGTGGCGTTAGCTTTGGCTTCGTCATCGCGCGCGATCCGGCGGTGCTGAAGCAGGAACTGAAAGCGCAGCGCGAGGACGGAATTGCTGTGGTGCGAGAAGCTCTGGGCTAGGCTTCAGGGCGCCGCCACAGCCAGGTGCCGCAGACCAGCCCGACTACTGCAGGCAGCAGCGACCAGGGAGGGGTCAGAGTCAGTCCTCCGATCAACGCACTGGCCAGAAAGGCCGCAGTTGCCGACCATTTGGCGCGCCTGCTGACTACACCCTTTTCCCGCCATGCGACCAGATGCGGCCCGTATTTAGGATGGTTCAACAGCTTGGCTTCCAACGCCGGGCTGCTGCGCGCAAAGCAGAAGGCGGCGAGAATCATGAAGGGCACGGTGGGCAGGATGGGCAGGAAAATGCCCACCGTTCCCAGCCCGACCGAAACCCATCCGGCAGCAAGATAGAGCTGCCGCTTCATCAGGCCTGATGGATCGCCTTGGTTACATAATAGCTTTCAAGGCCCTCAGGCCCGCCTTCGCTGCCAAAGCCCGATTCCTTGACGCCGCCAAAGGGCATATCGGGCATCGAAATCGCGGCGGTGTTGATGCCGACCATGCCTGCTTCGATAAGGTCGCCCGCCATATTCGCCTGACGCCCATTTTCGGTGTGGACGAAGGATGCGAGGCCGAAGGGCAGGCGGTTGGCCTGTTCGATGGCGTCGTCGAACTTCGCGAAGGGGCGGATCAACGCGACCGGGCCGAAAGGCTCATTGCTCATGATATCCGCCTCCAGCGGCACATCGGACAGCACCGTTGGTCGGAAGAAGAAGCCATCGCCGTTGTCCGCACTGCCACCGGTGCCGACGCGCGCGCCCTTCGCAATGGCATCCTGCACCAGAGCACCGACCGCAGTCGGGCGGCGCGAATTGGCAAGCGGCCCCATGATCGTGTCGGCATCCAACCCGTTGCCGACCTTCACCTTGGCCGTGCGCTCGTTGAAGCCAGCGACGAAGCGGTGGTAAATCCCCTCCTGCACATAAAAGCGCGTTGGCGAGATGCAGACCTGCCCTGCGTTGCGGAATTTTTGCGTGACGACGATGTCGAGCGTCTTTTCGAGATTGCAGTCGTCAAAGACCAGAACCGGCGCATGCCCGCCCAGTTCCATCGTCACCCGCTTCACGCCATCAGCGGCGAGCCTCATCAAATGCTGGCCGACCGGGATCGAGCCGGTGAAGCTCAGTTTGCGGATAACGGGTGATCCGAGCAACTGGCGGCTGACCATGTCGGGAACGCCAAAGACCAGTTGTGCAACACCTGCCGGAATGCCCGCATCAGCGATACAGCGCATGATTTCGGAGGTTGAACCGGGCGTCTCTTCGGCGGGCTTGGCGATCACCGAACAGCCGGTTGCCAATGCTGCCGCGACCTTTTTCGACATCAGCGAAACCGGGAAGTTCCAAGGCGTTAATGAGGCAACAGGGCCCACCGGCTGTTTTAACACGAGTGCGCGCTGGCCTGCAGGGCGCAGCGCGATCCGGCCATAACTCCGCTTTGCCTCTTCGGTGCAATATTCAAAGACCGCAGCGCAGGAGAGCGTCTCCGTGCGCGCCTCGGCGAGCGGTTTGCCCTGTTCCATCGTCAGGAGCGTGGCGATATGTTCGGCGCGTTCGCGGATCAGAGTGGCCGTCTTGTGCAGCACCGCGGCGCGGGCGTTTACGTCGGTCGCGCGCCACAAAGCGAAGCCTTTGGCTGATGCCGCCAACGCCTCGTCCAGATCGGCGGCGGTTGCCAACGGCAGTTCGGCGAGGATAGCGCCGGTAGCAGGATTGAGCACCTGATGCACATTGCGGCCTTCGCCCGCGCGCCAGTTGCCATCGATGTAAAGGGCGAGATTCGCCTGATATTCGCGTGTCATGGATTTCCTGCGAGTATGTTTCCGATTACCCTTCATCTAGGCGCTTCATTTTCGCTTGGAAAGTCCAGTCGCTTTAACCTGTGCTTTACTGCCTTTGGTTAATCCTACGGCCTAATGGGCAAACCACATTTGATAGCCAAGTTCCGATTGCAGACCGCCAAGGTCTGGCGCTGGTTTGCGCCTGTAGCGCCGCAATCGATCAAAGGTCCGTTACTCGCCGCGCAGCTGGAAAATGTCAGGGCACAGGCACCGATGTTGCTGGCTGTCGCAGCGTTCAATACCTGCCTTGTCATGGCTGTTTGTTGGCACATGGATTTTCCGCCGCGCAATTATGTCTGGATGTCCGGGCTTATCCTTTATTGCTTTGTTCGCCTCGCCGTCTGGCGGAAGTTGTTGAATAAACCCATTTCAGCCGAACGGGCCCCCGGAATTGTTCGTGCTAATACGTATCTGACGGCAGCGATGATGGCTGGCTTGGGGGCAGCAGCCAGTATCACCTTCGCCACTGGAGCGTTTAACAGGGAAACGCTTATTCCCGTCTCGCTTGTCTTCGGGGCAATGGCTGTTTCGCATTGCTTCTACTCGCTGCGCCCGGCAGCCATTGGCACCCTGCTGGCCGGTATTACACCGGTTGCGTTCAGTATGCTTATTGTGGGTGACTTCAACGCAAAGATGCAGGGTATCGCCATGCTCAGTGTTGAATTGCTGATGATCCGTTTCGTCACTGCGCAATATGACAGGCTGATCGAGAGTTTGTTCCTTGAACAACAGATACGCGAACTGGCCGACACCGATCCGCTGACCGGGCTGCCCAATCGCCGTGCCGTCATGGCGTCGATTGAGGCCGAGCTGGATTGTGGTAATGGCAAAAATCCCTGCTTTGGTATTGCTCTGCTCGACCTGGATGGGTTCAAGCAAGTCAATGACAGCCTTGGCCACCATGCGGGGGACCTTATGCTCCTGGGCGTTAGTGGGCGCTTGTCCGATGCTGCAGAAGCGACCGATACTGTGGGACGATTGGGTGGCGATGAATTTGTCGTCTTGTTCAGAAACGTTTCTGACAAAGTCGATCTTTCGGCTCGCAGCACGAGTTTGCTTACCGCATTATGCCGCCCAATTGATCTTGATGGCAATCGCCTGCCAGTGGCCGCGAGTCTCGGCTATGCGCTCTATCCGGAGGATGGCGAAACCGTCCGCGAAGTCATGCACGTCGCCGATGCTGCGCTTTATGCCGAAAAGCGCGCGGGCAAGTCACGAGTGCAAGCCGTAGCGTCAAGCCAGCAACACGCCGCATAAGCCACATTATCAGGCTTCCCAAACGCATTTCCTGCTGCCAGCTTGGGCGGCGAGAGAGATTGGGAGGATTTGAACATGGCAAAAATGGTAACCATCACTGACGGACTGCGCTTTCCCGAAGGCCCCGTCGTCATGCCTGACGGCAGCGTCATCCTGACTGAAATCGAACGCGGCACAATTACGCAGGTCATGCCCGATGGGTCCAAGCAGATCGTTGCGACAGTCGGTGGCGGCCCCAACGGCCTTGCTCTTGGCCCCGATGGAAAGCTTTATTGCTGCAACAATGGCGGCTTCGAATATGCCGAAGCCAATGGCTATCTGGCCCCGCACGGCATCGCCAATGACTATTCGGGCGGTCGGATAGAGCGGATCGATATTGAAACCGGTGCGGTCGAAATACTCTACAAATCCGGCGATCATGGCTGCGTGCTGCGCGGGCCCAATGACATCGTCTTCGACGCGCATGGTGGCTTCTGGTTCACCGACCATGGCAAGGTCGACTATGCCAAGCGCTGCCACGACATTGTCGGCATTTTCTATGCAAAAACCGATGGCAGCCATCTGGAAGAAGTGATCTTCCCATCGAACAACCCCAATGGCGTCGGCCTCGCGCCAGATGGGAGCGCGCTCTATGCGGCGGAAACCTACACCTGCCGGTTGATGAAGTTCAACATCACGGCTCCTGGCAAGGTCGCACCCGATGCCGGTCCCGGCGGCCTTGGCATCCCGCTTTACCGCCCGGCAGGCTATAAATTCTTTGATAGCCTCGCGATGGAAGCGAACGGAAATATCTGCGTTGCGACTATCGGTGAATGTGGAATCAGTGTGATCTCGCCCGAAGGGGAGCTGGTCGAATTTGTCGCGACCGATGATATCTTCACCACCAACATCGCATTTGGTGGCGAGGACATGATGGACGCCTACATTACGCTGTCCGGTAGCGGACGGCTGGTCAAAACGCGCTGGAACCGTCCCGGTCTTAAACTGAACTATTGAAGGAAAGCCGATGTCGCGTCTGCATGTCGAAGCCCATGTGATCGACCGGATCGGCTGGTTGCGTGCGTCGATCCTTGGAGCGAATGACGGAATTGTCTCCACCGCCAGCTTGATTGCAGGGGTCGCGGCTACCGGAGCAGCGCAGTCGAGCATATTGGTTACCGGCATCGCGGGGCTGGTTGCCGGGGCAATGTCGATGGCGGCGGGCGAATATGTCTCGGTCAGTTCACAAGGCGATGCCGAAAAGGCCGACATTGCGCGTGAGACAGCGGAGCTGGAAACCCAGCCCGAATTCGAGCGCGAAGAATTGATCGGCATCTACGAAAAGCGCGGACTTGATCGTGATCTAGCGGAAAAAGTTGCCGACAAGCTGATGGCGGGCAATGCGCTCGAAACCCATTTGCGCGATGAGCTGGGCCTGACCAGCGAGATGTCGGCACGGCCGATACAGGCGGCGCTGGCTTCGGCTGCGGCATTTGCTGCCGGGGCTGCACTGCCCCTGATATTGGTGCCCCTGTTTCCCGGCCCATCGCTCACATGGATTGTTTCGGGTGCGTCGCTGCTCTTCCTTGCCATATTGGGTGTGGTGGGCGCAAAAGCGGGCGGTGCACCGGTTGGCAAGGGTGTGCTTCGGGTGACATTCTGGGGCGCAGTGGCGATGGCAGCGACGGCGGCGATTGGCTCGCTGTTCGGCACAACGGTAGGATAGATTATGAGCAACGCAGCATGGGCCATCGACATTGATCGCGATGATGTCAGCAAAACCGAAATAGTAACCGCCGATACAGCGGTCGGTCCCGGCGAGATATTGGTGCATGTCGATAGCTATGCGATGACCGCCAACAATGTGACCTATGCCGTCTTCGGCAAGCCTGCCGGCCTGTTTGGTAATGAACAGGGCTATTGGGATTTTTTCGCCGAACGCGGCGTTCCGGGGCGGCTGCCGGTCTGGGGTTTCGCTACGGTGCTGGTCAGCGATGTTGAGGGCGTTGCCCCCGGCGATCGCTATTATGGCTATTATCCGATGGCGAGCCATGCGGTGCTGATGCCGGGGAATATCGGTGGCGGCAGTTTCATGGATATAACCCCGCGCCGCACAACCTTGCCGCCGATCTACAACCAGTATCAGCGGGTCGAGGCGATCCCTGACTATAAGGCGGAGCATCATGATTACTGGCCAGTTTTCCGCCCGCTGTTCCTGACCGGTTGGCTGATTGCCGACCAGTTCGAGGATGAAGGCGATTATGGTGTGGAGCAGCTTCTGATCGCCAGCGCGTCGAGCAAGACCGCCATCGGCTTGGCGCATGCGATGAAGCAGCGCAGCGAACGGCCACGCACAATCGGCCTGACCAGTAAAGCCAATGCTGCCGGACTGGCAGACCTCGGCATTTACGATCAGGTGGTTGCCTATGACGACATAGCCACCCTCGATGCGTCGGTGCCGTCGGCACTGGTCGATATGGCGGGTAGCGGCGATGTGACGCGCACTGTCCACACCCATTTCGCCGATGCGCTCAAATATTCGATGATCGTTGGCAAGTCGCACTGGGACGCCGCGCCCGAAATGGGTGAACTGCCGGGGGCAGCACGCGAAGGCTTTTTCGCCCCCGGCCGCAGCCAGAAACGCATCGCCGATTGGGGGGCACGCGGCTTTGGCGAGCGCATTGCCGTCGCATGGCTCGGCTTTATGGAAGTTGCGCCTTCGATCGCCACCATCGACACACGCAGCGGTAGTGACGGCGCGCTTGCCGCCTATCATGAAGTATTGAGCGGCGCTGCCGATCGCAAGACAGGAATCATTGTTACCCCATGAAGTATAGCCATGTGATTTTCGATTTCGGCGGCGTGATAACCTCGTCGCCGTTTGAGGCGTTCAACCGGTTGGAGGCCGAACGCGGCTTGCCCCGCGATTTCGTTCGTACCGTCAATTCGACCAACCCCGATGATAATGCCTGGGCGAAATTCGAACGCGCCGAAATCGACGTCGAAGGGTTCGATGCCCTGTTCGCCGCCGAGGCCGAGGCGCTGGGACACGCGCTCGAGGGTGCTGCGGTAATATCCTGCCTCGCCGGCGATGTGCGGCCCTATATGGTGAACGCGCTCGACCGGTTGAAGGCTGAAGGCTTTGGCATCGGCTGCATTACCAACAATGTGAAAGCCGGGCGCGGTGCGGCGATGGCGCGCAGCGAAGACAAGGCGCTCCAGGTCGAGGCCATCATGGCGCGGTTCGACCATGTGATTGAAAGTTCGAAAGCAGGCGTCCGCAAACCGGATCCGCGCATTTACCAGATGATGTGCGAAGCTCTTTCGGTGTCACCCGAAACCTGTGTCTATCTCGATGACCTCGGCATCAACTGCAAACCAGCATCCCAGCTAGGCATGCACGCGATCAAGGTAGCCAGCGGCGAACAGGCGCTCGCCGATCTGGAGGCTGCGTTGGGGATGAAGCTGGGTTAGATTTTCGGCGTGGCAGCCTTTGCTTTTATGCGCAGCGATCAATCGCGTGTGTGGTAGCCGCTACCTCATCAATCGCGGACCCTTGGTTTCAAATCCTCGACCCGCGGTGCCTCACTTTCTGACGACGTATCCGGCAATTGTTCGGGATGATTGCGCGCTCCGCAGGTACTGACAATCAGACTGAAGGGCGCGCTTTCGCTGCCATCCGAATAACGCATATAGGCAGCCCAAAATGCCGCGCTACAAAACCGACCGGGCATTAACTGGTTCATAATGGCAGAACCGGGGCGAGGGACGCCGTTGAATGGCAAGTTGATCGATATTGTGGGAGCTAGGAAGCGCACAGCAACGCGGATGCCACGCGATGCCGTCGGACCCGGAATGCCTTCGATCTGGATTGAGCGCAACAGCAATTGAGTTGGCCGCTTGTCGGCGGGCGGATTGAGCATGTCGATCTGGAATTTCTCGAATGCTGTGGCATCGATGGAACATGGCCGTATCTGGAAATCGCGGACAAAGCGGGTGTTCTGGCGTGATCCGTCAGGCTGGGCGATGTCTAGGCTGATGATGTCTAACTGGGATGTACACATGCGGTATTCCCATTCGCGCTGCTCGCGTGCTGTGCGTCCCCCGGGCGCAGGAGTCGTGCCGCCGCTGGGCGTGGTCGTGACGGTGCCGGTCGGGGCCGCCACGCTGTTCTGCCCGTGAGCCACAAGGCCTTTGCGCGTGCCGTTGAACGGCTGCCACGCCCCTTTGCGCGCCCGCCCGTCCGGATAGCGGCACACCCAGCGTTTCTGGCCGGTAAAGGCATTTTCGGCGGCGTTGAATGTGATATCAAACTCACCATAGTCATTAGCGTCATCGCCGGGACGGTAGCCATTGGGACGCGTTGCGGCGCAGGTCCCGGTCGGACGATAGCTGCCGCCGCCATCGCTTGGCCTCCAGCCATCTTCGGCGCCCATGATCCAATATTCGCCCTGCCAGCGGAGGTAGCGATAATTGCCCTGCATTTCGATATAGGCGAGCGAACCAGCATCACGGCGCGCACCCATGCCACTGCGCCAGTTGTCGCGCGGATAATGGGTAGAAGTATTCACATAGATTCGAACATCACCGTCTGGAGTCGTCCATTCGGAACTGGTCCCGACTTGAGCCTGTGCGCTGGTCAACCCGCCAAAAAAAGCGGCAACCCAAAACGCTCTGCCCAAATGTCGAAAGTTCAAACCAAACATTCCTCTTCTCCCTCGAATATGGACATAAGTTGCCTGCAGCGTCTGTTCGATATTGCGCCTTTGCCCAAAAACATCACATTTTCGGCGTGATTTCTTCGACTCTGCGGATATCCTCGATATTGCCGGGGCCGCATTCCATATAGACTATGCCATTGCCAGCATGGACCGCGCCCGTGCCATCGCGGACCGAGATCGCCCAGAAATCATGTCGGCAGACTGAACCTGGAGGGATGACTTCAGTGGTGTCGCCATTCCGCCAGAATTTCAGGCCACGAACTTCCTGAAACACCTCCCTTTCGGTCGGGTGTCGCGGCAATATGGTGTTGCCTGCAATCGCGCGCCGCACTGCGTCGCGATCATCGGAAAGCGGGGTGAAAATCACCCGGTCAACAGCCTTGGGCATGTCTTTCAACAGTCGCAGCCGAAGCGGACGAAGAATCGGCAGAGAGCATGGCTCAATCCTGGCGACGGCGTTGCGTGATACGGCGGCGCAGGGTCCGTCATAAGGAAAGGAAGGAACCGGGACGGTACGACTGCCGGGCGCTACGCTATATTCGGTGGGCACCCAGTGGCCGGTGATTTCCGGAGAGCCATCGGGCGGCAGATCGGAATAGGCTCCTTCGCGGCAATAAACAACGTCGCCCCGAAAGGTCTTGCCCTCGCCGGTAAAGCCGATGCGGATGCTGCCCCAATGATAGCTGTCCGGAGGGGTGATCGTGTGCGGGACGCGGCCCATCTTTGTGCTGCATTTTTGCGCACGGTTCAGTGTGCGCGGAATGTTTCCACCGCTGTCCTGGACCGCAACCCAGCGGCCGACAAACACCCAGCTTTCGGGGCCGGAACCTTCGGCGCGTTCGAAATATCCCCAGATGATGTGGCCGTCCCGGAAGGTAAATTGGCCGTTTTGGCCCGAGTAACGGCGGTCGCCTCGCTCGTAGGAGAAGGTCGCCGGCCCCCAGCTGGTGTCATAGCTTCCGCGTTCAGGCGCAAATCGGCCGGGGATGGGATCGGCATAAAGCGCTGCGGCGATCCCAGCAGATACCAACAGCCCAAGATAAAGCATCGTCCGGTAAAAGGTCATCGCAAAGCCTCCTGAACATCGCGGTATGTGCGACTTTGGTGCCATAACTTACGCATCTGGCATCGCGCCCGCCATCCCATGAACTGGTGATAGTGACCCGCCTCTCGCCGCGATATGTGTCTAGCATGGAGGCCCCGGATTCCCGGTCTGGAACTGTGCTGACCAAGCAAGGAGACGCGTCATGTTGTCGAGAATGGGTATAGTAGGAAGCCTGTTGCTTCTTGTAATTGCAGCCTTCGCCTGGTCGGCGACCGGCAAGGATGAAGAACCCGAATTTGCCACCGCCCCCTGCACCGACAGTGAAGGGGCCAGCACCGGCTTCTTCTGCCAGCCGCTGTCTGCCAAGGGAAAGCTCGTTAAAGCGTGCGACGACAAAAAGCCCAAGGATCTGGCGACGTGCCAGTCGCAGGGCGCACGCGCCTATTGCAGCAGTCGCGGCTATTCGCAGGTCTTGTCTCATGCCGCCGATGCCAAGGGGAATTTGAGCGAGCTGGTTTGCTCGCGCCAGACGATCACTTCTGTCGCTGCAGCGGCTCCAGTCGAGGAATGGCAGCCGATGTTCAACGTCAACATCATGGGTTACGATCACCGCGAGTTTGCCGTTGCCAACGCCAATGACTGGCAAAGCTGCAAGCGCGGCTGCGACGCCGATGGCAGCTGCCAAGCCTGGACATTGGTCCCCGAACGCAAAATGTGCTATTTGAAATGGGATGGTCGGCCCGAACTGTTGCGGTCGGAACCCTGTTGCATCACCGGCGTCAAGGGCATGGCAAGTGCGGGTCCGGTCGCCAGCCAGAAGAAGGTCCGCACGCCCGAAGAGCTGCGCCGTCTGGGCCAGCGCACCAAGGGCGCGGCCGAGGACGAAGTGGGTCGCCGCGCAGAAGATGCCGTGCGTCGTGGTATCGGCGATATCCTCAACTGAAGAGAGGTTGCTGACGCTAGGGATTTGGCCCGCCAGTCCCTTGCACAATGCCGACTGAACGGTTAGGTGGCTGGGTCTCTCCCAACCCCAGCCGTAAGGTCGGTATTCCATGAAAAAACTCTATCCCGACGCAAAGGCCGCGCTTGATGGCCTGCTGCGTAACGATATGCTCATCGCCAGTGGCGGTTTTGGCCTGTGCGGCATTCCCGAACGTTTCCTTGAAGCGATTATGGACAGCGGCGTCACCGGTCTGACATTCGCCTCGAACAATGCCGGTATCGACAATGAAGGCATCGGCAAGCTGCTGCGCACCAAGCAGGTGAAAAAGATGATCGCCTCCTATGTTGGCGAGAATAAGGAGTTTGAGCGCCAGTTCCTGTCTGGCGAGCTTGAGGTTGAGTTCTGTCCGCAAGGCACGCTCGCCGAACGCATGCGTGCAGGCGGTGCGGGCATCCCCGGTTTCTACACCAAGACCGGAGTCGGAACACAGGTAGCCGAGGGCAAGGAAGTGAAGGTCTTCGACGGTGAGGAATATATCCTCGAACGCGGCATCTTCGCCGACCTCAGCCTTGTGAAAGCGTGGAAAGCGGACGAAAGCGGCAATGTTGTATTCCGCAAGACCGCCCGCAATTTCAACGTGCCTGCTGCCACCTGCGGCAAGGTCTGTGTGGTCGAGGTTGAGGAAGTGGTGCCGGTGGGCAGCCTTGATCCCGACGCGATCCACCTTCCCGGCGTCTATGTGCAGCGGATGATCATCGGTAGCCCTTATGACAAGAAGATCGAGTTCCGCACCGTTCGCGAAAGGGAGGCAGCATAATGACCACGCATGATGGCCTTACCAAAGGATGGACCCGCGACCAGATGGCGGCGCGCGCGGCGAAAGAGTTGCAGGACGGTTTTTATGTGAACCTCGGAATCGGTATTCCGACGCTGGTGGCGAACCATATTCCCGACGGCATGGATGTGACGTTGCAGTCGGAAAACGGCATGCTCGGTATCGGTCCATTCCCTTATGATGATGAGGTTGACCCTGACCTGATCAACGCTGGCAAGCAGACGATCAGTGAGCTGCCGCAATCGGCCTATTTCGATAGCGCTCAAAGCTTTGCCATGATCCGTGGCGGGCATATCGACCTGACCGTACTGGGCGCGATGGAAGTCGCCGAAAATGGCGACATCGCGAACTGGATGGTTCCCGGCAAGATGATCAAGGGCATGGGCGGCGCGATGGATCTGGTTGCAGGCGTCAAAAAGATCATCGTGGTGATGGAGCATGTCGCGAAGGACGGTTCGCCCAAATTCATACCCGCCTGCACCCTGCCGCTGACCGGTCGTAATGTAGTCGATATGGTGATCACCGATCTCGCTGTATTCCAGCGGCCCGATCACAGCTCACCTTTCAAGTTGATTGAACTGGCTCCGGGGGTGTCCGCGGAGGACATCGCGGCGAAGACGACGGCGCACTATTTGGCGTGAGCGGCGCTGCGTTGAACATCTGGCTTATCGCGGCCGGGCTGGGCAGTCTGGCCGCATCTGCCTTGCATCTCGCGTGCATTATCGGCGGACCGGTATGGTACCGCTTTTTGGGTGCAGGCGAGGGGATGGCCCGGATGGCGACGCAAGGCTCATGGGTTCCCGCTGCGACAACAATGTCCATCGCAGCGGTCCTTGCCGTCTGGTCCGCCTATGCTTTTTCAGCGGCGGGGCTGTTGGCGCGGTTCCCATTGGCGCGCACTGCGCTTGTGTTGATTAGCGCTGTATTGTTGTTGCGTGCAGCCGCCTTCTTTGTGCGATCCAGCTGGCGGCCTGATCTGTCCTTTGGTTTCATGCTGTGGTCGTCGCTGATCGTTCTCGCCCTTGGCCTTTGCTTTACCATTGGTACCTGGCAAGCTTGGCCCGAACTGTCCGAAAAGGCCGCGAAATGAATCCGCATTTCAGAACGGATAGAAGCAACAGCGGTCGATGAAACGAATATATATTGCACTTGCCATTCTCGCCGCACTCGCCCTCGCGGGCTGGTTGGCCACCAACAGCCTTGACGATGGCGGGCCATTGGCAGAGGCGCCGATCATTTCGCGCCTTACCGCTGAAGACCTCCCTGACACGCCCGATGAATGGGATGGCCGGATTGACTATCCTGCGCTGGAACAGCAGCTGGCCGAACTGTCGCTGCGCCCCGAAATGGCCGGGCTTGCGGTCGCAGTGGTCGAAGATGGCAGGCTGAGCTTCGTTCGCACCTATGGCGTATCCGACCGGTCGGCCGGTGCGCCGGTTACGCCGGAGACGGTATTTCGCTGGGCCTCGGTTTCCAAAACCGCTGCGGGTGCACTTGCAGCTTCGCTGGCGAATGAAGGCGTTGTCGATCTGGATCGACCGGTTGCAAGCTGGCGGACCACTTTGCGTTTGCCGAAGGGCGCGGAAACGCGGGTGACATTCGGCCAATTATTGGCGCAGCAAACCGGTCTCACCAAAAATGCCTATGACGAACGTCTCGAGGATGGGCAGAGCCCCGGCCGTATCCGTGCAGACCTTGTCGCCGCCCCGCTGCAATGCGAACCCGGAACGTGTCACACTTACCAGAATGTTGCCTTTGACGCGGCAAGCGAGATATTGGGCGAAGCAGCCAACCGGCCCTTTGCCGAGGCGGTTGTCGACCGCTTCTTCCGCCCGCTGGGCATGCGCAGCGCTGGATACGGGATGAAGGGGCTGACCGGCGCGAAAGACTGGGCGCGGCCGCATCATAACGGGCAAGTGCGAGAAGTGAAGGAAGCCTATTGGCGCGTACCGGCTGCGGCAGGTGTGAACAGCAATATTGTCGATTTCGCACGCTGGATGCAGGCGATGATGGGGGAGCGCGCCAATGTCATTCCACAAGCGGTGCTCCAGACCGCCCATAGCCCGCGCGTCAAAACCGCACGGCTCTATGGCGGCGATCTGAAGCAGGCAATCAGTGATGCCCATTATGGCCTTGGCTGGCGCAGTTTCATCTATGGCGGCCACCGGCTCGAGGGGCATTCGGGCGCTGTGGCCGGCTATCGGGCGACGATGATTTTTGAACCCGCCACCCGCACTGGCGTGGTCGCGATGTGGAACAGCAATTGGGGCTTCCCCTTCCGCATCCCCTTTGCGGCAATCGACAGCTATCACAACAAGCAGGATTCGATGTGGCTGGATCTTGGCGACCTGCCACCGGTAAAAATAGATGAAGCAGAGGGGTTGCCATGAGCTACACATTAATCACCGCCAACCGGAACTATTCGAGCTGGAGCCTGCGCCCTTGGTTGTTGATGAAGGGGCTGGGTCTGGAATTTGAAGACCAGCTGGAACCCTTTGCCAAGCCGAGCAATTATGACGATTTCCGTGCCTTCTCCCCCACGGGACAAGTGCCGGTGCTTCTGCACGAAGGCCGCACAATATACGACAGCATGGGTATAACGCTCTATCTCGCCGACCGGCATGAAGGCGTCTGGCCGACCGATCCCGCTGCGCGGGCTTGGGCGCAATGCGCGGCGTCGGAAATGCACAGCGGTTTTTCAGCGCTCCGCAATGATTGCACGATGAATGTCGGGGTGCGGGTGAAGCCAAAGCCGATGTCCGATGCACTCACAGCCAATGTTACGCGTATCCGCGAATTGTTTGAGGAAGGGCTGGCGCGTTTCGGTGGGCCTTATCTGGCGGGAAAGGATTTCAGCGCTGTCGACGCCTTCTTTGCGCCCGTGGCGTACCGCGTGCGAACCTATGGGCTGGATGTCGGTGCCGGCCAGGCTTGGGTCGACCACATCATCGCCCATCCCGCGATGCAGGTGTGGGAAGCCGCCGCGCTCAAGGAAGAGTGGCGCGAAGTAGGCCATGAAGAAGAATTGCGGGCGTGTGGGGACGTTGTGGCGGATTATCGGGTGGGGTGATTGCCCCCGCCTGCGGCTCGTCACAAAGCCTTAACCCGAAACATCTTATCCTGCAGCTAACGCAATAGGTGGTGGCTATGCGCGTCTATATTCAAAGGATGAACGCATGATCACGCGCAGGATTTTTGGCGGGCTGTTGCTGGGCGGGATGGCCTTGGTGGTTTCGGGGTGTGCCGACATCAATCCCTATCGCTATCGGTTCAAAATGACAGTGGAGGTCGAGACACCTGCGGGCATTCGAAGTGGTTCGAGTGTGTACGAAATTTGGGCCAATTGGGCACGTTCGGGATCGAAGCGACGTGCTTGGGGTGAGAAGGGCGAAGCCGTAGCCATTGATCTGCCTGACGGGCGAGTGCTGTTCGCATTGCTCAAGACAGGCGCAATCCACGGCGACATGGCTTCGCTTTCGATGGCGACCCTCGACAAGAGCTTCAATAACACGATGGTTGAAAGTGCGCAAAAGTTGTCGCGGCGCGGCATGGATGTGGCTGGTGTTGTTCGACCAGAGAACTACCCTCTCCTCGTTACCTTCAAGGATATCAAGGACCCGACAAGCGTGGAGCGGGTTGACCCCGACAATCTCGAAGCCAGTTTTGGCAATGGCTATCGGCTGAAGGCCATCACAGTGCAGGTCACCGATGAAGAGGTGACGACAGGGATTGAGAAGCGGTTGGGTTGGCTAAAGAGCATCGGGCTGGAACGCGGAACTCTTAAGTCTAATCCGCCAAAGTACTTGGATGAAGTTACTGATCCTATTCAGTTAGTCGGACCGAATAGTTTTTCAACGGAGTTGTTTGAATTACGGTGACATTTTACTAAACCACTATTGTGTAAGAACGCCCGCCACCTTCCAATTTTCATCTTGAAATGTAGGATTACTTTTTCCAGCCTCGCTTCAAGCCGTTCTTTGACAGCGTGCATCCACCCAGCAAAATTTCGGGAAACAGGTGCGGCGGCGTGTAGGATATTTTGGTGCGCGAAGGGGCGTTAGCAAGGCTGTCTTGGTGTCATCTTTGTAGACTTTGGCACCGGCCTGTTCAGGTGAGACTTTAGTGTGACCTTTGGCGGTTGTTGGTGCTGAACGCTTAGGGTTTTTGGTTCACACGAAGACACGAAGATGTTGCGCCTGCGCACAGCGCATTACTTTCATTGCTGCCGTGCCGCAAAGCATTGGCGCTTCAATAGGAAAGCGGCTTCGCCGCCAACACAACATCTTCGTGTCTTCGTGTGAACCAAACCAGCGCGTTCTTTCGGCACAGGACCTACCATGTCGATAGCACGCAACCCCTGATCAAGCTGCGACTAACCGCCAAAACCCGTATCCGCCAAAAATATCCCAATCGCCACCAGTCGGCTTTTCGTCGAAAAGGGCTTTACCTGCATTGGATTCGGCGCTTGCCGCGCTATATCGAATTATCTGCCTGAAAGGGCGCACAAGTTTTCCTGAGGAGAGCATCTACATGGTCCGCAAACTAACCCTGGCGCTTGCCGCCTCCACCATTGCCCTGTCGGGTGCTGCGATGGCGAAGACCGCACCCGCCCCGGTCGCGGACCTCGTCAAGACGGTCGACATTCCTTATGAGAAATTCACCCTCGACAATGGCCTGACGGTGATTGTCCACGAAGACCGCAAGGCACCCGTGGTTGCGGTGTCGATCTGGTATGGCGTCGGTTCAAAGCATGAGCCCAAAGGCCAGACCGGTTTTGCCCATTTGTTCGAACATATCATGTTCAACGGCAGCGAAAATGCGCCGGGCGATTATTTCCAGTACACCAAACAGATTGGCGCGACCGATCTGAACGGTACGACCTGGCTGGATCGCACCAACTATTTCCAGACGGTCCCGACCAGCGCGCTTGAATCGGCGCTTTTCCTAGAAAGCGACCGCATGGGCCACCTGCTCGGCGGTCTGACCGAAGAGTCGGTGAAAACCCAGATCGGCGTTGTTTCCAACGAAAAGCGTCAGGGTGACAACCAGCCTTATGGCTTGGTTGAATATGCCCAATCGGAAAATCTGTTCCCGGTCGGCCACCCCTATCACCACAATACGATCGGCAGCCTTGAAGATCTGGCTGCGGCCAAGCTTGATGATTTCAAACAGTGGTTCAAAGATTATTATGGCCCGAACAACTCGGTGCTGGTGCTCGCCGGTGATGTGAATGCGGCGCAGGCAAAGCCGCTGGTAGAAAAATGGTTCGGTGATGTGGCACGCGGCCGCGACGTCCCGCCGGTCAATACGCCGATCCCGACGCTGGACGCACCCAAAAAGATTGTGCTGAAGGACAAGGTTCCGGCTACGCGCATCTATCGCAACTGGATTGTCCCCGGTCTGGCTGACCCGGATTATACAGCGTTGCGCGCCGGTGCCTCGGTGCTCGGTGGTCTTGCCAGCTCGCGCCTCGACAATATTCTGGTGCGCGAAGAGCAGAGCGCGGTTTCGGTGTCCTCCTTCATCCTGCCCTTCGTCCATGGCAGCCTGTTCTGGGTGCAGGCCGATGTGAAACCCGGCGGTGATGCCGATGCGGTTGCCAAGCGGCTTGACGACATCATGGCGGATTTCATTGCCAAAGGCCCGACCGCTGACGAAGTCCAGCGTGTTGCGGCAAGCGAGGCGGCCGACCGGATCGACGGGCTTGAACAGGTTGGCGGCTTTGGCGGTAAGGCGGTCGCTCTGGCCGAAGGTCAACTCTACACTGGCGATGCCGATTATTACAAAAAGGAGTTGGAGCGGCTCGCGGCTTTGAAGCCCGAAACCATTTCCGCAGCCATGCAGAAATGGCTCACGCGCCCGGTGCTGGAAATCCGCGTCGAACCCGGTGAGCGCGAAGCCTATAAGGAAGTCGCGTCTGGTTCCGGCGCGCGCACCGGCGGCCTTACCGCACCGGCTTTCTACATGGCGCCGGGCAGCGATGGCCACGCCACTTCTGCCGTCAAGGCAGACCGCAGCAAAATGCCGGCGCCCGGCGAGACCCCGGCACTTGATTTTCCGACGGTCGAAACCGGCAAGCTGAAAAACGGTATCAAGGTGCATTTTGCGCGTCGTAATGCCGTCCCCGCTGTGCGCATCGCGGTCAGCTTTGACGCGGGCTATGCCGCCGATCCGGTCGACAAGCGCGGCGTTTCGAACGTCATGGGCAATTTGCTGTCGGAAGGTACGCTGACGTTGAACGCGACCCAGCTGGCGGAAACCGAAGAACGCCTGGGGGCCGATATCAACGTGACCTCGTCGCAGGACCGTACTGTCGCTTCGCTGCGCGCGGTGAAACCGAATCTGGCAGCCTCCATCGATTTGCTCGCCGATGTGGTCAAAAATCCGGCATTTGCCGAAAAGGATCTGGAACGTGTCCGCGTCCAGCAATTGACCCGTATCGCAGGGGAAAAGAACCAGCCGCAAGGTTTGGCGCTGCGTGCCTTGCCCGAACTGATTTACGGCAAGGCGCACCCCTATGGTGGATCGCAAACCGGGACGGGTGATGAAGCAGCGGTACGTACGTTGACGCGTGCTGATGTGCTGTCCTTCCACCAGAGCTGGATCCATCCTGCAAAGGCAGAAATCTTCGTCGTCGGTGACACCTCGCTCAAGGAAATCACCAAGTTGCTCAACAAGCAGTTCGGCAACTGGAAACCGAAAGCAACCGCAGCTCCGGCCAAGAATTTTGCGGTTGCCATGCCAGAGGCGAAGGCGCGGATTGTACTTATTGATCGGCCCAATTCGCCACAGTCGTTCATCCTCGGTGGTAAGGTGCTGGACGCAAAGGGCAGCGACGATCTGCTGCCGCTGCGCAGCGCCAACGAGATTTTCGGTGGTGACTTCACCTCGCGCATCAACATGGACCTGCGCGAAACCAAGGGCTGGTCTTACGGGGTGCGTTCGCAAGTCGGTGGCAATGAAGATCGCGTGCCGTTCCTTATCTTTGCGCCGGTACAAACCAACCAGACCGGCCCGTCGCTGGGCGTACTGCTGAGTCAGGCACGCGACTTTGTGACGAGCAAGCCGATTACCAAGGAAGAGCGCGATACTACCGTGGTCAGCAATGTTCTGGAACTTCCGGGCAGCTATGAGCAATCGGCGGCGGTTCTTGGCCAGATGCGCGCCGATGCGCTATTCAAACGCCCGTTCGACTATGCCGAAAAGCTGGCTGGAAAATATGGCGCTTTGACCCCGGAAAGCATGACCGCCGAGTTCAAGACCAAGATCAATCCTGACAAAATGAGCTGGGTTGTCGTTGGCGATGCCGCCAAGGTGAAACCGCAGCTCGAAGCGCTCGGATTGCCGGTTGAAATGCAAACCGAAGCTGCTAAGCCTACTGACACCAATGCAAATTAACCCTTGAATCGAGAGGAGACAATAAATGGCAGCAGTAGATGGCGATTGGGAAGTAACTGTCAAAAGCCCGATGGGTGACCAGAAGTCGGTTCTGACCATCAACAGCAATGGTGACAGCTTCACCGGCAAAATGCAGGGCAGCCTGGGTTCGATGGACATTGCCAATGGCAGTGTCAGCGGCAACACGCTGAGCTGGAAAATGGACATGACCGTGCCGATGCCGATGACGCTCGATTGCACCGCCACCGTAGATGGCGACAGCATCACTGGCGAAGTCAAGGCAGGTGCCTTCGGTTCGATGCCGGTTTCGGGCACGCGCAAGGCCTAAACCACCCCAACTTATTGAATATTTGGCAGGCCGCTTCCCCTTATGGGTGAGCGGTCTTGTCGTTTGAGGATGTGGTGCGTAAGACTTTGGTGTACCGATTCTTAAGGATAAGGGAACCGAATGAGCCAGCTAGCCTCTCCTTCCCAATTGCGGATGTCGCTGTTGCGATGGGCCTTGTTCGTAGTCCCGACGATCATGCTGCTTGGATTTCTGTCAGGCACGGTTTCCGGGTCGGGCGAACAGAATAGCTGGTTTGCCGAATTGGTGAAGCCAGAGGCGCAGCCGCCGGGCTGGGCATTCGGTGTTGTTTGGCCGATCCTTTACCTGCTGATCGGTATTGCTTTCTCGATGATCTTGAACGCACGCGGCGCGCGGTTGCGTGGCATCGCCATAGCGTTATTCCTCGTCCAGCTTGGTTTGAACCTCTATTGGTCGCCACTGTTTTTTGGTCAGCATCAGGTGACGGCCGCATTCTACCTGCTGCTCGCAATCTGGACGACCGCTTTTGCTACCACGATTGTCTTCGGTCGCATTCGCCCGGTTGCCGCATGGTTGTTGGTGCCATATCTTGCATGGCTCAGCTTTGCGGCGATACTCAATTACCAGATCGACCGATTGAACCCCGATGCAGAGCGCCTATATGTGCCAGCAGCAACTTCCGAAATCGGAGCCTGAGACATGCAGAGTGACAAGCGCATTTTCGACGATCTTTCCAAATTCCTGAACGGCGTTGCCGGAACGGTCGCTGGCATGGGGCGTGAAGCCGAAGCGGGATTTCGGGAGCGCACCCGCGAATGGGTTGCGGGTATGGACCTTGTCAGCCGTGAAGAATTCGACGCCGTTAAGCAAATGGCGGCGACTGCGCGTGCCGAGGCCGAGGAACTGAAGGCGCGGGTGGCTGCGCTGGAAGCGGCATCGGGTAGAGCCAAGGCAGCGCCGAAAGCGGCGGCAAAGCCAGCACCCAAGCCAAAGGCCGCGCCCAAGAAATAAAGGGCTTAGCGCCCTTATCCACATATGGCCCACAGACTAATGCACCCTTGGGCGCATAGGCTGTTGCGCGCGAGTCCACCGACAGGCATTTACCATGCATAACAAGCGACAGGGCCGCAATGCGCAACCAGGACGAAGATTTTACCGAGTTCGAGCGCGAAGAGACTGCGCCATTGGACATGCTCGCCGCGCTGTTCGAAGCGCGCGGCTGGGATTTTGAGCCCGTTAGCGATGAAGAAGTCAGCGCCGAATTCAAGGGCAGCTGGACCAGCTATCAGATAAGGGCCATCTGGCGCGAGGAAGACAACGCACTGCAACTTTTGGTCATGCCAGACGTTACCGTGCCCAGCGATAAGCGTGACGATGTCTATAAGGCACTCGGCCTGATCAACGAACAGCTCTGGATTGGCCATTTCGACCTTTGGTCATCGAACGGCATGCTGCTTTTCCGCCATGGCAGCCTGTTGCCACCCAATGGCCTGTTGGGGGTCGACCAAGCGCAGACGATCATTGACGTAGCGCTCGACGAGTGCGAGCGTTTCTATCCCGTATTCCAGTTTATCATTTGGGGCGGCAAATCGCCCGAAGAGGCGATTACCGCCGCATTGGTGGAAACGCACGGAGAGGCGTAAGCCTCAGCTCCGTTTCAGAAGATAGTGCAAATAGGCGATGGTGATCGGCCTTGCCGGATCATCCTGCCAGGCGCGGGCCTCGACATTGGCCATGGTGCGACCAAGCCGGGTAACTTCGCCCACGGCATAGGTCGTCTGCGGCGTTCCGCCACGCATGAAATCAATGGTGACATTGACCTGTTTGAACGTCGCCTCATCGCCACGTTCGTGCAGCGCATGCTGGATTGCGGCCACAGCTGCCATTTCTAGCAGGCCCGAAATCGCGCCGCCATGCAGAAAGCCGGGGCGGCCCTGCACCTTGTTGGCAAAGGGCATTTCGATCAACGGCGCGCCATTGTGCAGGCCGGTAATGACCATGTCGAGCGCGCGCGCATAAGGCGGTAGCAATTCGGTGCGGGGGTCGGGCGTGGTCATCCGAGGCGATCCCCCACACGGATGAAGGTGCCGCTGACATGGGCAAGTGGTTCGTCTGCATTGCCGTTATGCGCGACACCGCGAACGAAACCGATGCTGTGCGACAGGTGATAGCAATATCCGCGTCCGAACACGCGCGCGCCTTTGGGCGAGGGGCGGAGATAATCGACGCGCAGATCCATTGTCACCTGCGGTCGGAATTCCTGCAGCTTGGTCCAGATTGACATGCTGGTCGCATTGTCCATCAGGCTGATGACAACGGCGGAGGCGAGGACGCCGGTATTGGGATCGCCAACCAGATCCTCGCGCCAGTCAATCGCCAGTTCAACCCAGTCCTCGCCATGTCCGACATAGTCCATGCCAAGGAAGCCGCCATGTCCGGCCTTGCCCATGAAGCTAATCGCGATCCGGGGGTCAAAACCACCATGCGCGGCGGCCAGCTCTGCTACGGTTTTCTGCGTCATCGCGCGAACCCTATCGGCTTGGACGATGGCTGCCAAGGCAGAAAGGGCTTTATCTTGTTCGCGCTTCGTTCTAGCCATATGGCATGGCAAGCAACTCTTTGAGCACGCAAATCGATTCGGCGGCTGTGGCGCGCGGCGTTAGCCGGTTATTCCTGCGCAACCAGATCATGGTCCAGCCCGAGGTCAGCCTGCGCAACAATCGCCGGGCCGACTTGATGGGTATCAATGCCAAAGGCGAAATCATCGTCGTCGAAATAAAGGTCTCGCGCGCGGACCTGCTGGGTGACCAGAAATGGCCGGAATATCTGGACTATTGCGACCGATTTTTCTGGGCAGTGCCGGCCGGTTTCGATTATTCCCCTATTGAGGGGGAGGGGTTTATGCCCGATCGGACCGGCCTGATAGTCGCTGATGCCTATGATGCGGAAATCGTCCGCTCCGCCGCACTGGTGCCGCTGGCAGCGGCGCGGCGCAAGGTTGAGATGCAGCGGTTGGCCCGGCTCGCCATGCGGCGGTTGATGGGGATAGCCGATCCCGACCCATCGCTGGCCGGGATCATCGCTGAGTAGGCTACGCAAGTCATCGTCATCCTGAACTTGTTTCAGGATAGCAGGCAGCGGTTGTGCATTATCCCGAAGCAAGTTCGGGATGACGAACTAGGTTATCAGCTTCTCTCTATCCGTCGGGTTATACCAGATGGGCGAAGTGTAAGCCCGTTCCTGCGACTTGAGTTCCGCATCGGCGGGCAGTTTCGCGCCATAGCGGATCATATCGAACAACACCCAGCGTGGCGTTGGGATTTCAAGCACACGAACATAATAAAAGGCGCGTTGGCCTGGGTTGAATTCGGGATCGCTCCACACCGTGCGCAATTCGGGCGCGCCGATGCTGTTGGAATAAGTCGCCTTCTTGATGTCGACCGTGTCGCCGACGGGTGTCAGTTTGCCGCCCACCAGCGTGCGCTTATCTGGCGAAGACCACGACACGTCAAAGATCTTCTCTTGCATCTTGCCTGAAGCATCGACCCACCCCTTGACCACCTGAACACGATCCAGATTGGCACCTTCAGGATCCTTGAGCGCGGAAATCAGGAAACTCGGTTTGCCTGTGCCAGCTTTTAAGTCAGCCCCCATAGGTACGCCGCGCGCATAGCCCGTCTTTACCCAGTCACCAGCCCAATCCTTGTCGTTGAAATCCCAACCGCCAAAAACGCGGACCTGCATGCGTGGGCCTGTGGTTGCATAGACTTCACGCCGCATCATCGCGTCAAAAATGGCTGCGCGGGTGTTGGCGGTGGCCCAGACGGCGGCATAGCCCCCCGCCAGATAATGCCAGCCGAACCGGCCTTCGCGCGTGCCCAGATTCTGCGCAGAAGCTGCACGCGTGGCATTGGGTTCGTTGCCGCTGTGTTTGCCGAAGAAATTGTCTTCATCGGCTGTCGCAAGCGCCGTATGGCTGTCAGTCGATCCGATCAGGCCGAATTTGTACGGGTTAACCCCTGTCTTCGCCTCGATAGCGAGGCCACGCTTCAGCGCTTCGCGAACATAATCTCCGCCCAGCATGTCTGGCGTTTTCTTGCCCTGCATGGTCAGGTTGCCGAGGTCCCATCCGGCATCACCGAAATTGGCAAATTCGTCGTTGGGAGAGAGGAAAGGATGGCTTTCGCTGTCGCCCTTGATCTGGGTAATTTCGACCAGCGGCTCACGCGCGGCGCGGCGACGGGCATAGTCGGCGGTCATTGCGCCGCCACCCGGTTGAACCATTTCAAACATCAAGCCATTGGAGACATTGCTGTTGTGCGGGATTGCCAGCATCTTGCCGCCCGTCTTCTTCTCATAGGCGTCCATATAGTCCCAGAGCTGGTCGGGCTTGTCGCTGCTATCAGAAGTCGGGTCAAATGGCCGCACTTGGTCAGCGCGTAGCTTGCCGTCGCGGAACATCACGACGCGGTGCAAATTGTCGCCGTTGGGCATCAACGTATATTCAAAGCCCATGAAGGCAGTGAACTTGCCGGGCTCGTTATAGCGTTCGACGATCGCGGTGTGGCTTTGCCAGATTTTCATCGTGTTTTTGCGCGACTGTTCGGGGGGGAACAGGTCAGCCAGCTTGCCTTCACCCGCCATGTTTATCAGCTCGGCGGTGGTTTTTTGCATGCCGTCAACGCCCTCGTGCATCTGGTCGTGCCAGCGCAGCAGCGTCTTGTCCTTGATCATAAAGCGCGGCGCATCATACAGCGCGCGCGTTGCTCCAAGTCCACCGGAGTGATCAGCAATTACCAGAAAATCGAGCGGCCGATCGAGTTTCGCCTGCAGCCCCATCGTCGATTTCACTTCTTCGCCGCGCGCAAATCGCAACGCTTCTTCGGGCCCAATTTTCACACCGAAGCCAAAAGCATCGATCGAATTGGAGGTATGCAAATGGGTGTCGCCCCACAGCAATTTGGTCGCGACCCCGCTGGTCACTTCCTTGTCATTGGCTTCCTGCATGTCTGCGGCGCGGCTCGCTTCGCGGCTTTCCTTGAAAGCGCCCCAGCCGAAATACAGACCTGCGCCTACCGCTGCGGCTGCGACTGTGCCCAACGCAATCTTGCGAATTGATGCCATATTTCCCTCTCCCTCAAATGAAAAACTGCGCTTTTGAGTGCGTCTCGTCAATACCTTCCGGGATGTCAGTAGCTGACGTTACGTCAACGGCAATTTCAAGCTGACCCCCGCATGGGTGGGACGTTCATCCTGCATTTCCTGCAAACCGATCGGCTGAAGTTCGTGGCCAAATTCCGATTCTGCGCGATAGGTTCCGAACAGCCTGTCCCAGATTGTCAGGGCAAAACCATAATTGCTCTGCTGCTCTTTGAGTGCAGTGCTGTGATGGACGAGGTGCATATCCGGCGTGACAAGGAACGGCCGGACAAACCGGTCAATCCAGCGCGGCAGTGCGATGTTACCGTGGTTGAAGGCAGCATTGGCCGCAAGCCACGCTTCGAAGGCGATGACAATCGGCGCAGAGACTCCGAGCAACAGAACCCAGCCTGTCTTCCAAAGGATCGAAAAAGCGATCTCGCCCGGGTGAAAACGGATAGCGGTCGAAACGTCGATATCGGGGTCGGCATGGTGCACTTTGTGAAGGCGCCATAGCAGGGGCAGCTTGTGGGTCAGCAGATGCTGCAGCCACATGGCGAAATCGAGCAACAGGAATGCGCCCAATATTTCGGCCCAGAACGGTATTGCCAGTTGGTTGAAAAGTCCGATGCCCTCTGCCTCGGCCCAAAGGGCTATTGCAGGAACGGCGATGATCCACGCAATAAGCCAGACCGTAACGCGATTGCTGACAAACAAGATCAGGCCCGTAGTCCAGCGGCGCAAACGGCCGAAGCGCAGCGCGCGCCTCGGCCGAATGATTTCAATCATTGCGACGAACGCAAAGACCAGAGCCGGGAGGATGGCTACCAGCTTTGCGCCCGTATCGCCCATGGCTCAGGCCGCTTCGGCCTCCAGCGTCGGATAATCGACATAACCTTCGGGGCCTGCAGAATACCAGGTCTTGAAATTGTCAGGTGCCACTTCGGCGCCCGCGCGCAGGCGCTCGACGAGGTCCGGGTTGGAGATATAGGGACGGCCAAAGCTGATAGCATCGGCAACGCCACTCGCAACATCGGCCTGCGCGGTTTCGAGCGTATATTCCTGATTGAGCACGAGCGGGTTCGTGAAAACCTTGCGGATGTGCGGCGATACCGGCGGCACATCGCTGGTGCCGAAATCACCAAAGGTTTTTTGCTCGCGCAGTTCAAGGAAGGCGATGCCGACTTTTTGCAATGCGGCGGCAGCAGCGGTGAAAAGGCCAACCGGGTCATTATCGTCGCAGCCCTGCGTCTCGCCATTGGGCGACAGCCGAACCGAGGTGCGGTCTGCACCAACTGTGTCTGACACCGCTTGCGCGACTTCGGTGGTCAGGCGGATGCGGTTTTCAATCGAGCCGCCATAATCGTCATCACGGAAGTTGGAATTACCGCGTAGGAACTGATCGAGCAAATAGCCATTGGCGCTGTGGATCTGCACACCGTCAAATCCTGCCGCCATCGCATTCTTGGCAGCATTGACATAGTCACCGATGACACGCGGGATTTCATCAAGGCGCAGCGGGCGTGCTTCGACATAATCCTTCTTGCCTGCCGGGGTATGAGCATAACCGGGCGCGGTCGTCGCGGAAGCCGAAACCGGCTGCGCACCGCCGAGGAAATCAGGGTGTACCAGTCGTCCCATATGCCAGAGCTGCAGGATGATGCGGCCATCGGCTTTGTGCACGGCTTCGGTTACAGGCTTCCATGCCTCGACCTGTTCGGCGGACCAGATGCCGGGGGCGGCGGGCCAGCCCGAACCTTCCTGGCTGATGCCGGTTGCTTCGGCGATAATCAGACCTGCACTGGCACGCTGCGCATAATATTCGGCCTTCAGCGCACTGATCGGCACATGCACGCCTTCGCTGCGCCCACGCGTTAACGGGGCCATAAAGATACGGTTGGGGGCGTGGATTGCGCCGAGCTGGATTGGATCGAAAAGGCTGGTGGTCATGGTCGCTTGCTTTCCCTATTGGCGTTGCTTGGCTTTTAACATGCGGATACGGGTTGCAAATTGCAACGGGGGTTTATGGCGGACAAGCAAATCTTTCAAAAGGCCCCTGCACTTGCTTTTGCCGCGTTGATTGCAGGTAATGTTTGCATAGCTTTTGGGCCACTGCTGGTGCGCTTGGCCGATACAGGGCCGATTGCTACTGGATTCTGGAGGTTGGCGCTGGCTGCTCCGATTCTAGCTTTTGTCGGTTATCGTGCAGGGTTCCGGATCCAGTCGATGCCAAAAGGGCTTTTGGGATTGGTGCTGCTCGCAGGCTTTTTTTTCGCGGTAGATATCATCGCTTGGCATATCGGCATCTTCAAGACCAAGCTCGGCAATGCGACGCTGCTCGCCAATTGTGCCAGCCTGCTTTTGGCGATTTACGGCATTTTCCTCGCACGCAAATTGCCGCCGCCGATGCAGGCAATAGCCATCCTGCTTGCGTTCGCCGGGGCAGCCCTGTTGATGGGACAGAGTTTCGAAATTTCGCCCGAGCATTTCGAGGGGGACTGGCTGAGTCTGCTCGCCGGGCTTTTCTACACTTTCTACCTGCTGGCGATGATCCGGGTGCGCGAAAGCACCGAAAGCTGGTCCTCGCTGGCGCTGGCATCGGGCTCTGCGGCTTTGTTCCTGTTGCCGGTAGCCTGGTTTGCGGGCGAGCAGATTTTACCCGGAAACTGGACACCGCTCATCATCCTCGCTTTGTCCAGCCAGGTGCTGGGGCAGGGGTTTCTGACCTATGCCTTGCCGCATTTCAGCCCGCTCATCATCGGGCTGGCCTTATTGTTGCAGCCTGCGCTGTCGGCCTTTGCGGGGTGGGCGGCGTTTGACGAAGCCCTCACGCCACTCGACTATGTCGGCGGGGTGATGGTGATGGCGGCTCTCGTGCTTGTGCGCCTTGCCGAAGCGCGGGCAAAGGCCTAGATGTTATCCATGGCTTCTTCACCGCTTCCCGCTGATCCCACGCTCGATGAAATCCGCGAGGCTGTCGCCCCGCGTCTCGCGGCACATGCAGCCTTTGATGGCTGGAATGATATAGCTGTTGAGGCCGCCGCTTTCGAGGTCGGTGTCGATCCCGATCTGGCCAGATTGTCGCTGAAGGGCGGACCGATGGCATTGATCGAGGCATGGATTGGTTCGGTCGATGCGGAAATGGCGCGCCGCCTGCCTCACGAAAAACTTGCTGCGATGAAAATTCGTGAACGGATAACTGCTCTCGTTGCCACTCGACTCGAAATCGCGGCCCCCGATCGCGAAGGCCAACGCCGGGCACTGGCAATCATGGCGATGCCGCAAAATGTCGCCGCTGCTGCGCGCATTGGTTGGCGCAGTGCCGACCGGATGTGGCGATTGGCCGGCGATACCGCGACCGATTTCAACCATTATACCAAAAGGATGACGCTCTCGGCGGTCTATGCGTCGACACTGGCGGTGTTTGTAAACGACGAAAGCGACGGATTTGCCGAAACGCGTGCCTTCCTCGACCGGCGCATCGAAAATGTGATGCAGTTGGAAAAGGCCAAGGCGCAGGCCAAGAAACGGCGTGAATATATGCCCAGCCTGTCGCGCTTCATCGGACGTTTGCGTTATCCGCCGCGTTAGATATTGCACTTGCCTTTATTGCGAAACATTATCAAAAAGCCCACGTGAATCTCGACACGCTCCCCATTCGGGCTTCGGCCCGCATCACTTCGATTGACTGGACAGCGATTCCGGAAACCGAAGGGCATCGCTTGCGTTCGCTGGGCTTTGATGCCGGGGTGACGGTGGAGGCGCTGCACAAGGGCATATTGTTTTGGCGCGATCCGATTGCAGTTCGGGTTGGCCGCATGACTGTCGCG
The DNA here is from genome assembly GCA_964597055.1 of uncultured Sphingorhabdus sp. Lineage (GTDB taxonomy): Bacteria > Pseudomonadota > Alphaproteobacteria > Sphingomonadales > Sphingomonadaceae > Sphingorhabdus_B. The sequence goes on from CAZQWC010000005.1 coordinate 191,587, forward strand.
CTACGCCGCAAGGTAGCCATCGCCATTGCCTGTGAGCCTGTAGCATGACCGAAGCGGTGCCTCTGGTCGCCTTGATCGGCAATCCCAATGCCGGGAAGAGTGCACTGTTCAATGCGCTCACCGGTGCTCGCCAGAAAATTGCCAACTATCCCGGCGTTACCGTTGAGCGGAAATCGGGGCGCGCATCCTTTGCCGACGGACGCCCGGTGGAACTGATCGACCTTCCCGGGGCCTATAGTCTTGAGCCGGACAGCCTCGATGAAGCGGTGACCCGTGATGTTGTGCTGGGGCGATTTGAGGGGCAGCGCCGGCCGGACGCGCTGATCGTCGTCGTCGATGCCGGAAATCTCGACAACCATCTGCGCTTCGCGCTTGAATTGATCGGGCAGGGCCTGCCGACCGTCGTTGCGCTCAACATGGTCGACCTTGCTTCACGCGATGGGCTGGAGCTTGATGCACAGAAACTCGCACTTGCCTTGGGCGTGCCGGTTGTGCCGACCGTTGCGGTGCGCAAACGCGGGCTCGATGCACTACTCGACGAGCTTGCGCAGGAATTGAGCACGCACATTGATGCGCCGGAGGTACCGCAAGGACGCGCTGAAATCACCAAGCGGGCGCATGAAATTTCGCGCGCCGCAATCGTCAGCGAAACACAAGGGCGGCAGTGGACGCGGCGGCTCGACAATGTCCTGTTGCATCCTGTTGGCGGCATAGTCGTCTTGCTCGCTATGCTGTTTGTGATGTTCCAGGCGGTCTACGCTTGGTCAGAGGCGCCGATCGGCTGGATCGAAACTGGTTTTGCGATACTGACTGATGCAATAAGCGGGGTGTTGCCCGACAATATTTTCCGGTCGTTCCTGACCGACGGCGTTATCGCCGGTGTCGGCGCGGTAGTCGTTTTCCTGCCGCAGATATTGATCCTCTTCCTCTTCATCCTTCTGCTTGAGGCGTCAGGTTATATGACGCGCGCCGCCTTTGTGATGGATCGGATGATGGCGGCGGTCGGCCTGTCCGGGCACAGCTTCATTCCGCTGCTGTCCTCCTTTGCTTGCGCCATTCCCGGCATCATGGCGACCCGGTCGATCATGGATCAGAAGGAGCGGCTGGCGACAATCCTGATCGCGCCGCTGATGACCTGCTCGGCGCGCTTGCCCGTGTACACGGTGATCATCGGCGCCTTCATTCCTTCGGCCGCTGTCGGCCCCGGCATCGGCCTGCAAGGGCTGGTGCTGTTTGCGCTCTACATATTGGGCATTGTCGGCGCGATGCTGGCCGCCGCAGTCATCCAGCGCTTTGTCACGCAAAGCCGCGGAGGCAGCTTCCTCATCGAAATGCCGCGCTATCAACTGCCGCGCATCCGCGATATCGCGCTGGGTTTGTGGCAGCGCGCACTGGTCTTCCTGCGCCGCGCGGGCACAATCATCTTTGTTGCCACTATCATCCTTTGGGCATTGCTCAGCTTCCCCAAGGTTCCGGTTGGCAGCAGCGAGAGCCAGGTCGAATATTCGGCCGCTGGCCGTATCGCTTCGGTCATCGAACCGGCAGTAGAGCCCATCGGCTTCAACCACGATATTGCACTTGCCATCATTCCGGCCATGGCCGCGCGCGAGGTTGCCGTTTCAGCACTCGCTACCGCTTATGCCATTGATGCCGATGATGAAGAGGAGCAGGCGTCGAGCCTCGGGATGAAGCTGGCGGGGAATTGGTCGCTGGCAACTGCGCTTGCGTTCCTCGCCTGGTTCGTCTTTGCACCGCAATGCATCTCGACCATCGCTGTCACGCGGCGCGAGACTAATGGCTGGAAATGGCCCATCTTCATGGTCACCTATCTCTTCGCCCTCGCATATGCTGCCGCCGGGATTACTTATTGGACAGCCCGTGCCTTCGGCTTATAGCAGTCGACAGAATCCCAATTTAGACAGGCGAGGAACAATATGGCGGGCAGCGTCAACAAGGTTATTTTGGTCGGCAATCTGGGCGCGGATCCCGAGGTGAAATCATTCCAGAATGGCGGTCGCATCGCGAACTTGCGCATCGCAACGTCGGAAGACTGGAAGGATCGCCAGACCGGCGAAAAGAAAGAGCGCACCGAATGGCACCAGGTCGTGCTGCAGTCGGACGGGCTTGTCGGCGTTGCCGAACGCTACCTGCGCAAGGGCGCGAAAGTGTATATCGAGGGCCAGTTGCGCACCCGCAAATGGCAGGACCAGTCCGGAAACGACCGTTATACCACCGAAATCAGTGTAGGCGGCTTCGACGGTAAGCTTGTGATGCTTGACGGCGCGCGCGGTGGCCAGGGCGGCGGCGGCAATGATGGCTGGGGCAGCGGTGGCGGTGCGCCATCCAGCGGTGGTGGCAGCCAGTCTGGTGGCGGCTGGCAAGGCGGCTCGTCTGGCTTTGGCGGCGGGGATTTCTCCGATGACCTTGACGATGATGTACCGTTTTGATCGGCATGCCCATTAGGGTTCTGACAGCATGAACAAACGCATCGCCCTGCTGGTCCTTCTCGTAGCGGCGATTGCGGCCTATTTCTGGTTCGACCTTGGCCAGTATCTCAGCCTCGACACCTTCAAGGCGCAGCAGGCGCAGATCATCGCGGCCAAGGACGCAAGCCCGCTGCTCTATATCGGCGGCTTTTTCCTGATCTATGTCATCGTCACGGCCCTTTCCTTGCCGGGGGCGGCGATCATGTCGCTCGTGGCCGGAGCGTTGTTCGGTGTGGTCACTGGCACAATCATCGTGTCCTTCGCCTCATCGATTGGGGCGACGCTTGCCTTCCTGTCGGCGCGTTTCCTGCTGCGTGACTGGGTTCAATCGAAATTCGGCGAGCGCCTCAAGGCAATCGATGATGGCATTGCCCGCGACGGGGCAATGTATCTCTTCACAATCCGGCTGATCCCGCTTTTCCCTTTCTTTGTGGTCAATCTGCTGATGGGGCTGACACGGATCAAAACCCGCACCTTTTACTGGGTTAGCCAGATCGGCATGCTGCCCGCAACGGCAGTTTTTGTGAATGCGGGCACCCAGATCAGCAAAGTCGATTCGACCGCCGGTTTGCTTTCACCGACGCTCATCGGCTCGTTCGTGCTGCTTGGTATCTTCCCGTGGATTGCGCGCGGATTGGTCGCGGCGGTGAAGAAGGTCAATGCCCGTTAGCTGGCCCAAACCGCGCAAGTTCGACCGTAACCTGATCGTGATCGGGGCGGGCGCTGCCGGGTTGGTATCTTCCTACATCGCGGCAATGGCCAAGGCCAAGGTGACCTTGATCGAAGCGCACGATATGGGCGGCGACTGCCTGAACACTGGATGCGTGCCTTCAAAGGCGCTGCTCAAAAGCGCGCGCGTGGCGCATAGCGCGCGTGATGCAGCGCGTTATGGGATTGGAACTGGCGAGGTAGCAGTCGACTTTCCGCGCGTGATGCAACGCATTCGCGACGTTATCACCGCAATCGAGCCGCATGACAGCATCGAACGCTATACCGGCCTCGGTGTTGAATGCGTTACGGGCTATGCGCGTTTTGTCGATCCATGGACGGTCGATATCGCCAAAGCCGACGGCAGCAGCCAGCGGCTGACGGCTAAGGCCTTCGTCATCGCTACGGGGGCCGCGCCGGTTGTGCCGCCCATCCCCGGTGTGCAGGAATGCGGCTATCTGACCAGCGAAACGCTATGGGACGAAATGGCCACGCGCAAAACGGCGCCAAAGCGTCTGGCCATTTTGGGTGGCGGCCCAATTGGTTGCGAACTGGCGCAAGCGTTTCAGCGGCTCGGCAGTCAGGTGACGTTGGTCGAAATGGCCGACCGGCTGATGCTGAAAGAAGATACCGATGCTGCTGCCCTTGTGACGGAGACGCTGAAGCAAGAGGGCGTCGACGTTCGTTCCCGGCACAAGGCGGTGCGCTTTGATGACGGGAAACATTTGGTGGTCGAAGCCGAGGGCAAACAATCAGCGATAGCCTATGACGATCTTATCATCGCGGTCGGGCGTAAAGCGCGTGTTACCGGTTTCGGTCTGGAAGAATTGGGCCTGGTGGTCGACGGGCGATTGGCTGTCGATGCAAAACTGGCGACCGCGATGCCGCATATTTTTGTCGCTGGCGACGTTGCGGGGAACCAGCAACTCACCCATGGCGCAAGTCACGAGGCATGGTACGCGACCGTCAACGCGCTGGCACGACCGTTCAAAAGCTTCAAGGCGGATTACCGCGTGCTCCCCCGCGTCACCTACACCGATCCTGAAGTGGCGAGCGTTGGTCTGACCGAAGCGGAGGCGGCGGCAAAGGGCATCAGCTATGATGTCACCCGCTATGATATCGACGATCTCGATCGCGCCATTGCCGATGGCGAGGCGCAAGGTTTCGTCAAAATCCTGACTGTTCCCGGCAAGGACCGGATTTTGGGGGCGACCATTGTTGCCAGCCATGCCGGCGAGATGATTGCAGAACTGGTCTTTGCGATGCGGCACAATCTGCCGCTCGGAAAGCTGATGGCGGCGATTCATAGTTACCCGACATGGAGTGAGGCGAACAAATTTGCTGCCGGACAATATCGCCTGGCAAGGAAACCGGAGCGCCTGCAACGATTGGCCCAACGCTGGTTCGATTGGCAGCGCGGCTAGAGAGTTCAGATTTATTTGGAAACCGATGCCGGTGGCATCATGGTGACCCCTACGGTTGTATAACTTAAATCTCAAGCAGTTTCAGGGCGTCCCTAAGTCCCTTGTAAAATCAAGGATTTCACTTGTATAGTGTTCGCGGTCGGTCGCCCCGATTTGCCTGAATTCCCATCAAAGTGTGGGAACGAATGTGGGAACGCATTAGGCAGGAATCGAACCGATGGCGCTGACAATATTGAAAGTGAAGAACGCGAAGCCGGGTCGCCATTGCGATGGCCGGGGGCTTTGCTTGGTGGTCAAGGATAGCGGGGCGCGGACTTGGGTGCTGCGGATGCAGCAATCTGGCAAGCGACGCGACTATGGCTTGGGTTCGGCAACCGAGGTTTCGCTTGCCGATGCGCGCAATGCGGCTGCGGCCTTGCGGCGGCAGGTGCGTGAGGGTTGCGATCCTGTTGCCGAACGGCGGATGGCGCGCAAAGTCATCCCGAGCTTCGAGGCGGTGGCGCGCGAATGCTACGACTCTTTGAAAGCAGGTTGGAAGAACCGGCGGCAGACCAGTTGGATTTCCAGCTTCGAGAACCATGTCTTCCCGATCATTGGGGCGCGCGCCGTGAATGCCGTGGACAGCGTTGCGGTCGTTGAGGTGCTTACGCCCATCTGGCTTGAAGTTCCTGACACTGCGCGGCGCATCCTACAGCGCATCGGCGCTGTGCTGGACTTCGCACATATCAAGGGGTGGCTGCCGGATGAGGTTTCGTTGCGTTCCGTGCGCAAAGGGCTTCCCCGACAGCTTGAGAAGGCGGGGCATCTTGCCGCCATGCCTTATTCGGAGGTTCCGGCGCTCGTGGCGAAGCTGGCAGCCGCAGCGCCGACCACGGGCCGCGATGCACTGCGCTTCACCATCTACAACGCCGTCCGCTCGAACGAGACGCGTTTTGCGGTCTGGACGGAGTTCGATTTGGATAAAGGCGTCTGGACCATCCCCGGCGAGCGCATGAAGGCGCGCGAGACCCATATCGTGCCGCTGTCAGCGCCCGCAGTCGCCTTGCTGCGAGGGCGCTGGCATGCGCGCACGAGCGACACCGGATTGGTATTCAGCAACAATGGCGAAACACCGATCAGCGATATGACGATGACCAAGCTATTGCGCGACGACGGCATCGCGGGCGTTACCGTCCACGGCTTCCGCTCCGCCTTCACCGATTGGGCGGCGGAGATGACCGACTTTCCCAAGGAGGTCGCCGATAAGGCGCTGGCGCATAAGCTGCCCAACAAAGTTGAAGCAGCCTACCGACGGACGGACTTTTTCGAGAAACGGCGCAAGTTGATGGCGCTATGGGCGCTGTATCTGGACGACACCGCTATTCCGCTACCCGCTGCCGCTTGATGAGCTCGCGCAAGCTGGCGGTGGTGACGCGCGTCGATTTTCCGAGCTTCACTGTCTCGACCTCGTTGGCCGCAATCAACTCATAGAGCTTGGTGCGGCCAACGCCGATCATGCGGGCGGCGTCGTTGATCCTGACGCAGATCGGCTCGCTCACAGCCTTGCACTTTCGTTGCGATAGCCGACCGGATCGTCGATCCAGCAATTGATGGCCGATTCCCGCCAGCCCGCGCCGTGGATGCTGATCCGCACCTGACACGGGAAAGTGCCTTCCTTGATCTTGCGATACATCGTCGAGCGGGAGAGGCCGGTTCGGGCCAGAACGGTCTTGAGGCGGATAATCTTTTCGGAGTTTGACATGGGACGCTCTTTCATTCGGTGACAGTCATTGGCTCCCCATGAGATGAAGATTGGCCGAAGCAATTGACCGCGCAAGGGCGTTTCCGACGAATGCAAGCGCAGGCGCGCAAAGAGTTGCATCGCGCAATGACGGCTTGCGGACGGCTAGAGACGGCAGCGGCGGGCATTGGAGGGACAAGGTTGGGCAAGGCGCGGCGGAAAGAATTTCGACTGTCGGAAGCGGATTCCCAAGGCTGATCGCATCCGCCGATGCTTTCGACGCAAATTTGCGCCGGGTGTGGCCGGATTTAACGTCTGAGTCGGCGGTTTCTGCGATGCGACCGCCACATGCCGATTCGCTTGTAATTCGCGCGCGACCTCTAGCTCCGTGACAGATCAAAGTAGCGACACCTGTTGCGCTGCCCTTTGGGCGACCCGCTCTATCCGCTGGCGCGGACCGGGCCGGTAGTCCCGGCCCACTCGGGTTGCGATCGGGAGCAGGGATAGTGAGCGGGAAGGTTCAAGGACGCGCTCTGTCCCGCGCCTTTGGCGCTCCTGAGGGCGCGGCATTTTTGCGCTGACCCGCTGGCACTCTTGCCTCTCTCCTTGCCGGATGGGCGCTGGCGCACAGGCCCGCGCGCACACCATCCGGCGGCGTCGCGCCGCCCACAAGGGTGCCGTTCCTGCGCCGCGTTGCGGCTGGGGGGAGGCTAACCGCCTCCGTTTTCCCGATTTGAGGGAATGCCAAGGGCTTTGCCCTCTCGTTCCCAAACCGGAATAGACGCCCCCGTGTGGCGGTCGCTGCGCGCCCGCTGCCCCGCCAGGGCGTCGATTCCCGTTTTCCCTCCCCCTCCCGTCCTCGCCGGAAGGCAGAGCCGGATGTCGCTGGCAAGCGGCTTTCAGCTGGAAGGAAGGGACAATGACCGATTTGCTTTTGATGTATCGGGCTTGCTGGGCGGAGTGCCGGGACGACTATCTGCGTCAGGTCGCGCATGAGAATGGCTTGCCCATCGAGTGCGTCCGCACGATTGCCGCACACCTTGGCGAACGTGAGGATTTTGGGGCGCTAGTTCTGATTTGCGAGACGCATCGGAGCCGGTCGTACTGACTGCCATCAATCAGGCGTGCAAACTCTCCGCATCGCCGCACGGCTCGCTTTCGGTCTGGATCGTCGCATGGTGGATAGCGAAGCGGGCTTCGAGCATTTCGGTTAGTGCCTTGCGGACGGCCTCGGCGTCGCGACCTTCGGCCACCGCGACATGCGCGGTCAGGCTGGCATCGTCGCCCGCGACCGACCATAGATGGAGGTCGTGAACGCCGGTTACGCCCGCCACTTCGCCCATCGCGCCGCGGATCGCCTTCAAGTCGAAGCCGCGCGGCACGCCTTGGAGCAAAATATGGGTGGTATCGCTCAAAAGCTTCCATGTGCGCGGCAGCACCCACAGGCCAATGGCGATGGCGACCACCGGGTCGATCCAGTCGAGTTTGGTGAAATAGATCGCGATGGCAGCCGCAATCACGCCCAGCGAGCCGAGCATGTCGGCCCAAACTTCGAGATAGGCCCCTTTGACGTTGAGGCTGTCTTCCTTGCCGCCAGCAAGGATGCGCATCGAGATCAGATTCACGATCAAGCCGACGCTGGCGACGATCAGCATCCCCACCGACTCAACCGGCCTCGGTTCGAAGAACCTGCCAATGCCCTCGATCAGCACATAACCCGCGACCACGAACAGCAGGATGGCGTTGAACGCAGCGGCAAGGATTTCAAAGCGGCGGTAGCCAAAGGTGCGCTGGTCGTCGGGCGGGCGCTGGCCGATTTTGACTGCTGCCAACGCAATCGCGAGCGCGGCGCTGTCGGTGAACATGTGCGCGGCGTCGGACAGCAGCGCGAGGCTGCCGAACACGAACGCGCCGACCAGTTCCGCGACGAGAAACGTCGTGGTCAGCCCAAGCGCGATGGCAAGCCGCTTTGTGCTGGCCCCCGCGCCGTGGTTATGCCCGGCGTGACCACCGCCACCATGATCGTGTTCTGCGCCCATCGTTCAATCCTTCCTATGCCGGTAGTTCACCGCCGAACTTGTCAACGTCATCATATTCGCCTGTCTCGTGGTGCTTGTGCTGGCCCTTGAGCAGCAATTGGCTGATCGCGGGCAGCACGAAGAGGGTCAGGATCGTCGAGGTAATCAGCCCGCCGATGACGACGATGGCGAGCGGCTTTTGCACTTCCGCGCCTTGCCCGGTGGCGAGCGCCATCGGGACGAAGCCGATGGCCGGGACGATGCCGGTCATCAGCACGGCGCGGAAGCGTTCGAGCGACCCTTCGACAATGGACTGCGCGACCGATAGCCCGGCCTCGATCCGCTGGTTGATCGCGGTCATTACGACGAGGCCGTTCAATACGCCGACGCCCGCCAGCACGATGAAGCCGACCGCTGCCGATACCGAGAAGGGCAGTCCCCACAGCGCGAGCGCGAATACGCCTCCCGCGAGGCCCAAGGGGATTGCCGAATAAACCGCAATCGCCGGACGGAACCCGCGCAAGGCAACGAACAAGATGCCGAAAATCGCCGCGAAGACGATAGGGATGACCAGCGACAGCCGCCGCGATGCAGCTTGCAGATTCTCGAACTGCCCGCCCCATTCGATTGCGCTTCCTGGCGGCAGTTGCACTTGGGCTGCGACCTTGCTTTGCGCTTCGGCGATGAAGCTTCCCAGATCGTTGCCGCGCACATTGGCCTGGACAACGACGCGGCGCTGGCCGTTGTCGCGGCTGACCTGATTGAGCCCTTCGGAAAAGCCGAAGCTCGCGACCGCACCCAACGGTATCGACGTGCCTTCCTGCGGCAGCATGACCGGTAGCGCACCCACCGCGTCCAGATCGTCGCGGCCCGCATTGGGCAGGCGCACGACGATATCGAACCGCCGGTCGCCCTCGAAGACGATCCCGGCCTCGCGCCCGCCCAATGCAGCCGCCACGGTATCGGTCACATCTTCGAGCGTCAGGCCGTAGCGGGCGATGGCATCGCGGTCGAACTTCACGTCGAGCTGCGGAAAGCCCTCGGTCTGTTCGACCTTGACGTCGGCAGCGCCCGGCACCGTGTTGAGGACGGCGGCGACCTTTGCGCCTGTCGCGCTCATGGCGTCGAGATCGTCGCCATAGAGTTTGATAGCGATGTCGCCGCGCACCCCGGCGATCAGCTCGTTGAATCGTAGCTCGATAGGCTGGCTGATTTCAAAGGCGCTGCCGACCATCGGCTTCAACTTGGCTTCGAGCCGTTCGATCACCTCATCCTTGGTATCGACCCCAGCAGGCCATTCGTCCTTAGGCTTCAATATGACGAACGAGTCCGAGATGTTGGCGGGCATCGGATCGGTGCCGACCTCCGCCGTCCCGGTCTTCGAGAACATATAAGCGACTTCAGGGAGCGACGTCGCCGCCTTCTCGATTTGCCGCTGGAGCGTCAGCGACTGGTTGAGCGAAGTCGAAGGGATGCGGATGCCTTGCAGCGCGATGTCGCCTTCGTCGAGCTGCGGGATGAACTCGCGGCCCAGCATCAGGAAGACGAGGCCCGCCAGCACGAATGCGCCAACGCCCGCGCCGATCCACGGCCAGGGCCGCGCGACCGCCTTGTCGAGCAGCGGCACATAGCGTTGCTTGGCGTAGGCGACGGCCTTCACTTCCTTCTCAGCCACCTCGCCGCGAATGAGCAGCGCGACCATCGCGGGAACAAAGGTCAGAGACAGGACGAAAGCCCCCGCCAGCGCGAGCATGACGGTGATCGCCATCGGTGAGAACATCTTACCCTCTACGCCGGTGAAGGTGAGCAAGGGCGCGAAGACAAGGAAGATGATCGCCTGGCCATAAATGGTCGGGCGCACCATTTCGCGCGAGGCTTCGAAGACCTCGTGCAGCCGCTCGGTCAGGCTGAGCAAACGGCCTTCATGATGCTGGCGTTCGGCCAATCTTCGTAGGCAATTCTCGATGATGATGATCGAGCCATCGACGATCAGCCCGAAATCGAGCGCGCCAAGGCTCATCAGATTGCCCGACGTGCCGGTGGCGTTCATGCCCATCGCCATCATCAGGAAAGATAGCGGGATGACCAGCGTGGCAATGATCGCGGCGCGGATATTGCCGAGCAGCCAGAACAGCACCGCGATGACCAGCAACGCGCCTTCGAGTAGGTTCTTTTCGACCGTCCAGATCGTCGCGTTGACCAGCTTCGAGCGGTCGAGGACGGTCTTGACCTTGATCCCCGGCGGCATCGACTTGGCGACTTCGCCCAAGCGCGCGGCAACCGCATCGGCAACGATCCGGCTGTTGCCGCCTGCGATCATCAAGGCGGTGCCGACGACCACCTCATTGCCGTTTTCCGAAGCCGCGCCGGTGCGCAGATCGCCGCCGATACGGACATTCGCCACATCGCGCACCGCCACCGCCACGCCGCCGCGCGTGGCGACGGTGGCGCGCCCGATTTCATCGAGCGTGCGGATGCGGCCATCGGCCTTGACCAGAAACGCCTCGCCGCCGCGTTCGACGAAATTCGCGCCGACCGAGATATTGGCCTTTTCCAGCGCCTCGGCGAGTTCCGAGAAGGAGATATGGTAGGTTGCGAGCTTCGCCGGATCGGGTTCGACCACGAACTGTTTTTCATAGCCGCCGATGCTGTCGATTCCAGCTACGCCCGCGACGGTTTTGAGCTGTGGCCGGATCACCCAATCCTGCACCGTGCGCAGGTATGCGAGCTTCGAGACCTCGTCAGTGAGCATCTTGCCGTCGGTGGAGAGATAGCTGCCATCGGGCTGGAAGCCAGGTTTGCCCGCGATCTTCGGATTGGCCTTGGTTCCCGCAGGCTCATACTCGACGACATACATCAGCACTTCGCCAAGCCCTGTGGTCACCGGCCCCATTTGCGGCTCGATGCCGTCGGGCAGGCTTTCCTTGGCCTGGGTCAAGCGTTCGGCAACCTGCTGGCGCGCGAAATAAAGGTCGGTGCTTTCCTCGAACACGACCGTGACCTGGCTGAAACCGTTGCGCGAGATCGAGCGCGAGCTCTCAAGGCCGGGGATGCCCGCCATCGCGGTTTCGACCGGAAAGGTAACTAGCCGCTCCATATCGAGCGGCCCCAAAGCGGGCGCGACGGTGTTGATCTGTACCTGCTTGTTGGTGATGTCGGGAACGGCGTCGATCGGCAACTTCAAAAGCTGCGCTGCACCGAAGGCCGCGACGATGAGCGTGGCGATGACCACACCCCAGCGGAAGCGGATCGCCGCATCGAGAAGTTTTTCGATCATCTCAATGCTCCGCCTCGCCCTTGCCGAGTTCGGCTTTGAGCAGGAACGCGCCCTTGGTCGCGATCACGGCGCCGGGCTTCAGCCCGTCGACAATCTCAACGCGTCCGGCGCTGCGCTGGCCGACCGCGACGTTGGTCGCTTGAAAGCCCTTGGCGGTTTTCACGAACACCACGTCTTTGCCCTCGACCGACTGCACTGCCTCTTCGGGAATGCCAATGCTCGAACTGGCTGCCGCATTGCCCGGCATGATCCTCACGCGCAGCCCTTGGCCCGGTATGAGCTGGCCGGAGCCGTCCGGGACAAGCACAATGGTCGCCGTCTTGCTTTCCGGGTCAAGGCTGGGGGTCGCTGCACGCACCGTCGCCGTGACGGTTTCGCCGCCGAGCAGCTCGATGACCGCGCGGTCGCCCGGCTGCACGCGCTGCGCATCGGCGGGAAGCACCAGGGCATTGATCTGGATCTTGCGCGGGTCGGCGACGCGGAACAATTCAGCGCCTGCAGACACATAGCTGCCGAGTGTGGCATCGGCCTTGGTGATTTTGCCCGAAATCAGGCTGGTCACCGCAAGATACCGGCCATCGCCGGTAATCTTGGCAGCGCCCGCCGCCGATTGGGTGCGCCGTGCCTCTGCTTCGGCCTCGGCCAGCACTGCTTGTGCTGCCTCGAAATCCTGCCGCGCCGTCACCTTTGCCTCATAAAGTTTTTTCTCGCGCGCATATGCGGAGCGCGCTGCAATCAGCCTTGCCGAAGCGGAGCTGCGTTCGGCTGCGATTGCCGACGCATCGCGGCTCTCCAGATAGGCGATGGTCTCGCCCGCGCGCACATTGTCGCCCAGACGCTTGACGACCCTGGTCAGCGCGCCATCGGCACGGGCAGTCAGCACCGCCTCTCCATCCGGTGCGGCAGCGACTACGCCCTGCGCGATGATTTCGGCACCAAGGCCACCCGCCTGCGTAGCTTCGGTCACAATCCCCGCCGCCTTTGCGCGGGCATCGTCCATCTCGACGAGGCCTTCGACATGCCCTTCCTCTTTGCCTTCTTCGCCATGCTCGCCTTCTTCGGCAGGCGCGGTGGCGGCAGACGGGGCGAACACGGTGCGGCCCAGCATCACGCCGCCCCCGCCTAGCACGAGCGCGGCAATGGCGGCCCCTGCGATCAGTTTGTTTCTGTTGGTTTCGGTTTCCATGAGACGGTCCTTCACTGCGCGTTCGCGCGGATAAGCGCGGCGAGCGCGCGAGCGCGGTCGAGCCGCGCTTCGATGAGGTTGAGTTTGGCGGTGGTGAGCGCGGTCTGTGCGTCGATCAGTTCGATCAGCGAAAACTTGCCCGCATTGTAGCCAATGTGCGCGAGCCGCAGCGCCTCCTCGGCCTGTTGCAACCCCAGCCCGGCCAGTGCTTCGTAGCGGACCTCGGCAGCGCCCAAGAGCATCCGTGCGTCATATCGCGCACGGTTGGCATCAATCCGCGCGAGGAGCAGTGCGGACGCGGCGGCGTTGCTCTCCGCGCCAGCCGCTTCGATGTTGCCCCGGTTGCGGTCGCGGATGGGAAGCGGGATCGAGATTCCGGCGACCAGCGCAGTATCGCCGCTCTCGCGGAACCGCCGCACCCCGCCGCTCGCCGTAATGTCCGGTACCGCGTCCGAACGTGCGAGTTGCACCCTAGCGCGGGCCGCTTCGCGCTCTGCCGTCGCCAATTGCTCGTTGAGGCTTGTAGCGTCGGGGGCAGGCGCAGCAGGGGCGGCGTCCTCGCTGGCGGTCGCGGTCAATTCGGGATCGTCGCTGCCGATCAGACTGCCGAGCAGCCGGCGCGCGGTCAGCAACTCGCTAAATGTCCGCGCCTGCTCCGCCCTGGCTTCGGCCAGCAGCGATTCCGCGCGAAGCTGGCGTAGCGGCGGATCGCGTCCGGCATCGACCAATATCCGCGCAGTGCGCGCCAGCTCTTCGGCGGCTGCCGTGTTGTCGCGTGCCAGCACGGCACGGTCTTCCGCCGCGCGCAGTTCGGCATGGGCCGTGCGAATATCGCGTTCGAGATCGGCCAGCGCCGCCTTGTAGGTCAGGAAGGCGAAATCGCGTTCGGCCCGCGCGACGCCAAGCCGCGCGCTGCGCTTCCCGCCGAGTTCGATCCGCTGGCTCAGAGCAAGCGTCGCCTCGGTGCTGCGCAGCCCCTGAAACGCGCCCGACCCTGCAAAATTCTCGACCTCAAGGCTGAGTTCGGGGTTGGGCGCAACGCCCACCTGCCGCGCCCGCGCTTCGGAGGCGTCGGCGAGCGCCTTGGCCTGGGCCGCACGGGGCGAAGTCTGGACGCCTTGGGCTAGGGCGTCGCCGAGCGCGATGGGCTCGGCTTGAGCGGCTTGCCCGCAGGCGGCGATTGCGCCCGCAAGCAGTAACGCTCGCAATCTGGAAATCATTGAAATTCTCCTGAACCTTGAACGGGTCGCGCGGCATCATGCCGCGCGGGCGGTCAGGTTCAGGCGGCGGGCGGCTCGGTCGGCGGAGCCTGTGCGAAACTAGACATCGCGGGGCTGGTAGCGAGCGGGATCAACTCACCCGCTGCAAGCCGCTCCGAAGTCACCGCATGCCCCTCATAGGCAAGTGCGACGCTGCAATGATGATGCACCACCGCATGGCAAGGCAAATCGCCATCATGATCGGGGGCTTCGTGATCGCTGTGGTCCACGTTGGTTAGCATGTCATTGGCATGGACTTCTCTCAAATCCTGTGCGTGGGCGGTCGCAGGAACGATCACCGCGCTGAAAATCAGCGCGAGAAGCACAAATAGATTGGTAGTCCGACCCCGCATGACCTTGCGGTTAGCAGTCGCCGCACGGCGGGGCAAGAAAACTGTCACTCCCGCCCGCCACTTATCTTGGCGAGAAGATCGTCGGCAATCGGCATCGACTTGAACGCGCTCACATTCGAGCGCCCGGAATTACCGATGGGAATGCGCCCTGTCAGCGCGCCGAGCGGCGCGAGTGCCAGCCGGACAAGTTGCCCCGCCGCTTCCCGCCAATCGCGCAAATCGAAAGCGAAGCCGAGCATGGCCCAATGATTGGCGAGATGCGGCCCCAGATAGGGTTGCGAGATGATATGCGCACGTTCGAGCGCAACCCACGCGGCGGTATTGTCGCCCGAAGCGCGGGCAGCGTGATAGGCAGCCATTTCTGCGGTGATCAGCAGTTCGGCACGTTCGCGCATCAACATCGTCATGCTCGACCGCCAATCCCGATCCAGCGCGGGATCGACGCACGAAACTCGCGGTAGTGTTGTCCGAAGCTTGCTTCCAAATGCGCTTCCTCAACACGGACTTGTACCGCGCATGACCCGATGAAGACCGTCAGCGCCGCCCAAGCCCATGCGGCGTTTGCAGTCAAAGCGGCAGCTACGCCTTGCAGGATCATTCCAACAAAGATCGGATTGCGGCTGAACTTGAACAGACCATGCGTCACAAATAGCGGTGCGTCGCCTTGCCGCACCCCGACGCGCCATGCGCGGCCCATTTGGACCTGGGCAATGATTACGATGAAGCAGCCTACCAGCGCGAGAATTGCAGCCAGCACGGCAACGGCGAGCGAACTGCCGGATGCAGGAAGCGCCGATGCCAGAACCAACGCGGCAACGCTCAAAGCGAAACTGACTCCGGCGATGCGTTGAATCCCAGTGGCAGACATGAAGGCAAAGGCGCGGTCACCGGTGCGTCGCCGGATGGCAACCGCGCGCAGTAATGTCGCGGCGACGACGGCGATGATCGACAAAAAGGGGAGGGCTTGAAGCATGACGTTACGACTGCCCCGCCAGTTCGGGCGTGCGCAATTCTCCGCGCGCCTGCCGCAGCACTTGCACGCCGCCTGTCAGGGCGAGCAGCGCCATAATCGCGGCGACGATCAGGTCCGGGAGCGCGCTCCCGGTGCCGAACACGCCGAGCGCCGCCAGCATCACCGCGACATTGCCAATCGCGTCGTTGCGCGAGCATATCCAGACCGAGCGCATATTGGCGTCGCCGGTGCGGTAGCGAAACAGCATGAGCGCCACGCCGACGTTGGCCGCGAGTGCCAACGCGCCGACCGCCCCCATCGTCGCCGGATCGGGCGATGCGCCGTTTACGAAAGCAAGGACCGCGCTGCCGAATACCCATGCGGCAAAGCCCAGCATGAACAGCGATTTGAGCATTGCAGCGCGGGCGCGCCAAGCGAGCGCCATCCCAACGACGGCAAGGCTCACCGCATAATTGGCCGCATCGC
>CAZQWC010000006.1:0-207202 GCA_964597055.1 uncultured Sphingorhabdus sp.
AGGGTGGCGCCTATACCTTCTGGCAGATCAACGGCGAGGCTTGGGACATCAACGATCAAGGTCGTCAGCTATGGCAGTTGCAATACCCAATTTCGAGTACAGCTATCGCCGAAAGGGTAAGCCCGTTTTTGTTCCGACTGTGATTGGTCGCCGGATAGGAAAAGAAGTTAAAAGCGAGGTCGAAAGCGCTTACAATTTCGATCCGATCTACTTCCATCTTCGGTGCGGTGGACACGTGGCCGCGATGCACCACCACCGCGACAGCCTCCTATTCGCGCGCATTGACATCTCACGCTTCTTTTACAGCATCTCGCGGCGGCGAGTACAGAGCGCGCTGGACAGGGTCGGCATTGCAAATGCCCGCTTCTATGCAAAATGGTCCACGGTCGCGAATCCTTACGGCAACCCGAAATATGCGCTGCCCTACGGCTTCGTCCAATCGCCGATTCTAGCCTCACTCGTCATAGCGACGTCACAGGTAGGTGATCACTTGCTAGGATTGCCAGCGGCAGTCAGTGCGAGTGTGTACATGGACGACATATCGCTCTCGTCGGACGACCGCGGCGAATTGGAAAGGGCTTATACCGCGACCCTCGCTGTGCTGGAAGCCGACGGCTTCCAAGTCAGCGTAGACAAACTTCGCGCACCTGCGGCAGCAATCGATATCTTCAATTGCGACCTATCGCATGGCCGAGCAAATGTTCGCGACCAGCGGATTGCAGAGTTCTATGGTCGGGGTCCAGATCAGATTTCTGAGGAAGCGTTCGTTGCCTACTGCGCCAGTGTGGAAGACGGGAATCGCCCCTGACCGATAACCGATGGCATCCGGTGCATAGTCCCATTCCGGCCCGATGAGGCTCATTTAAGCCCACCCGGAATGTGGGAATCAATGTGGGATCACATTTTCAGAAAGCCCACTTTATCGTGTAAAAACAACACGATAAAGTGGTTGACTGGTGCCCAGAAGAGGACTCGAACCTCCACGCCCTTGCGAGCGCCAGCACCTGAAGCTGGTGCGTCTACCAATTCCGCCATCTGGGCACGGGATGCGGCAATTCTTCGCCGTGGCGAAGCGCCCCGCATCTGGGTAGGCGCGCTCCTTTAACGGGTGTTGGCGGCTTGTCAACACTCGGGTTGGGGGTGTTTGCAGGGATTTAGAGCGGCAGCTCTATCTCTTTCATGATCCGGTCGGTTTCGCACAGGATTTTGATGATCTTTTGATAGTGCATCACATCGTCGAAAGAGAGCGCCCTACCCTTGCGATCTTTCAGCCATTTCTGCGCAGGCTGATAGCCGCCGATGTGGAATTCCCATGCGATCTGCGGCACGCCTTCGAACCATTGGTCGGGGTTGATCATCACGCGGCCATCGTCCGATAGCGTAGGCTTCACCACCACATTGTCGCCATCGCCTTTGAACGGATAAGGCGTCGCACCGATGGCGGCATCCTCCATCAGGTGTAGGCGGCGCAGCTGCCCGCCTTTTTCAGCGACATGGGCAAACACCTCTGGCGAGGCCGGATAGGGAATGCGCGGGAAATCGATTTTCAGGAACTGCGCATAGGTGCGCCGGTAATCGGGCGAATGCAGCACGCCATAGATATAGTCGAAGACCAGGAGTTCGTCTGGAATCTCCTCTCCCTGTGGGAGAGGAAGGGACCCGCGCGCAGCGTGGGAAGGTGAGGGAGCTTCGGTAGGCTGGTCGCCCTCACCCCCCGCCGCATTCGCGGCTCCTCCCTCTCCCGATCGGAGAGGGCGTGAAAGCCCCGCCCGTTCCCGGATTTCGGCATAGATTTTGGGATCAAAATTGACCCGCCGCTCGGTTTCGAGCGTGCCTTCTTCGGGGTAGAGGTAGAGGGGGTAAGTGACATTTTGCTCTTTTGTTAGATTTGAAATGACACACATTTCAGGCACCAAATCGGTCACAAAAGCATGCTGATAATCGCCAGAGGCTAGTTGCCTAGGCGTTAACATCGCTACATTCGGCATCAATAAATTCGCCAGAACCGAGTATCTCGGCCGATAAGACATCGGGACGTCAATCGATGGTTGTGGATTTTGCGATTTAGAGGGAACGTAATACGCAAAACGAGTGTCGAACGGTCTGTAAGAAATTTTTGCAATGCTGCTAGAAGAAGCCAGCTCTCCAAATGCTTCTTGTAGATTGGTTTGCAATCCTTCGGTAGTCTGGTGGGTTAGCGTTGCGTCTTTGCCAGTCTGAAAACCGGTTACGAAAGAACCGAACAGTTTGTTGAGTTCAAAGCCTAGCGAATATGAATCCAGTCCCGCAGTATCACGAGGACAAAACACAAATGACGGTGCAGTGTTCTCTAACGTAGCCCACTCCAGATTAGATATGGCTCCAGCCCATAGTGCCGAATTTTTCTCTTCGCGATTACCCCAAAAATCGCAATGGTGTACCGTTGCCAATTGGTCATTGGCCATAGCGCCTCGCTTACGTAAGCCAACAATTATGGCGACACCTTGTTGAATATCGAATACGTTTTTATCTTGAGTGGAAGGCGGTGCAGCATCAGTTTTTTTGACGCTGCCGTGCAAATCTACGATGAAAATTTTATCGAATGATCGCAGCAAATGCCAGCGCATGCCGCGAAACGTAGGGTTATCGATATAAGAATGGTTGGTTATGAATCCTAAAATGCCCTCGCCATTTTTGCGAATCATTTCTTCCGAAAGTCGGATAAACTTCACGTAGTCGTCATTTAGCCATTTTGAATTTCGCTCGTTTAAGCGGACATTGCTTCCTGGCTCCAACTTATAAGGCAGTAGTTGCCGATCAAACCATTCACCCTTGTTCGACGAATGCCCTGAATAAGGCGGGTTCCCTATCACGCACATGATCGGCGTATCGCGCTTGATGGTGTTGGCGCCCTTGGCCTCTTCGGATAGCCAGCGGGCAAAGGGCAAAGTCTGCTCCACCCGCTCGCCTTCTTCCAGACTGTTGGTCAGATACACGCCCAGACGCGGCGGGCTGGCGCTGGGTTTATAGCCCATATCGGTCAGCATCATGTCCAGCTTCATATGGCACATGGCATAACTCGCCATCAGCAGCTCAAACCCGTGCAGCCGCGGAATCAGGTCGCGTTCGACATAGGATGACCACATCCCTTCGGCCACGCCCTTTACCTGTGCCGCAATCTGCTTGATCGCCTCGGCCAGAAAGGTGCCGGTGCCGGTGGCGGGATCGAGAATCTGGACGCGGTGAACCTCTTTTTTCACCATCACGGGCTTGCCCTTGGCATCATTCTGCCCGCTGTCCCAATCGATCTGGATCTTGCTGGTGTCGGCCAACCCCATGGGCAGGCCGAACTCCGTCTTCAGCACATCGTCGACTGCACGCACGATAAAATTGACGACAGGTTCGGGTGTGTACCACACGCCACGCGCCTTGCGCTTTGCCGGATTATATTCGGCCAGGAAGGTTTCGTAGAAATGCAGGAACGGATCGTTGCGGGCAGTGAACTTGCCAAAATCCTGCATCAATGCGCCGACATCGCAGGCGCGGAAGACGTCGCACAGATCGTCGATCATCCGGCGGAGGCGATCATCGAGGTTCGGCCCGGCGATATAGACGAACAGGTTGCGCAAAAACGGATTGGATTTGGGCAGCAGTTCCAGCGCCTCTTGCCGGTTGAATGTGCCGAGCGACGTATCATGCAGCCGTGCGGCGAACAGGCCATAGGCGATGGTTTCGGCATAGACATCGGCGAAATCGGCGATGGTGATGTCGTGGATCAGGCTGGTCTTGAAACCTTCATATTGGTCGGTCAGTTCGGTTGAAAGGCCTGCCGCCTTATCGGCGGTCAGCGCATTGCCCATGATATCCTTGATAATCACCGCCTTGCCCGCCATCATTTCGGCAAGCTGTTTGGCGGTGTTGATGCTGATCGGGGTTTGCTGCGCAAAATCCTTCAGCAGCATTTCCAACCGCTCGAACTGGTCGGTGCGGGCAGGCAGTGTCGGGATCAGGTCGGCGATGCTGACAAAGCCGGTGACTTCGCCTTTGCGAATGAATTCAAAATCGGTGCCGTTGGTGTAGATCAGGTTCGGCAGGCCCTTTTTATACCGCTCCTTTTGCTCCTTTGAGTAATCGCCTGTTTTGAATTTGGTGATTTCCTTTTGCAGGTCTTTTGCTTCGCACCAACCGATGGAAACCCCGTTCCGATTGAACACAAAATCTGGCGCGCCTACCTCTGTAAGGCGACGGGGTTCGTTGATGACAGTCAGGCTGGAGTCGATGGAGCTGAACAAGCGCTCTAGTGCTGGGCGATAGCTTAGCTCGGTTGCTTGTCCACTTTCGGCCAGTTTGCGGATTTCATTGAGATAGCCCTGAATGTCCATGAAAGCCGATATGCCCCTGTTGTGTTAAAACAGTTACT
This sequence comes from uncultured Sphingorhabdus sp., assembly GCA_964597055.1. GTDB lineage: Bacteria > Pseudomonadota > Alphaproteobacteria > Sphingomonadales > Sphingomonadaceae > Sphingorhabdus_B. The sequence goes on from CAZQWC010000006.1 coordinate 4,400, forward strand.
ACCCGCTCCCCCGCCCCAATCAATCCCCCTCCATTGCCAGGGCAGTTTTTGCCTGGGGTTATTTGTCCTCCCCTCCCGCTTGCGGGGAGCCGCAGGCGTTGCGCAGCAACAGCGGTTGGGGGCGGGCCTGTGACGGATAGGCCGGAAGGCTCGCCTGCGGCTCGCCCCCTCCCCTAACCCCTCCCGCAAGCGGGAGGGGGATTGGATGTTCCCCCCTTGAATCCCGACCCTTGCTGGTGCAAAGCGCGGTCCATCCTTTCTCCCCTTTTCAACTGGGCAAATGATGAGCGATCTTTCGGGCAAATTGGTGACAGTCTTTGGCGGCGGCGGTTTTGTCGGGCGCTATGTTGTGCAGGCGCTGTGTGCGGCGGGTGCCCGTGTGCGGGTTGCGGTGCGCGATACGCGTGGCGCGGTGATTGTAAAGCCGTTGGGCAATCTGGGCCAGGTCTCGTTATGCGCCGCTGACATCACCAAGCCCGCAACCGTTGCCAACGCTCTGGTCGGCGCGGACATGGCGGTGAACCTTGTCGGCAGTTTCGACAATCTGGATGCCATCCAGCGCGTGGGCGCGGCGAATGTTGCGCAGGCGGCGGCCAAGGCTGGCGTTACCGCGCTCGTCCACATGTCGGCCATCGGCGCAGACGCAAACAGCGAGGCTGAATATGGACGCAGCAAGGCGGGCGGCGAAGCGGCGGTGCGCGCGGCCTTCCCCGGCGCCAGCATATTGCGCCCCTCAATCATCTTTGGCCGTGAGGATCAGTTCATCAACCGCTTCGCCGGGTTGATCCGGATGCTGCCCGTTGTGCCGGTGATCGGTGCCGATACGAAATTCCAGCCGGTGTTCGTCGGCGATGTCGCGCGCGCTGTGGTCGCAGCGTTGCAGGGCCCGGGCGGGCAAACGCTCGAACTTGGCGGGCCGCAGACTTTCTCCATGCTGCAACTGAACGAATGGATCGCCAAGGCGACCGGGCATAAGAAGCTGTTTGTGCCGGTGCCCGATGCCGCCGCCAAGCTGCTCACCTTCATCCCCGGCGGGCCGATTTCGGGCGATCAGCTCAAGATGCTGGCGCAGGACAATGTGGTTTCGGGCGCGAACGGGCTTGAGACGCTGGGCATTGCCGCCACGCCGCTCGATGCCGTGGCGCATGACTGGCTGACGCTCTATCGCAAGCATGGCCGCTTTGGCGATGCAGCGGCGGCTTGAGATTGCTGCGATCCGCGCATTTAACAAACTACGCGTCACCCCCGCGAAGGCGGGGGTCCATCACCGGCAAACTAAATTTCGTCGGCTGGTGATGGATTGACGTTCCGTCACTGCGTTCCCCGCCTTCGCGGGAATGACGAACGAGAGAAAAGGGCTCAAATAAAGTGAGTGAATTCTGGACCGCAGTGATCCTCGGCATAGTCGAAGGCATAACCGAGTTCCTACCGGTATCCTCAACCGGGCATTTGATCCTCGCGACCGAGCTGATGGGTTATGATGCCAAGCGCTGGGCGTTGTTCAACATCGCGATCCAGCCGGGCGCGATTTTAGCGATTGTCGTGCTCTATTGGCGGACCTTTTGGGAGGTGTTTACCGGGTTGTTCCGCTGGGACGCCAAGGCGGTGGCCTTCACGCGCAACCTATTGCTGGCTTTCATCCCGGCTGTGGTGCTGGGGCTGGCCTTTGGCGACGCGATCGAGATGATGCTCGAAAATGCCGTCATCGTCGCATGGGCGCTGATCATTGGCGGCTTTGCGATCTTGGTGGTGGAACGCTACGCCAAACCGCAGGAGATGGGCGGGGTCGCTGAGATCAGCTGGCAACGCTCCGCTGCGGTGGGCCTGGTGCAATGTCTGGCGATGATCCCCGGGGTCAGCCGATCAGGCGCGACGATATTGGGCGCGATGGCGATGGGGGTCGACCGCAAGACTGCCGCCGAATTCAGCTTCTTCCTCGCCCTGCCCACTCTTACCGGAGCCACCGTGCTGCAGCTCTACAAGCACCGCAGCGAGGTGAGCGCGGACGATATGGGGCTTTTGGCGGTCGGCTTTGTCGTGTCGTTCCTCGTTGCCTGGGCGGTGGTGAAGGCCTTCCTTGCGGTGGTGACGCGCTATGGCTTCGGGCCCTTTGCCTGGTATCGAATCATAGCGGGGGTCGCGGCTTTGGTGTGGCTGGAGATGCGTTAAGTCCGATATGGACCTTTTATATTGAAATAAAGTTGCAGGCGGAACTAACTTGGTTTCAAATGCGCTAAATTAGGTCAGTATATTTGCCCCATTCGACCGAATAGGCCTTGAACATAGGTCAGCTGTCTCGCTATGGCCGCGCCATGGCACAGGAACGCATGCTCAAATTTGTCGGCGCAGGCCAATCCTTCCCTGAAAAGCGGGAGGCCGCTCTGCGCGCCGAGGATTTCCACGAAATCGTCAATCGCTACGCCCCCGAAAAGGCGACCGAACAGGCCTCGCGCTGTTCGCAATGCGGCGTGCCCTATTGCTCGGTCCACTGCCCGCTCGGCAACCACATCCCCGACTGGCTGCGCTTGACCGCCGAGGGCCGGTTGCGCGAAGCCTATGAGCTGTCGAACCTGACGAGCACGATGCCCGAAATCTGCGGCCGAATCTGCCCGCAGGATCGCCTCTGCGAAGGCAATTGCGTGATCGAATTTTCGGGTCACGGCGCTGTGACCATAGGCAGCGTCGAGAAATATATCACCGACACCGCCTGGACCGAAGGCTGGGTCGAACCGATCGAAGTCGGCCCCGCGCGCGGCCAGTCGGTAGGCATCATCGGTGCCGGCCCCGGCGGATTGACAGCGGCGGAATATCTGCGCGTCGCAGGCTATGATGTCCACATCTACGACCGGTATGACCGCGCAGGCGGCCTCCTCACTTATGGCATCCCCGGCTTCAAGCTGGAAAAGGATGTGGTGATGCGCCGCGTCGAACGGTTGAAGGAAGCGGGCATCGTCTTCCACGCCAATTTCGAGGTTGGCCGCGATGCCAGCCTCGACGAATTGCGCGCAGAGCATGACAGCATCCTTATCGCCACCGGCGTCTACAAGGCGCGCGACATCAAGACGCCCGGCACCGGCCTTTTAGGGATTCATGCCGCGCTCGATTATCTGACCGCCTCCAACCGCAAGGGATTTGGCGATGCTGTGCCCGCCTTTGACGATGGCACGCTTAATGCCGAGGGCAAGAATGTCGTGGTCATCGGCGGAGGCGATACCGCGATGGACTGCGTCCGCACCGCGATCCGCCAGGGCGCCAAGTCGGTCAAATGCCTCTATCGCCGCGACCGAGACAACATGCCCGGTTCGCAGCGCGAAGTCGCCAATGCGGAGGAAGAGGGCGTTGAGTTCGTCTGGCTGTCTGCGCCCAAGGCGTTTGATGGGAAGGATGCGGTCGAAAAGGTGCATGTATCCAAAATGCGCCTCGGCGCCCCAGACGCCAGCGGCCGCCGCGCGCCGGAGCAGGACCCGCAAGGCGATTTCACGCTCGATGCCGATATGGTGATCATGGCGCTCGGCTTTGAACCGGAAGACCTACCGGGCCTGTTCGGTTCCTCCGACCTCAACGTCACCCGCTGGGGCACCATCCGCGCCGACCATGTTACCGGCATGACCAACCTGCCCGGCGTATTCGCGGTCGGCGATATCGTGCGCGGCGCCAGCCTTGTCGTCTGGGCGATCAAGGACGGCCGCGATGTTTTCGAGCATATACATCGCTGGATGGCGGACAAACGAACCCATGAGAAAAAGGTGGCCTGAAATGCGTCAAATTAAAATGAAATATATTGTCCTCGCCAGCATGCTCGCCGCCTACCCCGTCCACCTGCGGGCAGAGGATATGCGAGAAATTCACGCCACGCCAATCGAAGATGCCCGAGCCATTATCGCCGCTGCACGAACAGAAGCCTTGCTGGATACGATGTTCGCCCAACTTGTTCCGGTCATGGAGTCTGCATTTGTCGGGCAACTCTCGACGTCAGCGGTTGGAAACTCCTTACTAAAAGACATCGACGCCAAGTATCCCGGCGGCCGAGACGCGTTTGGCAAGCGTTTTGGCCAAATCATTACGGTCGGAATGCGTGCAAAGTATCCCGACATTCTCGAAGCGACAGCCCGGAAATATGTCGAACGGCTCACCCCCGAAGACTTGCGGGTCGCACGGGCGTTTTACGAATCTGAAGCAGGTGCCCGCCTATTGGCGGCACAGCCCGAGTTGCAGGCGCAGTTGCAACAGGTCGGGCAACAAATCGGCAGTCAGGTAGGAGCGGATTCGGCAGATCTATTACTCGATGAAGCTGAGAAATATCTTGGCGAGATCAAATGACCCACCGCTTCCCCACCCCCGAACATGCCCGCCTAGCCCATGAAGGTATGTATTATCCTGAAACCGAGCGCGATGCGTGCGGCGTCGGGCTGATCGCCGCGACCGATGGCAAGCCTTCGCGGCGTGTGGTTGCGGCCGGTATCGAAGCGTTGAAGGCCGTCTGGCATCGTGGCGCGGTCGATGCCGATGGTAAGACCGGCGATGGCGCGGGACTGCATGTCGATTTGCCAGTGCGGTTTTTCGACGACGCCATCACCGCTGCCGGGCACCAGCCGCGAGCCAACCGGCTTGCAGTAGGCATGGTATTCCTACCGCGCACCGATCTCGGTGCTCAGGAGGCATGCCGTACAATCGTCGAGGCCGAAATCATCGAGGCGGGCTATACCATCTATGGCTGGCGACAGGTGCCGGTCGATGTTTCGGTGATCGGGCAGAAAGCGCAAGCGACACGGCCGGAAATCGAACAGATCATGATCGCCGGCCCGATGCCGGATGCCGTCGATGCAACCGAGTTCGAAAAGAACCTCTATCTCATCCGCCGCCGGATCGAGAAGAAGGTGATCGCCGCGCAAATCCGCGATTTCTACATCTGCTCGCTGTCGTGCCATTCGATCGTCTATAAGGGCCTGTTCCTCGCAGAAAGCCTGTCGATCTTCTACCCTGACCTGCAGGATGAACGCTTCGAAAGCCGTGTGGCGATTTTCCACCAACGCTATTCGACCAACACCTTCCCGCAATGGTGGCTGGCTCAACCCTTCCGCGCACTCGCGCATAATGGCGAGATCAACACGATCCGTGGCAACCAGAACTGGATGAAGAGCCATGAGATCAAGATGGCCAGCATCGCGTTCGGTGACCATAGCGACGACATCAAGCCGGTGATCCCGGCAGGTGCGTCCGATACCGGCGCGCTCGATGCTGTGTTCGAAACGCTGATCCGTTCGGGAAAGGAAGCGCCAACGGCAAAGCTGATGCTGATCCCCGAGGCATGGCAGTCAAACCCGAACCTGCCCGCCAATCATAAAGCAATGTACGAATATATGGCGAGCGTGATGGAACCATGGGATGGCCCTGCCGCGCTCGCTATGACCGACGGTCATTGGGCGGTTGCGTGTGTCGATCGCAATGCCCTGCGCCCGCTGCGTTATAGCCGTACCAATGACGGACTTTTGATCATCGGTTCGGAAACCGGAATGGTCATCGTTCCTGAAAACACCATCATTGAAAAGGGCCGCCTCGGCCCCGGCCAGATGATCGCGGTAAATCTCGACGAAGGGAAGCTGTATCGCGACGCGGAGCTAAAGGATCGGGTCGCTGCCGAACAGGATTATGCCGCCTTGGTGGGGGGATTCCGCACCATATCCGATTTGCCCGCTGGAAGTGACGCTGCGCTCGACTGGACCCGCGCCGAACTGACCCGTCGGCAGGTCGCCGCAGGCATGACGCTGGAAGATATGGAAATGATCCTCTCCCCCATGGTCGAGGATGCGAAGGAAGCCATCGGCAGCATGGGCGACGATACGCCCCTCGCCGTGATTTCGGACAAGCCGCGCATCATAAGCCAGTTTTTCCGCCAGAATTTCAGCCAGGTCACCAATCCGCCGATCGACAGTTTGCGCGAACGGCAAGTGATGAGCCTGAAGACGCGCTTCTCAAACCTTGCCAACATCCTCGACGAGACCGGGCAAAATAGCGACGTCCTCGTGCTCGAGAGCCCGGTTTTGACAAACGCCGAATGGAACCGGTTGAAGACGGCATTTGGCAAGGCAGCTGCCGAAATCGACTGCACCTATCCGGTCACCGAAGGTCCGGAAGGCCTTCGTGCGGCCATCCGCCGCATCCGCGAGATGGCAGAGGCAGCGGTGCGTTCCGGCCAGACCGAATTGTTCCTGACCGACATAGATATCGACGCCAACCGCGTTGCGATCCCGATGATCCTCGCTGCAGCGGCGGTCCATACACACCTCGTCCGTGCAGGTTTGCGCAGCTATGCTTCGGTTAATGTGCGTTCGGCTGAATGCCTTGATACGCATTATTTTGCAGTGCTGATCGGCGTTGGTGCGACCACGGTAAATGCCTATCTGGCCGAATCCGCGATTGCTGACCGCCATGCGCGGGGCCTGTTGGGCGACATGGTCCTCGAGGGCGCGGTCGAAAATTATCGTACCGCGATCAACGAAGGTCTCCTCAAGATCATGTCGAAAATGGGGATCGCGGTGATCTCCAGCTATCGTGGCGGCTATAATTTTGAAGCAGTCGGGCTGAGCCGCGCGCTGGTCAATGATTTCTTCCCCGGCATGCCGAACAAGATTTCAGGCGAAGGCTATGCATCGCTGTTCGTCAATGCACGTGACCGGCACAGCGAAGCATTTGATAGCGCTGTTGCCCGCCTGCCAATTGGTGGTTTCTACAAGCAACGCAAAGATGGTGAGGCGCACGCTTATTCGGCCGGTCTGATGCACCTTCTGCAAAGTGCCGTCGCGAAAGACAGCTATTCGACCTATTTGCAGTTTTCCGCCGGTGTAAACGAATTACCGCCGGTCTATCTGCGCGACCTTATGGAGTTCAACTATCCGTGCGAAGGCGTGCCGCTGGACGAGGTTGAGGCGATCACGGAAATTCGCAAACGCTTCGTGACGCCCGGCATGTCGTTGGGCGCGCTGTCGCCCGAGGCGCACGAAACGCTGGCCATTGCGATGAACCGTATCGGCGCCAAGGCCGTTTCCGGCGAAGGTGGTGAAGACAGCAAGCGCTTCACGCCCTATGAGAATGGCGACAACGCCAACAGCGTGATCAAGCAGATCGCCAGTGGGCGTTTCGGCGTCACCGCCGAATATCTGGGTGCGTGCGAGGAAATCGAAATCAAGGTCGCGCAGGGTGCAAAGCCCGGCGAAGGCGGACAGCTTCCCGGCTTCAAGGTCACCGAGATGATTGCGCGGCTGCGCCACTCGACGCCCGGGGTAACTTTAATATCCCCTCCCCCGCACCATGACATCTATTCGATCGAGGATCTTGCGCAGCTGATCTACGACCTGAAGCAGATCAATCCGCGCGCACGGGTGTGTGTGAAGCTGGTCAGCGCGGCAGGTATCGGCACGATTGCTGCGGGCGTCGCCAAGGCACATGCCGACGTCATCCTCGTTTCGGGCAATGTCGGCGGCACCGGTGCAAGCCCGCTAACCAGCATAAAATATGCGGGAACGCCTTGGGAAATGGGTTTGAGCGAAGCAAACCAGGTCTTGACCCTCAATGGCCTGCGCCACCGGGTGAAATTGCGTACCGATGGCGGGTTAAAGACCGGGCGCGACATCGTAATCGCAGCCATTCTCGGTGCTGAAGAGTTTGGTATCGGCACGCTCAGCCTTGTCGCCATGGGCTGCATAATGGTGCGGCAATGCCATTCCAATACCTGCCCGGTCGGCGTTTGCGTGCAGGATGAAAAGCTGCGCGCCAAATTCACTGGTACACCCGAAAAGGTCATCAACCTTATGACCTTTATCGCCGAAGAGGTGCGCGAAATATTGGCACGGCTTGGGTTCCGCTCGCTCGATGAAATCATCGGCCGCACCGAATTGCTGCGTCAGGTCAATCGCGGTGCCGAACATCTCGACGACCTCGACCTAAACCCGATCCTTGCCAAAGTCGATGCTCCGGACGAAGCACGCAGGTTCAACATATCCGGGTTCCGCAATCCCGTTCCCGACAGCCTGGACGCGCCGATCATCAAGGATGCCCAGCCTTTATTCGATCGCCGCGAAAAGATGCAACTGACCTACAATGTCCGCAATACGCACCGTGCGGTTGGAACAAAGCTCAGCTCAGAGGTCACACGGCTTTACGGAATGAAGGGGCTGGCCGACGATCATGTGCAGATCCGATTGCGCGGGTCTGCAGGCCAGTCGCTTGGTGCCTTCCTCTGCCAAGGCATCACGCTGGAAGTGTTTGGCGATGCCAATGACTATGTCGGCAAGGGATTGTCTGGCGGCAAAATTGTCGTTCGGCCGACCGTAAGTTCGAACCTTGAGAGCCAGAGCAACTCGATCGTCGGCAACACAGTGCTGTACGGGGCAACCAGCGGCAAATTGTTCGCTGCCGGTCAGGCGGGCGAACGTTTTGCAGTCCGCAATTCAGGTGCGCAGGTTGTTGTCGAAGGCTGCGGCGCCAATGGCTGCGAATATATGACCGGCGGCACCGTCATCATTCTGGGTGAGATCGGCAGCAATTTCGGCGCGGGCATGACAGGCGGCATGGCGTTCGTACTCGACCCCGAAGGTAATTTCCCCTCACGCGCCAACCCGGACAGCATCGTCTGGCAACGCCTCGACAGCGTCTATTGGGAGGCGGAACTCAAGGCGCTTATTGCTGAGCATGCAGCTGCCACCGATAGCCAATGGTCAAACTCGATCCTTGAGGATTGGGAACGGCGCCGCGGCGAATTCTGGCAGGTTTGTCCAAAGGAGATGTTGTCCCGACTCGCACATCCTCTCTCTGATGCAATCGCGACAGTGGCCGCCGAATAGCGGTGACTGAGGCCTGAATTTTACAACCATTTACCTTGCTTGCCACATACTGACAGCATTGTTCAGTGCGCCGTCAGCCTTTCGCTGATATAAAGCCCTTGTTCAGGCCGTAGTGGGGCTTGTGGTTTGCCCGGCGTAGATATGCCGGCATTTCTGGGGTGATGGGCCATGCGCTCGATTGATTTGCGTGTTCCGGTGGTAGCCGGTTTTGCCATTCTTCTGCTGGCCTTTGCGCCCGGTGCCAAAGCTGCCGAGGCGCAGGATATCCGGTTTGTTGCTGGAACGGGCGAAGTCTCGACCGCCGCGCCAATCGCATTTGCGAGTAACGCAGACGACAGCCGCGATGCCGAAACCAAGCTGAACGAAATGGCGGATGATCTGGCCGACCCGCGCGTCCAAAATGGCGTAGCTGCAATGGTCGAGCGCATGGGCGAAACCCTGCTCGACTTGCCGGTTGGCAAATTCGCCGCGGCTGTTGAAAAGGCGCGTCCGGGGACGATCGAAAAGCACATCCGCGAAGACGCGACCGTAGCCGATCTCGCAGGCCGTGATGCAGAGCGCCTGCCCCGCGAACTGGGCAAAGGCAGTCGCCAGATGATGACCATGCTCAGCGGCTTCGCTTCGGCTTTTGCGACAATGATGCCCGAGTTAGCGCAAATGGGGCGCGATTTGGAACGCAGCATGAAAGACATCAAAGCCGCGCGCGATTGAGAGTTTTCGTCAACAGGGACACCGTTAACGGGGGGCAATTTCGTTAACGGGGGAGGGGCGGTGCAGGGTCGCGCATCGCCCCTTTTCTTTAGCTGTCTTCCAACGACAAAAGCGAGGCGTTCCCTCCCGCACTGGTCGTATCGATGCTGGTAGTCCGTTCGGCGCAAAAACGGTGGAGGTAGTTGGGGCCACCCGCCTTGGGGCCAGTGCCTGAAAACCCCTCCCCTCCGAATGGCTGACTGCCGACAACCGCGCCGATCATCGACCGGTTGATGTAGAGATTGCCAACGCGCGCGGTGGCTTCGACCGCCTCCGAAACGCGGGCAATGCGACTGTGCAACCCCATGGTCAGGCCAAAGCCCTTGGCGTTGACTGCGGCGATAGTCTCTTCGAGCTTGCCCGCAGGCCAGGTCGCGACATGGACTATCGGGCCAAACCATTCGGTGTTGAGATCATCAAGACTGTCGAGACGCACCAAAGTCGGCGGCACATAAAGGCCGTCAGCTGGCACCGGCACTTCAAAGACAATTCGATCCGCCACTGAGTGACGATAGGCCATTAAGCGGTCATAAGCGGCCTTGTCGATCACCGGGCCAATATCATTCGCGGGATTGGCCGGATCGCCAACCACCAGTTCGCGCATCGCGCCGACCAGCATCTCGACCGTATGCTCGGCAATCTCTTCTTGCAGCAACAGAAGTCGCAGCGCGGAACAACGCTGTCCAGCCGACTGGAAACCCGAAATCACGACATCGCGAACAACTTGTTCGGACAGCGCAGTGGAGTCGACAAACATGGCGTTGAGGCCGCCGGTTTCGGCGATCAATGGAACCAGCGGGCGAGCATCGTCGGTAAGTATGTTGCGGGCGATAGCCTTGGCGGTGGGAACTGAACCGGTGAAAACGGTGCCGACAATGCGGCGATCACCCAGAAGGACCTGACCTATGTCGCCACCACCGGTGACGATCTGGATCGCGCCGGCGGGGATGCCCGCCTTACGTGCGAGGTCTATAGAATATCGTGCAATATCAGGTGTTTGTGGCGCAGGTTTGGCAACAACTGTGTTGCCGGTGACGAGCGCGGCAACCACCTGCCCCAGAAAGATCGCCAGCGGAAAATTCCATGGCGCAATCGCTGCCCAGACGCCGCGCCCTTCGTAACGCAGCACGTTGCGCTCTCCAGTCGGCCCGGGCAATTCAACCGGCTGCATGTCATGCCGCGCGCGCGCTGCGTAATAGCGACAGAAATCGACCGCCTCGCGCACTTCGGCCAGTGCGTCGGGGATCGTCTTCTTCGCCTCCTGCACCGCAATGGCCATCAACTGCGCGCGATGTTGCTCGAGCAAATCGGCGAGGCGTTCCAGACAGGCTGCGCGTTCCTCGACCGGCGTTGCAACCCAAGAAGGATAGGCCGCCTCGGCTCGAGACACAGCCTCTTGAACACCAACTTCGTCACCCCCGCGAAGGCGGGGGTCCAACCCCGTACCAGCAGGTTTTGAGGAACTTTCAGGAGTTGGATTCCCGCTTTCGCGGGAATGACGAATGTAAGTGACGATGGAATCCAGCACAACCGCATCCTCAAGATCCATCCCCTCGCTGTTCGCACGTTCAGGCGCAAATAGTTCGGCAGGCAGGCGGATGGCAGGGTGGCGCGTGCCGCCCACTTCCATCACCTTCTCGACCGGATCAGCGAGCAACTCATCCTCGCTCACCTCCTCATCGGCAAGCTGGTGGACGAAGCTGCTGTTCGCGCCATTTTCGAGCAGGCGGCGGACGAGATAGGCGAGCAAATCACGATGCCCGCCAACCGGCGCATAGATGCGGCAATGATAGCCGTCTTCACGCACCAGCCGTTCAAACAGCCCCTGCCCCATGCCGTGCAGCCGCTGGAATTCGAAATCACGCGTCTGCCCGGCCCATTCGAGGATAGTCGCGACGGTCAACGCATTGTGCGTGGCAAATGCCGGGCGGATATTGGATGCGCGGAGCATATCTTTCGCGCAGGCCAGATAGGAAACATCGGTCGAAGGCTTGCGCGTAAACAGCGGATAATCTGAAAGCCCGCGTTCCTGCGCCCATTTTATCTCGCTGTCCCAATAAGCACCTTTCACAAGGCGGACCTGCATGATGCGGCCGGTATCGCGCCCCAAGGCATCTGCCCAGCCGAGCACCGGGCGGGCACGCTTTGAATAAGCCTGCACGGCCATGCCAAGGCCATCCCAGCCCTTCAGCTGCGCATCACGTGCAGCGGCCTCTATGATGTCGAGGCTCATCTCCAGCCGCGCTGCTTCTTCAGCATCAACCGTCAGTTGTACACCCACCGCCGCGGCCTGCCGCGCCAGATCGACCAGCATCGCCGACAGTTCTGGAACGCAGCTTGCCGCTTTCGCAGTTTCATAGCGCGGATGGAGTGCAGACAGCTTCACCGAGACGCTATGTCCACGCGCGGGGTTAGCGCCGACAGCCGCAATCGCGCCTTGATAGGCCTCGAAATAGCGCTCGGCATCGGCACGGGTACGGGCGGCTTCGCCGAGCATATCGAAGCTGGCGGTGAAGCCGCTATTCTCTGCGGCATCCATCCGCTTTATCGCTTCGTCGATGGTGCGTCCCATCACGAACACCTGCCCCATCAGCCGCATGGCAGCACCCACGGCTTGCCGTACAAAGGGTTCGCCCGCACGGGCGACCAGCTTACGCAATATGCCTTTGCCCTCATCGCCGACCATCGCCTTGCCGAGCACCAGCCCCCAGGTCGCGCTGTTGACCAGCGTGCTGGCGGATTTGCCGCTATGCGAACGCCAGTTGGCATCGCCCAGCTTGTCAGCGATCAGCAGATCGGCGGTATCGGCATCAGGGACGCGCAGAAAGGCCTCGGCCAGCGACAGCAATGCCGTGCCCTCTTCGGTACCCAGCCGATACTCCTGAAGGAACTGATTGACCCAACCGTCAGTCTGCGCTGCGCGCAATTCGCCCAAAAGGCCGCGCGCGCGCGTGACGACACCATCACGTTCGGAGGGAGTGAGCTGCGCCGCTGCCACCAGCGGCGCGAGGGTTTCGGGTTCGGATGCGCGGAACATCGGCCGGATGGCCGCACGCGCGGAGTCGACTGGATTTGCCATGCCGCCGCATAGCGCCTGTGGCTATGCGGCGACAAGTTTCAAATGTTACCAATTAACGATAGCGGCGGCGGCAGTTGCTGTCCGACTTGTCAATTGCGCGACCGGCAAGGGCACCAACCGCTGCGCCTATGATGGCGCCTTCGGTGCGATTACCGCGACGGGCGATTTCACGACCGGCAAGGCCACCGGCCACGGCACCGATTACGGTTCCGCCCGTGCCCTTGTCGCAGCGATAGCCACGATCACGGCGATGGTACCGGTAATTGTCGCGATCGCGATAACTGTAATAGCCGTCATCGTCATAATAACGACCGCCAGCCAGAGCCGGGGTTGCGGAAAAACCTGTTACCAGGGTTGCGGCTGCGACCAGTGCGCCGAGCGACTTTTTCATGTTCATTTTTTTCTCCTTTGCACTGGCGGATCCTTGTCCCAAATCCGCCTTGAATTTTGCCCTGTTGAGCACTGGCTAAGCGATTCGGCTTGAGCCTTTGCTGAATGTGGATGTTATCCGCTGTTCATGTTTGAACTTGTTTTTATGAATGCTATGGCTTCGTCATGCGCGACCGCTTGCCCCGATTAGCCTTGCTTTTGCTATTGATGATTGCCGCAGTCGGGGGCCACCGGGTCTATTCACGCAATTACAGCCAGCAGATTGAGCTGGTGCCGCTGGCACTGGATGAAAGCGATCCCGAGCGCAAAAAAGTGGGTGCACTCACCTTCCTGAACGCTTGGGAATTGCGGAGTGACAATAGCGATTTCGGAGGAATTTCTGCTCTGGCGGTGCTCGGCACTAACCGTTTTCTCGCGGCGAGCGACGCCGGTGCCTTGATCGGTTTCACGCTTGGCCAGTCCAACCGGATGGAAGACAGCTTCATCGCTGCCTTGCCCGGGGCTTATGGTGACGACGCCGATTATCGCGACCGCGACAGCGAAGGCATGACCCGTGATCCGTCATCTGGCCGGATCTGGGTAAGTTATGAAGCACGCCACGCCATCCGCCGGTTTTCTCCTTCGCTTGGCCGGATTGACGGCACCAAAAGGCTGACCTTCACAAAGGGGTGGAAGGCCAATGGCGGCGTCGAAGCGATAGCACGGCTGCGCAACGGGCGTTTCGTGCTGTTTTCTGAAACGCATCTGCGCGCCGACGGCAGCAACAGTGCTTTTCTCTATTCAGGTGACCCTGTTGAACCGGGCTCGCAAGTGACGCTTTTTGGCTATCGCGCACCCGACGGGTACCGCCCCACGGATGCGACCGAGCTGCCTGATGGTCGGTTGCTGATACTCAATCGCCGCATTGGCCTGCCCCAAGGTTTTTCTGCCAAGCTGGCGATACTCAATCCAGCTGAAATCGAAACTGATGTTGCGATAGCGCCTCGAACAATCGCTACCCTCAAATCCCCGCTGCTGGTGGACAATATGGAGGGCTTGGCAATAACCGAGGAACCGGGCCGCATCATCGTCTGGATGATTTCCGATGACAATTTCACCGCGTTTCAGCGCACCATATTGATGAAATTTGCGCTGGATTTGCCCAATAAAAAACCGGAGGCGGAAACCGCCCCCGGTTTTGAAACTCTTACGAAGTAAGCGCGATTACGCGGCTGCAGCCTGCTTCTTTGAAACCGCCTTCTTCACCTTGCGCGCATTGGTGCTCAGTTTCTCGTCCGAAGTCTTGAGCAACCAGTTGTCGAGGCCGCCGACATGCTCGACTGAACGCAGGCCCGAGGCCGATACGCGGAATTTGAAGCCCTGCTCCAACGCATCCGAAAGCAGCGTAACATTCTGCAGGTTGGGCAGGAAGGTGCGCTTGGTCTTGTTGTTAGCGTGGCTCACATTGTTGCCTACCATGCGACCCTTGCCGGTCAGTTCGCAAATGCGCGACATCTTCAAAATCCCTATAAATTGACGAATAACGGGAATCGCTGTTCCCGGAAAGTGGCTGCCCCTAACCTTGTGCCTGCCAAAGGTCAAGCCTTTGCGGGGCAATTTGCTCAAACCAACAGCAAATCCGCCAGTTTCCTCCGGTGCCAGGCGGCATCGCCAAATTGCGAAGCATGGAATATCGCTGCCCGCCGGTGCAGGCCGGCATCACAATCATGGGTGAAGCCGAATCCGCCGTGGAACTGGATTGCCCGATCAGCCGCAAAGCTATAGGCGCCGTCCGCCGCTGCCTTCGCCATACGCACGGCAACCTCGCCCCTGCCCTGATCGGAAATGCTGTGCGCCGCGCTGTACAGGTGCGTGCGCGCCTTTTCATATCCGACATAGGCATCGACCATCGGATGTTTGAGCGCCTGATATTCGCCGATAAGCTTGCCGAACTGCTTGCGGGTACGCAGATAGTCGAGTGTGTAATCAATCACCGCCTGTGACCCGCCACACATTTCAGCGGATTGAAGCAGGTTTGCTGCCAGTTCGATCTGGGCGAGTGCGGCGCTGGTGCGCGAAATATCCAGTACGGCGTCTTCGGATACCGAAATTCCATCCAGCGACACCGCGAAGCTGCGCTTGGTTTCATCGACAATGGTTTCCCGACGAAGAGCGCGCGCCGGGATCGCTGATTTCTCAACCAAAACCAATGCGGGGGTTCCGTCGAGTTGCACCGAAACGATGAGGAGATCGGCGCTATCAGCCCACAGCACGAAATGCTTTGTGCCAGAAAGTGCGATGCGGCCATCTTTACGCGTTGCCGTTACCGTGATGTTAGAGAGGTCCCAATCCCCATGTGCCTCACCCAAGGCCAGCGTTCCAATTTCACCTGCAGCCAATCGGGGCAGCCATGTGGCTTGCTGATCAGCGGTGCCACTGGAAAGCAACGCCTGCTGCGCCGCAATCGTCGAAACAAAGGGCGAAGCCAGCAGATTGCGCCCCATCTGCTCGACCACCGGAACAACTTCCGCCAGCGACAGGCCAACGCCGCCTTGCGCTTCGGGAACAGCGATAGCCAGCCAACCCAGCTCTGCAATTTCCTGCCAGGTATCGGCATCATATCCGGTTTCGCTTTCAAGCAGTGCGCGAACCGACGCGATCGGCGATTTTTCACGGCAAAATTCGCTTGCTATATCGAGCAGCTGGATCTGTTCTTCGCTATAGCCGATGCCTGCAAATTCCATTTGAACTTCCTCTCCTAGAGCGGCCTGTTTGGGTTAATCGCGTGATTAAATCAAGTCGGAATACACACTGACTGGATTGCAATCTGGACAGCCAAACTTATGGATATTGTCCGGCAGGAGATTCACAGTAATGACCGTTTACCGCACGCCGGATGCGCGCTTTGCAAATTTGCCGGATTGGCCTTTCACGCCGCAATATCTGGATATATCGGGCGGACTACGCGTACATTTTGTCGACGAAGGCCAGCGCGATGCGCAACCGGTGCTGATGCTGCATGGGGAGCCGACCTGGGGCTATCTTTACCGCCATATGTTCGGCCCATTGGCGCAAGCCGGGTTTCGCGCGCTCGCCCCCGACCTGATTGGCTTTGGCCGGTCAGACAAACCTTTGGACCGGAGCGCTTATAGCTATGCCGCCCAAGTCGCATGGATGCGCGAATGGGTGGAGGCGCTTGATCTGCGCAACATCATCCTTGCCTGTCAGGATTGGGGGTCACTGATTGGATTGCGTCTGGTCGCAGAAATGCCGGAGCGGTTTGCAGGTGTTGCCTTGTCAAATGGAGGGCTGCCCGCCGGTGAGGATGCCCCGCGCGCTTTCGCCATTTGGCGGGCCTTTTCACGCTACAGCCCGGTTTTTCCGATCGGTAAGATCGTTGCAAAAGGAAGCAAGCGCGCACTCAGCGCGGACGAGATTGCAGCTTACAACGCCCCCTTCCCCAGCCGCGCATCGAAGGTCGCGGCGCGCGTGTACCCGTCATTCGTGCCCTTGGGGGATAATGTCGCTGTGCCTGACCAGATCAAGGCATGGGAAGTATTGGAGGCATTCGACAAGCCTTTCTTATGCTGCTTTTCCGATGGTGATCCGATTACGCGTGGCGGTGACCGGAAATTCCTTGAACGGGTGCCTGGGACGAAGCACGTAGCCCACCGCACGTTACATGGCGGACATTTCATCCAGGAAGATGATCCCGCAGGCTTTGTCGAAGCAATCCTTGAAGTCGCGAGAGCTGGAAACAGCACGACTTAGAATCGCGTTTACATTTCCCGGCAAAAAGCAAATACTCAACCCAAGTCGCCATATCTGGTCCGCTATCATTCCATAGCCGGCCGTTGAGGGAGGGGTATGCGATGTTGCAGTCAAGTTTGCTATTCCGTTTGGCCATCGCCGCCCTTTTGCTGTCGGCATGGTCCGTGCAATCCAATGCGCAGGAAGAGGCACAAGGCGGCTGCGAAATCGGGGTCGATTGTGCACAAGAGGCCGTCGCGGAAAGTGATGCGACCAGCGACGACGGCGCCCCCCCGCCACCCGACCCCCGGCTTTCAAAGGATTTTGCAACGGTTTGGGTTGCGGAATCGATCGGAGAGGATCGCACGGCGGTCGAGGCGATTGTGCGCGCCAATCCGAACATTCGCTTCGCCAATTCGCGCGGCGAAGCGGAATATCTGATCGCACCCTATCCGGACTTTCCGGATATGCTGATCCTGATGCCGAGGGCATCGGCCAATCTCGACAGCCGGCTGCGATCCGATGAGGAAATCGCCTTTCGCTTTTCAAGATTTGGCGAGCGCGGAAATGAGAAGCTGCCCCCGATCATCGGAAGGTTGGACGATGGCACGCTCGCGGGCGGGCTGAATGCAGAGATACAAAAAACGCTGTGGAGCCGTCGGATATTCGCACGCCCGATCCCGCAAATGCGTAGCGACGTCACTACCGAAATTTTCGGCCCCAAAAGCGCAATATGCAAAGGGGTGGGCGAAGCCAGAAGTTGCGAGCAACCCTATTGGGCAGTGGTGCGCAACGAAGGCGCTGAGCCCGTTTATGTTGCGGCGATGCGGATTGACCAGGATTTTCCGGCTACCGACGCAATGATCCGCCTGAAGGACCGGACGCCCATCCGGCTGGAACCCGGCGAGGCAAGGCTGATCAAAAATGATGAATTTGAGGATGCTCCGGACGCCTATTACCGGCACATCGTCACAATTGCGTCAAACGAACCCGTAGACCTGTCGCTATTTGATGCTCGCGAAGCCCCCCTGACGACATTCCCCAAAAACTGGGCGGCAACGACAAACTATGTCCGGCAGGTGCGGACGCGGGTCCGGATTGGCGGCGGCTTCAAGGTCGCCAACCTTGCCACGCCTTGGCAGGTGCAGCTCTATTCGACCGAAAGCTCAACCCCACCTTCACTGCTCGCGGCAGGAAAGATCAACTGGCAATTGCATGAAAAGACGCATCGCTGCGGGGGATCGCTGATCGAGCCCAATATCGTGCTGACGGCGGCGCACTGCATCGCCAACGCCCCCTTTGACACAGCCGAAAAACGGCAGACGGTGTTCAAATACCGTCGCGTCAAGCTGGGCACCAAAGACCTCACCCGAGGCGGAACGACATTCGCTGTCGACGCCGTTATCGTCAAAAAAGGCTATGTGCCGGGTGGCAACCACCATGACATCGCGTTGGTCCGCATCAAGCCCGATGCCAGCACAGTGGCACGTGCAGCAGCCTTGGCGCAGCGCATCCCGCTCGCCAGTCGACAACCGACTTCCGGCACGATTGTAAGCGCCTTCGGCTGGGGCGTGATGGAGGAGGTGTCCGGCCGCAACACACGGATCAGCAGCGCGGGGGCAGCACAACGCAACCCGGCTGAACTGCGGACCGGCGACTTGCAAATCCTGGACCAGAACACATGCCGTACCCGACCGGGATATGGTCATGTCAGCAATATGATGCTGTGCGCTGTCACACCACGCAACTCAGAAGCCGCGCGTCAAGGGCGCCATGTCTTCACCTGTCTGGGCGACAGCGGCGGGCCAATCATGTCCCGCGAAAATGGCCGCATGGTGCAGGTCGGTGTCGTTTCATGGGCAGTAGGCTGCGGCGTCAACGACAATCCGTCTGTGTCGGTCAACGTCGCCGCCTATCTTGACTGGATCAATGCGAACAAAACCAAGTTCGAATCCGGCAAGTCAATCGAGCGTTGACGGCGGCGGCTTGAAGCCCACCGCCGTAACTTAGTTTCGTCAGTCCGCGAACGGATCGCGCACCAAAATCGTGTCTTCACGTTCGGGTGAAGTGCTGACGAGCGCGACGGGTGTTTCAATCAGTTCCTGGATACGCTGGACATATTTGATCGCCTGCGCAGGCAAATCGGCCCAGCTGCGGGCACCGGCGGTTGTTTCCTGCCAGCCCTGCATTTCCTCATAAATCGGCTCGACATTGGCTTGGTCGGCGGCATGGCTTGGCAAATAATCGAGGATTTTGCCATTCAAGCGATAGCCGGTGCAGATCTTGATCGTTTCGAACCCGTCGAGAACGTCGAGCTTGGTCAGCGCGATACCAGTGACGCCTGAAACCGCACAGCTCTGCCGCACGATCACGGCATCGAACCAGCCGCAGCGCCGCTTGCGTCCTGTTACCGTACCGAATTCATGGCCGCGTTCGCCCAGGCGTCGGCCAACCTCGTCCTCCAGCTCAGTAGGGAAAGGACCCGAACCAACGCGGGTGGTGTAGGCCTTGACGATGCCGAGAACGAAACCGGTGGCGTTGGGGCCAAGGCCCGAGCCAGAGGCAGCTGTGCCGCTTACGGTGTTCGAGCTGGTGACGAAGGGATACGTCCCATGATCGACATCGAGCAGCACGCCCTGCGCGCCTTCGAAGAGCACGCGCGCACCCGCCTTGCGCACCTTCTTGAGACGCTTCCAAACCGGCTGCGCATATTGCAGCACGAAAGGCGCAATCTCGCGCAAGTCGTTGAGCAGGCGTTCGCGGTCAACCGGAGGTTCACTAAAGCCTGCACGCAGCGCGTCATGGTGCGCACAGAGCCGGTCAAGCTGCGCATCCAGCGCATCGAGATGTGCGAGGTCGCAGACACGGATGGCGCGGCGGCCGACCTTGTCTTCATAGGCCGGGCCGATACCGCGACCGGTGGTTCCGATTTTGCCCGAACCAGCGGCGGTTTCGCGCAGCCCGTCCAGATCGCGGTGGATTGGCAGGATCAGCGGGCAATTGTCGGCAATCGCGAAATTTTCGGTATTGATCGTAACGCCCTGCCCTTCGAGCTTCTCGATCTCGGACTTCAGATGCCAGGGATCGAGCACCACGCCATTGCCTATGATCGACAATGTGCCGGTGACGATTCCAGAAGGAAGCAGCGATAATTTGTAAGTCTGGTCACCAACGACCAAAGTGTGGCCTGCATTATGCCCGCCCTGAAAGCGGACAACGGCATCGGCGCGGCTAGCCAGCCAGTCGACGATCTTGCCTTTGCCTTCGTCACCCCATTGAGCGCCGATTACGGTAACATTTGCCATTACGGTTTTCCCGAAACAACACACGCATGTTGATGCGTGGTGGCCTTTTTCTGCGCAGAAGGAATTTTCCGCGAAGGGATTCGCCGTGAGCCCCGTTATGATGATGGACGCGCTTCGTCCACCTTAAAAGGAAGCTGAAAGGCCAACAGATGCGTAACTGGATTCTCACCGCCTCGACCATCGCCCTTGTCGCGACCGCATGTCAGGCGCAGCGTGGCGAGCGATTGAGCCGCGAATGCCGGCGCGAAGTCGTCGAATTGTGCGGTATGGATCGCGGCAAGATGCGCGAATGCCTGCAAAGCAAAAGTGGCGATCTTTCCGAAAAATGTTCGGGCGAGATCATGGAACGCGTGCAATCACGCCTTGGCAACGACAAGCGCACCGCTAACCCGACCAACGACCGGCAATATATTGCGCTGGGCGGTGTAGAACATGCCTATGGCAGCGACGCCCTGCAGAAACTGGATTTTTATAAAGCCAAAACCAGCGCAGCACGCGCGCCGCTGCTGATCTTTGTTCATGGTGGCGGATGGAAACGCGGGGACAAGCGCAATGCTACCGGAACCGATAAGGTGACGCATTATACCGGGCTTGGCTATCATATGGCGTCGATCAATTATCGGTTGGTGCCTGCGGCCACTGTAGAGCAACAGGGAGCGGATGTTGCTGCGGCCATTGCCTACCTCCTCAAAAATTCCGAGAAATTCGGGATTGATCGTAACCGCGTCGTCCTGATGGGGCATAGTGCTGGTGCACATCTCTCAGCGCTGGTGGGTAGCGATCCGCAATATCTTCGCGGTGCCGGACTCGGCCTCGACGATCTCTCTGGAGTCATTCCCATCGACGGCGCGGCTTATGATGTTCCCGCGCAGATGAGCGAGGGTGCGAAGATCATGAGCGATACCTATGTGCAGGCATTTGGAACCGATCCAGCCCAGCAAAAGGCGCTGTCCCCCTATTGGCACGCACAAAGCCCCAATGCGCCGGCGTTCCTGATCCTCCATGTTGACCGCGCCGATGGTAAGCGCCAGTCCGAAGCGCTGGCCGACGCCCTGCGCAAGGGTGGCAGCAAGGTTCAGCTCAACGCCTTTGAAGGCAAAGGCATGAAGGGCCATGCAGACATCAACCGCAAATTGGGTGATCCGTCCTATCCCGCAACGCCGGTGGTTGATGCGTGGTTGAAGGGGGTGTTTGGTTAAGCTGCTCCTCCCCATCGACTTGCGATGGGGAGGAAATATATTCAAACCGCTTCCGGCCGCCCGTTCACCAGCACATGCGTGCAGATCTGCGCCTCCGCGCTATCCTCTTCGGTCAGTTGCGCAACGGTAACCCATCCCTCGGCACGAAGGCTTGCCGCCTTTTGCGGCATGGTGCCGATGGGCAGGAACAGGCGGCGGCGTTCGCCCTGTGCCAAACCTGCGTCAATCAGCGGATCGATATAGGCGGAAAAGCCGATCGCCGGTTCCGTGCCAATGCGATAGGCTCCGCCGCGCCCGATTTCACCCGATGCATGGGCAGAGAAAAGCGAGAAACCGAACCAGGTCTGATATTCAAAACCGTGCCGCTCCGTGGGATCGAGCGTGACGCGGATGTCGGCTGGAACAGCGGCGGCAATTGCCTCAATCGCATCGAGCCGATCTTTGAGTTTGCCCTCGCTATCAAAGGCCCGCATCCGGTCCAGCGCATCGGGCAAGGCACCCGCCGCAGCAATCAAAGGGGCCAGTGCAACGGGAACCGCTCCAGCATCCTTTGCATCGAGCGCGGCCTTTAGTTCCTCCCTGTCACCTTTCGGTTTCAGGACATCGAGAAGATCGGGCATGGTGAGGTCGAGCGTGATGTCTTTCACGCCCGCAGCCTTCAGGCCTTCGATGGCAACGGATACCACCTCGATTGCCGCCGCAACGCTGTCGAGGCCAATCAATTCCGCCCCCACCTGCATCATCTCGCGCTCAGGGCGCAGTTGGGTCGCGCGCAATTTTACCACCGGGCCGCCATATGACAAGCGCACCGGTCGGGGATGGTGTCCCATCCGCGTCGAGGCAATGCGCCCGATCTGACCGGTAATGTCGCTGCGCACAGCCATTGTTTCGCCCGAAACGGGATCAACAAAGCGCAGCAGATCGCGGGCCGAAGTGCCAAGGCTGCCGGTCAGGCTGGCCTCATATTCAGCCAGCGGTGCCTGCACGCGCTCATAACCATGGCTCGCCGCCGTATCGAGAATGGCACGCACCAGTCGCGCCGAAGCATCGGCCTCCGGCGGCAGGCGGTCACGAAATCCGGTGGGGAGCAGGCTGTTGGTCATGGCGCGTGCCTTAGCACATCAGAAGCGCAACGCCATCGCGCGCTTCACACCCGGCAGGTTGTGGATAACCTCCAGCGTGGCAGCAGGCACCGGTGTGTCGACCGAAAGCAACAGCACGGCAACGCCACCGGCTTCCTGACGACCGAGGTGGAAGGTACCGATATTGATATCGGCTTCACCCAATGTGGTGCCCAGACGGCCAATGAAACCGGGCGCATCCTGATTTACAATATAGAGCATATTGCCTTCAAGATCGGCCTCCACCTTCACTCCGAACAATTCGACCAGTCGCGGCGTACCATTGCTGAAAATGGTGCCGGCAACCGAACGCTCGCCAATATCCGTCTTCACTGAAACGCGGACCAGCGTGTGGTAATCCCCTTCGCGATCATGGCGGACTTCGCGAATGTCGAAGCCGCGCTCTTTGGCCAAATAAGGCGCGTTGACCATATTCACAGCATCCGAGAAACGGCGCATGAACCCGGCAAGTACGGCTGCAGTAATCGGTTTGATGTTGAGTTCAGCCGCCGCCCCTTCAACTTCGATGCTGATCTGGGTCAGGTCGCCATGCTGCAACTGGCCGATCAGCGATCCGAGCTGCTGGGCCAGTGCCATATAGGGCTTCAGCTTGGGCGCTTCTTCGGCGCTCAGGCTCGGCATGTTGAGCGCGTTGGTGACACCGCCATTGACCAAATAGTCGGCCATCTGCTCGGCGACCTGCAACGCGACATTGACTTGTGCCTCGTTGGTCGATGCACCGAGGTGCGGAGTGCAGATGAAGTTGGGCGTGCCGAATAGCGGGCTATCCTTGGCCGGTTCGGTTTCGAACACGTCAAGCGCGGCGCCCGCGACATGGCCGCTGTCGAGCGCCTCTTTAAGCGCAGCTTCATCTACCAAGCCGCCGCGCGCGCAGTTGATGATGCGGACGCCTTTCTTGCACTTTGCGATATTGGCGGCTGAGAGGATGTTGCGAGTCTGATCGGTCAGCGGCGTGTGCAACGTGATGAAATCGGCCTTGGCGAAAAGCGTATCGAGATCGGCCTTTTCCACGCCCATTTCCACGGCGCGTTCGGGCGTCAGGAAGGGATCGAATGCAACCACCTTCATTTTGAGGCCGAGCGCGCGGCTGGCAACGATGCTGCCGATATTGCCGGCACCGATCAGGCCGAGGGTCTTGCCGGTCACTTCGACGCCCATGAAATCATTTTTCGGCCATTTGCCGGCCTGTGTCTGCTCATTAGCTTCAGGAATCTGGCGGGCGAGCGCGAACATCAGCGCGATGGCATGCTCCGCAGTCGTGATCGAATTGCCGAACGGCGTGTTCATCACCACTACGCCCTTGGCAGAAGCCGCCGGAATATCGACATTGTCGACGCCGATACCAGCGCGACCGACGACCTTCAAATTGGTTGCTGCCTCGAGGATTTCTTTTGTGACTTTGCTTGAGCTACGAATAGCAAGGCCATCATATTGCCCAATAATTTCCTTGAGTTCATCGGGTGTCTTGCCCGTGATGACATCGACATCGCAGCCACGCTCTTCGAAAATCTTGGCGGCATTGGGATCCATCTTGTCAGAGATGAGTACGCGGGGTTTGGTCATTTCAAAACAATCCTTATACAGCGTCATGCTGAACTTGTTTCAGCATCCATTTCGCAGTCGAAAGCGCAGGTGGAAGCTGAAAAATGGACCCTGAAACAAGTTCAGGGTGACGGCATAAAATTAGGAATTGAGCGTCTCGAACGCCCAGTCGAGCCACGGCCCGAGCGCTTCAATATCGGCAGTATCCACCGTCGCGCCGCACCAAATTCGCAGGCCCGGCGGGGCGTCGCGATATCCGGCGATGTCAAAAGCCGCGCCTTCGGCTTCTAGCAGGCCAGCGAATTTCTTGATGAAATCCGCATCGGCGCCTTCAACCGAGAGGCAAACGCTGGTTTTCGAACGGATGCCGCTGTCAGCTGCCAAATGGCTGAGCCAGGCGCGTTCGGCGACAATCTTGTCGAGGGCATGGGCGTTTGCATTGCTGCGTGCCTGCAGGCCCGAAAGGCCACCAAGTCCCGTGGCCCATTCGAGGGCGAAAATGGCATCTTCAACTGCGAGCATCGACGGTGTGTTGATCGTTTCGCCCTTGAACACGCCTTCTGCCAGCGCGCCCTTTGACATCAGGCGGAAAACCTTGGGCAGCGGCCATGCAGGGGTATATTCCTCGAGGCGTTGAACAGCACGAGGGCCGAGGATCAGGACGCCATGCGCACCCTCTCCGCCCAGCACTTTCTGCCAGCTGAAGGTGGCAACGTCGATCTTGTTCCACGGAATGTCATAGGCAAAAACCGCGCTTGTTGCGTCAGCGAACGAGAGCCCCTCGCGATCGTCCGGGATCCATTCGCCATCCGGTACGCGTACGCCCGATGTGGTGCCATTCCAGGTGAAGAGGACGTCATCCGCCCAGTCGACCTTATCGAGATCGGGCAGCTGGCCATAATCGGCGCGGTGCACCTTGGGCTCCAGCTTCAATTGCTTGACTGCGTCGGTAACCCAGCCCTCGCCAAAACTTTCCCACGCGAGTGCGGTTACGCCGCGTGCACCGAGCATCGTCCACATCGCCATTTCAAACGCGCCTGTGTCCGAACCGGGTACGATACCGATACGGTGCGTGTCGGGAAGCTGCAGCACTTCACGCATCAGGTCGATGCAATATTGCAGGCGCGACTTGCCAATCTTGGCACGGTGCGAACGGCCGAGTGATTCGGTATTCAGTTTTTCGGGGGCCCAGCCCGGCGGCTTTGCGCAGGGACCAGAGGAAAAATAAGGGCGCGCCGGTTTGGCGGCAGGTTTACTCGTCATGTCATTCTCTCCTTGCAGAGAGCTCGCGCGGCGTTGGGACCGCGTGGCCCGGGGCCGCGTTTAGGCGCAGCCCCGGGAATGTCAACGACTGTTTAGTAGCCCGGCTTGCGAAACAACACCTGCCCGCGCCGCGCGACATAGAGTTTTTCAAGGCTGACCGGATGGAAATAGGCCTCGACACGGTCGCCTTCGGGCGTCGTGCCATAAACCTCATAACATCCGCCATCGACCTTGGACTTGCGGACAGTCCAGCCTTCCTTGACCAGCTTGGCCTTCAGCACATCCTGCGATTTCCAGCCCGACTGCGGCCCTGCCTTGCACTTGATTGCGCCCGTCGCCGAAGCAGGGGCGGAGGGCAATACGGCAATGGCTGCAGCTGCCAGCGCGAGGGAGATCCATTTACGCATGTTCAAACTCCTTGGGATTTCATTTGAGAGAGGGGTTTCTTGATGCAGCGGGCGATCAGCAAAAGCCCGAGCGGCACGAAATGGGCGAGCGCGCCCGCATAGCTATTATGCACCCAGATCCAGTGCAGCAGCGTCAACAGGGCTGCCGGATAAACGAGTCGCTGCAGCCGTTTCCAGCCCGCGCGCAACCAACGCATCGAGGCATCGTTGCTGGTCAGCGCGAGCGGTAGCATCAGCGCGAAAGCCGCCCAACCTGTCCAGATTCCAGGTGCAAGCCATTCGGCGAGGATATCGTCGAGATTGCCCATATCGATGAGGTAAAAAAGCAGATGCAGCAGGGCATAGGAGAAAGCCGCAACGCCAATGGCCCTGCGCCGCACCACGAGCCAGTGCAGCCAGCGCTTCGGGCCCAGAATCGACAACAGCGGGCTCAGCACCATCGCCAAAATCATCAGCCGAGCCGACCATTCGCCAGTCGGATGCAACATGTCCATGCCGTCGATCCGGCCTTGCCACCAGCCGGAAATCAGCAGGATAGCTGGCAAGGAAAGCAGCAACCAGAAGGCAGGCTTATTATTGAGAATCGTTCGCATTAAAAGTCCGGTAGCCGCGTCTGGATTTGCGGTCAACCGTTTGCGCTATTTACCCTTTGTTAACCATCCCGCTTACATTTTATTACATATGGTACGCAGCGTATCCGCCTTGCTCCTCGCCCTTCTGGTCACCGCTTGCGGCGGGCGTTCGGATCGCGAGGTGGTGCGCCGCGATAATGACGTGTTCAACAGCGAACCGGCACGGCAATGCCTGTCGACATTGAAATCGGCAAATGTCCGTTTCACACCCCTGCCCAACCAGAGTTTTACGGGTGGGTGCCAGACGATCGACACGGTCAAGCTGATGTCATTTGGCACCGACACAACCAATCTCGGCCCGATGACCTGCCCGCTTGCGGCCAATTTCACGGCGTGGGCCAAACACGCCGTTACCCCTGCTGCCAAAGCCTATCTGGGCAGCGAAGTCGTCCGTATCGAAACCATGGGCACCTATAATTGCCGCAATATCAATGGAGGGCGCAGCGGGCGTTTGTCGCAACATGCCTTTGGCAATGCTGTGGATGTCTCGGCCTTCGTCCTGAAAGACGGTCGCCGGATTTCAGTACTGTCAGGCTGGAATGGCAAGCCCGATGAACGCGCCTTTTTGCGCCGCCTGCACCAGTCGGCTTGCAAGCGTTTCGGCACGGTATTGGGGCCGGATTACAACGCCGCGCATGCCAATCACCTGCATTTCGACATGGCGCAGTCGATGAAGGACGGCAGCGCCTATTGCCGCTGAGGGGTGGATATTCACCGCCAATCGTCTATCAGGCGGGCATGACACAAAAAGATTTGAAAGACCGTCGCTTCTACAAAGCGAAACAAGAAGCCAAATTTGCCAAGGACCTGACTCCCCAGACCCTGCAGACACAGAGCAAATCCTATAAGCTGGCATTTCAGGATACCGAATTCCTCCTCCGAGAGGAATTGCGCCCGGTGCGCTTCCAGCTCGAACTGCTTAAACCCGAAATGCTGCTCGATGAGGCCAAAGTGGCCTCGACCCTCGTGGTTTATGGTTCGGCGCGAATTCCGCAGCCGGAAAAGGCCGATGCATTGTTGGCAGCTGCAACCGATGATCGCAGCCGGACGATTGCCGAACGGTTGAAAGCCAATTCGCATTATTACAACGAAGCCCGCAAACTGGGCCAGTTGGCGAGCAGCTGCGGTATCAAGGATGAGGACGGCAACCGCCATTTTGTCGTATGCTCGGGCGGCGGTCCCTCGATCATGGAGGCAGCCAATCGCGGCGCGCGCGATGTGAGTGCAGATACGATCGGCCTGAACATCGTCCTGCCCCACGAACAGGCGCCAAACGAATATGTGACCCCCGACTTAAGCTTCCAATTCCACTATTTCGCACTGCGCAAGATGCACTTCCTGCTTCGCGCCCGCGCGGTTGCGGTGTTCCCCGGCGGCTTCGGGACGTTCGATGAATTTTTCGAGCTACTGACGCTCGTCCAGACCGGCAAGATCGAGCCGATGCCCATATTGCTATTCGGCAAGGATTTCTGGGAACGCGTCGTGAATTTTGAGGAACTCATGCTCGAAGGCGTCATCAGCCCCAAAGACCTTGAACTGTTCCAGTTTGTCGAAACTGCCGAAGAAGCCTGGCGCGAAATATCGATCTTCTACGAACTTGAGACTTGTGATTAAGACATAGTCTCCCCTCCCGCTTGCGGGAGGGGCCGGGGGCGGGCCTGTAACGGGACGAGCTCGCTGCGCTCGCGCCCTCCCCAACCCTCCCGCAAGCGGGAGGGGGATTCAGGTTCTGGTTGAAATAGTTACTTCTGCTCTTTGAGCCAAGCGATTAGTGCCTCGCGTTCTTCGGCATTGTTGATGCCCGCAAAGGCCATTTTGGTGCCAGGCACAACCTTGCGCGGATTTTCGAGATAGGCGTCAAGAGTCGCTTCGTCCCAATTGCCGCCCTTGGCTTTCATAGCGGTTGAATAAGCAAAACCCTCGGTCGAAGCTACAGCCTTGCCAACAATTCCGTGCAGGTTCGGGCCAACGCCATTGGGTGCGCCCTTTTCTACCTTGTGACAGGCAGTGCATTTGGCGAAGCTCTTCTCGCCAGAAACTTCGGTTGTCGCAGCGGGGGCTGCTTCGGTGGTTTCGGTAGTGCTCCCCGCATCCGCCGCGGGCGTTTCACTCTGCTCGGCGCCACCGCAGGCTGCCAGCGCGAATAGCACTGGAGCCATCAATACAAATTTGCGCATAATTTTAGCTCCCTGATTTACTTGGCTGGAGCGGCTGCAGCCTCCTTGGCGGCGTCAGCCGGTGCGGCGGCTGCCGCTTCTCCACCTTCTGCCGGGGCAGCGCCTTCAGCAGGCGCGGCTTCAGCAGCAGGAGCCGCAGGTAGCGGCAGATTCGAACCCTGTGCATTGAGATAGAGCAACAAAGCAGCACGTTCTTCAGGATTTCCGAGGCCAGCAAAGCTCATCTTGGTGCCCGGCGCATATTTTTTCGGGTTAGCCAGCCATTTGTCCATGCCTTCCCAATCCCAGTTGCCTGGAACACTTTTCAGCGCGTCCGAATAAGCAAAGCCGGGTACATGGCCATGCGCTTTGCCCATGGCGGCATAAAGGTTTGGACCAACACCATTGGCACCGCCCTGGTTGATCGTGTGGCATGCGGTGCATTTCTTGAAAATGGCTTCGCCCTTGGCGATGTCGGCACTGGCGAGCAATGTGGCGAGCGGAACAGCTGCAGCGGCTCCGCCTCCGCTTTCGACGCCCTGGATGACATAGCCCTGCTTGCCTTCACCCGGCACTTCGCCGTGGATCACTTTTCCGAAAAGGATCGACGAACCGAGTGCGACAATGCCCGCAGCCAAAACCCAGCCAGCGATGGTGTTATTGCGATCGACCATGATAAAAGCCCTGATTCATGCGTTGTGAGCCGGTTGAGCGCGGCTCCGGTTGATTCCCCACGTCCCTCTAGTCTGGCTGCTTGGGTGGTGCAATAGGCCAAATCCTGCTTGCTAGCGCCTTTTCGCTAGCCTATCGGCCAGCCCCATTATGGAGAGCTTCCCAAAGAGCGCCCTCGCCCGTGTCGAGGAAATGACCAAAGCCGCAGCGGCGAACCCCGCGCGCGCGGTTTCCTTTCAGGGTGCGCCGGGAGCAAATTCGCATCTGGCTGCGCTTGAAATCGACCCCGATTGCCTGCCTGTGCCGTGCTTTTCCTTCGAAGATGCGATTGACGCGGTGAAGGAAGGGCGCGCGGCGCGCGCTGTTATCCCTATCGAAAATTCGCTGCACGGTCGGGTCGCGGATATCCACTTTCTTCTCCCCGAAAGCGGGCTTTCGATTATTGGCGAGCATTTCATGCGTATTCGCCATTGTTTGATGGCGAAGCACGCGGATGCAAAGTTGACGACGGCAATGAGCCATCCCCAAGCGCTCGGGCAGTGCCGCCATTATCTGCGTGCAAAGGGCATCACACCGATTGCCTATGCCGACACTGCGGCCGCGGCGGCCTTTGTGGCAGACAGCGATGATGAAGGAGCCGCAGCCGTCGCACCGCCAATCGCTGCAGGCATTTATGGGCTGGAGATGATCCAGGAAGGCATTGAGGACGATGATCGCAACACCACGCGTTTCGTCGTTCTTTCCCGCGACCCTGTTGTTCCGGACGCCGATAGTGGCACCTTGATGACCACATTCATTTTCGAAGTGAAGAACATCCCCGCCGCACTTTACAAGGCGATGGGCGGCTTTGCGACCAATGGCGTCAACATGACCAAGCTCGAAAGCTACCAGAATGGTGCGAGCTTCGCCGCGACCGAATTCTTCGCCGATATAGAAGGTGCACCCGGTGACCCTGCGGTCGATCGCGCGCTGGAAGAGCTGGCATTCCATTGCAATAAGGTGCGCCTGCTTGGCACCTACAAGCAGGAACGCAAGCGGGGTTAGAGCAGTCGCCCTCAAACAGTCTCGTCTCCCCTGTAAAGACGGGGGCCCATCACCGGCGTGTGAAATTTGATCGGAAGGTGATGGATTGACGTCCCGTCACTTCGTTCCCCGCCTTCGCGGGAATGACAAGGTTGGTGGTTCGATCTGGAGTCGCCTGACTTTAGGCGATGGGCTCTTCAACCTTGGTGGGTTCGGCAAAATTCATGATCGGCTTTCCGTCCAACTGGTTGGGTTCGGGATAGCCGCGAGCACGGTTTTTATCGCGTTTTTGGACATTCCAAACCAAACCTAGCTTGCCCAGCGTTTCGATCGTCCAGCCGTTAAAATCCAGCTCCCACCAACTGACATGATTGCTTGCCGCGCGTGGCTGGGCATGATGGTTGTTATGCCAGCCATCGCCCAAAGTCAGTATGGAAATGAACCAGTTATTGGTAGCTTTTCCGACATCATGGTAACGGCGATAGCCGAAATAATGTGCCAGACTGTTCGTGCCCATGACACCATTCAGGAAAATGAAAGTGCGCAGGAAACCGCCAATCAACACGGTGCCGACAACATGTTCCGGCCCGCCAAAGGCGAGCGCCCAGCCAGCAGGCAGGATGACCAGCGAAAAGGCGACCCAGAACCAGCGCGTCTTGTGGCAGAACTCCACGACCGGATCCCCAACGAGTCCCTTGCCATAGAGCCGCATATCGGTGTGGGCATTGTCCCACAGCCAGCCGAGATGGCCGATCAGCAGGCCTTTGACCGGCCCCATCTTGCGGCCGTGGCCGTCTATGTGCGGGCTGTGAATGTCACCCACTTCGTCGGAAAAGGCGTGGTGCCTGCGATGATCGGCGGCCCATTTCTTCACCGAACCCTGGCACGCCATCTGCCCGCAAACACCGATCAAATAGCGCATCCATGTCGAGGTTTCGAAAGATCGATGGGTGAAATAGCGGTGAAAACCGCAGGACAGGCCATAGTTGATGATCAGATAGCCGGAAATGAAGGCCGACCACTCGACCCAGCCGCTAGGCTGTGTAAACATCCACCAGATCGCAGCCATGGCACCACCAACCTGGAGCACCGCGAGGATGCTGTACTCGATCTGCTTCGCACGCGCATCAGGGCCGCCGATAAGGACACCGGGATGCGGTTGCCCCTTACCTTCCAGCTCCCATTTCCGGTCGCTTGGGTAAAGGCCGGTTGTAGTCCGTGGCATGCGAGTCCCCCTGTTTATATGCGACTGGCTGTCGCTGATTGGTGCCACCAATCGTAAAATTGCGTCATTATTAACGTCGCTGTCAATCGCGTTAACGGCGTTTGTGCGACGAACCGAAGTTGACGACAATTGCTCGCTGTATTATACAAGCAATACACATGGAGATATGTCGAATGAAATATGCTCTGATCGCATTGCCTCTCGCGCTTGGTCTCGCCGCTTGCAGCAGCAAGGATGAGCCTGACGAAGGCACCACTGTAAACATAGATGCTACCACGGATGAAGGCTCGACCGTCAAAATCACCGCCGACGGCAAAACAGGCAATGTCGGTTTCAAGGTACCTGGGTTCGACACCAATATCCGCCTGCCCAAAAAGCTGCTCGATGACAGCAATTTCGACATTGACGGGGTAAAACTCTATCCCGGATCGACCGTCGATACGGTCAACATCACCGCCAATGACAAGGGCGGCAAGGATGAGCAGACCGACGTCCGCATCGGCTTTACCTCCCCTGCCGATCCGGCGAAGGTCAGCGACTGGTTCAAGGAGCAGTTCGGCAAGCAATCCATCAAGGCTGACGGCGATGCCGCGAAGCTGACCGGAACCACCAAGGACGGCGAAGCCTTCACCATCGAACTGACCGAAAAAGACGGCAAGACCGCTGGATTGGTCAATATCCGCAAATAAGCCGTTTTAGATGGCGGGTTGCTGCGTAATCCTGAGCAACCCGACATCATATCCCAGTTCGGCGGCGCGCGCTTTCATGCGGGAAAGTGTCGCTGCGCCGGGATTGGGTTGGCGGTGCAGCAACCACAGATAGCGCCCGCTCGGTTCACCGACGATCGACCAGCTATAGTCTTCAGCCCGGTCAAGCACCCAATAGTCGCCGTAAAACGGCCCGAAGAAAGAAACGCGTAATTTGGCGTTCTGGCTGCCGTCGACGACCTTCGCCTTGCCGGTCGCCCGCTCGCTTTTGCCCTGAAGCGATCCTTTGAGACAGCTGTTCACCACTTTGATCTGCCCGGGTGCCGTCAAACTGTAATCGGCGGTGACGCCTTCACAATCCTTCTGGAATCCCGCTTCATAGCGGGCAAGTTCATACCAGCGCCCCAGATAGCGATCGACCTCGACCGCCTTCGCGGGCTCAGGAACGGCACGATTGCCGACCGGGCCTGCCTCGAAAGTTGAACAGCCGGCCAGAGCCAATATGGCTGTGGCGATAACAAATGCTTGACGCTTTTTCATACCAACAAAGGTGGTGCTCACCGAGCATGGTTACAAGGCGGGTGAAAACCCCATATGCCTGCTCAGTGGGCAGCGCCCCAACTTGGACCGGTGCCGATCTCGACGCCGAGAGGAACCGAGAGTTTGACGAGTGATTCGGCGGCACCCGCCATCACCGCTTCGATCACCTTGCTCGCAGCAGCCACATCGCTTTCAGGAAGTTCGAACACCAGTTCATCATGCACCTGCAACAGCATTTTCACATTGGACAGGCCAGCCTCGCCCAGAGCAGGCCCCATGCGCACCATCGCACGCTTGATGATGTCGGCGCTGGTGCCCTGAATCGGCGCATTGATGGCGGCGCGCTCGCTGCCTTGCCGTTCGGCCTGGCTTTGCGAGCTGATGCGCGGGAACCAGCATTTGCGCCCGAACAGCGTCGTGGTGAAGCCGGTCTCTTTCACACTCGCCAGCGTTTCCTGGATATAGGCGCTGATGCCGGGAAAGCGTTTGAAATAGGCGTCGATCAACTGCTGCGCCTCTTCCGAGGTCGACTCGAGCCGCTTCGCCAGCCCCCAGCGCGAGATGCCATAAAGGATTGAAAAGTTGATCGTCTTGGCCCGGCCGCGGGTATCGCGATTAACCTCACCGAACAGTTCCTGCGCGGTGCGGGCGTGGATATCCTCTCCATGCTCGAACGCTTCGCGCAAGGGACCCACGTCGGCCATATGCGCGGCGAGTCGAAGCTCAATCTGGCTATAGTCAGCGGACAGGATGACATTGCCGGGTTCAGCGACAAAAGCATCGCGGATTTGCCGCCCGACTTCGGTGCGTATCGGGATGTTTTGCAGGTTCGGGTCGGTTGAAGCGAGCCGCCCCGTTTGCGCACCGACCAGACTATAGCTGGTGTGGACGCGACCTGTTTTCGCGTTGATCTGCTCCTGCAAACTGTCGGTATAGGTCGATTTCAGTTTCGCCAATTGCCGCCAATCAAGCACCTTGCGGGCGATTTCGACGCCCTGCCCCGCCAGATCTTCCAGCACAGTCACATCGGTCGAATATTGGCCGGACTTGCCTTTCTTGCCCCCCTTGTGACCCAGCTTGTCAAACAGGATCGCCCCCAATTGCTGGGGACTGCCAATGGTGAAGGGCTGGCCTGCAAGGCCATGGATTGCCTGTTCGAGTATCTCCATCTGCGCCGCAAATTCGGTCGACAGACGGGCCAGCACCGTGCGATCAACCTTTATCCCGGCGCATTCCATCTGGCTCAGCACCGGTACCAGTGGACGGTCGACCAGTTCGTAGACGCGCGTCACCTTTTCTGGGCTCAACCGCAGCTTCAGATGATGCCATAGCCGCAGCGTAACGTCGGCATCCTCCGCCGCATATTTGGTAGCCTCGGCGAGCGGCACTTCAGCAAAGCCTATCTGACTCTTGCCCGTGCCAGTCAGCGATTTGTAGCTGATCGGTTTGTGCCCCAGATAGAGCTCGGACAGTTCGTCCATCCCATGCCCCTGACGACCCGCGTCGAGCGCAAAGCTCATCACCATCGTGTCGTCGAACGGCAATATGTGCAGCCCATGCTGGCGCAACACCGACATGTCGTATTTGAGGTTCTGCCCGACCTTGAGGACGCTTTCATCCTCCAGCAATGGCTTAAGTCGAGCGATTGCACCGTCGAGCGGGATCTGGTCGGGCTTTTCGGCGAACATATCGGTTCCGCCATGGCCGAGCGGGACATAACAGGCCTTACCCGGTGCTGTTGCGAGACTGAAACCCACCAGCCGGGCAGTTACAGCCTCAAGGCTGTCGGTCTCGGTATCGAAGCCGACCACTCCGGCTTTGGTCGCCTCTGAAATCCAGTGATCGAGGCGCTCAAGCGAGGTCACGCATTCATAGGTTGAAGCATCAATCGGCGGCATCGGTGCTGGTGCGGCGGCCTTTCCGGCCTCGATCGCCAGCGCCCCGCCATCGCCTTTGCGCTCTGCCTTGGGTTGGCCTGCAATCGCTTTATTGGCTGAGGCCGTATCGCTGGTCTTGCCAATGCGATTGAGCAATGAACGAAAACCATGTTCCTCCAGGAAGGGCCGCAGTGGCTCTTCCGGGATTGGCCCCAAGGCCATATCCTCCAGCGCGATCGGCAGCGGGCAATCTTCTTTCAGTGTCACCAGAACCTTAGACAACCGCGCCAGTTCAGCATGCTCGATCAAATTATCGCGCATCTTCGATGGCTTCATGTCAGGTGCGGCGGCAAGCACCGCTTCCAGATTGCCATATTCGGTAATCAGCTTTGTGGCGGTCTTGGGGCCGATGCCGGGAACACCGGGGACATTGTCCGAACTGTCCCCCATCAGCGCAAGGACATCACCTACCAGCTCGGGCCCGACGCCGAACTTCTCGATCACCTCGTCGCGCCCGATGCGCTTGTCCTTCATCGTGTCGAACATGTCGACACCATCACCGACGAGCTGCATCAGATCCTTGTCGGACGAGATGATCGAAACATCCCAGCCTTGCGCGCGCGCCGCCTTGGTGTAGCTCGCGATCATGTCGTCCGCCTCGACATTCTCTTCCTCGATCATTGGCAGCGAGAATGCGAGCGTGGCATCACGGATCAGCGGGAATTGCGGACGTAAATCCTCCGGAGCGGGCGGGCGGTTGG
The DNA here is from genome assembly GCA_964597055.1 of uncultured Sphingorhabdus sp. GTDB lineage: Bacteria > Pseudomonadota > Alphaproteobacteria > Sphingomonadales > Sphingomonadaceae > Sphingorhabdus_B. Next base: position 39,639 of record CAZQWC010000006.1, read on the forward strand.
CTTTGTACTGGTCGTAAATCTCGTTGCGAAAACTGGTTCCCGCCTTGTCGAGTACCACGGCCATATGGGTTGGCCCGTCGGCAGCGTGCAGGTCGCTCGCGAGCTTCCACAACATGTTCGAATAGCCCGCAACCGCGCCCACCGGAACGCCTGCCGGATTGGTCAGCGGCGGCAGGCTGTAATAAGCGCGGAAAATATAGGCGGAACCGTCAACTAGGTAGAGATGCTTATGGTCTGACATGCCGGACGGATAGCAGTGCCGACCGGCAGAGTCTTGCCCAAATCAGGCTGGTGCCAATGAAGATACCGGTAAAGTTAAACGCATTTCAGCCGGTGTGCCTCGGTCGATCCGCACAAATTTCGGCACACCCTCCGCCATATACTGCCAGCGGAAAAAGCGGACGGTTGTAATATGGCCGACCGTGGCCGAATGCATCCGCCGGTGCGACAACAGCGAAGGCAGATTATAGTCGGCGATCCAGCTCATCGACCAGATCCGTTCCCTTACCTGCATCCACTCGGCCGTGCCCGCCCATAAAGCAGCAAAAGTACGCCCCAAACGGTGGTCGGGGTGGATCCACAAGCCGGTATCCCAGATCGCTGTATCGGGAACCACAAAGCGCAAATGCACCATGCTTTCATCGAAAGGGCCGGGTCCCACCCAGGTTACGCCGACAAATTCGTCATGCGCATTATAGGCAGCCAGGCAGGTCAGACCCTGCGCAAAGCGGCGGGCTTGTTCTTCAACATTGGCGTCGATGGGTAACTTGGCGAGCGCGTCGGGCGATATCGCTTCAACACGATATCCTCGCGGCATTTTGGGCATCCCGCTCACCGGCACGGCTACCAGCGTATAGCGGCTATAGCCGACTACGCCCGCCTTCGTTGCCAGCCGCGCCGCCGCATAGGATAGCAGCCCTGCAAGGCCAAGCATCTGGATGGTGGAAGCTGAAGGCAAGATTTGCTCCGTTGAAAATCGCTGCGACTATAGCTGCAACTTTCAAAATATTCTCTGAACATTTGCTACCACACCTAGCCGTTTTCGAAATCGACTTGCCGGATCAAGGGCTCTGTGAGAGCAACATGTCCCATGTCAGCCTATGAACAGATCGATCTTCTGGGTCGTGGAGGTGCACTCGCTCTGCTGTTGCTCTGGTGCTGGGTTCTAATCCGCGACCACCGCCACGAATTGGCTGCTAAGCTTGCCGTGCTGATGAATATTGCGATCGCCGGCTATCTGCTGATCACCAGCGGATTGAGAGGGCTTCCCGAGCCAGTCATTTTGACCATTGCTATGGTCGCGCAAGCTACGCCCGGACTTTTCTGGTTGTTCGCGAAGGCCTGGTTCAACGACGAGAAACAGGTCAGCCTGATCGGAATCGGGCTGGTGCTTGCGTCCTTCATCAATTCGTCGGTGATGATCAACAGCTTCGAAACTGGCGGCTGGGTCAACGAAATTTCCGGCATATTGTTTCGCGTAAACATGCTGGCTTTTGCTGCGGCTGCATTGTGGGAGGTTTGGCGAAGCCGCGAAGGTGACCTTATCGAAGCACGACGGAAAATTCGCCCCCGGCTTGTCGCCGCCGTCGCCGTCTATGTTGTCATTATCGCATTCGCCGAAATCGCGGCACACCGGGGTTTGGCAGAGCACTGGCTCGTCAGGGCGGTAGGCAGCCCGATCATATTCATCGTCTTCGCTTTTTGCGCCGCAATGTTTGGAATGCGCCAACCCGAATTATTCGGTCGCAGCAACGACAAGGTCAGATCGGCTGCCATTGAGAGCAATGCAGACCCGCTCGTGCCAAAATTGCTGGCATATATGGAAAGCGAATTGCCGCATCGCGACGAAACCATGTCCATCGCAAAGCTTGCCTCTCAACTTGGCGAGCAGGAATATCGTCTGCGTCGCACCATCAACAAGGCAATGGGCCACCGCAATTTCGCGTCTTTCCTGAACGGATATCGCCTCGCCGAAGTGAAAGCCGCGCTCGCCGATCCAGGGCAGCGCGACGTGCCAATCATTACCATTGCTCTCGACGCAGGCTTTGGGTCGCTCGGGCCATTCAATCGGGCCTTCCGCGAGACCGAGGGCATGACACCCAGCGAGTATCGAATGCGCGAGACTGGCTGATTTCGAAATCAGCTAGCCGGTTTTGGATTTTGCAGCGAAACGGAGGCGTCTCCACCGTAGTCCGATGTCATCATTTCCAAAAGAGGAAGAGACATGATTGAATCGATACCCCCTCTCCGCATCCTGCTCGAAAAAGGGCATTGGATATTTGCCTTCGATTTCGGGCGCTATCTGATCGCTGCGTCGATCACCGTGGCGATCGTCTGGCTGCTGCGCCAGACCAGCCTGAAAATGCGCAAAATCCAGAGCCGCGAAGCGACGTCCGAAGATAAAAGGCGCGAGATGCTGCAGTCCGTGCAATCGGCCTGCGTCTATGTTTTCGGATCGCTGTTCATTATCTGGGGCAGCGAGAACGGCATCTTCTATCGTTTCGATGGTAGCTTCGGTTTATGGGCTGATCTCGGCATCCTCGCGGCAATCATTTTGGCGCACGATACCTATTTCTACTGGGCGCACCGGATGATGCACCATCCGCGGCTGTTCAAACTGTTCCATCGCGCACACCACAAATCGATCACGCCGACGCCATGGGCAGCCTATAGCTTCGCGATACCCGAAGCAGCCGTGATGTTCCTGTTCGCGCCTTTATGGCTGTTCTTCGTGCCGACGCCGGGCTGGGTGATGTTCAGCTGGCTGAACTTCCAGATCGTGCGCAATGCGATGGGCCATGCCGGGTTCGAATTTTTCCCGCGCTGGTGGCTGTCGACACCGCTGACCAGCTGGATCAACACGACCGTTCACCACGACCTGCATCATAATGGCGGCTTCAACACCAATTACGGGCTCTATTTCACATGGTGGGACAAGTGGATGGGCACAGAGTATCCGAAGTATCGGCAAAGGTTTGACGACGTTGTGAACCGACGTCGCGCAAACGAAGACGAAACGCGCACCGTTCGCCCAATAACAATTTAGGGCACTTCTTCGCCCCAAATGCGGTCCGTCTGGATATAGCCAACTCTCCCGGTTATATCGAGGCGGCACCAGCCCTTTTGGCAGTCGTCTATGCGGCCAACGACTCCCTTTTCAACTCGCCAGGATATGCGTGCGGAGGATGAGGGTTGTTCGCGTAGTTCGGATATCCCTGGCGCCGTAACAATTGCCGAACGCTCTGGGCTCAGCAGCCGGACATGCATCCAGCCCTGATCGCCGTCAGGGTCTTCGACCTTGCGCCAAACTTCATGTACCGAGACGACCTTCACCGGCAGATATTGCCGCTTGTACACCCATTTGACCGGGAATTCGGTGCTTGGCCCGGTCCGCGTCCGCGCTTCGGGTTCGTCGATCGACGCCCAATAGGGTGTCTTTTTTGCTGTTTGCGCCGAAGCTCCGCCCCCTGCGGTAACCAAAGCGATAACAATCAAGGATTTTACGAGATTTTGCATATATTCCAGCAACCTGCTGCCCCAATCGCCTCCCTATAGTGTAAGCAATACCGACAGTTCAAGGGTGATAGCTTGACGTCGCCTTTCAACGCGCCATAGGGTTGCTGGCATGACCCAATTTCAACGCATTGAACGCCCGCGCGTCGCCGTAACCCGCAAGCTTTTGCCACAGATCGAAGCGCGAATGGCGGAATTGTTCGATTGCTGTTTCAATCCTGATGATCATGAAATGTCGGCAGATGAAATTGCGGAGCTCATGCAGGATGCGCATATATTGGTTCCTACCGTCACCGACCGGATTGACGCAGACCTGATAGCCCGGGCGCCAGCTTCACTCAAAATGTTCGCCAATTTTGGCGCGGGCGTGAACCATATTGATCTGGCGGCAGCCAAGGCCAAAGGCATCCTGGTCACCAACACCCCCGGCGTGTTTACCGAAGACACCGCTGATCTGACCATGGCGCTGATCCTCAACGTCCCGCGCCGGTTGGGCGAAGGACATCGGATGATGCGTTCGGGTGAGTGGAAAGGCTGGACGCCGACCGGCATGCTCGGCCACCGCATTAGCGGCAAGACGCTCGGCATCATCGGCTTTGGCCGGATCGGTGAAGCGGTGGCGCTGCGCGCGCGCGCCTTTGGGCTCAACATCCTCTACAACAAGCGCCACCGCCTGCCTGCGAGTATCGAAGACGAACTGGGTGTAACCTTCGAGCCCGATCTCGACAGGTTGGTAGCAAAAAGTGACATCATCACCCTCCACTGCCCGCTGACCACCGAAACCGCTAAGCTGATGAGCCGCGAGCGGATCGGGCTGATGAAACGCGATGGCTATCTGATCAACAGCTCGCGCGGCGAACTTGTGGATGAAGATGCCCTGATCGAGGCGCTGACACGCGGACGGATCGCAGGTGCGGGGCTTGATGTGTATAATCATGAACCGGCCATCGATCCGCGCTTCCTCTCTATCCCCAATGTCGTTCTGTTGCCGCACCTCGGCAGCGCAACCTTTGAAGGCCGCGAGGCTTCGGGCGAAAAAGTTATCGCCAATATCCGGATATTTTCCGACGGCCATCGCCCGCCAGACCAGGTGCTCGAAGGCTGGGCGTAATTTCCTGTCGACAAATAGCGTCCCCGCGCAATTAGCAATTGCGGCCACCTACCCGCTGGCTTAGAGACCTGCCCAAAATAACGACATATCGGGGAGGTTGGTCTTGCGTTATTCGCTCAAGATTGCTGCTTTTTTCAGCACATTGATGGTTGTAGCGCCGGCATTTGCGCAGGACATCGCCGCCGAAGCCGTCCCTGACAGCGGAGATACCGCCTGGATCCTCACCGCCTCCGCGCTTGTGCTGATGATGACGCTGCCCGGCCTAGCCTTGTTCTATGGCGGCCTGGTGCGGACAAAGAACTTCCTCTCCGTGCTGATCCAGTGTGGCGCGATCGCGGCAATCACATCGCTGCTTTGGATTGTCATCGGCTACAGCCTCGCCTTTTCGGCCTCCGAGGGCACCGTCATCGGCAATCTGCAAAATGTGATGTTCAGCAACATGTTTGCGATGCGCGACGGCCAGACCATTGGCGAACTGGTGTTCGGCCTATTCCAGATGACCTTTGCGATCATCACCCCTGCCCTAATTGTAGGCGCATGGGTCGAGCGCGCACGCTTTGGCTGGGTCGTTGCCTTTAGCGCGCTGTGGAGCTTACTGGTCTACGTACCGGTAGCGCGCTGGGTTTGGGGCAATGGCTTCCTTGCCAATCAGGGCGTGATCGATTTTGCTGGCGGCATTGTGGTGCATACAACAGCGGGTATCTCCGCGCTGGTCGTAGCCTTAATGCTGGGCAAGCGTATCGGCTTTCCGCGTACCCTGATGCTGCCGCATAGCCCCGCGCTGACGGTCGCAGGGGCAGGCCTACTGTGGGTGGGCTGGTTTGGGTTCAATGGCGGCTCGGCGCTAGCAGCGAACGATGATGGCGCGGCAACCGCAATAATTGTTACACATCTGGCGGCTTCGGTCGCGGCTCTGGTCTGGATGTTGCTGGAGAAAATCAAGGTGGGCAAGGCAACTGCCGTGGGCTTTGCAACCGGTGCGGTTGCGGGTTTGGCAACGATCACGCCCGCTTCGGGATCGGTCGGGCCGCTCGGCGCGATCATTCTTGGCGTGCTGGCAGGTCTGGTGTGTTTTTACGCGGTGCACCTCGTCAAAGGCAAATTGCAGATCGACGACTCGCTTGATGTATTTGCCGTGCATGGCGTTGGTGGCATCATGGGGTCGCTCCTGCTTGCAATACTCGTCTCGCCCACATTTGGCGGCAATGGCTATGCCGAGGGGATGGCGATGGGCAGCCAGCTTTGGGCGCAAATTAAGGGCGTCGGTATTGTCGCGGTTTATTCGGCAGTGCTGACGGTGATCGTCGGCTATATGGTTTCGATGGTGATACCGATGCGGGTCAGTGAAGAGCAGGAACGCGACGGGCTCGATATTTCGAGCCATGGTGAACGGGCCTGGGATATGGATTGAGCGCGCCGCGCTCAGTCAAATACCAGCGTCAGCGAACGGAAAAGATCGCGGTCGAGAGGTTCGTCAAACCGGCAGCCAAGCTTGCCGTCTTCGCACCACACCGCATTGGCGGCGATCGCTTTGCCGCCCGCAAAACGCAACCAAAGGCGCTCACCGGTTTTGAACAAGCTGTCGACGGCGATCCGGCAGCCGTAGGTCGACAGATCGTCCAACACGGCTTCCAATGGCTGACGGCCATGGCCGCGAACACTGGCGCGTTTGATGACGACGGGACGACGCACGGCTCCACGTTGTTCAAGCTTTGCTGGAGCGACTTTTCTATAAGCGGACGTTGCTAAACCCATAACCTGTTCCCCACAGGGTTAAATCTAAGGGAACAAGGTCAACGATTGGTAAATGTAAAACGCCGATCAGTCGCCCGTCAGGATGCGGTCGACAAGTTGCTTTACCGTCGGCACGAAGCCATTGGAATAAAAGGGATCGCGCCCGAATTCATAGGCCGAATGGCCTGCAAACATCAGGTTTTCATCAATCGGTTCACCATGCGCGATATTCTGCAGCGCCTTTTGGATGCAGAAACTGCGCGGGTCGGCGAGGCGGCCGGTCGAATTATTGTCATGGTCCTTCCACGACGAAAAACCGCAATGCGATAGGCAGCCCATGCAGTCGGTCTGGTCCTTGCGGATTACCGCGCCCTCTTCCGGCTTGACGAAGATGACAGTGTTATCCGGCGTCTTCAGCGCCATCGTAAACCCGCGTGCGTCCCATTCCCGCGCGCGTTGCAAGTCATGCGGTGTCACCCAAAAATTCTTACCGCGCACGCCGACGTCAAGCGTTGCGGTATGATCGCCCGCCTGCTCGGTCGAATAGGGTATCTGCCGTTCGGAACGCGCCTGCAATTGCTGCAGGAACGGATTCACGACTGCGCTGGAATAAAATCCGGTGGGCGAGAATTTGTGCAGCAGCACACCACCCTCTGGAATCTTGGTGAGGTGGTCTTTCCAAGCCTGCGGGATCGGGCTTTCCTGCGTCAGCAGCGGGCGGGTGCCATATTGGAAAGCGATCTGGCCGAGTTCGGGATTGTCGATCCAATGCTCCCAATCGCGCAGATACCAGACGCCGCCTGCCATCACGATCGGCAGTTCATCTGGAATGCCTTCCTGCCGCATCGTATCGCGCAATGCCTTGACGCGCGGATAGGGGTCTTCCGGCTTGGTCGGGTCCTCTGCGTTCGACAGGCCGTTATGGCCGCCCGCAAGCCAGGGATCCTCATACACCACTGCGCCCAGCCATTCGGGCACCTTGCTGTAAGCGCGTTTCCACAAAGCGCGGAAGGCACGGGCGGAGCTGATGATCGGCAGGTAATAGACGCCATATTGCGCGGCGATTTCGGATAGCTTGTACGGCATCCCCGCACCGCAGGTTACGCCGGTGACAAGGCCCTTGGTCTTTTCAAGCACGCCATGCAGGATGCGCTGGGCACCGCCCATTTCCCACAACACGTTGATATTGATCGCACCGCCGGGGCCCGCAATGTCATAGGCCCGCTTCACCTGCGCGATACCGCCGCGAATGCCATATTCGACCAATTCTTCATGGCGTTCGGCGCGGGTCTTTCCATAGAAAACCTGCGGGATCATGTCGCCATTGTCGTCATAGCTATCGGCGTTGACTGCCGATACCGTGCCGATGCCACCCGCGGCGGCCCAGGCACCCGAACTTGCGTGATTGGTAACCGCGACCCCCTTGCCGCCTTCGATCAGCGGCCAGACTTCGCGGCCACCGTAGATAATGGGCTTCAGACCCTTGAACACTAAACAACCCCTATAATCTTTGCGCCAACCGGCGCGCCTTCCCCAATGCCAGAATCGCTAGACGAATGGCTCAATCTTGTCGCGCAAAATCGGCGCGCCGCATCGTCGCTCCATAAAGTTGTTGATAGCGCGCCAGCATTTCGGCCTCGCCATATTCGGCCAGCGCGCGGGCGTAATTGGCATGGGCGAGTTCAGTGCGCAACTCAACGCTGCCGCCAATTTCGCGTAATGCCGCAGCAAAGCCAGCCTCATCGTGACGCTCTACGATGAAGCGGCGGTTCTCGCGCGAAACCATCGCCGCAACATCGCCGACCTTGGTTGCCACCACCGGACGTGCCGCCGCCATCGCCTCGACCAGCGAAATCGGATATTGTTCGCTATCCGAAGATAGCGCGAAAATATCGAACAGGCCGACAAAGCGTGCCGGGTCTTTCAGGAATCCGGGCATCATCAGCCTGTCGGCGATGCCGAGACGCTGTGCCTCTGCCAATATGGCCTCGCGCTCCGGCCCCTCACCCGCAATCGCCAGCCGGTAATTGGGGCCAGCCGCCGCAACTGCACGCACGAGCCGGGGCAGGTTCTTGACCGCGCGCAGTCCGGCGATCGTGCCGACGACAATTTCGCCATCGCGTCTGACATAGCCGGGGAAGGATCCGCGCTGTGGCTTTTTCTCATAGCGGTGAACATCTACGCCGTTTGGAAAGCGGTAGATTTTCTCTGCCGGCTGATGCCACACCTGCTTGGCAATTTTCTCCAGCGTCAGCGAAGGCACAACCAGCGCCGCCGAACGCTGCAAGGCAATGGTGCGAAACCAGTTACGCTTCCAGTTCAGCTTTTCCCATTCATCCTCGTTGAAGCCATCCTCATGGTGGATCAACGGCGGCAACCCCATGCTCGAGCCGAGCAAAGTGCGCGCCATCACTCCGTCCATCGCACCCCAATTATAGCTGAGCACCATATGGAATTTCTTCATATATTGCGCGAGCTTGCGATAGCGCCCCATGCCCGGCCGACCGTGCAGCGCAGGTGCCGCATCGCCGGGAAATTCAACCTCAATCTTGCGATCGATCGCCTCACGCGCGCCCAGTGCGTCAGGCACGGCAGACAGCACTATGTGCTGCGCCTTGTCCCCGAAATGGTTCATCAGGCGCACTGCGCGCGCCTCTTTCCCGCCAAGGTCGAAGCTACTGAAAAGATGGAGAATGCGAACTTTGGACATTGTACCTATTTGATCGACTTCAGAAATTCCGCAATCGCTGTCTGTGCTTCGGGTTCGTCAAGCGAGGGCGCGTGGCCGACGCCCTTGACGGTAACCAAGGTCGCTTGCTTGGCCTTCTTCACCATCTTCGTGGCGGTCGTCTTTTCCAGAATATCGGAATTCTCGCCGCGCAACACCAGCAGTGGCAAATCTTCAAGCAGGTTGAACAACGGCCAGAGATCGACACCTGCTTCGCCGCCAGGCAGTTTGAACGGCTCTGAAATCTTCATGTCATAATCGAACACAATCCGCCCGTTTGATGACAATTTGCAGGTGCGCTTGGCAAAGCGCAGCCATTCTTCGAGCCGGTAATCGGGATAGATATCGCCTTGCGCCTCGGCCATCGCGCGCGCGGCGTGCATCCAGGTTTCGAAACTGCGGCCTTGCCCGACATAGCCGCGGATACGCTCCGCCCCCGCCTTGCCGATTTCGGGGCCAACATCGTTAAGGATCACGCCCGCCAGCCTGTCTTTCCACTGCGCCGCGAGCAGCATGGAAACAATCCCGCCCAGCGAGGTGCCGCACAACACAAATTTCTTGAGATCCAGTTCGCGCAGCAGGATGTCCATATCCTGCGCGTAGGTCAGCGGGACATAGGTCATCGGGTCTTTGGCATAGGCGCTTTCACCGCGACCGCGAAAATCGATGGCGAGCATACGGCGCTTGCCGCCCAGCAATAGGGCAACCGGCTCAAAATCACGGGCGTTGCGGGTTAGGCCTGGCATGCAGATGATCGGCGAACGCGATGCGGGGCCGGGATAATCCCGGTAATGCAGCCGCAGTTCGTCGTTCGACCACCAATAGGCGTCTTCGAAATCCGCCATGCTTGCCTTTCTGTTCCGCTGCCCCCAGACAATGCGGACGATGAATGTGAATCCCTCCCCCGCCCCCTACCGCGCCGATCCGAAAATCACCAGCCTTGGCGACAAAATTGGTGATCCGGTGCGGCCCGCCGATTTTCCCGATGCGATTTTGCGCTACCGCAATGATCGCTGGGCTGCGACCGTCGGGCTCGACGGGTTGAGCGATGCCGAATGGATCGAGCATTTTGCCCGCTTCAAGCCTTTGCCCGACAATCTGCCACAGCCGCTGGCGCTGCGCTATCATGGGCACCAATTTCGCGCTTATAATCCCGATATTGGCGACGGGCGCGGCTTCCTGTTTGCGCAGTTGCGTGACCATATGGGGCGGTTGCTTGATCTTGGTACAAAGGGTTCGGGCACGACGCCCTATAGCCGCGATGGTGATGGGCGACTGACCCTGAAAGGCGCAGTGCGCGAGATATTGGCTACCGAGATGCTCGAAGCACTGGGCGTCGAAACATCAAAAACCTTTTCGGTTATCGAAACGGGTGAGGAACTGGCGCGCAATGATGAGCCGTCCCCCACCCGTTCGGCGGTGCTGGTGCGGCTGAACCATAGCCATATCCGGATCGGCGCGTTTCAGCGGCTGGCCTATGAAGATGATGCGGTAATGATTGACCGGCTGACGCGCTACGTCCTCATCCACCTGTATGAGCAGGAACCCGAAGAGAACCCGGCGGCCCAATTGCTCAACTGTGCCGTCGAACGGATTGCACAGCAAGCAGCCAGCTTCATGGTGGCCGGTTTCGTGCATGGCGTGCTCAACAGCGATAATATCAACGTCACAGGGGAGAGCTTTGACTATGGCCCGTGGCGGTTCAATCCCAATTGGGACCCGCGTTTCACCGCCGCCTATTTCGACCATCAAGGTCTTTACGCTTTTGGCCGCCAGGCCGAGGCAATGCACTGGAATCTCGCCCAATTGGCCATTTCACTGCGCCTGATTAGCGAAGCGCCGCCTCTGGTCGAGGCGCTCGAACGTTTCCCGGCCCTGTTTCAGGCCGCGATTGTCGAGCGTTTCCTCTGGCGACTGGGTGTAGTGTCCAAAGGCATTGAAACGGATCGCGCTCTCGTCGAGGCGGGTGAGCGGGCGATGATTGATGCAGCAATTCCGATTGCCGATTTCTTCCACTATCATCGCGGAGGACTGCAATCCGAGCGGGGCTATGGCGGCGAACGCTATGCCGCTTTCGCCGAAATTCTGGTTCAGTTTGAACCTGTTGCTCCCCCCCCAATGCCTTATTGGGCGGAGAATGAACCCTGTTCGATGTTGATCGATGAGGTGGAGGCAATCTGGCAAGCGATTGCAACCAACGATGACTGGGCGCCGCTGTCGCGCAAAATCGACGCGGTGCGCCGCTTTGGCGCTGCGCTGAGAAACAGGTGATTTTACATGCCAGAAGGTGGAGTATTTACTTGGTGTAAAGCTGGACGCGGCAAACTATGGTAAATGGCCATGAAATGATTGCGCTAGGGCAATATAAGATTTGACTGAACTGGTATCCTACGAACCTGCGACGGGAGCCGTGCTGTGGCGCGGCGCGACCAGTGATGTCGATGCGGCGGTTAGCGCTGCGCGCGCGGCCTGGCCCAATTGGGCTGCGGCGCCATTGAGTGACAGGATTGCGATAGTGCGGTCGTTCGGAAGTCGGGTGAAGGCCGATCTGGAAAATTTTGCCGACTGCATCGCCCGCGAAACCGGCAAGCCATTATGGGAAGCGCGCAACGAAGTCGAATCCGTCGTCAACAAGGTCGATATCTCGGTCAAGGCTTATGCCGACCGCACTTCGCAACGCCGCTTCGATGGCAAGCCGGGGACGCGTAACGCGCTGCGCCACAAACCGCATGGCGTGCTGGCCGTGCTGGGGCCTTATAACTTCCCTGCGCATCTGCCCAACGGCCATATCGTTCCTGCGCTCATAGCCGGCAACGCGATCGTCTTCAAACCGAGTGAGAAAACACCGGCCGTTGGCGAGATGCTTGTCGAATATTTCCGCAAGGCCGGGATACCCGACGGTGTAGTCAATATCGTGCAGGGTGGGCCAGACACCGGAAAGGCCCTTTCCGGCCATCCCGGATTGGACGGCCTGCTGTTCACCGGATCCGCACAGACGGGCATTGCGCTTAACCGGCAATTTGCTGCACGCCCGGACAAGATTCTGGCGCTTGAAATGGGCGGGAATAATCCGGTCATTGTCTGGGATACGCACGACATGCACAGCGCCGCCGTGCTGGTTGCGCAATCGGCTTTCCTGTCGGCAGGGCAACGCTGCACCGCCGCACGGCGGTTGATCATTAAACAGAGCCTGTACGACCAATTCATTCCCGAGCTGAAACGGCTGGTGGACCGGCTGGTCATCGATGAACCGCATGCAGAAGTACCGCCGTTTATGGGACCCGTCATCGACAATCAGGCCGCCGATGGCCTGACCGAAAGCTTCTTGACGCTTATGAGCCATGGGGGACGCCCGATCCGGCACATGACCCGCCCACAACGCGAAAGGCCTTTCCTGTCTCCCGGTATCATTGATGTAACCGATATGCGCGAACGGCCGGATATCGAATTGTTCGGTCCCTTGCTCCAGGTCATTCGTGTCGCGACATTTGGCGAGGCGATCGACGAGGCGAACAATACACGCTTTGGCTTGTCCGCCTCGCTGATCGGCGGAACGCCGGAGCAATATAACGAGTTTTGGGCGAACAGCCGCGCCGGTGTCGTCAACTGGAACCAACCCACCAATGGTGCATCCTCCGCGGCGCCTTTCGGTGGCGTCGGGCTTTCGGGCAATCACCGCCCGAGTGCCTATTATGCCGCAGATTATTGCGCTTTTCCCGTCGTTTCATCCGAAGCCGATGTCCCAAGGGCGATGATCGGCATCGGCCTGCGCGACGATATGGTCGCTTTTTCCGATGACAGCGCGGTAGAATCCGCCAAATAGTGGCGGTCATGAACAAAGCGGACATTTTCGAATTTTACCGTCGGTTGGCCGAAGACAATCCGTCGCCCGAAACCGAGCTGGAATATGGCAATGATTATCAGCTGCTGGTCGCAGTCGTCCTGTCCGCGCAGGCGACCGATGTCGGGGTGAACAAGGCGACCCGCCAGCTGTTCGAAAGCATAAAAACCCCTCAACAGATGGTCGATCTGGGTGAGGAAGGCCTGAAACAGCATATCAAGACCATTGGCCTGTTCAACGCCAAAGCAAAGAATGTAATCGCACTGTCGGAAATTCTGGTGCGCGACCATAAAGGAGAGGTGCCCGCCGATCGCGATCTGCTCGAAGCTTTACCCGGTGTCGGACGCAAGACGGCCAATGTCGTGATGAACACCGCTTTTGGCGCGGAGACATTCGCTGTCGACACCCATATCTTTCGCGTTGGCAACCGCACCGGCCTCGCCAAGGGCAAAACGCCGCTAGCGGTCGAAAAGCAGCTCGACAAAAAGACGCCAGCGCCTTTTCGCCTCGGTGCACATCATTGGCTGATCCTGCACGGACGTTATGTCTGCAAGGCAAGAACGCCCGAATGTTGGCGCTGCGTGGTTGCCGACTTGTGCAGGTTCAAACCCAAGACTGCTACGTAAAAAGCGAAAGCGCTCAGCCGTGGTTAAGCTACGCTCTGTAAACTGAGGCAAAGCGGTTCAATTTGCGGAGGTTGATATGAAGAAACAGTTTCTGTTCCTTGCGGCCACATGCGTTGCGATTGGCGGTGTTGCCAGCGCAGCCATTTCAGGGGGCAGCGTCAGCGAACGACGCGCCAAGGCCCTCGCCGCCTACGAACCTGCGGGCGAGGCCGTCAATTGTATAACCCTATCTCAGATCCGATCCTCAAAGGTTATCGACGATCGCACAATCGACTTCAAAATGACGGGTGGCAAAGTTTATCGGAATACCCTTCCGTACAGCTGCCCTAGCCTTGGTTTCGAGGAGCGCTTTTCGTATCGCACCGGTTTGAACCAGTTGTGCGATGTCGATACTATCCGCGTGCTGCAATCCTATGGCGGCGGACTGCAGGAAGGCGCAGGCTGCGGTTTGGGCAAGTTCCAGCCGATGCAGAAAGTGCAATCCAAGTAATGTATTCGCCACAAGCCTTTGATCTTGCGCAAAGCATTTGAGTTCGGACGGCTTCATATCATTCTTTGTTATACCGGAACACAAAGGACGAAATATGACCCACGTATCGCACGAACTGCACGCTGAATTTCCCAACGATGCCGAAATCCTGCACAAGTTGAAGGTCAACGACCCGCATTTTGCCAAACTGGCCGACCATTATCACGATCTGAATCGCGAAATTCACCGGATCGAAGCCGGCATCGAAGCCGCATCTGACGAACGGACCGAGGACCTGAAAAAGGAACGCCTGTCGATTCTCGATCAGGTTTCGGCTATGATTTCTGCCGCAAAGGCAGGAGCATAAGCATGACCGATCTGAGAAACGTCAAATCCGGGCTCGAAGCGAAGCTCGCTGAGTTGAAAAGCCGGGCTGCCCGGATCGAGGCGGATCTGGCCGAACCGCACAGCGCCGATTTCGCCGAACAAGCGACCGAGCGTGAAGACGATGATGCGCTGGAAGGGCAGGATGCGCTGCTGGGGCGAGAGATATTAGCGGTAAAAGCGGCATTGGCGCGGATCGATGGCGGCAGCTACGGCGAATGCACAAGGTGCGGCGAAGATGTCGGTCAAAAACGCCTAGAAGCTGTTCCCGAAGCTGCTTTGTGCATCGCTTGCGCGCGCGAAGTGGAGCAGCATTAAGTCGAGGTTTGATGGACAACGGCCCTGTTTTCGGTGAAGATTTCCCATGCGGAAATGAACATCGCCGCAATGACAGGGCCGACGATCAGGCCGTTGATGCCCAGCACGCTCAGACCGCCCAGCGTTGAAATCAGCACCACATAATCGGGCATCTGCGTATCCTGACCCACGAGGATCGGACGCAAAACATTGTCGACCATGCTGATCACGAAAATGCCCAGCAGCAATAAGGTAACTCCCTCCCACATGCTGCCCGTCGCCAGCAGGTAAATCGACACAGGGACCCAGATAATACCTGTGCCGACGGCGGGGATGAGTGAGAACAACCCCATCACCACACCCCACAATACGGCAGCGCGAATATCGAGAAACGCGAATATCAGCCCACCCAAAATACCCTGAACGATGGCAACAACGATGCTGCCCTTCACCGTCGCACGGATCACCGTGGTGAACTTGTCGAAAAAGGCTTTGCGCTGCTCCGCGCGCATCGGAATGGCTTCACCGATCCGGCGAGTAATCTGGCGGCCGTCACGTAGCAGGAAATAAGTGAGATAGAGCATCACGCCCAACGCCATTGCAAAGTTGAACGCGCGCTGGCCTACCGACACTGCCTGCCCTGCAATGATTTGCACCCCGGTTGTCACCAGTGCGCTGGCCTTTGACTGCAACTCTTCAAAATCGGGGGTGATGTAGCGCCCTGCCATATCCTGCCAGCGCTGCGGGATAACCGCCTGCAACTCTTGCCCGAGCTTGGCAAAATCTATTTCCTTGGTCTGCACCGAGTCATAGGTGCGCAGCGCCTCATCGACCATCAGAGAACCGACGATGAAGGCGGGAATGATGACCAGCGCAATCACGAGCAACAGCGTAAGCGAAGCAACAGTGTTCTTGCGCGCGGGCATCTTGAGCAGCAACCGATCATGCACCGGCGCGAATGCAATCGTCACCACCAGCGCCCACAGGATCGCGCCGAAAAACGGCCAGGCAATCCACGCCATCGCGATCGACACCGCCAGCAGGAAACCGACCAGCACGCGATCTTCGAATTGTGTATCTGGTGCGGTTGGCTTCGGCTGGGGCTTGGCTTTGTCATTCATGGGGTGAGGACTAACGCCAAATCAGTCGCGTGTCATGCGCAGAGTTAGGCGGGTAATACAGCGCGACATCTTGCTTTGCGCAGACGCGATGATATGAAACAGACGTGCAAAAGGAAAATATGCAAGAGATTGCCATCCGTTGAACCGGCGCGCGTGACCTGCTCACGCTGACTGCCGACCGTGAAAGCCGAAGCGCGCATCGCGTTCCGGCTGAGTTTTCGCGTTCAACGGACAGGTTTTCCATGAATGTTTCAAAATATGAACAGCGCGTATTGCACGCGCTGGCGCAAGGCGGTTCGATTATCCACCGCTTTGACGACAAAGGCCGCATCATCGAGGTCGATTGCATGAACCGCGATGGCTGGCGGCTCGACGATTGCACGATTGCCGTTTTCCAGAAACTCCGCCGCAAAAGGCTGATCGCCAGCGCTGGCGGCGCGCCCTATCGCATTACGCGCGAGGGGTTACGGGCCGTTCGGGGGCAGTTGGATAATCGTTAGGCAATCTGAATACAAACTTTCGTCATCCTGAACTTGTTTCAGGATAACACGCCACAGTCGCTTGTTATCCCGAAACGAGTTCGGGATGACGAGGGGTCTAGTCACCCCCCGCATGCCCAGAAATCAACTCCACCATCCGCCCAACCTGCGACGGCGGCAGGTCGTGGGCCATTTCGTCGATTATCTCCAGCCGTGCCCCGGGCACATGGCGGGCGATATCGATGCTTCCATCCTTGGGCACCAGCGGATCGGCGCCGCCATGAACAACAAGCGTCGGCGTGGTGATCGTCTTCAGCCTCTCGACCCGGCTGCCATCGGCAATGATCGCAAGCAACTGGCGCCGCGTGCCGACCGGATAATAACCGCGATCAAAGGCGCGTCCCGCCATTTCGGCATGGGCATCCTCAGGGCGCGCCGGATCGGGATAAGAAAAGGACTTTACCAGTTCCGCACCAAAAGCGACCGCCTCGTCGCGATTGGCACCCGACGGCCGCGCAGCCATCATCTGGCGACGAATATCCGCGCGCGGGCCGGGCAATCCGGGCGCGCCGCTGGAGGACATGATCGACGTCATGCTCAACAGGCGCTCGCGATGGTTCACCGCCATCAGTTGCACAATCATCCCGCCCATCGATGCGCCAACGACATGCGCCCGCTGGATACCCAGCGCATCGAGCAAGCCAATGCCGTCCTTCGCCATATCGGAAAGCGTATAGCCAACGCCCAGCGGCAGGCCGAGACGCGCCTTGAACATCGTCCAGATCAGATTGGGCGTCGCTGCCTTTTCCATCCGCTGCGACATGCCGACATCGCGGTTGTCATAATGGATGACGCGGAAGCCCTTGCCGACGAGACCCTGAATCAGCTCATCCGGCCAGGCAATCATCTGCGCGCCCAGCCCCATGACGAGCAGGATCACCGGCGCATCGGCGGGGCCATTATCTTCGTAGTAGAGATTGATTCCGTTGGCTTTGACTATGGGCATTATTCCCTTCCCCCATGATAAAAATCATATACCGTTTGCGCCACTGCGGCTGACACCCCCGGCGCTTTTTGCAGATCCTCAAGGCTTGCGCTGCGCACCGCACGGGCGGTGCCGAAGTGGAGCAGCAGCGCTTTTTTGCGTGACGGGCCGATGCCCGGCACTTCGTCGAGCGGGCTGGCGGTGATTGCCTTCGCCCGCTTGGTGCGGTGCGCGCCGATGGCGTAGCGGTGCACTTCATCGCGCAGGCGTTGCAGGTAGAACAGTACCGGTGCGTTCACCGGCAGGGTCAGTTCGCGGCCATCGGGGAAGTGGAAGATTTCGCGACCCTCACGGCCATGGTGCGGCCCCTTGGCGATGCCAATGACCGGCACATCCTCTATGCCGAGCCGTTCAAACACCTCGCGCACCGCGCTCACCTGCCCCTTGCCGCCGTCAATCAGCACGAGGTCGGGCCATTCACCCTTGTCCCGATCCGGATCCTCCTCCTGCGCGCGGGAGAACCGCCGCTCCATCACCTCGCGCATCATCGCAAAGTCGTCATCGGTCGCAGCCTGCTTGATGTTGAACTTGCGATACTGGCCCTTGGTGAAGCCCTCCGGCCCCGCGACCACCATCGCGCCGAGTGCATTGCTGCCCTGGATATGGCTATTGTCGTATATCTCGATCCGCTGCGGCGGTTCGGAAAGGTCGAACAGCTCGGCAACCTCGCGCAGCAGCTTGCCCTGCGTTGTCGTCTCCGCCAGCCGCCGGTCGAGCGCTTCCTCGGCGTTGCGCTTGGCCTGTGCAACCAGCCGCACACGATCGCCGCGTTGCGGGACCGCTATCTCAACCTTGCGCCCTGCCCTTTCGCTGAGCGCCTCGGCCAGCAAATCGGCTTCGGGCAATTCACGGTCGAGCAGCAACAACCGCGCGGGCGGCACTTCTTCGTAAAATTGCGCGAGCACCAAAGTCAGCACCTCTTCGTCGCTGCTGTCCTGAATGTGCGAGGGGAAGAAGGCGCGGTGCCCCCAATTCTGCCCGCCCCGGATGAAGAAGGCCTGGATGCCGATCACCCCCTGCTTGTGCGCCAGCGCGAAGATATCGGCATCGCCAATCCCTGCCGCGTTGATCGCCTGGCTCCCCTGAATGAAGGTCAGTGCCTTCAGACGATCGCGCAACAGCGCCGCGCGTTCGAAATCGAGCGCTTCGGCTGCTCCCTCCATCTCCTTCGCCAGCTTGGCCTGCACCGCGGTCGATTTGCCGCCGAGAAAGGCCTTGGCGTCACCCACCAGCTCGGCATAGCCGGCCTTGTCGATCCGCCCCACACAGGGCGCGGAGCAGCGCTTGATCTGGTAGAGCAAACAGGGCCGGTCGCGGTTGTTGAAGAAGCTGTCGGTGCAACTGCGCAGCAGGAACAGTTTTTCAAGCGCGTTTAGTGTGACATTGACCGACCCTGCACTGGCGAAGGGCCCATAATATTCACCCTTATGCCGCCGCGCCCCGCGATGCTTTTGGATGCGTGGGAAATCATGGTCGGCGCGCAGAAGGATGAAGGGGAAGCTTTTATCATCACGCAGCAGCACGTTATAGGCGGGGCGATAGCGCTTGATCAGCTGCGCCTCGAGAAGCAGCGCCTCTGCCTCGCTGTTCGTCGTAACAATCGTCATGCTACGCGTCAGCGCAACCATCCGCCGCAGCCTGTTGGGTAGCCGATCCACCTGCGTGTAATTGGTAACGCGGTTTTTGAGCGCGCGCGCCTTCCCCACATAAAGCACATCGCCGCGCGCGTCGTGCATGCGGTAAACACCGGGCTTTGCCGGCAATGTCTTCAGCACATTACGGATCGCCGCCACCCCACCCTCCAGATTGGGCTGGTCCGCCCCGCGCACGGCATAAGTTGCAGCCTCTTCATTGAAGCGCGATGCGGCATTTGGCTGATCGGGGCGTTCTGCTTTGGACATTATATTCTGTTGCGCTACTTAAGTCGGCGGAAGAGGAACAGCCTAAATGCATCTGAACGGCAAGACCATATTATTGACCGGTGGCACCGACGGCATAGGCCGCGAACTCGCGGGTCAACTCAAGGCGAAGGGCGCGACGGTGATCGTCACTGGTCGCACGCCAGAGCGGATCGAAGCGGCCAAGGTGGCGGGCTATGAAGTGATTGCCGCCGACCTGTCGTCGCAAGCAGGAGTCGACGCGATCCTGAATGCGGTCAAAGGGCGAGATATCGACATATTGATCAACAATGCGGGCCTTGGCAGCGACCATGATTTCCGCGAAGCCGAACCCGATCTGGCTGATAATGACCGATGCATCGCGGCGAACCTGAACGCGCCGATCCATTTGATTACGCACTTGATGCCCGTGCTGAAATCGCGGCCCGAGGCAATGATCGTCAATGTGACATCAGGGCTGGCCATTGCGCCACGTTCCGGCGGGCCGATCTATTGCGCGACCAAAGCGGGGCTGCGCAGTTACACTATGGCGCTGCGGCACCAGTTGCGCGACACCGCAATCCATGTGCTGGAGGTGCTGCCGCCTGTTGTTGAAACCAAATTGACGGCGGGGCGCGGCGGCAAGAGCAAGATGCCCGCTTCGCAATGCGCTGCGCAGATTGTCGACGCGATGGAGACAAATGCCAACGAGGCGAATGTTGGCATGACGAAGCTGCTGCGGATCGTCGAAAGTATCTCTCCCGCATTGGCGCGGAAGATTATGATCAATTATTGATGCTAACATCCTCTCTCCTTCAGCGGGGAGGCGTGAGACTTGCGAGCGAAGCGAGTTAGTCGCAACGGAGAGGGGTTTGTGGCACTCCCCCTCTCAACTTCGCCTAAGCCGCTTGCGCGGCAAAGACTGCATATCTCTCCCCTGAAGGGGAGAGAGCATTTAGTTCAGTTTAGCAATCGTCGCATCCACCAGACCGGCATCTGCCTTGGCATCATGATGCGCAGCGATCAGCGCTTCAGCAGCAGCAGCGGCAGCGGCAGCGGCCTTGGCGCGGACGTCTGCAACAGCGGCACGTTCGGCGGCAGCGATCTTGTCTTCGGCCGATTGCGCACGGCGTGCGATCAGCGCGGTGGCGTCGGTCTTGGCCTTAGCAACAATTGCTTTGGCCTCTTCCTCGGCATGCGCCTTCATCGCTTCGGCGTCAGCGGCGGCCTGCTTCGCCTTGGCTTCATAGTCAGCCTTGATCGCTTCGGCTTCCTTGCGCAGGTTGGTCGCCTGATCGAGCTGTGCCTTGATGCCTTCAATCTGTTTGTCGAGCGCCGCGCCGATCATCGCGGGCACTTTCTTCCAGATGAACAGCGCGATCACGACGAGCATCGCGAGCGCGACCCACATCGTTGCATCCATGCCAAGAGCGGCGGGTGCGGCATGCGCTTCCGCACTGCCATGCGCTTCGGTCGAAGCGTGTGTCTCGGCTACCGGGGCACCGTCAACGGTGGTGTTGTCGATCACGGCCTTTTCGGTGGCCATGGCTTCAGGGGCTGCTGCCTGTGTCATCAGCTCAATACCGCCTTCACTGCAGTCGCCGCCTGGGCAGCGCTGACCTTGGCACCCGAAACCTTGGCGACGATGTCCGCCGCAGCTTCGGCTGCTACGCTTTCGATTCCCGCCATTGCCTTGGCGCGCGCCTTGGCCAGCTCGGATTCGGCTGCTGCCAGTTTGGCCGAGATTTCCTCGTCCGCTTTGGCAAGACGTGCCTCCGCGTCCTTGGTGCCCTTGGCCTTGGCGGCAGCCGCCTTGGCTTGCGCTTCCCCGCGAGCGGCATTCAATGCATCGCTTCCGCCCGCTACCAGTCCGTCGGCTTCGGCACGTGCCTTTTCGGCAGCAGCAAGGTCATCGGCAATCTTGCGATCGCGCGCTTCGACATTGGCGTCGATTTTTGACACCATGCCGCGGCCAATCACGAAATAAAGAATGCCGAAAACCAGCAGCATCCAAAAGAACTGCGAGGCATAGGTTTCCAGTATCTGGGCGATTTGAGGCATATGATCCGCTCGCTCGATGGAGGGTTATTCAAATTTTCGGGAAAGTGGCCCCCGGCGTCGATGCGCCGGGGTATCCTCCCCTAAAAACTCTTAGGCAACGAAGATCAGGATCATCGCCACGACGAACGCGAGCAGGCCGAGAAGTTCGGCAGCCGCGAAGCCGATGAAGAGACGGCCCTGCTGGCTGTCAGCAGCCGCGGGGTTGCGCAGTGCGCCCTGAAGGAACGAACCGAAGACGTTACCCACGCCGCCAGCTGCGAGACCCGCACCGATAGCTGCGAGACCGGCACCGATCAATTTTGCTGCTTCTGCTTCCATGATACTAACTCCTGTTAAAACTCAAACTTGGTTGGAAAATCGTCGAAAAAAACTCAGTGCAGATTGACCGCGTCGTTGATGTAGAGCGAGGTCAAAAGGGCAAAGACATAGGCCTGAATTGCACACACCAGCAGTTCGAGCAGGGTGATGCCAATCATCAGGATGAAAGAGGGGAGAGCGACCAGCGGGGCAACCCAAAGCGCTTCAGCATTAATGCCGTTGATCACGAAGCCCGCCAGCACCTTCATCAGCACGTGACCGGCGGTCATGGCGACGAAAAGACGCAATGCGAGACTGAAAGGGCGGATCAGGAACGAGAACAGTTCGATCAGCGGGATGAGCCACAGCAGCCACCAGGGCGTACCGTGCGGCACGAACAGGCTGAAGAAATGCAGGCCGTGCTTCCACAGGCCAACAACCAGCACCGTACCAAAGCTGAGCACGGCGAGCACCGCAGTGACTGTGAGGTGGCTGGTTACGGTGAAGGCGTGGGCTCCGGGGACGATACCGATCGGCATCATGCCCATGAAATTCGCGAAAAGGATGAACATGAAAAGCGAGAAGACCAGGGGCACATATTTCTTGCCCTCGGGCCCGATGCTCGAGCTCATCATGTTGTTGATAAAGCCGGTTACACCTTCAACGGCCATCTGCCAGCGACCGGGAACCAGTTCGCGCTTCATGCCACCAGCCATGAAGATCCAGATGGCGCCGAGAACGACGAGCATGAACAGCGACGAGTTGGTGAACGAGATGTCGTAACCAAAAAGATCCAGCTTCGCCAAAGGCTCAATCTGGAACTGGTGCATCGGATCGATTTTGCCGCTTTCGCCTGCCACTTTTTCCGTACCCTGCTTATGCCAACAGCCCCGCAAGCGGGGCCGCGTTTATACGACTAGAACGCCCGGTGCTATTCCGGACGCTCTTGCGAAATTCTGTATATATTCCTGAAGGCGACTGCGATGCCCAAAAACATGCAGACCAACAGAAGCGCTGGCGCGGTGTCAAACAACTGGTCAAACAACCAGCCGACAAGAGCACCACCCGCAGGACCGGCGATCAGTTCGGTCAAGACCCGGTTCCCCTGCCGCATTCCTTTGGCCGGGGGCACGTCCTGCCCCGTACGTTCTGCCTCGGCCTTCCGGACCAATTTCAGCTGCATGTCTAACGAATCGAGCCGAGGGTCTTTTGTGCCGTTGCCATCCTGCGCGGAATCTTCTGAAGCCATGCAATTCCTCCTGTTTTCGCAAGGGAGAACCGCCAAGACTCCGGGCAACCCCGCCAAGGCACGCGCGCTTTAGGAGAGCGCCGAAGTGAAGTCAACCGCATGCTGCAGCGCAAAAGCAAAGGCCCGGAAAATTGATTTCCCGGGCCTTCATCCATTTCATCGTCATGCTGAACTTGTTTCAGCATAGCGGACGTCGGCGTGTTGTCCTGTTATCCTGAAACAAGTTGAGGATGACGAAGTAAGGGCAAAAACTCCTTTACGGGCAGCGCACATCCACAATCGGGTCGCTCGCATCACGCGTTTTCCAGCTCTTGTCGGGTGCCTGATATTTCTCACCAGGCACGGTACGTTCCTTGATCAGGCGGCAACCGGTGCGGAAAGCCATTTCCTCGACGGTCGCTCCATTGGCGAGCGCTTCCTCGGTATATTTGGCCTTGCGCTTGATATTGATGTCATCGACCAACGCCTTCACTGCGGGCGAAGGTGGCGTGACAAAGCCAAGATAGCCGTCGGTTTTTTCGCCCACCAGACCTTCGGCACGCGCCGCTTGATAAGCGGGGTCGCGCTGCGCATAGGCACCGCTGCCGACAACCGCTGCACCAATCAGCAAAGCTGCTGCGGCCATTTCGATACGGTCTTTCATCTTTTCACTCAAAGCCATCAGAATATCTCCGAATTCTCTTCGATCACTTCCTTCGAAGCCTGATCCAGCCTGTACAGCACTTCCTGACGGATAGCGATGTTGAGGTTGATCACAATCGGCTTATCGGGTGCCTGAACCTGCACACAACCCGGCAGGGCCGTTGCCGCCAAACAAACGAAGAGAAATGCCCCTTTCTTCATCTTTGGACGGATCGCACCATTGCCATCCGCCGTCAATCTGTGTCGCATATATCCCTCCCTCGCTTTCGGCAGGCTGAATAGGCCATTCATATTGCGTTGGTTTCTGTTCATCTTTTTTCGCTCGCTGGCTGGCCTTCACCCGGAACGGGTTTATTCTGCTGATTGATCAGATCCTTGCCCTGCTGCAGCGCATAGTCGGCGTCATAAAGCCCGCGTATCGAACCGATAAGTTGCAGAAATTCTGCCTCTATGCGGACGTTGAACTTGATCGGGATCTTGGCGAGCTGTTTTGTAATAAAATTCTGCTTGGCTAGGCTCCCTTGCTGAAGCCCGTCAAATGACACGTCGGTAATGATTTCACCGTCAAGCTTGCCATCAACACCAATGCGCATTTCGCGAAAGCGGATCGACCGCAGCGCCTGGAAAGCAAAATTGGCGAATGCGCCCATATCTTCATAGGTGAGTTCACCAAGATAGCTGAGCTCACCGCCCCCGGCCCGCGATACAAGCGAACCGCCAACAATCCGCCCGCCTTCCTGATTGAACACCATCGGCAGTGTACCGTCAAAAACCCCTGCAACCTGCAAATTCTGCAGGTCATAGCCCGCAAGGAACTTCTCTGCGTCGAGCCCGATCAGGCGGAAGGTCAGCTTGCGTTCCGCCTCGACATCGAAATCGAGCACAGTCGGTTCAAGGATAAGCTCACCGCCGTAAAAGGGCCAGCGCCCCTCCTCGATCCTGACTTTCTGGTCGGGGAGCAACTGATAGCGGATGACACCATCATAGGTGGGCACGCCAGGATTGAGCGAACGCACCCGCGCGATCTGGCCCGGTTCGGTGACCATCCCGAGCAGGTCTGTAAACCGCAATTCGGTTTCCAAGCCTTCAACGGGGCCAAAGGCCGCGGCAAGATCGGTGTTAAGCACGGAGAAACGCCCAGTGCTGCTGACGCCCTGCCCGTCCCATTCGATCCGCCCGTCACCGTTTATTCGCCCGCTGACTTCAGCAATGTGACCGAGCGTCAGTGACGTCAGCATATCCGGCTGCAACCGGTCGCTGAACTGCAGCCCCTCGACCGAAAGCAAGGCATTGCCGTTGCTGGTGCCGAGATTGTGCATAATCTGCGCGTCGGCGACCTTGATGCCGGTTTCAGGCTCCAGCAGGTTGCCGATCGCGCTGATGACATTGTTCGAAAGCGTCACCTGCAGATCGGGTACCTTGAGCGGATTGAAGCGATCGACTTGCGCCGCATCCGAAACAAACAGCGACGAATCGAGGTCAAGCACATCACCCTGCCACCGCCATTGACCGCTGGCCTCACTAATCAGTAACGGGACATTGCCAATTTGCCCGGCCCCGCCGCTGATCGTGCCGCGAACCCCGGGGCCCTCGAGCTTCCCATCAAGGCGAGCAACCGTGAAGCGACTGACGCTATCCGAAGGGCCCAAATCAACCGCAACATTGTTCGCACCAAAGCCGCTGTCGAGGTCGAAGGTGACGCTGCTACCGCTCGCCTTCAGCGGCGAATTACCCAGCGTTCCTCCAACCGCAAGTGCAGGTATGACCAGAGCAAACCGCGTTTCGCCATTGGCGACGTGCAGTACCGAACCACGCTGCGGACATGCGCGCAGAGTGCCCGCAGGCAGACGCAACGCCCCCGTATTGAGGCTGGAATAGCGGACATTGGTGCAAGCCGCGTTCATCAACAAAGCTCCGCCCGAAAAACTACCGTCGATGGGTAGACTGAGCCCGGTGACGGTGCCCCCTAACAGCGGCCCTGTCAGCGTCGCTTGCCCGCGGAAGCGCCATGGCCGTCGCCCGCCGCCTTCGAAGGCCAGAGTCGGTATATGTACCGAACCGCCCGAAGCGGAATAAGGTTGCAGCTTGAGTGTTCCCGCCCAGCCGCTACCCTGCTGACGCAACTGGATATTGCCTGTCGGCAGGTCTCCGCCCGCCATTGTCAGCGAAACCGGACCGCTCAACCGGCCATCGGCCAGCACAAAGGGCGCCTGTTGGCGCAGGATCACGCCGCTGTCCGACCGGACGAACATCCTATCAACCGAAATCTTGGTTCCGGCAGGCGCTGTTGCAACATCGAAATTGGCCGTACCGTCAAATCTGCGAATAGCACGGCGCAACGCAGGATCGAGCCGCGCTACAACCGGACCCACCGGTGTCGATTTGGTACCGCGCACCAATTGATCCATTGAGGGCAGGATGGATTGAGGCAGCGATGCACCCGAAAGTTTGGTATCGCCACGAGCCGTCACCGATATGCCGGAATCAGAAAAAGAAAAGCTGCCTTCCGCATCTGCTGCCAGATTTCGCGCCGCAAGTTCGGGCATGCGTAGTGCCGCATTGGACAGTGCGAGTTTATACTCGCTCCTTTGCTGGCTACCGTTGAAGGAGAGTGTTCCCGATATCGCATCGGCGCGCCGTTTGTCGGACTGTGCCGATCTCGCCTTCAACGCTACGTCGCCAATCCAGCGGTCAAATGCCTCGGTAAACTGGATTTTGCCGTTTAGCTCGGGTGCATCAAGCGCCAGCTTCTGCGCGTCGCATTTGACTGAAGTTGCAGCCAAAGGTCCGATGAATTCCGGACGGACATTGCGTATACGCACCGAACCATCATATCGTAGCGATTGCGCTGTACATCCCGACCCTGCCATTTGACGCGATCGAGCCACCAGCTTTCCGTCAAAGCGGTTGCGCAAATTGCCCCTGCCCTGCGCAGCGATGCCCACCCCGCCCCAGGGCGTTGCGAGCGACAGTACCGCGTCGGACAGCGCAATATTGATATCGGGAAGCGTGATCGGCTCCTTGCTCTCCATATCGCGCATCTTGTCGAGTTCGCCGAGATAGAGTTTGCCGTCGGCAAAACGCCCCTTCAACCGCACACCATCGGCGCGGATTTCGCGCAGCGAGGGGGCTCCAAAGCCGATCTTCAGCTCTATCTCGACCAGCTTCGCAGTCAAATCCGGATTGGCGGGATCGCCAATAACCACATTGCGAATGCGTTGGGTGCGCAGCCCGATATCGTCGATATCATATTTCGCGCGAACATCATTGGTCTCAAGATAGTCGCGGACATATCCGTCGGCGATATCCACCCGTTTCCACCAGGCATAGGCGAGCAGCAGGAGCAAGAGCACCAGCACCGCACCGAAAATATGGCGCTTCGTCCAGCGCCGGCCGGGCTGGGCTTCGGGAAGCTCTTCTTCCATATTTGCACAAATGCGCCAAAGCCTTGCGCCATGCAACTCGGATTTCTGCCAAACGCCTTGCAGCGAAGGCAAAATTGCGGAACAAGGCGACGCGATGGCATCTTTACGCGAAAAGCCCGAAAACTATGGCGAGGGTCACCGCGACCGGTTGCGCGAAAGATTATTGGGGAAAGGCGGCAACGCTTTACTTGACCATGAACTGCTCGAATATTTGCTAACGCTCGCAATTCCGCGGATCGATACCAAGCCGATCGCCAAGCAATTGATCGCGCATTATGGAAACCTCTCGTCTGTATTTACCGCAGATGCCTACAGCCTGCAAAACCAGAAGGGCATTGGCGAAAAAGCAGCGGCGGCGATCAAGCTGGTGCAGGCGCTGGCCTTGCGCATGGCATCCGAACCCGTGCGCGAACAGCCAATCCTCTCCAGCTGGCAGGCGCTGCTCGACTATCTGCGTCTCGACATGGCGCATCTGACCATCGAGCGTGTCCGCGTGCTCTATCTCAATTCGAAAAACATGTTGATCCGCGATGAAGTGGCGGGTGAAGGGTCGATCGACCAGGCCCCGATCTACACCCGCGAAATCATCCGCCGGTCAATCGACCTAGGCGCGGCAGCCATCATATTGGTCCACAACCACCCCAGCGGCGACAGCGCACCCAGCCGTCAGGATATTTCGATGACCCGCGAGATTATCGAGGCCGGCAAGCGGCTTGGCATTTCGGTTCACGACCATGTAATCATAGGCAAGGACGGATTTTCGAGCTTGCGAAGCGCCGGACTGATTTGAGCACCAAAGGGCACATCAGACCGATGTACTAATGCAACACAGTGACTATCGGTCAGCGACCAAAAATGTAAAATCACGTCAGGTATCGCTGCAAACTCCCTATCCGGAATATGCTCCCTAGCGATCCCTACGCGCGCCTCCTCCTAGGCTTCTGGGTCGCAAGGGGGCGCGCAACCATAATAGAAGGCTGACAAGGCCGCTTGCAGTGCCTTCCTGCAAACGCACCGGAGGTCTAACTTCAGATCGCCCCGCACAATCGGTTTGGCCGCCCCCAATCCGGCCAATTTCTCCCTCTGCGGGGCGATCTGCATATCTGAAAATTGTACGTTTATCGACGCGCTTTGCTGGCGTCTGCGATATCGGTGAGCAACGACTTTCGAAGCGTAGAACCATCCTCAAAAGTCAGATCGTCGACTTTCCACGCCCCGCCTTCATTTCTGAAATGAAAACGCAAGGGCGCGCCTTGGTCGCCATCGGGGCCACGCCCCGGCGAAAAGACGATAGTGGCTTCAATTCGGCCTTTCGACCGCAACTTGTATCGCTGCGACAGTAATTTCGCGGTGGCGTTATCATTGTCCTGACACTGGCAGTACCAATCGAAGCCGTTGAGCCCATACAGCTCTTCGCTCTGCTGCATCAGCTTGCCCCACCGGTCGATCAGAGCATCGAGTGTTTGGGTATAGGGTGGTTCATACCCACCTGCCGCTGCACCTGCTTCATTCTCAGGCGCGTAACTCCCATCATCAGGAGCGTATGATATGGGCCGCATATAGGACGCGTAAATGCTGGAAACAATTTGCCGAACGACAGCTTCATCCTGCTGCGCAGGCTGCTTGGCCGCAGCTGCCTGAACAGGCAGCGCACAACAAAAGACCAATGCTGTAAGGGCACGCGCCTTACCAGCGCGCATCATCAGTCGCCCTGACCGGGATCGGGAGAGAAAAATTTCTCGAACTTTCCATCGACACCCTTGAAATCATCAGCGTCTGCAGGCGTTTCATGCTTGGTCGTGATGTTCGGCCATTCAGCGCTATATTGCGCATTGAGTTCGAGCCACTTTTCCAGACCGTTTTCGGTGTCAGGCAAGATTGCTTCTGCCGGGCATTCGGGTTCGCATACACCGCAATCGATGCATTCATTGGGGTTGATGACGAGCATATTCTCGCCTTCGTAAAAGCAATCCACAGGGCAGACTTCTACGCAGTCCATATATTTGCATTTGATGCAGGCATCTGTGACGACGTAGGTCATTGCTCGGTTTCTCCCCTTGGCAGTTCGGTTTGTTCAGCAACGCCTATTGTGCCTTTGGCCCGCAAGTCAACGGGGGAAATGTGCTGGGCGATCAAATTTCGCTATAGCAGGCCCTTGCCTCGGGTGCCGGGCCACGGCGCGACGGCATGGCGTCGACACGCACGGCAATCGCGCCCTCACCCCTTGGTAGCGTCAAAACATCGCCGATTCTTGCTTCGACACTCGACTTTTCAACACGTTTGCCGTTCAGCCGGACATGGCCTTCGGCAATCAATCCTTGTGCCTGGCTGCGCGATTTGGACAACCGCAGAAACCATAATAGCTTGTCGATCCGAACAGCGTCTGCCGCAGCCAAATTAGCCGCCCAATTTGTCTTTGAGTGCCGCCAGTTGCAGCGCGAGCGCCGAAGGGGCGGCAACCTGCGGCTTGCTCGCCGCCTGAGGGGCTGGTCGTTTTTCCCGCGCAGGACCCTTACCCTTTTGCGGCCTCCGGTCGTCACGCCGCCGCCCACTTTGCTCAACAGGCTTTAGCTTGCGGATTCCGACCCAGCGCCAATGGGTCAGGTTGACCGGTTGCTGTTGCGCAACAGTGGAAGGTTGCGTTTCGGCCGATTGCGCTTCTGCCAACGCCGACTCTGGTTCATCAACGGCAGAGGAAGTTACCTCAACACCATCTGCAATTGCTTCCGAAATCGCTTCGACATCGTTATTCTCGGCAGTTATAGCGACCGGATGGTCCGAAAGAGTCTCGGCAACGGACTCAATTTCCCCCGATTCTACATCCGCCAGCTCAGCTGCTTTCGCGGCAACCCGGCGGAAACCGGCATCGCGCATCAGCGCCTCCAGCCCCTCTTCGCTTAAACCAAGCGAGGTGGCAAAGGCCATATCCATGCCAAATTCCAGCGCTTGCCCGCGCGCTTCATGGGCTTTCTTGATCACACGTTCGGCAAGGTCGATGCGGACATATTCGTTACCGACGCGGCGATAGCCGGCATTGCGACAATCGGCGGCCGAGGCGAAATTCCATTCCTTAAGATGGACAGCACTTTCGGGTGGCAATTCGGGCATCGGCTTTTCGGTCTGCGCCGCAAACAGAGCAGAACGCCAGCGCGTGGCGGCGGGTTTCAGGATAGCGTGGTGATAAACATCGAGTGCCCCGAACACGATCCCTGCCTTGCGCGCCGCGCCGCGCGCTTCCTTGGGCAAGGCGGTCAGCGTATCGGCCAAAAACTGACGCCCCGCAATTCCTCCGGCATCGGCCAGACGCGCGGCCAAGGCACGGACGACACCGTCGGTCGCCGCATCAGCGGCCAACTGGTTCAGCGCAACCAGCCCGCCCATATGCTTAGCAAGCTGCTCGTGGATCCAGCTTTCGGCTTTTTCGGCAATGGCGCGCAGATCATCGCCTTCCAATCCCGCGACAGCACGGACGGGCTTGAACAGCGGCTGCAACAGGCTGCGTCCTTTGGCCAGATGGCCGAGCACCGCGCCATTCCACAGCAATGCCGGGCGCCCTTCCGTATCGCGCGTCAGCGAAAATTCCTGCCCTTCGGCCATTAATAGCGCCCTCACCTTGTCTTTCAGATATGCTGCCAGATGCCGTTCCGCTGCTGCAAGCAGCAATTTACGCTCCCCGACTCGCGCCGTGGAATCGACGCGAAAGGCAAATCCGTCAAGCTCGCCAATATGCTCGCCATCGACGAACACCTGATTTTCCGCGTCGACATGAACCGGCATCAGCGCGTCGTCCTTGCCGCCCTTGCGCATCAGCATCGATGTCCGCCGGTCGACAAAGCGCTGTCGCAGCGCATTGTGCAGCGCGTCCGACAGTTTTTCCTCCAGATGCCGTGCCCGCTCCGCCATGGCGGGTGGATCTTCGACCCAATCGGCACGGTGCGCGGCGTAAGACCATGTCCGCGCGGCAGCGATCCGCGCAGAAATCGTATCGATATCGCCCTGAATGGTATCAAGCCGTGCCAATTCAGCAGCAACATAGCTGTGGGGAAGAATGCCAGTGGTTGCGATATGTTCCCAGAGCCCTGCAATGAAGCGACTGTGATGTTCAGTACCGGTTTGGCGGAAGTCGGGGAGGCTCGCGACCTCCCATAGCCGAGCAACGCTTTTCGGCCCGGAAAGGTGCCGGGTCACCTGCGGCATATCCGCGAGGCGTTTGAGCACGGCCAGGTCGATGGCTTCGGGGGCGGCGCGCAATGGCGGACCGTCGGGTTTGGCCTCAAGATCGGCAATCAATTGCGAAAGACTGCCAAACCTTGGCGCTGCTTCCCTCCAGTACATCCAGTCGAGCGCCGGGAATTGGTGGCTTTCGATTGCCAGCACTTCTTCGGCGGTGAATTCCCCTGCTTCGCCTGCCACCGTCCCGAAGGCACCATCGCGCTGGTGCCGCCCAGCCCGCCCGGCGATCTGCGCCATTTCGGCGATCGTCAGCCGCCTTGTCCGATTGCCATCAAATTTGGATAGTCCAGCAAAAGCAATATGTTGTACATCCAAGTTCAGACCCATTCCGATGGCGTCGGTCGCAACCAGATAGTCGACCTCACCTGATTGGAACATCTCAACCTGTGCGTTGCGGGTCCGCGGGGACAGCGCCCCCATCACGACTGCCGCACCACCGCGCAACCGGCGCAGCAATTCGGCGACGGCATAGACTTGCTCGACCGAAAAGGCGACGATTGCAGAACGCGGCGGCAGACGGGAAAGCTTTTTGGGCCCCGAATAGCTGAGCGTTGAGAAACGGGGCCTCGAAATGATTTCGGTATCAGGCAACAACGCCCGCACCATCGGGCGCAGGCTCTCGGAGCCGAGTATCATGGTCTCCTCGCGTCCGCGCACATGCAGCATCCGGTCTGTAAAGATATGCCCGCGCTCCGGGTCAGCCCCCAATTGCGCTTCGTCAAGCGCAGCAAAGGCGAATTGCCTCTCCACAGGCATCGATTCGGCCGTGCACAGATACCAGCGCGCACCGGGCGGCTCGATCCGCTCTTCTCCGGTAATCAGAGCGACCTCTTTCGGCCCCTTGATCGCGACCACGCGGTCGTAAATCTCGCGAGCCAGCAGCCGCAGCGGGAAGCCCATCACCCCGCTCGAATGCGCGCAAAGCCGCTCGACCGCGAGGTGCGTCTTGCCGGTGTTGGTGGGGCCCAGCACGGCTTTTACGGAAACTTTGGGGGAGAACATTATCATGCGTGCCTAACAGTCTGCCCCAAACAAATCCACCGCCCGCTTGCTCTGGCGCCCGTTTCTTCGTCGTTCCCGCGAAGGCGGGAATCCATCACCTGACATATAAATTTCAACTGTCGGTGATGGCCCCCCGCCTTCGCGGGGGTGACGAAGTTGGATGTTGGGGGGTTGAAGTTGGACGGCTTACGCGGCATTCCGCTTATATGAGCAACCTCCCTACCCTTGATTTCGCGCTTGGCGAAAATGCGGAGATGATCCGCGAAACCACCTATCGCTTTTCTACCGACAAAATCGCGCCGCTGTCCGCCAAAATCGACGCGGACGACTGGTTCCCGCGCGACGAACTGTGGACCGCGATGGGCGAACTCGGCCTTCACGGTATCACTGTCGAAGAGGAAGATGGTGGCCTTGGGCTCGGTTATTTGGAACATGTTGTCGCGGTCGAGGAAGTCAGCCGCGCCTCCGCCTCTATCGGCCTTTCCTACGGCGCGCATTCGAACCTGTGCGTCAACCAGATCCGCCGATGGGCAAACCCCGAGCAGAAGGCAAAATATCTGCCCAAGCTGGTCTCGGGCGAGCATGTCGGCAGCCTTGCCATGTCCGAAGCTGGCGCGGGATCGGACGTTGTTTCGATGAAACTGAAGGCTGACAGCGTTCAGGGTGGGTTCGTGCTCAATGGCACCAAATATTGGATCACTAACGCGCCTTATGCGGACACGCTGGTGGTCTATGCCAAGACCTCTCCCGACGCGGGATCACGCGGCATAACTGCCTTGCTGATTGAAAAAGGCGATGAAGGTTTTTCCATCGGTCAGAAAATCGACAAGGTCGGGATGCGCGGCTCGCCAACGGCAGAGCTGGTGTTTAACGATTGCTTCATTCCTGAAGACCGCATCATGGGCCCGCTTCACGGCGGTGTCGGCGTGTTGATGAGTGGTCTTGATTATGAACGCGTCGTGCTTGCCGGATTGCAGCTCGGCGTGATGCAGGCCTGCCTCGACGTCGTTTTGCCCTATGTCCGTGAGCGCAAGCAGTTCGGCAAGGCAATCGGCAGTTTCCAGCTGATGCAAGCCAAAGTCGCAGACATGTATGTCGCGCTCAATTCGGCGCGCAGCTATGTCTACAATGTCGCCCGCGCTTGCGATGCCGGGCAGACAACGCGCTTTGACGCGGCAGGAGCGATCCTGCTCGCCAGCGAAAGCGCCGTCAAAGTCGCGGGTGAAGCGATCCAGGCGCTGGGCGGTGCAGGCTACACCAAGGACTGGCCGGTTGAACGCTATTGGCGCGATGCAAAGCTGCTCGATATCGGCGCGGGCACCAATGAAATCCGCCGCATGCTGATTGGCCGGGAACTGATCGGGGCGGCATGAGCGCCCGCCCCGTCCTCGGCGTTATCGCGTGCAACCGCATTGTCGGCACCGAACCGGCGCAAGCGGTGATGGAGCGCTATATCCGGGCGGCGATGACTTATGCCGATGTCGCGGCGCTGATTGTCCCCTCACTGCCTGACTTGATGACCGCTGCAGAGGTAGCACCACGGCTCGACGGCATATTGCTGACGGGCAGCCCGTCCAATGTCGCCACATCGCGCTATGGCGACGAGGGCGGTGAAGGCCCTTTCGATGAAGGCCGGGACGAAATCGCGCTGTCTATGGTTAACCGGATGATCGACCTCAAAAAGCCGGTATTTGGCATTTGCCGTGGCTTTCAGGAAATCAATGTCGCGCTTGGCGGCACGCTGCGCCGCGACACAAGTGCGAGTGAAGATCTGATCCGGCATCATGCACCCGATGGAGCGTCGTTCGATGCGATGTTCGACCATCGCCATCCGGTGGAACTCTCTGATGGTGGCATACTCGCCAGCGCTTATGCCAAACCCGCCCTCGACGTGAATTCGGTGCATTATCAGGGCATCGGCAAACTGGCGGACGGCCTGACGGTAGAAGCCCGCGCTCCCGATGGCCTGGTCGAAGCCTATAGCGCCCGCCCCAATGGTGCGCCCTTGCTCGCGGTGCAATGGCACCCCGAATGGGGCACAGAAAATGATCCGGACTCGCAGACCTATTTTCACCTGCTCGGAAAGGCGTTAAGAGGCGAATTATGAACCGGTGCATCACCCGTTACAACCGCTACCAAACGCGGATCGGCTTTTCGCCCTAGTTTCCATTTGAATCACGCAGAGGCGCAGAAGACGCAGAGCTTTTTTGCTCGCCACTGCTGTTTCAAGCCTCTGCGTTCTCTGCGCCTCTGCGTGAATAAATTCAAAAGGATCAATATATGCCCCGTAATTACGACATCGCCGAACTCCGCCGCCTCGATGTAGCCCACCACCTTCCCGCACAGGCCGACTGGCAGGAGATCGAAAATCTGGGCGGCAGCCGCATCATCACCCATGCCGAAGGCTGCTACATCCATGATGGCGACGGCAACCGCATCCTCGATGGTATGGCGGGCCTTTGGTGCGTCAATGTCGGTTATGGGCGCGACGAACTCGCCGATGTCGCCGCCGAGCAGATGCGCGAACTGCCATATTACAACAGCTTCTTCAAAACCGCGAACCCGCCGACGGTTCTGCTCGCGCACAAGATTGCGGGCCTCACGCAAAACCGCTTGCCGCATGTCTTCTTCAACAGCTCGGGCAGCGAAGCTAATGACACCGTCTTCCGCCTCGTCCGCCAATATTGGAAGCTGAAGGGCGAACCCAAGCGCAAGACCTTCATCAGCCGCTGGAATGCCTATCATGGCTCAACCGTTGCGGGCGTGTCGCTCGGCGGGATGAAGGCGATGCACCCGATTGGCGACCTGCCGATCCCGGGCGTCGAGCATGTCCGCCAGCCGTACCAGTATAACGAAGGCCGCGACATGACTCCCGAGGCGTTCGGTACTGCTTGCGCCGAAGCGATCGAAGCCAAGATCCTTGAAGTCGGCCCTGAAAATGTTGCTGCCTTCATTGGCGAACCTGTGCAAGGCGCAGGCGGCGTCATCATCCCGCCCGCCAATTATTGGCCGCAGGTAGAGGCGATTTGCCGCAAATATGGCATCCTGTTGATCTGTGACGAAGTCATCTGCGGATTTGGCCGCACCGGCAATATGTGGGGCCATGAAACAATGGGCGTGAAGCCCGATATCATCGCAATGGCCAAGGGCCTTTCGAGCGGATACCTGCCGATTTCCGCCGTTGCCGTGTCCGATGAGATTATCAAGGTGATGAAAACCGGCGGCGATTTCGTCCATGGTTACACCTATTCGGGCCATCCCGTTGCGGCGGCAGTCGCGCTCCGCAATATCGAGATCATGGAACGCGAAGGGCTGGTCGATAAGGTCAAGAATGAAACCGGGCCCTATCTGGCCAAGGCGCTTGCGACGCTCAACGACCACCCACTGGTCGGCGAGGCACGTTCGGTCGGCCTATTGGGCGCGGTTGAAATCGTTGCCGACAAGGCGACCGGCACCCGTTTCGGCGGCGCTGAAGGAACCGCCGGACCGATGGTGCGCGATATCTGCATCGCCAACGGCCTGATGGTGCGCGGTATCCGCGACAGCATTGTCATGTGCCCGCCATTGATCATCTCAACCGAGCAGATTGACGAACTGGTCGGCATCATCCGCAAGTCGCTCGACAAGGCGGAACCGCTGCTGCGCGCACTCTGAAGGGTTGACGTCCATGCCCACCTGATTCATTTAGGTGGGCATGAGCGACAACAAAGACGATCTCCCGCCCGACAACGAAACCATGCGCGAAGTGAAACGTGCGAAAGCGCGCAAGGAAGCCGCTGAGGAAAAGGGCGGAATCGGCTGGAAGACCGCTGCCGGCATCGGCATCGGTTCCGCCGCGCTGGCGGCTGCGCTGATCTATGCCAACAAGGCGCGGAAGAAAGAAAGCGAGCAGGATTAAGCGCGCTGGACTTTTCCCGCGCTTCGCCTACCGCTGCAGGCAATGACCCAATCCTTTCAATCCGCAGTGCTCGGCGCTGTATCCGCAGCCGCATTGCTGGCCATCCCTGCCCTTCCCGTTTCGGCGGCTACCCCCGCACCCGCCAAGCCAGTGCTCACATGCAAGGTAAAGACGCCAGAAGGATTGTCTTACACCGTTATCAAAGCGGGCAAAGGCGAAAAGCCGGGGCCCGATTCCAAGGTCGAAGTCAACTATTCGGGCAGGCTTGCAGCGAATGGCAGCGAGTTTGACTCAGGTGAAGGTGCAAAATTCAAGGTTGGCGGCGTAATCCCCGGTTTCGCACAGGGCCTGAAACTGATGCAGCCGGGTGCAAAATACCGGCTGTGCATTCCTTCCGCGCTGGGATACGGCCCCGAAGGCGGCGATCCGATCCCACCCAATGCCGATCTGGTGTTCGAGGTTGAACTTTTGTCCTTCACCACCCCGCCGCCCAAACCCGTCATTGCACCAGCGGACAGAGTGTGCGCGCAAACCACAACTTCGGGCCTGGGCTATTCAATCGTAACAGCAGGGTCCGGACGGACACCCACGGACGCCGATATGGCTTTGGTCGATTTCACCCTGTTCGACGCGGAAAGTGGTGTTGTGCAGGAAAAACGCGAATGGGAGAAAATCCCGCTGGCCATGGCTACCCCGCTGTTCGCCGAAGCACTCAAAATGATGCCAAGCGGGTCAACCTATCGGTTTTGTATGCCAAAGCCTGATGGCACAATGGGCGCGCCGCAATCTGGCACCAACATATTGGTATCGCTGGTTGATGTGAGGCCCGCGCCGCCTGCCGAAGATTGAGTTTAGCTGAGCAGCACCACCGGGCTATCCGCGCGCCAGTGCATGCTCACCCGGTCATCCCAAGTGAAATCTTCCTGATCATGGCGTGACAGATTGGGGCGCGAGACGCGGATCATCTCTCCGCTATCCAGTTTGATTTCATAGAGGGTGATGTCGCCCAGATAGCTCATGCCCTTGATCACACCGCGTGCGAAATTGTGACCATCGGGCGCGTCCTGCGCCGCGGCACGCACGGCTTTCCCTTCGCCGGGCACATGCAGATAGATTTTCTCGGGGCGGAGAGCGACCCATACATCGGCACCATGCGGGCCGGTAACGCCATGGTTCAGAAACACTTTACCGATGCCGGGGCAATCCACCGCAGCTTTGTCGGGCTCGTCGAGCGTCAGCTTGCCTTCGAAGATGTTCACAGAGCCGACAAAGTCAGCGACAAAACGGTTGGCAGGGAATTCATACAGGTCAGACGGCCCTGCAAGCTGCGCGACCTCTCCCTTGTTGATCACCGCAATGCGGCTCGCCATCGACAGCGCCTCATCCTGATCGTGGGTTACGGTGACAAAGGTGATGCCCACCTGATCCTGCAGGTCGGAAAGCTCAAACTGCATCTGCGCGCGCAGCTTGGCGTCCAGCGCCGAAAGCGGCTCGTCGAGCAACAACACCTTAGGCCGCATCACCAGACTACGCGCAAGTGCCACGCGCTGACGTTGGCCACCCGACATTTGATCGGGCATGCGATCCTCAAACCCGCCCAGCTTGACCAGCTCGAGCGCCTCACGCACCCGCTCCTCGCGCTCGCCACGCCCGACGCCACGGATCTTGAGGCCGTAGGCGACATTGTCGGCCACCGACATATGCGGGAATACGGCGTAACTTTGAAACACCATGTTCACTGGACGCTTGTTCGGCGGCACGTCGCTGACATCGACGCCGTCGATGATGATCTGCCCTTCCGTGGGCAATTCAAACCCGGCGATCATGCGCAACAGCGTCGTCTTGCCGCAGCCGGACGGCCCGAGCAGGACGAAAAATTCGCCCGCCATGATGTCGAGATTGACATTGTCGACCGCAGTCACCTTGCCAAAGCGTTTGGAGACGTTGCGGATCTGGATGATGGGTTGTGGGTCGGACATATCAATGGGATTCCGCAATGGCTTTCACGCCCTGCAGCTTGAGCGCCACAGCGGTGAGGACGATGGTGAGGATGATGAGAATGGTCGAAGCCGCATTGACCTCTGGCGTGACCGAGAAGCGGACCATCGAATAAACCTTCACCGGGAAGGTAATCGTATCAGGACCGCTGGTGAAGAAGGTGATCACGAAATCATCGAGGCTGAGCGTAAAGGAGAGCAGCGCCCCCGCAATAAGGCCCGGCTTCATGTGCGGCAGCAATATGTCGCGGAAGGTCTGCCATTCGGAGGCACCCAAATCCTTTGCCGCCTCTTCCTCTTCCTTGTTGAAGCTTTCAAGTCGCGATCGGACAACCATCGCGACAAAGGGGAAACAGAAGGTGATGTGCGCGATCGTGATGGCCGACAGGTTCAACGGCCATGGCAGATCGGTAGGCCATTCGATCTTGGCGAAGAAGATCAGGAAGGCGACACCCAGACAGATTTCGGGAACGATAATCGGCAGAGACATGGTGCCTTCCACCGCACCCTTGAACGGAAAGCGGAAACGCCAGAGCATCACCGCCGCCAAAGCGCCGAGGACAAGGCTGAACACCGTTGCCAGCCCGGCAATGGTCAGCGAATTGACCATCGCCTCGACCAGCGAGTCATTATTCATCGCCTTTTCGTAATATTTGAACGTGAAGCCCTTCCATACGACGTTGCGCTTGCTGTCGTTGAAGCTGAAAATCATCAGGATCAGCAGCGGCGCGTACAGGAAGAACATGGTTGCGCCGACCCAGCCGCGCATCCACGTCTTGCGGGTATATTCAAGCGGTGCGACCGGTGTACGGTTGAACACGGCCATCAGTGCGCCTCCCTGCCCTTGTCACGCCGCATCGATTGCAGCGCGATCAGGATGAACATTGCGTAGATGAGCAGGAAGGAAAGTGCCGCGCCAAAGGGCCAGTCATTGGCCCGCTTGAACTGCCGCTCGATCACATTGGCGATCATCTGGCTCTCGGTGCCGCCCATCAGGTCAGGCGTGAGATAGGCACCCAATGCCGGGATCAGCGTGATCATCACACCCGCCAATATGCCCGGCCCGGCCAGCGGCACGACAATCTTCATCAGCGTGCGCAAATGCCCTGCCCCCAGATCAAGGCTGGCCTCGATCAGCGATTTGTCGAGCCGGTCGAGCGCCGCATAGAGCGGCAAGACCATGAACGGCAGGTGGACATAGACCAGCCCGAGTACCACAGCGAAATTATTGTAGAGGAGCTGCACCGGTGTCCATGCCTCCAGCGGTTGCATTCCGACAAAGGTGCGCAGCCAGCTCGCCCCGTCCCATAATGCGTTTAGCCCCTTATTGGCATAGCCATTGGTGCCCATCAGCATCATCAGCGCATAGGTGCGGATCAACAGGTTGGTCCAGAAGGGCAGCATGATGCCCAGCAGCAACCAAGGTCTCCATTTGGGCGAGGCGAAGGTAATTGCCATCGCCACGGGAAAGCCGATAATCAGGCAGATTAGCGTTACCAGCGCAGCAACAGCCAGCGATTTCAGGAATATCGAGAGATACAACCATTCAGTCGCACGCTTGTAATTTTCAAGTGTTCCCGAAATGGCGATATCGGCCGGCCCGGCATTTTCGCCAAAGCTGTAAAGCCAGACGATTGCCATCGGTATGAGGAAGAAAAGCAGCAGCCAGAAAAGCGGCGCGCCCGCAATTGCTGCGAACGGCCGCTTATGCTGTTTCCAATCCTGTGTCCCCCCGGCCACGGATCAGGCGGCCCGCACGCGGGTAAAGGCCTCCTCATAGATCGGCTGCAGCTTTGGATTATATGCGGCATATTCGCACTTGGCGAGTACATCGGCGGGCGGGAAGATCACCGGATTATTCTTGTAATCATCGGGCATTAGCGCCTTGGCCGCGTTGTTCGGTGTGGGATAGAGGATCGTTTCGGTGATCTTCTTGCCGGCCTCTGCATCCAACAGATAGTTGATGAAGGCGTGCGCATTTTTGGGACGCGGCGCGCCCTTGGGAATGCACAAATTGTCCGAATTGAGCTGGCTGCCTTCCTTCGGGATCACAAAGCCGATATCCTCATCCTCGACCATCGCCTGCGCGATATCGCCATTATATTCGAGCACGACATCGACCTCGCCCTTGAGCAGCAGGTCCTGCCCATTATCTTCGTGGAAAGCCTTGATGTTCGGCTTCTGCTTGATCATCATCGCTTCGATGGTTTTGATGTCGGCTTCGGTGATCGCGTTCACCGATTTGCCCAGATATTTGCCATAAAGACGGAACATGTCGCCTGCTTCGGAGAGCACGGCGATGCGGCCCTTATACTCGTCGCTGTCGAACAGCACTTTCCAGCTATCGGGCGTGCCCTTCACCTTCGATTTGCGATAGCCGATGCCGAGCGAGAGCCAGGTGTAAGGCATCGAATATTTACGCTTCGGATCGTAAGGCACATCCTTGAATTCCGGCGCGACATTCTTTTCAAAATTCGGGATCTGCGCAAAATCGAGCGGCATCAACAGATCGGCTTGCGCCATGCGCTCAACAAAGTCGTTTGACGGCACGATTACATCATAGCCCTGATTGCCAGCCTTCAGCTTGGCGAACAGCTCGTCATTGCTTGCAAACAGCGTCATGTCGACGTCAACGCCGCTCGCGCCCTTGAAATCCTCGAGCGTGGTTTCGCCGATATAGGTGTCCCAATTGTAGAAGTTCAGCTTGCCTTCCTCGCCATTGGCGAGCTTCTTCGCTTCCTTCTCTCCGCAGCCTGCGAGTGCTCCTGTGAAGGTCAGGCCGACGGCGGCGACTCCCATGCCCTTGAGCAGCGAACGACGGTTCTGCGCGTTGTCGAGAAGTGTCTTGAAATCCATGGCTTTGCTCCACCTGTTTGTGCGTTCCCTCGATTCCCGAGACTGACGCAAAACCGGCGAATTTCAAAGCATTTTTTTGGGTTCAGGCGTTCCGTAAATACCAGTCATAATCGAGGCGCGGGACTTCGCTGAAATAGCGGTCCTGCTCGACGCGTTTGACGATCGAATACATGTCGACAAACCGCTCGCCCAGATAGTCGCGCATAATGCTGGAGGCATGGAAACGATCGACCGCGGCGAACCAGTTGCTGGGCGGCTTGTCGTCGCCCGAAGAGTCACGGTCATAGCCATTGCCGACGACAGCCGGGCCGGGATCGGTCTGGTTCGCCATGCCGTGGTGCATGCCTGCCAGTACCGCTGCAACTGCCAGATAAGGATTGGCATCCGCCCCGCAAGCGCGGTGTTCGACATGGCGGGTTTTGGGCGCGCCTGCCGGAATGCGGAAGGAAACGGTGCGGTTGTTGACGCCCCATGTCGGCGCGACGGGCGCATAGCTGTTCGCCTTGAACCGGCGATAGCTGTTGGCATTTGGGGCAAAGAGGGCAAAGCTATCCCCCACATTGGCAATCATTCCGCCAATGGCGTAGCGCAGCGCATCGGTGCCTTCGGGGTCTTCGCTTGCGAAGATATTGTTGCCATCACTATCGTTGACCGAAACGTGGATGTGCATGCCGGACCCCGCCTGATCGGCAAAGGGCTTAGCCATGAAGGTGGCTTCGAGGCCGTGACGCTGCGCGGCGGCTTTCACCACGCGCTTGTACATGATCGCATCGTCGCAGGCGCGCAGCACGTCGGGTTTGTAGCACAAGGTGAGTTCAAACTGCCCCGGCGCAAACTCCGAAATCGCGCTTTCGAGCGGCAAGCCCTGTACATCGCAAAAGGCGTAGAGATCATCAAGAAAAGGCCGGAAATCGTCAAGTTCGCGAAGGCCATAGACCTCGACATTGCGCGGGCGATCCTTGCTATAGGCGGGCGCTGCCGGACGCACCATGCCGTCGCGCGTGCGCTTGGGATCGACCAGATAGAATTCCAGTTCAACCGCCACGGCAGGGACAAGGCCTTGCTCTGAATAGCGATCGACAACCCGCCCTAGTACATGGCGCGGATCGAGATCATGCGGCGTGCCATCGAGTTCATAGAAATCGACCAGGAATTGCGCCGAATTTTCTCCCGCCCAAGGAGTTTTCGCCAGCGTTCCGGGCACCGGTTTCATCGAACGGTCTGCATCTCCATCTTCCCAGACAAGGCCGGTTTCGACCGTATCCTGCCCCGTGATGTCCACCACGGTAATCGAGCCCGGGAACATCCGCCCGGTTTCATAAACCGCCAAAACCTCATGCTGGCGCAGCCGCTTGCCGCGCGGCACGCCGCCCATATCGGTGTAGATCATGTCCACTGCATCGACATGCGGATTGGCCGCGAAAAAGGCTTCGGCTTCGCTCTTCGGCGCGACAACGGCCGAGGATTTGGGATGGCTGCTCAATCTATTTACTCCAGAAATTCGGTAACCGCGTCGTTCAGCACATGGACCAACCGGTCAACCTGCCCCTCCTGCGTTGCCGGCGACAGCAACATCATATTGTGGAATGGCGCAAGCAAAATGCCGCGATTGGCGAGATAGAGGTGGATCGCCGCCTCCAGCTTGGGCTGCATCGCTGCGCGCGCTTCGCTGCCATTGGTCGAGGGTTTTTCGGCGCAAACGAACTCAACGCGTGCGCCGACATTTACGACATGCCACGGCAGCTTGTGCGCGGCGATGACGCCTTCGATACCCTTCACCAGTCGTTGCGCGAGCGCCAGCATGTGGCGATAGGCATCGTGGGTGATGACCTTGCCGACCATCGCGTGGATCGCGGCTATCGCAAGCGCGTTGGCGGAGAGCGTCGTCCCGATGCCGCTATGTCCCGAGGGTCGGCTGGCGTTCACTTTCGCCATGCGTTGCGCAATCTCTTCGCTGAACCCATAGACTGCAGTCGGCACACCGCCTCCGATCGATTTGCCGATCACCATCATGTCAGGCTTTGGCCCATAGGCATTACTGTGCCCGCCATAGCCGGACGAGATTGTGTGGGTTTCATCAAACACCAGGATCGTACCGGTTTCACTGCACAGTCGGCGCAGCGTATCCAGATAGCCGGGCGCATCGCGCACCATGCCGACATTGGTCATCACAGGCTCGGCCAGCACGCAGGCAATGTCACCGCGTTTCAATTCGCGTTCGAGGGCTTCGACGTCGTTGAATTCGATCACGGTTGTCGTGGGCAGCAAATCCTGCACTTGCCCGATCAGGCTAGCACGAACGCGCGGTTCCCAACCTGCTGCATGCGGCTTCAGATCGACAAAAACGTCATCGACTGCACCATGATAGCAACCGTTGAAGATCAGGATTTTCTTGCGCCCGGTGATCCCACGGCACCAGCGGATGACCGCGCGGTTGGCCTCACTCGCGGTTGTCGTCACTTGCCAGCGCGGCAGGCCGAACATCGCGGCCAGCATCGCGCCCAGCTCAACACTCTTTTCGGTGGGCAGCATATAGCTGAGCCCCTCACCCGCCTGTTTTGCCAACGCCTCCGCCAGTGGCGCGGGCGAATGGCCGAACATGCTGGCGGTATCGCCCAAACAGAAATCGTCGAGCGAACGGCCGTCGACCGTCATCAATTTCGCGCCTTTGGCCCCGGCCGCCACCAACGGCGCCGGGCTCGGCCAATCGAGCATCCAGTGAAAGGGCACGCCCTGAAACCAGTTGGCCGAAGCTTTTTTTGACAGATCGAGCGATTTCGGATTTGCCGCCTTGAAGGCAGCGGCCTCGCGCTCGGCAATCCTTTCGATGGCAGCATCGCTAATCATAACCGGTCCTTTAGCGCGTACCAGAGCAGCCCCAAAGTGGCGAGTGGGCGGGCAAACATCCGGCCGCCGGGAAATGGTCTTTGCGGCAGG
Organism: uncultured Sphingorhabdus sp.; assembly: GCA_964597055.1. Lineage (GTDB taxonomy): Bacteria > Pseudomonadota > Alphaproteobacteria > Sphingomonadales > Sphingomonadaceae > Sphingorhabdus_B. The sequence goes on from CAZQWC010000006.1 coordinate 83,461, forward strand.
TTCGCGAACACGTCAAACCTCTCCATTGTTCCCGTCACAGCCTCCGCCAGCAATTCCCCCGCGAGCGTTGTCACCAGCGCGCCATGGCCCGAAAAACCATGCGCGAAGAAAACATTCCCCTTGCGACCCATATGCGGCAGCCGGTTCATGGTTACGCCTACTGCCCCGCCCCAGGCATAGTCGATGGGTGTATCCGCCAGCGACGGGAACACCTCGACGATATGTTTGCGGACAAAAGCGGCGATATCCGCAGGTGGCCTCTGCACATATTTTTCGCCGCCGCCAAAGAGCAAACGCTTATCGGCAGAAAGCCGGAAATAGTTGAGCACAAAGCGGCTGTCAGCTATCGCGGCATCGCTGGGAAGGAGTTCGGCCGCATTCGGTAAAGGTGCAGTCGCAACGTTATAGTTCATGATTGGAATGGTGTAGCGCCCCAGCCCTGTATCCAGATCGCCCATCCAGCTATCCGCTGCCAGCACGATATGGCTTGCGCTCACATTGCCGCTTGGTATGCGCACCTGATTGCCCTCAATCGCGAGGGCTGGCGAATTTTCGAAGATCGAAACGCCCGCTTTCTGTGCAGCCTTTGCAAGCCCGAGTGCATAGTTCAGCGGATGGAAATGCCCTCCCAGCGGATCATAGATTCCGCCGTGATAGCCACCGCCATTGATATGCCGCCCCAAATCCTGCGGTTGGACAATCTCGCTTTTCCAACCAAATTGCTTCGCCAGAAATTCCGCGTCACGCTGCATCGCATCGAAGTGTGCGGGCTTGTAAGCTGCCTCCAGATGCCCGGCTTTCAGGTCGCATTGGATGGCATATTTGGCAATTCGGCCATTCACGCGACCAACCGCGCCATAAGCCAGATCGAAAATAGCCTGCGCGCGTTCTCGGCCGAATTCCTGATCAATCTCCCTCATTGACCACCGTAGACCCGGAATCAACTGCCCGCCATTGCGGCCCGAAGCACCAAATCCGACCGACTGCGCTTCGAGAAGGGCAACATTCAAGCCCTTTTCGGCGCAAGCAAGCGCTGCCGATAGACCTGTGAACCCGCCACCGACAACCACAACGTCAAAACTACCAGTGCCATTAAGCTCGGGCAATTGTTGCCACGAATTGGCTGTCGCTTGATAATAGCTGTTGTTGAGAGGATCGCTCATCGGCGCATAGCGGACCTATTCGGAACCGCCCTCCCCTGCATCGCCCAGATCAATCACATAGAGCTTACGCACAGCGCTCAGATTTTCCCAGATGCCCGCAAAACCCGGCTCGATCACCAGATTTCCGCCGGGCCCAGCCTCTGTAACGCTGCCATCGTCGCCGGTCAGCCGAACCCGGCCTTCCAATATCCGACAATATTCCCATTCGGCATAGCTGACCCGCCAGGCGCCAGCCGAACAGCTCCATTCGCCAAAAAATTTGCGACCATCGGTGGACTCATAGGCGTTGCGCGTTTCGCCCAAAGGGTGGCCGCTCACCCGTTTTTCAGGGGCAGGAGCAAATTCTTCGCGGTCAGCAGTTTCGGTAATCAGGTTGAAGACGGGCACGGGGTCACACCCTCAGCAGCAAATGCTCGCGTTCCCAGCTACTGACCACCGACTGGTAGTTGAACAGCTCATGGTCCTTCACCGCATAATAGATGTCGAAGAAATCCTCGCCGAGGATGTTGCGCACCGGCTTGCAGCTAGAGAAGCGGTCGAGCGCTGCTTCGAGCGTACGCGGTAAGGTGCGGGCGCGGTTGTAGGCGCTACCTTCAATCGGTTTTGGCGGCTGCAATCGTTCGACCATGCCGACATAGCCGCAGACGAGCGACGCGGCGATCGCCAGATAGGGGTTCGAGTCCGCCCCGGGCAGCCGGTTTTCGACGCGGCGATTATTCTTGTCAGACACCGGCACACGAAAACCACAGCTGCGGTTATCAACGCCCCATTGGACGTTGATCGGGGCCGCACTATCTGGCCGCATACGGCGGAAGCTGTTAACATTAGGCGCCCAAAGCGGGGCGACCTGCGGCATATATTTTGTCAATCCTGCCACGAAACTACGGAACAGAGCGCTGTCACGGCCATTGGCATTAGCGAAGAGATTCTTTCCGGTCGTCGCATCGACTACCGACTGGTGGATATGCATCGCGCTGCCCGGCTGCCCTGCCATCGGGTTGGCCATGAAGGTCGCGTAAACGCCATGCTGGCGTGCGACATTGCGCACCACACGCTTGAACAGGAATACCGAATCTGCGAGCGCGAGCGGGTCGCCATGGATGAAGTTCACCTCCAACTGGGCGGCACCCATTTCGTGGATCATCGTATCGATATCGAGCCCCATCAGCTCGCAATCGTCATAGATATGATCGATGATCGCTTCATATTCATTCATCGCCTCCAGCCCGTAAGGCTGGCTTGCGGTTTCGGCGCGTCCACTGGACCCCGTCGGCGGCACCAGCGGGAAATCGGGATCGACATTCTGGCTGACGAGGTAGAATTCCACCTCGGGTGCTATGATGGGTTTCCAACCACGCTCCGCATACAGACGCAGCACTTTTTTCAGGATTGCGCGCGGGGCGATTTCCACTTCGGTACCGTCGCCATGATGCGCATCGGCGATCACAAAAGCCGTGGGCGATTTGAAGCCTGGGGCGATGCAGATCGTATCCAGATCAGCGATCAGCGTCTTGTCCGGATCCTTGTCCCAGATATCAGCAATATCCTCCGGATAGTCGCCATCGATGGTGCAGATAAAGACGCTGCCGGGTATGCGGAGCGACTTGTCGCGAACCGAAGAGAGGAATTTCTTTGCGGGCAAAACCTTGCCGCGCTGCACCCCGTTAATGTCGGGCACGATACATTCGACTTCGTCGATTTTGTTTTCGGCGATCCAGTTCGCCAGATTGACAGACATTGTTTTTCACCGGTTTAGGGCCGGAATTGGGCCTGTCACATAAGGACATGCCGGGCTTGAACAGTCAAGCCCGGCATGCATTTTGGGTAGCGCTGGCCTTCTGGCCAGCAAAAAATCAGAAGCCGTAGCTGATCGAGAAGACCGCACCGGCCTTGCCGAGACCGCCGACAAAACGGTTGGTATCAACATAAGATGCGCCGAGGGTGAAGCCCTGCACTTCGGCGGTTACGCCCAGCGACCAATCGATCTTGTCATTGCCGAAGGCACCATCTTCGTAACCGACCGAACCGGTGAAGGTCAGCGGGGTGTCGGGGATGCCGATCGAAGCGTTTGTACCGATATAGACATTGTCGGTATTGCCCGTGCCGTCCTGGCTCGGTGCATAAGCGAGCATGGCGCCAACCGTTGCCGGACCGACCGTGGTGCCGACCTTGCCGATAATTTCAGCATAGTTGAACGACGAAACGCCCGGGTAGATGTAATAGGTTACGCCAAGGTCGTATGTCACAGCGTCACCACCGGCGAAACCAGCGTAGAGGTCAAGTTCCAGATCATCGCCAGCATTTTCAGCGATGTTCGAACCCCAAGCACCCACGTAAAAGCCCGATTCATGGCTGATGGTGATGGTCGGCTGAACCGCAAAATCCTTGTCCGACAGCGAAACGCCGCGGAAACGATAGTCTGAAACAACTGCAATGCCACCCGAAACGGTGATCGGACCTTCGGCTTCTGCAGCGGCTTCTTCCTGCGCGAATGCAGGGGTCGCGGCCGAGATGCTGCCCAAGGCAACGCAAGCTGCGGCCAGCTTGAAAACAGATTTACGCATATTTTGACCTTTCTTCACTTAAACTCGCTGACAGCGGACGCATACATCCCTGCCCCCAATATGGCTGTTCGTTCCCGCGAGTTCTGCCAGCTTCCACTTTTTATATGGTTAACGATGCTGTCAGTGTGCAGGTGCACAAAAACAGCAAGGCGTGCCGCAATCAAGCAATTTTATGTCTGCAACATTGTCCTTTTTATAAGTTGTGGCATATCGGTCACACTCAGCCGGCACCCATCGGTGCCAATCAAGGACCGAATCGATGCGCGAAAACGACCCACTGGCCGCCTTCTGGATGCCCTTCACCGCCAACCGTGCTTACAAGACGCACCCGCGTCAGCTCGCCGCTGCAAAGGACATGCATTATTGGGATGTTGCGGGAAACCGTATCCTAGATGGCACTTCGGGTCTGTGGTGCAGCAATGCCGGGCATTGTCGCGCGCCGATAGTTGAGGCGATTTCCAAAACGGCCGCAAGTATGGATTTTGGCCCTACCTTCCAGTTGGGGCATCCGCTGGCTTTCGAACTGGCGTCGCGCGTTGCCGACTTGATGCCTGCGGGACTCGACCGCATCTTCTTCACCAACTCGGGCAGCGAGTCGGTCGATACCGCACTCAAGATTGCGCTCGCCGTGCAGCGGTCGCGTGGCCAGAGTACGCGCACCCGCCTGATCGGACGCGAACGTGGCTATCACGGCACCGGCTTTGGCGGGATTTCTGTGGGCGGCATCGTCAATAACCGTCGCTGGTGGCAGGGCCTCCCCGGCGTCGACCATCTACCGCATACGCATGATCTGGCGCGCAACGCCTTTTCAAAGGACTTTCCGCAGCACGGCGCAGAATTGGCAGATGACCTGGAGCGGCTGGTTGCTCTGCATGGAGCAGAAACTATCGCCGCTGTTATCGTGGAGCCGATGGCGGGTTCCACCGGCGTGCTGATCCCGCCTGTCGGCTACCTCCAGCGACTGCGCGATATCTGCACCAAGCATGGCATCATCCTGATCTTCGACGAAGTGATCACTGCCTATGGCCGCGTCGGCGGCGCGACCGCGAGCGGAACCTGGGGTGTAACGCCCGACATCATCACCATGGCCAAAGGTCTAACCAACGCCGCTGTGCCAATGGGCGCGGTCGCCGTTAGCCGGACAATCCATGACGATGTCGTGAACAATGCAGCAGACGGGATCGAACTCTTCCACGGCTACACCTATTCAGGCCACCCGGTTGCCTGCGCGGCCGGGCTGGCGACGCTCAATCTCTACGCACAAGAAGGCCTGTTCAACAAAGCCGACGAGTTAGGGACCTATTGGGCCGACGCCGCGCACAGCCTTCGTGGCAAGCCGCACATCATCGATATCCGCACCATAGGGCTTGTGGCCGGCATCGAACTCGAACCCCGCCCGGGAGCGCCCACAAAGCGTGCCACCGAGTTATTCCACGCCTGCTTCGACAACGGCCTTTTGGTGCGCGCCACCGGCGATATCATCGCTCTCAGCCCACCGCTGATCCTCGACAAGTCGCATATAGACGAGATGTTCGGGAAGATTGGGGAACTGCTGGCGGCTATAGCCTAGCGCCGCCCGAACAGGCGCCAGAAGAATCCCGGCTTTTCATCCTCGGCATCAACCAGCACGCGCTGGCGCAGGCTGCTGCCTGAAAATTCCTCGGGGATCTCTTCCATGTTTCGTTTAATGGTCACGGCTAATTTGGCCGTCTTCGTCAGTTCAACAACTGCCGCCGATTTAGCCATATAGACCGAGCTGATCTCGGGCTTCATATTGTGCATGCCAACAAGCACCGGCACATTCTTGCGCAAGCCGAATCCGTCGACCAGCGCCTTTACGGCCTGGTGGTAACGAACGGCACAAAGCATCGAGGCAAGGCGGAATTCGACATAAAGCAATGGCGCGGTATCGGCGGCCAGCCCGTTCTTTTCATCCAATATGTGCATCTGGTCGCGGAAATAATATTGGCGTTTGTGGTGCAGCAGCGCGGTGTTCAACTGGCTGAGGCCGTTAATCTCCAGATAGGCCTCCATATCCTCGCCCTGCCCCCACCAGCTTTCATCCTCTAAAAGGCTGGCGGCGAGGATTTCGTCCCGCGACATTTCCGAAAAGGCCAGATGCTCGTCACTGTAGAACATCACTTCGATCATCGGATGATGGGTGACGCTCTTGTCTTCAAACACCAGATCGGGCTCGTTCGAAATCATGATGTGAACAGCGGTGATTGGCTCACCTTCATATTGCGCGATGGAATCGCCCAACTCTTCCCAACCGGCAATGTCGACGGCTTCTTCGCTCAAATCGCGGCACAATTGGCCGAGCGGCGTATCGAGGCTGGCCAGGTCTTCCTCAATTATTGCCGAGGCCGCATCCAGATCGCCGGCCTGCACCATCGACTCAATGCGCTGGAAATAGGCATTTTCGACCGCTTCATCGGCCCACGCCTTTTGCAAATGATGTTCCATGGGCCCCCGCCTCGAGCAAAATCCAAGACGGCAGGGTTAAAGTGGAAAACTTGTTATATTGTAAATCAGCCTAAAAGCCGGGGCGGCACTGTGCGGTTGACGACTTCTCGCAAGGCAAATGCCGTCTCGATGCGTGCTACGCGGGGCAGTCGCGCAATCTCCTGCCGGTGGACGCGTTCATAATCCTCGATCGATGTCGCGCGGACGGTCAGATGATAGTCATTGCGCCCGCTCATCAAATGGCAACGCAGGATCGAGGGGCTTTCGACAACCGCGCTTTCAAACGCCTCCATCGCTTCCTCGCTCTGGCTGTCGAGCGTGATCGTTACCATCACGGTAGCGCCCATGCCCAGCTTGCGCAGATTCACATCGGCGCGATAGCCGCGCAATATACCCGCATCTTCCAGTGCCTTTTGCCGTCTGGACGCCGCACTGGGTGAAAGGCCGGCCGCCTCGCCAAGTTCCTGTTGCGTTGCGCGCCCGTTAGCCACAAGCGCGCTGAGGATTTTGCGATCGATCTTGTCTACCTGCATGTTTTGAGCGCCTTTTACTGTATAACGATGATTTTATGCATAATTCAGGCATTTCTGTCCAGAAATTGCGCACTATATCCGCGCCCGACATGTTAAAAGCGGTGCAGACCGCTTTTATGCAGGAGAGAGTTTATGCGCGTTGGCGTTCCCACCGAAGTCAAGGTTCATGAATATCGCGTCGGCCTGACGCCGTCTGCGGTGCGCGAATATGTTGCGCGCGGTCATCAGGTGATGGTGCAATCGGGCGCAGGCGCGGGCATTATGGCAACCGACGAGGCTTACAAGAAAGCCGGCGCAAAGATCGTGAAGACCGCCGAAGAAATCTTCGCCAAGTCCGACATGGTGGTCAAGGTAAAGGAACCGCAGCCGAACGAATGGGTGCAGCTGCGCGAAGGCCAGATACTCTTCACCTACCTTCATCTCGCGCCGGATCCCAAGCAGGCAAAGGGCCTCATCAAGTCCAAATGCACCGCCATCGCCTATGAAACCGTGACCGACGCACGCGGCACACTGCCGCTCCTCGCACCTATGAGCGAAGTCGCGGGACGCCTTGCCATTGAGGCTGCGGGCGAAGCAATGCGTCGTTCGGAAGGTGGCGCTGGCATCCTCCTTGGCGGTGTTCCTGGCGTTCCGGCTGGCCGCGTTTGTGTGATCGGTGGCGGCGTCGTTGGCACCCATGCGGCGCGCATGGCGGTCGGGCTCGGCGCAGATGTAACCGTGGTCGACCGTTCCATCCCGCGGCTGCGTGAAATTGACGAACTGTTCCATGGTCGTGTTCGCACCCGCTATTCGACGCTGGACACTATCGACCATGAAATCAGCATTGCCGATGCCGTTATCGGCGCGGTCCTGATCCCTGGGGCCGCTGCACCCAAGCTGGTCACGCGCAAAATGCTGAAGCATATGAAACCGGGCTCAGTTCTGGTCGACGTAGCAATCGATCAGGGCGGTTGCTTTGAAACTTCCAAGCCGACCACGCACGCCGAACCAACCTATGTCGTCGATGGCATCATTCATTATTGCGTCGCGAACATGCCGGGTGCCGTGCCGCAGACCAGCGCTGCTGCGCTAAATAACGCCACCTTGCCTTATGGCTTGGCGCTGGCAGATAAGGGCCTTGAGGCGCTGCACGCGCACAGCGAAATCGGTCGCGGCCTGCTTGCTGGGCTCAATGTCCATAAGGGCAAAGTAACCAGCAAGGCAGTCGCCGAAAGCCTCAACCTGAAGTTTGTCGACCCTGAGGTTGCACTCGGCGCTTAACGGATAACTCCGATCGCATCAGGCGTCGGCATATTGTCGTCGGGGGACGGGATAGGCCCTCCCCCCATCCAGACCGCCAGATTGGGCGAGGTCTTTTCAACGACCGACGGGAATTTGATCAAAAGCCATGCGGCATCCGCCATTACGCGCGGCCCCGGATAGATCGCCTTGAATTCGGCCATCGTCATGCGACCGGTTTTGAAGCTCCATCCACTCCCGGTGCCAGGTACAGATGCCTTGGTGCGGCTGTCATAGACGGTCGAGACCATCTTCTGCATATCCTGCACCATCCACATCGACCCATCAAAATAAGCACCCGAACCGGGCGCTTCGCTTTCAAACACGATCAGATCCCATTTGCCAAGCTCGCCGGCAGGGAGCTTCATGGCCTTTTCGAGTTGGGCTGCGCCTACCTTGCCTGCCTTGAAGTCGCGGACATAAACCGAATTGTAGAAGCCAACCGCCGTAGAGATGCCATCGGGCTGGCCATGCACCGCAGCGCTGTTCACGACAGCGTCGTCGGCTTGTTTCGAAGCCCACTGGACATTTTGCGCGAACGCGCTGTGCTGTCCCAGCACAGCGAACATCGCAATAGCCATCATTCGATTCGACCGCATACACTCTCCTGTTTGCTCAATTAGGGGAATTTGGCGCAAAAGGTTATGCGCTGCGCTACCCATTTGGATAGCAGCGAGAATTCTGGTTGTGTGAGTAAAATGGTGGCGGGGCTTGTATCGAACTTACTGACTTAGTAACTGATAAATAGATGCTTTTATAAGACGCTTAAAACTTCCCCCACTTTCCCTCCCACATAATTTGCGGCAGATGCTGTTCTTTTGGGCGGGGGTACACAAAGTTTTTATAAAGCGGGAGCGCCGTCGAAGCCATTCTTGTTCCGGACACGGATGTGGGCGGACAAATTTGTATGCTGATGCGCAAGTTTCCTAAGGTCTTCCTTCGAGACAATTCGCGACATTTGCCAATTCACATTGGTTTCCCCAAATACGACATTCAACCTACCCGTCGTGGCCACACTGATTTCGTGCGCAGGGCAAATTAGATTGCAAATAAAGCTATATTTCAGCGAGACTAGTCAAACCAATGTACGGCCCCGCTGGCCAGATCGTAAAAGGCACCGACGATCTTCAGTACTCCATGCTCTTGCGGACGACGCAGGGCTGGAGAGGCTTCTTCCCTGAGTTCGCGGACAACGCGGTGGACATTGTGCCGGGCAGCAGCGTTGACTAGATCGTGCGGACAGTCATCTCCTACTTCCATGATTGCCGGATAGAGCGGTTGCAGCACTTTGCTGATATTGGCTGAATAGCCGTAATGCTCCTTAACCACCGAAACCGCGGCACGCACGGCACCGCAATTTTCATGGCCCATAACTACGATTAACGGAACCCCCAGCACCGTGACCGCGAATTCGAGGCTGCCCAGGGCGGTGGAGCAGAGGCTGTTCCCTGCATTGCGGACAATGAACAGCTCTCCGAGCCCTCTGCCAAAAAGCAGTTCCGGTGCAACGCGCGAATCCGAGCAGCTCAGATAAGCTGCAATCGGTCGTTGGGCCGCCGCCATCCGCAGACGGCTCATCCGGTCGCCGTGGACAGCCAGTGGTGCATCGTCGAGGAAACGACGATTGCCGTCTTTCAATAGCGCCAGCGCGTCGTCGGGGGTGAGCAATGGCGTCATCCAGCTTTACCGTCCTTTCGCGGCAGCAGGTAAATGGCGGCATTGCGCGATGCCCAAGGCGCAATTGCCAGCACGAATATGACGGCGGAGATGACCAGCCATGGGCCATCCTCTCCCTTTATCGCGGCCATAATGCGCGCCACTGCGGCGATCTGTATCCCGATGAAGCCAATTCGACCGACCATCGGGAGCTCAAGCGGTCGACCCGAATGGCCCTGCGTCACGCGAGTTACCATCGCGACAATCAGACTGCTCGCAAATCCGATGGTCAGCGCATGTTCGGGTGCGCGTCCAAGCTGCAAGCCGATGCTCGACAGCGCCGTCAGTGCATATCCGATTGGTGCCCAGGCAAAGCCGATAATGAGCACCCAGAGCAACGCCGGGGCTTCGCTACGCGGCCACCATTTGAAAGCCATCAGTCCGGTGAGAGCAGCTAACAGCACGGCACCGCCGGTGACCAGAATGGCCAATTCAAATTGCAAGGCTGCTAGCAGCAGCGCTGTTGCTCCCCAATAGGCAGCGAGCACCCAATAGGGCCGCCAGCGTTCATACTCCGCCACAACATTGCCTGCAAAAAAGGGTACCATGCGATGGCAGACAGTAACGAATACAGGCAGCAGGAACGCCCAGAGGCCCAGCCGGTTGGATAGTGGCAGCGCCAGCGGACCGGCTGGATCAACCAAGAAAAGCAGAAAGGTGGCCTGCCCAATCACACCCGTGGAAAGCGCGGCAAGGATAGACCAGCCGTGCCAGGTAGGATCTTTGCCATCGGTCCGCTCACGCAAAGCGACGCGCAGCAATGCGGCACCACCCCAGAGCGCAGCCAGCAGCGCGCTTATGATCGCTGCCGCCAGCAGCTCTTCATTGCCTATCACCAGCGCCGCCCATGCCGTCAGTGTAGCAACTGCATAGCCCAAGCCGACGGGTACATATGCGATCTTACCCAGATCGGGATAGCCCATCCAGCGCGGAAATACCGTCAACAGGAAACCGAAAAACAGCGGCGGCAGTGCCAGATAGATTATCAACGGCGCATGCAGCAAAGCTGGCGGAATATCATCGCCTGCAGGTGCGGCAGTACCGAAATATAGCCCAGAAAGCACTGCCAGCCACCAGCATAGCATAGCCACCAGTTGCACCGCGCCTATCAGGAACAGCAGACGATGCGGCGCTGCAAGGATCGTGACTGGGCTCACCATAGCCCATGGCTCCCGCCCACAGCGCCGATTACAGCAATAATGGAAGCGAGCAAAAGGATGCGGTGAACCCGTTCCATACGCTGGAAATCAAGCTGCGGATGCGGCGACGCAGCCATGCGCTTGTGAAGGAAGAGCGGCTCGAGGATGAACAACATGATCGTAAAAACGAGCCAGACCAGCAGCATGGCCCAAATCCACCAAAAGTGCGGGTCAGCAAAGCGACTCCACATGTCAGTGCGCCAGACCATCCAAAAGCCACTGGCACCGGCCAGCAGCACCCATATTTTTGCCTGCCAGGCGAAGCCGTTTTCGATCCGGTGAAAGGCGGCGAGTCTGTCGGCTGCTTCGCGGTCGCGGCGCAGTGCTGGCATGATGACGGTCGTGACAAAGGCAACGCCGCCGATCCACATCAGCACGGCGACAACATGAACGATGCGGGCGATTGTGAAGTCATCCATGGCGTTATCCTGACGGTTCTTTGCAATTGATAATCATCAATGGCTTTGACCAATGTCAAACTAAACTCTTTGCAGAGGGTATAAAGGTTCCTCCATGAAAAATGCACCGCTCTTATCCTTGCTTGCCTTGTCGTCGGCTTTTGCTGCTGTGCAGCCGGCCGTGGCCGATGCTGCAAAAGCTGATCCTATCACGCCTTATGCGGACATACGCTATCGGCTCGAATTGGTCGATCAGGAGGGCCTGCCAGAAGATGCGACTGCATCCACCATACGACTGCGCGCCGGTCTGAAAACTGCGGAATGGAATGGCCTGAGCGCGCTAATCGAGGGTGAGGCAATCGCGAGGGTCGGACCACGAGACTATAATGATACGGTCAATGGCTTGACGGCCTATCCTGTAGTTGCCGATCCTTCGGACATTTTGCTTAATCAGGCCTGGATCAAATTCAAACCGGTGAAAGAAGTTGAAGCGATTGCAGGCAGGCAAGCGGTAAACTTCGATAATCAACGCTGGATCGGTTCGGTTGGCTGGCGGCAGAATGACCAGACACTCGATGCGGCACGTCTCAACATCAAGCCGGTGAAGGGCGTCACACTGGATTATGGCTATGCTTGGCGGGTCAATCGTGTTTTTGGCCCGGATTCGCCGCAAGGCATTTGGCGCGACAATGATATTCACCTGATCCACGCCAATATTGACGCCAAGCCGGTCGGGACGCTCACCGCCTATGGCTACTTCCTCGACATTCCCGATGCGCCCCTGTCATCTTCCAAAACCATCGGCGTCCGACTTGCGGGTGAACAGAAACTCTCAGGCAAGGCCAAGCTACTATACGCATTGGAATATGCCAATCAGCGCGATACTGGCTCGAACCCCAGAAATTTCTCGCTCGATTATCTGCTGGTCGAACCCGGCATTGCGATCGGCGCAGTAACCTTCAAAGCTGGACTGGAGCGATTGGAAGGCAACGGCGTTGCCGCGGTCCAAACACCATTGGCGACATTACACGCGTTCAATGGTTGGGCGGACAAATTCCTCACCACTCCCGCCAATGGCTTACGTGACCTCTATGCCGATGTGGCAATAAAGCTGCCTGCAATCGCAACTATAAAAGGTGTAAATGCGCGCTTACAATATCATGACTTTAACGCGACGCGGGGTAGTATTGACTATGGGGGTGAATGGGGGCTGATGCTCGGCGTTCCAATCACCAAGCAAATATCAACCACCGTGAAATTCAGTCGGTACAACGCCAACAGCTTCGCTAGCGACACCAGCAAATTCTGGTTCGCTGTTGAAGCCAAATTCTGAGGTTCTTGTTGCTGTGGGCCATGCCTGATGCCCCCGGCTTTATAACCCCAGACTTGCAATGTCGTTCGTCGGAAAAGCATCCGGCTTGGCAAAGGCGGCCAGTTTCGCCCGGTCAACAATCTGCACGACCGAACCTTCGATATTCACGCCATGCGATGCAAGTGCACTGAACGCACGCGATAGATTTTCGGGCGTCATACCCAGCAATGAAGCCAAGGTCCGCTTCTCGATCGGAATGTCGAACTGAAAGGCCCCGCCGCGCTCATCGCTCTCGACCAGCAAATAATTTCCGAGGCGCTCGACCGACTGGCGAAGCTTCATATCCGTCAGGGCGCGGACGAAGTAGCGAAAGCCAAACGACAATTCCTTCATCGCCGCCTGCATCAAGGCCCGGTCGTTGTCGATTGCTTCGCGAATCAGCGCCGAGGGGATCATCAATATCCGCGAAGCGGAAAGCGTACGCGCGGACATGAGATAGGGTTGGTCAGTATAAGCAGCGGCCAGTATGAAACTGCGCACGGGTCGCATGATCGCCATCGTGGTAGTTCGGTCGCCGTTGCTGGTATAAAGTTCGACAAGGCCATCGACCAGAATGTGCAGGAAATCGGGCTTTTGGCCAACGTCGAATAGCTTCAGAGCAGGCGGGAAAACCTGCAGGAATGCGTTGGCAAAAATATGTTCACGCTGCTCGGGATCCATTTCGGCGAAAATAGGGAGAGCGGCAATTTCCGGTTTTTCTGCGGCGCGCACCCTGCATCCCTTCGCATCTGAATTTCGCCAACTCTAGGGGCTGGATTGATAATTATCAATCAGCGAGATGATGGAAATTTCGGAGCCTTTTGATGTTGATCACCCAAAGGCGATTTTGCCTTTGCGCAGGCAGGTTGCTTGATCCACGTCAACAAAACCCTTCAATAGAGCGGTCAACCCGAAGCCAGAATTCAACACGCCACATAGGGGGCAGTTATGGCTACGGCTTCGGTTTCACCGCAACAGCAGCAAGGGGCGCTCTGGCTCAGCACATTGGCTTTCACAGCCTGTTTCGCCGTCTGGACGATCTTCGCGATTATCGGCGTTGAGATAAAGGCCGAACTCGCCCTCAGCGATACACAGTTCGGGCTTCTGGTCGGCACTCCGATTCTCACCGGTTCGCTAGTGCGCGTGTTTCTCGGCATCTGGACCGATCAATATGGCGGCAAACTGGTTTTCCCGCTGACCATGCTGGCCTCGGCTATTTCGACCTGGCTGCTGTCAATGGCTGACAGTTACGGGATGATGCTGCTCGCCGCCCTGGGTCTCGGTCTGGCAGGCGGCGGATTTGCCGTTGGCGTCGCCTATGTATCCAAATGGTTCCCGCAGGAAAAACAGGGCACAGCTTTAGGCTTTTTCGGCATGGGCAATGTCGGGGCTGCAGTCACCAAATTCATCGCACCTTTCGTTATGGTGGCAATGGGTTGGACCGCAGTGGCGCAGATCTGGGCGGTTGGCCTCGGTATCATTGCGGTGCTGTTTTTCCTGTTCGCCAAGGACGACCCCGATCTGGCAGCACGCCACACCAGCGGTGCAAAACCAAAGAGCCTCGCCGAACAGCTTGAGCCACTCAAACACCAGCAGGTCTGGCGCTTCTCGCTCTACTACTTCTTTGTCTTTGGCGCTTTTGTCGCGCTGGCGCTGTGGCTGCCCAAATATCTTAGCGAGGTCTACCAAGTAGACATCAAGGTCGCTGGCATGCTTGCCGCCACCTTTTCGCTCTCGGCTAGCCTGTTCCGCGCTTATGGCGGGATGCTGTCCGACAAATATGGCGCACGCAAGATCATGTACGCCACGTTCGGCGTGTCGATGCTGTGCCTGTTCATGCTCAGCTATCCTTCGACCGACTATGTCATCCACGGGGTGAAGGGCGACATCGCCTTTTCAACCTCGATGGGTCTTATACCATTCGTAATCACGATTTTTGTACTCGGCTTTTTTATGTCGCTGGGCAAGGCTGCTGTCTACAAGCACATTCCGGTTTATTATCCCGACCATGTTGGCTCGGTCGGCGGCATGGTCGGCATGGTGGGCGGCCTTGGCGGGTTTGTTCTCCCGATTGTGTTCGGAGTCGTCAGCGACCTGACAAATATCTGGACGAGCTGTTTCATGGTGTTGTTTGCGCTGGTCGCCGTCGCGCTGGTGTGGATGCACATGGCGATCCGGCAGATGGAACAGAAGGCCAGCGGCATTGATGCGCGCAGCCTACCACAATTCCCCGAAATGGCGGATCTGCACGATCCGTCACGGCACGAAGCAGGCGGCACGCGCATAATCGACGAATGGAAGCCAGAGGACCGCGTTTTCTGGGAAACAACCGGCGAACGCATCGCCCGTCGCAATCTCTACATCTCGATCCCGGCGCTCCTCCTCGCCTTTTCGGTGTGGATGGTCTGGTCGATGGTGGTCGCCAAGCTGCCGCTAATCGGCTTCGAATATACCACCGACCAGCTCTTCTGGCTGGCCGCACTGCCGGGCCTTTCGGGCGCGACCTTCCGCATTTTCTACAGCTTCATGGTGCCGATTTTCGGCGGACGGCTTTGGACCACGCTGAGCACAGCTTCGTTGCTGATCCCCGCATTCGGCATCGGCTATGCGGTGCAGAACCCGGACACGCCCTACATCATCTTTCTGGTGCTGGCGCTACTGTGCGGTTTTGGCGGAGGCAATTTCGCCTCGTCGATGTCGAACATCAGCTTCTTCTTCCCCAAAGCGCAAAAGGGCAATGCGATGGCGCTCAATGCCGGTCTGGGCAACCTGGGCGTTTCGGTGATGCAGTTCATCATCCCGCTGGTGATTACCGCCAGCGTGTTTGGCGCGATGGGCGGTGATCCGCTGCCCAACATGGAAGGCGGCGAACTGTGGTTGCAAAATGCGGGCTTTATCTGGGTCCCGTTCATCATAGCATCCTCGCTGCTCGCGTGGTTCGGAATGAACGACATCGCCGACGCAAAAGCCAGCTTTGCCGAGCAGGCAGTAATCTTCCAGCGCAAGCATAACTGGCTGATGTGCTGGCTCTACACCGGCACCTTCGGTTCGTTCATCGGCTTCTCGGCTGGCCTGCCCTTGCTCGCCAAACATCAGTTCCCCGATATCGATGTGCTGAAATTCGTCTTTCTGGGCCCATTGGTCGGCGCAATCAGCCGCGCAGCTACCGGCTGGGTGTCTGACAAATGGGGTGGAGGACGCGTTACGCTTTGGGTGTTCGTCTTCATGATGATTGGCACACTTGGGGTCATGTATTTCCTTCAGGGAGGGAACTGGTGGGGTTTCCTTGGTGCGTTCATCTTCATGTTCTTCGTGACGGGCGTCGGCAATGCCTCCACCTTCCAGATGATCCCCAATATCATGCGCAGCGAAATCCCGCACCTGATGCCAGAACTCAGCCGTCCTGAACAAGTGCGACAAGCGGAAAAGGAATCGGCAGCCATTGTCGGCTTCACCTCGGCGATTGCCGCCTATGGCGCCTTCTTCATCCCGAAGAGCTTTGGCAGCGCAATCGCGGCCACTGGCTCTCCAATGGGAGCGTTGATTGGCTTCCTTATTTTCTACGCCTCCTGCGCGGCCCTGACCTGGTTTGTCTACACAAGGCCCGGCGGGCTTCTCCACTCCATCGAACGCGCACCCAGCGCCAAATTAGCTACCGTTTGAAAGGGCTAAGACCATGAGCCAACTTCTCGACCGCCTGACCTTCTTCAACCGGACACGCGAGACATATTCAGACGGCCACGGTGTGACTACCAGCGAAGCACGTGACTGGGAGGATGGCTATCGCAAGCGGTGGCAGCACGACAAGATCGTCCGCTCGACCCATGGCGTGAACTGCACCGGTAGCTGTTCGTGGAAGATTTACGTCAAGGGCGGGATTATCACGTGGGAGACGCAGCAAACCGATTATCCGCGCACGCGGCCCGAACTGCCTAATCATGAGCCACGCGGCTGCCCGCGCGGGGCGAGCTATAGCTGGTACATTTATTCTGCACAGCGGCTGAAATATCCGCTAATCCGATCACGCCTTGTCCGTCTGTGGCGCGAAGCCCGACAAACGATGAGCCCGGTGGCGGCATGGACCTCAATCGTCGAGGATGACAAGAAGCGCAAAAGCTATACCGCCATCCGCGGCCATGGCGGTTTTGTTCGTGCGCATTGGGACGAGGTGACCGAAATCATCGCCGCAGCCAATGCCTATACAGCGAAGAAATATGGCCCTGATCGGATCATCGGCTTCTCGCCCATCCCGGCGATGTCGATGGTCAGCTACGCCGCAGGTTCACGCTATCTGTCTCTGATCGGCGGCACCTGCATGTCCTTCTACGACTGGTATTGCGACCTGCCGCCGTCGTCGCCGATGACATGGGGTGAGCAAACCGACGTTCCCGAAAGCGCCGACTGGTACAATGCCGGCTTTCTGATGATGTGGGGCTCAAACGTCCCGCAAACCCGGACCCCGGATGCGCATTTCATGACCGAGGCCCGCTATCGCGGTGCCAAGGTTGCAGTGGTTTCGCCCGACTATGCCGAGGCAACCAAATTCGCCGATCTCTGGCTCAATCCCAAACAGGGCACCGACGCAGCGCTCGCCATGGCGATCGGCCATGTCATCCTGCGCGAATATCATCTCGACCGGCAGGTCGAATATTTCGACGATTATTGCCGCCGCTACACCGATTTCCCGATGCTCGTCCGGCTGGTTGAGAAGGATGGGGCATATGTGCCCGAAAGACTGCTCCGTGCTTCCGACCTCAAGGGCAATCTGGGTGAGAAGAACAATCCTGAATGGAAAACCGTTGCGGTCGACGATGCCAGCGGAAAGCTGGTGACACCGCTCGGATCGGCAGGCTTTCGCTGGGGCGAACAGGGGAAATGGAACCTGGAGGAAAAGGACGGCGCAGGTAGCGACGTCAAGCTGCGGACCACTTTCATCCTCGATGGCGATCGCGACGATGTACTTGACGTTGCCTTTCCCTATTTCGGTAATCGCGAGCATGACCATTTCAAGGGCACCGATCATCCCGATGTGTTGAACCGGCGCGTTCCCGCGCGGCAGATTGATACCAAGGATGGCAAGGCATTTGTCGCGACGGTATTCGATCTTTTCTGTGCCAATTACGGTCTAGATCGCGGATTGGGCGGTGAACATGTCAGCAATGATTACGCCGATAACATCCCCTACACGCCCGCTTGGGCAGAGAAGATAACTGGCGTTCCGGCAGAGCAGATCATCACCGTCGCGCGCGAATTCGCGACCAATGCCGAAAAGACCAAAGGCAAGTCGATGGTCATCCTCGGAGCGGGCCTTAACCACTGGTACCACATGGACATGAACTATCGTGGCATCATCAACATGCTGGTGATGTGCGGTTGTGTTGGCCAATCAGGCGGCGGTTGGTCGCATTATGTCGGGCAGGAGAAACTGCGCCCGCAAACCGGCTGGGCTCCGCTGGCATTCGGACTCGATTGGGTGCGTCCGCCACGGCACATGAACTCGACCAGCTTCTTCTATGCGCATACCGACCAGTGGCGGTACGAGACGCTCGACGTTGATGAAGTCCTTTCGCCGACGGCGCCCGAGGGCGATTGGTCAGGTTCGCTGATTGACTATAACGTCCGCGCCGAACGCATGGGCTGGTTGCCCAGCGCACCACAGCTCAAGACCAATCCGCTGGAAATTGCCCAAGCGGCCAAGGCTGCAGGGATGGAACCCAAGGATTATGTCGCAGCGGCGCTTCAGTCAGGTGAGCTTGAAATGTCGTGCCGTGATCCTGACGACCCAGCTAACTGGCCGCGCAACATGTTTGTCTGGCGTTCAAACTTGCTGGGATCATCAGGCAAGGGGCACGAGTATTTTCTGAAACACCTGCTCGGCACGCAGCATGGCGTGCAAGGCAAGGATCTGGGCGAAACCGGCGCACAGAAACCGCAGGACGTCGTCTGGCATGACGATGCACCGCAGGGGAAACTGGACCTTCTGGTTACACTCGATTTCCGTATGTCGACAACCTGCGTCTATTCAGACATCGTGCTACCGACCGCAAGTTGGTACGAGAAGGACGACCTCAATACCTCTGACATGCACCCGTTCATCCACCCGCTGTCTGCCGCGGTCGATCCGGTGTGGGAATCGAAATCGGACTGGGAAATCTACAAGGCGATTGCGAAGAAATTCTCTGAGGTCGCGCCGGAAGTCCTGGGCGTCGAAGAGGACGTCGTGTTGACACCGATCCTGCACGACACGCCGGGTGAAATCGCGCAGCCCTTTGATGTTGAGGATTGGGGCAAAGGTCAGACGCAACCAATCCCGGGCAAGACCATGCCTAATGTTGCCGTCGTCACCCGCGATTACCCGAACGTCTATAAGCGCTTCACTGCGCTGGGACCGCTGATGGAAATGATCGGAAATGGCGGCAAGGGGATCAGTTGGAATACCGAACATGAGGTTGATCTGCTGCGTCGCCTGAACGGCGAAGTAGTCGACGAAGGAACCTCGAAGGGCATGGCGAAGATTGAAAGCGCGATTGACGCTTGTGAGGTCATTCTCAGCCTCGCACCCGAAACTAATGGCGAGGTTGCGGTCAAGGCATGGGCGGCCTTGTCCAAAAACACCGGGCGTGATCACACACATCTGGCCTTGCCCAAGGAAGAGGAGAAAATCCGATTCCGCGACATTCAGGCACAGCCGCGCAAGATCATTTCTTCGCCCACCTGGTCGGGGCTGGAGAGCGAGCATGTCTGCTACAATGCGGGTTACACCAATGTCCACGAACTGATCCCCTGGCGCACGCTGACGGGGCGACAACAGCTCTATCAGGATCACAAATGGATGCTGGCCTTTGGTGAGGGCTTCTGCGTCTATCGTCCACCGATCGATACCAAGGCCGTGAAGCCGATGCTAGATCAGGCGAAGGATGCGCCCCACGTCATCCTGAACTTCATTACCCCGCACCAGAAATGGGGCATCCATTCGACCTATACCGACAATCTGCTGATGCTGACGCTCTCGCGCGGCGGGCCGATCGTCTGGATGAGCGAGGTCGATGCCGCAAAAGCCGGGCTGGTCGATAATGACTGGGTGGAAACCTTCAATTCGAACGGAGCACTTGTCGCCCGCGTTGTCGTCTCGCAGCGCATGAAGGAAGGCACGCTCTTCATGTATCATGCGCAGGAGAAGATTGTGAATGTGCCCGGATCGCCGCTCACCGGGCAGCGTGGCGGCATCCACAATTCGGTCACGCGGGCGGTGCTGAAGCCAACGCACATGATCGGCGGTTATGTGCAGCAGAGTTACGGCTTCAATTATTACGGCACCGTGGGTTCCAACCGCGACGAATATGTCATCGTCCGCAAGCTATCAAAGGTCGATTGGCTCGAAGGCCCGGCTACGCATCTGGAGGCAGCAGAATGAAAGTCCGCGCACAAATCGGCAAGGTTCTGAACCTTGATAAATGTATCGGCTGCCATACCTGCTCGGTCACCTGCAAGAATGTTTGGACCAGCCGTGACGGGATGGAATATGCTTGGTTCAACAATGTCGAGACCAAGCCCGGCATTGGTTATCCCAAGGATTGGGAAAACCAGAAGCGCTGGAACGGCGGCTGGGACGTGAAGGGTGGTCGGCTGAAACCCCGCATGGGTGGCAAGTGGCGGCTGTTGTCGAAGATTTTCGCCAATCCCGACCTGCCCGAAATCGATGATTATTACGAACCCTTCACCTTCGACTATTCGCATTTGCAGCAAGCAAAGGAAAGTCAGGCGTTCCCGACCGCTCGGCCGAGATCACTGGTCACCGGCGAACGCATGGAGAAAATCAACTGGGGACCGAACTGGGAAGAAATTCTCGGCGGCGAATTTTCAAAGCGTTCGGAAGATTACAACTTCGAAGGCGTGCAGAAGGAAATTTACGGCCAGTTCGAAAACACCTTCATGATGTATCTGCCGCGTCTGTGCGAGCATTGCCTCAACCCCACCTGCGTTGCTGCGTGCCCCTCGGGGTCAATCTACAAGCGTGAGGAAGACGGGATCGTCCTTATTGATCAGGACAAATGCCGGGGCTGGCGCATGTGCGTATCGGGCTGCCCGTACAAGAAGATCTACTACAACTGGAAAACCGGCAAATCGGAAAAGTGCATCTTCTGCTATCCGCGCATCGAGGCTGGGCAACCCACCGTCTGTTCCGAAACCTGTGTCGGTCGCATCCGTTATCTGGGCGTGATGCTATATGATGCGGATCGCATCGAGGAAGCCGCGTCGGCAGAAAAAGTCGAAGACCTGTATCAGGCCCAGCTCGACATTTTCCTTGATCCCAATGACCCCAAGGTGATCGAACAGGCGCGCAAGGATGGCGTTCCCGAAGCATGGCTGGAAGCCGCGCGCCATTCGCCGGTATGGAAAATGGCGATGGAATGGAAGGTCGCCTTTCCGCTTCACCCCGAATATCGCACGTTGCCGATGGTCTGGTATGTGCCGCCTTTGTCACCTATCAGTGCGGCAGCGAATTCGGGGCAGATTTCGGTCAATAACAATATGCCCGATGTGCGGTCTTTGCGTATCCCGCTAAAATATCTCGCCAATCTGCTGACGGCTGGTGCGACCGAGCCGGTGGCACTTTGCCTTGAGCGAATGCTGGCCATGCGCGGCTATATGCGTTCGAAAACGGTCGAGGGCGTGGTCGATGAAGGCATCGCCCGTGCGGTTGGGCTGACCGGCGCACAGATTGAAGACATGTATCATGTCATGGCAATTGCCAATTATGAAGACCGCTTTGTCATCCCGACCGGCCACCGGGAGGATGCCGAAGACATGTATGATGAACGCGGCAGCTGTGGCTTCTCCTTCGGCAATGGGTGCTCTGGTGGCGAAACCAAAGCCAACCTGTTCGGCGCGCCAGCCCGCAACAAGCTGCAAACCCCTACATCCCAAATTTCAGGGGAGGTATTCTGATGGGCACTATCACATTACGCGCTCTTTCGGCGCTGCTCCATTATCCCGATGAAGATCTGCGCGCTGCGGTTTCTGAAATCCGGCGGGTGCTGTTGCGCGAACAAATTGTCAGTGAAAAGCTGATGCTGCGTCTGGAACCCCTGCTGTTCCGGCTGACCGACGGAGATTTGATTTCGTTGCAGGAACATTATGTCGAAACCTTTGATCGCGGACGGACGCACAGCTTGCACTTGTTCGAGCATGTGCATGGCGAAAGCCGCGATCGTGGTCAGGCGATGGTTGATCTGCGCGACCGTTATGTTGCGGCTGGGCTCGATCCGGCGAGCAACGAACTGCCTGACTATCTGCCGCTGTTCCTCGAATATTGCTCCACCCTTCCGCGTAACGAAGCACTGGCAGAGTTAGCCGAACCCGGCACGATTATCGCGACATTGGCCGACAGGCTGGAAAGCCGCGGCAGTGATTATGCAGGACTGCTGGCCATTTTGCGTGACCTTTCGGGCGGGCAGAGCGTCGCACCGGAAGACATGGTTGCGGTTGAGGATCCTGATGATTTGGAAGCGCTTGATGCAGCCTGGGAGGAAGAGCAGATCACTTTTGGGGCTATGGCTCCGACCGCGCCAGATGCAGCAGCTTCTTGCCCACAAGTGCAGGCGATGGTGAGTCGCATGCTCGAACCTGCCACACCTCCCTCTTCGGCAAGGAGTCTATGACATGGCCGATTTCCTCAACCATCTACTGTTTGGCATCTACCCCTATATCGCGCTTGCGGTGCTCGGTCTGGGGTCGATCATCCGTTATGATCGCGAACCCTATAGCTGGCGCTCAGGCTCCAGCCAGCTCTTGCGGCGTAAGCAATTGATGTGGGGATCGGTGCTGTTCCACGCTGGTGTACTGGTCATTTTCTTCGGCCACGCCGGAGGATTGCTGACGCCCATCGCTATATTCGATGCCCTTGGCATTCCGCATGGCTCAAAGCAGGTGATGGCCATCGTTGTTGGTGGCGTGGCTGGAATATTGGCCTTTGCTGGTGCCAGCCTGTTGCTCCATCGCCGTTTGACCGATCCGCGAATCCGCGCAACTTCGAGTTTCAGTGACATCATGATTCTTGTCCTCCTCTGGTTGCAATTGGCCTTGGGCCTCAGCACGATTCCAGTGTCGATGGATCATCTCGACGGGCATGAAATGGTGAAATTCATGAACTGGGCGCAAGGCATTTTTACCTTCCAAGGCGATGCGGCGTCCTATGTCGCGGAAGCGCATATCATCTTCAAACTGCACCTGTTTCTGGGCCTGACCATCCTGTTACTCTTCCCCTTCACGCGGTTGGTGCACATGCTGTCGGCACCGATCCGCTATGTCTGGCGTCCCGGTTATCAGGTCGTGCGCTCGCGCAAACTGGGGATGCGTCATGGCTGAGGTACTCGAACACCCTCCGGTGTCAGTGAACGGTTGCGAGATCAGTGCTGCGGCCATAGGTGCAGAAGTTCAGAACCACCCTGCCCCGGATGCCGATACAGCGTGGGAGAGCGCAGCACGCGCTTTAGTTTTCCGCCAGCTGTTGATCGACGAGGCCAATAGGCTCGAGATTATGAGCGTTGGGCTGATCGACGCAGAGGGCCGCAAGTTGGCTGACGAGGATGCCCGGATCGAGGCGTTGCTCGAACAGGAGGTTCGCTGTCCGAACGCCGACGAGGCAACGATCCTGCGCTTTTACGAACGCCATGCCGATCGCTTCACGTCGCCAACATTGGTCGAGGCCGAACATATCCTTTTTTCAGCCTCGCCCGACGATGATCTGGCCTATGGGCTGGCAACCGGTGATGCGCGGATGGCGATACGGGCATTGATGGCGGAACCGGGGCGTTTCGCGGAACTCGCGCTCAATCATTCGGCCTGTCCTTCAAAAGAACAGGGCGGCAATCTGGGCCAGATCGGGCCGGGACAGACCGTCAAGGAGTTCGAGGATGTCTTGTTCGATCTTGGCGAAGGTGAACTGCACCCGGAACCGGTCAAGACGCGTTTCGGCGTTCATGTCATTCGCGCTGGTCGACGCATTGGTGGCGAGCAAATACCGGTGGAGTTAGTGCGCGACAAGATTGCCCAATATCTGGAGGAAGCAAGCTGGCGCCGCGCGGTCACGCAATATCTGGCGATACTGGCGTCGCAAGCAAAGGTCGAAGGGATTGCCATCGGGGGAGCCGACGGCCCGCTTGTGCAATGAGCAATTTTGATGCCCCACATGCTGGCGAGGTGAGACTGGAGGATCGCCATGGCCGCCGCTTCGAATATCTGCGGCTGTCGCTGACCGATATGTGCAACTTCCGTTGCAGCTATTGTCTGCCTGATGGCTACCGAAAAGCGCGTGGAGCGCCATCGAACCTGTCGATCGATGAAATTCGAAGGCTGGTGGAAGCGTTCGCCGAGCTCGGGCTCTGGAAGGTGCGTCTTACCGGTGGCGAGCCGACCTTGAGGCGAGAATTTCTGGAGATTGCACGAACAATCACTGCCATACAAGGCATCCGAAAAGTTGCCGTTACCACCAATGGCTACCGGCTGGCGGCGCGGGCGCAAAGTTATTCCGATGCAGGGATAAGCGCGATCAACATCAGTATGGACTCGCTGAAACCCGAACGCTTTCGTGCGATCACCGGCCACGACCGGTTAAACGAAATCCTTGACGGCATTGCCGCCTGTCGTGCGGCAGGCATATCGTCGGTGAAGCTGAACTCGGTACTGCTCAAGGGACTGAACGACGATGAACTGGATGATTTCCTGGCTTTTGTCGTCGAGCATGGCCTTACCCTGCGTTTTATCGAAGTCATGCGCACCAATGACAACCCGGGCTATTTCGCGGCGCATCATCTGCCCGGCACCTATATCAGCGAGCGGCTTGAGGCGCTCGGTTGGCAAAAGCGGGCTCGGAAGGCCGGGGCAGGCCCAGCGATTGAATATGCCAATCCTGATGGGCTGGGCCGTATTGGCATAATTGCACCCTATTCGAAGGATTTCTGCGCCAGCTGCAACCGGCTTCGCGTTTCGGCGACGGGGAAACTGCATCTGTGCCTTTTCGGAGATGCTGGTATCGACGTACGACCGCTGTTGCGGCAGGATAGCCAGAAAGACGAACTGAACGCACGATTGCAGCGGCTGGTCACGACCAAAGCTCCGGCGCACTTGCTGCATCAAGGCAACAGCGGAGCGACCCCACATCTCGCAGCTATTGGTGGATGAATATGGCAGGAATAGACGAAAGCTTACCCTTTTACCCGTTCGGCATGGCGGTGCTGACCATTTCGGACACGCGCAGCGAAGAAACCGACACGTCGGGAGCACTGCTTGTCGAGCGGTTAACTGGAGCTGGGCACAGACTGATCGACCGCGCCATCGTCCGTGACGAAATTGATGCAATTCAAGCAGTTCTCAAAGGCTGGATTGCCAATCCCGAAATCGAAATCATCCTGACTACCGGCGGCACAGGATTTTCCCCGCGCGACAATACGCCAGAAGCCGTCAAGCCGTTGTTGCGCCGCGAAATGGACGGGTTCGCTATCGCTTTCCAGCAAAAGAGCCTGCAAACCGTAGGCGTCGCTGCAATGCAATCACGCGCCTTTGCCGGACAGGCGGGCGACAGCTTCATCTTCTGCGTCCCGGGATCGACCGGTGCCTGTCGCGATGCCTGGGACAGCCTGCTCGAACTGGAATTCGACAGCCGCCACAAGCCCTGCTCGATCGCAGGCGCTTTACCACGGCTGCGCGAGGTTTGTTCATAATGAAGGCGATTATCATCTTCCAAGTTCGCACGACAGGATGGTGTCGCCAACGAATGTCGCATTCAGCGTAAACGAGGGCATCTTTTTTGCTGCCATCTATGTCCGAACGCGGCCAGAAGTTGCCGTGGGGATGCGTGAGTATACAAGCAAATTTTATCAACACGCCGACCACCATTTCAAACCGATCTAATAGTTATGCCGACGCGGCTTCGCTCGCTCAATAAGAGCATGCAAACTGGCCATCGGGATAAGCGTGCAGCTTCCTATCTTGACCGCCTCTACGTCTCCTGATGCAATCAGCCCGTAAAGTTTCGACCGTCCAATTCCAGTCAATCGAATGGCTTCGGGAATACGCACGGTAATTGGGTCGGCATGGCGCATTCGTGAGGGTGGTTCGCGTTTCACTAAAGGCAAATCAAGTTGCGCGTCGTCACCCCGTTCCCTTCTTTTGCGCCCGGTCATTTTAGATGCTCCGGACGTTCTTGTTCGAGCTTGCGGCGGAAGGCTGCATGTACCCGATCTCGAAGCGAGGAGTCAGGATGCCCAACCAACAATCCATCGAGCGCGCAGGTGATGAACGTCAGCTGCTTTCGCACATGCTCGGCATTCTTTCGCGCCTCGTCGCGCATCTCCTGGCCTTGGTAAAGATCGATAATCATGTTACCGATCCAGAGGCTTTTGCTGAGCTTTACGCGGGCGGCTTCATCGCCAACCCAGTCAGCGATATGCGGGGGAAGATAGGTTTGCACGGGAACATTTCGTGCCATTTCTGAGACTCCTATTAGTCAAGGAGCCTGATTCACACTTGCGGAAAGTGATTTTGTTCTACTTTTGTTTTCATTTCCGGTCAAGCGGCTATTGAGCTCGGACTTCCGCCATTTCTCACCGCCCCACCATCAAGGCACAATGTAGATTCGTGGTGATTTGTTTTCAAATTGAAAGCTGCCTCCTCTGCAAACCCGCAGAATACCTCCAAAAATCGCAACAGTTTACTGTGTACGGTGTGTACTAAACTGTGCCTTACTGCATGAACCTATTCAAAGATTTTCCAGATTGTAATGGAGCCCATTTTCCACACCCATTCCCTGAAACAAAGCCGCCCGGCAAATGAGGTTATGGCGTTTTCGAGTTCGCCCCAAAGAGGTCAGTTCGAAGCCTTTTGAGGCGTCCGAAAACTTCCTCGCGAATGGCCGTGCCCGACCTCAACAGGTCAAGATAATCCGACCAACTTTGCATCATCCTGACGCGCTTGCCCCATTGCTCGATTGTGTCTGAATTCCGTCACAAGAAGGCCGAGACGAGCATGTCATTGCCGCTGTATGCGGTCTACGCAATAGCGCCCCCACGCTTCCATCAATTGTACGCGCGCACCCGGCTTTTCCGTTGTTCCAAGATACGTGGTGCGGCGATATGCGGCCTGCACCGCATCGGGCGTCTTGTGTGCCAACGCAGCCTCCTCAACGGCATCGGGGAAGCCTTCATTCGCTGCCCAGTCTGTGAAAGCGGATCGAAATCCATGGACGTGAAATGGCTCACCCATGTCGCGCAGCACCTTGAGCAAAGTCATGTCTGACATTGGCTTGCCCGCCACCCCTGGAAAGACAACATCCGTTCCTTCCAGTTGCAAGGCTTTCGCCTTAGCCAGCACCGCCAGAGCGGCATCGGAAAGCGGAACCATGTGCGATTTGCTTCGCTTCATGTGATCGGCAGAAATCGTCCACAAGCGCTCCTTTAGGTCAAATTCGGTCCATGTTGCCATCCGGACCTCCTGCGACCGCGTACCCGTCAAAGTCAGTAATTCCAACGCCAGCCGCCCATAGGAGGGTTTGCGGCGCAATGCAGTTATGAAAGCAGGCAAGGCAACATAGGGCATCGCCTTGCGGTTTCCCCGCTCCTTGATCTGCCGGGGCAGACCACGCCCTGCTTTTAGGCTCCCATTACCCGACGGTGCTTCGCGGGAACGCCAGCCCTTGGCGTGAGCATAATCCAGCACGGCGCAAATTCGGTTTCGCACCTGACGCGCAGTTTCCGGTATCTCCTGCCAGATCGGCGTCAGCACTGTGATAATGTCGGCAGTGGCGATTCCGCCAGTCGGCATATCACCCAATTTCGGGAAAGCGTAGTTTTCCAGACTGGCTAGCCACTGGCGGGCATAGACGGAACTTTTCCAACCTGCCGCATTCTCCGTGTGATACTGGCGAGCCGCTACAGCGAATGTTACCTTCGCGGCGGCTTCATCCTTCTTCTCGGCCAGAACGTCACGCCGGTCAATTTTGACCGCCTTACGGAGTCCGCTCGCCTTCTGACGGGCCTCTGCCAGTGTGAGCAGCTTGGCGCTACCCAGCCCAATGTCCTGCCGCTTGCCGTCACGCTGGAGTCGCAAAAGCCAGTAGGCACCGCCACGTTTGTCCACTTTCAAGAACAGCCCTTCGCCATCTTGATAGGTGCCGGGATTCGTCAAAGCCGCCTTGACCGCAACTGCCGTAAGCTTGCCCATCACTTTACCCCCACATTTTCCTCCCCGATATAGGGAAATAGGAGTGTGGGGGTAAAGCCATTTACTCCCACATTACCCCCACACCGACGTCGAACTGCGTGTGTACAGTTGCGAACGCAAGTGGACGATATCGACAAGATACGCTAGGTTTTCTGAGATTTCTAGGGATTTTGACAAACATCCCCAGATTGGAGATTGGTGGACAGGGCTGGATTCGAACCAGCGTACGGAAAACCGGGCAGATTTACAGTCTGCTGCCTTTAACCACTCGGCCACCTGTCCACTTTTCCACGGGGCGTTGCGCGAGGCAAAGGGCCGATCCCGAAGAAGAAGCGGCCTATTGGCGAAACGCCGCTTGCCTGTCAATGGCCGAGATGGAATAGCGTAAAAATGAGTTCACATAAAAGCCAACGCCGCCGGGGTGCGGCACAGACGAGCGGCAATCCCAAATTCTGGGGGCGTCATGCCGTCACCGCCGCGCTAGAAAATCCGGAACGCCGCGTCCTGAAAATCTGGGGAACGCGCGAGGCCTTGTCGCATGTCGACGTACCGCAGGGCGTTCCCTTTCAGTTTTGCCAAGGATCTGATCTGGCTCGCTTCGTGCCAAAGGATACGCCGCATCAAGGCATCGTTGCCGAGGTCGCTCCGTTGGAGGACGTCTGGCTTTCCGATATTCTCGATATACACGAAGAGGATGACCGACCGATTCTGATCCTCGATCAGGT
This sequence comes from uncultured Sphingorhabdus sp., assembly GCA_964597055.1. Lineage (GTDB taxonomy): Bacteria > Pseudomonadota > Alphaproteobacteria > Sphingomonadales > Sphingomonadaceae > Sphingorhabdus_B. Next base: position 112,073 of record CAZQWC010000006.1, read on the forward strand.
CACCGATCCGCATAATGTCGGCGCCATTTTCCGTTCGGCGGCGGCGTTCGATGCCATTGCGGTGGTGACGCAGGATCGCCACGCGCCGCCCGAATCGGGTGTGCTGGCCAAGGCTGCTTCAGGCGCGCTCGAAGTGGTGCCATGGGTTCGCGTCGTTAACCTCGCCCGCGCACTGGAAGAAATTGCCGAGCATGGCTATTGGCGCATCGGCCTTAGCGGTCATGCCGATACCAACCTCGACAAGGCGCTCGCACCTCGCCGCAATGCCTTGGTTCTGGGTGCCGAAGGCGAAGGCATGCGCGCTAATATCGAGGATCATTGCGACCAGCTGGCAAAGCTGCCAATCAGCGAACAGATGGAAAGCCTGAACGTCTCCAACGCCGCAGCGATTGCGCTCTATGCCGCCGCAACCCTGCGCCAATCGAAAGCCGACTAATGCATTTCAAGAAAATCGCCGCAATCGGCCTCGCCATTGTCGCACCGATGAGCCTGTCGGGTTGCCTGCTGCTGCCCGGCGAGTTCAATTCGGAAATGACCCTGCTTGCCGATGGCGAATTTTCGTTCAGCTATAAGGGGCAAATTCAGCTCGTCGGGCTGGCCAATCTGCTGAACGATACTCTCGACGCTGAGGGCGCCGGAACCGAATTTGTAGCATCCTGCTATGGCGCGCTTCCCGATGAAGCTAAGAGCGAGGAAGAGAAGAAAAAGGATAAGCGCAAGCAAAAGGCCGAAGAAAAAGCCGCAGCCGACAGTGCAGTGGCAGAAGCGGCTCTCGCAGAAATTGGCAGCGCCGATGGCGGAACGGCAGCATCCAAAACGTCACAGGAAACATATGATACCGACGAAGCGGATAGTGCTGCAGCAGTGGCAGACGATGCCGCAAGCGCTGCCGAAGAAGCTGCAGAAGCTGCGGCTGAAGCTGCCGCTGCAGCAGCGGAAGCCGCCGAAATTGCCAGCGACGACGATTATAGCGAACGCGATTGCACCCCTGCGGAGGTAGAACAGCAAAAGAAAGAGTGGGAGGAAAGCCAAGCTGCAGCCAAAAAAGAAAAAGAGCAGGCCAAAAAGATGTTTGGCGCGATGCTTGGCGGTATCGACCCTAGCAACCCGAAGACCATCGAACGATTTACCAAGGAAGTCGAGCGGTTAGCCGCGTGGAACAAGGTCGAACATTTGGGTAATGGCGTCTTCATGATCGACTATTCGACCAAAGGGCGGTTGGCCGATGATTTCGCCTTTCCCGTGATACCCCGTTATGCGCTGGGCAACCCAATGATCCATATAACCCGTTGGGACAGTGGCCGGGTGCGCATCGAAGCGCCGACCTTTCACAATGACGCCGATGTCTCGTTGATGGCGCTCATGGGTTCGGGCTCGATGATCCCCGGCATGGGTGGCGCGAAGAAGAATCTCGAACCGGTCGAGGTCAAAGGCACATTCACCATTCGTACCAATGCCCGGATTTTGGCCAACAACACCGATGAGGGGCCGGCGGATGAAGGCGCAATGCAGGTGCTGCGCTGGGATATCGGCCCGAAGACCTTCGGCCCGCCGATGGCCTTGCTGAAGCTCGTGAACTGATGGGGCTGACAGCAGACCAGATCAAACACTCGCTCGACACGCTGGCGGGTCAGGAAAAGCGCTTTGCCATTGCATTGGAGCAAGCTGGCTATCCCGAACCGCGCATCCGCGAACGGGGCTATACGACGCTACTGCGCACGATTGTCGGACAACAGGTGAGTGTCGCAGCGGCTTCATCAATGTGGAACAAGCTGGCGGCTAAACTGGGCGAGGACTGCGCACCGGAAAAGCTGCTGGCTGAAGATTTTGACAGCCTGCGTGCCTGCGGCCTGAGCCGCCAGAAACAAGGCTATGCGCGCAGCCTTGCCGAACTGGTTGTATCCGGTGCACTGCCGCTCGATGCACTGCCTGAGGATGACGAGGAAGCGATTGCTTACCTTACTAAGGTCAAAGGCATCGGCCGCTGGTCAGCCGAAATCTATCTGCTGTTTGCCGAAGGGCGCCCCGATATTTGGCCGGCGGGTGATCTGGCCGTTCAGGAGGGCGTAAAGCGCATCCTGTTGCTCGATGAGAGGCCTACCGAAAAGCCGACGCGCGAAGTCGCCGAAGCCTGGCGCCCGCACCGTGGCGCTGCCGCAATCTTTACCTGGCATTATTACGCGACGGGTTTTGAGGCGATCTAAGCTTAGCTACCAAATTTGCTGAAACCGGCATCTACTACCTTAAAATAGCGCTCAAGCCTTTCCCCAAAGCGGGCTTCCAATGCTTGCCATTCTGCGCGCGGCAAAGGCAGAAATGCTGCTGTATCGCTGCCATCCGAGGCCTTACAGTATCGCAGCTCAAACTCCGGTCGCACCACTTTGCTCAGGGCGACCAGCGTCGTATCCCGATCCGCATAGTCATTGGGATAATTGACGCGATGCTCGACACCCCGATAGCTGATGACCAGGTCGAGGCTGTCATCATCAAACCAGCCCTTCAACTCGCCGGTTTGCAGAATGCGTTCGCACTTGGTAACGATATCGTCATCGCTCTCGCCATGATCGACCCACAGCACAAATTCATGATCGAAATCGCCGTAGAACATATCGTCAAAGGTTCGTGGGTCACCGTCTTCGATATATTCGATGATATGATCCATCTTGTTCGCGGGATTAATATCGTATTCGCGGGACTCGCGGGGTGGTAAGGGTTGCTCAACCTCGATTATCGGTGCCACCTGATAGCGGCTGCGCGCTTTATCCAGTGCCTCCGGCAGCTCCAGATATTCGTACCAAATATCAAATGCCTGCAATAGTCTGGCGACTTCATCGACATCACGCGTTATTGGCATCAGGTCGCAGTCCATGTCAGGTGCATCCAGATGCCCCTTGTGAAAACTGGACACTGCATGGCCGGAAAAGGCAATCATGCCGGTTTCTCGCGGCATTTGCCACTCCAGCGCCCGGTCAATAAGCCGGAACTCCGGACCGCCGGATCGGGATTTTCCGCGCTCGGCCAGTCGAGACTGAAAGTCGGCATGCACCGTTAAGAGGCAATAGCCCGGCAAGCCACGATGAATAACCATAACTTTGTCGGTTGTTTTGGCCAACTCGAATATTTCGTCGGCTTGGTGAACCAGTCGCGCTGAAGCGGCCATGTGATCGCGCTTGGGCTTTTTAGCTTTGAAATTTCGCCACAACCAAACGGCAAGCCAGGTCAAATAAAGAATGAGGATAAAACCAATCGGTATCAACATGGTGCGACGATGTGCGCAGCCACGAACCAGTTCAAGAAAGCCGAGCGATTAGTACATCGCGACAGAAGGCGAGTGCTACAGCCGCAGCGTCGGATTGAGCTGCATCATTTCCAGCACAAACGATTTCGGCTTTTTGAAAAACTTGCTCTTCCGGTTCACCGACAGACCGAGCAACGCCGCCGCCTCCATCACGAAGTGCACGCAATTGCGCTTGTTCAAACTGTAGCTCTTGCCCGGTATGCTGCGCCAACGTTCAACATGGTCGATTAGTTTGCGATACTCGGCATCGGACAGGCGCAAGGTGAAGTGAGGATTGCTGCGCGACACATATTTGGCATCCTTGGTCTCAATCATGCCCTTGACCGAACCCATCAGGATTGCCGGCGAAACGCTGACGGCAGTGAAGCCGTAATTGGTATCGACCTTTTCGCCGGTGGCATCGACTGTTCCCTTCAACCGAATGAAAGCATGAGGGAAATAGTCGCCGAAATCGTGGCTGTAAAAGGTAGCGACGACCTCCGCACGGGCCTGTCCCGGCGTCGTCGCCATCAACACTGCGACTAGCATTGAGAAGAGTAATCGAAACATCTGCATAGGTGACGGCTGATTATCGCCCTCCATGCCATGCTGCAAGTAGGGGTTGACCCGGCGGGTGATTTGCTGTGCTTACAGCAATGCAAATAAGAGGGAGAGTCGAGCCATGTCCAGCAACCGCAAAAGCATTTTCGTAACCGGCGCCGCGTCGGGCCTTGGTCGCGAAGTATCGCGCTATTTTGCCGGAAAGGGCTGGTTCGTGGGGCTGGCGGATGTCAACGAGGCGGGCCTCAAGGAAACTGCAGACATGCTTCCCGCTGGCCAGTCATCGATTCACAAGCTTGACGTGACCAACCGCCCGCAATGGAAAGAGGCGATTGGCGAATTCGGCAAGCACACTGGCGGCAAGATGGACGTGCTGTTCAATAATGCCGGTGTTGGAACCGGTGGCGCCATTCAGGATATGACCGACGAAGAAATTGACCGGATGATTGCCATCAACGTCACCGGCGTAATCAACGGCATCCGAGCCAGTTTCCCCAGCCTGAAAGCCACCCCCGGCAGCTGCGTACTCAACACGGCTTCAGCGGCCGGCATTTATGGATCAGCAGGCCTCAGCGTCTATAGCGCGACCAAATTCGCAGTGCGCGGCCTCACCGAGGCGCACGACATTGAATGGCGCGAACTGGGCATCAAGGCGCGTTCGCTGATGCCGGGTTTCATTGATACAAATATTATCGGTGCGGTTGCTCCCGGATCAAACCAGACCGGAAAGCAGCGGCTTGAAGAAGCGGGCATCGAAGTCAGCCCTGTTTCGATCATCGGTCCCGCCGCTTGGGAAGCCGTACACGGGGACAAAGTGCACACGCCCGTCAACAAGCTGGCAAAACAGCTCGCCTTCGCCGCGCGCTGGTTCCCGGGTCGCTTGCGCAGACAGTTGTCGACGATGCAGGGTATCGAGACGGTGGTGAAGAACTGAAAAGTTAAACGTGTCGCCTTGTATTAGGCGAACCCATCAATCGCGGTCGCTAACGAAATGTCGCGTTCGGACAAACCACCTGCATCATGTGTGGTCAGCAATATTTCGACGCGGTTGTAAACATTGAACCATTCAGGATGATGATCCGCTTTCTCTGCCAATATCGCGACGCGTGTCATGAATCCGAAGGCTTCGGCGAAATCAGAAAAGCGGAAAGTGCGGCGGATGCCTTTGACCTCGGCATCATAGGCCCAGCCCTTTAGCCCGGCCAACGCGGCATCGCGTTCATTCGCGTCCAGTTCCCGAACAGCCATCTCACTCTCCTGCCTTTGCTTTTTACACGCGCCGTGCCTATGTCGCGCCATGCCGGACAGTCAAGCTGCATCGCCAAACATTGCATTGCACCGCGTCGCGATCATTCGCGGCAGTCGGGTAATTCTGCGCGATTTCGATCTGGAGGTTGAAAGCGGCGAATTGATCTGGGTTCGCGGAGCCAATGGCAGCGGGAAATCGACATTGTTCCGGGCACTTTCCGGCCTGCTTTCGGTCGCGTCGGGGGAGGTCAGCATCAGCGGCGCGATCGCACTGTGCGATGACAATCTTGCCCTCGACCTTGACCAGCCCCTCGGAAAAGCAATCCGTTTCTGGACAGGCCTCGACGGCATCGACCCGGCAAGGCTGGAGGCTGCGCTGGAAACGCTCGACCTGATTGGTTTGGCGGATTTGCCCGTGCGGTTACTATCTGCAGGTCAAAAACGACGCGGCGCTTTGGCGCGGTTGTTGGCCAGCAACGCGCTAATCTGGCTGCTCGACGAACCCTATAATGGACTTGATCAGGCAAATGTCGCCCGTCTGGATGCGGCCTTATCCCGCCATACTGAAAAAGGCGGGATCGCGCTGGTTGCGTCGCATATCGCACCGACCGTCAACGTCACCCGAAGCCTTGTTATCGACCGGCCAAAGGCGGAGTTGGCCGCATGAACGGTTTTGCGAGCATAGCCTGGCGCGAAGTGCGCATTGCCTGGACAGGCGGTGGGCTGTGGCTGCCGATCGTGTTTTACCTTGCGGTGGCAACACTGTTTCCGTTCGTCACTGGCCCGGACAAGGCCCTGCTCGCGCGAGTTGGAGGTAGCATCCTGTGGATCGCGGCTCTGCTCGCCAGCCTGCTCCCCATTGAACGGCTGGTTCTGCTTGACCGCCAATCCGGCGTACTCGACCAGTTGGTGCTGCGCGGATGGGCAGACGAGTGGATTGCTGCAGCGAAGATTGCCGGCCACATCGTCGGTTTCGGAATCCCATTGTTGCTCGCCACACCGGTTGCAATCGCCCTGCTCGGCGTGCCCGATGAGCAGGCGAAGACATTAATAATTGGCCTCGCCCTCGCTTTGCCCGCTTTTGCCGGTCTGGGCGTGACAATCGCTGCGCTGACTGCTGGCCTCAACGGCGCATCGGCGCTGGGCGGGCTGCTGCTTGTTCCGCTTGCTATACCGATCCTGATTTTCGGAGCGGGAACTTTGGGCGATTCAGCCAACAACGCGTTGCAACTTCTCGCAGCTACCAGTTTGGCGATGACAGCCTTGTCGCCTTTCGCTGCCGGGGCGGCATTGCGCGCCGCCCGCGACTAGTCAGTTATTCTCGGCCGCCATTTTCTGCGCATAACCCTGCGCGACCATAGCGGCCATCATGTCAAACAATTGGTCCGGTTCCTTCGCGCGCAAATCGACAATCGCTGCCTCCATGCCCTCGGCGATCAACAATTCTCGTGTCCCGTCATCGACCGCTTGCCAGATTTTCTGGGCGGCATATTCGGGCGGATAGCCATTATCGATCGCGCTGTCGCTGACACCGCGTGTTGATCCATCCGCGTTCAAAGCGTTCACTGAAACGCCGGTACGAACCGAACCCGGGGTCACGACCAAAACTTTCAGGCCCAATCCCGCCGTCTCGGCACGCAACGCGTCTGAATAACCAATCAAACCGTGCTTCGCCGCGCTATAGGCGGTGCGCATCGGCGAACCGACCTTGCCAGCGACGCTGGAAATCATGATGAACTGTCCTGAGCCGCGGGCAACCATATGCGGCAACACTGCCTGTGTCAGCGCAATCGGGGCCAACAGGTCAACATCGACAATCTTCTGATAAACCGCAAAAGCCGTATCCACGGCAAGCGAGCGTTGCGAAATACCGGCATTGTTGACGAGCACATCTACCTTTCCAGTAAAGGCGACTGCCCGTTCAACCAGCGCGGGAATGGCCGCGTAGTCAGTGCTCTCGAACGGAAGGACAAGACAACGGTCAGGCGCGTGCGCAGCCACTGCTTCCAGTGCCCCGACATTGCGTCCTGATAATATACATGTGCCGCCTTGTCCCAACCATTCCTTGGCCAGCGCTTCACCTATGCCCGACGATGCGCCGGTTATCCATGCTGTCTTGCCGCTCATTTCACATCCTCCGGAAAGGACGCCAGTTCGTCGTCCAGCGCCTTCTGCACGGCTTTGTAGAATGCCTCACGCCCATCCTGCCCGGCAGGGTCGGTGGCGCGCGGCCAGTTGCTGTTTGACGCGATCACCAGCTTGCGCTTGGGATCAATGAAGATGCCCTGGCCGAAGATACCTTGGGCCGCATAGCTGCCATCGTCATAGGTCCACCATTGAAAGCCATAGCCTCTGCCGGGCGTGCCGATATCGGCCTGCTTGGTGGTCGCCGACGCTATCCAGCCGTCGGGCAAGATCGCCTTGCCGTTGACCATGCCGCCGCCAAGGATGAACAATCCGAAGCGGGCGTAATCGCGGGTCGATGCCTGAATGCAGCAGCCGCTGATTTCATGGCCGGTCGAACCGAGCAGCCAGCTTCCGTCCTGTTCCATGCCGAACGGTGCCCAGACCTTTTCGGAAAGATAGTCGGACAATTTCTTGCCCGTTGCCTTGCTGACAAGAACGCCGATGAGGTTTGTTTCGCCGGTCTTGTAGACCCACTTTGTGCCCGCCGGAGCCTCACGCGGCAGCTTGCGCATATAGCTTACGGTGACGTCGATGCCCGGTTCGGCCTTATGCTCGTTGAAGCGGGCGACATCGGATTTCGGATCTTCATAATCCTCATTCCATTTGATGCCCGAGGTCATCGTCAGCAACTGCGATATGGTGACATCGTCATAGGCTGACCCCTTCATTTCGGGGATGTATTGCGTCACCTTGTCATCAAGGCTCTTGATATAACCATCCTTGATTGCCGCACCAACCATCGTCGAGGTCAGCGACTTGGCGACAGAAAAGCTGGTCCATTTGCCATTGCCGTCAAAATCGAGGCCATATTTTTCGACGCGGATTTGGCCATTGTGGATGATGACGAGGCCCGCAGTGCGCTGCGCCTTCATATAGGCGTCAATATCCAAGCCGCGTTTCAATTCCGGGCCCTTGTTCAAGGGAAAGACCTTCTCCCCCGCCTCAATGATGTTCGCCTTGGCGAGAACCGGCAGCCGGTCCATCGTGCGGAAGGCTGCATCGCGCTGCGGGATTGACCAGAACAGGACGTTGCGATCGGTCGGCAGGTTTGCCGCCAGATTGCGCATATCCTTGTCCATCGTCAGCCAGCCGATGCCAAGCACCGCCGCCGCCACGACCAACAGGCCGACAATCCATTTCTTCATGCTGTCCCTCTCCCGTCCCGCTTCAATTTTTGACCAGTGTCACCTGCGCCACATTGATTCCGCCTCCACGGAACCCTCCCTCGCAATACATCAGGTAAAAACGCCAAAGCGCAATGAATTTTTCGTCAAAGCCAGCGGGCAAACGTCCTTCCGCTACGGCAGCCTCGAAACGTTCGCGCCATAGACGCAGCGTCTCTGCATAGTGCGCGCCAAAATCGACCTGATCTGCCCAGCGCAGACCACGCGCCTCCGCCAAAGCGCGGAAACGACTCTCGGAAAGCAGCATCCCGCCGGGAAAGATATAGCGCTGGATGAAATCCTGCCCCTCGGCATATTGCTCGAAAATATCATCCTCGATGCGGATATATTGCAGCGCCGCTTGCCCGCCGGGTTTCAGGCAGCGGGCGATGCAATCGAGATAGGCGGGCCAATATTCCAGACCGACTGCCTCGACCATTTCGACACTGGCAATGGCGTCATATTGACCCACCACATCGCGATAGTCGGTCAATGTGATTTTCCAGCCGCCTTTCGCCGCCAGACGCGTTTCGGCATAGCGGATCTGTTCGGGCGACAGGCTGATGCCGTGATAGGTGATCGTTGAACGCTCCAGGGCAGCTTCGGCCAACCCGCCCCAGCCGCAGCCGATTTCGAGCAGACTATCGCCTGCTTTCAATTGAGCGCGGTCGAGGATCAATCCGATCTTGCGGTGTTGCGCGGATTCCAGCGTTTCCCCCGAGGCTGGCAATCCGGCAAAAACCGCGCTCGAATAGGTCATCGTCGCGTCGAGCCAGCTCGCGTAAAAATCATTGCCGAGGTCATAATGCGCTTCAACATTGTCGCGCGCATGTTTGCGCGTGTTCCGGTGCAACCAATGCGCCACGCGTCCGGCGATTTTCGCCAATCCCGATGCGCGGCCCACGCTGCCCAGCGCAACCCGATTGCGCATGAACAGGTCAAAAATGGGAACAGGATCGGGGCTATCCCACTCACCCGCAGCCCAGCCCTCGTACCAGCCGATGGAGCCGCTCCGGGCCAGCCGAAACAGGGCGCTCCAGTCGCGGATTTCAATAGTCGCTGCGGGACCGTCTCCACGACCACCGACAACGCGTGTCGATCCGTCAGGAAGGCGACCTTGGATCGTTCCATATTCGATACCACGATCAATTCGATCCAAAATGGTCTGGATGAAATGCGACTCAGCTCGCCCCTTCAGCCGCGAAAAAAGGCCGCCCCTCGCTCCCGGCAATCTGGCCTGGTGGACGAGGTGACGGCCTCTGCTCTGTTCGGGTGCATTCATTGCACCCGTTTATGCTGCGATTACTTCTTCTTCAACTCATCGCGAATCTCGGCGAGCAAATCGACTTCGCTCGGGCCAGCTGCCGGCGGCGGCATCACCTTGTTCGCCTGACGCACGATCATGAAGATCACGAATGCCAAAATGATGAAATTGATCAGCGCAGTGATGAAGCTGCCATAGGCGAACACATTCGCCCCTGCCGCCTTCGCCGCGACAAGCGACATGCCAGCCTGCACCTTTTCAGCACCGCCAAGAACGATATATTTGCTGCTGAAATCGACACCGCCACCCGTGACCAGCGAAATCAGCGGCATAATCAAATCGTCGGTCATCGACGACACGATTTTCCCAAATGCGGCGCCGATGATTACACCGACCGCGAGATCGAGCACGTTGCCACGTGCGATGAAAGCTTTGAATTCACTTAACATTCAATATCTCCCCAAAGGCTCAACTGCCTGTAACTATGGTAAACTATTTGTAACAAGTGTCGAGACGGGCAAATGTAACTTTTTCAGCGATTGAAACCGGGCATCCACTGCCCTATCTAAGCAATACACAAAGGCTTTCCGGGGAAGGAGTACCCTCATGCGTTCCGATTTTGCCAAATTCCTGCTTGTACCTGTTGCCGCCGTTTCGGTGGCCGGTTGCGGCATCAACAGCGTGCCGACCGCCGAAGAAAATGCGAAAGCGAAGTGGGCCGATGTACAGGCCGCATTTCAGGAACGCAGCAACCTGATTCCTAACCTTGCAGCTGTCGTCAAAGGTGCAGCGGCGCAGGAAAACAAGACGCTCACAGAGGTGATCGAAGCGCGCGCCAAAGCGACCTCGGTCACCTTGGCACCCGGCGATCTGAGCGATCCGGCAAAGATGGCGGCATTCCAATCCGCACAAAACAGTTTGTCGGGTAGCCTTTCGCGCTTGCTGGTTTCGGTCGAACAATATCCGCAGCTGAAGAGCCAAGAAGGCTTCTTGAAATTGCAGGATCAGTTGGAAGGTCAGGAAAACCGCATCCGCATCACGCTGCGCGACTATAACGAGGCGGTTCGTCAATATAACACCACGATCCGCACCTTCCCCGACATCATCGGCGCGAAAGTGATCCACGGCGCCAAGCCAATGGTTCCCTATGAAGCGTCGACGCCGGGTGCTGAAGTCGCACCCAAACTCGACATGGCACCAACGCAGTAACGCCGCTGAACCGGACCAAGCACATGCTCAGGGCCTTTGCCCTTTTCCTCGCGACGCTAAGCGTCTTCATCGGCAATCCTGCGTCCGCGCAGGATTTTCCGAAACTGACCGGCCGCGTGGTCGATCAGGCGGATTTGCTGTCGCCCGAGCAGGAAGCATCGCTGACAGCCAAGCTGGCGGGGCTGGAAACCCAGTCCAACCGCCAACTGGTCGTTGCTACGATCAAGGATCTGCAGGGTTACGAAATCTCGGACTATGGCTATCGGCTTGGCCGGACATGGGCGATCGGGCAGGATGGCAAGGGCGAGAGCGAAAAGGATAATGGCGCAATCCTGATTGTTGCCCCCAATGAACGCAAGATGCGCATCGAGGTGGGATACGGTCTTGAACCGGTACTCACCGATGGCCTGTCGTCGAGCATCATCCGCAACGACATCACACCCTTTTTCAAAGCTGGTGATTTCAACGGTGGCATCAATGCCGGCGTCGATCGCATCGTCACGCAGTTGACCCTGCCCCCCGAGGAAGCAGCGAAAGTAGCCGAAGAAGCCGCATTGGCCGAAACACGCTCTAACGACGATGGCGAGGCCGTTATCCTCGTCATCTTCTGGCTGTTCATCTTCCTCTTCTTCATCCTGCCTATCATCATCTCGATTGCGCGCGGCGGCAAAAAGCATCGGCGCGGCCGCGACAAGCATTGGGGCGGCCCGGTGATCATCTGGGGCGGTGGCGGCTCAAGCTGGGGCGGCGGCAGTAGCGGCGGCTTCGGCGGTGGCGGCTTTGGTGGTGGCGGTTTCTCGGGGGGTGGCGGCAGCTTCGGCGGCGGCGGTGCCTCGGGGGGATGGTGATCATGGCTTTGCGCAAGATCAGCCATGTCAGCAAAGCCGATCACCTATTGGTGACTGCGGCGGTAGCCGAGGCGGAACATCGCACAAGCGGCGAAATCGTGACCATCGTCACCGATCTGTCCGACGATTATCACGACATCGCGTTGTCATGGGCGACCATGATTGCCTTCCTCGCGCTCTCGGTGGTTGCCGTGTTCCCCGACTTCTATCTGGGAATGGTCGACCGTGCATTGGGCGGATGGGAACATGAATGGACGGCGAGCGAATATCTCGCGCTGATCTTCCTCTTCATGGGTGGCAAATGGATCGGCACATGGCTTCTCATGAAATGGATGCCCTTGCGGCTTTTACTGACGCCCAAGCATATCAAAATGCGCCGCGTGCGCGCCCGCGCGATTGATCTGTTCAAGGTGGGTACCGAGAGCAAAACCGTTGGGCGCACCGGTGTGCTGCTATACCTTTCCATGCGCGAACACCGGGCTGAAATCGTTGCCGACGAAGCCATTGCCAGCAAGGTAGCGCCCGAAGTTTGGGGTGATGCCATGATCGCAATGATCGATAACCTCCGCGGAGGCCGCCCCGGTGAAGGCATGGCCGAAGCGGTGCGCCAAATGGGTGCGGTGCTGGCGGAACATTTCCCCAAAGGGAGCGAAAATCCGAATGAATTGCCCGACAGGTTGATCGAAATCTGATGGGCGACAGTGAGATTGAGGAAATTGTCTGGCAGGGCAAATTCGTTACCGCCAAGCGCAAGGGCAAATGGGAATTTGTCAGCCGTTTGCGCGGAATAAAGGCCGCAGTCATCCTAGCGGTAGAGGATGGGCATGTCCTACTGGTCGAGCAATATCGCGTTCCGCTTGGCAGGAACTGCATCGAACTGCCCGCAGGCCTGATCGGCGACGAAACCGAAGGTGAAGACCCGCTGGAGGCGGCAGGTCGCGAACTGGAAGAAGAAACCGGCTATCGCGCGACAAATCTCGAATCGCTCGGCGAATATTATTCGTCACCCGGCATGGTCAGCGAGAGTTTCACTCTGGTGCGGGCTTCAGGTTTGACCAAAGTGGGTGAAGGCGGCGGTACCGATGGTGAGGATATCACCGTGCACCGTGTTGCTCTAAGCGCTCTTCAGGGCTTTCTGGATGAAAAACGCAGCGAAGGCATGGGCGTTGATGTGCGCCTTCTAATGCTTTTGGGCCCGCAGATTATCTGAAATTGTCGGCGTAAGCCTGCAGCTTCAGAACTTTTGGCGCTGCGGGGATCACCGTGTAGCTGATACCATTTTTGTCGGCATAGGCCTTGGCTGCCTCGAGCGTGGCGAATTTCAGGTTCAACTGGCGACGCGTATCGGCAGAACCGGCCCAGCCCATCAGCGGATCAGGGCGCTGCGCGTCGACCGGGTTATATTCCAGCACCCATTGCCCGGTCCCGTAACGGCCCGATTGCAGCGCATTTTTCGATTTCTGGACGATCCGTGCCTGAGTCATGCATGCGCCTTTCCGAGATTTTGCGCCGTTGTTCAAGTATGAAAATCCTCCCCATCGACTTGCGATGGGGAGGGGGACCGTTCGGCGCGAAGCGTCAAATGGTGGAGGGGACAGAAACGGTGCAATTCCCCTCCGTCATCGCTTCGCGATGCCACCTCCCCAACGCAAGTCGTTGGAGAGGATTAGATCCCCTGCTTCTTTTTGGTCTTAAGACTGGCAACCGCAGCTGTCGGATCGTCAGGCCAGTTGTGCTTGGGGTATCGGCCGCGCATTTCCTTGGCGACGTCGGCCCAGCTTCCTTTCCAGAATCCGGGCAAATCGCGTGTCGTCTGGATCGGTCGTCCCGCTGGGGAAGTAAGTGACAAAACCAACGGCGTCCGGTTGGGGCCGATCGTCGGATGCTCGGCAAGCCCGAAAAGTGCTTGTACGCGCAATTCGACAGTCGGTCCGACCTCTGCACTATAGTCTATTGGATGCGAGGTACCAGCAGGCGACGTAAAGTGTGATGGCGCCAGTCGCTCGACGGCCTGCTGATTTTCCCAACCCAGCAGTCCAAGCAGCGCGTTGTGCAATGCGCCAGGATCAAGCTCAGACAATCGCCGCTTGCCGACCAACAGAGGCGCGAGCCACATCTGGAGTGCCTCGGCTAGCTCGGCATTGCTCAAACCCGTAACCCCTGCCCATTGCGCCCGTTCGCGCAGCCGTATTGAGGCATCGCTCCACGGTAGCAGGCCAAGCCCATGTTCGCGTACGCCCTCCAGCAAGGCTGCGGCGATAGCATCCGGATCGGCCTTGACGTCCTGCCCCTTTGACAGAGTTATCGCACCCAACCGGCGACCGCTTTCGGTACGCACACCGCCGGTTGCCGGAGCAAAGCTTACATGTGCGCCGCTGACAATGCGGTCTCCATAGAGCGCCTCGATTTCCGCAAAATCAATTGCTGCTGCCAATAGTATCCGCGCGCCTGATGCGGCTCCTTGGATATCGGCAACCGCCAACCATTCTTCCTTAGCTAGCGGATGCGCAGGATCGAGGCGATATCCCCTGCCCCCTACGCTCAACCAATTTTCGCCCGAAGCGTCGCGGCGCTTTGCGATGCGGTCCGGGAAAGCAAGGGCGGCGGCCATAGCGACGCTCCCCTCCGATTTGTCATTCAACGTCGAAGGGGCAAGTTGCGACCATCGCAAAGCCAATCTCCGCGCTGCCTCCGCCCTCTGGCCGCGCTCGCTACGCCAGCGCTCAAGTCGCCGTTCGAGATCGGTATCATTGCCGCCAAGTCCACGTTCGGACAGTAACACGGCAACTTCGGCCGCGAGCTTGCCGAAACCTAGTGCCGACGCCGTGACCAGCATATGCGCGAGCCGGGGCGGCAATGGCAGGCGCGCAATCGCGTGCCCATGTTTGGTAGGGCGTCCTTGCGCGTCGATCGCACCAAGATCGGCCAATCGCGTCCGCGCTTCCTCTATTGCTGCTTTTGGAGGAGGATCGAGCCATTGCAGAGAGGCCGGATCGCTCACACCCCACAGCGCGCAATCGAGCAGCAGGGGCGAAAGGTCAGCTTCGAATATCGCGGGCGGATCAAATGGCGGCATCCCTGCTGTCGCGGCCTCTTCCCACAAACGATAGGCGACGCCCGGCCCCTGCCTTGCCGCGCGCCCCGCCCTTTGCGTCACTGCCGCCTGGCTTGCCCGTTCGGTGACCAGCCGCGTCGATCCTGCAGCCCGATCATAGCGCGCACGCCGCGCCAGGCCGCTATCGACTACGATGCGGACCCTATCGATCGTTAGGCTGGTTTCGGCAATGGAGGTTGCAAGGATGACCTTTCGATGGGTACTTTTGCGAATGGCGGCCCGCTGTTCGGCTGGATCGAGGCTGCCATGCAGCCGATGGATTTCAGCAGACATCCCCTCCAGCCGCTCTGCCGTCCGCTCGATTTCGGCGACACCGGGCAGGAAAGCCAGCACATCGCCGTCCTTCTCCTCGGTCAAAGCTCGGCGGATAACAGCCGCCATCTCATCCTCGATCCGCGCCTCGGCCTTGCGCCCGACATGGCGCAATTCGAGCGGCCAGGATTTGCCTTCACTTTCAATGACCGGCGCTTGCATCAAATTTGCAAAACGCCCGCCGTCGAGCGTGGCTGACATAGCCACCAACCGCAAATCGGGGCGCAGCCCGCCCTGGGCATCAAGGGCCAAGGCCAAGCCAAAATCGCTGTCGAGGCTGCGTTCGTGGACTTCATCGAACAGCACGGCCGAGACTCCGGCAAGATCAGGGTCGTCCTGAATGCGGTTGCGGAATATGCCTTCGGTCAGAACCAATATGCGAGACTTCGCCGACAGCTTGCTGTCCATTCGGGTCGCATATCCAACCAGCCCGCCAACAGGTTCGCCCATCAGTTCGGCGATCCTCTCCGCAGCTGCGCGCGCTGCCAGCCGACGCGGGGAAAGCAGCAATATCTGGCCGCTGCACCATTTTTCTG
This sequence comes from uncultured Sphingorhabdus sp., assembly GCA_964597055.1. GTDB lineage: Bacteria > Pseudomonadota > Alphaproteobacteria > Sphingomonadales > Sphingomonadaceae > Sphingorhabdus_B. Next base: position 127,793 of record CAZQWC010000006.1, read on the forward strand.
TGAGCAAGGCAGACGCAACCATCGTTGTCTTGCCTGCGCCTGGAGGCGCGATCAATACAGCATTGGAGCCCGCGACAAGCGCGGCCTTCAATTCCGGCAGTACAGCTTCGACAGGAAGGGTCACGCAGCCTTAATAGGCGCGGGCAATGGCAAACTCCACCGCCTCGACCAGAGCGTCCTTGGCAGCACTGCCGGGGAATGGGCCGAGAGCGTCGATGGCGCGCTGCCCATAATGGCGGGCGCGTTCCAGCGTGTCGTCGATCGCGTTATATTTGCGCAATAGACTAGTCGCATAAGCCAGATCATCGGCGCTTACCCGGTGACCAAGCATCGCATTGTGCCAGAAGCTTTTTTCTTCTGCGTCGCCCCGGCTATGCGCGAGGATAACCGGCAGCGTCACTTTGCCATCGCGGAAATCGTCGCCCGCATCTTTGCCCATCGTTACGCCATCGGAGACATAGTCGATCGCATCGTCGACCAGTTGGAAAGCGATCCCCAGATTGCGGCCATAGGCATCAAGCGCCAGTTCGTCCGCCTCGGGGCGTTCGGCGACTACAGCCGCAATGCGGCAGGCGGCAGCGAACAACGCGGCCGTCTTCGAACCAATAATATCGAGATATTTTTCCTGGCTGGTGGAAATCTGGCGCTGCGCGGTGAGCTGGTTGACCTCGCCCTCGGCAATCACCGCTGACGCATTGGACAGGATTTTAAGGACCTTCAAGGATCCATCCTCGACCATCAGTTCGAATGAGCGGCTAAACAGGAAATCGCCGACTAGCACCGCGGCAGGATTGCCGAAAATCAGGTTCGCCGCCGTCTTGCCGCGCCGCATGTCGCTGCCATCGACAACATCGTCGTGGAGCAGCGTCGCGGTGTGGATGAATTCCACAGCAGCAGCCAATTTGTGATGCCGATCCCCCGGATAGTCGAGCAAACGCGCGCAGGCGAGCGTCAGCATCGGCCGCATCCGCTTCCCGCCGCCGGCGATCAAATGCCCTGCCAGTTCCGGGATCAGCGGGATTTCGGACTGCATCCGGTCAAGAATCACCGCATTCACGCGGTTCATTTCTGGAGCCACGAGATTGAGCATCGGCTGGAGCGAAGGCGTGCGCGCGGCGCCAAGTTGATGAATGGTCGCAGTCATATCTTCCAAAGCCTTGGCAAGCGGCAGCCCCGCGCGCAAGTGCAAAAGCTGCAATGCCGCTTGCCTGTCGCGCCTTGGCGCGGCAAGGAATGGATGATGGCACAGGACGACAAGCTCACCCGGTATCGCGAGAGCATCGACAATATCGATGCGGCACTCGTGTTCATGCTCGCCGAGCGTTTCAAAATCACGCAGGCAGTCGGCGAATATAAGGCGACGACCAAGCTGCCGCCCGCAGACCCTGGTCGTGAAGAGCGGCAGATTGAGAGGCTGCGCCAATTGGCGAAAGACGCCAATCTCGATCCCGATTTTACCGAAAAATTCCTGCGCTTCATCATCGATGAAGTCATCCGCCACCATGAGCGGATAAGGGATGGGGCTGGCTAAACCGCTTTTGGCAGTTTCAACCTGACCAACAATCCGCCCATATCCTCGCTTTCATCAAGTTCGATAGTGCCGTTGTAAATTTCGGCGACGTCGCGAACGATGGCCATGCCCAGACCTGTTCCTGGTTTGCCGCTATCCAGCCTTACACCGCGGTCGAAAATGCGCGCCCTGTCCTTTTCGGGGATGCCGCGACCATCATCCTCAATCACAATCGCGACCATGTCGCCTGCATCCTCGACTGTGACGAAGACGCTGCCGCCACCATATTTGGCTGCGTTTTCGACCAGATTGCCAATCATTTCGTCCAGATCCTGCCGCTCTACGCGCACCGCAACCTCTTTGTCGCCCGCCATGTCGAGCCGGACATGTCGGTATAAGCGCCCGACCGCGCGCTCGACCGATTCGAGGCTTTGCCAGACTTCGGCGCGGCTGTGGCTGTGTCCGCGCCGCCCGACTGCGCGGGCGCGGGCCAGATGATGGTCAACCTGCCGCCGCATAGTCGTAGCCTCGCGGATAACCGTCTCGGCAAGGTCGGGGGCCTGCGCCGTGGCGCTGTTCATGATAACCGTCAGCGGTGTCTTCAACGCATGCGCAAGATTGCCTGCATGGCGCCGCGCTTCCTCAGCCTGTTTCTCGTTATGGTCAAGCAACGCATTGAGTTCATTAACCATTGGCATCACCTCGTCGGGCAATGCCTCTTGAATGCGATGTTGCTTCCCGCTGCGCATCGCCGCAATCTCCCGGCGCACATCGCGCAATGGCCATAGTCCGTAAAATGTCTGCAAAGCGGCCATGATGATCAGTCCGAAGGCGAGAACGGCAAAGGCTGTCGCGAGGACTGTTCGCAATTCGGTAATCTGGGCGTCCAGGCTTTCGCGGCTTTGCGCTACTATGAATATCCAGCGCGTCTCGCTGTCGGGCAGGACGATCGCGCGTTCGACGATTCGCAATGGTTCTCCCGCAAACTCGGAACTGCTGCGGAAATGCGGCACCGAATCGGCATGGCTGAAATCGACACGCAAGGTGCGGTCCCACAATGACCGCGACGGGAACGGCATTTTACCCTTGCCGCTGATTTGCCAGTACAGCCCGCTATTCGGTTCCAGAAAGCGCTGGTCCCCTAAGGGCCGATTGAGGCGGACTTCACCATCTGGGCCAATTTCGGCCGAGGCGATCATCGCCGTCAGCACATATTCCATCTGATCGTCGAAATTGTCCGACACGGCATTGACCAGCACACGATCAAGCGCGAGTCCGCCTGCGATCAACAACAGGGTTATCCAGCCGGCGGCGATAATGATCATACGCCGACTCAAATAGCCGGTGCCGGTTGTCCGTTCGGCCTTACCCGCAGGCGAAACTATAGCGGGTTCGCCTTCTGCCATGGGTTTAACCGCGCGATTCTTCCAGGCTGTAGCCAAGGCCACGGATCGTCGAAATCACGTCCTGCCCCAGTTTCTTGCGAATACGGGTCACAAACACTTCGATTGTATTCGAATCACGGTCGAAATCCTGGTCATAAATATGTTCAATCAGCTCGGTTCGACTGACGACTTTTCCCTTATGGTGCATCAGGTACGACAGCAGCTTATATTCCTGCGCCGTCAGCTTCACCGGCTCGCCGTTCAGTGTAACTCTGCCCGATCTGGTATCAAGACGCACATCGCCAGCAGTCAATTCAGACGAGGCATTACCCGACGCACGGCGAATAAGCGCCCGCAACCGGGCAATTAGTTCTTCGGTCTGGAACGGCTTTGCGAGATAATCATCAGCACCTGCATCGAGGCCTGCGACCTTGTCCGACCAGCTGTCGCGTGCCGTCAGCACCAGCACGGGGAATTTCTTCCCCTCACGCCGCCAGCGGTCGAGTACGGTTAGTCCATCGACCTCAGGTAGGCCAAGATCGAGGATCACGGCGTCGTAATTTTCGGTCGAACCCATGAAATGGCCGTCTTCGCCATCGGTCGACAGATCGACAGCATAGCCGGCACTTTCCAGTGTCGATTTGAGCTGCTGCCCGAGTGTCGGTTCGTCTTCCACGATCAGGATGCGCATTTCGCTTCCTTGCTCCCTATGGCTATTGTTGATTTACCGGAGATAACAGATTGAACGGCAGGCGCAAACCAAAGGCTGCGCCTAGCGCTGGCGCAATACACTGCCCGAACGCGCATCTACATCAACGAAGATAACACGGCCCGCATCGATGAATTTCAGGCGATACACCTGCGCGCTGCCATCATATTCGGGGCCCAGATATTCCATCCCGCGCATCCGGGGGACTACGCGCCCTTCGATTTCACGCAAGGACAAAACCTTGCCCGAATTCATCTGCTCACGCGCCTTGACCTGATCATCACCCTTACGGGCATAGGCAGGGGCGGCGATGCTGGCGGTTCCCAGCGCTACAGACAGCAGGAGCAGGACGGCTTTTTTCATATCACCCATTTGCAATGACAGCATTGAACCAAGTCTGAACGGCGCGTCAAGGATTTGGAAAGGATAAAGCCGTCCTGCACCACTGCTTACTTCACCATTTCAAATGTGAAATTCATCGTCGAACCGATGCGAACCTGGCCGGGCGCAATGGGTGTATCCTTGGCCGAGGATTGTTCGCGCATCGCCATCACCGGCATCGGATATCCGCCAAAGTCGCCGGATTGCTCCTCGACCCGTAACACGCGCGCACTTGCATAGCCAGCCTTGCGCGCGATTGCATTCGCCCGTTTCATCGCGCTGTCCCATGCCTTGTCACGCGCGGTTTCTTTCAGCTTGCTATCATCGTCGACCGAGAAGCTCGGGCCGTTGAAGTTGGTGGCGCCGTCGCTAGCCAGCGCGTCGAGGAACTGCGGCAATTTCTTCAAATCGCGCAGCTTGGCGGTGACAGTGTTGTTCGCTTCAAACCCGCGAAACACCTGTTTGCCCTCGCTATAGTCAAACTGCTGGTTCAACGAAATCTGGGTCGTCTGGATATCCTTGTCGGCGATGCCGAGCTTCTTCAGACGCGCGATAACTGCGGCCATCTGAGTATTATTCTGGCGGACGGCTTCATTGGCGGTCGAGGCCAGCGTTTGCACGCCGGTTGAAAAACTGGCGACATCGGGTGTTGCATCGACATATTCAGTCACAGAAAGGTCGATGACGGGATTGGTTGCTGTGATATGAACTTCGGTTGCCATAGCTTGCCCCGTGATGCTGCCGGTTGCCAAAAGTGCGGCGATTATCAGCTTTCGCATAGATACTCCTTGTAGCGATCAAATCGCGGAATTGCGTGCAAACTCGATATAAGTTTCGCGCAACTTCCGCGTGATCGGACCGCATTTGCCATCGCCAAGCTGAACGCCGTCTATACGGGTTACCGGCAGAACGAAGGCAGAGGCGGCGGTCACCATCGCCTCGGCGGCATCCTTGGCTTCCTCGACTGTGAAGGATCGCGTCTCGACCTCGACAACGCCCTGCCGCGCCAGTTCGAGCACCGCTGACTGGGTGATGCCATGCAGGATGCTGTTGTCGAGCGGGTGGGTGATCAGCTTGCCCGCTTTCGTCACGATATGCGCATTTTGCGAAGTACCTTCGGTGACAAAACCGTCACGCACCAGCCATGCATCGTCGGCACCTTGCGCCTTTGCCTCGGCTTTCATCAGTGAGGCGTAAAGCAGTTGCGTGGTCTTCACATGCGCCATTTGCCAGCGGCGGTCGGGGAGCGTGACTACCGAAATTCCGCTTTCGGCCTGTGGTCTGTTTACCAGCACAGCGTTCTGCGTGAAACCGACGATGGTCGGCTGCAGATCGGCTGAAGGAAAAAGGAAATCGCGATCGCCGGGATTGCCGCGTGTGACCTCGAAATAGATCATGCCTTCGGTCAGTGCGTTGCGCACGGCAAGTTCGCGGCACATCGTAAGCAGTTCTTCGCGCCCCGGCAGCTTCGGCATACGCAGCTCGCTTATCGAACGATGCAAACGTGCGACATGACCGTCAAAATCTATCAGCTTTCCATCGATGACCGAGACAACCTCATACACCGCATCAGCGAACAGAAAGCCGCGATCAAAAATCGACACCTTCGCTTCGGTTTCGGGGATATATTGGCCGTTGAGATAGACTGTGCGCATAGGGGAGCTTTGCGCGAGAGCTTGCATCGCGTCAACCTTCCCCCTATCCGCCGCGCACCATGCGTGCCCCTCCCATCCTGTCCTATGAAGGTCTCTCGCTGCAGCAAGGCGCTGGCTGGCTGTTCAGCGACATCGATGTCTTCATCGGTCCGCGCGACCGGCTGGCGCTGATCGGACGTAATGGCGCGGGCAAGACGACGTTGATGAAACTCGTCGCCGGAATACTCGAACCCGACAAGGGCAAGCGTACGGTGGTTCCGGGCACCAATATCGTGATGCTCGAACAGGACCCTGATTTTGGACCTTCCGAAAAGCTGATCGACTACTGCCTGTCGGGTGAGCAGGCCCCGCCCGAGCATGAAATCCGCAGCATTGCCGACCAGTTGGGTATCGACCTCGACCGCGAAGCCAAAACTGCGTCTGGCGGCGAACGGCGGCGTGCCGCCATCTGCCGTGCGCTGGCGAGCGAGCCTGACTTGTTGCTGCTCGACGAGCCTACCAACCATCTAGATCTGGCCGCGATTGAATGGCTCGAAGACTGGCTGACCCGCTATAAGGGCGCCTTCATGGTCATCAGCCATGACCGCACCTTCCTGACCCGCCTGACCCGCCAGACTTTCTGGCTTGACCGTGGATCCTTGCGTCGCAACGAAATCGGCTTTGGCGGCTATGAAGCATGGATGGAGGCGGTCTATGCCGAGGAAGCACGCGCTGCCGACAAACTCGACGCCAAACTGAAGATCGAGGCACATTGGCTTGAGCGCGGTGTGACCGCGCGGCGTAAACGCAATCAGGGGCGGCTCGCCAAATTGTGGGAAATGCGTGCCCAGCGCGCGGCCATGCTCGGCCCGCAAGGCACCGCAAAGCTGGCGGCAGCATCCGATGAGTCCAAGACCAAAACCGTAATCGCGGCAGAAGGCGTTTCCAAAAGCTTTGGTGACCGCAAGATCATCCGCGACTTCACGCTGCGTATCCAGCGCGGCGACCGCATCGGCATCGTCGGTGCCAATGGAACTGGCAAGACCACACTGATCAGGATGCTGACCGGCGAAATGCAGCCTGACGATGGCAAGATCACGCTGTCCAAAACGCTGACCGGCATCATCATCGACCAGCAACGCAAATTGCTGGCGCCCGAAAAGAAGGTGCGCGACGTACTGGCCGATGGCAGCGACTGGATAACAGTTCGCGGGCACAAGAAACATATTCAGGGCTATCTTAAGGAATTCCTGTTCGATCCCAATCTGGTCGAGGCGCGCATTGGCACGCTCTCGGGCGGCGAGCGTTCGCGCCTTCTGCTTGCGCGTGAATTTGCTCGTGAGGCGAACCTGCTCGTGCTCGATGAACCGACCAACGATCTCGACCTCGAAACGCTCGATCTGTTGCAGGAAGTCATCGCCGATTATGAAGGCACTGTCCTGATCGTCAGCCACGACCGCGACTTCCTTGATCGCACGGTGACATTGACGCTCGGGCTCGATGGGTCGGGTAAAGTTGATATCATCGCCGGTGGCTATGCCGACTGGGAGGCTAAGCGTGATCGCCGTCCGCAAAATGTGGCCAAAGCGCAAAAGGCGGCGCCGGCGCCAGCTGCGCCCCCTCCGCCCAAGGCTGCCAAGCTTTCGTACAAGGATCAGCGCGACTATGATCTGTTGCCGAAGCGGATTGAGGAAATCGACGCGGAAATCACTAACGCCGAAACCGAACTTTCCGACACCAATCTCTACAGTCGAAATCCGAAACGGTTTGCAGAGCTCACAACAGTTATTGACGCATTACGCACCGAAAAGGATGCGGCTGAAGAACGCTGGCTGACGCTGGCGGAGATGGTAGAGTCGTTGGCAAGCTGAGCCTAACCTTAGAAAATTGATTTTCGTCACCCCCGCGAAGGCGGGGGTCCATCTCCGGAAGGATAAATTTCGTCGGCAGGTGATGGATTCCCGCCTTCGCGGGAATGACGAAGTTTTTTTGGCCAAGATACACTCATCCCGGTAATCGGTAATAATCCCCCAGCCGGTCGAGCGCTATTCGCAGCACCAGCTTGCCCGAACGCAGCGGCCATCCCATCGCCTTTTCTGCCACGGGCACGCCCTCACCTGCGCAGATCACGCGCCAAGCAATATCACTGAGATCACGGCCCAGCGCCGTCATGGCGTCATCAAACCGCTGCTTGGCGTGCAGTGCGCGTTCGGTAGGCGTGAAGGACGAAGGCGCCCTGCGCTTGCCGCGCGACACCGGCGAGGAATCCCAGACCATCGTGGTCCGCGCACCAAGGGAGGCGTTCTCATAATCGGCACGGAGTTTCTCGCCCGCCAGCAATTGCCGGTCAGACAAATGGCCATGCGCGTGCAGCCAGGACAGCGGCGATTCAGCCAGATTGATGGTGACCGTCCGCCTTGCTTTGCGACGGCAACCGTCGTCGTTCGGATCAGGCAGCGCACGTTGGACGAGCAGGCGCGGATCGCGGAATTGGGCGGGGGCGTTGGCTGTATTGCGACGTGGCATGCTGGCTCCTTCGACTCGTTGAAAAGCCCTCTTGCCATTTGGAGAATTATGTAGGACAGTGAAAACCTATTTGGTTATCGAAAGCCTGCGCCATGCTGCACCGAATCCGCGAAGTCCGCCGCGCCAGGGGATATACCCTGCTCGACGTTGCCGAGCGTTGCGAACCGCCCACCACCGCTCAAACGATAGGACGGTTGGAAACCGGCACGCGCACCTTGTCGCTCGACTGGCTGAACCGCATTGCCAATGCGCTTGGGGTCGATTCAAGCGAATTGGTTCAACTTCCGGATCAGGAGGAACTGCCGGTTGCGGCACACCTGGGAATGGATGGCGCGCAAGCGCCAACCAAGGCCGATACGATGGTTGCACCGCGCTTGCTGGGTGAAATGGTGGGCCTTCGGGTCATGGACAGCATCGGCGACTATCGGCGCGGCGATGAAATCTGGTGCGAGCAGTTGCCGCCGGAACGCTTTGCCGATGCGCTCAACTGCGACGTGCTGGTCCCCCGTCCTGCTGGTCGCTTCCTGTTCGGAAGGCTGTTGGGACGCGAGGATGGAAAGCTGCACTTGCTCCCGCTCGCTGCCGGTGCCCGCCAGCAAGTAGTCGCCGATCCGGCATGGATCGCCCGCGCAGCAAAGCTGGTTCGCTCGCTTTAAAACTATGCGCATCCTCTCGCTTTCGACCCTCTACCCAAGCGCCGCCGCGCCAAATTTCGGGCGTTTTGTCGAACTGTCGCTCGACGCCGCTGACGCAACAGGTGAGGTAGAGATTGTCCGTATCAGTCCCAATGGACTGCCGCCCTGGCCGCTCTACCGGCTGCTGCATGCCTATCGCGAAAAAGCCGATCTGGCGCGCAACGACATTTGGAACGGAAATACCGTATTGCGCCCGCATTTCACGCTGCTGCCCGGCATGGCTCCGGCTCGCAATCCGACCGCAATCGCCAAGGCCATGTTGCCCCTCGCGCACAAACTGCACGCGGAAAAGCCGTTCGATCTGGTCGACGCACAATTCTTCTGGCCCGACGGCCCGGCTGCAATGCACATAGCCAAAGCACTGAACCTGCCCTTTTCCATCAAGGCGCGCGGCGCGGATATCCATTATTGGACCACAGTATTTGGGTGCCGCGAACAGATCATCGAAGCAGCGCAAAAGGCGGGCGGATTGCTGGCGGTCTCAGACGCCATCAAAGCCGACATTGCAAGCTTGGGCGTAAAAGCGGGCAAGATCCGGGTCCATCGCACCGGCATTGACCGCTCGCTTTTCTGCCTCCCAACCGAACCGCACGATATGTTGCGCGAACGGTTGCAGGTTCCGATTTATGAAGCGCTGCTTGTAAGCGTTGGCGCCCTCATTCCACGCAAAGGCCAGGCCTTCGTCATCGAAGCGATGGCGAAATTGCCTGACGCACGCCTCGCGTTAATTGGCGAAGGCGAAGACCAGCAAATGCTTGGAAAATTGGCCCACGAGCTAGGCGTTGCCGAACGTGTCCACTTCCTTGGATCCATGCCGCATGCCGAGATTGCCCATTATCTGCAGGCCGCCGATGTCGCCGTTCTGCCGTCGTCCAGCGAAGGCCTGGCAAATGCCTGGATAGAGGCGCTTGCCTGTGGAACGCCTTTGGTCATCACAGACACAGGCGGTGCGCGCGAGGCGATGAAATCTGCCGCTTCCGGGCGGATTGTCGAACGCAACGCCGATGCTATCGCTGCAGCGGTTCACGAATTGCTCATGGAACCGCCCCACCGCGAAGCGGTTGCGTCGACGGTCGCCGATTATAGTTGGCAGGCAAACGGCGCCGCGCTCGTCGCGCATTGGCGCCATTTACTGGACAGGAAAGCTTAGACTTTCCCTTCGTTCAATCGTTCGACCTTGCTGTCTGCGACCCTTTCGGCCGGCACAAAGCTGTCGGAATTCACCTTGAACCAGATCAGGAACGGCGCCGACTGATAGATTGAAGAATAAGAGCCGACGAAGATACCAAAGGCCATTGCGACGCTGAAGCCAAAGATGACATCCGGTCCGAACAGAACCAGCACAACCAGTGGAGTCAATATCGTCAAGCTGGTCATCACCGTCCGCGACAGGGTTTCATTGACCGATAGATCGAGCAACGCTGGCAAATCCATTTTCCGGAACTTCATCAGGTTTTCGCGAATACGGTCATAGATAACGATCGTATCGTTGAGCGAATAACCGATGATCGTCAGCAGCGCGGCGATGATGTTCAAATCGAATTCCATCTGCGTCAGTGCAAACAAGCCAAAGGTTAGCGTGATATCGTGCACCAACGCCCAGATTGCACCCATGCCGAACTGCCATTCAAAACGGAACCAGACATAGACCGCGACCCCCAAGGCGGCAGCGATCAGAGCCAGAAAGCCCTTTTCGAACAATTCGCTAGAAACCTTACCCGAAACCGAATCGACGCCGTCAATCCGGACTTTAGGATGTTCTTCCTTGATCTTGGCGACAATTTTCTCGGCCATGGCATTGGCCAGTTCCGGCTTTTTGTCTGCACCATCGGGCAATTTCATCCGGATCGATACCTGGTTTGCCGCACCGAAGCGCTGGATTGTCGGTTCGCCATAGCCCAATTCGCCGACGGACTCGCGCAACGCCTCAACCGGAGCGGCCTGTTCACCGACAAAGGTCGTTCGAATCATCTGACCGCCGATGAAATCGACGCCGAAATTCAGGCCACGGGTTGCGACCAATGCGATGGACGCGACCATCAACAGGATCGAAACACCGAAGGCGACATTCCGCCATTTGAGGAAACCGATATTGGTGTTGTCGGGAACGAGCTTCAAAAGTTTCATGGTGCGGTCCCTTGCCTCAAATATTCAAGTCTTGCGGACGGGCACGCTTGACCCAGCGTGACACCCACATCCGTGTAAAGGTCACTGCCGTGAACACCGATGTGACGATACCGATCATCAGAACCACCGCAAAGCCGCGGATGGGGCCCGAACCGAATATGAACAGCAGCACAGCCGCAATCACGTTGGTGATATTCGCATCGAAAATCGCGCGACTTGCTTCCTTATAGCCATTTTCGATGGCCTGGATGACGCGTCGCCCCTTTCGCCGCTCTTCGCGTATGCGTTCGTTAATCAGAACGTTTGCGTCAACCGCCGCGCCGATTGTCAGCACGAAACCGGCAATGCCGGGCAGCGTCAGCGTTGCATTGAACATCGCCATAACCGCCAATATCATCGCTACATTCAGGACCAGAGCATAGCTCGCATATATACCGAACCGCCCATAAGACAGGATCATCCACATCAGCACGGCGGCGGTGCCGACCAGGGCGGCAATCATCCCGCTTCGGATCGAGTCCGCACCCAGATCGGGGCCGACCGAACGCTCTTCAACAACCTTGAGATTGACCGGCAGTGCGCCCGAGTTGAGCGCGATTGCCAACTGGCTCGCGCTTTCCACGGTAAAGCTTCCCGAAATCTGGGAGGTGCCGCCCAATATGGGTTCGTTTATCCGCGGTGCCGAAATCACCTGTCCGTCGAGGATGATGGCAAACAGCTTTCCGGTGTTCTGCTGTGTCATGCGGGCAAAGCGCTGCCCACCTTCGCCATCAAACTGGATGATGACCACGGCTTCATTGGTTTGCTGGTCGAAACTTTGCTGCGCCCCGGTCAACTTGTCGCCGGAAATTCCGCCAAGGCGGCGCACCGCGATATAGGGAATACCTGTCGGGTTGTCGGGATAGGGCAATACCTGGCTGCCAACGCGTGCCTTGCCCTGTGCTGTCTGCTCCGGGTCAGCACCTTCATCGACCAGCTTGAATTCCAGCTTGGCGGTTTTACCGATCAGATCTTTCAGCGCCTGCGGGTCATCAAGGCCGGGCACCTGAACAACGATACGATCCGCGCCCTGACGAATGATCGTGGGTTCCAAAGTGCCAACCGCGTTGATACGACGGTCGATAACATCTTTCGCCGAATTCATTGCCTGGTCGAGCGCGGTGGTATTACCGGTTGCTGCGGGGATCAGGCTGATCCGGTTGCCGTCTGTAACTTCAATGGTCCAGTCACGTCCACCGACGCTGTTTGCAACAATCGGAAGCAGCGCTTCGCGTGCCGCATCAATCTGCGCGGGATCGGTAACGATGAAGCTCAGCTTGCCACCGGTCCTCGTTACGCCTTCGATGGTTATGCGCGGTTCGGCACGACGCATTGCCGTACGAACGCTGTCTTCGATCGATTCCAGCCGGTCGCGCGCCAATTGGGCAGTGTCCGCCTCCAATAGGATGTGGCTGCCGCCTGCAAGATCGAGGCCGAGGCTGATCGTCTGTTTGGGAATTCCGTCAGGGATTCGGTCCAGCCAGCTTTTTGGCAGGAAACTGGGCAGCGCCAAGAGCAGGCTCAACACCAGCAAAATGTTGAACATGATTACGCGCCAGCGTGGAAAATCCAGCATCACTCTATCCTTGTCGTCAGACAGCCTATGGCCGGATTATTCGTTCGCCGCTTTCAAGGTGCGGCCCTTAACATCAGCGAGAGTCGACTTCAGTGCCTTGACCCGCACATTTGGGGCGATTTCGACCTCAACATGGTCATCCGCAACCTTGGTCACTTTACCAATCAGGCCGCCGCCGGTCACGACTTCGTCATTCTTGGCGACCGCCTCGATTTTCGCCTGATGCTCTTTGGCGCGCTTTTGTTGCGGACGGATGAGCAGGAAATAGAAAACGACGAAAATCAGCAGAAGCGGAAGCACCTGCACAAAAAAGGCGGCACCGGTGGAACCACCGGCCGCACCTGCTGCAGCTGCCGCGAATATCATGGACGATGTCATTATTGCTTTCCCCGATTGTTCTTGCTGGAGGGCAAATAGGAAGTGCCTCCGGAAAATCCAAGGCGCGCGGTTACCACCATGGTAAATCGCGCGCAACGGGAAAGCGTTTATCGGGCAACAAGGCCCCTTGCTTTTACCGATGTGCCGCCATATAGGCCGCGCTCCGGTCGGGACGTAGCGCAGCCTGGTAGCGCATCACACTGGGGGTGTGGGGGTCGGAGGTTCGAATCCTCTCGTCCCGACCAATTTTCCAAAACTCCACAATTTTTGAACAACTCCAGTTTTGGAAGCTGTCTGGGTTGCACCCACTTCACGCCTGCCAAAAAAATGTAGCGGATGGAGCAAGTAATTGGCACTATCCAAAAATGGCCGAACAACGCTCTCCTCGACTTGCTGTATTGATTGACGCAGATAATGCCTCAGCACGAATAGCGAGTGGACTTTTTGAAGAAATTGCAAATATTGGCGAAGCAAGTGTTCGTCGAATCTATGGTGACTTTTCTGGATCGCGGCTGAAACAATGGGCTGATATTCTGTCGAAACATGCAATTATGCCGTATCAGAACTTTGCGAACACGCCTGGCAAGAACGCTTCTGATATTGCACTTGTCATAGACGCGATGGATCTATTGCACAGTGGTCGTTTCGACGCGTTCTGTCTGGTTTCGTCAGATAGCGACTTTACGAGACTCGCCGCCCGCATTCGCGAACAGGGCGTTGATGTATATGGTTTTGGCGAACAGAAGACGCCAGAGAGCTTTCGCCAAGCGTGCCGCAGGTTCTTTTACACAGAAAACCTTTTGCCTGAAGCACCCAAGCCTGATGGCGGGGAACCGGAAACTGTTCCGAAGGCGCTCAAACCCCCAAGTGCAGCCGTTCCATTAATCCGCAAAGCAATTGGCCAATTGGCAAATGACGATGGCTGGGTCGGCCTTGGTCCCGTGGGCAGTCATCTTTCAAAGCTGGCATCGGATTTTGACCCGCGCACCTACGGGCACGCAAAATTGAGCGATCTGGTCAATAAAACCGGGGCGTTTGAACTCAAACGCCCCGAAATTGGTGGGATATACATCCGCGTGAAACCAACCAAATCAGCTACGGCAAAAACATAAGAATCTCGCCGATAGGTTGTCAGGCAGCAATCCGTTTCCGCACCGCCTCCGCCTGCGCCATGATGTTCTTCACGAGATCGGCACAGGTTGGGATGTCGTGGATCAGCGCCTGGCTCTGTCCGCTGGTCCAGATGCCGCCATCGGTATCGCCCGCTGCGAGCACATTTTCACGGCCGCGCACGCCCGCCATCAATTCCTTCACATCGGCGAAGGTCTTGGTCGGGTCTTTCTGGATTTCTGCGACCTGCTCCGAAATCGCGTTGCGCGCCACGCGGGCGGTGTTACGCAGGCTGCGTCCGACGAGGACTGTGTCGAGTTCGGTATTGTCGACGATCTTCTGCTTCACATTCTGGTGGATGTTAGCCTCGACGGTCGCACAGAAACGGGTGCCCATGTTGACGCCATCGGCACCAAGCGCGAGGGCGGCAACCAGGCTGCGGCCATCGGCCATGCCGCCCGAAGCAATGATCGGGGTGTCCGGCAGCGCGTCGACCGTGGCCGGGAGCAATACGACTAGGCCCACATCATCCTCACCGGGATGGCCCGCACATTCGAAGCCGTCTATGCTGATAACATCAACGCCCTTGTTCACCGCAGAGACCGAGTGGCGCACGCTGGTGCATTTGTGGATCACCTTGACGCCATTTTCCTTGAAACGCGGCAGGTGGTCGGTAGGCGCGCGCCCGGCGGTCTCGACAATCTTCAGGCCCGACGCGATGATCGCCTCACGATAGTCGTCATAGGGAATCGGGTTGATCGAGGGCAGCAAAGTGAGGTTCACGCCAAAGGGCTTGTCGGTCAGCTTGCGGGTCTTTTCGATCTCGTCAAACAGCGCCTGCCCGCTTTCAAACATATGCGCGGTGATGAAGCCGAGCGCGCCTGCATTGGCGACAGCCGCCACCAGTTCGCCATAGCCTACGCCGGTCATGCCCCCCATGACGATGGGGGTTTCGACACCGAACATTTCGGTGATGCGGGTCTTGATTGCCATTTGTCCTTCTCCTGATTCTGTTATTTCTAAATTAGTTACGCGCACTCTGCCCGTCATCGACGCGGATGACGGCGCCGGTCACGCATTCGGATGCGGGTGATACGAGATAGAGCAAGGTGCTGTCCATCTGGGCAGGGTCGCAAACGCGCTTGCGCACCACATGCTGGCTGAGATCACCGACGCGTTCGAGCATACCGTCGAGCATTTCGGTTTTGAACATGCCAGGGCAGATCGCGTTGACGTTGATGTCATATTTCGCCCATTCGAGCGAGAGAGCCTCGGTCATCCGCGCAACCGCGGTTTTTGTAATTGCATACAGCGCCGCACCATTACCCGAATAGCTGTAATGCGCGACCGAACTGATATTGACGATCCGTCCCGGCTTTTTCGCCGCCATCAAACGCCGCGCCACTTCGCATGAAAGGATATAAGGCGCGCGCAGGTTCACGCCCAAGACGCGATCGATCAGTTCGACCTCCATCTTGTGCGCGCGCTGGGCATCCGGAATGCCTGCATTGTTGATGAGGATATCGACCGTTCCATAGGCCTTTTCGAGCGTATCGACCGCCGCGAACAGCTGATCGGCATCGGTCGCGTCCATCGGAATGCAAATTGCCTCGCCGCCAGCGGCGCGAATTTCCTCCGCAACCGCCTCGAGACGGTCGACCCGGCGCGCCGCCAATCCAACCTTGGCTCCGCACGCGGCAAGCGCCTTTGCAAAACGGACACCGAAGCCCGACGAGGCACCAGTGACGAGCGCAACCCGCCCGTTCAAGTCATTCGACACATTGGGCAAGGGAAACGTCATCACCTGTCCTCCTCTCAACGCCCGGTGGGCAGGTCCTTGAACGGTACGCCCTTGTCCACACGGATTTCACCAGGCAGGCCAAGCACGCGCTCAGCGATGATGTTACGCAGGATTTCGTCCGTCCCGCCCGCGATACGACCGCCCGGTGATCCAAGGAACATTTCCTGGAAATCGGCATTTTCAACCGCAAGCGAAGGATCGCGGATGATGCCGGCCTGATCCTGCAGGTCGACCATGAACTCGGCCAGATCCTGCATGCCGGCGGCCTGCACCAGCTTCGTCACCGATTGCTCGGGCCCCGGGGTCTTGCCCTGCGACAGTGCAGTCAGTGAGCGCATGCCAGTGAAGCGCAGCCCTTCGGCGCGAACATAATGTTCGGCAATCTTTTCGCGAACCGTGCTGTTATTCGACAGCGGATCGCCATTTTCATCGCGGATTTTCTGCGCCACCTGCAATGCCTTGATAGCACCGCCACCCCGCGCACCGCCGCCGCCGCCGACCGACGCACGCTCGTTCATCAGCGTGATGATCGAGACGTTCCAGCCATCATGCAGCGCGCCGAGGCGCTGGCTATCCTTGATGCGAACGTCGGTGAAAAACACTTCGTTGAAACCGCGTGCACCCGACATCTGGTGGATGGTCTTGCACTGCACGCCGGGCGACTTCATGTCGATCCAGAACATGGTGAGGCCCTTGTGCTTCACCGCATCGGGATCGGTACGAACGAGAACGATGCCATAATCGGCATAATGCGCGCCCGAGGTCCAGATTTTCTGGCCGTTGACCACCCAGTCGAAATCGCCATTTTCATCGACCGAGCTTTCATCCTTGATCGCGCGGGTGCGGATAGCCGCAACGTCGGAGCCACCGGCGGGTTCGGAGAAGAGCTGGCACCAGATGGTTTCGCCCCGAACAGCGGGCCCGACAAAACGCTTCTTGGTTTCGTCATCGGCGGTCGCCATCACGGTCGGAATGCACATGCCGAGGCCAATCGCGAACGGACCGCCCAGCTGCACGCCCATGCGCGATTCTTCCTGCGCGAAGATCACGCTCTGGATGGTGGTGCCGCCACCGCCGCCCCATTCCTTGGGCCAACGGATTTGTGCGTAACCGGCAGCAGCCTTTTTGGCCTGCCAGGCTTTGCAGGCATCCATCTGGCTTTCATCTTCGTCACCGAGCGATGCGCCCTTCACGCCGCGCGGCGCGTTTTCTTCGAGCCACGCGCGAACCTTGGCGCGATATTCGGCTTCTTCGGGAGTATCGTTGAAATCCATCTTCTCGTTCCTTCCCTAAATATTTCAGGCCGCGTTGCGGCGTTCGAGCATGCTGACCAAACGGTGTTTCCAGTTGCGCGCCGAGCCGGCGACGAGCGCCAACTGACGGCTGCGGCGATAATGCAGGTGGGCATCGATTTCCCAGGTGAAGCCCATGCCGCCATGCACCTGGACATTTTCCTTGGCCGCAAACCAATAGGCATCACACGCCGAAATGCGGGCACCCGCTGCCGCAATCGGCAATTCGGGCGCATCGCTGTTCAGCGCCCAAGCACCGTAATAAGCATTGCCGCGCGCCAGCACGTTTTTGGCGTACATATCGGCAAGGCGATGCTTGATAGCCTGGTAACCGCCGATGGCGCGGCCAAAGGCAAAGCGTTCGAGCGCGTAGTTTTTGGCCATTTCGAGGCACATGTCGGAACCGCCGACCTGTTCGAACGCAATCAGCACCGCCGCGCGGTCGTTAATGGCTTCAAACAGCGCGAGGCCATCGCCGACTTCGCCCAGCCGCTCGACAGGCGCATCCTTGAATTCGACGCGTGCCGCTTCGCGCGAACGGTCGATGGTGTTGACCGCTTCACGCGTGGCGCCGGGTCCGTTGAGATCCACAATATAGAGTGTCGGCTTGCCGCTTTCTTTGGCGAGGACAACCGCATGATGCGCAACCGCACCGTCGGTGACCGGCAGCTTCACGCCAGTCAACTTGCCGCCCGATACCTCAGCGCTGATGTTGGCAGCCGAAACCACACCGGCCTGTTCGGCACTTGCGATGGTGCCGATCAACTCGCCGGTAACGACCTGCGGCAGATATTTAGCCTTCTGTTCGGCACTGCCCGCACGAAGCAACGCTTCAGCAAAGAAATAGACGGTGGAGGCGAAAGGCACCGGTGCGACTGCGCGGCCCAACTCTTCGGCAATGCAGCACAATTCGAGATAGCCCAGGCCAAGCCCGCCATGCTCTTCCGGAATTGCGGCACCCAGCCATCCCTGTTCGGCGACCTGCGACCAAAGCTCCGGATCGAAACCCGGGCTATCCTCATCCATCAATTTACGGACGCGATCGGGTGGGCATTTCGCAGCGAGAAATTTGCGTGCCTCATCCTTCAGCGCGAGTTGCTCTTCGGAAAAATCGAAATTCATCTTGGGACCTCTCCTGTCATGCCATCGGGCAGTTATTGATTCTTCAATACGCCAATCGGGCGGCCGGGCAACAAAATTTAATCGCGCGATTAAAAAAATCCTGCAGCACAGGAAAAGCCCTGTATCTGCGTTCTTGGATTTTTTGCTGTCCTACATAGATCCTATTTGGTTACTTGATTCGCCTAGCACAAGAACGGATCGAAACAATGACCAATATCGACGAGCTGATCGACGACGTAATCGAACGCGAAGGTGGATATGTGAACCATCCGGCGGATCGCGGCGGACCGACAAATTGGGGGATAACCGAGGCTGTTGCCCGGCGACAGGGTTATGTAGGCGAAATGCGCACCTTGCCGCGCAGTGATGCAGCTGCAATCTATAAAAGGCTATATTGGTGCAAGCCGCGCTTTGACGAAGTGGCCATCCACGCTCCTTCCCTAGCCGCCGAACTTTTCGACACCGGCATCAATATGGGCACTGGGACCGCGACAGCCTTTCTGCAGCGCGCACTCAATGCACTGAATCGCGAAGGCCGCGACTATGCCGACCTTACCGTCGACCGGCAGATCGGCCCTTCGACCCTCGCCGCATTGCAGGCCTTCCTGCGCAAACGCGGCACAGGCGGTGAGGCTGTGTTGCTCAAGGCCGTCGAGGCTCTGCAGGGCGCGCACTACATCAACATCGCCGAAGCCCGGTCGAGTCAGGAGGCCTTTGTCTATGGCTGGCTGGCCAACCGGATTGGTGGAGCAGAACCCTCTTAGCCAACTTTCGTCACCCCCGCGAAGGCGGGGATCCATCACCAGCGGGTCAAATTTGCACGTCAGGTGATGGATTGACGCTCCGTCACCTCGTTCCCCGCCTTCGCGGGAATGGCCAAATAACAATTCAATTGTGACTTTAGTGAGACTTTTGGAGAAAAATATGGCAATAATCGAAACCCTGATCGGCCCCATCGCTGCGCTGATCGACAAACTGATTCCCGATCCCAAGGCGCGTGATGCGGCGAAAATTGAACTGATCAAGTTACAGGGCAGCCAGGAACTGGAAACGCTGCGTACCCAGCTCTCTGCTATCCTCGCCGAGGCGCAATCCGCGGACCCATGGACCAGCCGTGCGCGGCCCAGCTTCCTCTATGTGATGTACGCCATCATACTCTGGTCGCTGCCCATGGGCCTGATCGCCGCCTTCCGCCCGCAAGCCGCGCTAGACATCGCGGCGGGGATGAACGCCTATTTGAATGGCCTGCCCGAACCGCTCTACGCGCTCTTCGGCACCGGCTATCTCGGTTACACGGCGGCCAGGCAATGGGGCAAAGTGAAGGGCGTCGAGAAATAGGATCTATTGACGGAGTGATTGCGTCGTCCTATCCGCCCACCCCGTAACAGGTGCCCCGCGAAACCGGGGTGAAAAGGGAAGCCGGTGTCAATCCGGCGCTGTACCCGCAACTGTGACCGGCGAGTGTCTTCCTCGCATACCACTGGGAAACCGGGAAGGTAGGTAGACGCAACGACCCGGGAGCCAGGAGACCTGCCTGTTGCAGCCAGTCCTTCGCCCGTGCGGGAAAACGCGGACGATCGAGGGTTTTCCTTCGCGTGACGGCATTTGAATGCAACGTCACAGGAAGGATATTTCATGACCATATTGAAACTGACGGCAGCCGCATTGGCGATATTGCCAATGAGCGCGCATGCCCAAACCACAACCGGAACCGAAGATGCGGTCGAGAACGATGGTGGTTGCTGCAGCTTCTACTCGGAGCGTTTGCCGTCTCGCGACACGATTGTTGTCACAGCGACCGGCACAGAACTGCTCGCAAGGAAAAGCGGCTATTCGGTTTCGAATATCGGCATCGACGAGATCGAACTGCGCCAACCATCAACCCTGTCCGATCTACTCGCAACGCTCCCCGGCGTTACGGTGTCCAACACCGGTCCCATTGGCGGCTTTTCCGCAGTCCGTTTCCGCGGTGCCGAAGGTGAGCAGACGCTGACTCTGATCGACGGGGTTCGCGTCAACGACCCCTCCTCACCCGGCGGCGGCTTCGATTTCGGCAATTTGCTAATCAGCAATATCGACCGTGTCGAAGTGCTGCGCGGACCAAATTCGGTACCATGGGGTAGTCAGGCTATTGGCGGTGTAGTCAACATCATCACCGCCCGCCCCGGCTCTGCGAACAATCGCGCCCTGCGCGCCGAATATGGCAGCAATAACCGCACCAATCTGGTCGGCCAATATGGGATATCGGGCGAACGAATTTCGGCGAGCCTTGGCGGTGGTTTTTTCCGCGACGACGGGATTTCCGCGGCGGCCGACGGCAATGAGGCGGATGGCTATAAGCAATATGCGGCCAACGGGGCTCTTGAGGTCAAACTCAGCGACGCCGTGAGCATCGATCTGCGGGGGTTCTATTCGCACAGCCGCGCGGAACTGGATGGTTTCCCCCCGCCCTTTTACAACCTTTCAGACACGCCTGAATATTCGACCGGACAGCAGGTGATCGGCTATGCCGGCATCAATGCTGACATTGGCAATCTGAAAAACCGGATCGCCCTTACCGTCAACGACATCAACCGCGACAATTTTGCCGCTCCCGGCGCAGCAGCACCCGACTTTTTGTCGCGTGGTCGAACGGAACGGTTCGAATATCACGGCGATTGGCAACTCGCCCAGACGGTGCGCGCCGTGTTTGGTGTCGAGCATGAACGGTCACGTTTCACCGACGGATTTGCGCCGGCCAAAACCCGACATTCAGGCGCATATGCCCAAGCGATCATCGACCCGACCGACACGATAACGATCACCTTGGGTGCCCGTGTCGACGACCATAAGAGCTTTGGCACCAAAGCAACCTTCAGCGCGAACGCCGCATGGCGACCTGCGGCCCAGACGGTCATCCGCGCAGCTTACGGTGAGGGTTTCAAGGCACCGACCTTGTATCAGCTTTTCAGCTTTTATGGCGATCCCGGTCTACAACCCGAAGTCGCCAAAAGCTATGAACTGGGCTTTGAGCAAGGCCTGCTCAATGGCCAATTGCGCTTTGGTGCAACGGCGTTCCAGCGGCGCACGGAAAATATGATCGATTTTGATCTGTTTCTTTACCGCTACAACAATATCATCCGTTCGCGCGCCAAGGGGATAGAGAGCTTTGTCGAACTACGCCCCAGCGACCGCTTCAGCATCCGTGCGAACTACACCTATGTCGATTCCGAAAAGCGCGAAGATGGTGCCGTGAATTACACCCGCCATCTGCGCCGACCTGTGCACAGCCTGAATGCCAGCATCGATTGGCAAGCATCTGGCAAGTTGAAACTGGGCGCCGACCTGCGTCTGGCCAGCGATAGTCTCGATGGCTTTGGCGGCTCGGTGCGGATGGACGGCTATGCTTTGGTGGGTATTCGCGCCGCCTATGATGTCAGCGACGCCCTTAAACTTTATGGCCGCGTCGAAAACGCAGGCGATACCGATTACCAGACCGTCGCAGGGTACAGCGCTTATGGCCGCAACGCCCATATCGGACTGCGCGCGAAATTTTAGGGAGTTGACGGTCGGGCGATGCCCGCTACCGTTGGAATGACAAGGAAGGGAGTATGATTATGGCAAATGAATTGCTGAACGCGAAAACCGCCGCATGGCCTGCCACTTTGGCCGGTGCAACGGTGCTGGGTAGCCTTGCGCTGGCCTGCATATTCCCTTTCGCGGCAATTGCAGCGCTGGCTGCGCTGACGCTTGACCGGCGCAGTGGTATCACGTTGGTCGGCGCTGTTTGGGCGGCCAATCAGGCGGTCGGCTTCCTGCTTATGAACTTCCCTTGGGATGCGCAGGCAGTAGGCCATGGCATTGCGATCCTTGCCGCCACGCTGGCCGGTTTTGGCGTCGCACGCATCGTTGCAAGCAAAGTCGAAGGAAGCGTGCTTCGTAGCGTTGCCGCACTCGCATCGGCCTTTGTCGTCTATGAAGTGCTGCTGCGCGCCTATGCCCAATTTGGTGGTGGAGCCGAGAATTTCTCCGCAGAAATCGTCACCGGTGTCGCGATCAACGATGCAATGTGGTTTGTCGGCTTACTCGCGCTGCGCTGGGCAATTGGTCAGGCCACTGGCGAAAAGGCAGTCTTCAGCGTCGCCCGCTGAATTTCCAGCTCTGGATAGGCTCCCAAGGGCCGCCGCGATAGTAGTGCGCGGCGAGCCCGCTGATTTCCAGCGGCCGCGGTGCAAATCCGGTTGAAAGTTCGGCGAACAACGCCTTGGCAACAGCTGGCTCAACCTTGTTCTGCACGGTGATATGCAAACGCGGCTTGGCCTGATCCTGCGGCGTCAGCAGGCCGTGCAGGTCCGCCGCCAGTTCCTCGCGCATGGCCAATAGATCCGGGCACTCGACCCGATAGGCCACGCCCCGCCCTAAAAACATCACGTCGCGCAACCATGCTGCGGGTGGAGCAAACTCGTGAGCCAGACTGGCCAGCCGCGCCTTGATTTCCGGCCAATGCGACGGTGGCAGGTGATGGAATAGCGTAATGTGCGCCTGCAAATAGTTGCGCTCCGGCGGAAAATGCTGCGTCCGAAGTGCATTCGCCCAGGCCTGATCGGCCCTTCCCATGGTTGCCGTTATGATGATGGGTGCGGATTCCTGCATCGCGATGGACTATGCGCTTCACCGACATGCATCAAGATAGGGAGATTGCCGGAACCGGGCGAGGGTTTGGAGGGGGAGGTATCGGCACCGGCCCCGGCGATGAGGGCGCACTAGCCGTGCCTCTCGCTTGTGTGAAACCGAGTATCTCGCATTCACTAATCGACTTGAACGATATCAATGAGGGTTGCGGTAGGTCGCCTTACTGACTTAGGTGTCAGCCGAGGGAGAGAAAATATGCGCTTGATTCCGCTTTTGCTGCTGGGTGTGGCGACACCCGCGATTGCCGCCGATCCTGCATTGGAACCTAAGCCTGCGAGTGAGGCTACGATTGCCGCGCAAAAGGCTGAAGCGGCAAGCTTGCCGGTAGAGGACGGGCGCGATCTGCAATTTGCGCAGCAAGGCTTTGTAGCTACACGCGCCGACCCGATCATCCGCGCCAAGGATGGCCGCCCGGTCTGGAATCTTGACGCCTATAAATGGATGGAAGGCGATGCCCCGGCGACCGTCAACCCCAGCCTCTGGCGGCACATGACCTTACTGCGCCATCACGGCTTATTCAAGGTTACCGACAACATCTGGCAGGTGCGCGGGTTCGATGTGTCCAACATGACCGTCATCAAGGGCCAGACCGGCTGGATCCTGATTGATCCGCTGACCACACGCGAAACCGCTGCGGCTGCGCTCGAATTGGTGAACAAGGAACTCGGCTCGCGCCCGGTTACCGGCGTGATCTACAGCCACAGCCATGGCGACCATTTCGGTGGCGCGCGCGGCGTCACCACTGAGGCGGACATCAAAGCAGGTAAGGTCGCCATCATCGCGCCCGAACATTTCATCGAAGAAACAGCGTCCGAAAATGTGATGGCCGGCGGTGCAATGGGGCGACGCGCCAATTACCAGTTTGGCACGGGTCTCACGCCCGGCGCTCAAGGCCAAATGGGAAGCGGCATCGGCAAGGGTGTTGCAGGCGGTGAAATCACTTTGCTAACACCGACCGACACTATCCAGAAAACGGGCGACAAGCGCGTTCTCGACGGGGTCGAACTGGAGTTCCAGATGGTCCCGGAATCCGAAGCTCCGGCGGAAATGAATGTCTATGTGCCTTCCGCACGCACTTTCCTCGCCGCAGAAATCGCCACATGCACATTGCACAATGTACTGACCCCCCGTGGAGCCAAGGTGCGTGACACACTGGCCTGGTCGCAATATCTGGGCGACGCAGTAAATCTCTACGCGGGACGCAGCGATAACATCATGTCCAGCCACTGCTGGCCGCGTTTCGGGCAAAAGGAAGTCGAAGGCTGGCTATCCGGGCATCGCGACAATTATCGCTACCTCCACGACCAGACGGTGCGTTTGATGAACAAGGGGTACACGCAAACTGAAATTGCCGAGCGGCTCAAGGCCCCTCCTGCCCTCGCCAACCAATGGTTCAACCGCGGCTATTACGGCACCTACAGTCATAATTCGAAGGCCATCTACCAGCGATATCTGGGCTGGTATGATGCCATCCCCGCCAACCTCAACCCGCATCCACCCGAGGAACGTGGCAAGCGGTTGGTCGCGGCGATGGGCGGAGCCAAGAAGGTGCTCGCCGAAGCAAAGAAGGCCATGAAGGCTGGCGATTATCGCTGGTCGTCGGACCTGTTGCACCAGCTTGTTTTCGCTGAACCCAAAAGCGCGGCAGCGCGAGCACTGCTGGCAGACAGCTATGAACAGCAGGGCTATCAGGCGGAATCGGCGATCTGGCGCAACCAGTTCCTCACAGCAGCCAGTGATCTGCGGAAGGGCATGACGCCCAGTATTGCGACACAAAGCGTGGACATGATTTCGGCGATCGCAACACCGTTACTGCTCGATTCTGTCTCAACGCAGCTCAATCCGGACATCATCAAGGATCGGAAGCTGGCGATCAACTTTGTCATCCCCGACCGGCAGGAAAAGGCGAAGATCAGCGTCGGCAATTCAGTGATGTTCAGCGAGATGGGGGCGGCACATTCAGCGCCCGACGCAACGGTGACTGGCCCGCGTCAGCTGTATCTCGCCATGCTGTTCCTGAAAATGCCGTTGGCGCAGCTAGAAGCCGCAGGATTGAAGATCGAGGGCGATAAAGCCGCTGTTGAAGCCCTTCAGGCAGCCCTTGATCCTATGCCAACTGCCTTCAATATAGCCGAGCCGTAAGCGGGGTTACATTTCCCCCCGCTCGCGGCGGATTGCGTACCATTTTTCGACATTGGCGTTATGCTCTTCGAGCGTCTTGGCAAAGATATGGCCGCCGGTGCCATCGGCAACGAAGAACAGATAGTCGGTCTTTTCCGGATTGAGCACCGCCTCAATCGCCGCACGCGACGGGTTGGCAATCGGGCCCTTGGGAAGGCCGACCATTGAATAGGTGTTGTAATCATTGACCGATGCGATTTCGGACTGGCGGATGCGCCGGCCCAGCGGCTTGCCCTTAGTGATCGGATAAATGATCGTAGGGTCAGCCTGCAGCATCATTCCGACCTTCAGCCGGTTCGAGTAGACACCAGCCACGATCCTGAGTTCGGATTTCTTAGATGTTTCCTTCTCGACAATCGACGCCAGCGTGACCGCCTCCTGCGGCGTTTTAACGACCGCATCGGAGCTTCGCTTGGGCCAAAGTTCGTCGATGGTCTTTTTCATTGCGGCCTGCATGCGAGCGACTACAGCAGCGCGGAGTTCTCCCTTTTCGAAGGCATAGCTATCCGGCAGGATCGATCCTTCGGGTGGAACGGGGATTTGACCAGTTAACCGGTCATTCGCCATCAGCCTTTCATAGACCATGATCGACGGCATGCCCTCCGGCACGGTGACCATGCGCTGCACGGTCTTCCCCCCCGTCAGGATCGACAGGATTTCGGCGTTGGAGGCCCGGGCGGGAATCAGGAACTCCCCGGTTTTGATGGTGCTGGAGGCTCCAAAAATCCGGGCCCGGTTAACAAAGGCATCGGCAGACTTGATCGCGCCCATATCCTCCAACTGCTCTGCAGCCGAGCGGATGCTGGCACCTGATTTGATGACAATCGCTGTTTCCTTCGCCAGCGGACCGGCGGCATTCCATCCATAGATGAAGTTGCCTGCAACAATCAGGAACAGCAGGCCACCTGCAACAAGCAGCCCTTTGAACAGACGGTTCATTCGATCAGATGGCCTTTACGATAAGGCTGGCATTGGTGCCGCCGAAACCGAAACTGTTGTTGAGCGCGGCCTTGACCTCGCGCTTGCGCGCGACATGCGGAACGAGGTCCACACCTTCGGTACCTTCATCAGGATTGTCGAGGTTCAGCGTCGGCGGCACGATCTGGTCGCGGATTGCGAGGATGCAGAAGATGGCCTCAACCGCGCCCGCACCGCCCAGAAGGTGGCCGATTGCCGATTTGGTGCTGCTCATGGATGCGCCGCTGAGATCATCTCCAAGCACCCGCTTCACCGCGGCGAGCTCGATCGTATCGGCCATGGTCGAAG
Organism: uncultured Sphingorhabdus sp.; assembly: GCA_964597055.1. Classification (GTDB taxonomy): domain Bacteria; phylum Pseudomonadota; class Alphaproteobacteria; order Sphingomonadales; family Sphingomonadaceae; genus Sphingorhabdus_B. The sequence continues at coordinate 154,196 of CAZQWC010000006.1, forward strand.
TGCCGTGCGCGTTGACATAGTCAATGTCTCCAGCCGCAAGCCCGGCCTTGCGCAGCGCCATGCGCATGGCGAGTTCGGCACCCTTGCCTTCAGGATGCGGCGCCGTTACGTGATAGGCATCGCCCGACAGGCCATAGCCAACCACTTCGGCATAGATTTTTGCGCCGCGCGCCTTGGCATGCTCATATTCCTCGAGTACCACCACGCCTGCACCTTCACCCATTACAAAGCCATCGCGATCCTTGTCATAGGGGCGGCTGGCCTGTTCGGGGCGATCGTTGAAGCTGGAATTGAGCGCGCGGGCCTGAGCAAAGCCGGCAACACCCAGCGGGTTGATCGTGCTTTCCGCACCTCCTGCCAGCATGATATCGGCATCGCCATCCTTGATCATCCGCGCGGCATCACCAATCGAGTGCGCACCGGTCGAGCAGGCGGTTACCACGGCATGGTTCGGGCCCATCAGGCCATATTTGATCGAAACCTGACCGGAAATCAGGTTAATCAGGCGACCATGGACGAAGTGCGGCGAAACGCGGCCCGGGCCTTTTTCGTGGAGCACGATTGATTCGCTCTCGATGCCCGGCAGACCGCCAATGCCAGAGCCAATCGAGCAGCCGGTGCGGGTTTTGAGGTCATCGTCCATATCGGTGAGACCCGCGTCTTCGAGCGCCTGCCCGGCAGCATCAATGCCATAGACGATGAACGGATCAACCTGGCGCTGGATCTTGTGATCGACGCGCTTGTCAGGATCGAAACCCCAAGGATGATCCTTGGGCTTCACTTCGCAGGCGATAAGGCATTTTTGGCCACCGGCTTCGGCATCAAAGCGGGTGATTTTCCCCGCGCCCGATTTCGAAGCCAATAGGTTCGCCCAAGTCGTTTCAACATCGCCACCCAGAGGCGTAACCAGACCCAGACCCGTAACTACAACCCGACGCATGTGAAGCTCTCCATCGTGCAATTTCTTTGCGCCCATTAAGGCGAGCGCAAGCAAAAAAGCAAACGGCTTTCCAGCAGGTTCACGCCTGTCCGGAAAGCCGCTTGAAAAATACGATCATATAGCTGCGAAAAGCAGCCCCAACTTAGCTGTTGGAGTTGATGAAATCGATCGCGTCTTTGACGGTCGAGATCTTTTCCGCCGCATCGTCGGGGATTTCGACGTTGAATTCTTCTTCGAACGCCATGACCAGCTCGACGATGTCGAGGCTGTCTGCGCCCAGATCGTCGATGAAGCTTGCAGCTTCGGTGACCTTGTCAGCTTCAACGCCGAGATGTTCGACGACAATCTTCTTAACCCGATCCGCGGTGTCGCTCATTTTATGCCCCTTCTTGTTTGGGATTCGAATAACGAAATCCGCCCCTAATGCCCAGCAAGGCGGCTGGCAAGGGGGGAGCGATGTTTGATGTATGGATTAGCCTTCAGCCATCGGGAAATCGAGCTGTTGTATAGTCTTTTCAAACAGCATTCGACTTCGGATCAGATTCATCGCTTCGTCAATTAGGCCTTGTGACCCGTCTGCGCTACCGGGAACACCAGCCTCTTTGAGTCTTCCGGCTAAAGCGCCTCGATACTCTGGCAAAGTCCAAAGCCCGAGCATTGATTTCAATCCAGGCTCTTTTTTGTAAACACGATCAACAATGTTTACGTCGAATGACTTTTCGTAGAGTCGCTCTCTTAGGATGTTGTCAGCAGTTGAAAAAATAACAAACTGCAAGGCTGCTTGAGACTCATTAACATTCCAGCTGTAACGCGCCCGACATTTCTCCAGACCAGATGAAATCGCTCGATTAACTGACAAAGCCGTAATTTCTAGATTTTCCATCGGGGTAGCCAGAAACGCAGCGGCGGCTTGTGCAACATGGTCCGCACCAGCTTCCCCAACGATGCAATAGGAATCCTCGTACGGCAAAGCATTGGCACCGCAATTTAACATCGCACATACCAAAAACGTTAGGGCAAATTTTCGCTTCACAGCATCGCCATCCCGCCATTCACATGCAGTGTCTGGCCAGTGACATAGCCCGCCTCTTTTGAGGCAAGATAGGCAACAGCTGCGCCGATATCGCTGCCCTCGCCCATACGCCCCATCGGGATTCGCGCGTTGAGCGCGTCTTTTTGAGCATCAGGCAACACATCCGTCATCGCGGTGCGAATGAAACCGGGTGCGACGCAATTGACGGTGACATTGCGGCTGGCGAGTTCGGCGGCCAATGCCTTCGACATTCCAACCAACCCTGCCTTCGACGCCGCATAATTAACCTGCCCCGGATTGCCCGTCGCGCCGACTACGCTGGTGATGGTGATGATACGGCCAAAACGCGCCTTCATCATCGGCTTGGTCGCTGCGCGCATCAGGCGGAAGGCCGCTTCGAGGTTGATGCGGATCACCTCTTCCCACTCCTCGTCCTTCATCCGCATGGCAAGGTTGTCGCGGGTAACGCCGGCATTGTTGACGAGGATATCGATCTGGCCAAGTTTTTCGAGCGCGGCCGGAACCAGCGCCTCGACACTGTCCTTGTCGCCAAGGTTGCAGGGCACCGCGACATGATCGCCGCCCAAAGAGTCGCGGAATACCTCCAGCTTTTCGACATTGCTGCCTGAAACCGCGAGACGAGCGCCCTGCCCCGCCAGCGCATGACAGATTGCACTGCCGATACCACCCGAAGCGCCCGTGACGAGAGCGGTCATGCCTGTGAGATCGAACATCTTATTCTCCTGTAAAGACCGGTGCACGCTTTTCGATGAAGGCGTTGATGGCTTCATCATTGTCGCGGGTGTTGTGCGCAAGGCTTTGCATCGCGGCTGACATTTCGAGGATATTTTTGAGGTCCGCCATTTGACCTTCGCGCAGCAGGCGCTTGGTCATGCGGACAGCATGCGGTGGGTTGGCAGCAATCTTGGCAGCGATTTCGCGCGCCTTGGCCAAAAGGTCTGCATCGGGAACGACATGACTGACCAAGCCGATTTTCAGTGCCTCTGCAGCGTCAATCATCTCTCCCGTCAGTGCCAGTTCGGTTGCCCGGCTAAAGCCGACGATGCGCGGCAATAGCCACGCTCCGCCGTCGCCGGGGATGATACCCAGCTTGACGAAGCTTTCGGCGAATTTGGCGCTTTCCGCTGCCACGCGCACATCGCACATCGTTGCAAGGTCAAGCCCGGCACCGATCGCATGGCCATTGACTGCCGCCACAACCGGAACTTCCAATGCCTGGAACATCAGCGGCAAGCGCTGGATGCCATATTTATAGTTGCGACGCGTTTCGACCGGATTGCCCGAACGCAGGCCGCCGCTATCGGGGCGCATCTGCTTCAGGTCGCCACCGGCAGAGAAAGCCGTACCTGCTCCCGTCAGGATTACACAACGTACTGAAATGTCGCGATCCGCCTCTTCAAATGCGTTGCAAATCGCATCTACAACAGCGACGTCCGAAATCGGATTGCGCTTTTCGGGCATGTTGAGGGTAATCGTCAGGATCGACCCGTCACGTTCTTGCAAAAGCATGGCTCAAAGCTCCTTCAAAACGGTTTCGATGTCGTCCATCGAAATGATGCTGGTGGTTGCAACCTCGTCGCCTGCGCTGCGCTTCACCATCGGCGAGAGGACCTTCCCGCCAAATTCGTAGAAATGCGTCACGCCTGCATCACGCATGGCAATAGCCGACTCACGCCAGCGCACGCGGCCGGTAACCTGTTCGACCAGCAGTTTGCGAATTTGATCAGGCTCTGAAACTGGTGCCGCAAGCACATTGGCAAAGACCGGCACATAAGGCGCATTGATCGCAGTTTGCCCCAGCGCGTCGGCCATACGGTCAGCGGCAGGCTGCATCAGCGGGCAATGGAAAGGTGCCGAAACAGGAAGCAGGATGCCGCGCTTGATGCCATGATCCTTCACCAGTTCAATCGCGCGATCGATGGCACCTTTGTGGCCCGAAATCACAACCTGACTCGGATCATTGTCATTGGCGACAGTGCAGATTTCGCCCTGAGCCGCAGCAGCAGCCAATGCCTCCGCCTTTTCGATATCTGCGCCGAGCAATGCCGCCATCGCCCCGACACCGACAGGCACAGCCGCCTGCATCGCTTGCCCGCGCAGCTTGAGAAGCTTTGCCGTGGTAGCGAGATCGAACGCGCCTGCGGCACATAAAGCGGTATATTCGCCAAGGCTGTGACCTGCGACGAAATGAGCCTTTTCCGACAGCTTCACGCCGCCTTCCTTTTCCAGCACCCGCAATGTCGCAATGGCATTGGCCATGATTGCGGGTTGGGCATTTTCAGTGAGCGTCAGGTCGCCTTCGGGGCCTTCGCACATCAGCTTGAACAAGCTTTGTCCAAGCGCATCGTCGACTTCCTGAAATACTTCGCGCGCAACCGCACCTGCCTCGGCCAGCGCCTTGCCCATGCCGACAGCCTGGCTGCCCTGCCCCGGAAAGATGAATGCCCGCATGTTCGCTCCCTTATGCGCGTAGTAGTTCCCAGCCGCCTATGGCGGGAAAGCCCGCGATGCAAGCGGGAGTGCGTTTCAAGGAATGATTGTTGTGAACAAATAGACGCCGAAAATGACGAGGTGGACTACGCCTTGCAGAATTGTCGTCTTGCCGGTTGCAAAAGCCTGTGCGCTGACCAGCAATGTCAGCATCAGCAAAACCATCGATTTATTATCGAGGCCAAGGGCGATCGGCATGGCCATCGCCATGGAAAGAGCCGCCACAGCCGGAATGGTAAGTCCTATCGTCGCAAGCGCCGAACCCAAGGCCAGATTCAGGCTGGTTTGCAGGCGGTTGGCGAGCGTTGCGCGAATGGCAGCCACACTTTCGGGTAAGAGAACAAGCGCAGCAATGATGACACCGACCAGCGCGCGAGGCGCGCCCCATTTGTCGACCACATTCTCTATCGGCCCAGCTAGTTGCTTGGCCAGCAACACGACCGAAACCAGGCAGGCCAATAACAGTGCAAACGAGATGGCCGCAGCGCGGTTGGTCGGTTGTTCGGCATGTTCGTGCACATTCGCCACCTTTTCCTTCGGTGGCAGGAAATAATCGCGATGCCGCACAGTCTGCACCGCAACAAATGTGCCGTACAGAATGACCGAGATAATCGCGACAAAGGCAAGTTGTGAGGTCGAATAGACCGGGCCCGCTTCCGATACGGTGTAATTGGGCAGCACAAGGCTGAATACCGTCAATGCTGATAAAGTCGCGAGCGATGCACTGACACCGGTTTTTTGAAAGGTCTGCTCCCGATGGCGCAACCCACCTATCAACAGACAGATTCCAACCAGCCCATTGAGTATGATCATCACAGCCGCAAATACGGTGTCCCGCGCTAGCGTGGCTGCGCCTTCGCCAGCCGCTGACATCAGGGTGACGATCAGTCCCAGCTCGATCACTGTGACCGCTAGTGCCAGAACCAGCGTGCCATAAGGTTCACCAATCCGGTGTGCGACCAGTTCGGCATGGTGCACCGCCGCGATGACCGCACCGGCGAGCAGAATGCCCACAATAAGTACAGGAACCTTGGCAGCCAGGCTGATCACGACGCCCAGCAATGCAAATACGGGAAAAAGCCAGACCCAGTGCGTTAGCAATTTCCCAAAACTGAGCTGCATTCCACAAATGTAACTGAAAAAGACGAAAACAAAAGCCCGATGCTCGAGCCGACCCTGAGCGGCGAACCCGTAAGCATCTGCTTATTGGCAACAAATCAACATCTGTCGAATGGACAGCATTCCGCCCCAGCACCGATTGTGATGTCAACAAGTTCAATACTGGAGAAAATGATGTCCAACATCACTATTTCAAAACGCTGGGATCCTATCGTCAAGTTGACTCATTGGGGCGTCGCGGCTGCGGTTATTGCCAACGCACTGTTCACCGAAGAAGGATCGGGCTGGCATGTCTGGGTGGGCTATGCCCTCGCCGGACTGCTGGCGCTGCGATGGTTATGGGGCATTGTTGGCACGCGCAATGCGCGCTTTTCGGCCTTTCCGCCAAATCCATTCAGGACCCTGCATTATGTGGCAGCCGCACGGAAAGGCGAAGTTCAACATTTCAGTTCGCATAACCCCATCGGAACGTTGATGGTTTACGCATTGTGGGGTTGCCTTGCTGTCATTGTTGCCAGCGGGATTGCGATGTCAGGCCCACCGCCTGCCAATCCGAATGTGCGTGAGGTGGGTGAAGCAGTAGAAGCGACAGAGTTTAGCACGGCGTCCGAAAGGGACGAGGAAGGCGAGGAGGAAGGACGGGAGGAAGCAGAAGAAGGTGGCGAAAGTGGCGAAGAGGTCCTTGAAGAAGTCCATGAGGTTGCCGTCAACCTGCTCTATGTGCTGATCGCGTTGCACATATTGGGTGTCCTGTTCGAAACAATGCGGCATGGACGTGGAACGGTGGGAGCGATGATTCCCTTTATGAACCGAAGGAAGCCATGACGCGAAAAGCCGACAAGCCAGCAACGACCGGCCCCGCAAGGGCCGGTCTTGTTGCGGTAATTGTCGGCATTCAGGCGATAGCTGCGATTTTTTTCATCGCCGACGCCATCGGCGATTTGGCCACTAGCGAAATGGATTTTCACATTTTGGTCGAGGCGCTGATCGCCTTTGCCTTGCTCGCTGGGGTTGGCGTCGGCGCATGGATGGCGCGCCGTCTGCTCGCCGAAGCGCAGGAGCGCGAGAGGGTGTTGGCGATCGCTTCCGGTGCACTGACCGAGCATATCCAGTTGCGCTTCCGCGACTGGAATCTGACTGACGCCGAGGCAGAAGTGGCTCTCTTCGCTATCAAGGGCTGTGATGCAGGCGAGATCGCCCGATTGCGCGCTGCGGCACCCGGTACGGTGCGCGCCCAACTGAGCCATGTTTACGCCAAGTCAGGCGTCGCTACACAGGCCGAATTGGTCAGCTTATTCATCGATGACTTGTTGCAAGTTGATCTGCGCAATCCGGCCTAGCCGATAGCGCCGAATGGCACGATCTTGTTGGCGCTATCGTGCCCGATATCTGCTTCTCCAAGATATGAAATACCGAAACGCTTGCACCAGCGCCGCGCAATTTCCTCGGCCGTCTCGCCAAAGGGGCGGTCATTATCCGGTACATCGCTGACGCGGCCGAGGCGCAAGCCTGCAAGGCCAACTCCCTTCAAATGCTCGCCAACATGGAAAAAAGCGCGGTCAAAGGCGTAGAGATATTCACTGACTTCCTCGATCATCAATACATGCCCCCTAAGATCCGGCATCAGCGGTGTGCCAACGAGCATTGCGAGCGTCATTAGGTTGAACGCGGCATATTTATGGCCTGCAATTATGTTTGATTCGAGAGACTTGGCATCACCTTTTACCAACCAGTCCAATGAACGCTTGACCGCCTCCTCGCCACCTTCGCGACGAATATCAGTCGGCATGGGGCCGTGAACCGGCCAGCCTATGCCGGCCTTATAAAGTGCCGCGAGTAAGTTGCCCTGATCGCTGTAGCCAAGGTAGCTTTTCGCTCGGGCCGGAGCCTTGAGCTGTTTCACCGCATCTTCGGCAATCCGGCAAGCGCCGTAGCCTCCGCGCACGAACCAGATGGCATCAGATGCAGGGTCGTTGGCCAGGCGTACAAATGCCTTAAGCCTTTGCGCATCATTACCTGCAAAATGGCCCTGTTCGACGAAACATTGGTCATCAAAGACCAGTTCGGCTTCGGGATGGCTTTCTGCTGCCAACGCTGTAACCCACGCGGCATCCTCGCGTGTGAAGGGGGTTGAAGGTGCGCAAATAGCTATCTTCATAGTCCCTACCCCGATAAGCGATTGCCAAAATTGCCCCCGCGCAATAGCGGAGCGCGATGGACAAAAACAAATCCTATTTCTTTTGCGGCATCGGCGGTTCGGGCATGTTGCCGCTGGCCAATATCGTCCGCGATGGTGGAGCCACGGTTGCGGGGTCTGACCGCGCACTCGACCAGGGGCGCCTCGCACCCAAATTCGAATGGCTGAAAAGCCTGGGCATCGACATCTTCCCGCAGGATGGATCCGGCCTGACTAGCGGCAACCAGATTCTTATCGCATCCGCCGCAGTCGAGGATAACGTGCCCGATGTCGCTAAGGCCAAGGATCTCGGCTGCGCACGTATGACACGCGCCGAACTGCTGGCCCAATTGTTCAATGCTGCGCCGCGCTCGGTCGCGGTTGGCGGCACCAGCGGGAAGTCGACGGTAACGGGCATGATCGGCTGGATATTGACCGATGCAGGGCTCGACCCGACCATCATGAATGGCGGAGTGATGAAGAATTTCGTCTCCGAAGGCACGCCCTTCGCCAGTGCCCGTGTCGGCCATGGCGGGGTTTTCGTGTCCGAGGTCGATGAGAGCGACGGTTCGATTGCATTGTTCCGTCCGGAAGTCGCTGTGCTCAACAATATCAGCCTTGACCACAAGTCTCTCGATGAATTGCGGCAGTTGTTCGGTGATTTCGCGCGAAACGCAAAGCGCGCTATCTGGAACGCCGACGATATAGAAACCGTGGCATTGTTGGCACCAATGGGTCTGAATGACGCAATGAGCTTCGGCTTTACCGACAGGGCCGATGTTCGCGCAGTCGATGTGGTCGACATGCCTCTCGCCAGTCGTTTCACGCTCAAAGCTTTTGGCCAGAGCTGGCCGGTGACGTTGCAGGTTCCCGGCCGGCACAATATTTCCAACGCCCTCGCCGCCATTGCTGCCGCATTGGCGCTCGATGTGCCGCTTGCCCAAGCGGTACACGGTGTGGAACGCTTTGCAGGCCTTGCCCGCCGTTTTGACATTGTCGGCATTGCGGGTGGCATTACAGTCATCGACGATTTCGGCCATAATCCGGACAAGACAGCCGCCACGCTTGCGACGCTGAAGGCCTTTCCCGGTCGTGTGATCGCCTTTTTCCAGCCGCACGGCTATGGCCCGATCCGCGTTATGGGCAGTGAATTGGCTGCGGTGTTTGCAAAGCATCTCAACCGCGACGACCATCTGATCCTTTGCGATCCGGTCTATTTCGGCGGCACGGTCGACAAGAGCCTTGGCAGCCAGTCGATCACCGATGCGGTGGTCGCAGCGGGCAAGCAGGCCGAGTACATCCCCAGCCGTGAAGATTGCGGCAATCGCATCGTCGAACTGGCGCAACCGGGCGATCGCATCGTGATCATGGGAGCACGCGACGATACGCTGAGCGGCTTTGCCGCCGATCTGCTCGCGCGCCTCGTGAAAGCCAGTGTTTGACTTGAACCCGTCATAGCAGTTTGCCATGGGTCGGCGATGAAGAAACTGCTCCTTGCTTTCGCCGTCCTCACTCTGCCCGGCTGCGCCAGCACTCGTATGGCGAACGAAGCGGTCGCGCCGGTCGACATTCGCATCATTGGTATCAACGACTTCCACGGCCACCTTGATCCGCCGCGCGCCGCCACCGAAACATTGAACGCTGCAGGCGAAAAGGTACGCATCCCATCGGGCGGCGTCGCCTATCTGGCATCCGCCATCGACTCGCTGAAGGCGGATGCGCCAAATAATGTCGTGGTTGCTGCAGGCGATTTGATCGGTGCCTCGCCACTCTCTTCGTCGCTGTTCCTAGACGAACCATCGATCATCGCAATGGGCATGGTGGGGCTGGAGTTTAACGCCGTTGGCAACCATGAATTCGACCGCGGCACTGAAGAACTGCTGCGTATGCAGAGCGGGGGCTGCGAAAAGTTCACGCAATCCGAGCCGTGCCGCATCGACAAACCCTTTCCCGGAGCGAAATTCCGGATGCTGGCAGCGAACACGAAGAAGGCCGATGGCAGCACCCTGTTCCCGCCTTTTGCGCTCAAGAATTTCGGCAAGGGCAAGACGCAGGTTACTGTGGGCTTTATCGGCATCACTCTGGAAGGTACCGCCAACCTTGTTTCCGCGGGCCGTATCAAGGGCATCAGCTTTGCCGATGAGGCAGACACTGCCAATGCCCTAATCCCGAAACTGAAGGCGGCGGGAGCGGATGTCATCGTCGTGCTGGTGCACGAAGGCGTCAATAACAGCGGCGATATCAACAATCCCCGATGCGATGGTGTTTCGGGCACGCTTTTCCCGATCCTTGATCGACTTGACCCTGAGGTTGATCTCGTCGTTTCTGGACATACGCACCAAAGCTATGTTTGCGATTATGGCCATATCAACCCGTCAAGACCGATCCTGCTGACCAGTGCGGGTTCGAGAGGCCAAGTCGTGACCGGTATTGACCTGAAGGTCGACGCGCGAAACGGCAAAGTCCTTTCCAAAACTGCGCGCAATGTGGTGGTACAGAGCGAGGCTTTCTCCAACGCGCGCGGCGAAGTCCCGCTGGTCGAAGGCTTCCCTGTCTTTGCGCCGCGAACTGATCTGGCAGCGCTGGCCAGCCGGTATCGGGAAGCGGCAAAGGCTGAGGCCAATCGCGTGGTAGGAACGCTGGCGGGCGCTGCGACGCGTGATCGCGGTAAGACCGGCGAAAGCATTTTGGGCAATTTGATTGCCGACGCCCAACTCGCGGCAACTGCGGATGCCGAAAATGGCGGCGCGCAGATTGCCTTTATGAACCCGGACGGCATCAGGGCAGATGTTTTGCCCGGAGCCGACGGCAACATTACTTTCGGCACCGTTTTCGCAGCGCAACCCTTTGGGAACACCCTCGTTACTAAGACGCTGACGGGAAAGCAGATTATCGGGATATTGGAGCAACAGCTCAATAATCCGGATTGGTACCGCATCTTGTCACCATCAAGCGGTTTCCGTTTCGGATATGATCTGTCACGCCCCATCGGCCAGCGCGTCGTGTTCGCGACGCTTAACGGCACACCGCTTGGCGAGAACCAAACATATCGTGTTGCCGTCAGCGATTTTCTCTCCAACGGCGGCGATGGCTTTTCGCTGTTTAAGGAAGGCGCCAATCCCGCAGTCGGGCCGACCGATCTGGAAGCATTGATGGCTTGGTTGTCGCGGGGCGAGACCACGGCGCTGCCAACGCTCGACCGGATCGAGAACAAAACCCAGCAATAATCCGCCAAAGCCCTTGCATTTCCGCGCCATCCGGCGTAGTGGCCCGCTCTCGCTCGGGACTGCCCGGCCGAAATGAAGAAAGCCGGAGGGGCGTTCGCATGGGGCGACGTCAGCGATCGGTAAGAGAAGGAAGACGCCCATGCCGTTGTACGAGCATGTTTTTTTGGCGCGTCAGGACCTGTCGCAGGCACAGGTTGATGCGCTGGCTGAAAATGCCACCAAGATCGTCGAAGAGAATCAGGGCAAGGTCGTAAAGACCGAAACCTGGGGCCTTCGCAGCCTTGCCTACAAAATCCAGAAGAACCGCAAGGCGCATTTCGTAATGCTCGACCTTGACGCTTCGGGCGATGCCATCGCCGAACTGGAACGCCAGACCCGCATGAACGAAGACGTAATCCGTTACATGACCGTCCGCGTGGACGAGCATGAAAAAGGCCCGTCGGTGATGATGCGCAAGCAGGAACGCAGCGACCGTGGTGATCGCGGTGGCTTTGGCGACCGTCCTGACCGTGGCCCCCGCCCCGACCGTGGTGATCGCGAAGCCCGCGCTCCCCGTGCTCAAGAGGAGAACTAATCGATGGCACGTCCGTTTTTCCGTCGCCGCAAGTCCTGCCCCTTTTCGGGCAAGGATGCTCCGCGCATCGACTATAAAGATACCCGCCTGCTTCAGGGCTATGTCTCTGAACGTGGCAAGATCGTTCCCAGCCGCATCACCGCCGTTTCGGCGAAGAAGCAGCGCGAACTCGGCCAGGCCATCAAGCGTGCGCGCCACCTCGGCCTCATGCCCTATGTCGTGAAGTAAGGAGAAGATCCCATGGAAATCATCCTGCTTGAACGCGTTGAAAAGCTGGGCCACATCGGCGACGTCGTCACCGTGAAGGACGGCTATGCCCGTAACTTCCTGCTTCCCAACAAGAAGGCGCTTCGTGCCAACGAAGCCAACCGCAAGGTTTTCGAAGCCAACCGCGCCAAGATCGAGGCAGACAATGCCAATCGCCGCAGCGATGCCGAAAAGCACGCCACCAATGTCGAAGGCAAGCAGATCGTCCTGATCCGCGCAGCTTCGAACACTGGCCAGCTGTACGGTTCGGTTTCGGTGAAGGACATTGTCGACGGCTTGAACGCGCAAGACGCAAAGGTTTCGAAGGCGATGATCGTTCTCGAACGCCCGATCAAAACCCTCGGCGTGTTCGACGTCAAAGTTGTTCTGCACCCCGAAGTTTCGGTGACCGTCACCGTCAACGTCGCACGTTCGGACGATGAAGCCGAACTGCAAAAGGACGGCGTCAACGTCATCGACCAGATGTTCGAAGACGAACAGGCTGAACTCGCAGCCCAGGCCATCGAAATGGCCGAAGCCCGCGAAGCTGCCGCTGACGAAGCCGATGCTGCCGAAGCCGCCCGCATCGAAAAGCTGAAAGAAGAACAGGCCGCCGCCAAGGCCGCCGAAGGTCTTTCGGCCGAAGCAGGCGAAGACGAAGCCTGATAGCTCCTTTCGCAGACGCAAACAAAGAGCCGCCCCGCCACGCGCCGGGCGGCTTTTTTGTTACTTTAAACGGCCAACCGGTATCCGACGGCTGGCTCGTTCACGATCAGTTGCGGTTGTGAGGGCGTTTCTTCCAGCTTTTGTCTTAACGCGCGGATTGCCACACGCAGATAATCAATCTGGTCCTCTTGCGCAGGTCCCCAGACTGCGCGGAGCAGGTGAGCATGGGTGAGCACCCGACCGGCATGTTTTGCCAGCTCTGCCAAAACCGCAAATTCTTTGGGCGTCAGATGGACTTCTTCGCCATTTTTTTGAACAACCCTGCGGTAGAGATCAATCACTACCCCACCCAATTGCAGCGGAGTCTGGGCCGTGTTCGGGCTTACATCAACCAGATTATCGACATATCGATCGAGTTTGGCTGTTTCGGTGGCGATGCTAGCGATTATAGACCGATCGCCTTCGCCACCACGTTTTAAGGCGCGCGCCGCCGCGCCAATCGCATTGAGGCTTGGCTTGAACTCTTCCCCAATCGACGCCAGCAATGAGGACCTTATGGCATCACGTTCGCGCAATTGTGCAAAATCGCGCGCGTCCTGTTCCAACCTTGCGCGTTCCATTGCCAACGCGGCCTGATCGAGCAAGCTTTCGAGGAGCTCTACCTGCAGTCCAGAAACGGGCGGCGCACCATCTTCGCGTGCCAAACCAACCACCGCCAAAACAGTCTCAGCTGATTTTATCGGACGAAATTGCCAATCAACCGGCTCGAGCCGACCTACTCCGCGCCCGGCGGCCTCCCCCGAACTGATCGCCGCGGCCGCGGCCGCCAGATCGCTCGGTGCCAGGCGGATATCACCCATGGTGCAAGCGAGTATTTCCGGCTTTTCTGTTCCAGTCAAAAGGACGGCGTTACAACCGAAGAGCCGCGACATTTCGTGCACAACTACCTCGGCTATGCTTTGCGGACTGGCGCAGGAAAGCAAACGCCGCGCAAACCCTGCAATCGTCGCATTGCGGGCGGCATGGGCAGCTGCCAATTGCGCCTGCTCGCGCAATTGCCCGGCCAAGCGGCTGGTGACCAATGCGACGATGAACAAAATCACCACGGTTGCAACATCCACCGGACTTTGGATCCGGAAGGTGTGTATGGGCACAGTGAAATAGAAATTGTAAGAAAGCGTCGCCGCGACTGCCCCTACCAGCGACGGCCACAGCCCCCAATAACTGGCGACAAGGAGCACAGGGGGGATGTACAGCAAGACCACCGGTGCCGTGCCCCATCGGTTGGCGACAAGTTGTCCGACGATCGTGGCGGCCGCTACCAGTAACAAGGCGACAGCGTGCCCCGTCAGCCAGAATGCCAGATCGGGGCGCTGTGGTTCGGATATCCATCTCGAAATCTTCATGCTGCAAAATTGCGCTTCTGCAGGGCTATAGTCGAGTATTTTTGGCCATCTTTATGCCATCCCCTATCAATTCCACATGGAATCTTAATGCCATTGGCTCGCACAAGCCGTTCATGGAAAAATCCGAAATAGCGGCCCATGCCGCCTCAGATCCCGCAGCCCCGCATCACGGCCCGAAAGAAAAACTGGCGGTACTTATGCTCGGCGCCATTGGCGTCGTTTATGGCGATATCGGCACCTCCCCGCTTTATGCGCTGAAGGAGAGTTTCGTCGGGCCGCACCCGATGAAACTAAATCAGCTGCATGTCTTTGGTGTGCTAAGCCTGATCTTCTGGTCGCTGATGCTGATCGTCACCGTCAAATATGTATTTGTCGCTATGCGTGCCGACAATCGGGGCGAGGGCGGCTCCTTTGCCTTGCTTTCGCTGATGACTCGCCATTTCGAAGGCAGCAAATGGGCGCCGGTGCTGATCATGCTCGGCGTTCTTGCCGCGTCGCTCTTTTATGGCGATGCAATGCTGACGCCCGCCATTTCGGTTCTATCGGCCGTTGAAGGCCTGACGATTGTCGAGGCGCGGCTGGAGCCGCTTGTTTTGCCGATTGCGGTGATCGTCCTCGTCGCCCTGTTCCTGATCCAGTCGAAAGGCACCGCACGAGTCGGGGCCCTCTTCGGCCCGATTGTCCTTATTTATTTCGCAACACTGGCAACACTTGGGGTTGTCAACATTGCAAACCACCCCACGATCATAGGCATTCTCAGCCCGCATTGGGCAGTTGAGTTTTTCCTGTACGATCCCAAAACCGCCTTTCTGGCGATGGGATCGGTTTTTCTGGCGGTAACCGGCGCGGAGACGCTCTATGCCGATATGGGCCATTTCGGTCGCAAAGCTGTCGGCGTCAGCTGGCTGACCTTGGTCTACCCATGCCTGATGCTCAACTATATGGGGCAAGGTGCCTTGCTGCTCGAAACGCCGTCGGCTGCAGAAAATCCCTTCTATCTTATGGCTCCGGAATGGGCTCGCTTGCCGCTGGTGATCATTGCGACAATGGCAACGATTATCGCCAGCCAGGCCGTTATTTCCGGTGCCTTCTCTGTCACGCAACAGGCGATGCAACTGGGCTTCCTGCCGCGTATGCGGACATTGCACACCAGTGAAAAGGCCGCCGGGCAGATCTACATTCCCGCTATCAACTGGGCATTGCTGATCATGGTGCTGTTGCTGGTGCTTGGCTTTAAGGAATCGACACGATTGGCGTCGGCCTACGGCATTTCGGTGGTCGGAACGATGCTGATCACCACGATCATGCTGGCCTTCCTGATCTTCAAGGTATGGAAGTGGAACCGCTGGCTGGCGACGCTGACCATCGGCCTTTTCCTGCTGGTCGACGGCATCTATTTCGCATCGAACATAACCAAGATTCCCGACGGCGGCTGGGTACCGCTGGCGGTGGCCGGTACGCTGTTCACGGTATTGACGACATGGGCAACAGGCCGCCGATTGATGCGCGAGCATCTGGCGGAATCGGCCATGCCGCTAACGGTGTTCATCAATTCGGCGGCTTCGGTTCACCGCATCCGCAACACCGCCGTTTTCATGTCGGCGTCGCGCGACAACATACCTTCGGCACTACTCCACAATTTGAAGCACAATCAGGTGATGCACGAACGTGTTCTGATCGTCACCGTTCACGTCGCAGAAATCCCTTATGTCGAAGCCGAGAAACGGCTGGAAGTGATCAATGCCGAACAAGGCTTTTACCGCGTCATCGTAAATTACGGTTTCATGGACGAGGTTGATATTCCACTGGCACTGGCCGAACTGACTAACATTGGCGAACCCTTCAACATCATGACCACCAGTTTCTTCCTTGGGCGACAGAAATTTATTGTCTCAAAAGACCATGCGGGAATGGCAGTATGGAGAGAGCATCTTTTTGCGTGGATGATGAAGAGCTCGGAAAACGCAATGGAGTATTTCAAATTGCCGGTAAATCGGGTCGTCGAACTTGGCAGCCAGATGCATATTTGAGAGAGATACTTAGACGCGCGACCCGATTAAAGTCGCCGAGTAATGAGATCTTGAAAATATGGGTTGTTCTTAAGAGGCCTGGAGAGTTGTCAAATCTTTCACCGGGTCGGCCCTCAATCCCCGCAAAGCTGCTCCGCCAATGCGTGGCCCATGTCGGCTTCCGGGAACACCACCTTCGATACGCCCAGCCGCGTCAGAATCAGGCCGTGTTGACGGGTGGAGGCTTTGGCCCAGATATCCTGGACGCCCAGTTCCTGCAGCGCGAGGACGGATAGGACGCTGCCTTCCAGGCTCGCGCCGATTGCGACCACGGCATAGTCGACCTCGTTCACGCCCAGCGCGCGCAGCGCCTCTGCCTCGGTCGAATCCGCCTGCACCACATGCGGCAGATCATCGGCGAGTTTCTGGACGATATCGGCATTGCCATCGATGCCGATCACCTCATGCCCCAGCGCGACGAGCCGCAGCGCGACAGCCTCGCCAAAACGGCCAAGGCCGATCACCGCGACGCTTTTTTTCTCCGCGTTTTTCGCTTTCCTAGCCAATGAGAACCTCCTCTTTGGGGTAATGGTAAAATACGGGTTTGCCGCGTGAGGCAAGCGCCGCGAACAAGGTGATCGGGCCGACACGCCCGACGAACATCAGGAAGATCAGTAGATATTTGCCCGAATCGGTGAACTGCGCAGTGACGCCGGTGGAGAGCCCGACGGTGGCAAAGGCGGAAACCGCCTCAAACATCGCATCGCGCGGGGCGATCTGCGGCGACAGCGCGACGAGCAGGTAACCCAGCCCCAGCACCAGCACCGCGGCGAGCGCGACCACCGAAATGGCGCGGCGCTGATTATGCTCGCCAATGCGGCGGCCGAATGCCTCGACATCGGGCTTGCCGCGGATTTCGGACCAGATGATCAGCAGGATTACGACCACCGTCGCCACCTTCACGCCACCCGCCGTCCCTGCGCTTCCCCCGCCGATAAACATCAGGATCGAGGTGAGCATCAGCGACTGGTCACTCAGTTCGCCGATATTGACCGCGTTGAACCCCGCTGTGCGCGACGTGACCGACTGGAACAGGCCGTTGAGGATATGCGCGTGCGGCTCCATCGGCGCCATTGTGTCGGGATTGTTCCATTCGAGGATTATGAAGAGCAGAGCGCCCGCAACGAGCAGAAAAGCATAGCCATAAAGCGTCAGCCGCCCGTGCAGCGAAATCCGCTTCCAGCCGCGCTGTGTCCACATGTCACGATACACTGGATAGCCGATGCCTCCTGCGACTACCGCAGCCATGATCGGGGTGAGGAACAGCCAGTCCGACTGGAAGCCCATCAGATTGTCGCTCCACAGCGCGAAACCTGCATTGTTGAACGCGGAAATGGCATGGAACAGCCCGTTCCACGCAGCGTCCGCCAGCGGTTGGCCATGACCCAGCCAAAGCCAGCCAAACAGCCAGAGCGCGACGACAGCCTCGAACGTGAAGGTGAAGGCGACAATGATCTTGAGCAGCGGGCGGACATTGCCCGGCGTGATTCCGCTATTCTCCGCCGCCAGCCCGCGCCTGATGCCGAAACCCATGGTGCGGCTGAACAAGGCGACGAGCAGCACCGAGGCGCTCATGATGCCAAGCCCGCCCAACTGGATCAGCAAGAGGATCGTCAGCTCGCCCTGCCCCGACCAGTGGTTGGGCACATCGAGCGTCGACAGCCCGGTGACGCACAGCGCGGATACCGCGGTGAACCATGCGTCGACAAAAGGCGTCCCCTGCCCGCTTTCGGTTGCCGAGGGCAACGTCAGGGCAAATGCGCCGAGCAGCGAGACGAGGAAGAACAGTAACGGCACAATCTGCACCGGCCGCGCGAACAAGAGGTTCACCAGCCGGTCGAGCGTGCCGACCGCGAGCCGTTCCACCAGATGTTCCGGATGATGGTGATCTACCAGCTTCTAAACCCCTGTTTCGTCATCCCGAACTTGGTTCGGGATAACAAGCCAACGGTTCAGCGTTATGCTGAAACAAGTTCAGCATGACGAGTAAAATTATGCGATTGACCTGAGTCCTCAATAACCCATCAGGCTCATCACTTCCTTGCGGCTCGACTGATCGTCGAGGAAACAACCGAGCAGTTTGGAAGTGACCATGTTGACGCCGTGCACCTTCACCCCGCGCCCGGTCATGCAACCATGCTGTGCTTCAATGACAACCGCCACACCTTCAGGCTTCAGATGCTCCCAGATGCAGTTCGCGACCTCTGCCGTCAGCCTTTCCTGCACCTGCAGGCGGCGGGCAAAGCCGTGGAGGACGCGGGCGAGCTTCGAAATGCCGACAACGCGGTCAGTGGGCATATAGGCGATTGAGGCCTTGCCGATGATCGGCGCCATATGATGCTCGCAATGCGACTGGAACGGAATGTCTTTCAGCAGCACCAGTTCATGATAGCCGCCCACTTCCTCGAACGTGCGCGACAGGTGCACCGACGGATCCTCCCCATAACCGGCGCAATATTCGCGCCAAGCACGGCCGACACGGCGCGGCGTATCGATCAGGCCTTCGCGGCGCGGATCGTCGCCGGTCCAGCGGATCAGCGTCTTGATCGCTTCGAGCACTTCGTCGGGAACGACAACCTTGCCGCTCTCGTCAATTTCGTCATCGTAATGAATATGCGCGATGGGAAACACCATTTCGGGTCTGTTCATGGGTCTGGTCCTGCTAGTGAGCGACTCTTTCGCTTCACCGCAAGCCTAACCCCCGCCCGCCTTTCTATCCTATACAGCCATTAACCCTTAAGGCGTTGCCCGCAAGAGGGGTGACGCTTTGCGCATGTGCATTTTACTTCGGAATAGTCCAGCGCACCCGACTCGTCCAGCTTGCAGGGCCACCACCGCCGGTGATCGGTTCAAACCGCGCGCGGCGCATTAACGCATTGCAAGTAGCCGCATCGAGGTCCCCATGGCCGCTTGAGGCTGTGACCGTGCATGCCATCACCTTGCCATCGATGCCGACGTCCAGCCGGAATGCCGTGGTGCCCTCGCGCTCTTCGCGCAAGGCGCGCGACGGATAGTCATTGGTTGTGACCCAGCTACCCGGGTTGGTGGCCGGGGCGATCGGCGGCAATGGTTGCTGCTCCGATGCGGTAGGCATTGGAAGCGGCGCATCCGGGCTATTGGTTTCAGTTATTTCCGGCTGCTCCGCGGCTTCATAGGGAATTTCAGTGCTTAACGGCGGCGCTTCGTTGTCGTCATTGTCGAAGAGGTTGAAGAATATCATCAGCAAAACAAAGCCGACACCCAGAACATTGCGCCCGATCTTTGTATTCACCATCCAATCGAGCACCATCGTCGTCGTGCTTTGGGGATAAGCGGACCGCGATTGCAGATACTCGTCGGTCCGGTCCTGAAAAAGTTCTTCTTCGGTTTTATACTCGCCGCCGCCGACATATTCGCTTTGCTGTTGAGTCGGCTCTTCGGGTTGATCGGAAACAGGTTCCGGCTTGGTATCGGGGACCGCGACCGCCGCAGCCTCTTCGGCCTCAATCCGCCGTGCTTCGATGGCATGCAGATTGGACTGCAGTGAGGACGAACCCTTTGCGAGCAATACCCGGCAGCGCGCACAAATATTCTCAAGCGGCTCTGCCGCATATTCCGAATTGCGCATCAGATCGTCAACGCGATCGCGCACATCCTCCATATCCGAAAGCTTGGTTCCGCATTCCTTGCACCTGCGTTTGCCGAACCCGAACATCCGCCGCCCCCGCAGGCCCGGTTCAGCCTATCGCCTGCCCCGTTTTCGCCCAGTCGGCAAGAAAGCCTTCGATGCCCTTATCGGTCAAAACATGCTTGAACAGGCCTTTGATCACCGACGGCGGCGCGGTCATCACATCCGCGCCGATCTTTGCGGCCTCAAGCACATGGATACCATGGCGCACGCTGGCGACGAGGATTTCGGTGCCGAAATCATAATTGTCATAGATCAGGCGGATATCGGAAATCAGGTTCATGCCATCAAAGCCGTTATCGTCGTGGCGACCGACGAAGGGCGAAATGAAAGTGGCGCCCGCCTTCGCCGCGAGCAGCGCCTGATTGGCCGAGAAGCAGAGCGTGACATTGACCATCGTGCCATCGCTGGTCAGCGCCTTGCAGGTTTTGAGGCCGTCGATGGTCAGCGGGACTTTGATGCAGACATTGTCCGCAATCTTGCGTAGAACCTCGGCCTCTTTCATCATTGTCGCATGATCGAGCGCGACGACCTCTGCCGATACAGGGCCGTCAGTGAGCCCGCAGATTTCTTTGGTCACTTCCATGAAATCGCGGCCGGATTTCATGATCAGCGAAGGGTTGGTCGTTACTCCATCGAGCAAGCCGGTGGCGGCAAGTTCCTTGATATCGTCAATTTCGGCGGTGTCGGCGAAGAACTTCATGTGCGGTCCACTCTCAAATTTGGTGAAGAATCGAATAGAAAGCCTAATGGCAAAATGCTCACCGGTTTGACAGGTTATTTCGAACGGCGCTGCCGTCCCGAACTTGAGAACTCAGGAAACAGCGTTTTTGCTGTGCAGCAACAAAGTCGAAATGGTGGAGCGCAGTTGCGCCGGACGTATCGGTTTTTTCAGCACCGTGATGGCGGCGTGGTCGGGCATTTGCCTGACCTTGCTTTCGTCATGCCCCGTCAGGATGAGTACCGGCAGATCGCCCCCCATTTGTGTCCGGGCGGCAGCGACCACTTCCTCACCCGTAACACCACCGCCGAGATCGAAGTCGGTAATCAGCAGGTCATATTCGCCAACACGCATTTGATCAGGCAGTCCTGAATGCGCATCGACTTTACAGCCCCATGCAGTGAGCAAATCGCGCATGGCATCCATGACGTCAGCATCGTCCTCGACCAGCAGGACGTTCCGCCCCTTTAGCGGCAAGCGCGGGTCGAACCTTTTGGCCCGTAAGGTTTCAGGAGCGACGTCTGTCACCAATTCAATACCCTGCAGCTTGATCGACGTTCCCTTGCCATGTTCGGAATGGATGACCACATCTATCCCAAGCAATTCGGAAATCCGTTTGACGATGGAAAGGCCCAGACCAACGCCCTGGCGGTCAGGATCGCCGCGTTCCCTCACCTGGAAGAATTCATCAAAAACGCGCGCCAGATGCTCGTTCGCGATGCCTTCGCCATTGTCGCAAACTTGAATAACGACCCGATCCCCTGTTGATCGGCATCCGAGTAAAACCTTGCCATCAATGCTGTGCTTGATCGCGTTCGAAATCAAATTCTGCAATATCGTGGTCAATAAGGCCCGGTCGCAACGCACAATTTTGGTTGTTTTGACGACCCGGAAATCGACATTCGACCAGGCAGCGGCAGCGGAATTCTGGGTTTCCAGTTCGGCAAATATCTGTCCCAACGCGATCGGCTCGATTTCCGCCTTCAAAGTGCCGCTATCAAGCGTCGACACGTCGAGCAAAGACCGGAACAAGCGCGCCACACCCTGCAACGACCGGTCGATCCGGTCGGCGATAACCCGCTGCTCGCGTGACAAACCGGTTCGCCTTAGCGTTTCCAGAAACAGTCCGATCGCGTGCACTGGCTGGCGAAGATCGTGACTGGCCTGGGCCAGAAAGCGCGACTTGGATAAACTCGCATTTTCGGCGACGCGCAGAGCCCGGTCATTTTCCCGCAACAACGAATAGCCGTAATGGGGGATAATCAGCGCGGTTATAGACAAGGTCGCCACCATGCTGGGATCGGCCTGCCAATAGGGTGTCAGCCAGAAAATCACAAACAAGCTGATTTGGGCCATGATTGTAGCAATAATCAAATATCGCCGCCCAAACCGAAAGCCATTACCCATCGTCACCCAAAGGATAACTGCGTAAAGTGGCAACATCACGACACAACCGGCAATTATACCATAGGACAGGCCAGCAAAATCATTCGCCATCACGGCAATGCGCCGGGCCGGATAATGCCCCGGATAGGCTTTGGTATGCAAAAGGATGGCGACCGATACCGGCAGGAAAAACATGTTATAGGCCAGAACGTTACGGGCCCACTCCTCAAGAACAAAGCTACCCGTCATGTAGTAGTTCGTAGCGAGAATATAGAGGATGATCGCGAGCAACATCCCCATCCGGTTCCACGATTGGCCGATATCGGCCTTTAGTTCAGTAGGCGTTGCTTCGTATCGCGTGAATACCATAAACTCTCATACCCGCAGCGCGCTGCAGTCTGTCAGAAGAAAGCGTTTAATACCGGCAGATTTTTGGAAACAAGACGCCGGAAATTTTGTTTTATCGGAGCAATCCAAATACGCCAATCAGTAATGGATCATTCGTCTTCTGCGGATTGGAACGGATACCCTCTTCCTCAAGCCCGATTGCCGCCCAGATGGCGTCATCCGCTTTACGTGTGATATCCTGACCGAGCGCTGCCATGTCGAAGCCGGTAGCCGACTGGACCGCGCGGTTTATCACCTGATCGTCGAATAGGCGCAGACCATCGGAAATACCCGGCAGCATGGCGTCGAACAGCGCAATGCCCATTTTTCCGCGCAGGAACCGCGTGGCGGCTTGCGGCCCGCCGCGCACAATTTCATCGGCCGCTTCGATACTGACCATACGGATCGTATCGGCGATCAAGGGAGCAGCGCGCTCTGCCCCCTTTTCTGCAGCGCGGTTCAGTTGGCGCTGCAGACGGTCGCGAAAGGACTGGCTTTGTAGCAGTGCGGACAATATAGTCGTCCCACGTCCGCCGCCCAACCGATCGGGCAAAGCGATGCGCGCCACCGAGCTGTCCCAAAAGCCGCCGGGCTGAAGCAGAAGCGCAAAGGCATTTTGCGAGGCAAGAGTCAGCAACCGCCGGATGACTTCGGCAAGACTGTAGCGTGGCCCGCCCGCGCAGCCAGGCAGCGCGAGTGTGAGCCCCGCAGCCCCGGTCAGCAAAAGTTGACGACGTTCGAACATGACGGTCATTCAGCGACTCCTCCCAAAACCCTATAACGTTCGAATATCAGAAAAATTCCGACTCTACCATGAACGGGATTGCAAATCCGTCCTCCCCATCGACTTGCGATGGGGAGGGGGACCGTTCGGCGCGAAGCGTCGAATGGTGGAGGGGATTTCCACGTTGCAATGCCCCTCCGTCAGTTGCTGCGCAACTGCCACCTCCCCATCGCAAGTCGATGGGGAGGATGACGGCACGGCAACCACACCCTATATCCGCCAGATGAATCGCCCCCGACCCTCTGGCAAGCGCGTGCGCGTGGTGCTGTTGACGCAAGTCATAGGGCCACTCGACTATCGTCTGCCCGACTGGATGGACGCCGATGTCGGTTCGGTCGTCGTGGTGCCGCTCGGCCCCCGCAAGATGGTTGGCGTGATCTGGGACGAAGGCGTGTTTGGCGACGAAGCGGTCGAGGAGCACCGCCTGCGAAACGTGCTGGAGGTTATTGATGTGCCGCCTATCAAGCGCGGCCTCAGGCGGCTGGTCGATTGGGTCGCCGACTATTATCTGTCCAACCATGCCGCCGTGTTGCGGATGGTGATTTCGTCCTCAGCTGCGCTATCGGCGGGAGGAACTGTCACCGAATATCGGCCCTCGGGGATTGAGCCTGCCCGATTGACGCCGCAACGCGCAGCCGCACTGGACGCTTTGGTCGATGCCCAGGGGCTGCTGCGTGAGTTGGCCGAGCAAGCCGGCGTCAGCGAGGGCGTAATCCGCGGGCTGGTGAAGGTCGGCGCGCTGGAGCCGGTGACGGTCAGCATCGATGCGCCCTTTGCGGCACCGGATCCGGACCATCATCATCCAGAGCTATCTGACCTGCAGGAAGCCGCTGCCGGGGTGATGCGCGACGCGGTGAAACAGGGCGCATTCGAGCCGATTGTGCTCGATGGCGTTACCGGTTCGGGCAAGACCGAAACCTATTTCGAAGCGGTCGCAGAAGCTCTCAAGGTTGGTAAACAAGTACTTGTCTTGCTTCCTGAAATTGCGCTCACACAACCCTTCCTCCAGCGTTTCGAAGCACGCTTCGGAGTCGAGCCTGCAACATGGCATTCGGGGATGAAACAGTCGCAGCGTCGCCGCGTCTGGCGGGGTGTGGCTGAGGGCCGCGTACAGGTGGTCGCCGGTGCGCGCTCGGCGCTGTTCCTGCCCTTTGCCAATCCCGGATTGATTGTCGTCGACGAAGCGCATGAGATCAGCTTCAAACAGGAAGATGGCGTGCGCTATCATGCCCGCGACGTTGCGGTGATGCGGGGCAAGTTCGAAGGATTCCCGGTTGTGCTGGCATCGGCAACGCCAGCGCTCGAAAGCCGCCACATGGTCAGCATCGGGCGCTATAAGGGACTTGAAATTCCATCACGCTTTGGCGCTGCAAAGATGCCCCGGATCGAGGCCATCGACCTGACGCAGGACCAGCCCGATCGCGGCCACTGGATTGCACCTACCTTGCTCAAAGCGCTCGAAGAGCGGCTTGAACGCGGCGAGCAAAGCCTGCTGTTCCTCAACCGCCGTGGCTATGCGCCACTGACCCTGTGTCGCAATTGCGGACATCGGTTCGAATGCCCCAATTGCACCGCCTGGATGGTCGAGCACCGTCTGGTCCGCCGCCTCGCCTGCCACCATTGCGGCCATGTAATGCCGCCGCCTGACGCCTGCCCCGAATGCAGTACCGAAGACAGCCTCGTCCCCTGCGGCCCGGGCGTCGAGCGCATCTGCGACGAGGTGCAGCGCATGTTCCCCGAGGCGCGAACGATTGTTGCAACGTCGGACACCTTATGGTCGCCGGAAAAGGCCGCCGAATTTGTCGCCTTGGTCGAAAACAAGGCGGTCGACATCATCATCGGTACCCAGTTGGTAACAAAGGGTTACCACTTTCCCGAACTGACGCTGGTAGGAGTTATCGACGCCGATCTTGGGCTAGAGGGCGGCGATCTGCGCGCCGCCGAGCGCACCTTCCAGCAGATCGCCCAAGCCGCCGGGCGTGCAGGTCGCGCAGAGAAGCCCGGCGAGGTATTCATCCAGACGCGCAACCCTTCACACCCTGTGATCGCGGCGCTGGTCGAAGGGGACCGCGATTCCTTTTACGATGCCGAAACCGCGCAGCGCCGCCGGGCCGGTGCCCCACCCTTTGGTCGTTTTGCCGCGATCATCATCAGTTCGGAGGATGAGCGCGAGGCCATCGAAGCCGCACGCGCAATCGGCGGTTCGGCCCCTGAAATCGAAGGCATGCATGTCTATGGCCCCGCGCCTGCCCCGCTGGCGATGCTACGCGGGCGGCACCGGCAACGGCTGCTGGTTCATGCCCAACGCTCGGTTGAACTGCAGAATATCATGCGCGAGTGGCTTGGTGGCCTACAATTCCCGCGCGGGGTGCGCGTAGGGGTGGATGTGGATCCTTATAGCTTTTTGTGATCTTTAGCCCCTCCCCTGAAGGGGAGGGGAGAAAATCCATACAGCTTCCTGTAAGCCAAAATTTGCTCTACCCTTAACCGTCTTATTCCTATAACACAGCATATCGATGTTCTTTCGCCGATCCAAAACCCCTCCCCCGACCGATATCGACAGCAGACTGGCGGCGTTCGACCGTGCCTATGCCGGAATGTTCCCCGGCGAAGCAAAGCCGTGGGAAAGCGCGACGCCAGCAGCTTCGCCGTCAATCGAAACCGCGAAAGCATGGCTGCTCGGCAAAACCCGCTGGTGGTGGTTTACCCGCGCCAGTGCGGGCCTGTTGTTGCTGTTCATCCTGATCGTTTTCTGGCTGGCAATCACCGCGCCGCTGTCTAAATCACTGCAACCGATCGCGCCGCCGCGCATAACTCTGCTGGCATGGGATGGCACACCGATTGCCCGCAACGGCGCGATTGTCGACAAGCCGGTTGAAGTCGAAAAACTGCCGCCGCACGTCGTGCAGGCCTTCCTGTCGATCGAGGACCGCCGTTTCTATTCGCACTGGGGCGTCGACCCGCGCAGCATCGCCCGCGCGTTATGGAGCAACACCTTCGGCAGTGGCCTAAAACAGGGTGGCAGCACGATAACACAACAGCTTGCGAAATTCACCTTCCTGACACCAGAGCGCAGCCTGACCCGGAAGGCACGCGAGGCGTTGATCGCCTTCTGGCTCGAGGCATGGCTGACCAAGGATGAAATCCTCGAACGCTATCTGTCAAACGCCTATTTTGGCGACAATATCTATGGCCTGCGCGCGGCGTCGCTGCATTATTTCTATCGCAAGCCCGAAAATCTGACGCTTTCGCAAGCAGCAATGCTGGCAGGACTGGTGCAGGCCCCCAACCGCCTTGCGCCGACCCGCAATCCGCAGCGCGCGGCCAAACGCGCGAAGCTGGTTTTGAATGCAATGGTCGCAACTGGCGCAATCAGCGAGGCCAAAGCCGATTCCACACCGATCGCGCGCATCGATGTGCGCTATAAGGAAACGCTACCCACCGGCACCTACTTCGCCGACTGGGCGATGCCGCAGGCGCGGCTTGATGCCGAGACCGGCTATTCGGATCAGGTCATCCGCACCACGCTGGATTCACGGCTGCAGAATATCGCCCGCAAGGTGATTGCGCGCGCACCTTTGGGTAATGCTCAGGTTGCGCTGGTCGCGATGCGGCCCAATGGCGAAGTCGTGGCGATGGTGGGCGGCAAAAGCTACAAAGACAGCCCCTTCAACCGGGCGACGCAGGCGAAGCGCCAGCCGGGTTCGACTTTCAAGCTGTTTGTTTATACCGCTGCGCTGCGTAGCGGGATGACACCCGAGAGCAAAGTTGATGACAGCCCGATTATCGAAGGTGCCTATCGCCCTAAAAATTACAGCGACCGCTATCGCGGCGAAATCACGCTGAAGCAGGCTTTTGCACAATCGAGCAACGTCGTCGCCGTGCGCCTTTACAACCAGCTGGGCTATAGCGCGGTGGCGCGTGCGGCAAAGGATTTGGGGATACAAAGCCCGTTAACGCGCGACGCCAGCCTGGCGCTCGGCAGTTCGGGCATGACGCTGCTCGAACTGACTTCGGCCTATGCAGGGGTAGCCGGGAATAAATGGCCGGTCGAGCCGAGGGCTTTTGTGGCTGAGGACGAAGGCTGGTTCGGCTGGCTGATGTCGGCGCAGCGCAGCTTCAGCAATGCCCAGCACAAGGCGCTGCTCGAACTGCTTGGCGCTACGGTCAACCAAGGCACCGGACGCGCAGCGCGGCTATCCATCCCCGCTTATGGCAAGACGGGCACCAGCCAGGATTATCGCGACGCCTTGTTCATCGGTTTTGCGGGTGATCTGGTTGTTGGCGTGTGGATCGGCAATGACGATAACACGCCGCTGAAGAACATGACCGGCGGCGGCATGCCCGCGCGCATCTGGCGTGATTTCATGAGCCAGGCGGTCAAAGGCGCAGGCGCACGGCCGAAACCGAAACCGGCGGTCGAGCCTGATCCGACAGGCCCGATCGAACCGCTCGACCTGCCGGACATCCCCGAACTCCCCGTCAACATTGACGGCACCCAAGTCCGCGTCGACCCAGACAAGGGCGTGACGGTTAGCGGGCAAATCGAAGGCGTGCCGCTGGATGTTACGTTCGGGCGCGATGGGGTAAATGTGCAACCGCGTGAAGAGCCTGCCCGCAAGCAGTAGCTTCCGAGATTGGTGCCATGATCTTTTTTCGTCATTCCCGCGAAGGCGGGAATCCAGCTCCCGTCGTCAAAATTTACCCGGCCGGTGATGGACCCCCGCCTGCGCGGGGGTGACGAAAGTTAACAATGACCGGCAAGGGACTGTCCCTGTTGGGGCACTCCTGCGAAGATTGAACCAAAGGCATAAATGTGTTCGAAGGCTTTTCGGGGCCTTAGGGAGATTCGCGTGCGGCTAAATTTGACCGGCCTTTTTGTTCTATTGATTGCATTGATTTTTGCATCAATCGCCCGTGCCGACCCATCAGACATAGCCGCCGCCAGCCGCAGCGTCGTGCGCGTTGTTGTGTTTCCAGCATCGGGCGGAGATACGCCGATCGGTCATGGATCGGGCATCGTCGTCGCGCCCGACAAAATCCTGACCAACGCCCATGTCGTCGCGGAGGAAGAATATGATGGCGCGATCCGTGTCGTCATTGTGCCTTCCGACGGTGGGGAAGCAATAAACGCCGAGATCACCGATCGCTCGCCTAGGAACGACCTTGCGCTGATTGCGTTGAATGACGGAAAACGGCTGACCCCGGCAACCTTTTACAGCGGCCCTGTCGGCGATGGATCGGATGTTTTTGCTATTGGTTATCCGGGCGGAGTTGACATCGCCCAAGGCCTCAACATGTCCGATGTCCTCCGTCCGCAAGCGCCGGTCAAAACCCGTGGCAATGTCTCCGCTGGACGATCAGCCAAGGATTTCGAAACAATCCTGCACACAGCCGCAATCGGCGGCGGCAACAGCGGCGGCCCATTGGTCGATGCCTGCGGGCGCGTGCTGGGCGTCAACAGTTTCGGCAGCATTTCAGATGGCAGCGACGCCGAATTTTTCTTCGCGGTTGCCCAGCGGGAAGCAGTTGCCTTTCTACGCCAAAACAATGTGAACATCCGAAGCGTTGACAGCGAATGCCTGTCGCGTGCGGATTTGAGCCGCGCCGAAGCCGAGAGGGCCGCTGCCGAAAAAGCGCGCATTGAGGAAGAAAACCGGCTCGCTGAATCTGCCCGCACCAAAAGCTTTGGCGAAGCGCGACGGCAGGCCGAATATGACATCATAGAATCGCGCGACAACCGGTTGATGCTGACAGTAATCCTGATCCTGTTGGCTCTCGGTGCTGCCGGAACAAGCTGGCAACTGCTCGAGCGCGAGCGGCGCGACCACGCCAAGCTTGCCGGTGGTTCCGCCGCCGCGCTGGTGGTTGCCGCTTTCCTGACTTGGTTTACCCGCCCCGGCTTTGACGAAGTCGACACCCGAACGCGCACCGCGCTCAGCGAGACCGCAGACCCGGCTGCCCCTACCAAGGTGGCACGCGCCGGCAAAATGACTTGCGTCATCGACCGGAGCCGCAGCCGCATCACCGTTTCGGACACCGCCGATGTGCCCTTCGAATGGACTGACACGGGATGTGTCAACACGCGCACCCAATATGTCGAAAACAACGGGCTCTGGACCCGCACCTTTGTTCCGAACAATGAGGCACAGGTTTCCATCATCAGCTTTGAACCCGATAGCAGCACCTATCGCATCGAGCGCCACCTGCTCGGAACAGAAGCGATGCAAAAGGCGCGTGAGGCCCGAAGCCAATATGATGTGAAAAGCTGTTCAGCCGATCCTGCCATGCTGGAAAAGGTGGCGTCGATGAATGCGGCGGTGCGACAGTTGCTGCCGCAACAGCCGAATGAATTGCTCGTTTTCAATTGCAACTGAACCTTTGCGTGGTGGGAATTTGCCGTTAAGGCCCTGAATCGATCATGGCAGACAACTCCCCCCTCGAACAATTCAAACAGGTGCTGACTGGCACCTCGCGCGCGATTGCGCACGATCCGGAGATCGAGCTGGCCTTTACCGCCGACGCGCCGACACAGGCGGGGAAGAATTTCCGTGTGCCAATGCCGGGCCGTTCGCTGCCTCCCGAACAGGTCGCTGAAGCGCGCGGTTTTGCGGACAGTTTCGCGCTGCGCCTCAAACATCATGATGCCGCCCGCCATGCGGCACTGCGCCCGCACGAGGCGATGGCAGGCGCTGCCTTCGACGCCATCGAAACCGCACGGATCGAGGCGCTGGGGTCGCGCTCGATGGAAGGGGTGAAGGGCAACCTCACCCATTCACTCGAAATGCGATTGCGCACCGACCCGATTTCGCGCGCGCAAGCCGCGGAGGAAGTACCGATCTCAACCGCACTCGCGCTGATGGTGCGCGAACGGCTAACCGGGCAGCCGGTGCCGGAAAGCGCTGCACCTGGCGTCGATATGCTGCGCGAATGGATTGAGGAAAAGGCTGGCGGGGACCTCGATGCCTTGGGCCTCGCGCTCGACGATCAGGCCGCTTTTGCTTCGCTTGCGCAAACGATGCTCGAGCATCTCGATCTGACCGAGGGCGAGATTGAACCCAATGAAGCCGATGAAGGCGGGGACGAATTCGAACAGGAGCAAGAGCAAGACGGCGAAAGCGACGATGAGGGCCAGGGCGAAGCCGGACAGGCCGAGGCGCGCGCCGAGCCGCAGGAAGGCGAAGGCGAAGAGTCCGAAGCCGAATATGACCAGTCGCAAATGGACGACATGGACGATGCCGATGGTGACATGGGTGAAGACGGCATGCAGCCGGTCAATCCCCAGCGTCGCAACTGGGATCATCTACCGCAAAGCGATTATAAAAGCTGGACGACCAAATATGACGAGGTAGTCGGTGCGACCGACCTCGCCGATGAGGATGAACTCAACCGCCTACGCGCCTATCTCGACCAGCAACTCTCGGGATTGCAGGGCGCGGTAACCCGCCTCGCCAACCGCCTGCAACGCCGCCTGATGGCGCAGCAGAACCGCAGCTGGGATTTCGATCAGGAAGAAGGGCTGCTCGACGCAGCACGGCTTGCCCGCATCGTTGTCGCTCCGGGAAGCTCATTGAGCTACAAGGTCGAACGCGATGTCGAATTCCGCGATACCGTGGTCACGCTACTAATCGATAACTCAGGTTCAATGCGCGGTCGCCCGATCTCGATCGCCGCGATCAGCGCCGACATCATGGCCCGCACTCTCGAACGGTGCGGCGTGAAGACCGAGATATTGGGCTTCACCACCCGCGCATGGAAGGGCGGTCAATCGCGGGAGGATTGGCTCGCCGCCGGACGGCCCGCAATGCCCGGTCGCCTCAACGACTTGCGCCATATCGTTTACAAAAAGGCCGATGAGCCTTGGCGCCATGCCCGCCGCAACCTCGGCCTGATGATGCGCGAGGGCTTGCTCAAGGAAAATATCGACGGTGAAGCCCTGCTCTGGGCGCATAACCGCCTGATCGCCCGCCCGGAGGACCGCCGCATCCTGATGGTTATCAGCGACGGCGCGCCGGTCGACGATTCAACGCTGTCGGTCAACCATGGCGGCTATCTCGAACAGCATCTGCGCCGCGTGATCGAGATGATCGAAAGCCGCAGCCCCGTGCAACTGGTCGCGATCGGCATCGGCCATGATGTCACCCGTTATTATCGCCGCGCCGTCACCATCATGGACGCCGAGCAACTGGGTGGCACAATGATCGAGCAATTGGCCGGGTTGTTCGACGAGGAATAGGTGATGACAGGCACGTCTACATTGTCCAGTTTGCCTGACGCAGATATCGTTAGAAATGTATATTCAATTTATGGAGTGCAGACCGACGAGGAATCCGTGCGGTCAGAATTTATCTTAAAACACATTGATGAACTTGAAAGTGCACCGAATGAAGTAATCGCAAGGTCAGGTTACGTTCTCAAGCGTGCACATGAAGGTTTTGGTCTGGGATACAAAATACCAGTTGCCTTGATTGCGATTGGCCAAACGTTACTCGGAGTCGATTTGGCTATAGCGGTACCGGTGATAAGTTCGAACCCGATAGCAATGACATGTGCGGCAATTGGAGCCATCTATTACGGCTACTCCGCACTATCGGATGAAGAGCGTGAGTCGATTTTGTGCAAAGTTGCCTCCGCAATGGAGTTTGGCATTGAGCTACTGAGATCAGTTGTCGAATTTTGCATCACAACTCTCAAGTCGCTAATGGATGGGCGGTCTTTGGCTGCGCTAAAGTCGCTTGTCGCTGAAGTTGCCGGATCATTTGGTGTCACAATTGCCGATATAACGGGCTCGATAAGTGACCATGTGTCAACGTTGGCTCTACGGACTTTTGATAATGCCTCTTCCTTAGCATCAACAGCTAGGGTCGCCATCGACGCCAAAGTTGGTTCAATCTGGACCTCTACGAAGCCGAAGGAATAGGCTTGCAATTTGCTGACGGCGTGACAGTAGTTTAATCAAACGATTAAACTACTGGAGAGCCGCATATGAACGTCACCGAAGCAGTCGCAACCCGCCGGTCGGTGCGCGAATTTCTCGACAGGCCGGTCGACAAGGCGCTCCTCGAACGCATCCTTACCAAAGCGCAGAATGCGCCCTCTGGCGGCAATACGCAGCCGTGGAACGCGGTGATGGCGACGGGTGAGCCGTTGAAGAAGTTGCTGGAGGCGGTTGCCGAGGTCGTTCCACAGGGCCCGGCCGCCCATAAACCTGAATATAATATCTACCCGCCAGAACTCGATGGCCGATATAAGGACAGCCGCTTTGGTGTGGGCGAAGCGATGTATGCCGCGCTCGATATTCCGCGTGACAACAAAATGGCACGGCTGATGTGGTTTGCGCGCAATTTCCGAGCCTTTGACGCACCGGTGCTGATGCTGATCCACACCCCGCGCTATATGGGCCCGCCGCAATGGTCGGATATCGGCATGTGGTTGCAGACCGTGATGCTGTTGCTGCGCGAAGAGGGCCTCGATAGCTGCGCGCAGGAGGCGTGGGCGATCTACACCCCGCAAATCCGGCAATGCTTCCCGATCCCCGAAGACCAAATCTTTTTCTGCGGGATGGCGATTGGTTATCGCGATCCCGATGCGCCGGTGAATAACTTTCCGGTGGGGCGGGCATCGCTCGATCAGGTGGTGAGCTGGGAGGGGTTTTAGGTTCCGCCATTAAATAGGGACAGTAACTATTTTTCATTGCCACTGGCGGTAAAGCAGCGGTCAAAGCTTTTGGAAAAATAGTTACTGTCCCTATTTAATAACCCGCAGCCTTAGCCTGCGCAGGGGCGACGTGGTTCTTGACTGCAAGGCCTCGCTAAGCCATCGCCCCGTCCATGTCCGACCTCAAACTCTTCAACAGCCTGACCCGCCAACTGGAGCCCTTCCAGCCCGTCCATCCCGGCGAGGCGCGCGTTTATAGCTGCGGGCCGACGGTCTATAATTACCCGCATATCGGCAATATGCGCGCCTATGTCTTTGCCGACACGCTGGGCCGCGTGCTGAGCTACAAGGGCTACAAGCTCACTCATGTCATCAACATCACCGATGTCGGGCATCTGACCGACGATGCCGATGCGGGTGAGGACAAGATGGAGAAGATGGCTGCCGAAAAGGCGCAGTCCATCTGGGATATCGCGCGCCATTATACCGAAGCCTATTGGGCCGACATCAAGGCGCTCAACATCCGTCAGCCGGCCAAATGGTCAATAGCCACCGACTATGTGCCGCAGATGATCGAGTTCGCCAAAAGCATCGCCGACAAGCATTGCTACGAGCTGGAAAGCGGGCTGTATTTCGATACCTCGACCATCGCCAATTATGGCTCGCTCGCACGCGCGCAGACCGACGAGGGTGAAGGCCGTATCGAAGCTGTCGAAGGCAAGCGCCACGCGGCCGACTTCGCGATCTGGCGCAAGACACCTGAGGGCGAAAAGCGCCAGATGGAATGGGACAGCCCCTGGGGCCGCGGCGCGCCGGGCTGGCACCTTGAATGCTCGGTGATGTCGGGCGACCTGCTCGGCTTTCCGTTCGATATCCACACCGGCGGTATCGACCATCGCGAGATCCACCACCCCAATGAAATCGCGCAAAACCAGGCCTTTTGCCACAGCGACCACAGCGGCGCACGGATGTGGATGCACAACAATTTCCTCATCGAACGCAGCGGCAAGATGAGCAAGAGCGCAGGCGAATTCCTGCGGGTGCAACTGCTGATCGACAAGGGCTTCCACCCCCTCGCCTATCGCCTGATGTGCCTGCAGGCGCATTATCGGAGCGAGCTGGAGTTTAGCTGGGAGGGACTGCAGGCGGCCTTTACGCGATTGAAGCGGATGGTGATGGCCTGGGAGAAAATTCGTGAAACCGAACCACCGGTAAATTTTCAACCGACTTCCATTGGCAGTATT
The DNA here is from genome assembly GCA_964597055.1 of uncultured Sphingorhabdus sp. Taxonomy (GTDB): domain Bacteria; phylum Pseudomonadota; class Alphaproteobacteria; order Sphingomonadales; family Sphingomonadaceae; genus Sphingorhabdus_B. Next base: position 188,009 of record CAZQWC010000006.1, read on the forward strand.
CTTTCAAATCACTTGGATGATTTCGAAACAGCTGTTTCGGACGACCTGAACACACCACGCGGGTTAACAACGTTTGAAAATTTACTATTCGATAAAGGCATCAAACCTCAAGAGAAAGGCGTTGCGATCCTGAAGATGGATGAAGTGCTCGGCTTCGGCTTTGCATCGCTTTCGAGATCGCACCTCCGCATCCGCCCCAAAGCCGCTGTCATCACCGAAGAAGAAATCGAAGCCGCCCTCGCCGCGCGTAAAGAAGCGCGGGCGGCGAAGGATTTTACCAAATCCGACGCGATCCGTGACGATCTTATTGCCAAGGGCGTAGAGGTGATGGACGGTGATCCACTCGGTTGGGACTGGAAGCTGGATGTTTGATCGGGAACGACAGAATTCCCCTCCGTCATCACTTCGCGATGCGACCTCCCCAATGCAAGTCATTGGGGAGGATAAGACTGAGCGTTCGTTTTGCTTCCTCCCCATCGACTTGCGATGGGGAGGTGGCAGGCCGCAGGCCTGACGGAGGGGACTTCGGTGCGTCCGGAAAAACCGTTGGCTTCCATCAAACGCGCTAAGAGGTTTCGGCGCGAATTGACCAAGCCGGAAGTGATGCTGTGGCAAATTCTGCGCCAATCGCCCGGCGGACATAAATTCCGGAAACAGCACCCAGCCGGACACTATGTGCTCGATTTCTTTTGCGCGCGGGCCAATCTGGCAATTGAGGTCGACGGCTTTGCGCATGATAGCGGCGATCGACCGGAACGGGATGCAAGGCGGGATGCGTGGCTGGCTGAGCACCGGATTGATACATTGCGCATTCCTGCTGTTTTCGTTTTGAAAGACGCGACAGAAGCGGTGAATGCGATTATCGCAACAATCGAAGATCGACTTATTTGCTTTGGGAAGGCCCCTCCGTCAGTTGCTAGCGCAACTGCCACCTCCCCATCGCAAGTCGATGGGGAGGAATAGATTGTGACCAAAACCAAGTTTGTGGCCTCCAGCCTGATCCGCGCGATGGTGGAGCCGCGCCTGCCTGAATGGATCGAGGCGCATTGGTATGTGACCAAGGAAGAGGCGATGGAACTCGCGCCTCTTGCCGAAATCGGTTGGTTCGACATGTATGACAAGGCCGATATGGCGGCGATCATCACTGCTGCAACCAACCTCAAATGGCTCAACAGCATCTACGCTGGCGTCGATGGCATGCCGCTCGCCGAGCTCAAAAAGCGCGGTACCAAAGTCACCAATGGCGCGGGCATCAACGCGATAACCATAGCCGAATATGTCGTCATGGGGATGCTCAACATCGCCAAGGGCTATCGTGAAGTTGTTCGCGCGCAGGAGCGGCACGAATGGTTGATGGATTCGCCCGGCAAGATTGAGCTCTACGGGTCAAAAGCATTGCTGCTCGGCTATGGTGCAATCGGCAAGCTGATCGAGGAGCGGCTGAAACCTTTCAATGTCAACGTAACGATCGTTCGCCGCACACCCGGCCCTTCGAGCCTAGCCCCCGATGCCTGGCAGGCACGATTGGGCGAATTTGACTGGGTCATCCTCGCGGTGCCCGCGACGCCCGAAACCGAAGAAATGATCGGCGCAGATGAGCTTGCCGAGATGAAACAGAGCGCGGTGCTGGTGAATATCGCGCGCGGATCGGTGGTCGATCAGGAGGCGCTGGTAAAGGCATTGCAGGACAAGCAAATCGGCGGTGCATTTCTGGACGTAACCACACCCGAACCGCTCCCCGCCGACCATCCGCTATGGAGCCTCGATAACTGCCATATCAGCATGCACCTGTCGGGCCGCGCGCAAGACAAGATGTTTGTGCGTTCCGCCGAACGCTTCCTCGAAAACCTCAAACGCTATCATAAAGGCGAAAAGCTGGAGCCGTTGGTCAACTTGGATTTGGGTTATTAATTACCGCAGTGCTGAGCCTGTCGAAGCACGTTTTACTGACAAGCGCCCTTCGACAGGCTCAGGGCTACGGTTTGGGAGGATAGAAAATATGGCACACAACCCCGCAGAAATCTGGCACCGCGTCGCGCTATCGAAGGATGTCGCCGAGATTGAAAAGATCCTGCACGACGACTGTGTTTTCGAAAGCCCCGTGGTGCACACGCCTCAAGTAGGCAAAGCCATCACCTCCAAATATCTGGCGGCGGCAGGCCACACGCTGGGCAATGATACATTCCGCTATGTCGGCGAATGGCACCGCGAGAACAGCGCGATCCTTGAATTCACCGCAGAAATCGACGGCATCAAAATCAATGGTATCGATATGATCTCATGCGACGATGATGGCCTGATCACCCATTTCAAGGTGATGGTGCGTCCGTTGAAGGCCGTGAATATACTTCACCAAAAAATGGGCGAGATGCTTGCAGCGATGAAGGGCTGATGCAGCGACTGCGCCTGTTTGTGCCCCTGCTGGCCGGGGCTAGTCTGCGTGATCGCAGCGGCGCTGCTGCCGGTGCGGCCTTTGGCGTATTGGTCGCCGCCCTTACAGGCATGCTGGTTGAATATGCCTTTCCCGATTTTCCGTTCCTGGTTGCGCCTATCGGCGCTTCGGCAGTTCTGGTTTTTGCTGTGCCGGCAAGCCCCCTCGCCCAGCCTTGGCCGGTATTCGGCGGCAATGTGGTTTCTGGCTCTGTCGCCGTAGCGGTTGCCCATGCAATTCCCGATCCGGCGCTTGCCGTCGGGCTGGCAGTCGGGCTGGCGATCATGGGAATGTCGATCCTGCGCTGCCTCCACCCGCCCGGCGGGGCCGTTGCGATTACTGCGATATTGGGCGGGGATGCCATCGTTAAGGCAGGCTTTGCCTATCCGGTAACGCTGGTCGCCGCAAACAGCGCGGCACTGCTGGCAATGGGCTGGCTCTATCACCGTTTTTCACGCCACAGCTATCCGCATCGGCCGGAACCTGTGGTCGAAACCCCTATATTGTCGGGCCTGCTACGCGCTGATATCGATCAAGCCATTGCCGAAAGCGGCGAAACCTTTGACATCGACCTCGACGATCTGGAAAACCTGTTGCTCCGCGCGGAGGCCATTTCCGCCGACCGGCAACAACGCGAGGCCAACACCGACTATTCGATCTGAGTGCCATCGACATGGCGGGAGACACCTGCTGTCGCTGCTACAGGTAAATTCCCAGTTGAAATTCGCAGCTTAATCCCTAAATCGGCGATTAATCCGGGCCCCTCTGGCGCATGCGGCGGCGTGCGTGATGTCGGATTGTTCATCCGAAAGCGCGACACGCGGCGCAACCTCCGTCCCTCGGGACGGATTGGACACATAGGGGCCCTACAGATGGATTTCCTGTTCGATATGTTTTTGGGTACGCCAGTCTGGTTCTGGCTTGCCTTCATTGGCATTGTTATTGCCTTGACCGCCTTTGACCTTGGTTTCCTGCACAAGGAAGACAAGGAAATGGGCATCAAGGAGAGCCTGAAGCTCTCCGCATTCTACATCGGCATCGCCTTGGCCTTCGGCCTGTGGGTCTGGTATGCCAAAGGCCCCGATCTGGGCATGAAATATTATACCGGCTTCTTCATCGAAAAGGCGCTGTCGATCGACAATGTCTTCGTGATCAGCCTGATTTTCACCTATTTTGCCATTCCGGCCAAATACCAATATCGCGCCCTGCTTTGGGGTATCATAGCGGTGATCGTGCTGCGCGGCCTGATGATCGCGGCGGGTGCTGCACTGGTGCAGGAATTTTACTGGACGCTTTACCTGTTCGCCGCCTTCCTGATCGCGACGGGCGTAAAGATGCTGTTCACCGGGGATCAGGAAATGGACGTTTCCAAAAACCCGGTCGTCAAGTTCATGAACAAGCACTTCCGCGTCACGCCCGAATTGCACGGCGAGAAATTTCTGGTGAAGGTTCCCGACAGCAAGACGGGCAAGATGGTCACCGCGATGACCCCACTGTTGCTGGCGCTGATCGTCATCAACCTGGCAGACCTTGTGTTTGCGGTGGATTCGGTGCCGGCGATCTTTGCGATCACCACCGATACCTTCATCGTCTACACCTCGAACATCATGGCGATCCTTGGCCTGCGTGCGCTCTATTTTGCGCTGGCGGCGATGGTGCACCGTTTCCATTACCTGAAATATGCGCTGGCTTTGGTGCTGGTGTTTATCGGGTCGAAGATATTCATCTCCGACTTCCTGATCGGCGGCGACATATTCCCGCCGGTAATCAGCCTGGGCGTGACCTTCGCCTTGATATTGGGCGGGATATTGTTCTCGCTGTGGAAGACAAAGGCGGAGGACAAGCACACCACCGTCTGAACCAACCGGTTTCTCCCAAGGAAGACCCCGTACCTTGAACAAGGGTGCGGGGTTTTCTTTTGGGCAGCGAAGGAAAAAGGCCTTGTGTCCCCTGCCCGCTCTCCCCAAATGGAGGGCATGATTATCGAGACCGAACTGACGCCGAACCCGGCCACGATCAAATTCCTGCCCGGACGCACCGTTATGGATGCCGGAACCCGGGATTTTGCCGACCATGAAGAGGCGGAAGCTTCGCCGCTCGCCGAAGCCTTGTTTGGCCTTGGCGATGTGACTGGTGTCTTTTTTGGTCGCGAGTTTATTTCGGTGACCGCTGCCCCCGGCGTCAGCTGGGCTGATCTCAAGCCCGATGTGCTGTCGATTCTGCTCGACCATTTCTCGGCTGACATGCCGTTGTTCCATGCACCTAAGGCCGGTTTCTCGGTTCCCGCAGCGGATGACGAATATCCGCTCGACGACCCCGCCGACGCAGAAATTGTCGACCAGATCAAGGAACTGATCGAAACCCGCGTCCGTCCCGCGGTCGCCAATGACGGCGGCGATATCGTTTATCGCGGTTTCCAGCGCGGCGTTGTTTTCCTGCACTTGCAAGGTGCCTGCTCGGGCTGCCCTTCATCGAGCGCGACGCTCAAAAATGGCATCGAGCAGCTTTTGAAACATTATGTGCCCGAAGTGACCGAAGTCCGCGCGGCCTGACATCCAACAAACTGGGGAGCCCTATATGCCGATCAACCAGCCGCTGGGCGATGCAGCCCTCGACCAGCTTTTCCGCACCGCGCGCACCTATAATGGCTATCTCGACACGCCGGTGTCGAACGAGCAACTGGAAGCTGTGTGGGAGCTAATGAAATTTGGCCCGACCTCTGCCAACTGCCTGCCGGCGCGTATCATCTGGTGCGTCAGCGATGAATCGAAGCAAAAACTCGCGGCGCTTGCCATGCCCGCCAATGGCGAGAAAATCCTGCAGGCACCTGCCACCGCGATCATTGGCATGGACATGGAGTTTTACGAAAACCTGCCCGAACTGTTCCCGCATACCGATGCACGCAGCTGGTTCGTCGGAAATGATGCGCTGATCGAAAAAACTGCCTTCCGCAACAGCAGCCTGCAGGGCGGCTATTTCATTCTTGCGGCGCGCGCTTTGGGCCTCGATACCGGGCCGATGTCTGGTTTCAATAACGATGCCGTCGATGCCGAATTTTTCGCCGGCACAAAGGTGAAATCCAATTTCATCTCGACCATCGGCTATGGCGACCCAGCGACAATCTTTGAACGCAGCCCGCGTCCGGAATTTGCCCGCTTTAACAAGATCGTCTGATCGTCTACGCGACTTCGCGTGAGACGGCTGGTTATCGACACTGCATCGCGCGCCTGCTCGGTTGCGCTGTTCGAAGGCATGGAATGCATCGCCGCGTTCCATGAAGTGATCGGGCGCGGCCATGCCGAACGGCTGGTGCCGATGATCGCAGAGCTTCCGGACAATGGGCTGGCCGATGTCATTTCGGTCAATGTCGGGCCGGGAAGTTTTACCGGAATTCGTGTGGGCGTATCGGCGGCGAAGGCTTTGGCGCTGGCATGGAATGTCCGATGTGAAGGCTATAACGGACTGGCCCTGATCGCAGCTAGTGCACGCAACACATCCAGAGCATCGACCACAATAGATGTCGCCATTCATGGTGGACATGGTGAGTTGTTCTTTCAGAGCTTTGCCGCCGATGGCTCGGCTTTGAGTGCGCCCCAATCGCTGGTGCCCGACGCCGTCGCACAGCATTCAACTGCCGACATCGTAGTTGGCGATGCCGCCGATTTGGTCGTAAGGTTGCGGGGTAGCGGCACTGTCGCAGAGGCCGTGTCCGACGCGCGCCACTGGCCATTGATTGAACATCTGGGTGCCGTGGATGCTGCGCCCACATATGTTCGCGGCCCGGATGCAAAATTGCCAAAGGCCAGATAACCATGGTGTCGGTCAAACTCGGCGATGCACGCGACATTGCGGCAATCATGCCGATTATGAACGCAGCATTCGATCCAAAATTTGGTGAAGCATGGAACGCGAGCCAATGTCATTCGCTGCTGTCGATGCCCGGCAGCCAGTTGCTGCTGGCTGCAATCGACAACCGGATTGTCGGATTTGCCCTGACGAGATGGGTTCTGGATGAAGAAGAATTGCTGATGATAGGTGTCGACCCATGCTTTCAGCGGCAGGGTGTGGCAAGCCGGATAGTTGAGTCGATTGTCAGCATCGCAAAGAACAGTGGACGTCATAATCTGTTTCTTGAGGTGCGTGCGAATAATAGTGCAGTGGATTTTTATACCAGATTCGGTTTCGAAGCCAAAGCCATGCGGCGGGGTTATTATAAAGGCGCCAATGGAGAGCGATTCGATGCTACAACAATGTCGCTTAACTTTTGATATAAGCGACATCTCCTCAATATTCCCGATTTCAATCAAACTTGTAAATATACACCATTGATTAAACCCGTCCGCTGGGCTTTAGTGACAATGCTGTAAACACAAAATAGCCGGGTAAGGGAGAATATTTGATGTCCGATGAAACGAATGAAGCAAATGAAATGCTGATAACGCTGACTGCAGATATTGTGGCAGCGCATGTCAGCAATAACAGCGTTGCTGTATCCGATCTGCCAGTGCTGATTGGTAATGTACATGCCGCACTAGCAGGCTTGTCATCACCGTCCACAGCGCCTGCCGCTGCGCCCGAACCAGCTGTGCCCATCCGCACTTCGGTCAAGCGCGAATATATTGTCTGCCTGGAAGATGGCAAAAAGCTGAAAATGCTCAAGCGCCACCTAATGACGCATTATGGCATGACGCCCGACGATTATCGTGCGAAGTGGGGTCTGGCCGCAGACTATCCGATGGTTGCCCCGGCCTATGCCGAACAGCGCCGTGACCTTGCAAAGGCCATCGGTCTGGGTCGTGCACCGGGTTCTGGCCGCAAAAAGAAAGTGAAATAATCTTTCACTCAAAGCGAAATTGATGAAAGGGCCGGTCGGGTGTGGACCGGCCCTTTTCATTGACGAATCCCCGCGCGACACTAAATACCGTAACATGGAATCCCGGATTGACCTTGAAGCGCTGTGTGCCGAACGCGGCCTGCGCATTACCGATCAACGGCGCGTAATCGCGCGTGTCATATCCGATGCAGACGATCATCCCGATGTCGAAGAACTCTATCGCCGTGCATCTGCGATCGACGGAAAGATTTCTATTGCGACCGTTTACCGCACGGTCCGCCTGTTCGAAGAAGCAGGCATTCTCGATCGCCATGATTTTGGCGACGGGCGGGCGCGCTATGAAGCATCGCCAGAGGCGCATCACGACCATTTGATCGACGTCGAAACCGGCAAAGTCATCGAATTTGTCGATCCCGAACTCGAAGCCCTGCAAAAGGTCATAGCGGAAAAGCTGGGCTATCGCTTGGTCGACCACCGTATGGAGCTATACGGCGTTGCACTCAGCCGCGACGATTAAGCCGCGCAACCCGATCGGCCTGATTGTCGGGCAGATCCTGTTTGGCGCGCGCCTGTTGCTGATGGCCGCGTCTCTTTTGGTCGGCCTCATCCTCCACAACATCTGGCGGCTTTTTCGCCAGCCATCACCCTGGCCACGACTTTTCCTGCTTTCGATTAGCTGGACCGCCGGCATTGCGACCGCAACCAGCGGTCAGCGCATCCGGAAAAATGTATTCTACGCCGCCAATCACCATAGTTGGATCGATATTCCTGTTATATCCGGTGTCACCGGCTGCACCTTTGTCGCCAATGACGGGATCGAGAAATGGCCGCTGATCGGCTGGCTATGCACGATCAACAACACCATCTTTGTCAGCCGCGAAAACCGGTTGAGCGTCGGTGATCAGGTCGATGATTTGCGCGAAGCGATGAGCGGCGAACAGCCGGTCACGATTTTTCCCGAGGGGACCACGCATGATGGCTCGGGGCTGTTGCCGTTCAAGCCGTCACTCTTTGCGGCACTCGTCCCGCCTCCTGAAGGCATGATGGTGCAGCCGGTGTTCCTCACCTATGGCGAACATACGCGTCGCCTTTCCTGGGTGGGCGAAGAGGGAATAGTCGAGAATTTCTGGCGGATCATGACCTATGTCATGCCCGTCACCGCGACACTCCATTTTCTGGAGCCGTTCGATCCATCCCACTACCCCGATCGCAAGGCGATTTCGGCGGAAGTACGGCATCGCATCACGGAGGCAATGCAGGCTGGCGACCACTATAGGCGCGATGTATAGCGCCGCTCCATGAGCAACGAGTCGCCCAAGACCTTTCACGTCAAAAATTACGGCTGCCAGATGAACGTCTATGATGGCGAGCGCATGGCAGAGATGTTTGCCGCGCGCGGCATGGAGGCGTCGGACAAAGAGGATGCCGATCTGGTCATCCTCAATACCTGCCATATCCGCGAGAAAGCGGCCGAGAAGGTGTATTCCGAAATCGGCCGCTTGCGCCGCAAGGATGGCAGTTCGCCGGTGATCGCCGTAGCTGGCTGCGTCGCGCAGGCCGAGGGCCCGGAAATAAGCCGCCGCGCCAGCGAAGTCGATATCGTCGTCGGCCCACAGGCCTATCACAAGCTGCCCGACATGGTTGCAGCCATCGCAAAGGGCGAAAGCACGGTTGATCTGGACTTGCCCGGTCTCGACAAGTTTGCCGCCCTGCCCAAAAGGCGCAAGACCGGCCCGACGGCATTCCTGACGGTGCAAGAAGGTTGCGACAAATTCTGCACCTATTGCGTCGTTCCCTATACGCGCGGCGCCGAAATCAGCCGACCATTTGCGGAACTAGTCGACGAAGCAAAGGCCCTCGTGGATGCGGGGGCGAAGGAAATCACTCTGCTTGGTCAGAATGTGAATGCTTGGGAAGCGGACGGTCAGGATCTGGGCACATTGATCCGCGCGCTTGACCGGATCGATGGCTTGCACCGCATCCGTTACATGACCAGCCATCCCAACGACATGACCGACGGACTGATTGCCGCACATGGCGATGTTGAAAAACTGATGCCTTATCTGCACCTTCCGGTGCAGGCGGGCAATGATCGCATCCTGAAAGCCATGAACCGCAGCCACAGCCGAGATAGCTATCTGCGGATCATCGAAAAGGTTCGTGCGGTACGCCCCGATATCGCGTTGTCGGGCGATTTCATCGTCGGCTTCCCCGGCGAGACCGACGCCGAGTTTGAAGATACGCTCAGCATCGTGCGCGAGACGATCTACAGCTACGCCTACTCTTTCAAATACAGCCCACGCCCCGGCACGCCTGCCGCAACGATGGACGGCCAGATTGCGCCCGAAGTGGCGGACGAACGGCTGCAAAGGTTGCAGGCATTGATCAGCGAGCAACAGGCCGCCTTCAACCGCGAAACGCTTGGCAAGCGTACGTCGGTACTGCTCGAAAAGCCCGGCAAACTTGACGGCCAGTTAATCGGCAAGTCGCCCTGGCTACAATCTGTGCATATCTTGGCTCCGGGGCTTTCCATCAGCGATATTGTCGATGTAGATATAGTCGAAGCCGGTCCACTGAGTCTCAAGGGAGAGTTATTGATGCAGGTCGCAGCCTGAATGGCGAAAAAAGCCCAAGCGCAAGCCGGCGATATGTCGCGGCTCGAAATCACCTTCGACCGCCCGCACCTCATCAACACTGTATTTGGCGAATTTGATCGCAATCTGGTTGCCATAGAAAACCGATTGGGAGTCTATATTTCGGCGCGGGGGAACCGCGTGCAGATTGAAGGCGAAGCGGGTGCAATCGCCCGCGCCCGCGATGTCCTCAACGATATCTACAGCCGCGTGATGCGCAATGAGGAGATCGACCCTGAAGCCGTGCAAGCGATCATTTCAATGAGTGCCGAGCCGACCCTAGACGGCATCCTGCGCAAGGATGAGGGCGGCGCGCCCGAAGTGATGATCCGCACCCGCAAGAAAACGCTGGTACCGCGTTCGGCTACGCAGGTGCCCTATATGCAGGCATTGGCGCGCGACGAGATCATCTTCGCGCTCGGCCCGGCAGGCACGGGCAAGACCTATCTGGCGGTCGCGCAGGCGGTTGCGATGTTGATTACCGGGGCGGTCGACCGGCTCATCCTGTCACGCCCCGCGGTTGAAGCCGGCGAACGGTTGGGCTTCCTTCCCGGCGACATGAAGGAAAAGGTCGATCCCTATCTGCGCCCGATTTACGACGCGCTGCATGACACTTTGCCGGTCGAACAGGTCGAACGGCGCATAGCGAGCGGCGAAATCGAGATTGCCCCCCTCGCCTTCATGCGCGGGCGTACGCTTTCCAACGCCTTCATCATCCTCGACGAGGCCCAGAACACCACGCCTGCGCAGATGAAGATGTTCCTCACCCGTTTTGGCATGGACAGCCGCATGGTCATTTGCGGCGACCCCAATCAGGTCGATATCCCCGGTGGCGCCACCTATTCGGGGCTGAATGATGCGGTGCAGCGGCTTGAAGGTGTGGAGGGCATAACCACCATCCGCTTCAACAGCAGCGACGTCGTGCGCCATCCCTTGGTTGGCCGGATTGTCGATGCCTATGAGGGGCCAAATGCTTGAGGTCGACATCGACCGGACGCGCGATTGGGATGGCCAGACCGACTGGGATCGAATAGCGGAAGACGCGGTAAAGGCAGCTTTTTCGGTTTCATCACATGGCGATTTGGCTGATGCGCCTTTCACAATGTCGATCAGCATCCGGCTTTCGGATAATCAAGAAGTGCATGAACTCAATCGTAATTGGCGGAGCAAGGACAAGCCCACCAATGTCCTGAGTTTTCCGATGCTCGAAGCAGACGAACTAGATGTGCTGGCGAACACCGACGATGGCGAAGTGCTGCTGGGCGATATGATATTGGCCTATGGCGTTTGCGCAACCGAAGCAGAGGAAAAGGCCATTCCGCTGACGCGTCATGTCAGCCATCTGATCGTCCACGGCACGCTGCACCTTCTAGGGCTCGACCATATCGACGACGCAGAGGCCGAGCATATGGAGGCATTGGAGGTAAAAGCGCTTGCATCGCTGGGCATCGCCAATCCATATAGCGACCACTGAAAACAGCCGGAGGCAGCATAGCCAACCCCATGACGGAGGGCGAGAGTAGTAGCGGTTTACGACCCCGCAAGGACGAAACCGAGGAAGGACGAATATGGCAGCGGCTGAAGTCGCTTCTATTCGGACGCAATCATGAGCCGACGCTGCGCGAGCAGCTCGAAGAAAAAATCGCTGAACATGAGGAAGATGTAGAGGAAGGCGACGCCCCCGAAGACGAAGGGGACCTTTCGGCTCCTGAGCGGTTGATGTTGCGCAACCTGCTCCATTTCTCCGAAAACCGCGTCGATGATGTCATGGTGCCGCGCAGCGATATCCTTGGCCTGCGCGAGGATGCCAGTTTTGATGAAGCCGTCGCCGCCTTTGCCGAACATGGCCATAGCCGCATGCCGGTTTACAAGGACACGCTCGATAACATCACCGGCATGATCCATGTGAAGGATATCTTTGCCGTGCTGGCCGAAGGCAAGGAAAAGCCCGACAGTCTGGAGGCTTTCATCCGCCAGCCGCGTTATGTGCCGCAAAGCATGGGGGCAATCGAACTGCTTGATGAAATGCGGCGGACACGCACGCATCTTGCAATCGTGATCGACGAATATTCAGGCACCGAAGGCCTCGTAACGATCGAAGATCTGGTTGAAGAAATTGTCGGCGAAATCGAAGACGAGCATGACGATGAACCGGAGGCGCTATTCACCGAGACCGCGCCGGGTATCTGGGAAGCAGATGCGCGTACCGAACTGGACGACCTCGCCGAAGCCCTCGACGAAAAGCTGGCGGATGTGGACGAGGATGTAGACACCATCGGCGGCCTGGCCTTTGTGATTGCCGGACAGGTTCCGAACATCGGCGACATATTGGTCCACGATGAAAGCGACTGGAAGATCGAGATACTCGAAGGCGATGATCGCCGGGTAACCCGCGTGCGGCTTTATCGGCCGGAAGTGGTTGGAGCGGCAGCTGGCTAGTACTTGATGAAGTCACTTGACGTTGTCACCCCCGCGAAGGCGGGGGGTCCATCACCGGCGTAATAAATTTCAGCGGCGGGTGATGGATTGACGTCCCGTCACTTCGTTCCCCGCCTTCGCGGGAATGACGAAGTAGGTGGTTCTACCTAAAATCAACCACGCTAAAACCGCGCTACTTCCCCCAAACCTCCGCCAATCGTTCATCTCTTCCACATCTGCTGCGGTAATAGCGGTAACGGATCGGGTTCTTTTTGTAATAGTCCTGATGATAATCTTCGGCGCGGTAAAAGGCGCTGCGGGCCACGATTTTGGTTGCCAGATCGCGTTTGAAGAAGCCCGCCAAATAGTCGAACGAAGCCTGTGCAGCATTCCGTTCGACAGCGCTTTGGGGGAAGATGGCAGCACGATAGCTCTCGCCCTTGTCGCAAAACTGTCCTGCTGCGTCGAACGGATCGACATTCTTCCAGAAAACCGAAATCAGTTCGGAATATTTCACTTTCGCCGGGTCGTAGGTAACCAGCACCGCCTCATAATGCCCCGTTCCGCCGGCGCTCACCTGCTCATAGGTCGGGTTTCGCACCCGACCGCCAGTGTAACCGGATACGACATCAATCACGCCGTCGACCTTCTCGAAATCGGCCTCTGCGCACCAGAAACATCCCATAGCAAAGACTGCGGTTGCAGTTTCGGTCTTTCCGCGCGCTTCCGACGCGCTAGCCGACGCAAAGAGGAGCATGGCCGAAAACATGGCGACGGCAATTTGACTCAGCTTTTTTATCATAGTCTCTGGTTCGCCTCGATTGACCTTAAAGTTACGCTTCGCCCAGACTTTCGAGCAACTGGCGCGCACGCCAGCGCCAGTGAAGGGCAAGTGTCTCCATTTCTGCCAATTCGCGCAATGCGGCATTTGCCCCGTCCATGCGGTGCATGCCACCTATCAACAACTGAAATGCGCGCTCGACAGTCCATCCATGGCGCGCGCGTTCGACCTGTTCGATGCTGTCATCGGGCTTTATATGGCCGACTTCCAACACCCTGAAATAATATCCACTGCGGCCGGTTTGAACGACAGCAGCCATCATGCCTTTCATTCCGAAATGATGGTCAATTTTCCAGCAGGGCTGCCGCCCCTGGCTGATCTCGACCAAGGCCTCACCAATCCGGAAGCGGTCGCCGATCTGGACGCGGTCTTCGGTCATCTCCAATGCCGAGATATTCTCTCCAAAACCACCCAATCGGCCAAGATTCGGATGGGGTTCACGCCCTGCTTTGGCAAAGTCGTCTTCCCACAACGGATAATGTTCGCCGGGATAGAAATGCACCGCCTTATCTTCGCCGCCATGCACCGTCGGGTCGCCGACGCGGTCGCCTTCAAAACCTGTAAAGGTCAAATAGACCGGACTTTCGACCGGAAGACGTGAGCCGATCGAACTGTCTTCCCCCTCACCCCTGAACGAAACAGGTTTGCCGACCAGAAGGGCCTCTATCGTCGTCTTGATCATATCCAAGCTTAACGCCGCCTCGGCTGCTTGACCATTGGCAATTACGCCGACGATGTCTAATAGGCTGCGGATGCAGACGGCGGACCTTCGCATTGCCTTGTTCAGCGGCAACTATAATTATGTGCGCGATGGCGCAAACCAGGCGCTCAACCGGCTTGTAGGCTATTTGTTGCGTCAGGGCGCGCAGGTGCGGGTCTATTCGCCGACCGTCGACGAACCTGCCTTCCCGCCCACCGGCGATTTGGTCAGCGTACCGTCAATGGCGATCCCCAACCGTCCAGAATATCGCATCCCGCTAACGCTTTCCGGCGCGGTAAAACGTGACTTGGAAGCCTTCGCGCCGAATGTCGTCCATATCTCCAGCCCGGACCGGGTGGCCCGCAAGGCGGTGAAATGGGCCCGCAGACGCAATCTGCCGGTGCTCGCCTCGGTGCACACCCGCTTCGAGACCTATTTCCGCTATTACAACATGTCCTTCCTCGAGCCGTTGGTTGAGGCCTGGCTGCGCACATTATACCGGAAATGCGATGCGCTGGTCGCGCCTTCGGAATCGATGGCGCAGGTGCTTCGCCAACAGCGGATGAATTACGATATCGACATCTGGTCGCGCGGTGTCGACCGGGACATATTCGATCCCTCGCGCCGCGACCTGCAATGGCGCCAAGGTTTGGGCATCGCCGATGACATGCCGGTCATCGGATTCCTTGGACGATTGGTGATGGAAAAGGGCCTCGACGTCTTTTCAGACACCATCGACCAGCTCAACCGTCGCAATGTGAGGCACAAGGTGGTCGTAGTTGGTGAAGGCCCGGCGCGCGGCTGGTTCGAAAGCCGCCTTCCCGACGCCGCCTTTGTCGGCTTCCAGGGCGGTGCCGATCTGGCGCGCGCAGTCGCCAGCATGGACATTTTGTTCAACCCCAGCGTCACCGAAACCTTTGGCAATGTGACGCTGGAGGCGATGGCTTGCGGCCTACCGGTTGTCGCTGCCAAAGCCACGGGCAGCCAGAGTCTTGTCGATGACAACCGTTCGGGACGGCTCATTACGCCCGGAGCCATTGCCCAATTTGCCGAAGCGCTGCGCAATTATTGTGAAGACCCGGCATTGCGTATGGAACATGGCAAGGCCGGTGAACAACGCAGCCTTGAATATAGCTGGGATGCAATCAATCAGGCCGTGGCCGATACCTATGTCCGGCTGGTCCGGCAGCGTCGTGCAAGGTGATTATGTCACCCAATGCACCAACGCCGCTGCAAAGGGTCTAAAGTTATGTCACCCCAAGAACCAAAGCACCAAAGAGGGATGGTTCTTTGACCGGGCCTTTCGGTGACATTGAGAGAATCATTGCCGATACTATCGATTGCGGTTTGGCTATTCACGAACGGCTAGGGCCTGGATTACTGGAATCTGCATATGAAGTGCTGTTGATCCAGTTGCTGCTGCAGCGTGGTTACAAGACCGAACGACAAAAGCCGATTGCAATTCGGTTCGATGACATCGTCATCGAAGAAGCATATCGGGTAGACTTGCTGATCGAGGGGCAATTGATTGTTGAACTGAAATCGGTGGAGCAGCTTGCACCGGTTCATAGCAAGCAGCTTTTGACTTATCTGCGAGTTACGGGTCTGCCAGTTGGATTATTGCTGAATTTCGGAGGGAATTTGTTCAAAGACGGCATTCGGCGGATCATCAACAACAAATGCAGCTACATCGGGCCACCCAAGAAATGACGGATGTTTTGCACGAAACCTCTTTGGTACTTTGGTGCTTTGGGTGACATTAATCCATGGCTGATCTTTTCCAAAATCATGAGTCTGCACCACCAGCAACTGCGCCGCTTGCTGATCGAATACGCCCGCAATCGCTGGCCGAAGTCGTGGGTCAAGAGCATCTGACTGGCCCCGACGGTGCCATCGGCCGGATGGTTGCCGCCGGGCGATTGTCTTCAATGATATTATGGGGCCCGCCGGGTACGGGAAAGACCAGCATTGCACGCCTGCTCGCCGACGCTGTCGGCATGCACTATATGGCGGTTTCGGCGGTGTTTTCCGGCGTCGCCGATCTGAAAAAGGCCTTTGCCGAGGCCGAGCAAGTTGCCCGAATCGGCAAGGCGACACTACTGTTCGTTGATGAAATCCACCGTTTCAATCGCGCGCAGCAGGACGGATTTCTGCCCTTTGTCGAGCGCGGCATAGTGACACTGGTTGGTGCAACCACTGAAAATCCCAGTTTCGAACTGAACGCCGCCTTGCTCAGCCGGGCGCAGGTGCTGGTATTGAAGCGCCTTGATGAGGCCGCCCTTCTCAAACTCCTTGAACGTGCCGAAACCGCCGAAGGCAAGCCCCTGCCCGTTACCGACGACGCCCGCGCGGCTCTGATTGCGAGTGCCGATGGCGACGGTCGGTTCCTGCTCAATCAGGCCGAAACATTGTTCGCCATCGCGCCTCCAGACGCCCCCTTCAACCCTCAGGCCATGGCAGCCCTCCTCCATCGCCGGATGCCGGTTTATGACAAGGACCGCGAGGGGCATTACAACCTGATCTCTGCGCTCCATAAATCAATGCGCGGATCAGACCCGCAGGCTGCGCTCTATTGGCTGGCGAGGATGCTGGTTGCGGGCGAAGAACCGCTCTATGTGCTCCGTCGCATCACCCGTTTTGCAGTTGAGGATGTTGGCCTCGCCGATCCGCGGGCGCTCGAACAATGCATCGCGGCGAAGGATGCCTATGAATTTCTGGGATCGCCGGAAGGCGAACTCGCCATCGTGCAAGCCTGCCTCTATTGCGCCACCGCGCCCAAATCCAATGCGGCCTATAAGGCACAGAAAGCGGCATGGAAGTTGGCAAAAGAAACCGGATCGTTGATGCCGCCGGCCAATATCCTGAACGCGCCGACCAAGCTGATGAAGGATATCGGCTATGGTCAAGGCTATGCCTATGACCATGACGTTGAGGAAGGTTTTTCAGGTGCCAATTATTGGCCAGAGGAGATGCAGCCAGCGGAACTTTACCGCCCCGTCCAGCGCGGACTGGAGGCCAAAATAGCCGAGCGCCTTGCCTATTGGAATGGGTTGCGCAGGGAGAGGAACAAGACATGAGTTATCGCGCCGCCGTCTGCACGGCATTAACCGGACCCGAGAGCACCCGGATTGAGGAACGCGAACGAAAGCCGTTGCAGCCCGGCGAGGTTCGTATTGCCATCAAGGCGGCGGGGCTCAATTTTCCCGACTTGTTGATGACTTACGGCAAATACCAGTTCCGCCCCGATCCGCCCTTCGTTCCCGGTATGGAATTTTCGGGCGAAGTTATCGAGGTCGGCTCTGGTGTGACCAATTGGCAGCCGGGAGAATGCGTCATGGGGGGCGGCAAAGGCGATTGTATTGCGGAAGAAGCCGTCGTCCCTGCCGCAGCCTTGGTAACCAAGCCCGATGCATTAAGCTGGGAAGAGGCCGCGTGCTGGCGCGCAGGCGGTGTTACTGCATGGCACGCGTTGCACGACAAGGCTGCACTCAAAGCGGGTGAGACATTGCTCGTGCTGGGTGCCGCCGGCGGGGTCGGCATGGCGGCCGTTTCGCTCGGCAAGCATATGGGGGCAACTGTGATCGGCACGGGTTCCAGCCCGGAAAAGCGGTCCGCGATCCTTGCGGCTGGCGCAGACCATGCGCTCGATCCTGCCGATCCAAACTTGGCAACCAAGGTCAAGGAACTGACCGGCGGCAAAGGCTGCGATGTCGTGTTTGATCCTGTTGGCGGCGATCTGTCCATCACGGCGACACGCGCAATCGGATGGGGCGGACGTTTTCTGATCGTCGGCTTTGCGAGCGGTAATACGCCCAGCTTTCCTGCCAACCATGCCCTGATTAAAGGCTATAGCCTTATCGGCCTGCGCGCGGGCGAAGCCAGCCGCCGCGATCCGGACCTTGCGGCGCGAACGTCGATCGAATTGAAGAAATTGGCGGAAGCAGGCGTCATGCGTCCGCACATATCCCACCGCCTGCCGCTCGATCAAACCCGCGATGCATTGCTGGTGCTCGAACGGCGCGAGGCCATAGGGCGCGTTGTTGTAACATTGAGCGATTGAGCCCGGTGGGGTCGCTTTGCCAGGCCCAATCGCAACGCTACATACTCCGCACCAAAGCGCGGAACATGCATTCTGAAATTTACTGGTTGGTGCGAACTTGCCCCTTGCGATTGCTGCGCGTTCCCTGGCCTTCGCCAGCTTTGCGCGTAGTCAGTACAGCGCGCGAACGGTTGCTTTGCTGCTGGGCACCCGGACGTCCAACGACATCGGCGCGACCATCTCCATTCACATCACCCGCAGCGACACGCGGTTTGGAGCGGGGCGAAGGCGGCGGGGTGTCCGGCTTGATATCCGAAGCCTTTTGAACGGCGGGAAGCAACAAGCCTTTTTGCGGTTCTTCTGGCTTTGGGGCGATTTCTTTCGGTTTTTCCGCGCCTTTTTCACTTTTGGGGCGTTTCGTTTCAGCTTCCCCTTTGATGCCATCCAGTTCGAGCAATGCTCCACCCTGGCCGTGCGCCACGCCCACCATGCCAAATGCCAGGGTTGCGGCAATCAACCAATCCTTTTTCATTCTCACTCTCCTTGGGTCGCTTCCCGATCTCGGGAACGACTCAAAAATAGAGTATTGCTCTAGAGTGTCAATCCATTTTTTCCTTGCTTGTTTTCCGCAGGCCTTTGATAAGGGGGGCGGAATGAATGCTGCCAAACCCAAAAGCCGCGACCGCATCCTCGCTTCAGCGCGTGAACTGTTTTTTTGCAAAGGGTTGGATGAAACTTCGATTGCTGAAATCTGCAAACATTCGGGCGTGTCGAACGGCAGCCTGTTCCACCATTTCCCGACCAAAGAAGCCATCGCGCTCGAAATCTTCGTCGGTATTCGCCGTCACTATTGGGAGCATGTGATTGCAGCGATGGAGGCTGAGTCGACGGTGCCCGCCGCTGCAGAGGCATCGGTGCGGGCTGCCTTCGATTTCCAGAAGCAATATTCCGACGAATATACCTTCATGCTCGATACGTCCGCGGCGCCTTGGGTACTCAAGCACACGACCGCATTGAAAGATTTGAACGCCGCTTTCGTTGAACGGGCCATGGGTTGGGCGGCACCTTATTTTATGAAAGGCGAACTCCCTGCCCTTTCGATTCATACTTTCGGAGCGCTGATATTCGGCCTGCCGCAATGGATCGCGCGCGAACAGCGCGCCGGTTTATCGGTGCCCGACATCGAAGTCGTGACAACAGAGTTGGCCACACTAATGCGTAAGCTGTTCACGGTTGAACCAAAATAACCCACATTCTCCAAGTAAGTCGCTGATTTCGCTGTCGTAATCGTGATATTT